>CAWAHB010000004.1:177500-899746 GCA_963781505.1 uncultured delta proteobacterium | reverse complement strand
GGAAGATATCAAACGAACAACCGAGCTGACTGCTGGCGCCTGAATGCGGCGCCGAGCTCAACGGCCGCGGGCGATCATCCTCTTGAAAACCGATTCGTCACGGCCAGGTCTGCCAGAAAGGGCACGGCGCGGAGCCCTTCTTCTCGATGTACACATTTCGCGAGGCAGCATCGTGTGTGTTGGTCGATATCGTGAATCGGTAGCTTACGCCCTTCGGGCCGAGAGACTGCGGCAGCAGCCTTGCTGGCCCGCTCGGGGCACATTTCCCAAGAGTTTCTCGCCGACCGACACCACCCAGGGGCGCCCGTACGGACCTGGATGGTCGAGTGGAGACTGCCCCAGGATCTTAACGGCGATCGTGTATCGATAGACCGGACTCGTTCGCGCAACACTTATACCACTAGACCGCCGGATTGGCCGGCATTCGCAGCACATACGGAAGCTGGCTCTCGCTCGTGATGACGATGGGGGGATTCGCCATCGTGCAACCATCCGTGGCGCATGCGGGATCGGGGCCTGCCCCGCACTGGGTCGAGCAGTTCAGGTCGATCCCCTCCGTTGGACAGGGATCGTCGTTCGGCCCGGGGGGATCTCCCGTAGTAACGTCGGCCCCGGCATCGCCAGGTGCCCCCGCGCTGCCACCATCGTAGCCCGCGCTTCCACCCGTTTGGGTTCCGCCGCTGGCGCCGGTTCCAGTGCCGCCACTCGCGCCCGAGCCGGTGCCGCTGTTTCCGCCGTCACCTCCCGTTGCGCTCGAACCGCCAACGCCACCACAATCGCAGGAGCTCCAGACACCGCTCGCTGAGCACTGCTGTCCGCCCTGACAGGCGCCGGGCCCAACGCAGGTGCGAGTTTCTCCAGACTGACACGCATCTGATTTTCCGTCCGACGGGCTTTCCGAGCCGCATCCGCCCGACGAAACCACGAATACGGCGACCCACCCCGAGCGGCGAATCGCTGCCAGCGCTCCGTAGCGTCTGCGAATCGTCATCATTTTCTCCCGGGTTCCGCCGCCCCTGTCGTCACGGGAAACATTTTCGCATGCGGATCGATATGCCGCAACACCGCGCGGTTGGGATATTTCACCGGTGAAACAACGGCTGCTTCATAAGGCTGCTTGATGACGGGCTGACGTGCAGTCAAACGCTGGTCGCCCGGTCGCGTGGCGGACAGCTGGACACTGCGGCTCGACGGTGTCGATTGCGATTGCCAGCTCTTGGGCTTCCTGCCTCGTCCGGATTGAATCACGGGAGCGCAATCCGGTGCTCACGAATTTGCGGGCTATGCCCTCGCTCGAGCGGAGAGCCGAAAGCGTGTGAAACGCGACCGACGGGCGCCGCGACGTGGCAAGTGATGGCATGGCGAGAACGTCTCCAGTGAAGACTGCCCGTCGACACTTGGCCCCCCAGCTTTCCTGGTGGTCTTGGTCCTCACCCTTGACCTCGACGCTGCGTCGCGGCGTTATCCGTTGATGGCGTTCCGCGTCTTGAAGAACACGCCCCTCCGTCCTCTTGCCGACCAACTTCGGGCTCTCACGCAACACGCGGACGCGGTCTGGATCGCGACCGCCTTCGTGTCCCAGGTTGCGGTTGAGGACATCATTGGCTCTGCGATCACCGCAGGCACGACGGTCCGCTTCTTGACCGGAACATTCGGCAACGTAACGCGCCGCCGCACGTTCAACACACCAGCAAAAATGTGTCTCGCTTCCGCAGGCAATGCCGAAGCGGAATCTGGAGAGGTGACTATCACGCAAAGCTTTTCATCTTCAGAAATGGAACCCGCGGAATCGCATGGGTTGGCTCATCGAACCTAACGGACCAAGGCCTTTGGAATACGACATTCGAACCGATGACGGACACGTGGGTCGGGTCGAGGTCCACTTTTCCGAACTGCCTGTGTCAAAGTGGTTCAATCTGAGCAACGCGAAACCCCTGACGCGATTTTTTCCTTAGCTGCGCTGTCGCCGAGACGCGTCTCGTGCTCGCGCACACGCGTGCGGAGCGGATTTAGCAGCTAAAAAGAAGAAAAGTCGGGGCCATCACCCGCGGTAGCGTTCCACGCGGAGATGATCTCGACTTCGTGACCCGACTTGCTGCTGCGGTAGTACACGTGCACTTTCGTTTTCGGCATGAGAAGCCGCCAAATCTTGCGTTTCTCGTACACCGTGTAGAGCTGCGCGCCCTCCGTGGAGCCCGTGCGGAGCTTCGCGATGACCTCCGCGAGCTCGTCACGAAACAAGCGCGGCGCCTTGTCTCGATGGCTCTCCCACCAGCTGCGCTTGTAGCGGATCGCCTCCAGCGCTTCGGTCGCGAAGCGGACTCTCACGACGAGGAATCGAGCTCGGCGAGGACCTCGTCAGCATCGATGAGCTGGCCAGCGTCCGCCTGTGCAATCCCGCGCAGAAGCGAGCGGTGCAGCGCTGCACGCTCTTCGTCGTTCAGCGTGTCGCCTTCGGAGTTGTACAGCATCACGTCCCACTCCGTGCCTTCCGGCAAGTCCGTGGGTTCGTCGACGACGAGGCGGCCGTTCACGACGTGGGCCTTCATACCGTGAGGATAGCACTTAATCCGTTGGCTGAAGGTTCAAGTCCTTCATGGCCCACAACAATGTAGGATCCTCGTCGTCTGCGCTCTCGCGAGCGCATGCGGCGGGACGACCGAGCACGATACCGCGATTGCCGACGTTTGCGCTTCGGCCCGGGACGAGAGCGATTGTTGTTCGGGTCCGGAGCACTGCACGTGGCTTCCCGCGCGAGCGGGACTGCCAAGCAGCTGCGGGAACCTGTTCCGAAGCTGCATGCGCCCAGAATTTTCCTGCAGCACCGACCAGGTCTGGGTGCGCGTTACGGTGGGGGTCTCGACAGCTGCGGGAAGTGGAGCAGCCAGGGCGACTCGAATCTCCTCGGAGTGTGCATGCCCGAGCGACGCCGTTCCGTCGAGCTCCAAGAAGCGCTTCGCGTGCACGCAATACCGGGAGTTCGACTTGGGCTTCGGTTCCGTGGTCCTCAAGAACGGCTCGAACCTGCGCGGCCCAGCCACCACCACCCAGTTTACGATTCCAACGGGCTCATCCTGCGCGCTGATCCCTACTCTGGAGTCCACGACATGAGCGGTTCCGTCTCGGAATTCACCGACGAGTGCATGATTGACCCGACCACGCCTGGTGACACGACGATCTGCGCGACTCGCGGCGGAGGAGTCTACGGAGAAGCTGCTCAGCTGAGTTGCAAGTACTACGCGACCGGTAGTGTCTCGCAGTACACCGATTCCATCGGGTTCCGGTGCTGCAACGACCTGTGAGGGCGTTGTGCGCGGTCTGCTTTGCCGGACGCCCAAGCAACCGGGGACTAGCCATCGCTAGGGCTTCCCCCATTGGTTCCGAACGGCGGTTCGCTGACCCCCGATGCTGTATCCCCGACGCACGACGTACATGTAGGGACCTCCCCCGAAGACCTGTCGGGCGTCGTCCATGAAATTCGCCAGAGCCGCGAAGCCCGGGTCATCGCCTCCGGCATCGGCGTAGCCTTTGACCTTACCGAACCGACAGAACTGCTGGGTGCATTGAACGTCGATGCTGCTGGCCGGCTCTCGAGTTTTCTTCGCGACCTTGGCCCGCAGACGTGCCGTGTACTCCTTGTCGAGTTTTTCCGGAACGAGTTGCGCGTCCAGCCATTCAGTCCAGCGATCGTCGCTCGGCTCCCTGTCTTTCCACGCTTGGCAATCCACCCGAGCGTGTCCCAGGCACTCCCGACCCCTCGCCGAGGAGCTGGCGGGAGGCAGCGGTTCTTCGTCCTTCACCCAGTGCGGCCCGGCGCCGGAACGGTCTCGCGCAGTCTCACGAGCGGCGATTTGCGCGCACCGTTGCCCGGCGTATTCCAAACACTGGCCCACGCCGTCAGCAGCGTCCGGAACGAAGGTGGCGACCGGCCCGACTCTCGATGCCACTCCCGCATCCTCGGACTCGACGACGACTACGGATGCGTCCGCCAAATCCGAGCTCCCTTTCCCTTCGAGCCGCCCCAGCCGCTCTTCGATCGCGCTGAGTCGAACGTCGTGGCACACGCGACGACCAGCACTCCCCCGAGCAGCACAACTCTACCTGCTGTTTCCAAAGGTCCCCATGCATGACAGCCAAGGCTAACTCGAACCGCGGAGAACGCCAGCGTCAGATCCCCGAACGCCGATAGGCGGTAGAGCCAGTGACCGGTCGCGCCCGAGCGTAGCGGAGTCGGCGACTCACGGACGCGCAAGTGAGCCACGACGGCAGCTCGATCTCGGCACCAACGTCCACGAGCCCGCGGTGCGCTTCGAAGAATCGGGCTTCGCGAGCGCCAAAAAGTAATGGTGATATGGCTCGGTCGGGCCCCGTTGACATGCTGCCCACCGAGGCCACCCGGTTCGGCGGTCCCGAGCTCGAACGCAAGCGCGAGTGCGATCCCCAACATCGCGAGGCTTCACTGTTCAAGTCGGATGCCGAGTGACAGTGGCAGAAACCCGCTTCCGGGAGCGGCTCAGTGTGACAACCACGTCACGCGGGTATCTCTGCGACGGCACTGTCAGCGCGGAGTGGACTCGATCCAACGGTCGAGCTCCGCTACGGCATCGGGTCGATTGCCGAAACCGGCCAGGCGCTGGGTGAGGCGCTGTCCGTCGACGACGTGCACGACGACCGGGTAGCGCTGGACGGTTTCAGTGCCGACCTTCTCAACGTCTCGACCGACGATCGAGGACCGCGGGATCCTCCAATAGCGGCCATGGCTCACGACGATCAGTTGATCGGAAAGCAGGAGCGTTCCGAGATCCATGTTGGCGGCAGCGCGCATTGCCCGAGAGCTCAGGCGCGCGAGGGTGATGCCCGACGCGATCGCGGCGAGGGCGGTGATGCCGACCATCGGCCACTTGTAGTCGGGGAGCTCCGAGAACGCGTACGCGGTCACTCCGCCGAGGAGAAGCAAGCCGAACACGGCGAGCGCACCCAAACCATCGAGCAGCCCGTCGACGGGCGTGAGCACGACCGCGGCTCCGTTCGAGCACCAGACGCTATCGTCGTCGATGCGTACGACACCGATCCCACGCTCGCGGACAATGGAGCGCCAGCGATCGATTCGTTCTTTCAGAGGTGCCGGGAGCTCGCTGTACCGGACGAAAGTTGCCACTACGGATCAGTCCAGATCACCGAGCTCGTGGGCCGGGCGATGATTCTCGAGCGCTTGGTCACCATTGCTGTAGAACGAGACTCCGTCGTCGGTCATGAAAATCCCCTCGAAACACGTGAGCACGAGATCTCCGCATGTGTCGAGCGGTTGCTTGGATGTACTTTTTGATCGGCTCGAGCTTTCCGTCAACGAGCTTGCACAGCCCCTGCCGGCCCGCGCCCACTCACACTTCGTTCTTCCGCCACAGACCGTTGAACGGTGCAGCGAGCTCGTAAATGCCAATGGGCTTCCTTGTCTTCGGCCCAGGTGTCGTCGACGACTTGCAAGCCTCGGTCATGTCGGAGACGGAGATGGCGCCACGCGGCGAGCGCCAGAGTGCCGTGAAGCAGCGCAACGTCCTCGGGCCGCTCGCGCAACCCGGACACGATCTCGCTTCCCGCACGCACCGACCGTGAGCGCCGCCATCGTCCATCCACACCCGGGTGGCCGCTTGGACAGCTCGAGCCCGCAGCGGGCACAACAGCTCTTGCGCCAAATTCCCGGCTCGGATTCACCGCACCATCGACTGACGGTTCAGCGAGCGCCTCGTCCTTGGGGTCCGAGACGAAATGGGTTCACTCAGCTCGGCGGGGGGCACGTCGCCCGGCTGAAAGCCAGAGCCACGCTGGCTCGCAAGCGCGACAGTGACCAGAGCGGGCCGCGGGTCACCCAGCGGATCCGGTCGTAGAGCTCGTGAAGGCACGGATCGGTCAGTAGATTCGCATCCCGCTCCACACTGTCGACGTAGCCCGCAGGCACGGAGCGACGAAAGTGACCGATGCGCCAGTTGGGCTCGCCGCGGAATGGAATGCGCGCGAGCAACGGGTCGGTGAGCGCGTATTCGTCGATCAGGTGAACGTCAGGCCCTGCCGCGTAGCCGCCAAGGCCGACGAGCGTCGTGACTTCAACGCGCTTTCCCTCGTCGCGAAGCTTGCGACCGCTCACGAAGTACGAATGCTCCTGAAACTTGCGAATGCGAACATTGACCGCGAGCCGCGTGTGCTCCGAGTAGCACAGTCGCTCGTTGACGATGCCCGTAGGGGGAAGTCCGCACGTGTAGCGCTCCGGAGGCACGAGGTCGCCCGGAATCACCAGCATGCACACGAGCGCGGTTGCACCGAGCAGCAGCTTGGGAGCCAGCCTCGCTCCGAGCCCGAATCGCGAAACCAGTAGACCGACTGCGAGAACATACGCGGGGGTGAGCAGACGCCCGGCCATGAAGTCACCGCCCATCCAAACCACGTAGCTCACGTACGCGAGCAAACCCAAGCCGAGGGGTGCACTTCGTGGTCGCACCAGTGCCACTACCGTACCGACCGCCGTCACGACCACCAGCAGCGGATCACGGATGGCTGCATCGAGCAGATACGAGAGCCCCTGACGCAGGAGATCCGACCTGGGCAGCGTCGTGTTCAGCTTGGCGAGCGCCGTGTTGGGCACGAATGAGCCGTAATAAAAGACCGACCACGACTCCCAGGCGATGAGCGGCGCGAACCCGACGAGCAAAAGCCCAAGCGCCCGCTGCCATCCATCTTTCCGTACGCCCTGCGCGAAAGCCCACGCCAGCGCCGGCAAGATGAGCAGCAACAAGTCCAAGCGGTTCAGCCCGACCAGAGCGCCAAGCAAGAACAGGCGTCGCGAAGCCCGCCCGCGATCCTCGTAAAACCAGGTCGCAAACACCAGCAACAAGAAGTGGGACAGCGGATTTTCCAGGCCGCTGGTCGAGAAATCGACCACGGTGCTCGACGCGGTCATCAACAGGAGTGCGAGCAGTGCCGCGCTCGCGTCGCGTGCCGACTTGAGCACGAGCCACGCGCTGGTGGCGAGCGTGGACAGGAACGCCAAGAACAAAAGTGCGTCGTAGCCCGACTTCAGCACGGCGGTCATTGGCACCACCAGCAGCGCCCAGAGCGGATGCGTGAACGCGAGCACGCGCTCGGGCGGGTTGGATCGAAATCCGTGACCGGTCAGCAAGTTGTTCGCGGCGCGCGCGGTGATGAACGCGTCATCCGCGACCCACGCGACGCGCAGGACGATCAAGAGCTGAAACGAAAGTGCGATCGTGATGAGCCAGCGGGAACGGACGAGCGAAGCGAACCGCGTGCGCGCCAGTCGGTCCCGCCCCGCGCGTGCCCGCGGCGGCGGCGCAGAGCTCCGCGCACGCCAGTCGGCGACGGGAGGCTCGAGCGTCGAAGTGCTCACGCGCGCGTTCGAGCAACGGGCGTGCCAGGCGCAAGACCCCAAATACTTCGGATTTCGTGGCCCAAGGTGGCACAGGGAAAGGTTGAGCTTGGGTGAGGACGCCGGCTCGAGGCCCTCTTGCTCTTGCGGAGTCTAACGCAGCGAAACCGCCGTCCAGGCTTGGCGTCACCGCGTTTGGGGAGGCAGAGGTCTGTGGACCGCGCTCGAGAGTCATGCCCCCTTGCATGAGGGAGGTATCGTGAGACGTGGTGAAAGCGGGAAGCAGATTGATCCTGTTGGGATTGACTTGGTGGTTCGTTGCGATCACATGAGAGGCGGTGAGGTCGTGATGCGGACTTCTTGGAGCTTTGGCGCCAGACGTGCCATCGAAAGAGTCGTTGCAATCTGCACTTGCGCGATTCCGTTCATCGCGAGTTGTGGTCCGCGTCCCCATCCCCCCGTTGGTGGGAACACACGACCGCAGGATTCCAGTACGAGTCCAAGTCTCCGTTGCCCAAAGGATCAACCTCCAGATTGGGATCCAAAACCGTTCCTCGACGGAAGCGAGAAGTGTGTGTGCTGGTATGCAAGTCCCATATGCGTGCCGGCTGAGGCTGCGATGTGCTTCGCAGCAGGGGCTTGGCACCAGGAGCAGAGCCGCATCAGAAAGGCCGGCGAGCTCTGTCTCTGCACACCAACAGGGTGGGAATGCGCGCCGCCAGTTCGGGACGCGGATTATCCGGAAGCGATTCCTTTCCGTGTCGAGTTTGACGGTAGAGGAGAAAACCTGACCCCAGGCTCCCGGGTAGCGCTGAAGTCCGTTGCAGCGCTGGTCTTGGCCGATCGGGAGCAACGCGTTTGCGTAATTGTCGCTTTTGTCGAAGCTGACACGGATCCGAGCGCTGTGGACGCGGCTCGCCGCCGCGCAAGTGTGGTGCGTAGCCAACTCCAAGAGCTGGGCGTACCGTCGACCCGGCTTAGGATCGGAGCCCATCAGGTCGCGGCGGCGCCGGAGGACAAAGGTACTGCCAAGTTACTCTTGAGAGACCCGTAACCCGACCGAGTGTAAGAGCGACGCGGACTGTCCAGCTGCACGAGAAGCGTGGCGCCGGACAGCAGACGATGGAAACTCGTGGGCAATTTGCACCGAGGAGCGATCAGCGGGTGCGCGCGCGAACCATTCGAATCAGCCCGTAGATCATCGGGCCCCACGCGACAATGTAGGTTCCTCCGCTCGTCGAGGCCGACGTGAACGTGAACAGCGTCAGCAGGGCGCCGCCGGCAAACCAGAGGGCGCCGCGTGTCATGTGCTTCTGTCGCTCCGCGTGAAGGTCCGCGTCGTGGACGACTTCATCCATTTCTTCGATGTCGCGGTGGGCGCGCGCACGAGCGCGGATGATGATCTGGTCGATGCGTTTGGATGCGACGCCCTTCTTGCCGAGCCAGGAACGGATCTCGGCTTCGGAGTCGCCATCGCGAAGAGCCTGGGTGGCGGCGAGAACGTACCGCTTGTGGGATTTCTCCTTCGGCCTGTTCGGCCTGTCAGCCTTCGCCTGGACGGGAGGGGCGGGAGGGGCGGGAGGCGTGGGCGGCTCGGGAGCGCGCTCTTCGGCAGGCGGA
This sequence comes from uncultured delta proteobacterium, assembly GCA_963781505.1. GTDB lineage: Bacteria > Myxococcota_A > Polyangia > Polyangiales > Polyangiaceae > JADJKB01. Next base: position 890,748 of record CAWAHB010000004.1, on the reverse strand, counting down.
GGTGATTCTTCTTCCTCCTCTTCGCGGGATCCCGATCGGGCCCACGGCGGGTCACTGGCTGGCGGCTGGCCCATCACCCGTACCCACACCTGGAACGCTCTGTCCTACAGCGCGACCATTCGCTTCGGCGCAAATGTCATCATCGTCGCGAGCACGATGCTCACGAACGTGAGAAGGATCGCTCCGCCATTTCCGTCCAGGACTCCGCTCGTGAACAGGATCCACGGGGACACGGTCTGAACGAAGATCCAGCTCGCCACGACGAGGGGCGCCTGACGGGGATGCGCTTCCCCGGCGGCCAGAACCAGACCGAACCCGTCGACCAGCAGGTCTCCGAGGGAGAGCGCGAGCTGGATGCAACAGATCGCGATGAGCGAGTCAGAGTCAGTGAAAGCGAGGAGGACGACGCTGCTGATGGTCAGCATCAAGCCAATACCGACGCCCTTCGCGATCCAGGTCTTGGGAACACGCCGAGCGAGAACGAACACCAAGCACACGGCGAGCTGGCAGCCGAGTACCGCAACGGAGCGAGTGATTCCCCAGGCGTACATTGCAGTCGCTCCGAGCCCGCCCAGCGCATCGGCCATACGCTGCCTCGCGATGGCATTGAGTGCGAAGCACGGGACCGCGATGGCGACCACCACCAGGGTCCGCTTGGTCACTCCCCGCTGTCGGACGGTCGGTTTCGTCCACAGCCCGAGGCGCGGTACGGCGAGGGCGCGTCGGGTTGCGATCGAGGCCAGCCTCCAACCGATCAACAGCAGCGCGGCCACCGCCACGAGCACCCAAGTGAATGGCAGCTTGCGCAAAGCTCCGAGGGCGATCGGGCCCAAGTAGCCCCCGAGCTCCGTGACCGAAAGCAGTGCAAACACCAACGCCACTCGGTACTGAGCGCGCGCTCGTGAAAATGCGATCACCGCCACGGCTAGCGCGCCCACCCGTAGCGAGCTCGATCCGACGGCGTCGGCGACTCGGACCCAAAACGGCTCGAACCCCACCGCCCTGAGCAGTGGTGCACATGCTGCGAGCGCTGCGCCGAATAGCACGATGGCGCGCGGGCCCACCCAGATGCCAACCACTCCCGCGGCCAGCACCCAAAAGAAGTACACCTCGAACTGGACGGAAACCGAGATGTCGTCGACGATCGCCGAAGCCGGTGTGGAGAGAGTGATGACTCCACGGGTAGCAAAGTGTCCCAGCCGCTCGAACAGCATCGCCGCGCACAGACCGAGGGCGACGACGACGCCGCGTGGCAGCGCAGCAGAGCCTTCCGATTCCTTCGGAGGTTGATAGACGGATCCGCGACCGTCGGACATGGCCCACTTGCAGCTTACGACGTTCTCGTCGCGTCAGCGCCGACCGACAGCCGCGACCGAGCACGAGCTCACGTAGTCGAGGTTTTTCGCTCGAAGATCCGCCAGATCGAGCTTCGAATCGTTGTCGACCTGGATCGTGAGCTCGACCTGGCCGCTCGGGTCGTAGGAATAGGACGAAAATCTTCCTTCGACCTCGGCCCATTCGTACTCGTCGGAGAGGGACAGGCTCTGTTTCACGACGTTGGTTTGCTCGAGGGAAATCTCCGCGTTTCCGTTCCCAGCCACGAGGAGCTCGAGCGTGAAGTCATCGCCCATGCCTTTGCGCTCGAGGGGAACTCTCAGGCTTCCCGAACCCGGTCCCAGGCGATATCCAACGCTGTCTTCCGTGATCCCGGTGGTGCGTTGGGCATTTCCCGCGGTTCCACAGCTGTCGTCATTGTCGCAAGCGCGATCGAGAAGTCTCGGATCTCGTGGCCCGGGATGGTCGACACTGAAGTCGATGCACGCACTCATCCCGAGGCTCACGACGACAAGCGCTCGGAACGTGCGGCGGTCAACCACCAATCACCCCCGTGAATCCCACGTAGAGCGCGCCGTAGTCGTAGTCCCGCCCGACTCCGCCGGGTGGATCGGCTGGTGCGACCGTGTAGGCGATCGTCCCGCCCAGGTACCAGACCGGCGCCGCGGTCGAGAGCCGAAACAGGATGTGTGAGACCCCTCCGTACTCGAGCACGGTTTGCGTGGAACCCGTGCCATGAACCTCGAGTGTTCCGTACACCGCCCCGAGCTCCGGGCCGATCGTAATCAGGAAACGAGGACTCGGCGTGATCAGGAGCGAGGCCTCGCCGCCGACACGTGAAACGGTTTCGCGCAAGCTCGGCGCCTGGTCGGTAGGTTTCGCGGTGCGCCGGCCAAGGGCAAAGTACGGTCCGATCGCGACACGCCCACCCACGACACCCGCGACGGCCATCTCGAAATACTTACGATCACCCAGCGAGTAGCCGTCGCTCTCGAGAAGGTCCGCGTGCTCGCTCGGACGCGCGTGCCCAAGCCCGAGGCTGAGCCGTCCCAAAAAGTAATGGTGATATGGCTCGGTCGGGCCCCGTTGACGCGCTGCCTCACCGAGGCCGCCCGGTTCGGCGGTCCCGAGCTCGAACGCAAGAGCGAGTGCGATCCCCAACATCGCGAGCTTCACCGTGCAAGTCGGATGCCGAGTGACAGGTGGCAGAAACCCGCTTTTGGGAGCGGCTCAGTGTGACAACCACGTCACGCGGGTATCTCTGGGACAACACTGTGCGCACTCCTACTCGCCGCGTTTACCGCCGCCTGCGGGAGCACAACCGCTGACCCAAAGTCTGCGGCGGGTGGCGCTGCCGGCACTGGAGCCGAGGCAGGGCTCGGGGGCGGGGGAACCGCCGGAACAACGAACGGTGGTGCAGGCGGTGTGGGCGCCAGCGGCGGGATCGGCGCTAGCGGCGGGATCGGCGCTGCGGGCAGTGGTGGCGGTCCGGAGTGCACGGCGCTCTGCGGCATCGCTGGCTGCCCGCCGTGTCAGGGCCCGAACATGATACCAACGACCGCTCCTGAGGGTGATTCGTACCGGATCGACTCCACAGAGGTGACGAACGCGCAATTCGCGCAATTTCTCGCTGTGGCGTGAATCCCGCAACCCAGCCAGCGGATTGTACTTGGAACGGCAGCTTCATTCCCGATACGTCCGTAGCGGGCTGTACCGCGACGCTCTACGATCCGAGCGGTAGGCCTGACCATCCCGTAGTCTGTATCGACTGGTGTGACGCCCGCGCCTACTGCGAGTGGGCTGGCAAGCGCCTATGCTTGGACGCCGGGGGCAAACCAACAAATGGAGATGTGTCGAGCGAATGGGGCTACGCTTGCACGGCGAACCTGACGCTCACGTTCCCGTACGCGGATACGTACGAGCCCGCTACCTGTAACGGGAAGGACCTCGGGCTAGCCAAACTGACCCCGGTTGGCTCGCTTTCCGGTTGCGAAGGTGGACTGCCTGGGCTGTTCGACATGTCCGGGAACGCTTTGGAATGGGCGGGGAGCTGCAAGGGTACGGACGCTCGAGCAGAGTGCACGGCGTCCGGAGGTAGCTACAAGAACGGCGAAAACTTCCTCGAGTGTTTCCCCGCGCACAGCACTCCCCCGAGGTCGTTCGTGGCCAACGACCTCGGCTTTCGCTGCTGCGCAGACCCGGTTCCGTGACACTTCTGCGTCGCACCGGTATCGTCGTCGAAATCGCCGTGCGTGTGACTAGAGGGCGATTGGAGGAACTCCCATGACACGTGTGCCCATGTTCCTCGTTACCGCTCTTGTCGCGCTCGCCCTGACCGGCTGTGGGAGCAGCGATTCGTCGAGCGAGGACGACGTGCTGGTTGCGGATTTCGGACCGATCCTGGACGGAAAGCTGAGCATCGCCGGCACTGTCGAGCTGCCGGCCGACTCTCAGGGGCGAGTCATTCAGGTCGGGCTCGCGGGTCAGAGCTCGTCGGCGCAAGACCTGGGCAATACGTCGGGCTCTAGCTTTCGCTATCGGCTCGTCAACGTCCCGCCGGACAACTATCGCTTGCTGATGCGTGTCGACCAGGTGGACGACGGACAGATCAGCGGGCCGGGAGACTTCGAAGGCTACTACCCGGGGTCCGTCGCGGCGCCGGTGCTCGACTTCGATCAGGCGCCGTCTTTCGATCTGTCCGCGTCGCAGAGCGGAGTCGACTTCGGCCTCGGTGTCTTGCCCTGACGCCGAGCGTGGCGGGAAGCGAGATCTTCTCCGGGTTGCGCGATCACGATCCCGCCTCTCTGGAGCGAAAGACTGCCGCGCGCCACAGGACGCATACGGCGTCTCGCTACTTCGAGAGACGCTGTGCGCGCCGCCAGGCGGCCGGCGGTTGGCCGACCAGGCGCTTGAAGGCCCGCGCAAAAGCGGCCTCGGATTCGTAGCCGACCTCCTGCGCGATGGTTGCCACCTTCGCATCTCCTTCGCGAAGGAGAGCCGCACCGAGCTGCATGCGCCAATTGGTCAGGTATTGCATCGGCGGCAGCCCGACGAGATCGGCGAAACGCTCGTGCAGCGCAGATCGCGACAGCCCGACCCTGCGTCCCAGCTCGTCGAGAGTCCAGGGATCGGCCGGCTTCTCGTGCATCATCCGATCGCTTTACCGACGTAGCGATCACGCAGCGCCGCCAGCCAGCCCGACGCGTCCTCGGGCAACGAATCCAGGTAGCGACGCGCGGCATCGACGAACACCATCTCGCTCAGCCGGTCGAGCACCGCCGCAGCGCCCGGCGGGCTCAGGCGTGACTCGGACACCGCGTGATGCAGCACTGTCGCCACCCAGGCGCCGACGCCGTCGGCCGGCAAATGCAAAAGCCGCGGCAAGGTCTCGATCAGCGGGTTGAACGGCCGCAGGTCGCAGCCGATGAAGCCGCAGACGACGATGGTGCTCGCGGCCTCCGCCGGCGTTTCCGCGCCGGGCCTCAACACACCGCGGTGGTAAACGATCGCCATCGGCTTGGGATCGTCACGAGTCGTGACTCTGCCAGTCGCTGTCATCTGGGCTCCGCTTGCATCCCCGGCGCGCTCGAGATCATGTGCGGTCGCCCCGCGGGAACATCACGATGTCGCCGTCAGCGAGCCGCGCCGGTGGCACCCCTTCGGTAGCTGCCCAGCCGGCGCCCTTATCACGAGGTGGTATGCGAGCACGTGCTCGGCGCCGCGGCATCAACGTCAGCGGAAAGTTCGGGCGATGCGGGGGTCTCCGCAACCCATTCGTCCCCGAAAGCTCACGTAATAAAAGACCGCTCCGCGCAGCCGGACGCTGCGCAGCACGTCGGACAACGGGTCGTGGCTCATCTGGCGATTCTCCGTTGCAGTCTCAATTCAAGCGCCGGAACGATGGCCAAGCGAGCTGGCGACTGCCGGAGCGTCGAGCAAATTTGCAGGACACCGGGCGTAGCGTCAACGGCCGGGCGAAATCGAACAATGGCTGCGCCGTCGCAATGTTTTGCGTCGCCGCCGGCATCGCCTGCACAGACCCTCTTTCAAGATTGGAGCACCATGAACGCGTTCACGAAATCACCGCATCCGGCCCCCGATTTCGCCGCGATCAAGCAACGCCAGCAGGCCACCTGGGCCAGCGGCGACTATGCCGTCATCGGCACGACGCTGCAGATCGTCGGCGAGTCGCTCGCCGAAGCCGCCGACGTCCGTGCCGGCGAACGCGTGCTCGACGTCGCCGCCGGCAACGGCAATGCAACGCTCGCCGCGGCACGCCGCTTCGCCCAGGTGACCTCGACCGACTACGTGCCAGAGCTTGCTCGACAAGGGGCGCGGGCGCGCGCCGAGGGCGGAACGATTGGCGGTCCAGTTCGAGGTGGCCGACGCCGAGAACCTGCCATTCGAGAGTTGCAGCTTCGACGTTGTGCTGTCGACTTTCGGCGTGATGTTCACGCCCGACCACGCCCGCACGGCCGCGAAATGCTGCGCGTGGTGCGGAGCGGCGGCCGCATCGGGCTCGCGAACTGGACGCCGGACGGGCTTCATCGGCCAGTTGTTCAAGACGATCGGCGCTCGCGTTCCGCCGCCAGCCGGCGTCTGAAGTCGCCAGCGCTGTGGGGCACCGAGCCCCACATCGTCGAGCTGTTCGGCTTTCAGGCGGGCGAGATCCGCTGCGAGCGCGCGACATTTCAATTTCCGCTACCGCTCGGCGGCGCATTGGCTGCAGGTTTTCCGCAACTACTACGGGCCGACGCATCGGGCCTTTGCCTGCGCTGGACGGCGCGGCCAGCGCACGCGCTCGAGCACGACATCACTCGCGTTGCTCGATGCGACTGAACGACGGCGGGCGCCCATTCGCTGGTCGTGCCCGGCGAGTACCTCGAGATCGTCATCACCAAGCAATGACGAGGTAAGAAACCGTGTACCAGTCTCGAACGAACGTCGTCGACGCACGAGGGTGCGAAATCTCCGGTTCGACTCCCGCCGCGCTGGAGGCGTACGAACGGGCGCTCGCCGTGTATCAGAGTTGGCGTGGCGGAGCGCCGGAGCATCTTGCCGTGGCGCTGCGGGAGGCGCCACGCTTCGTGATGGCGCGTGTGTTGCAGGCTTGGCTCATGATGTCGAGCCGTGACCCGCAACGCATCGAATCCGCGCGCCCAGTCTTGATGCTCGCTTCGAGTCTGCCTGCCAACGAGCGCGAGCGACTCCATCTGGCCGCGCTCGCTGCCGTACTGGACGATGATTACGAAGGCGCCAAGGCCCGACTTGATGAAGTGCTGCGTCGGCAACCCCGCGACGCTCTCGCGTTGCAGGTGGCGCACGGGCTCGACTACGTCACTGGCGACGTTGACCGCATGAGCCACCGCGTGGCGGGCGTGCTGCCGGCGTGGACGAACGATTTGCCCGGGTACTACTCCGTGCTGGCGATGCACGCCTTCAGTCTGGAGGAGTGCTGCGAGTACGAGCGCGCCGAGCAGGCTGCGCGGGCAGCGCTCGAAGCGAACCCTGCCGATGCGCGAGCACAGCATGTGATGGCGCATGTCTTCGAGATGACCAAGCGGCCCGACGCTGGGGCGCGCTGGATGACGGAGCACATCGCCGCATGGGGCGGGGATACGATCGTCGCCACACATTGTTGGTGGCACCTCGCGCTGTTCCACCTCTCGCAGGGTCAACGAGACCGCGCCCTTGCCTTGTACGACTGGCGCATCCGCATCGAGCGCTCGAACCAGGTCGCCGATCTGATCGATTCCGCTGCGCTCCTGTGGCGTGTCGAGTTGAACCAGGGCGAGCCCGGCACGCGCTGGATCGAGCTGGCGCTAGCGTGGGCCCCTCACATCCACGATGGTTTCTGCAGCTTCAACGATCTGCACGCGATGCTGGCATTCGTCGGTGCGCGCGACTGGGATCGGGCGAGAGAGCTCGAGCTCGCGCTGACCGAAAGCCAGTCGCTTCCGACACGCTACGGCGAGACGACACGGCTGCTTGGCCTGCCCGCGTGCCGTGCGCTGTTGGCATTCGTCCGCGGCCACGAGACTCTTGCGCATATCCTGCTTTCGAGCCTGGAAGCGGTGGAGCACCGGCTGGGTGGCAGCTATGCGCAGCGCGAAATTCTGCGGCTGACGCTCGAGCATCTCGAACGCGGCGGAGACCGACGGTCGCGCGTCACAGGCCCGAACGTGACCGCGAAAACCGCTAGCAGCTGGTGAGCCCGGCGAGAATCACGACCAACACGCCGAGCAGCATGGCCAGGCGTGCCGTCCATTGGAAACGGACCTTGGCTGAGCCCACCGCGACCTACTGGGCTCTGGCCAAGTTGTTCACGTGCACATCCATCTGCGGGAACGGGATGCTCAGTCCGGCCGCATCGAGACCTCGTTTGGCGGCGCGCACGGTCGCTTGGCGTACCGCCCAATAGTCTGCGGTGTTGCACTGCACCCGGAGCTGCCAGTTCACGGCGCTATCTCCCAGGCTGTCCAAGAATGCTACGGGCTCCGGATCGGCGAGAACGCCGGGCACTTCCTTGGCAGCAGCGACGAGGACTTCCCTCGTCTTGTCCAGGTCGGCTCCGTACGAAACACCCACGGGAATGTCGACTCGACGCGTTTCATGGTGCGTGAGGTTCTCGATGGTCTTGCCGAAGATCTCGCTATTCGGAATGATCAGTCGGCGATTGTCCGGCGTGCAAAGCTCCGTCGTGAACAGTTCCACTTCGACGACGGCGCCCGTTTGACCGGCAGCCGTGACCACGTCGCCCACTTTGAAGGGTCGGAAAATGAGCAGCATGATGCCCGAGGAGAAGTTCGACAGCGTTCCCTGAAACGCCAGCCCAATGGCGAGCCCCATGGCGGCAATGACTGCGGCAAAACTGGCCGTTTGGATGCCAAACACGCCCAGACACCCGAGAACTGCGCCGGTGAGCACGGCATATCGGAAGACGTTGGCGAAGAAGCGCCCGAGCATCGGATCGAAATTGCGCTTCTCCAATGCACGTACCGTGCTGCGTCGCGCCCAGCCAGCGATGACCCATGCGACGAACAGGGCCACGACGACGCCCACGATGCGCATGCCCCAGGTCGTTCCTTGTTCGATGAGGTTTTGCGTGATCTTTTCCATGTGTCTTCCTTCAGAGCTCGCGGTCAGGGTTATGCGCGCCGGCGCGAAAGCGCAAGCACTCCGCATCCATCCGAGCTTCGATGCCCCAAGGCCGCGTACCTGCCTCAGTGAGGCAGCGACACGTACTGCGATCCGAGCGCTGTGAGCTCTCCCGACGCACCCAGAAGGTCGATTACGGAGTTCTGCTGGAACCGGCCGGTGAACCAAGCGTAGCGAAATACCATCGGATCGGCCTCGAGGACCGCTACCGCATCCGACATGTAGGCGAGCTCGTCCGCTTCGTTCACGTGGCTCGGCTCATCGAGGCACGAGAACTCCGTCACCCACAGCGGTTTGCCGAACTTCTCTTCGTACTTCTGCAGCGTGACTTCGATTGCGGGCTTGTTGCAGGCATACCAGTGCATGGCGACGTAATCGACCTGACAACCCGGACACGCCGCGAAGAACTTCTCGAGCCACACGAACGGATCGGTTTCGTTGCACGGCGAGCCGCAGTAGTTGACCGCGGGTGAAACGATCTTCATGCCGCGCTGTTTCGCAAACGCCTCGATTTCCGGCCAGAGTGCGGCAGCTTGGTCTGGGGTGAGGTTCGACTGCGCGCCGAAGTTCGGCTCGTTGAACGTGAGAAGGTACTTCGCGTCCGAAGGGATCTCAGCGTCGAGCTTGGTCGTATCGAACTGGCCGCCCCAGATCATCGGCACGTACTCGACACCGAGCGCGGAATAGCTCGCGGTGAGCGTAGCGTCCGGCTTCGACGCCCAATTGTACCACCAGCCAATCCCCGCCGAGAGCGCTTGGAGATCCGCATCGGAGTGGTAACCGTATGCGATACCGCGCTTGTTGCTCGTCGGCGCGGGGCCGTCCGGGGACACTGCTGCATCGCCGCCAGCACCCGGCGAGTCCTTCACCGATCCATCCACCGGTGATGAGCCCCCGGAGGACGATCCACCGGATGCAACGCTCCCATCCGGCGAGCCGTGCGTGGCATCGCCACCGCTCTCTCCGCAGCCCACCATCGCGATGAGGACAATCGTTGGGGTCAGGCCTCGCATCCGCTTCGAGCATGATATTAGCGCATGTCGTTGCGCGACTCCCTACTCCCGGTCGAAACGCCCCATGCCAGCGCCGCGATCCAGCAGGCGAATGGGTACCGCGCCCTCCTCGAGTACAGCCGTCTGTGGGGAAACTTCACGGGCAGGCCCAAAATCACACGCTATTGAATCGCGCGGAGGGCTTCGCGCTACTCTCGGCCATGCGCTTGCTCCTGCCTGCGCTGTTCGCATCGCTCGCTGCATGTACCGTCATCGATTCGGTCGACGGCTATGCGGGTCAGACGGCCACGAACGAGAATCACGCCTCGGATGCAGCGTCCTGCACCTCGAGTCAAAAGTTCTGCGACTCCGCGTGCGTCGAAGTGGACGATCCGGCCTTCGGTTGTACGACGACGTTGTGCGCTGCTTGCGAGCTCTCGGACGCGGTTGCGAGCTGCAAGAACGGCATGTGCTCCATCGAGTCGTGTGCGGCAGGCCATGCCGATTGCAATGCCAAAGCCTCCGACGGTTGCGAAACCCCGCTCGGTACGAGCTCGGACTGCGCCGACTGCAACGACGCGTGCGCCGGTGTCAATGGGACGGCGTCGTGCGTCGACGGCGCCTGCAAGATGACCGCGTGCGATGCTTACCGGGACGACTGCGACGATCTCGTGGCAAACGGCTGTGAGTCGGACCTCACCACGACGGGCACGTGCGGCGCGTGCGGGACCAAGTGCAAGGCGGCGTTCTTCTGCAATTTCACCTCGAATGGCTATCTCTGCGCATGCCCGACGGACGGCGCCTGCGGCAATGGCGGTACGTGCTTCCTCGGGCTCTGCGTATGCGGCTCGGGATGCGGCATTGGGCAGAGCTGCATTGCACCGAACACTTGCGGCTGATCGCCCTCGCTTGGCTTTCGCTACCGGTTCCTTTGGGAAAGCGGCAGAATGAGGCGTGGTGCGTGGAGGGTCCGTTCCGATAATCCTTTCGCTCACGCTCGCGGCGTGCGGAAGCAGCAGCGTCAACGACGACGCGAGCAGCGGGGGCGCAGGCGGTTCCTCCGGAGCAGCATCGGCGGGAGCAGGTGGAATAGGGGGTGGAGCGGCGGGAGCGCCCACATCACCCCATCTCGCGGATTGCACGTTTCTCTCGAGTGACGAACCGAAGCCCATTCTCTACACCAGTCTCGATGACGCGTTCGCCGTCCAAACCCCGGCGCTCGGCGCATCAGGTGAGCTCTCGGATGCAAATGCGACTTTCATCAACGGACGTTGCGACAAAGCTCTTTCCACGATCGGCACGCTGGCGTTCGCGTCCTATCCGGAGGACCAGTCGCTCAGCTACGCAGCGGCAACGATATCGTTCTGGATCGCCCCCGATTACGCCCATGATGATGGAACCCGCCACCTCCTCGCCAAGACTTCCGGATTCGGGACGACGGTGGGGGGCATGCAGATCGTGAAGTCCGGTCAGGGTGACAACAATCGCTTCATCGTCGAGCTCGCGTCGGACGTTGAGAGCTACTCGGCCGTCGTCGAGCCCGACAAGTACTCCCTCGCGCAAGGGATCTGGGCGCACGTCGTCGTCACGTGGGATTTCGGGTCCGGAGCGAGTGACAAGATCCGCATCTTCTTCGATGGCATCGCGCGATCCGATACCGAGTCGGGCACTCCGCTCTCCCTCACTGCATCGCCGAACCAAATGCTTCGTATCGGTAGTCCCGATGCAGCAGCTCCCACCGAAGCACTCATCGACGACTTCAAAGTCTACGCTAGCGTGGTGTCGCCTTGATTTGCCGCATTGCCGTGGGTGTCCTCGCTGTCGTCGCTTTCGCAAGCTCCGGCTGCGGTGATTCGGGCTCGGACGCCGGTCAAAGCTCCACGGGTGGCAACGGTGGCAGCAGCCCAACGGGTGGCGGGGGATCGGGCAACGCGTCCGGCGCGGGAGGAAGCGGCGCGACTTCGAGCGGTGGCTCGGGGCCGACCGATCCCCACGAGTGCGCATCGCCCGGAGCGGACTGGGTGTTTTGCAGTGACTTCGAGGAAGGCAACAAGGACATCTGGGACGACTACGATGGCAACCCGGACGAGACCAACACGCTGATGAGCGAACCCGGGCCGTTCGGGCTCGCCGACAATCACGTGATGCGCTTGCGCGTCCCGCCAGGGCGCGGTGGCGCCGATCTAGTGAAGGTACTCCCCGACAAATACGACGCGCTCTTCACGCGTTGGTACATCCGTTACGAGCCGGGCTTCGATTTCGACGCCCCGAATCACGGATCGGGGCTGCACGCTGGGGATCGCAACTGGCTTGGCCATTCCGACACTCAGCCCAACGGCAGCGACTGGTTCTCCGCGTGGATCGAGCACCTGCCCGGATCGCACATCCCGAACTACTACGTCTACTACGCAGGCATGTATCAAGACTGCGTCGATCCGAACGGCTCCTGCTGGGGCGACCACTTCCCGTGCACGTTCGACGACGGCAGCGGATACTGCGAAAAGCCCCAGCACCGCGAGACGACGATGCCCGCCGCATACGTCACGGACAAGTGGTACTGCGTCGAGCTCATGGTGGATGGCGGGACCGCCACGCCGACGGAGGCGGGAGCCAACGGATCCATCGCGTTCTTCATCGACGGTGCGGAGCAGGGACCGTGGAGCGATCTTTGGCTGCGTTCCGATCCCAATCTCGAGCTCGAGATCCTGTGGCTGAACCTGTTTCATCACGAAGAGCACAGCGTCGAAGGCGTGATGTTCGACAACGTCGTGGTTTCGACCAGTCGAGTCGGCTGTCTCTGATCGAACTTGGCTCGCCCGCAGCCGTTGCAGCTGGCCGCGAATCGGCGTACTTCCATCCGCGCTCCCACGAAAGGGTTTTACATGAAGAAGTTCCTCGTTCTTTACAGAGCATCGACCTCGGCCTTCGAGCAAATGAAGAACGCCACGCCCGAGCAGCAGAAAGCCGGCATGGACGCATGGATGGCATGGAGCAAGAACTCGACGGGCTCGATTGTCGACATGGGCGCCCCACTCGGAAAGAGCTTGCGCGTCACGACCGGCGGCTCTGCCCCGGCCACGAACGACCTCGGCGGATACTCGATCCTCCAAGCGGAATCGAAGGAAGCGCTCGCGGAGACCCTGAAGGGGCACCCTCATTTCATGATGCCCGACGGCTCCATCGACATCGTCGAGGTCATGCCGATCCCGGGCATGTGAAGCGCTAGCGAGGGGTGAGCCGCTTGCGAAGCTCTGCGATCGCGGCTGCCAGCCTGTCCTGCAACTCGCGCCGATCGACCCAGGTGTCGTAGTAGAAGCCCGCACCCGCGGTTTCCAAGAAATACGCGCAGCTCGAGCAGCAGCCGTAGAGGGCGATGCACGCCCACTTTCGCGACTTTTCCTCTCGCGCTTTTTTCAGTTTGTCCGACTGGGCAACCCAGGTTTGAAAGTCGTTCTTTGGCATCTCGGCAAGAGCGGGGTGCTCGACGATGCGTGCAATGAGCTCGCGCTGCTTGGCCGCGTCGCCGTCGAGTCGGGCGAGCCGCGCCTCGAGCACGATGGCGTCCGCCGCGAACGTCCACGTATCGTAGTCGTTCGCAAAGACCGCGCGCTCGCTGATGAACTCGCAGAGCTCTCGCGCTTCCGGGGCTCGGTCGAGAGCCACGAAGAACCACGCGAGCTCGACAGCGTCGTCGAGCCACGAACCCCGCTGGATGCTGGGCTTCTTGGCGAGCGATGCCTTGGCTTTCGCAAGGATGGGGTTGGATTCGGATCTCGTGAGCACGGGCGGTGGGCGAGCGCGGCTTTCTTTTCTGCCATGGTCGAGGCGAGGCTAGCAGGCGCGCCCCAGCCCGAATCAAGAACCCGCGGTGTAGCGCTGCCTCACGATGAGCGGCCCCGCCCAGCCGCTGCCGTTGTTGTCCGTGTATCCAGGGATGGGCTCGAGCTTGACGCGGAGCTTTCCGGTGGTGCAGTCGAAGGCACCCATGTTGGCGCTGCAGCCCGGCCAGCTCGAGTCGGGGCGGAAGTGGTCCAGAAATGTCTGGCTGGTCCACTGATTGAAATCGTCGACCTCCACTTGCGTGGGCAAGTCGATCCCCGGGACGCTGCTGCAACTCGAATTCGCGTCGAAGCTCGTGCTGCTCTGCCACTCTGCGAGAGAAGACGAGTGGATGTTGCACGCCGGGTCGTTTCCCGGGATGTACCAATTGTCGTCCATGGCGGTCACGTCGGCAGCGCTCGGAAGCTGGACGTGCTGGTTGCCATCGCTCGGCCAGACCACGTTGCGGGAGAATGTAAGCTCAGTCGGGCTGTAGTTCACCCGGATCGCCGAGCGCTTTCCAATTCCACTGATGAGAGTGTTGTTCTCGATCCACATTTGCTGGGTGATGGGCGCTTCCCCGGAAAGTCTCCACGTGCGGCATCAAGTTCCAAAAAATCAGGTTGCCGTAGACGCGGTAGGACTTTCCCGAATTCTCCTTGTGCGTACCGCCGAGGCCAACGCCGGATGAAGTTTCGGTAGCCGTGCAATTGCCCAAGATGTTGCCAACCACCCAAGCCACGGAATTTCCGTGCCCCAGCGAGACGCAACCGTTGCTCCCGTTGCCCAGAACGTTTCCGACGATCTTCATGTCCCGGGAGCCGGGAACCGTGTCGGACCCCGTCGCGATGTCCACGGGCTGCTCCCCGACCTCACCCGGGACTCGGTTGTTCACAATCCAGAAGTGATCGCCCACTGCGGTCGCGAGGGTCAGGGTGACGGGACTGTGAATGACCAGCGCGTCGTTGGCGTTCACCTTGTAGACCAGATTGTCGATCATCGTGCCGTAGCTGGTCTGGCCTCCGAAATGGATGCCGTTGCTCTGACAGTCGTGGGCGACGATGTTCTGCACGATCACGTGGTCGGCCGATTCCATCGCGACGCACGGACCCCCTGTACTGCCGGCCGATTCAACGTCTCGCAAGGTCACGTTCGAGCTTTGCTTGTCGATGCGCACGGCGCCCACTTTCGGCCTGGCGTCGCCAATCGGACCGTACGCACCATAGGTAACTGGTGCGGCCTCGGTTCCCTTCACGCCCGAGATCGTGAGCGTGGAGTCAGCGCTCCAATCACCTCCGCGATGAAACAGCACGTAGTCTCCGGCCTGGAAGCTTGCCGCGGCTTGGTTGACCTTGGACGTGGTCTTCCACGGCTTTGCCAGGCTGCCGTCGTTACTGTCCAAGCCCGACGCAGAGTCCACGTAGTAACAAGTGCCGCCCCCGTTCTCGCAGGGATCTGCCAAACACTCGAGCAGAGCCGGGTAGTAACCCGAGTCGCAGGCGCAGGTTGACTGCTGGTCGATCGTCACACAGCTTCCGTGACCCGAGCAGGTCTCGCCGCAGCTCGCCGCACCTCCGACTCCGGTGATGCCCGCGCTGCCCCCTTGACCGCCACTTCCATTTCCCGACGCGCCACCCGCGCCCGTGCCGGACGTGCCCCCGGATGCCGTGCCCGCCGCGCCACCGGTCGATGCACCACCGGATCCGCCGGAACTGTCGTCTCCCCCTCCGCAGCCAATCGAAATCAGAAAGATCAGCGGAAGCGCTCGAAAATGGGAAGCCATCAGACGAGCATAGAGCAACCGGCGCGCCCCCGCTTCCCGTCGAGGATTTCCCGAGGGCGCGTTCCGCAGCGGGAGAGGACAAGAGCGGGCCCGACCATCAAGTCCCTTTACCGCGACGAACCGCTGCTCCCCTCAGCGTGCCCTGGTCGAAGTCTTGGGAGAATGCCTCGCGAATCATCTGGCGCACGGCGTCGGAGATGGACAGGCCGCGATGGTCCGCGAGCGCCTTCACCATTCGGATCTCGTGCTCGGTGCACCGAACGTTCAGCAATTTTTCGCGATTCAGCATTCCGGAAATGTAATGCATTCTGCATTACAGCGCCAGACGCGGGATGTTTTCTGCTGATTTGCCCACTCAGCGGACCTCCTGAATCACCACGCCATCGACCAGGATCCCCTCCGGGTGCTTCGTGTAGAGCTCGACGTAGCCACAAGCGGGGCAGACGTAGGCTTGAAGGACCCCGACGCGGATCGTGAGCGGCGCACCCCGTGCGGGATCGGGGTCCGGGTTCACAACCCGTGCGAGCTCGCGGGTCGCAACCATTTTCCCAACGTGCCGCACGCCAACGAGATCCGCGAGCCGCGTGAGGAAGAGAACTCGCGGACTGTCACACTTTGCACAAGGCTGAATACGGCGCATCTCGATCCCCGATCTCAGCGGTACGGCCCGGGATCTTCCGCGATGAGCTCGACGACGTTCGCCCCGTCGACGGGAATGTTGGTCGGATCGAACACATAGAGCTCGGTGAAGCCGCACTTCTTGCACACGTACGCTTGGACGTAGCCTGCGCGCTCGGTCGCATGGCCAGCACGCGGCACGTGCGCCAGCTGCCAGAGTCGGTTCTGTCCGTCGAAGCCTTCGCTCGCATCAGCCACGTCTCGAACGAAAAGAATTCGACGCGACATGCACTTTGGGCGAACACGCGTGCTCTTCATGGGCTGATGATCCGTGTCAAAGGGTGCCTCCGCTACTCTAACCGCGCTTCACTCCCGATAGCCAAACCCGATCGAGCGATAGCGATCGAGCAGCGACGGATCTCCCGGCCCGATTTCGAGATCCAGGTCGAAGCTCGACTGATGGTCGATGGCGTCGGACAGCACATGCCAGCGGCATGCGCTGACGTGGCCGAGCCCGGCATCCACCCCGATGTCCCACGCCTGAGCGAACGCGAATCCGAACGGCCCGCTCTCGAAGTAGAAACAATTGTCGAAGTAATCTTCGGTTCCGGTATCGGCGAGATCGAGTGCGCCATCGATCACTCCACGAAAGTCCCCTTCGAGAAAGTTGAGCGGGCTCGCCAGGGCTCCGCTGGCAAAACCGTGCCCTTCGAGCATCACGCAAGTCCCGACGTGCCGACCCACTCCCGTGGCGCTCACGATCGGATGATGCGTGCCCGTCGCAGGCGCGACCGTCGTGTGGGTCTCCGTGTGCAGATGTCCGAACGGAGCGTCCGGCACGCCCGACTCCCCACGCACGACAATCTCGAGGGGCACCGATGCCGATGCTCCCGACGAAAGTGAGAGCTGGGCGCTCGATTCGAATGGCATGGGGAGGCGCGAAACTCAACGTCACGTCGTTTCCGTTTGCGCTGGACGAAAGCGCCGAGACTCGTCTCGGTCGGCTCGGCGAGGGCACTCGCGTACAAGAACGAAGCGGGACTTCGATGGCGGGGTCCGCGGCACCGTCCCAAGTCACGGCCAGCTCAATCTGATCGAGCGCTGGGAGATCCGCGCGAGCAAAGGTGACGGCAAGCTCGTTGATGGTCGCGGGGCCCGTCAACGCTGCAATCGGCACGCTCTGGCCCGGGTCGACGCTGATCGCAACTGGCGGAATCAGATCCGCAGAGGAAGGCGGCGACTCGCCTGCCAGCACGCTCTTCGCCACGTCCCGCAGAGCAGACCGTTTCGCGAGCGGCGACGTGTGCTCGGGATTTTCCGCGATGTCGACCTGGTAGTAGACGAGGTCCAGTCCACCCCACGCGATCGAGCGCGACCACGAGTCGCTTCGCGAAGGAAACCGGGTAGTACCAGGCCAGATGATTCGAGGAGCCGCGACCGAACGGGGGCGCGAAGATTTCCCCGCACTCCCGTCGAGAGCAGCTGCGAGGGGAACCTGGAGGAACGGTCGTGGTGAATCATCGACGTACAGCCTCAGGATCTCGTCGTCCGCGGGGGCCACCCGCAGGGACAGCATCGTGAGTTGGAAGCGCGTCATTCGACCCGGACCGTCCGCCCGCGCCAGCACCAGACCGTGGACGTAGTCCTCGGGGCACGATTCGAGATTCGAACGTAGGCTCGACGAGCAATGCCCCGAGCTCCGCGTCGGCGCTCTTGCATACGAAGTTGTTCATGTCCCGATTGCCGTTGGCCAGAAGCGCAATCGAAACGGGCCCGCCAGTCCCGCGATCGTAGCTCGAGTATTGACGATAGCGATCCAACGTCAGTGTGGGAAGGGATCGCCAGTCGCCCAGTCGCTCGAGAGCGAGGTCGTCCGCTGTTTCCTCCGGTAGGACGAGATCCGTTGGACCGATTGGAGCGAGCTTGCTTTCCTCTTCCGAGCCGCCACAACCCGCGAGCGCGAGGAGCATGGGCACGAAAGCACGCCGCACGATCGTCAACCCCCCGGTCCGGAACGCGCACGCCCGAGCTTCTCTTCACCCTCTGCTTTGAGCTCGATAAAGAGTCCTTCGGCTTCGGCGAACGCACCGCCCTCGTCGTACAACCGCCCCTTGGTGAACACCTTGCGGCCCTCAATCTTCTCAATCATCGCCTCCAGCATCACGTCGCTGCCGAGGGGCAAGAGCCGGCGATAGTGCACCGTGATGCGTGCGGCGACCACGCGATGACCCGAGAGCCAACCGATCTTGCCGATCGCGTCGTCGAGCACGGCCGCCATGCTTCCACCGTGCGCGTGTCCCGGTGGCCCTTCGCACCAAGGGCCAAACCAGACCCTCCCGACCAGCGCACTGTCGCTGTCTCGCCGGAAGTACGCGACCCGCATGCGCTCGTCGCCCTCCTTCCCGATCACGTACGATCGACCGGAGCGCGCCGTCATGTGGGTGAGCGGCGTCCAGCCCTGTTCGGGGCTGACCGGCGGAGGCGCGTCTGTCATGGCGTCAGCGGGACGGGATACGCGAGAGTAACTCGAAATACTTCGCGAATGCCTTCATTCCGCCGGACGCTTGTCCCCAGTCGAAAAACTCGTTCGGTGCGTGATAGCCGTGCTCCGGCAACGAGAGTCCAATCAGGTGGATCGGACATCCGAGGCGCTTCTGCATCGTGACCACGGCGCCGATCGAGCCGCCCTCACGAACGAAAGCCGGCTCCTTTCCAAAACCAAAACGAACGGCTTCGACCCCCGCGTCGACGACGGGTCCCGAGGTCTGACCGCGATAGGGGCTGAGGGAGCTCACGGGCTCGACACGCACGTCCGGATTCAGACGCCGGACCTCCGCCTTCAGCAAGCGGAACGCCTCCTTGGGGACTTGATCGGGAACCAAACGCAAACTGATCTTCGCTTCGGCAAACGGCGGGATCGCGGTCTTGAGCCCTGGCCCCTGATATCCCCCGGCAATGCCATGCACTTCCAGAGTCGGCTTCGACCAGATCGCCTGCATTACGTCGAGAGGATCTTTGTAGCGAAGTAATTTCAGACCGTGGACGCGCTTGAACTCCGCGAGAGAAAATCCGGCTCGCGAAAACGAGCGCAGCTCCGCTTTCGTGGGCGGCACGACGTCGTCGTAAAAGCCCTTGATCAGAATCTTGCCGGTCTTTTCGTCGTACAGCGACGTGATCACGGCCGCAGAGCTCGAGGAGCGGGTTGCGCGCCGCGCCCCCCGTGAGGCCGGAGTGCACGTCCTTCGTGCCCGTCTCGAGCCGAAGCGTCGCGCCTTGAAGGCCTCGAAGTCCCGTCGAGATCACCGGCTTGCCGGCGGCCAACCACACCGTGTCCGAGACGACGATGTTGTCGGTACTGAGCTCCTTGGCGTGCTTGGCGAGGAACGAATCGAAGTTCGGGCTGCCGATCTCCTCTTCGAGCTCCCACAAGAACTGGATGTTGATCGGAACTCCGTGGCTGTGGGCGTAGCGCCGCCGCGAAAAGCACGCTCAGCGCCGGCCCCTTGTCGTCCGTCGCACCACGCGCGTAGTAACGGTCCTTCTCGATGCACATGCGAAACGGCTCGCGAACCCATTCGGGCTCGCCCGCCGGTTGCACGTCCATGTGGTTGTAGATCGTGACCGTCGGATGCGACTGGATGCGTCTCGAAGCGTCCAACCATCACCGGGTTACCGGCAGTCTTCAGGATGCGGGCGGTTGCCGCCGCGCTTCTTGATTGCCGCCGCAGCCGCCTCGCGCGCAGCGGAGCATGTCGCGCGCATGCTCGGGCGCCATGCTGATGCGTCGGGATCTCGACCAGCTCGCGAAGAGCGCTCTCGTAATCCTTGCGTGAAGAGTCGCACGAAGCTCTCCAAACGTTTGGGGTCGAGGTCTCCGGACTTGGGCGGCATTTTACCTCGTCGTGGATCGGTGCACGCGCCAGCCCCACCCGACGTTTCCGCGCGCCACCCGAGCGAATCGCAGAAGCTGGCAAGAACGTCAATCGCGTCGTCGACGAAATGTGAAATTTCCCGCTCAAGGCAGGCAGAATTGGTACTTTTGAATCAACGGCGATGCCTTGCAGCTCGTGCCGCTCGGGCAGACGCTGGGCGTCGAGCCGCAGACCTACGCGGCGATTCTGCGCGGCCATGCACTCGCCCGGCGGTCGGCACTCCATCGCCGAGATGAACGTGTTGCTGCCATTGAAGAGGGCGCAGCACACCTGGCCGTTGTCGCAGTCTTCCGGCCCATCGCAATGAACGTCGGTGCCAGGCGTGCATGCAGCGCCGATTGCGATGCAGCTGAAGTCGTTCTGAAACACGCAGCAATAGTTCGTCGAAAGGGCGCAGCTGTTGTCGCTTTCGCAAGTGACAGTTGGGCCGCTGCCACCGGTTCCGCCCGTTGCTCCGGTTCCACCCGTTGCTCCGGTTCCGCCCGTTGCTCCGGTTCCGCCCGTTGCTCCGGTTCCGCCCGTTGCTCCGGTTCCGCCGGTCGCTCCGGTTCCGCCGGTTGCTCCAGTTCCGCCCGTTGCTCCCGTCGCCCCGGTTCCGCCCGTTGCTCCCGTCGCCCCGGTTCCGCCCGTTGCCCCAGTGGCTCCCGTTCCGCCGGTCGCTCCGGTTCCTCCACCGGCAACGCCTCCGGTCGCCCCGGTTCCGCCGGTTGCTCCAGTTCCTCCGCCACCCGTCGCGCTCCCGGCAACGCCGCCGCCGGTGCCGCCGCTGGCACTCACGCCTCCCGAACCACCGCTGCAGCGCTCCCTCCGCCCTTCCCCGCGTCGTCGCTGAACTCGAAGGAGTTGAAGTCGCTCGTGCAGGCGACCACCGTCACGGCAGCCAATCCCGCAAGAATCCGCAACTTTATCATTGTCGCCATCCCACCTGAGAATCGCACGACGCCGTCCACGTTTGGCCATAGCCAGCCCTGATGGGTTTTCCGCTGGTTTTGCCGGGTCGAGGATGCATGGCCTCGGGGGATGGCGCGAGGAAAGCTGAGTGCTGGGCTCGTCGCTTATCGCTTTCGAGCCGGGAGCCTCGAGGTGCTGTTGGTGCATCCCGGCGGACCCTTCTGGGCTCGCAAAGACGAGGGTGCGTGGTCAATCCCGAAGGGCGAGCTCGACGGCTCCGAGGATGCGCTCGCGGCTGCCTGCCGAGAATTTCGGGAGGAAACCGGGTTCGAGCCCCAAGGACCCTTCATTGCGCTGGGATCGGCACGGCAGAAGAGCGGCAAGGTGGTGCACGCCTGGGGATTCGCTGGTGACTTCGATCCGTCCGAGCTCGTGAGCAACACCATCGAGATCGAGTGGCCCCCTCGCAGTGGGCGTCGACTGACCATCCCGGAGGTCGATCGAGCGGCGTGGCTCGACCCCGCGGGGGTCGAGGCGCGGCTCAATCCCGGACAAATTCCTTTGATTTTCGCGCTTCGAGCCGTTCTCGAAAAAAAAATCGGAATAGCGGAACTTCGACTGCTGTTTCCCCATCGAACGACCAAGGAGGTGTTCGTCATCCGATTGCAGAGTTCTCCCCCATGTGGGTAAGGGTTGCGGCCGTCGCGCGCCTCCTCCCGAGCCCGCCCCAACCGCCAAAAGGTGGCGCGTTCCATCACCAAAAATTGTGATGAACTGTCCGCACCCACCCATGTGGGAGGGAACTTCGGCCCCCCGACGCCCGTCGTCGGGGGGTTTTTTTTTCACCACTCGATGCCGGCGTTGCGAATGCGACCCGCGTTGCCGAGGCGATCGGCAAATATCAGTCCTTGGCTCGAGAGCTCGAGCTCCGTGGATGCCCCGGCAACGCCAAGGAGCCGCTTCGGGGGGCCCCGCTTCCATTCACACAGCGTCGATTTCGGCGTGGTCGCCGATGGAGACTCCGATCGCCACTCGGCACCGCTCCTCGGCGCAGTCGAGCGAAACGGAAGTCGGCGTTCCGCGATCCACCGGCAAGGACTGAGGCTCCGAGGCTTTGCCGCCGTCGTCGATTTCGATCACACGGATAGCTCCTGCTCCGCTTCCCCCCGCGAGGGTGGGCGCTGACTCGACCCATGCGAGCAGTACGCCTTTGCCCTTGGCGGCGAGCGCGGGCGAGTGGGCGTGCTGAGAGCCCTGACTCATCTTCGTCTCGGTACCCACGAGTGAGCCGTCTGTCGCCGAAAGCGTCGCTGTGTAGAGACTTCCCCAGCCCGGATGCTCCGGGTTTCGTGCGTCCGACCACGCCGCGGATGACGTCCTTTTCCCGC
Organism: uncultured delta proteobacterium; assembly: GCA_963781505.1. GTDB lineage: Bacteria > Myxococcota_A > Polyangia > Polyangiales > Polyangiaceae > JADJKB01. The sequence goes on along the minus strand of CAWAHB010000004.1, from coordinate 868,832 downwards.
GCGAGCAAGCGGATGTCGGCCGCCGTCCCTTTCGCATTCGTGATCCGCTTCTCGGGCCCAGCCGCTTGAAGAAAGCGATTCACCCGAACGGCGTAGACTTCCGGATCGTTGTTCCGCTCGTCCGCCCAGGCGACGACCCAACCATCGCCGACCGCCGCGAGCGCAACGTCCGACTTTTCCCCCGGTGCGCGGGTGAGCATGCGCTGGCGGAGCTTCTTGCCGTGGGCATCGACAACGGTCACGAACACTTGAGGGATCTTGTTGTCGAGGGCGGTCCACGCCACGAGCGCTTCCTTGCTGTCGCCGGCGCCCGCACGAATCGCAACTCCGCCGAGAGATCGCGCGCGGATCGAAATCGTCTCCGCGGGCAACGGATCCTTGCCGTCGGGGATCGCCCGCACGCCGAGCGTGGCGCGAACCGGATCGAAGCGTCCGTCGGGAGCCGGCTTCGTGAGTCGCTGCCAGGGCGCGTTGGGATCGAAGTCCGTCACCCACGCAGCGAGCGTCGCGCCATCGAGACGCGTCGCAGACATGTCGGCGATGGGATCTGCCTGAGCGATCGCCCGCACGTAGGTGGGGCGCGGTGGTGGTTGCTTCGCGACGCGTCGGGCGGCGGGTTGCCAGTCGATTCCTGTCTTGGAAAGCTCGACCCAGTAGATCGGCGCCGGATCCGATGCTTGGGCTCCCAGCACACGACACGGCGAGCGCGCGCACGAGAGCCCCCAGCTGAGCTCCGGCGCCTCTCCACCCAGTGCGCCAACACGGAGCGGCTCCGAGGTCTTCACCGCCATCGCCTGATCGAGCTCCACGAAGGTCGCCACCCGAGGCGCCTGAGCGCAATCGGCGGCTTTTGCACAGGAGGGCGCGAGCGTCAGAGCCGCCAGGCCGTCTTGGCTGGCAGTGAGCTCCGGCACGGAGTCGGGAGCATAGTGGCGGATCTCTGCACGCTCCGCGCCGAGCTTGGCGGCGTTCGAAAGCTTTGCGACGCGGATGGTCCGGCCCGCTTCCGGCCGACTGCCGAGATCTTCCCATGCCAGGTACGCGACCTGTTGGTCACGAAATGCGGGGACGAGGCGGACCAGAGCTTGATCGCCCAGCGGCGCGGGCCCGGGTGCCGGAGCCGCAACGACTTTCCCGCTGGCATCCACTGCGGCCACGTACACGTGCTCATCGACGTCGCGCCGATCGGTGAAGGCGAACAGCAGGCCAGATCCAACGCCGACCATGTCGAGATCTGCCTCGGCAGTGGGTGATGAGCTCACGGCGGTGCGCTCTCGGGTCTTGCCGGAAAAGTCGAGGGTGACGAGGTCGACCTTGCCCCCTCGGGCGTCGCCACCGGACACGATCCCGATCGCCGCCGCGTCGCCGAAGGGAGCGGATTGCCAGGCGGTCACTCCCGTGACGACTTCCACGCTCCCGCTTTGGGACAGCGCAGATGCGAAGAGGTCGGCACCCTTTTGGCGTCGAACCGCCCAGAGTGCGAGGGAATCCCGCGTCGTAGCGACCAGGTCAATCCAGATCACCTCGCCAGTCACTTCGGCGACTCGCTTTGGAGGAGCCGCTGCCTTCGCCGACGCAGAAATGGTCAGCGCATCGATGATTGTGCGCTCGCCATCATGGCTCGTGTAGAGCAAGACGAAGTCTTTGCTCGACGGCTCGAGCACCGCGAGCCCCACCTCCGAGGGAGCCGCACCGAGCTTGGTCACGCCGCCAGGCTTTCCGGATGTGTCGAGGACCACTCCGTACCAACTCCGACCGTTCCCTTCGGCAGCCGCCCAGACGACCATCGTCCCATTCACCGTGTCGGCCACGTAGGGCCCGAACGTTCCGGCGGGGACATTGGCAATGCGCTCCGCACCGAGAGATTGCCCCGGAGCAGTGCCCGCATCCGCCCCGGACTTCGGGTGTTGCCCATTGGCGTCCGCCGCATCCAGCGGCGGAGGTCCGCACGCCGCAACCGCGAGCAGGAATGGAACGAAGGACAGGACGCGCATCAGGACGGAGATGGATGCCAGCAGGGGCTCACGAGCGCAACCCGCCGCCGGACAAACGCTCGCAAAACCCGCCCTCTTCCCCCGCAGTCGCTGCTTGCAGCCACCTCCAGAGCCGAGAAGACTACGCTTCTCGAAGTGACGCTGGCACAACGTGTTCTCGTCGCGACGCTCCTTCTGACCATCGTCACGACAGGCGCGTTGGGCTTCTTCGTGCGTGATGCTTGGCGACGCACGGAAGAGGAGCGCTTTCGCGAACAGGGTGCCCTGGCGTTTCAGCGACTCGAACGCCAGCTGGATTCGGAAGTTCGCGACTTGCCGGAGCTGGTCTCGCCTTTGTGTGAGCACGATCCGACCATCGACAGCGCGCTGGTCGGGCTGAAGGCCCGCGATCTCGGCTCACGCGGGCTCTCCATCAGCTTGAGCGTTCGCGACATGATGAAAGCGCTGCGACTCGACGAGCTCCTGCTGGTCACCAGCCAGGGAGAGATCCTCGGAGCCGGTCACGCCGACGGGCTCGTCGGAAAACGCGACCCAGCATTGGCCAAGCGAATCGCTACTGGCGGGCGCACCGCGCACTTGCGCACCGGCGAGGCCCCCCTGGCCGTCGAGGCATCGTGTTTGAAGCGTGACCCGGAAAGCGCGCACACCTGGGTCGCGCTGTACGCCGCGCGACATCTCGATCCGATGCTGGAGGCCACGGCCCAATCTCACGGCGTTCGACTGTCGCTATCCAAGCCGAGTGCGTCCGACGACATGGTGACCGCCGTCCGCATCAAGGACCTGGGTGGAATGACGCTGTTCGCCAGTCAGTCCCGGGTTCCCCTCACCGAAGCGCTGAAACGCCTCGACTCGCAGATCGTGTTGATCGGCGGCATCACCCTGGGGGGAGCGCTCCTCATCGCGCTGTTTCTATCCCGAGGGATCGCTCGACCGATCGTCAACATGGCCCATCAAGCCCGGCAGGTCGTAGCGGGGGAACCCAAGCCGGTGGTCGGCCGCGGGGGGCGTGAGCTCGAGGAATTCGCCCAGGCATTCAATCAATCGATCGCGGACCTGGTCGATCTTCGAAAGCGCCTCGCCGCTACCGAGCGAATCGCAGCGCGGCGCGAGATTGCGCGACGGGTGGCCCACGAGATCAAGAATCCCCTCGCACCCATCCGCGCGGCGGTGGAAACCCTGCGACGACTTCGGGCGCGCAACGATCCGGCGTTCGACGAGTACTTCGACGAAGCCACCCGAACGGTGCTCGATGAAGTGGCCCGCATCAGCAACATCGTGTCCGAGTTCACCCGATTCGCCCGACTTCCACCTCCGAATCCGGCACCGATCGATCTGGGTGACACGGTTCGGAAAGTCGTGAACCTCCACGCCGCAAGCGGTGCCGAGATCGATCTGGATGCGGCCACCTGCCCCGCGGTCAACGCCGATCGCGATCAGATGATCCAAGTCATGACGAACCTGCTGCAGAACGCAATCGATGCGGCGAAGACCGGCAACAAGCCCAGAGTTTGGGTGAAGGTCGAACCCGTCGACCCATCCCGCGTGCGCATGGAAGTTCGCGACAACGGCCCGGGCGTTCCCCGGGAGATCCGGGATCGACTTTTCGAACCGTATGCAACCACCAAACCCGAAGGCACGGGCCTCGGTCTGGCGATTGCGCACCGTATCGTGTTCGAGCACGGCGGCGAGCTCCGCTACAGCGATCGGGCGGAGGGGGGAGCGGTCTTCACCGTGATCTTGCCGGTGGCCGGCCCGCCGCTCCTCACGGAAGCGCCCGCAATTCCCAGCTCGAAATGAGCTCGAGGGAAGAAATCCCCGCGCCCAGCGTGTAATGTGAACAGAACATGCGTACGAAATGGGTGTTTTTGGTTGCCTGCGCGGCGCTCTCGAGCGCGGCTTGTACCTTCAATGCACGAGCGGGCTCTGGCGCCGCGAGTCCGGAACCGGTTCAGCAATCGAATCCAGCGACGCCGCCACCTCCCCGCGCAGCCGTGAACCCGCCTGCGGCCACGCCTGCGGCCACGCCGACCACGACTGCGACTGGCACCTCCAGCACCACGCCAGCCACGACCACGACCACCACGACCACAACCCCTGCGGGCCCGGCCACCCCATCCGGCCGCGCCCAGTCGTCGACCCCGACGACCCCTGCAGCCGAGCCGGCCAAGAAGCCGCCCATCGGGTACATGGCCGTGAAACCCGAGATCCCCGAAGACAAAGACGAGCCCCAGCCAAGCGCCAAGCCGCGGCTGCCCACCAAGAAGCTGAAGCCCGCGCCGACCAAGTGATTTCCGTGATTTCGCCTTGTTGAAGGCGAGGGCATAGAAGTAGCGTAAGTCGGCTTGAGCGGCGGCATTTCTCCACGCCAGATCCTGGGCGCACTGATTGCGCTCGGTGCCGGCATTCTCTTCGCGTTGGTAAAGACCGACGCGGCTGTCTACTTCATCGTGGTGGGTGGCATTGGTGCGGCCGCTGCATTCGTCGCTGGGGCGGGGGGCGGCGGGACGAGCTCTGCGGATCTCGACGGCGTCACGCAGTCTCTCCATCGTCTCCAGGACGGGCGGCGCCCGGAATCCCCCGCCAACGCGTCTCCAGAGCTCAAGGGCGTCTACGACGAGCTCATCGAGCTTCACTCGGTGCTCGGCGACCTGCAGGTCCGTGACGAGGAGCGAACCCAGTTCGCGGCGGAAGCTTCCCGCGCCGTCGGCGACGCGCTGCGCACGCTGACCGAAGGCGTCGCCTCGCAAATCGACACTGCCGAGGAAACCTCCCGGACGGTGAAGGAAACCACGTCGTCGCTTCGGGAGATCGCTCAGCACGTGGAGGTGCTGGCGGCGAGCGCAGAGGAATCGAGCTCCAGCGTCCTGGAGATGACGGCGACGAACGACGAGGTCGCAGGCAACATCGTGGAGCTTGCTTCGAGCGTGCGGGAGACGGTGACCAGCATCGAAGAGATGGCGTTTTCCATCAAGGAAGTCGCCAAGAACGTGGATGCGCTTTCGCTCACGGCCGAAGAGACCAGCTCCAGCATGAACGAGATGGATGTCTCCATCGACCAGGTGCAGTCGAACGCCAACGAAACGGCGCGCCTGTCGGAGGAAGTCGCCCTGGATGCCGAGCGGGGCGCCGAAGCCATCCTGAAGACGATCGGCGAGATCTATCGCATCAAGGAGAGCAGCCAGGAGGCGGTTGCCGTCATCTCGAATCTCGGGTCACGCATCGACGCCATCGGTCAAATCCTCAACGTGATCGACGACGTGGCCGAGCAGACCAATCTCTTGGCACTGAACGCCGCCATCATCGCTGCTCAAGCGGGCGAGCACGGCAAGGGCTTTGCGGTCGTCGCCGACGAGATCAAGGACCTGGCGGAACGAGCCGGCGCGAGCACCAAAGAGATCGCGGACCTGATCAAGACGATCCAGTCCGAGAGCCGAAACGCCATCCAGGCGGTCGAGCGCGGCGCCCAGAACGTCGATCGCGGCGTCGAAGTGTCCAACGAAGCCGAACGCGCGTTGAAGAAGATCCTCGAGAGCTCCCAGAAGAGCACCAACATGGTGCGGGCGATCGCTCGAGCCACGGTCGAGCAGGCCAAGGGCAGCAAGCAAGTCACGGATGCCATTGGGCGCATCGCGGAAACGGTGCAGCAGATCGCGGCCTCCACCGCCCAGCAAGCACGCGGCTCGGAGCTCGTGATCAAGAGCAGCGAAAAGATGCGCTCCATCGCCCAGCAGGTCGAGCGTTCGAGCCAGGAACAGGCGCGCGGTGGGCGTCAGATCACCCAGGCGATCGAAAGCATCAGCCACATGGTGAATCAGATCAACGCCTCGCACCGCCAGCAGACCCGCGGAGCGGAGCACGCCATTGCCGCTGCCATGAGGCTCGAAGAGGCCGCTCGCAAGCAAGACGCGGCGCTACGCGACCTCATCACGCACACCGAGAAGCTCCGCAAAGCGTTGAGCGCCTGATCGGTGGCGGGGCCGCTCGGTTTCCCGACCTGGACGGCTCTCTCTGGCATCGCGGGCTTCCTCGCGCTCAGCGTCCTGCGTCAGTGGCTTGCGGCAAGAAGCGAGCCTGCGACAGCGAAGGCCGCGCGCTGGCAGATGAACGAGATCGTCCTCTTGCTGGTCGCCATCGCGATCGCGCTCGTGCTGCGTATGTATGGTCTCGGGGACCGTCCCCTCGACAACGACGAGCCCGCAAGCCTTGGCCTGTGTTCCCTCGATGTCTGGGCCACGGATGCCGACGCGCGGCTGCATCCGCCCCTCGCCGCGCTTCTGATGGGGCTTGGCGCGGGGTGCCGCATGGATGTGGACGTGGGTCGGAGCGTTTCGGCGCTCGCCGGGATCGCGACCGTGGCTCTCGTCTTCGCCATCGCGCGAGCCCGAGCCGGCAAACACGCCGCATTCTTTGCGGCGTTGTTCATCGCCGTCGCGCCCGCCGCAATTCGCATCTCCCAGCTGGCGCGGGGCTACGCGCTCTTGGCGCTCTTGGTTCTTGCCGCTCACGCATGCCTCAGCCGCGCCCTCGACACGGGCAAGGGTCGCTGGTGGTTCGCGTACTCGTTGACCATCGCCCTCGCACTCGCGACCGAATACATCGCGCTGGCTCCCCTCTTGGCGGACGCCGCGCTGGCCATCGTCGTTGCGCGAAAGCGCCGATCCGCCCTGACCGCGCTCGTCGGATCGTTCGGAGCGGGCGCGGCCGCATCGGGCTGGATGCTCGGATTCGCTGTGCCGACCCTCACGCTGGGGGTTGGGGGGCCCACTCGTGCACCGAGCGGCGTGCTATCCGCTCTCGTGGACATCGCAGGGGCTTCTTCCGGCGCGCTTCCCTGGGTGGTGTTGGTCTTGCCAGTGGGTCTCGTCATTGCGACTTGGGATCGCAAGTCTCTGGGCGCGGGGGATGCGCGTCTCATCGCCTCGATACTGGCCATCGTGACGGTCATCGCCGTGGGGGGCGCGCTCACCGCGATGAGGCCTCGCTACGCCCTGCACGCCCTGCCGATGGTGGCGATCCTCGCCTCGACCGCAGCGTTCCGTGCCGAGCGCGGCGGCGGCTTCGTTGCACTTCTCGTGTATGCGCTTTCCCACGTGGCGCTCTTGCCCGGATATCTGACGGGCACGTCGGAGCGACGCGAGCTCCATTTCGCCGAGCCCATCCCGCGTTTGCTCGCGCGCGTTCGTGGGGACCCTCGCCCGCCGGTCGTCGTCCTGCCCGCCCCTGCGCTGGCAGAAGTGAGCTGGCGGCTCGGGCGGACGTTGCCCGGACCGGACTCCGGTACAAAGTGTCCCTTTGCGCTGTGTGCTCGGGGCGAAGGTCGCCGCTACTACGGATCGGACGACCCTCGGTCGCTTTCGACTCTCGACTCCACCTACGTGATCGATCGCGGTGGCTTGGACCTCGGCCCGGCATGCCGCAAGCTCGATGGCGAAGCGGACGCCGTCCTCTATTTCTGCGCGCGTTGAATGGCTTCTCGAGCAAGCACAGCATGGGTGGGCTTCGCGGTGCTCGGCGCAGCGCTCGCGATCTTCGGCCTCGTCGCACTGAGCCTCGTTGGACAGTCCCCACCGGCGACTCCGTCTGCCGCTCAGGAAAACGAACGCTTCCCCAACACCTGGCCCGAACCTCCGCCCGCCGACGTCTCTCGACTGCTCGATGGGCTGGGCCCGGGGAGCCCACTCGTCGGTTCCTGGCGAGTGCGCGGAGTGAGCCCGGTCGCGGACCGCAGGATCGTGGTCGACGTTGACCGTGGCAATGACGTTGGGTTTCGCGTCTGGCTCATGCTTCCCGAAACCGACCAGCGGCTACCACCGCTCCGGACCGAGCGTTACGTGCTGTACACGGCGCAACCCCGACCCACGGCGCAAGCCGTGTCGGACGAGATGTTTTCGGAAGTGCTCGGCGCTCTCGCCGTCCGGATCCGAAAGACGGAAATGAGCGTGCCGGTGCCTAGCGGGCTCTAGGAGTCGCCGATCTCCGAACGAAAACCATCACGCCGACCGCAACGACCGTCGTCACGATCGGTACCGCGAGGAACCGAGACCTGTCCGCGCGTTGGGCTTTACGGGGCACGACGGCGGTACGAAAGAATCCACCGTGATCATTGTTCCGGATCGCGACCTCGAGTGTTTCCAGCGCGATCGCTCCGCCCGGATCTGCAGCGGATTCCCGTTCGATGCGGAAGCTTCGAGCGGGATCCTCCGATTCGATCATGCGAAACGCTGCCCGGCGATCACCGGGGCCTCGCACCTCGACGCGAATCGATTGGGGCGAGACCTGGACTTCCCAGAGCTTCCATCCGGGCGTCACTTCCGTGGCGAGGCGGTGGGGCCGGAACAATGCGAGGATCTCCTGCTCGCGTCCCGACTCGATGACGCCCTGAGCGGACGCCCCGGCGCTGGCGAACAGCGCGAACAGGAACGCGCGACGCCGCATGGGATCAGTGCGTGACCGGGAGCATGTGGCTCGGACCCTTGGCGAGATGCGCCATCGCTTCGCCGAGGCCATCGAGAGTCAAATGGAACATCGGGAACACTTCACCGATCGCCTTTGCAGTTCCTCCGCTCCAGTACTGGGGCGGGTCGGGATTGAGCCAAACGCTCTTCTCGAAATGCTCGGCGATGAATCGTAGCCAATCGTAGCCACTGAGAAGGCCGCTGCCTTGGGGGATCCCCCAAGGACCGGTGCCCAAAAGCTCACCGGGCGCCATGGCGGCATCGCCCACGATGACCACCTTCCAGCGCGGCGTGAGCTGCTCCACGAGGCGCGACACTTCGATGGGATCCATCAAGCCGTCCGTCGAAAAGACGCGGCCGTACATCGTGTTGTGGAAGTAGTACGTGCGAAGCTCCCGAAAGTTCGAAGCGCGCTTTGCGGCTGAAAACAGCTGCGAACAGGTGTGTGCAAACGGATCCATCGAGCCGCCCACATCCATCAACAGGAGCACACGCACGTTGCTCCGCTTGGGCGGGCGCGTGATGATTTCCAGCTCGCCGCCGTTCTTTGCCGTGGCGTCGATGGTGCCTTCCAGATCGAGCTCGTCCACGGCTCCTTCACGGGTGAACGTACGGAGCTTGCGCAACGCGACTTCGATTTGACGAATGTCGAGCACGATATCGGCGCGGTACGGACGATATCGGCGAGCGTCGGCCATGCCCATCGCGCTCCGGCCGCCGCGTCCTTGGGAGCCGGCGCGCATGCTGATGCCGGTGGGGTGCTGACCGCCGGTGCCGAACGGGCTGGTGCCGCCGGTCCCAATCCAGCGATTGCCGCCCTCGTGCCGCTCCCGTTGCTCGCGCAGGCGCTCTTCGAGGAGCTCCCGAAGCTCGTCGATCGAGAGCTTTTGGAGAGCCGCCTTTTGCTCTTCCGTGAGGCTCTCCAGGATTTTGGGATCCTTGAGCCACGCTTCGAGCTCGTCCAGAGCGCTCTCGGTTTGGATCACGATTCCTTTGAAGTGGGCCAGGAAGGCTTCGTCGAACTTGTCGAGATCGCTTTCGCGATGAACGAGCAGCGCTCGGGCCAGATAGTAGAAGCCATCCAGAGAGTTTTCGTGGAGTCCGAGTGCCATCGCACGGGCGAGCTGTCCGGCTTCCTGCGCACCGACCCGTAGCCGCCGAGAGCGCAGCTCGTACAAGAACGGCACGATGAGCTCACTCATTCGCTATGACCTCGACCGCAATGCTCGCTGTCGCCAGGAGTGCTGACCATGAGCTCGTAGTTCCCCACGTCGAGATTGAGCGGGACGACGATGGCGCCAGCGTAACGACCATCATCCCCCGTCGAAAGCGATTGAATCGGGATTGAGGTTCCCGAATCCGAGCGCAAGGCGAAGTCGACCCGGACCCCTCTGCAGCCGCTGCCATCAGACTCGATTCGACCCGAAACCTTCAGCGGATCTCCTCGCTGGACACTGGGCCGCTCGACTCGAACGCTCACTTTGGCTGGTGGGCGCGGATCATCAGTCGACGTGAGCCCCGCATCCCCGGGCCCCGGCGTCAGCGTGGCAACGGGGTTCGAGCTCATCCCTCCGTCGACTCCCAGTCCGCCGTCGGCTGCGGAGTTTTTCGGTTCGGTTCCGTTGGCTCCGCTGCGCGTGCGTTGAGCGAGATCCTGCCCGCTCTCCGCACCGTCCGGCCATTGATACGGATCGGGAGGCGGACTGTGTTGGGGCTGATCCAGATTGACGCGGGTGTCGAGCTGTTCGGCGGCACCACCGAGATCGATGCGATGCCAGAGGGCACCGTCGTAGATCTCCACCCAAGCGTGGGCTTCGTTCCGCGCCATGCGTGCCGGAAGTCCGATCGCGAGAGCGGTGATCACGAAGGCATACGCGCGATGCCGACACACACCCTTTTTCGAGAGGGCCAGCTCTTCGTAAAGTGCGGCGCCTTGGGAGGTGGGCCGATTGTCCGAGGGTGCAAACCCACGAAAATGCGCGATGAGTGCCGCGGCGGCTGCTGCGGGGGTCATGCTGCGAGAAACGCCCAGGGAAGCGAGTACCCGATCCGCGGCGGGCCGCACCGACGCGGGGATTGGAGCCGCGCGCCTGGAAAGCACCTCCCAGCTCACGTTTCCGTAGGGACTTCCGAACACGGCCCGCGAGATCGCAAGCTCCATGGTCAGCTGCACGCGCTTTCGCTCGCTCGCCTTGATGAACCAGTTTTCGGCCCCATCCATCATCAGAGTGAACGTCGTCGGTGGGTTCGTCTGTGCCACGAGCACCCGAGCACCGGGACCCACGGTGGGGATCCGCACCGGTGCGTCTTCGGCGAGGTCGACCACCATGTCGGCAAAGAATTGATCGTCGCCGGGATGGACCGAACCACCGACGGCGATTCGCGTCAGCGACTTGTCTGCCACGCCGAGCTCGAGGGAGTCATCCACCTTGTCGAAGGCGTACTCACGCTTGAACGGCGTGATCGACGGAATGAACGGGTCGTCGTAGCCGACTTCTTGTGGCCGCGACGTGTTGCGATCGATGCGGTACGTCGCGTCGATGCTGCTAGGAGTCTTGGAACCGCCATAGGACTGGTCCGTATCGAGAGGATTTTTGGTCGGGTCGGGAGCCTTCGCCACGCCACTTGGCGTCTTGATCGCAGCGGGCATCTTGCCGTCCGGCGTCGTCGCCCGAAGAGCGAGGTCCTCGTCGGGGTTTGGCTCGAAATACGTGTGAAGCGTCGGTCCCGCCGCGTGCGCGGGCGCTGCCAGCGCCACGAGCGCGAGGAGAAGCGCTCCGAGAGCGTGCCTGGCGCGGAACGTCACGGACTGGAGGGTAGCACCGCGTAAGGCGGTCGTCCCTGCTCCCAATGTCCCGGCGTCCAGACGTAGCGCACACCGCTCCAATGCCAGTAACCGCGCACGAACACCGCACCGGGAGTCGGAGCTGGCCCAGGGTCGGGATCGGGTACTGTCTTCGTCGCGCCGGCGACGAGCGAGCCCGCTGTCGCTTCGCTCGGTTCGGGAGGAGCGCCCTGACTCGCTTCGGCGGTGGTCGCACGCTGCTCACGCCCTGCAACGCAACTCGCGCACAGCGCGCACAGGAGGAAGAACAGGACGAGTGCGCGCCTTTGCATCAGCGCACAGCCTACGCCAGGCAGGCCGGTCGCAAAAGGCGCTCGCTCAACTCACGGACACGCTCTTTTCGCGTCGCTCGAGCGCCTGAGCAACTCTCGCGAGGAGCTCGCTGGCCGAAAACGGCTTCGAGATCAGCTGAGCCTCGTCCCGTCGGGAGTCGGGTTGGCCGCTGGGGTCGTCGGAGTACCCACTCATGTACAGGACCCGAAGAGCGGGACGGAGCTCCAGCAAACGCTCCGAGAGCGCCCGGCCGTTCATTTCCGGCATGACCACGTCCGTCAACAGCAAGTCGATCTCGTCGAGACGCTCCCTCGCGATCTCGATCGCCTCCTGGGCCGAGCGGCTTTCGATCACCCGATATCCGTCGCTCTCGAGGATCACTCGCGCGAGGCGGCGCAGGGGTTCCTCGTCTTCGACGAGCAGCACCGTGCCTCCCGACGCTTTGTGAGCCTTCCCGGGCGTGATTCGCCTGACGCTGCCCGGAGGATCGGCAACCCGTGGGAACACCACCGTGAACTTACTTCCGCGCCCGACGGCGCTTTCCACGCCAATGGCGCCGCCGTTGGATTCGGCGATTCTCCTCACGATGGAAAGCCCAAGACCCGTACCGCGACTCTTCGTCGTAAAGAACTCCTCGAACGCCCGACCGAGGATGGCCGGGTCCATTCCGACACCGGTGTCCCGCACGCTCAGGGCGACCACACCACCGGCTGGCTTGCGCCCGCAAACCGGAGTCGAAACCAGGTCTTCGCACTCGTCAGCGCCGTGAGTACGGATCACGAGCTCGCCACCGTCGGGCATCGCGTCCCGGGCGTTGACCGCGAGATTCAAGAGGAGCTGCTCGAGCTGCCCTGGATCGCAGCGCACACGTGGAAGAGCAGGAGCCAGTTCGAGGGTCACGCGAACGTCTTCTCGCAAGAGACGACTCAACATCGATTGGATGTTCGTGATGCTTTCGTTGAGGTCCAGAAACTGCGGTCGCGCAACTTGAGGACGACTGAAGCTCAGCAGCTGGCGTGTGAGCGTGGCGCCTCGCTGGGCAGCATCTTCGATGCTCGCGAGATGTTCCGCCGCCGCGGGCTTGTCGTCGAGGGTGCGTCGTGCGAGCTCCACGTTGCCCATCACGATCCCGAGCAGGTTGTTGAAGTCGTGGGCGATGCCGCCTGCGAGCCGCCCCACCGCGTCGAGCTTTTGGGATTGCCGAAGCTGTTCTTCGAGCTCGACGTTGGCGGTCACGTCTCGAGAGATGCTCTCTACGGCCGTGAGCTCTCCATGCTCGTCGAAGATGGGGACGAGGGTGAGCTCGACCCAGACGACCGACCCGTTCTTGTGAATCCAGCGGAACTTGACCGGACCATCGGTTCCTTTGGGGAACTGCTGCATGAACTCTGCGAGGACACCGCGATCCTCCGGGTGAACGAGCCGGAGATGCATGTGAGGATCGTCGTAGAATTCCTGGGGCGAGTAGCCGACGAGCTTCTCCACGGAGGGGCTGATGTACTCCTGCCGGGGCTCGGGTTTTACACGGTACACAGCGACGACATCGAGGGCGCGGTCAGCCAGGACTCGCAGCCTCGACTCGGCTTCGAGCAGGGCTCGTTCGATTCGCTTTTCGCCAGTCACGTCACGGGAAAATACGGCGACGCCGTCCACGCTCCCATCGACGGTCACGATTGGATTGAACGAGGTCTGGAGCTCGGCAGCACGGCCTCCGATAGGCGCCCGCTCTTGAATCGAGAAACGCTCGCCAGCGAGCGCGCGAGTGACGCGTTCGATCCAGAGCTTCTGCTGCTTTTCGCCGAGCACATCGACCACGCGAAGCCCAATCCGCACCTCGGTACCGTAGGCCTCGCGAAACACTCGGGCGAACGCCGTGTTGAACGCGAGCAGTCGATGATCGCGATCGACGGAGAAGATCGCGTCCTTCGTATTTTCGAGCAGCGCGCTGAGGTTCGCTTCGCTCCGAGCCAGCCGGAGCTCCGCTTCTCTTTGTTCCGTCACCTCGAACGCGACGCCAAAGACCTCGCACACGTGGCCATCGGGATTCCGCGTGAGCGGAGAGGACCAGGTCGAGAGCCAGGCGTAGCTGCCGTTCGACTTGCGAAACCGGTAGATGCCCTGGGCCACCTCCTGGTCAGCCAGATTGCGTTGCCGTTCCATGCTCGACTCGAACAGCTCCACGTCATCTGGGTGGAGGAAGTCGGAAGGCTTGTCGGCGCCGAGCTCTTGGAGCTGGGCCTGGGTGTAGCCCAGCTGCTCCACGAGCCGCCGGTTCGAGTAAAGAGTCTTCCGCTGGACGATGTCGAAGATGAAAACGGTGATGCTCGTCGCGCCAGCGAGCCAAGAGTAGAGCTTTTCTGCGTCGACGCTGCCCATCCGCCCGTCTGGCATTTTCCTCTCGGGTCGTGGCGGAAGCAAGGGAGCCCGACCGGGTTTTTTGCTACCCTCGCCGGCCGTGTCCAAAAACCTTTCCTCGCGCCTGGCGGAGCTTCCGCGCGACATCGTCGCGATGCTCGACCACTATCATTTCGACCGTGAGCGTTTTCTCTCTCTCGCAGAGCGAGTGGGTGAAACGGTCAACAACCGTGTAACCGGACGCGTGGAGCCGTGTGCCGCGAGCGACTTACTCGAGCTGCCGAGTCGTGACTCCAAAGAATGGACGGAGCTGCGCGACGCCGGAGTGGCTTCGCTTCGTCGCGGTGAGTGCGCGTTGGTCGTCCTCGCAGGAGGCATGGCGACGCGCATGGGCGGAGTCGTGAAGGCACTGGTCGAAGCAATCCCCAAGAAGAGCTTTCTCGATCTCCGTTTGGCCGAGGTCGATCACTTCTCGTACGTCTCGGGCAAAGCCGTCCCGCTCTGGCTCATGACGTCGTTCGCGACGGATCGAGCGCTCTCCGACGCCCTCGACGAGCGTGTGGATGGCGAACGACTGGCTCTGTTCACCCAACAATTGTCCTTGCGGCTGACCCCCGACGGCGACTTGTTCTTCGAGGACGACGGAAAGCCGAGCTTCCACGCCCCGGGCCACGGCGATCTGCCCGACGCTCTTCGCGATAGCTCCCTGCTCAGAAAATTCGTCGAGCGCGGCGGCAAAACCGTGATGGTCACGAACGTGGACAACCTCGGGGCCACCATCGATCCCGCACTCATCGGATTTCATCAGGCCCACGGAAGCCCGGTCACGTGTGAGGTGGTCGACAAGCAGGGGAGCGATCGCGGGGGATCCCCGTGCGTCTCGATGGCCGCCCGGTCGTGCTGGAGGAGTTCCGACTGCCCGAGGGGTTCGACCCCAGCTCGGTCTCGGTGTTCAACACCAATACCTTCCACTTCGATGCACGAAAGCTGCTGGATTTGGAAATGGACTGGTCGTTCTTCATCGTGGAAAAGCAAGTGAATGGCCGACCCGCGCTCCAGTTCGAGCGACTGATCGGCGAGGTCACGAGCGCTCTCGACACACGCTTTTTGCACCTACCGCGAACGGGAGCCGAGTCCCGGTTCTTGCCAGTGAAAGACAATGAGGAGCTCGAAGCGCGCCGCAAGGACATCGAGGCGGTGGCCCGCTCGCGAGGATTCCTGTGATGCGCCGAGCCTGTCTGGCGGCCGCGTCGCTTTCGCTTCTGACGAGCTCCGCGCTGGCACAGGTGACGGAAGGGCAACCCACCCCCCTGCCCGCACTCGGTCGCAGCATCGCGACCAATGACGACACGACCTCACTGGTCACCAACCCCGCAAACCTCGCGTTCATCCCCGGAGCGGAGTTTCGCTGGAGCAGCATCTACCTGGACGAATCGAATGCCGTGCCCTGGCAAGGGCACGCTTTTGGTCTCGGCTTTCCCCTTCCGTTCGTCCCCATCTCGACCGGTGTTCGGCTCGACCTCATCGATCCGCCCGACGGGGCTGCGGGCTCTGGCTCGAGCTTCTTCAACTACCAATGGCTCACTTGGGGCCTCGCGTTCCGTGCTTCGGACTACGCCGCTCTCGGCCTCAGCGTTCAACGCACGTACTCCGACAACGCGCTCGCGGATCAGCTGAGCTCGTTTTCCATCGGCTACTCCGCTCGCCCGTTCAACGCCCTCGGCATCGCGCTCGTCGCCCATGACCTGAACGGTCCGCAGAACCGGGCCGGCGGAAAAATCCCTCGTTCCTACGACATCGCATTGGCCATCCGTCCAACTGGCAGCCGTGCGCTCGAGGTCGGTCTCGAAGCCAAACGCATCGATCTTCCCGCCCGACAGTCCGGGGATCCGATCGACAAGCCCGATGGGCATTGGATCCCCCGCGCCACCCTCGGGCTCGACGTTCCGTGGATCGGAAGGCTGCGAGGCGATTTCTCGATGAGTCATCCCGACGACACCGAGCGCCGTGCTTGGCTCGCGTCCGCCGCGCTGGACATCAACTGGAGCGGAGCTGGCGGGAGTCTCCAGGCCGGTGGCGGCGCCGTGACCGGCACGGGGCTCGGCGAGAAGAACAGCTACGGCGTGCAAGTCGACGTGGCGTTCCGCGGCTTCCGCGAGGCCAGCGGCATCGAGGCGCCGCACTACGCACTACGCATCCGCATCGAAGAAACCCCGAGCTCGCGAGGACACGTTGCGCTCCTGCGACAACTCTGGGGCGTCGTCGAAGAACCCGCGGTGGACGCCGTGGTGCTCGAGCTCCGGACGTCTCCCGCCGATTCCTTTGCCCACGTGCAGGAGCTGCGCGACGCGATTCGTTACCTTCGAGCCAACGGCAAGCACGTGCTGTGTCACCTCGAAGATGCGGGCGGCTCGGAGCTGTATCTTTGTTCGGCCGCGGACAAGATCCTGATCAATCCGGCAGGCGGTTTGCGCTTTGCGGGGCTGCACACCCAGGCGATGTACTTCGGATCACTCTTGAAGAAGATCGGGGTGCGCGCGGACTTCGTGCGCATCGGCGATCACAAGAGCGCGCCCGAACGGTTGACCCGGGATTCCGCCACGGACGTGGCCCGCGCGGACAAGATCGACCTGTTGCAACAGCACGAACGCTGGTTCGCCTCCGCTGTTGCCGAGGGTCGAAAGATGAGTGTCGACGAGCTTCGCAAGCGAATCGCCACGGGTCCTTTCATTGCGAGTGAAGCCGTTTCGGCGGGCCTCGTGGACGGCTATGCCTTCGACGATGAGCTTCCCGACCAGCTTCGCAAGCTCGTCGGACGCGACATCGATGTCATCAATGACGAGCGGGCTCCGCGAGCTCCCGATCGATTCGGTGCCCAGCGCGGGATCGCAATGGTGTACGTCGACGGCGACATCGTCGACGGTCGCAGCCAAAACATCCCGATCGTGGGCATGAAGCTGGTCGGCTCCTACACGATTGCCGAGACCTTGAAAGACGTTCGGGAAAATCCCATGGTGGCTGCGGTCGTTCTGCGCATCGAGTCGCCCGGCGGCTCCGCGATGGCGAGCGACGTGATGTGGCGCGAGATCCAGCTCACCACGAAGGTGAAGCCGGTCATCGTCAGCATGGGCGGCACGGCCGCGAGCGGTGGCTACTACATCGCAGCGCCCGCGACCCACGTCTTTGCCAACCCCATGAGCATCACCGGCAGCATCGGGATCTTCTATGGCAAGGCTGATGTCGCAGAGCTCTTGAAGAAAATCGGCGTCAACGTCGAGGTCTACAAGACCGCACCGCGAGCCGACGCAGAAAGCATCTTCCGACCCTTCACGGACGACGAGAAGAAGGAGCTCCAGCGCAAGGTCGGCCAGTTTTACGACGTGTTTTTGACCCGCGTGGCGCAAGGTCGAAAGCTCGCGAAGACCGAGGTCGACAAAGTCGGACAGGGTCGCGTCTGGACGGGCGAGCAAGCGCGCGATCGGCATCTGGTGGACGAGCTCGGCGGCCTGCGGCAAGCCCTCGCGTACGCGAGAAAGGCGGCGGGCCTTCCGAGCTATGCGCCGGTCATCGAGCTTCCGCCCCCGGACAACTCACTGATTGCGCGCCTGCTCGGGATCAACGATGCGCGCGCCTCGGCTGCACCTCTGCCGTCTCAGCTCGTCGACATGGCGCGTGCACTTGCACCGTTCATGGTGCACAGCGGCGACAAGCCGCTCGCACGGATCGAGTTCATGACGGTCCCAAAATGACCGAGTCGCCGCCGCTCCTCGAGCTCGCATCCGCACGGATCGATCGAAGCGGTGTCCCCTTGCTCGAGGGCCTGAGTGTCACTTGCGCTGGCCCTCGCGTCGCGCTCCTCGGTGGGTGGGGGCCGGTATTCGAGCTTTTCGATACCGAGGCCAGCTTGTCCGCCGGCAGCGCGAGCATCCTGGGGCACGCAGCGGAGAGCGCGACCGCCGACGGAATCGTTGGGCTCGCCAGAAGGAACCGAACACTCCCCAAGAGCTGGACCGCAAAGCGCTATCTCGAAGAAAGTGCTCTCTTGCTCGGCATGCGCCGGAGTGACGCACGCGACGCCGTGACTGCCACCCTGGCGATGCTGGGTCTGAACCCGCTCGCACCACGGAAGATCGGCGCGCTGGATCCCCACGAACAACGAGCGCTCGGCATCGCCCATGCGCGCCTCGGTGAGCCACCCGTGCTCGCGCTCGAGTCCCCGTTCACCGGACTCGAGCGCAACCTGGAATTCGTGGTGGAGCTCGTGGAACGCGCGTCGGCAGGGCGGGCCCTCCTGATCTCCTTCGACGAAACGAATCCCAGCGGTGTGGAGCGATCCCTCGCGGAAGGTGCCAGCGAGGTCTTGATTGTCGAAGCCGGAACCCTGGTAGGACAGGGCGCCCCCGCACAGATCCTGGGCCGCGAAGCGCACCGCTTCCTGGTGACCGTGAGCGATCACGGCCAATCCTTCGCCGAAGCCCTAGCCGAGAAAGGCCATCGCCTGAGCGTCGCACGCCCCGGCGGAGTGTTCGGACCGCTCGGGACCGAGGAGCTGTCTCGCGGTGCGCTCCGACTCGTGGTGGAGGCCCCGAGCACCGCTCCGATTCTGGATGCCTCGCTGGAGAGCGCCGCGCCCGTGGTCGAGCTTCGACCGCTTGGCACGAGGCCATCGTGAGCCAGCGAAAGTCCCTGTCTCGGGCGCGGCGGATCGTGGTCAAGATCGGCAGCCGTGCCCTCGCGGCTGACGAGGAGCTACCGCGATCGATTGCTCGAGACTTCGCCGAGCTCCGGGCATCCGAGCGGGACATCGTTCTCGTTTCGAGCGGCGCCATCGCCCTCGGCTGTGCCCGCCTGGGGTATCGGGCACGCCCTCGAGAAATGCGACGCCTGCAAGCTGCCGCGGCCGCCGGCCAAAGCGTGCTCATGCGACGCTACGACGAAGCGCTCGCCGAGCAAGACATCACCGCTGCGCAGGTGCTCCTGACACATGCGGATCTCGCCGATCGCACGCGATTGAACAACGCTCGGGAAGCAATCGCCGCGCTCCTCGACGCGGGAGCCATTCCCATCGTCAACGAGAACGACACCGTCTCCACGGAGGAGATCCGGTTCGGTGACAACGATCAACTCGCCGCGATGGTCACGCCTCTCGTCGGCGCGGAGCTCTTGATATTGCTCACGGATGTCGACGGGATCCTGGATGCAAAAGGCGCCCGCATCCCCTTGATGACTGATTCCGTCCAAATCACGAAGCTTCCTCAACGAGGCGAGAAGGTGGGCAGCGGCGGCGTCGAGAGCAAATTGGACGCGGCGGGCAAAGCACGCCGCTCGGGGGCGGATGTCGTCATCGCCCCTGCGACACGACGCGTCACCGACATCGTCGCGGGCCGCGACATCGGGACGCTATTTCCCCGGATGGGGGAACCGCTCCGCGCCCGCAAGCATTGGATCCTCTACACCCTGCGACCCAAAGGCGCGCTGATCCTGGACGCCGGCGCAGTTGCCGCGCTGCGTGGGGGGCGGAGTAGCTTGCTCCCAGTGGGGGTGCTGGGAGTTCGTGGTGAGTTTCATCCCGGCGACTCCGTTCGCCTCCTCGACCAGAATGGAGACGAGGTAGGTAGAGGTCTTACCCTTCTGGGAGCCCTCGACGTTGCTCGCTCTGCAGGAAAAAAACGGGACGAGCTCGAGCCGATGGATCAGGCTGAAGTGGTCCACAAGGATGATTTGGTTCTCACCCCATAGAAGACTTCCCAGGACCCAATACGTAAGAGGGGAAATGGGTCGGAACATTTCTGAGCGGCGGTTGTCGTGCTGGGGTTGGTCGATGCGTGAGGTCTTGGTGTCGATGATCGCGATTGGGGGCCTGGCAGGCTTCTGGGTCAATTTCGGCTCCTCGAGCCCAGCGCGCCCGGCGGTGGTCGGAAACGACCTCGGCGGGACCGCGCTCGAGGCCCTCGAGGCCCAGGTGAGCCGCGCTCCCGGGGATGCCGACGCCCTGTACGATTTGGCTGAAATTTACCTGAATCACGACGCACCCGGCCTGGCCCAAGCCGCTCTCGAGCGGGCTCCCCAAGAGCTCCAGATGACGCCCCGCATCGCAGACGCGCGAGCTCGCGTTCTGTGGGGACTAGGTGCGACGGAGCTCGCGCTCGAGGTCGAGCGATCGGTTCTCGACAGCTGCCAGACGCGAGCTTGCCCGGTTTCGCTCGTTGTCCATGCGGAGCGACGGAAGCGTTTGTTCACCGAGGTCCTACGTCTCGGCGTGGAAGACCCGAAGGAAGATCCCAACCGCGTGCTTTTGGCGTATCGCCTTTCGACGCGTGAAGTTACCCTGGTCGTCGAGTGATCCGGGCATGAAGCGGAGCGTCGGCAGCGTAGTGTCTTTCAATCCCCCCGCTCGAGGCTCACGTCTGCTGCGCGCCGTTGGAGTCCTCGCTCTTCTGTCGTGCTCGGTTGCATGCTCGCAGCTCCGACCCTTCCGCGTGAAGGCGAGCGTCGAGCCCCACGCGATCCCCGCTGCGCGAAGTGACACGCAACAACAGAGCCGCCCCGACATCCCGCTCTCACTCGGCCGCGACGATGACTTCGTCGTTCGCTTGGTCGTCGGTTCGGTCACCTGCTCCGGCACGCTGTTCGAGGAAGACCGAGTGCTCACCGCGCACCACTGTGTGAGCGCCCGCAACAAGTACGGCGACTTCGAAAACAAGAACGTCTCTCCCAAGGAAGTCCGGGTGGAGATCGGCGGGGACTACATGCCCTGGGACGACGTGGGAGTGCGGGCCATCGTCAGCCCACCCTGCGGCTATGCCGCCGGTGAAGGAGACATCGCCGTGTTGGTCCTCGACAAGAAGCTCAGGGGGATGAAGGTCGCCAAGCTTCGCCTCGACGAGCCACCACGGATGAAGGAAGAAGTGGATCCCGCGGGGTTTGGTCGCTGCGGGCTCTCGACCGATGCGATTCGCCGGCGGGATCGCACCGGCGGACACATCGACAAGATTTACGAATCCCGCTTCCGCACCAATGCGGCAATTTGCCCCGGTGACTCCGGGGGACCCGCGATTGGGGGATCGAGCGGGGAAGTGGTCGGCATCATTTCCGCGGCAGCAATGGACGGAAGTGAGTCGACGCGGGACCGAGCAGAATTTACGCGGATCGACCGCTGGCGTGCCGTGTTTTCCACGGCCGCGCTGATCGCGGAAGGCGCGAGCTCGAACGAAGTCCCACCGGTCGACGGCTGTCCCGCTCCCTAGCCGTGGGCTGAAAGGATCAGAATGTGGCCGACCCCGCCACATCGGTTAGGCTTCCCCGAAGTCGATGCGCAAGATTGTGCGCTTTGTGTTCTGGGTGGCACTGGTCGTCGGCGTGATTGTGGGGATCGCGCGGGCCACTGCCATTCGATGGTGGCGGGTGCCGGAAGGAGATCCTTATCTGGAGGCTTCCATCGCGCCCACACTACGAGGCGGTGATCTGTTGATCCTGTGGCGGCTGACGGAGCCCAAGTTCGGCGACCTGGTCGTTTGCCCGGAGCCAGGCGCTCCGGAGCGCGTCGTGATTGGCCGCATCGTGGGTGAGGCTGGGGACGTCGTGAAGGCGGACGGTGCCCGCCTCGAGGTGAACGGCCGGCAGGCGGCCACGGAGCACGCCTGCGATCCGCAGAAGTTCACCGTTTATCACCCCTCCACCTCCAACGAGGTCGAGGAGCGCTGCGATATCGAGGCCGTTGCTGGCCACTCCCACATGCGAGGCGCTCCGGCGGGTCAAAAGGTCCTTCCAAAACCGGTCGATCAAACGGTGGACGAGGGTCGGGTTTTCCTGATCAGCGACAACCGTCTTTTGCCATATGATTCCCGTGACTTCGGCCTGGTGGACCGGTCGACGTGCATTGAAACCATCGGTTTTCGTCTCGTGAGTCGCGAGGGCTACTTCGACTCAGCGAGCCGCTTCACTTTCATCCGCTGATTTCCTACGTTGGTGTGAGCTCGATGATTGAGTCCCCCTGGGAAATCGGTGTGGTCTGTGGTCGTTGCGACAACTACAGCGCCATGGGCACGTTGGCCTGCGAAGCCTGCGGCCACGATCTCAAGCTCTTTCCCGACGAGAGCCCGGCCCCAGCCCCAGCCCCGGCGCGACGGAAGATGGACTCCGACGAGGAGGTCACCATCGCCTACGATCCGCTGGAAAAAGAGCGGGATCGGCGGTCGAACCCTGCACAAGCTCGTTCCCATGAAGGCGAAATTGGTCGAGTCTCGGTACGGCCCGGGACTATACCGGCAGCTGCGTACCCGGAGGAGGACTCGATGGATCAGGCAAAAAACTACATCTGCGAATCCTGTCAGACACCTGTGCCTTCCGGGCACAAGTTCTGCGGTCGCTGTGGAGGCCCGGTTCCCGAGCACATCATGAACCTCTCCACGGATTTCTTCAGCGACATGCAGGATCCGGAGAAGGCTCGCGTGGTGCTGATCCGCGGTCAGGACATGGAGGGGCTTTCGTATCACCTCAAAGCCGATCAGCACATCGTTGGTCGTGGTGGAGCGCTCGACTTTGGTGACGACCCCTTCGTCTCGGCCAAGCACGCCAACTTCTTTTACCGCAGCGGCCAGCTAGTCGTTCGCGACGAAGGCTCCCTGAACGGGGTCTACTTCCGCATCCGGGGCAGCCTGGAAATCTCTCCCGGCGATACGTTCCTCGTGGGTGAGCAACTCTTCCGCTTCGATCCCACTCCGAAGGCGTCGGACGGCGTCGACACCGACGGCACGTTTTTCTACTCGTCTCCCAAGTATCCGAGCGCGTTCCGCTTGAATCAGATCCTCGAGGGCGGCGCCATCGGCATGACCGTGTGTGCGCGGGGCAACTCGCTGCAAATTGGGCGAGAAGATGGGGACCTGAACTTCCCCGGCGACGTGTTCATGTCGGCCAAGCACTGCACCGTCGAGGAAAAGGGCGGCAAGTTCGTCCTCACCGACTACAACAGCCGGAACGGCACCTACATCCGCATCAAGACGGAAAAGCCGCTTTCCCACGGCGACTACGTGTTCATCGGGCGCAAGCTCCTGCGCATCGAGATGAACTCGAACTAAGGCTCACTCTCGATACGTGCCGCGGACCGGGCTCCAGCCCAGCGTTCCTCGCTCGAAGCGCGCTGTCTGGGGAGCGCTGGGATCTTCCGGCACGTCCGCGTCGGCCAGAGGAAGACCGAGATCGCTCTCTGGACCGTCCAGGGATTGCCAATAGACGAACGGCATTCCGAAAACAGCGCGCGCGTTTCCTTCGTGATCGTTCATCAAGACGCCGCGAGTGCACCAAAGCGCGCCCTCGCGAGCCGGACCAATGGGGAAGCCAAGCGCTGAGCGCCCAGCACCGAGCTCGACCCAGCGCTGGTAGAACGCATCTTCACTCGAGAGTGCGAACGGTGGAGCGAGCGCCGCGTCGTGCTGAGGATCCCACGCAATGATGGCGCCCCGCTCGAAGCGCACGACGCTGCCGGTGTGACTCGACTCGACTATCCGCGCGGGCTCGGACACGGGGGTGCCGAGCTTTCCGTTTCGCCCGCCCTCCTCCCGCCAGCACGCGGCGATGCGAGAGGGCAGGCGCGCGACGAAATCGACCGGCGGGGCGGCGGGCTGTCCGACCGCGACGGTCGGTGCCGGGATCGGAACCGGCGCTGCGATCGGTGGGACTGCAATCGGCGGCGGTACCGCGACCGGTGCGGGTGCCATGGCTGCCCTTGGCGGCGCTGCGAGCGGGGACGGCTTCGGCCGGTCGTCTCGGATCTGGACTCCCGCAGCCCGTGCCGCTTCTTCGTCGAGTCCGTCGTCCCAGGGCATCGGCGCGAGCCCGATGGGCGGAGGACCCTCACCTCGGAGCACGGACAGGATCTCTTCGCTTCGGTCGCGATCGATGTAGGCGCCACGATCACGGCCGCGCAAGAGTCGCGTCACGCCCGGCGTCACGCCAGCGATGAGCCCGCCGGCGAGACCTGCCAAAAGCCGGCTGCCCGTGATCGAGCCGACCGCGACTTGAGCACCGACGTTCGCGACCGTCCCCACGAGCTGGGATCCGATCCCACCGCCGACAGGAGGGGCCTTGGGAAGCGATCCGAGGCTGGGTCCCGCGTGCTCGGCGGGGTCGAACGCTTCCCGAGTGGTCAGCCGGATCGCCCAAGCCGCCTGAGTCGTCCACTGGCGATTTTGCACGTAGTCGTACGGCATGTACACGTAGCCCGCGTCGCCCCAATCAGCGCCCCAGGAGTTTTTGACGATGAACACGCGGCGCGCGTCATCGTATCCGGCGATCAAGAGCGCGTGCCGTCCGTGGCGCCGATCATCGGCTCCCTGGGGCATGCCGCACAGGCCCGTGCGCGGGGTGTTCACGAACGATTCGGTGACGCGGGTTCCGAACACGATGGGAAAGCCAGCCGCGAGACAGCCTCGGAGCGCGTCGGCGTCGATGGGCAAGGTCCAGTAATCGACCACGCGCAGCTTCCGAGCCTCCGCGAATACGGGCTCGGGCGGCTGCACCGCGAATAGATCCTTCTGGTACGGCCAGCTCGCTTCCGTGGGGATCCCGACCCGAGAGAGAACGCGGATCCCGCTGGCGATCGAAGCGCCGGTGTCATCCCGGACTCGGTCGTCCCAGAGGCGTTGATTGAAGTAGACGAAGAGTCGAGACACATCCACGTGCGTGCCGCGCTCACGATGGATCAGGTACTCGACGGCACCCGCCAGCGCGTTGGAGGTACAGCTCCCGATCGCTCCCTGATCCTCGACCGGCGTCATCCACGATCGGAGGTCGACGGCGCGGGGAAGCTGGGACGGGGCGATCGCAGGACGAAATGGCCGCTTCTCGACCTCGTCATCGCGATCGTCGTGACAGGCACCGAGCGCGATCTGGCGCCCGAGATACTCGCCGAATCGCAGCCCGACGAGCTGACCCAGCTGATTCGTACCGAGCATCAGTGACGACGACGACGGCGGCGTTTCGGTGCGGCGGTCTCGGTCTCTGCCGGTTTCGGCGGCGGGACACTGCCCGACACGACCGCTTGCCGCATTTCGAACACCTCGGTGGCGAGGCCATGCAGCGGGGTCTTGGAGAAGCGCCCGATGCGTCCCGCCTCGAAACGCGGAAACACGGCGACGATGCGACGAACTCCATCGGCAATACGCCGCGGAACGTTCAGTCGATCCACGACTGGATCGAGAAACTCATAGGCCGCCTCGACACGGTCCCGAGCCCCGGCGGTGGCTTCCCGCATCGGCTCGAGGAGCAAGGCGGTCAGAAGCACGATGTCGTCGAGGGGCTCGCCGCGCTCGCGGATCCGGGCATCTACCTGGGAAAGCAGCTTCCACACGATGCCCTTGTCGTCCGAATCGAAGAGGTAGGCGCTGAGCTCGGGCATGAGCACGTCCAGCACTCCGGTTTCCCACGCCAACCAGAACGAACGATGCGCCGCCCCGCCACGGAGCAAGCGCAGAAGCTCCTCGAAGAGTCGGGGACGCGCCGCCATCGCGAGTGCACCGCGACATTGCACGATCGCGTCGTACACGTCCGGGGTGATCCCGAGGTCCAGTCGCGCGCCGAACTTGATCGCGCGCAAGATGCGCACCGGATCCTCGTGAAAGCGTGTAGTCGGATCGCCAATGGTGTGAACGACTCGTCGCTCGATGTCGGGCATCCCACCGACCCAATCGAGCACTTCGCACTTTTCGACGTCGTAAAACAACGCGTTGATCGTGAAGTCCCGACGCCGTGCGTCTTCGTGTGCTTCACCGAACACGTTGTCGTTTCGGATCAGGAGATCGTCGCCCTCGCTTTTGGTCTGATCCGGCGCGCGACGAAACGTCGCCGTTTCGATCACCTTTCCTCCGCCGAAGAGGACGTGGACCAAACGAAACCTGCGTCCGATGATGCGGGAATTTCTGAACAACCTCCGCACATCGTCGGGGCGCGCGTTCGTGGCGACGTCGAAATCCTTCGGACGGAACTGGAGCAGGAGATCGCGGACGCAACCGCCCACCAAGTACGCCTCGTAGCCGTGACGCACGAGACGGCGGACCACCTTCGCGGCATCCGGGTCGATGCGCTCTTCGTCGAGCTCGACAGCGTGCCGGGACGGCGAAGGCGTCTCGGACGCATCGAGTTCCAGCGGCGGCTCTTCGGGCGGCGCGAAGCGCGTCGAGGAACGGGCTCCATCGCGACGGGGGCGCTCTTTGACGCGGCGCGTCGATTGGCCCCGTGAGGGTTTTGGCTCGGAAGCCGGGCGGTCGTCGGAGCTCAGACTGAGCGCTCCTTTTCTCGGCCAGCACTTAGCAGGGTACGCCCACCAAGACCAGTCTAACGCTCACGAGGACGCGCTTCCGTCGCTCGTTTGCCGAGGTTCGCCGCAAATCGACGGGGAGCAGACCCAAGCCGGTTGAGGGCCGTACAAATCCACGGGTCGGGGCACGGACCCACGCGGCCGCCGTGGGCCGGCCACTCCGGCCCTCCCATTTTCGAGCGGTCTCGCACGTCCGGGCCCTTCCAGGGCTCGAGGGCTCCGGGCAGGAGCTTCTCCCGCTCGGTCGCGTTCGGGAAGGGCAGGACCACGTCGGGAACGAGCCCCACGCCTTGCAGCGCCGAGCCGTTGGGGAGCGAGAAGAGCATCGTCGTCAGGCGCAGCACTCCGACCTCCGCCTTGTCGTCGAAGTACTCCTGGACGCAACCCTTTCCGAACGTCTGCGCGCCGACGATTTTCCCACGCTGATACATCCCGAGAGCTCCGGACAGCATCTCTGCTGCGCTGGCGGTGTACCCGTCGACCAGCGTCGCGACCGGACCTGGCCAACGATTCTCTTCTGGCGGACTGGTGGCATGCTGCACCTCGATTTCGCCATCGCGATGATGCAACGGAAAGGTCGCTGCTCCGGAAAGGAACACTCCAATCGCCCCCACGGCACCATCGATCGAGCCGCCGCCGTTGCCACGCAGATCGAGCAAGATGCCGGCCGGTACATCGTCGCCGTCCCGAGCGTCGAGAACGAGCTCTTCGAGCTGATCGCCCAGATCGTCCGACACGTCGGGTATCGTGATCACGAGCGCGGTTTTGGATCCGTAGCGCACGCGCCGAGTGGCCAATCCCTCGTCTCCGCCCTCCGCGTGCTCGTCGAGAGATAGCGTGAGCTCTCGCGGAACGCGGTCGCCCGTGCGCAGCACGCTCACTTTGCGCGTCGTCTCCCCGTGAACCGCCTCGAGATGCGATAGCTGCTCCACTTGTTCGACGCTCAAACCCGCGGTCGCAGTGCTGCCCACCGCCAAAACGAGATCGCCGACCGCGAGAGGTGGCGTCGGGCCATTCATCACTCGAACGCCGAGAGCGCAGCGCTCCATGCGATCCCAGAGCCGCGGCTCCCCCGCCATGGCGGGATCGGCGGAATAGAGTGACAGCTCTTCGTCGAGAGGTACCCACTGGCCGTGGGTGTCCACCGCCGGAACGTACGACCGCACGGCGGCCGCCAGCACGATTCCGGTCCAAGCTTCGAGACTCACGCTCGGCAACAGTTGGGCGCGAGCAGCTCGCGCGGCTCCCCCGGCGTTACCGAACACACGCTCGAAGTCTCCGACTCGACCCCCCAGATCTCGAGCCAGCTCGCGTGCCGGACGGGTCACCGGATCGTCTTGGAAGACACCTTCGCTCGCTCGCGCGAACACGCGGGGCGCGGGAAACTGATGCGACCGCGCTGCCAGAGCCGCGCGATCGAACTCTTCGCCGAGCTCCCCGACCCACTGCCTGAGCGAATCAGCCACGCTACGTGCCGCGTCGCAGTTGCTGGGGTCACTCGGTGGGACCTGGATCTCCTTCATGATCTCCCGGGCACGCTGGCGCAGCACTCGCTTCGTCGGTGCGTCGGGCGCAGCCGACCACAGGCCATGGGGATCGAGCCAACCGGTCAGTGCGTCGACGAACTCTTTCTCGTCGGGCTCGGCAATCGGGACGGCGAGGCGAGAGCGCACTTGATTGGTCACCGTGCGCGCGGAACGGCACGATAGAATCGATTGGGATCCCGTCGGGAGCTTGAGCGGCCGGACGGCGCACGATGCCGAGCTTTCGGCGGGTGGTCCAAAGGGCGGTCCGGGGATTGGCGGCCGAGCGCTCGCGATGGGAACCACGGGCCGTCGCGCGGAGAAAAGCACCGCCCTCGCCGCAAGGACTCCGAGGGCGACGAGCCCGACCGCACCAATGCTGCGCCAACGCATGGGAAAAAAGCATGCTAGTCCCGCGTGGGGACCAGGTCGAAACGAGTTTGTACCTGCCCGCCATCCGTCGCTATCTTGGGCCGCGGATTTGCCGAACATGCCCCTCGACGCACTGGTTCTGCTCGGCTGCCAGATCGAGCCCGGCGGACGTCCGTCACCAGCAGGCCGGCGGCGCGCCCGCACCCTCGCCGACGCTTTTTTCGAGGGACGCGCGCCCCGCTCGGTCGTCGCCGGGGGTCGGCGCTGGCATGGCGTTGCGGAAGCAGAGTCGCTGATGCGCGAGCTCGAGATGCTGGGTGTTCCCGAGGACACGCTCTTGCCAGAGCTTCGCAGTCTCTCCACTTGCGAAAACGCCCGCAACACTCGAGAAGTCCTCGCTCCGTTTCGCGCTCGACGCGTGGGAGTCGTGACCTGCGACTGGCACATGCCACGGGCGCTCGCGAGCTTTCGCGCAGCGGGCTTCGAGGCGTTCGCGATTCCCGCTCGATCGCCTGCTCGATCCGCATTGGTCCGAACGCGGCGCGCCGTACGGGAACGCATCAGCTTCCCGCTCGATCGATTCGCCACCTGGGGATGGTCGCGCCCGTGAGATCCCTCCGACTCTGGGTCGTGGTCGCTGCCCTCGGAGCTACCGCGTGCCCCAACAAGAAGACGAGCTCCAATTCCGACGCTTCGGTGCCGAGCCCATCGGCTTCGTCGGGCTCTCCCGCGCCCGACCGAGCCGTGCGCGTTCACGCTTTGCTCCTGGCCGAGCATCGACGTTGGACGCCGGAACGTCCTCGATTCCGATCTCACGACCCGGGATGTGGTCATCCGCCGGCACGCAGCACGAGCCCTCGCGCGAATTGCCGATGATGAAGCCGGAAAACGCTTATTGCGCCCCCTCGCCGACGAAGATGCGGAGGTCATCGCATGGGCCGCGTACGGCCTCGGCTACACCTGCAAGGGTCGCGAAAGCTCGACGGTGCGCGCGCTGGTGACGCGCTCCGCCACCCTCGCTGCCCATCCCCCCAATACCGACTCCGATCCCAAGCCACTTCTCGATCCGATCGAGGCCATCTCCGACGCGCTCGGACGTTGCTCGACCCCCGAAGCCGAGTCGACGCTCCGCGCGTGGCTCGACATCGATGCCCGGGACGAGGCAGCCGCACTCGCGCTCGGTCGCATGGCGTCGCGCAAGAAGCGACTAGGAGATTCCTCGATCGTCGCACTGCTGGACGCCGCAAGTCGGCCCGAGAATCCCCTTGGCGAAGCACTCTTTGCGTTCACTCGCCTTTCGAATCTCGGAGACTCGGTCGAAAAGCGCCTGTACGACGTCGCGAGCGAGGCCCTCTCCGCCAAGGCCGGACCCCGCCGTAGCTTTGCAGTGCGTGCTCTGGGCCGTACGGGAGAGCCGGGCATCGAACGGCTGACGAAGCTCGTGGTCGACAAACGATTCTCGGTGGCCGAGCGCGCCGACGCAGCACGGGAGCTCGCCAAACCTGAAGCGAACGGCCAGAAGGCGTTGCGCGCCGCGCTGATCTCTCTCGCTCCTACGAACGAGAACATCGGTTCCATCGCTGGGGCTGCCTTTGGGCTTCTCATCACGGTGCTCGGCGGCGTCGATCTCCCCGTTGGCGACGCCCGTTCAACGCTCGAACGGCTCGCGGCACTACAAGTCCCGAAGCCATCCTCACTAGCTCGACGCACGATCAAGCTCCGTTGCCGCGCCGCCTCGCTGCTCGCCGGAGCGACACTCACTCCTGCGGTCGAAGCCTGCGATCCCGACAAAGACGGGTTGAGCGGGCGCCTGGCGCTGCTGGAAGTGCTGTCCCGCGCCAAGATCACTGGCACTCGCTATCGCCGCTGGAAGGAGCTCACGGAGAGCAAGCTGGCTCTGGTCCGGCAGGCAGCGATCGAAAAGATGAGCTCGCATCCGGAAATCGACAAACCTTACGAGCCCATCGCGCGCGCGCTCCGAGCACCCGATGCCGGAACCGTTGCGACCGCCGCGCAAATCCTGACTTCGTACCCGAACCGTGCGGGAGAGAACGCCAGCGACGACAAGAAGACCGACGTCGTCAAACCGCACCGCGAGATCGTGGATGCGCTAACGACCGCGTTCACCGTCGAGCGACCCCCCGACTCGGTCGAGGTCTGGTCGGCGCTCATGGGTGCTGCCGGAGCGCTCCAGCTCCTGTCCTTCAAACCCAAGCTGGAAGCGTTCTGCAAGAACGACAACCCCACGTTGCGCGAACACGCGGAGAAGGCTCTCCGACTTCTGTCGAACCAGAAGGCGAGCTGCAAGGCGAAATCTGCGGGCAAAGATCCGCCCGAGCTCGCGAAGTCCCCCGAACGCACCACGCTCGCATTCGTCACGGATGCCGGTGAGGTGAAGCTCACCCTCGAGCCCGCACTGGCACCGGTGGCCGTCGAACGATTGCTGGAGCTGGCGCGCTCGGGTTTCTTCGACGGCGTGGTAATTCACCGCGTCGTCCCGGGCTTCGTCGTTCAATTCGGCGACCGTGGCGGGGACGGTTACGGCGGCGCCGGCAAGGAACCCCTACGCTGCGAAACTTCTCCGGTCTCGTTCCAAGCGAACCGCGTCGGTATTGCGCTCGCCGGCCGCGATACGGGATCGAGCCAACTGTTCGTGACGCTCGGTCCGAATCCGCATCTCGACGGCGACTATCCGCTGGTCGGACGCGCAGAGCCCGGTTGGGAAAAGCTGGCGCAAGGCGATGTAATCAAGAAAGTCCGCGTTCTGCCTGCCCAAGATCCGAGGTAGGCTCGCCGCCGTGCTGCTCGCCGTCGACATCGGCAACACCAACATCGTCCTGGGGCTCTACGACGAAAAGAAGCTGCTCCAGACATTTCGTGCCGCAACCGTCCACGGACGCACGGCCGACGAGTACGCGGTTCTGCTCCAGCAAATGATCTCCCTCCGGGGATGGGACCTCGCGCACGTCGACACGGCGATCATCGCCAGCGTGGTGCCGCCCCTCACGGACATCTGGGCGGACGCGATCCGACATGCGGTGGGACGCGAGCCGTTGGTCGTCGGTCCGGGGGTGAAGACCGGGATCTCGGTCCTTTACGACAATCCCCGGGACGTGGGCGCTGACCGAATCGTGAACGCGGTCGCCGCTTTCGAGCGCTTTCAGAGCGCTTGCATCGTCGTCGATTTCGGCACTGCAACGACCTTTGACTGCGTCTCCGAGAAGGGCGAATACCTCGGGGGCGTGATCGTGCCGGGCGTCCGTGTGAGCCTCGATGCGTTGCTGGGCAACGCCGCCAAACTCTCGCGCATCGAAATCGCCGAGCCACCGGGCGTGATCGGACAGAACACCACCCACGCTCTCCAATCTGGAGTCGTTTACGGTTATGCCTCTCTCGTCGATGGAGTGGTCGACCGCATTCAAAAGGAGCTCGGCCACGCTTGCTGCGTGGTTGCCACGGGCGGGCTGGCCGAGCTGATCGTCAAACACTGCGACCGTGTCCACGAGGTCGACCAGAACCTCACCCTCGAGGGACTCCGTCTCATTCACGAAAAGAATCGCGAGCGTTGCGAGCAACGCTCCCGTCCGGGATGACTTCCCTCAAGCGAACGCTTCTGCTGTTTGCGCTGCTCGTTCTGCTCCTCCTCGCGACCAGCTTCTTCGCCGTACAGCTCGGAGCCGAACCGATCCGCCTGTCCGTCGCTCTTTCGGATCCCCAAAGCCTCGATGCGACGATCCTGTTCGCCGCCCGACTGCCTCGAGTGGCGCTGGCCGCACTGGCCGGTGGTGCGCTTTCGGTGGTGGGCGTCGCGTTTCAGGCGCTTCTGCGCAATCCCCTCGCGGACCCGTACGTGCTGGGCGTCTCCGGCGGCGCGGCAGCCGGGGCGACTCTCGCGATCGTGGCTGGAGCGAGCGCCTTCACGCTGCTCGGCGCCGCGCTGGTGCCCGCCGCGGCCCTGTGCGGTGGGCTCCTTGCCACGTTCCTGGTGTACGCCATTGCCCGCGCCGGTGGCGAAGTCAGCGGAACCACGATCGTTTTAGCGGGCGTGATCGTGAACGCGATCGCCTCCGGCGTGATCACGTTCGTCAAGACCCTCGTCTCGTCCGCCAAAGCCCAGGAGCTGCTGTTCTGGCTGATGGGATTTCTCGACGTACCCTCCATGCCACAACTCCTGATCTGTACGATCTGGTCGGCCCTCGGGATCGGCATGATCGCCTACGACGCGGGCCGCTTGAACTTGCTCGCCCTCGGTCGCGAGCCCGCACAGCACCTCGGTGTCGACGTGGGTCGCGTCGAGCGAAGGCTGTTCTTTGCCGCCTCGGCGGTCGCCGGCGCCATCGTGAGCCTCACGGGACTCATTGGCTTCGTCGGGCTCGTCGTTCCTCACGCGGTTCGACGAATGTTCGGGCCCGATCATCGTGTCGTGGTTCCCGCAGCGCTCCTGCTCGGCGCAACCACCCTCGTGGCCTGCGATCTGGTCACGCGCGCGCTCTTTCGCTGGCTCGAAACGGAGCCTCCCGTGGGCGCAGTGACGGCGCTCCTCGGCGGGCCGCTATTTCTCCTAATCTTGTGGCGGACCCGGGGACAAGCGGGGGAAATCTGAGATGGATCGCTCGCAACGCCTGGCCGACACCGAACGCAGCTGGAACGTCGGAACCCGCGCCCACAACGCTCACAAGCGTGACCAAGCCCCGTTCTTGAAAGCAGGGGGCTCCACGCTCTTTTCCGAAGAGCTCGAGCTGCTCGGCGACGTTTCCGGTAAGCGATTGCTGCACACTCTTTGCAACAGCGGCCAGGACACGCTCAGCCTGGTCGCGCTCGGCGCAAAGTGCGTGGGAGTCGACCTATCCGAGGAAGCCATTCGGTTCGCCCGGGAGCTCTCGAGACAGAGCGGTATCTCTGCGAGGTTTCACGAGAGCGAGATCCAGGAATTCCTCGAGGGCCCCCTCGAGCCCGAATCGTTCGACCTCGTTTTCGGCAGCTACGGTTGTTTGCCGTGGATCGACGACCTGTCTCGATTCTCGAGGGGCATCGCAGAGCGCCTGGCACCCGGCGGACGCTTCGTGGTCCTCGAGTTTCATCCGATGGCGTGGTCGTTCGACGAACACTTTCAGCTTCGGGATCCTTACTTCGCACCGTCTCGAGTTTTCTCGGCCCCGGTTGGCGACTACGTCGGCAAATCGGATGGCGTGCTCGCCCCGTCGGGCTACGTGCCGAGCGACCCGCCCTATGAAAATCCTCACCTTGCTCACGCTTTCCAACACACGGTTGCAGATATCGTGACGGCAACGATCTCGGCGGGGCTCGTCATCGAGTCGGTTCGAGAATGGCCGTATGCCAATGGGTGCCGTGTTTGCGACGCTCTCGTTCCCAGCGCGGAGGACTCCCGTCGCTTCACCACCCCGCGCGGCGTCCCCAGCGTGCCGTTGATGCTCGGCTTGACGGCTCGGCGACCGGCCGGGCGGTAGTATGCTTCGATGATGCGTTAGTCCGGCTTTCGGGGCGCTGTGAGAGGCATCGACCTGTTCTCCTAGAACCACAGGTAACGCGAAGCCGGCTTCGCGCTGTGCCCCAAACTGGTTAATCCATTTCACAGGTTCCCGCCCCAAATAGCCGGTTTATCCTGATCCGAATCTGGCCTGAGCCTTGCAAGTGGTTCAACCAGTATGGGCCAACCAGTTCCGACTCCGGCAGGAATTCGCTCGCGTCGCTTGCGGCTCGATCTGGGCGAAGTCCTGGTCCTGAGCTTTCCAATCCACCCCCCGCGCGAGCTCGTTACTCGCGTCCTCACCCGTGCGGAAGAAGCCATCGTCGAGCTCGCGCTCGACGGAGCCTCGAACGCCGACATCGCGACGCTTCGCGGAACTTCATCGCGAACCGTCGCCAATCAGCTGAGCACGGTGTTCAAGAAGCTCGGCATCACCTCCCGCGCCGAGCTCTTCTTGCACTGCGCCGGAAGAGTCACCGCCGAGCAGGAGGAGCCATGGCGGAAGAGCGCATGAGGGAGCTCGCGGTCGAAATCTTGCACACGGAGGACTCGGCGGAAGGACGCTCCGACTGGAACGATCTCTTCGCGGGGGAGTGGAAGCTTCTCGACCAATTCGACCGCGACGGCAGGCGATACGTGATTGCGCGCCGGCGCCGGCGCCCGTTCGAGAATCGCGCCGAGTCAAAGTGAGTGGGACGCCCTCGTGCTTCGGGCGAAGGGCGCACCACTCAAAATCATCGCGAGCGAGCTCGGTGTGAGCATGCCGACGGCTTCCCGCCGGATCAAAAGCGGCATGCGAAAGCTGGGGGTGCGCACCGCCAGCGACTTGCCACGGCTCCTGGGCGCTTCCAAGACTCAGGGCTGAGCTTCGTCCGCACCGATGTCGGGCGCTCCCACGTCGTGGGTCTCGCCGTCGATGTCGACTCCCGGATCGCTCACCACCATGCCCTGATCGATGGCATCGCTCGCGCCGGCAGTGAGGTGAAAGTCGCTGCCCGCACTCACGAAGTCAGAGAGCGGCGTGCTTTCGAGATTGTTTCCCAAGGTCGCCTGGGCACCATCGCGCTGGGTGATCTTGTTCGTGAGATTGTTCTGGATCACCGTGTCCGTGACGGAAAATCGGGCATCGATCGAGCTGAAAAAGCCCGTGGCCCCGGACCCCGACACGACCGTGTTGTGAAAGACCTTGGGGGTCTTGGCCTCGTCGATCTCGATGCCCGTATCGAACCAGGGGTTGTCGGCCCAGATCACGTTGTTGCGGATGATCCCGTCGAAGTGAGCCAGCATCGCGCCTCCATAGGGGTTGTCGGGGTACTTGCGCTCCCCTCCGCCGCCCCCCAAGCCGAAACCGATGCCGCGAGCGCAATTGATGATCGTGTTGTTTTCCACGAGCGTGTCGCGGGAACCCTTCCAGAAGTGGATCGCATGCTCCGCGAGGCCCGCGCCGTCGCAGTAGATGCCCTCGAATTGGTTCTTGCGAACCACCCACTTCCAAGCGTTGTGCGCGTCGATCCCCCCGGTGTAGCAGCCTCCGCAGCAGCTCTCGACATGGGGGCGTCCGGCGTCGGTCATCAAGAACTGAGAGCACTCGACGCGCCCTTCGTCGATGTAGCCGGGCTGACCCGCAATGTTGTTGATCTTGATGAACTGCTCACCGTTGTCTACGAGCCGGGCGCGATACACGACGAGATTCTTCACGTCCGTGTTCGCCGCTGGTGGATACGCGTGAATGGCGTGATCGACGCCATGGGTGAGAGTCACGTCGGCGATTGTCACGTCGGAGGCGGAAACGGCGATGAGCTCCGCGACAGTGTACTGCCCGTCGATCGTCACCTTGGTGGCGTCGTCCGATTTCGAAACGAATCGAAATGCCATTTTTGGAAAGCTGGAGCGTCGACGCGATGTCGTACGTGCCGTCGGCGAGAACGAACGTCGTGTTCGCCGCAGCGCCGAGGATCATCGAGTGAAGATTGCCGGCGTCACTCGGACTCACTTCCACCACGGTCCCGCTGGGAGCGGCCAGGGGATCGCAGGTCGGTAAGACGCTGCTACCGCCGCTGCCCCCACTACCACCAACGCTGCCGCCGGAGCCGCCGTTCGAGCCTCCGCTGCTCCCGCCCGAGCCACCGTTTCCCCCCGAACCGCCACCATTGCCCGTGCCCCCTTGGCCCGAGCCGTTTCCGGCGCCGCCGGAGCCACCTCCACCGCCGCCGTCGTCACCCCCACAAGCAGCGAGAGACAATCCCACCAAGGCCAGTATCCCGAGCCCCGAGCTGATGAGTCGCATGGAGGCAGGGTACACAAAAACGAGATGGGAGCGCGCCCCAGCGGAGCGGCTCCCATCAGTTCGCGTGAGTCAGCTCACTTTTCGTAGAGCTGAGCTGCCGCGACACCCTGTCCGCTGGCGACCTCGAGCACCATCTTGACCGGGATCGGGATCGGCGTGGGGTTCTTGTAGCAGTTCGGCTTCTCACCGAGGACTGCGTTCGCGCCGGTCGTCTGGTCTTGCGCCAGGACCATCGCGGAACCCGGGATCGGAGTGACGGCGAGGAACCTCACGTTCACTTCGCCGATGGGCGGCGCGCCGGCCGCGACCACCGTGTAACACTTGCCGGGATTGAGCTGGATCTGCGCCTCCAGCGTCTGGCCTTGCTGGAAGTTGCCCACCATGGCCGAGCCAACCGGCTTGGCACCTGCGGGCGCCTTGCTCTGTCCGAGCTGAGTCAAGATCGCCGTCGCCGGACCAGCCAGCGAGGGATCCATCGGCTGCGCCTGTCCGCCCGCTGCGGGAGGCGGCGTGGTGTTCGCCGGCGGCGCGGTGTTGTTCGGCGGAGGGTTGCCCTGCTCGTTGCCGTAGCCACCGTTCGGCGGAGGATTGCCGTACTGACCACCGTATCCACCACCGGGCGGGTAGCCACCTTGCTGGTAGCCAGCCGCGTTGGGATCCTGGCCCTCGTCCTTCTTCTTGCAGCCAACGATGGTCGCCAAGGTGACGACGCCAACAACACCAAGCATGATCGCGTTTCGCATGTACGTGAGCTCCTATTGCGCGCGTTCGGACGCGGAAGGCTATACTTAGACGGCGCTCCGGGTAAAGCTCGTCACTCACTTCGTCAGATCGCGCAAAAACGCGCGGAAATAGTAGGGATTTTGCCTCAGGGCACGCTAACGTCGCCGGGATCGCGATCCACGCCGCCGCTCATCTCACTGGGGGGCGCGCCGGGGGTCGAGGCGTAGACGGGGTAGCTCCAGGAGGCCCCATCGGCCGCGGCCGGAGCATTCGAGGGAAGGTCGTAGGTATCCGCGCCCTGTGCATCCACGAAAATCCCGATCGTCGGACGCACGTCGCGGGTCGCGTCGAACGGTGCATCGTGCCCCATCGAGGCGCAGCCGTAGGTGTTCGATCCCTGGGGCATGTAGTGGTCGGCTCCGCCGAGATTGATGAGCCCTCCGATCCCCTGGGAGTTGCCACACCCGAGCGACAGACCCGGAGCTGTGTACTCGTCGTCACCCCCGAGATCGATATGCAGCGCGCCGGAGAAGTCGTGTCCGACACCGATCGAAGTGGCGCGGATCGGGAAGCTCTCGTTGTAGTGATCGTTCCCCGCCCGATCGATTTGCAGCGCCAACGCGAAATGCGCGGCGGCGCCCTGCACGTACCAGAGCCCCTTGTAGGAATCGTCGCCGGCCTGGTCGAGCAGCATGCCAAAGCCCATCCAGTAACCCGTTCCCTGGGCGAACACGCTCGCGGTGTACTGATCGTTGCCAGCGCGATCGAAGAGCACGCCCGCACCACCGGCCATGTAGAGCTGGGTCGTATCGTCGCGCCGCCCATAACCCGCGCCCTGACTCATGCTCGTGTTTCCGGAACCAGGAAGCTGCGCGCTCGCATACAGCGGATCGCCGCCAACCGCCGGATCGCCCGGATCGGCGAAGTACACGTCATCGCCAGCGCCGTCGGCGAGCATGCCCACGCCCTGCACGAACCCAAAGCCCTGGGACGCGAAGAACGTCTTGTACTGGTCTTTCCCAGCCCGATCGACGAGCGCCCCAATTCCCCATAACGCGGCCCCCTGGCTCACGCATTCGGCAACGTAGAGATCATCGCCGCCTTCGTCGAACAGCACCCCCACGCCGAGGGACCCAGCACCCTGGCTGAGCGAGAGAGAGTGATACTCGTCGGCGTCGGTCCCGAGATCCCAAAGCAGTCCGATCCCCAGCACTCCGCTGCCCTGTCGACCCACGCGTGAGCTCGTCTGTCCGAGCCAACCCAGGGCCGTGCTTCTTCCCGCAGCATCGGCCGGCGGCCGTGTCGGTTTGTCGAGAGGGCTGGGAACCTCGGCGTAGCCGTATCGATCCGCGCCACCGAGATCCACGGCAACGCTCACGGGTGTGAACCGCCGACCAGCGCCGATGGGCACTTCGTACACATCGTTGCCTCCGGTATCCACGAACAGGGCACTCTTTTCCGCAAGGTGACCTTCCGCGTACGTATCGTCACCCGGGCCACCGAGAACGACGGCACCGATCGGCGTGTCGATCGCCACTTCCCCCACGTTCATGCCGGCGAACCGACCGAGATCCGCAATCTCCACGGCTCGCGCCACTACCGCCGCGGCGAGGGTGATGCGTTCCTGATCGACGTTCGCGAGGAGTGCGACGTGGGCCGCGTCGATGTTGTACGCAACCGTGGTGGCGATCACGAAGGCGTGGACGTTGTCGAGCCAGTCGGTGTCGTCGAGGTCCGAAGTCCCGAGAGCCGCCTGAAACTCGCCTGCCGCCCAGTCGATGCTGGCGAGGACCGGCACCAGCGCCTGTTGCATTTCGAGGGGGACGCCGGAGGTGTCGGCGGAGATCGAAGCGCAATCCGCCGTGCCCCCGTTCTTTTGAATGAGCTCCGCAATGGCCGCAGCGAGAGGCTCCGAGTCCTGCGACGCCAGTGCAAACACGTTGAGGTTCGCGCAACCGTCGATGGCGTAGCCCTTGCGTACCCCGGCGTGCAAAATGACGCTCGACACGGACTCCTTCTCATCGATGGATTGGGCAAGCCAAGCCTCGCTCTCCTTCGCATACCCGGTCAGCCGAAGCAGGCCGAGATGGAGCGGTCGAAACACCGGCAGCTGATATTTGTCGTCAGCGAAGATGGGCTTCCAGATGCTCATCGTGTCGTCGGAAAATCCGTAGCTGCACCGATCGACGCCCGCTTGCCCGAGCGCGTCGTCGAGCGCGTCAGCAACGCCGGGCACCGGCGCGGGACACGTCGCGTCTCCGGGCCACGCGGCAGGCGTCGGAGCTTTCACGCACACGGGCGCAAAACTCGGTCCGCCATCGCTTCCTCCGCCGTCGGTCCCGGCGAGCCCGCCACTGCCCGCTGCTCCTGCGAATCCACCGACGCCAACGTGCTCTTTCGGTTGGCTCTCGTCGTCACTCCCACACGCAGCGAACGACGCACCGAGTAGCGCTACGGCGAGCGCGGCCTGTGCACCTGTCATCCCCTTCATCGCGCGGGGAGCTTAGCGCGAGTCGGACCGCACGCGTCCACGCCGCCCTGCGTCATGCGCAGGGAAACCGAATTGCTGGCTCACGCGACGGGCTTGGGCTCCTCGCCCTCTCGACAGACTGGGCCACAATCCCGCGACCGGCCCCCGCGCAGCCTGAGGTGCCGCAGAACGCCACAGCCTCCGCCAACCCGTGCAGCCCACGCCTCCGCTGTCGCGCCCCTGCCACCGCGGGGTGGATATTGCAGCCGGTCTTCGACTCGTCGTTTTCCGAACAGGCGAGCTGGAGCTGCAGCTTACGAGCAACCGCGAGGCTATCGATATCGGCAGCTCGCCTCAGCGCTGTCAGGGCAAGTCCTTGCAGCAGCGGAAGCCAACGCCGGGCTCGCGGGTGTACTGAGAACTGCCACCCAGAACGTCACAGGCGAGTAGCGTAATTTCGAAATTGTATCCACCACCACGGTAAGCGCAAAACGTCTCGAGGTCTGTACTGATACACTCGTCCGTGAGCTCCGCGACCGACCCGCTCAGGTCGAATACGCTGGAATATGGCGGTGTCGGTGCATGGCATCCCGGCCACGAGCCGGTATCGCTGCGCGGCTTGTAGAGACCGGCATCGTCTTTGGACGAGTTCAGGTCACCGCACACGCTCGAGTCGTACGTATTGCCATACGGATATTTTGTCTTCCCGGCCTGGCTGCACGCCGCGTACCACTGGCTCTGCTTCGCGTCCCGTGCTGGATCGTTGGGATCGTCAACTACAGCCGTTGGAGTGAGCGGCCCGCCGCCGACCTTTCCGCAGAGGCGTTTGCCCGCCCACGCGCAGTACGCGTACGCATCGCACCAGTCGACGCACACGACGGGGCGGTCCGGCGTGGTCAGTGGGGAGCCGCTAGCTTGAACCATCATATTCGTCCGGATGCCCCACCTCCCTCATCCGACTCGGCTCGAAGCCCCACGCCGGGGCAGCAAGAGAACACCGTCCGCGAGGTCTCCGACACGTACGGCGTCGCCCTGGTCGCGAGGCAGCCTGCATGCATGCGCGGCATGGGACGCGTCACGCCGCCCTGCGTCATGCGCAGCGAGGTGTGAAATGCGGCCTCACGCCATCGGCTCGGGCTCGGGCGACGGGTCCTCACCATCGTCTTCGTCCGCGTCCGGGACGCGCTTGGAGGACGGGGTTGCCGGATCCGTGTCCTCGTCGAGCTCGCCCTTCGCTCGCTTCTTCTTGGCCTCGTGCTTGCGCTTCTTCGGCTTCGGCTTCGGCTTCGGAGGGGGTGCCGGTTCATCGTCGTCGAGATCGTCGTCGAGAATCGTCCGCACCCGGACCGAGGCTCATCGCCGCTTCGGGATGTTTGAGCGCTCCGTCGTACAGAGTTGCCCAAACGAGCGCGGCGGTTACACCAGTGAGGAGCCCGATCCACTGTGACGTCGACAGTTGCATGGTCGTCGCCGCGGCAAAGCTTTCCGGCTTGAGGATCCAGTAGAGGCCCACGGCCGGGACTAGCGAGCCCACCTGGGTCGCGCGCCGAATCTTCACGTTCGTGATCGAGCGCGCCGGGCCGTAGGCGTAGGCCGCGGCAAAGATCAGCAGACATGCGGGGAGAACGATGTGCTCTCCGAGAAAGGGCCCGAGCTCACCCCGCTCGATGTCGTCCCGCAGGATCTCGATCAAAAAGCGAAGGACGCCGTAGCCAAAAGTGACCGCGAGGAAGGTCTCGCCGCGAAAGCGCTGGTGCTTGCGGACGAGAAACGCCACTCCCACCAAAATGGCGCCTACCAAAACCTCGTAGAGTTGAGTGGGGTGCACGGGCAGCGAGTGGGTCGCCTCTGGGGAGAGGCCCCGCGTGTTCACGTGCTGAAGCCACGCCGGAGAGCCCGATCCTTCGAGCACGCCCGGCTCGTCCCAACGCGGAAAGGTGCCAATCTTGCGGAGCCAGCCCGGCGCGGTCTCCGACAGCGGTTTGCCGAAATCGCACCCGAACAGGTAGCAGCCGACTCGGGTGACCATGAGGCCGGTCGCGAGGCTCGGAACCGCAACGTCGGCCCATGGCAAGAGGCGGATCCGCTGAGGCTTGAGATACAGCCACGATCCGACGAACCCACCGAGGAATCCCCCGTATGCGACCAGTCCACCCTCTCGCAGCGCGAAGAAATCTTTGAAGCTCGTGGGATTGGTCAGGACGAACAGGAGTCGGGCCCCGAAGAGGGCTGCCAGCGCGGTGATGAAGTAGCAGTTCGCCATCTTGTCGCGTGGCAAACCGTCCTTCTCCGCCAGCCCGAGAGTCAGATACCAGCCGATGACGATCGAGAGGCAGAGCATCGCGCCGTAGCTGTAGATGGGGAGCGGCGTGAGCGTGTAGACCTGGCCCTTGTAGGAAAAGGCCGCGACGCCGGCTCCGACCGCCAGCGCCAGCCCGATCAAGAGCAGGTCGGCAGCGCGCTTTCGCCAGCCGAACAGCGCGAGCAGCCCTCCGACCACCGCGAGCCCAAGCAAGGATGGGAAGAGCGGGATCGTCCACGACGGGAGCGGAAGCCGGAACAGCACGGGGTGCATCGCGTGGCTCCTATATCCACCAATTTCGAGTGAGCGCCAGCATGGACGACCGCGGACCGGGCCGTGCTAGCATGCTCGCGTGCTCCGCTACAGCCTTCTTCTGAGTGCGATGGCCCTGGCCGTCGGCTGCGTGCCGACGGACCAGCAGGCTGAAACTGGCGACTCCGGCACCCGACCGGCCGATCCTCTTGCCAACAAGCGCATGGCCCCTCCCGTTCGCTCGGCAATGGGCGCGCGTCGGATCGTCCCGCCCCGCTTGGGCCGGATGGACGCAGCTCCGATGCCGGACGGGCCGAACGCCGCCGGCGCGGCACGACTCCCTAGCTTCAAACCACCGCCGGGAGCTTCTAGAACCCCGGTCCGTTCGCCGGCAGTCGCTGCGGCGGCCGCGATGGCAGGAGGCGCTGCCCCCAAACCGGCTGCCGCAGCCCCAGATGCTGCGATCGCGTCGGCGTATTGGGACACTTTCGATCGCACCGACCTCGGTCCAGAGTGGAACGCCACGTCCCCCGAGTGGCGCATCCAGGCCGGGCGGCTCTGCGGGAGAAACGCGAAGAATCACGGCGTCTGGCTGACGCGCAAGCTACCGGTCAACGCACGCATCGAATTCGACGCTGTCTCAACGTCCCAGGACGGGGATCTGAAGGTCGAGCTCTGGGGCGACGGCAAGAGCTTCGCCAAAGGCACCTCCTACAACGATGCGACGAGCTACCTCGCGATCTTCGGCGGCTGGCACAATCAGTTCCACGTTCTGGCACGCCTCGACGAACACGCGAAGAACCGTCCTGAGGTGAAGGTCAATCCATCGGGCAGCGATCCCAAAGCGCGACCCGTGCAACCGGGCGCCTCGTATCATTTCAAGATCGTGCGCGCCGACGGCAAGACCGTGCAGTGGTTCATCGACGACATCGAGATCATCAGCTTCGCCGACGGGGAGCCGCTGAAGGGCGAAGGCCACGAGCACCTGGGGTTCAACGACTGGGAGGCGCAGGTCTGCTTCGACAACCTCCAAGTGATTCCGATCTCGGGGGGTTGATTTGGCGGAAAGCGCGCCGCTCGACATCGATTTCGAGATCGCGGAGCTGGACACGCGACTCGAGCGCCTGCGCTCACTGTACGAACAGTACTTCCTGGGAATCGAAAGAATCGAGCCCACGGTCGCACGCAAAGACGTGGACCGTCGCTTCTGGCAGCTCCGGAAGGAGAAGATCCGCAACACGGCGAGGCGCTACAAGCTCCAGGTCTTGATCCAGCGCTACAACACCTTTCAGCAGTATTGGAAGCGCATCTGCCGGGAGATCGAAAACGGCACGTACATGCGCCACATGCTGAAAGCCGAAAAGATCCTCGCCAACTCCACCGCGCTCACCATCGCTTCCAAACGCCGCCGCGGCGCATACGCCAAACACTCGGAGGAGGAAGAAGAAGAGCCGGAGACACCGCGACAACCGGAGACCGCGGAGTCGACTGCACCCGAGCAGAATCTGGACGAGATTCTCGGCCTGAAGCGCGCGCCGGCGCTGGCCACGATGACTCCCGCCGCGAACAAGCCGCGACCGCGAGTCCAATTCCAACCCCTCGACATCGACATCGACGATCTCCTGGGTGGAGGCGCTCCCATCTCGGCGCGTCCCCCTCCCGTGGGTCCAGTCCGCACCGCGTCTCCTGCCATCTCGCGTCCCGGCCAGTCGAGTCCACCAATCTCCCGCCCCGGTCAGTCCTCGCCCATTTCACGACCGGGTCGCACGCAGCCCAGCGTCCCGCCAGGAGTCGTCCAGCCCAGTGTTCCACCGGGAGTCGTTCACGCCCGCCCGTCGCGGCCCCCGGGCCATCCCTCCAAGCCACCATTACCGGCGCGCACTCGGCGTCCAGGCCCCGCGGCGACTCGGCCACCACCCGCGGCGGCCGGCTCGGCAGGAGTGCCCGACGAGAGGGTTCGGGCTCTTCATCAGCGCCTGACGGACGCCAAGCGTCAGCTCAACGACCTGAAGTCGGTCAGCATGGAGGGCCTGGCAAAAAGCCTCAAAGCAACGGAGGAAAACCTCCGAAAACAGCACGGCCCGAACCGCAAGATCGACTTCGACGTCGTGATCAAGAACGGCAAGGCCCTGGTCAAGCCGATCGTTCGCTGATCGCCGATCTAGCGCGCCAAACGTGCGGAATTCGGAGGCCGAGAGGGCCGGCGGGACTCCACCAGGACCTCATCCTCACAGAACAGGATCGCGCACGAGCCCCGAGAAGCCTCCCGCAGACGCCCACAAAGCTCGGCCAGATCCACGTCCGCGTCCACCACGTCGCCTTCGACGGGCTGAAGAGTGGCGCGATCGTGCCGACAGTTGTCGAGCGCGACCCACATGCCCTTGAACCGCTCCGATCGACAGAGCTCGGGCCAGGTCATCCTGGTATTCAAGAGGTCCTCCTCTGGCTCGACGAAGGTTCGGATCCTGCACGACCGCTCGGGCGCTCAGAGTCGCGCCTCGGCCTTTGGCCTAGTTCTCGTTTCATCGCACTGATTGCTTGGAGTCGTCCTACCGGGGGCTCGGTACAGAAGCGATTGGGAGAATCTACTCACTCAAGAAAAGCTTCGTCAAGCGCGGACTGTTGCAAAATTTATACACCACCGCCATCATCCCGTAACAATTGGCGAATCACTTGCAGCTGGTGCCGTTCAAGGAATTGTTGAGAGCTCCGCTGCCGGCTCCCATCGCGTTGGCCGCATTGATGATGCCCTTGGCCTGGGCGCACTTTCCGTTGAGAGCGGCCGCATGCGCAGCTGCGGGGGCGCGTGCCTTGGCGTGAGCGGCGCAGGCGGCCTTCTTCGATGCATCCGAGCACTTGCCGTAGGCGGCCGCGGCTCCCCCAATGTTGCCCCCCTGAGCGGCGGACAAGCACGCGTCACACGCCTGAGCGTTCGGAACCGGCTTGGTCGCCGTGGTGGTGGTCTTGGCAGTCGTGGCGGTCTTCGTGGTGGTGGGCGCTGGGGCGGCGTCCTCTTCGGGGTTCGTGTTGGTGGCCACCTCGGTCCCACCAGTCGAAACGACCGGGGCGATCTGCCGTTGGGCCATTCGATCC
Source organism: uncultured delta proteobacterium (assembly GCA_963781505.1). GTDB lineage: Bacteria > Myxococcota_A > Polyangia > Polyangiales > Polyangiaceae > JADJKB01. The sequence goes on along the minus strand of CAWAHB010000004.1, from coordinate 824,087 downwards.
CGAGGTGAATGGATTCGTCAGGGTCGGATCGTCCGGGGCCGGTTTGTTCCGCAGCACCACGATCACGACGATCACGAGGAGCAGGACTCCGCCGATGCCTCCCAGAGCGATCACGAGCCCCTTGCCGCCTCCGCTCGATGACTGCGCCTGGGGCGCGGGGGGCAAGTGCACCGGTGGCATGGCAACGGGCGGTGGCGCCATCGGCGGCGCCATCGGTGGGGACATGGGGGCGGGCGTTTGGGCGGGGGACGGCGAAGCGGGCACCGGAGTTCCGAATGCGTTGAAGTCCGGAGCAGCCGCCATCGCTGCCGTGCCCCGCGTGCCGAGCTCCGAGGCCGGCGCTTCGACGACCGTGATGCCGCCGCCGTGGGACAGCTCTGCGTAGAATTCCTTCGCGGAGTCTTGACGTTCCTCGCGGTTCTTGGAAAGCGCCCGCAAGATGCCTTTGCGCATGTGCTCGGGTACGTCCCGAGCGGGCGCGGTGACCTCGAACGGCAGCGGCTGCGCGGTCATGTGCTGGGTCGCCCATTGCCACGGTGTGTCCGCTTCGAACGGCAGCCGAGCCGGTCAGCATCTCGTAGGCCATCACGCCGAGCGAGTAGATGTCGCTGCGCGCATCGAGCGCTTTGCCGGTGAACTGCTCGGGGCTCATGTAGGGCGGCGTGCCGAGCACCATGCCCTGCTGAGTGAGCTTCTGCTCCTTCTGCGCGTCCGCCGATTCGCTCCGAGCCGCGATGCCGAAGTCGAGCACCTTGACGAAGTCTGTCTCCCCCGCGCGATCGGTGAGGATGATGTTCTCGGGCTTCAGGTCGCGATGGATGATGCCTTGCTTGTGCGCCTCGTCGAGCGCTCCGCACACTTGCTTCATGATCTTGAGCGCGCGCTCCGGCGGCATCGGTCCGCCGCCTTCGATGATCTCGTTCAAGGGCTTGCCCTTGACGAACTCCATCGCGATGTAGAGCGTGCCGTCCGCGGTCGCGCCAAAGTCGTAGAACTTGATGGTGTTTGGATGCTCGAGCTGCGCGACCGTCCCGCACTCGCGGTGAAAGCGGGCGAGCACCGAGGGGTCCTTGGACAGATGGGCGTGCAAGCGTCTTGATCGCGACCTTGCGGATGGTGGAGCCCATCTGCTGCTCGCCGATGTAGACGATGCCCATTCCGCCTTCGCCGAGCACCCCCGTGACCCGATACCGGCCCCCGATGACCTGGCCGATGAGCTTGTCTTCGGCCGCCTCGTCCTCCACCGGCATCAAGTTGCCGCACTTCGCACAAAAGCGTGCGCCTTCTACGTTCGGGTGGTGACAGGCCTCACACTCCATGGCGGCGGTAGCGTCGCACGAAGCGCCCCCCGAAAGCCACTCAATCGACTCCCGCGTCGGCGGCGTGGACACCGGCATCTTGCGCTGTTCGGTCGGGGGGAAGCTCGGTGCGGGGTGGCCCGAGAGGCGCGTCTGGGGGCCACGGCAGCTCTTGCTTCTGACCGGTCCCGCGGTCGAGAAGCACCGCGCGCGTCGCTCGTTCACTTGCCGGGACCAGCACCGTCTGGGTCGCGACGACGCCCGCCGCAAACGATGGTGGTTCGTGCAATGGATGTTTTTTGCCTCGTGGGACTGTCCTCGGCAGCGACCAACGGGAAGTCGAAGCGCACCCGTTCTACGAGCTCGTGTCCGATCCACAGCTCGATGGCAAAGCGTCCCATCTTCCGCGCGGTGACCACCGGCTTCGGAAAGCGAACCGCACGCACGCTCTCCACACGAACCGCGCCGCGTTCGTACACGATCGAGTACTCGAACTGACGGGCGAGACGCAGCGCTGCCGGATCGGGCTGAGCGGGTTCGTTCGCTCCCGCACCCACGAGCTCCCGTCCGTCGGCGCCCGCGTCGGCGATGGGTGCTTCCTCCGGCTTGTTCTTCCCCTCGCCAAAGTGCGCCGGCATGCTGAGTGTCGGACCCTCGTTTCCGCCGTGGTACGCGGCGTTGGTACAGGCTCCGAAGAAGCCCAGCATCAGCCAGACGAAGCCTTGGGCACGAGGCATGGGCACCCGAGGGCTAACAAACGCCGAGGGCGCGGACAAGCTCCCAGTCCGAATCGCTGCCACCGAGCCACTGCCAGAGCTCCAGCATGTCGGTCGGCACGGGCGAAACGATCTTCCCGTCTCCAATCGCGACCCACAACGAATGCAGCGCCACCCGCGGCACTTCGAGCACGCGACCATCGCTCCCCGTCACGCGGCGGGCTCCGCCGTGAGCGTGATCGCCGAGCAATGGCACGCCGGCCGCGGCTGCGTGGATCCGGATCTGATGCTTTCTGCCGGTCGAGAGCTCGAGCACGAGAAGCGCACCCGTTGCGCCGAGCCGTGTCATCGTTGCGTAGCGGGTCCGGGCAACCTTTCCGACCACGTCGAGCTCCCACAGACCCCGTTCGGGCTCCGGCACCCGTAGAGTGATCGCCACGTAGCGCCTGTGAATTTTCCCCTGCTCCCGCAAAACGGACGCGCGCTTCTTGGCGTCCGCTCCCCGCGCGAACAGAACGACCCCGCTCACTCCAACGTCCAGCCGTCCGACGGCGTGAAGCTCGCTTTCGTCTTCGTCGAGCTCCTGTGCGAGCGCGCTTCGAACGCTCGCGCGTCCGCTGCGATCCGGTTCGGTCGGAAGCTCGGGAGGTTTTTCTACTGCAATCAAGCCGCCGAGCTCCCCGAGGAGCGGGCAATGGAGAGCGGGTCGCGCTCGTGCGACGCGCACTTCGGATCCGATGGCGAGGCTCTGGTCCAGGCTCGTCGCGCGCTTGCCGTCCACGAACACGCTTCCCCGAGCCACCGCATCCTCCGCCTCTTCGCCAAGCAGCGTCTTCAGGCTGTCGCCGGCCTGCGCGCGATAGCGACGCTCTCCCTTCACGCGTCGAGCCGTTCGACGCTACCGAGATCCCCGTCGACACGCAGAAGCTCACCGTCCGCGATCGTCGTCGACGCCGCGGTCACGCCCATCACTGCGGGGATCCCCACTTCCCGCGCGACGACTGCGCCATGGGACAGGGCGCTTCCAATGTCACTCACGACGCCCCCCGCCCAGAAAAATAGCGGGGCGAGCCCAACGTCCGGCGCGCGCAACACGATGATCTCTCCCGCCTCGAAGCGTTCGGCCCCTCGGCCCCGACCTCCGATCACGCGAGCCCGTCCGGTCACCACACCCGAGCTGGCGCGCGCCCCCGAGAGATGTCGCCCATCCCAAGGCACCGGAGTGATGCGTGGCGGCGCGCCAATGAAGGTTTCGGGCGGATCGACGCGCTGAGAGTCGCGCTCGTAGGTCGCGCGGCGCATGCGCACGATCGCGCCGAGATCCGCGCGCGTGCGTCTCGTGGCGCTGAGAAGCTCCTGGTCCATCAAGAAGAATGCCGCCCCGGGGGCGAGCCCCGAGTCGAGCCGACGCAAGCGCCGATCGACGTTCGAGCGCCACGCTTCGCGTCATCGCGATGGTCCGAGCCATCCAGACTCGCATCCGCTCTCGGAGCCGCCCGAGCGCTCGCGCTCGGTTGAGCAGCGCGCGCACGAGGGTCTGATCGATTCGCGGCAAGCTCGCTTCCAGCTCCGCCAGCTCCCCGTCAGCCGCGATGCGCACCCGCGACAGCAGCCGGTCCGGGTCGATGGGAGGCGCACCCAGCCCCGAGCGCAGGATGTCGAAGAGCGGCGATGGATCCTCTCCGAAACGCGGCGCCGCCACCTCGACCTCGCCGATGCCGCGATCGCCAAATCCTTCGAGCCACTGGGAGATGGCTCGACGGCCACTGCCCGCGGAGAGGGCGTCCAGCGTCCGAGCGCCGCCGAGAACCTGATCGCGCGCCGACTCATCTGCCCGCAAGAGCTCGACGACGTGTGCCAGTGCCGTGGAGGCCCGGACGCTTTCCAGCTCGCTGACCCCCGCAACCAGGGTGTGAGCACGTCGTGACGCTGCATCCGACTGAGAACGCGCCAGGGCTCCTTCCAGTGCCAAATGGGCTGCCATGGCCACCAGCGAGCTCTGCAGCAGAAGTCGCCCGGTGGTCTGCAGGAACTCGTAGGTCTCGCGCAGCGTCGTGGTCAGGGAATCGTCCGGCAGGATCGCGAGATCCATTTCAGCGAGCCAGCGCCGCTGTTGATCCGCATCGCGCTCGAATCTCTGCACCTCGTCGTCCAGACGACGCTCTTGCAAGAGCAACCGACCCGACGCGAGCGAGAGTGCGACAATCGAGCTCTTCTTGGGTCCGACGGCGAGCAGACGGGACAGCTCTGCCGGATCCGCGCCGCGCACTTGCTCGAGAAGCGTGCTGGGAATGATGCCCGGCACATCCCCGAGAGGCCCGACGAGGGCCGAGACGTTCAGGAAGTAGCGACCCTGCACCCGCGCGACCAGATCCGCATTCCGAGCGATGTCGCCTCCGAGCACGGAGAGCGCCTTCCTCAAGCTCGATGCGCAGAAGGCTTCCACCAAGCTCGCGCTGAGCGGCGTCGGCACGCCTGGCAAGAGGTCCCCGAGCCCGGTGCGCGACCAGATCGTGGACGGCGCTCCGCCCTCGGGACGGCCCTCACCCGATCCATCTTCGAGCCCAATCAGGCGGACGTGATCGGATGCATCGATCACGAATTCGATGTCGCAGCTCTTTCGCTCGACCTTCCGAGCCACTTCCGTGAGCTCGTGAAGGGCCGCATCCGAAACGGCACTCTTCGATTCACGCCCGGAGCTCACTGGCACGACCTCGAGACCCGTGTTGGTTGCGACGAGCATCTCGCGCTTGAACGCGATCCTCCGCGCCAAAACGCTACCGTCTCGGCCGACCCGCAGCACGTCCCGCGCTGCCGCTCCATCGCGGACGGGTGCTCCGAGGCACAGCGCCACTTGCAGGACCGCGCTGTCGGAAAGAGCAGGCGTGTGACGGCGAACGAAGAGCCCGCGCCCCGTCACCGCCGGCATTCGTTGAATCACGACGGCCATCGCCAGGTCGCGGAGCTTCCTCCGCTGCAAATACAGCAATGCTCTTTCGCTGACCGCCATGCTCCACAGATCCAAGACTGCGCGCTCGACGAGAGTGGTCGACAGCAGTCCCCCGCGCTCGAGCGTGAGCCCCGCTGCCAGAGCGATCCCCGGGTCGGCGACGGTTGCGCTCGCGCGGGCCAAGAACGTCTGCCCATCCTCCGCAAGATCCGCGAGCTCGTTCCGAATGGATTCCGGCAGCTTCAGATCGAGCAGGCGCTCCCGGGCCCTGCCAGCGCGCTCGACTCCGACTGGCTTGTGAATCGATCGGAGGAGTGAGGCGGGATCGTGATCGGGTGGCAGCTCGGTGAGTGCGTCGCGAAACACCCACGCTGGAAGCACCCAGGTATCGACGAGCGGGGCTCCGGCGCGCTGCGCTTCGCACAGCAGAGGAGGGAGCACGCCAAAGTCTTCGACCTTCGCACCGTCTACGGCGACGTCGAGAAGGGGGTGCAGGCGTACCGGGCGCGAGCTTTTCGCCACCGGGCCCGGAATAGCAAGGAGCAGGCGGTGGGGAAAGTGCCGCGCGTTTCCTGCGCGCTCACGGCTCTTTCGGAACGACTCCGGTGCTGCGCCGCACGAGCTCGACCAACACCGGATCGGTTTTCATCTGATCGCGCAAGGTGTCCCGTACGAAGTCGAGCTGCTCGGGGCTCAGTCTGCCCTGCAGATGTTCAACCGCATGATCCACTCGAGCATCGAGGTATTGGTCGACATTGATCTCGCCGCGCTCGAGACGCGACAGCGGATCCACACCCTGCGCTTGCTCCGCCTTGTCGACACGGAATGTTTCGCCCGTGGGCTTCGACGCTCCGCCGACGCCCCCCGGTCCGACGGGCGCGCCTGCTCCGGGTGGTTTGCCAATGCCGTCGATGCCCATGGTACGAACCAATCTTAGCGGATGTTGCCGATGGCGTTCTTCACCGTGTCGTGCCGCGCTTTGAGCACGTTCGACAGCGCAGTATAGCTGCGACTTTCAGCTGAAATCCGCTCCTGAAGCTCCAGATAGTAGAGGTTCATGTCGGAATTGTGCTGGAGCACGTCCTCGACGCCGGGTTCGCCCGCCGACCCGGCCCCTTCGACGCCCGAAGAAGCGGTGCCCGAGGAGCCTTCGGCGCTGACCGAGCCGGAGGCGCCGCCGGGAGTGCCGTGACCAGGACGAAACGCCGCTGCCAAAACCGGTCCGCCGGGAAGCCGACGGACGGCCGATTCAGCGCCGCTCACGACGGCGCGCGACCCTGCGTCCATGACCTGCTTGAAGGGGCGGTTGGGGGGCGGGGTGACTCGGGCTGCGGTAGGTGACGAGGAAACGCCGGTTTGTGGTCCACCATTGTCGACGCGGGTGCTCATGAATCGTGTCCTCCGTGAAAGGGGCTTGGTGGACCCTGTTCGGAGGGAAGACTCGCGAGTTGTCAGAAAACTCAGATCCCGAACCATTCCGCCGGATCGGCGGTGTCCGTACCCATTCGGATCTCGAAGTAGAGCATCGTGCCCTGCCCCATATCCCCAACGGAACCGAGGCGGGTGCCGGTCGTGACCTCGTCGCCAACGTGGACCGCGAACTCTCCGAGATTTGCGCTCACGGTGTAGTAGCTGTCGCCGTGATCCACGATCACGGCCTTGCCGTAGGCAGCGTATTCGTCCGCAAATGCAATGCGGCCGGGGTAGACGGCACGAACGGGTGTCCCGCGGGGAGCATGCATCTCGATGCCCGGCCCATCGGTTCCGGGGCGCCGGGCGGAATGAAGCTCCGCGCGACCCGGGATCGGAAACGGGAGCCGACCCTTCATGCTCGCAAAACCCCGGGCGAGCTCCGACGGGTCGACGGGTCCGGGCCCGGCTCCGTACACCGCCGTATGGGAGTTGCCGCTTTCGAACGCACGCTGGAACGCCAACTGTCGGTCCTGTGCTTCGAGGAGCGCATCGCGGGCGTGAGATAGAGCCTTTTGCTGGAGCTCGAGGGGTGCACTCCTCTTGCGAAGAACCTCGAGTTGCTTGCTGATCGCAATCCGCCGATCAGCGAGCGCCCTTTCCAATCGAACGTCCCGCTCGAGTGCCTTCTTCACGCGCTCGACCTTCGTTGCGTGGTCGACGAGAGATTGAAATCCGCCGCCCACGGGCAAGAGCCCTGCGCGCGCCAGTCGTACGTAGGCTCGACCTCGCGCGATGGTTCGCGCCCGGGCGCGAGCAGCGTCGCGAGAGAGATCGGTGAGCTCATCCTTCAGCTCCCGCTCGTTTTGCGAGATGCGTTCGAGCTCGTTGTCGACGTCACTCACCGGCGCCATCGGGAGCGTCGAGTCGTCGTCGGCCACGGGCAGTGCGGAGGCCGCCGAGACGAACAGACCGATCGCCAGCGCTGCTCGAAGCCTCAACTCATACCTCCAGCAAGCGGCGCAGGCTGCCGTATGCCGCTGCCGCGCCCAGGGAAGCACCCAGGGCGATCATCCCGAGGCAGACGAACCAGGGCAAAAACGTCGGGGTGACGCCGAACAGCAGCGCCAGGTCCATGTCGAAGTGACTGCGCACGATGGCGTACAGCACGCCGAGGAGGAGCAGCGCCATCAGTGCACCGACTCCACCCTGAGCCGCGCCCTCGACCACGAAGGGCCGGCGCACGTAGGTGTCGGTCGCGCCCACGAGCTTCAGGACCTCCACTTCGATGCGGCGCCGCTGGAGCGTCAGGCGAATCGTGGAGGAGACGACGCTGACGACGGCGCCCAGTACGACGAGGGCCAAGAGCCCCGCGGCGGTGACACCACCGGTGAGGAGCGCGCCAAGACGATCGCTCCATGCCTGATAGGTCTCCACCGACTCCACTGCAGGGAGCGCGCCCAGTTGTCCGGAAAGTTTTTCCAGGCGCTCCGCCGCAGCCTGGTCGGCAACGCGTACTTCGATCGATGCCGGGAACGCTTCGGTGGGGAGCGCTGCGAGGACTTCATCATCCTTGCTCGCGGTGATTTCCCGGCGCGCTTCCTCGCTCGACACGTATTTGGCCTCGGTCACACCCTCGGATCCGCGAAGCGCCTTCTGGATGGTCTCGATCTGATCCTCGCTGGCGTCAGGTTTGAGAAAGACGCTGGCACGACCGGTCTCCGCCCAGCGAGCACGGACACCGTGCACGTTGACGACGACCAGAACCGACGCTGCCAAGCACACGAACGCGACGGCGACGGAAAACACGCTGAGTAGATGCAATCGCCAGTCGTTCTTGCTGCCCCGCCAAGCTCGCTCGAGGGGAGTCATCTCAAGCTACCTCTCGATCCATGCAATCGGCGGCTCGCTCGAGGCCGTCGGGTACGTCAATCGCTTTGCCCTCATCGAGTACGACCACCCGGCGGGGTCGAACATCGAGCAGCGTTCGGTCGTGGGTCGCGAACAGGACCGTCACTCCGCTCTCGTTGATGTCCTCGAACAGACCGAGGATGTCGATGGCGAGCTGAGGATCGAGATTGCCGGTGGGCTCGTCGGCGAGGACGAGGGCTGGCTCTCCCACGATGGCGCGGGCAATTGCCACGCGTTGTTGCTCACCGCCGGACAGCGAGCCGACTCGCTCGCCGCCGCGGCCGCCGAGACCCACTCGCTCGAGAGCTTCGCCGACCCGCTGTCGAATCATGCGACCAGCGAGCCCCAAAACCTCCAGAGGCAGTGCGACGTTTTCGAGCACGCTCCAATTGGGGACGAGCTTGAAGTCCTGGAAGACGATGCCGACGTTGCGGCGTAGAAACGGAATCGAGTCGCCACTCAGTCGTCCGACCTCACGACCCATGAACAGGATGCGTCCGGAATCCACGCTCTCCGCGGCGTACAGCAAGCGAAGCAACGTGCTCTTGCCAGCACCCGACGGTCCGGTGATGAACAGGAACTCGCCGCGCTGGATTTCCAGCGTGAGTCCTCGAAGCACGGGTGCATCAGCGCGATACGCCTTGTGCACGTCCTCGAAGACCAGGATCGGCCGCCGCGCCGCGGTCGGGTCGAAGCGGCTGCTTCCGGCTCGGAGGGCTGGCTTGAACGCGCGGGCCTTGGCCCCACTTTCCATGCTGTAGCGCCTATCAGGGGGGCGGAATTCCGAACAAGTTTTCGGCGCTTGGCCCTCATCGAGCTAGGTTCTCGAAACCGGGATGAGGATCGCCTTTTTCGGCCTTCCCTTGGCCGCCCTGCTCCTCGAGCGGGACGGCCACGACATCGAGCTGTCCGTGCTGTCGCCGGTGGAAGCCCCAGGGCGACGGCGGCTGGCGAGGCAGGGAGGCCAGATCCTCGAAGCGAGCCTGCTGGGTAGCGCTCTCGATTCCCAAGTCGACCAATCCCTTCGCGACCCCGATCTCTTGGTGAGCTGGTACTGGACCCGGCTCATCCCGGAGCGTTGGCTGGTCCGGGCACGCCTGGGAGCCATTGGTGCGCATCCCTCGCTTCTGCCCCGGCATCGAGGGCCGAATCCATTTTCTGGGCCATCGATTCGGGCGACGCTCACACCGGCGTCAGCGTTCATCGACTCACCTCGCGCTACGACGAGGGGCCGGTGCTGGCGAGCCAGAGCCTGGAGATCGGGCATCGCGACTCGTGGCAGCTGGCCCGGGCTCTGGATCGACCGAGCCTCTCCCTGCTGCGGGACGTGGTCTCCCGGATGGAGAGGGAAGAGGTCGCCGAGCAGCCCCAAGATCCCGAGCAAGCCACATCTGCTCCCGAGCCGAGCGGTGAGCTTCTTCGAGCTGACTTCAGCTGGCCGACGGACCGTGTGCTTCGCAGGATCCGTGCGCTCGCGCCAATTCCGGGCCTCGCGCTCGAGCTCGAAGGGGTCCGGTTCTTCGTGACCCGGGCGGCAGCGCGAGACAACTACTTGGAGGCCCTACGGCCTGGGGAGGCAGCCGAGAGCTCCGGCGAGGTAGTGATTCGCACCGGAGACGGGGCGATCTCCATCCAAAGCGCGATCTCCGCCGCTGACGGCGAACCGCTCGACCTGAAGGAGCTAGCCGAGCGGATCGCTTCTCATTATCGTCCCGTGTAGACTGGCCGCCGCGGAGAATGATGAATGAACGATCCTGCGAGTGCTGCACGAACCGCACGTGAAAGCTTGGCGAGAGGCCTGGCCGTGCTGCAAGCGCCCGGTGTCCCGCCGAATGCGATGTCCGTTGCCGAACCCGTGGCTCAGGCCATGGGTGCGCTCCATCGTATCGAGGCCTCCCACGGCGCGGCTCTCGGGGAAGCGGCTCCTCAGGCGCTGGATGCCATCCGGCGCGCTCTCGGAATGCTCCAGGCTGCGGCGGGCCAACACCCCGCAATCGACAGCGCCACTGAATCGGTCGCTGGCTCCCTGGCAACGGTGCACGCTCTGGCCCAGGCCGCTGCTGCTCCGGCAGGGCCCGCTGCGCCAATGGCGCCCGCGCCCGCCGCCGCTCCCGCTGCAGCGCCTGCGCCTCATGGTCTTGGCAGCACTGCAGTGCTCAACCCTGGTTCGCCGTTCGCACCACCCCAGCCGGCGTTTCAACAACAGTCTCCCGCTCAGCCCGCGCCGGCTCAGTTTCCCCAAGCACAAGCTGCTCCGTTTCCTCAGGCTGGGGCGTTCCCCGCCGCCGCTCCTGCAGGGTTTCCGCAACCCCAAGCACAACAACCAGCGTATCCCCAACAGCCTCCGGCTCAGGCGTATCCGCAGCAAGCTGGGTATGGAGCCCCTCCGGGTGCCGCTCCCGCTCCCGCGCATTGGCAGCAACAGCCCGCGGCGCCGCCCCAGGGCCAGCCCGGTTCCTGGCCCAACAATCCTCAGCAGAGCGCGCCTTCCGCCCCTCAGCATCCCGCGCCGGGAGCGACCGTTCCCACAGTGGATGCTCCCGCAAACGTACCGCGAGTCGAGGCACCCCTCGGAGCCCACAGCGCGACGAACTTCTACAAAGGCCTGAGTGGCAACGACGTGATCGAATCGGGCGGGATCTTCGTCGCGACCTACAGCATTCCCAAGATTGGCTCCAACGTGCTGATCAAGGTGTCGCTCCCTGGAGGCTACGAGTTCGAAGCCCTCGGTCTCGTCGAATGGGTTCGGGAGGCACCGCTGTCGACCTCGGGCGTGGAAGCACCCCCGGGCTTTGGCGCGAAGTTTACTCAAATCACGCAAGAAGGGCGGCAGCTCGTCTACCGTTACGTCCGGAACCGTGAGCCCCTATTCCACGACGACCTGTGAGCTCGTACGTGCTTGCTCGCTCTAGGGCGTCATAGACTTTCGGTCGCGCTCATCGTTGGCGTGTTTGCGATTCTTTCGACACGCACGGCGAAAGCGGGCGACCCGTATCTCGAGTGGTACACCGTCGTCACGCCGCACTTTCGCGTGACGTATCACAACAAGCTCGGCAAGCAGGCGCAGTACGTCGCGACCGTGCTGGAAGCCGTGCATCGACGCTTGGTGCCAGAGCTCGGTTGGCAACCGAAGGAAGTGACAGAGGTTCTGCTCTCGGACGTGACCGACGCGGCCAACGGCTCGGCAACCGCTCTGCCCTACAACGCCGTTCGTCTCTTCGTCACGGCGCCGGACGACATGTCACCGCTTGGCGAATACGACGACTGGTACACGGAGCTCGTGACTCACGAGTACACGCACATTCTCCACGTCGACAACATCTCGGGCATTCCCGCGATCGTCAACGCGGTGCTCGGCAAGACCAGCGCGCCGAACCAGGCCCAACCCCGCTGGGTTCTCGAAGGTTTGGCCGTGGCGCTCGAAACCGAGCACACGGGCGGCGGTCGCCTGCGCTCGAGTCAGTTCGACATGATCTTGCGAGCAGACATCCTCGAAGGCCGGATGGCCGGGCTCGATCAGATCAGCAGTTCCGCGTTGCGCTGGCCCACCGGAAATCTCTGGTACCTGTACGGCGGCGAGTTCATTGGCTGGATCGCCGATGTCTACGGACCCGATGTCTTCGCGGCGGTCGCAACGGACTACGGCTCGAACATCGTTCCGTGGGGGATCAACCGCTCCATTCGGCGCGCGACGGGACGCACCTACGTCGAGCTCTACGACGGCTGGCGCTATCACCTCGAGCGCCAATACGCGGCGCAGATCGCGGAAGTCCTCCGCCGCGGGCTTCGCGAGGGCACCCAGCTCACCCACCGCGGCCGCATCGCGAGCTCACCGCGATTCGTTCCGCCCTGCGCGCGGCAGGGCGCTCGGGAAGAAGTCCTGTACTTCCGAGACGACGGCGACCAGCCGTCGGGCTTCTACCGCGTCCCCCTCGAAACTCGGTCGCGAGCCGCCGAAAACGACGCCGACCCTGGTCGCGCGCTCGAGTGGAAAGGTGGCATCGTTCGAGCGGAGCTGCGGCTTCGTGTTCGACTCGGTGGCTCCGAGCAGGCGCCGCTACTACTTCAACGACTTGTTCCGGCAGCCTCGAGGTACGACGAGCGAGAGGGGACTTCGCGGCTCCAAGCAGCGCTTGACCACGGGCAATCGGGCGCGGGAGCCCGACGTGAGCCCGACGGACGTCACATCGCATACGTGACCAATAGCCGCGGAACGAGTGCGCTCCGCATCGCCGACATCCTGGCGGATGGGTCGCTGGATCGGCAGCGCCTCCTCGTCGGAAGCGCCGAGTTCGAGCAAGCCTACACACCGCGGTTTTCCCCCGACGGGAAGCGGGTTGCCTACAGCTCGTGGTCTGCCGGCGGCTATCGCGACATCCGCGTCGTCGACGTGAAGTCCCGTCGCTTCTTCGAGGTCACTCACGACACCGCGCTCGATCAACAGCCGTCGTGGTCCGCAGACGGAAAGACGCTTTACTTCACGTCGGATCGTACGGGCATTGCCAACGTGTACGCCTACGACCTCGCGCAGAAGAAACTCCATCAGGTCACGAACGTGAAAACGGGGGCGTACATGCCGGAGGTCACTCCGGACGGCAAAACGTTGCTCTACGTTGGCTACACTTCGTACGGCTACGACCTCTTCAGCATGCCCCTCGACCGATCGCGTTTTCTCGATCCGGTCCCTCCTCCCGGTCCGCGCACGAGCCCGCACCCCCGGCCCTCGCCGGAGCACTGGCCGGTCGAACCCTACAATCCACTCGTGACGCTCCGTCCCCGCGCGTACGAGGTAAAGATCGGCAAGAGCACGTTCGGCAACGCGATCCGCGTTACGACGAGCGGCTCCGACATCGTGGGACATCACGCCTTCGCGGCCAGTATCCTCGCTCCCTACGACGATCGAGAGGACTCCGTCCCGAGCGTTTCCCTCGCGTACACCTACCGCCGCTTGCCGTTCGACTTCTTCCTGTCCGCGTCGCGATCGGCGTCCCCGCGGCGAGGATATCGCTACGGGGACCAGGAGCCGGTTTTCGTCGAGACGTTCACCGGCGTCACGACCGGAGTCGCGTTCTCCCAGCTCGGGGAGAACGATTCCCAGGCGATCAGTCTGTCGTATACCGCCGGCGAGTTCGACTCGAAGCTTCCGGTCGGGACGCGCGCCGACCCCTACTCGCTGGTGACCGTCGACCCGCACCGGGGCTTTCTCGGGATCATCGGCCTCGGCTATGGCTACTCGAACGCAGACGGAACCAGCAACTCGATCGGGCCCGAGCGAGGCTTCTCCGTCGCTGCCAACCTGGATCTCGCTGCCCGCGAAACCGGGAGCGACGACACTCTCACTTCGGTGTCTGCTCGAGTCACCGGGTACATCCCCATGCCGTGGCTGGAGCATCACACGCTGGCCCTCGCCGCTTCCGGCGGTGCGGCGGTCGGAACCTATCCGCGGCGGGGCTACTTCTACACCGGCGGATTCGTCGACTCCGAACCCAGCTGGAACACGCCCTGGCAGATCATCGACGCTTTCGACAAGGGCACGCGCCAGACGGCTTTCGTCCTACGCGGCTACGAACCGACTCAGTTCATCGGGACGCAGTTCAACCTCATCAACGCCGAGTATCGCTTCCCCATCGTGTATCCCGATCATGGCATCCTCACCCTGCCGGTCTTTTTGAGAGCCATCAGCGCGGCCGCGTTCGCCGACTATGGGGGGGCCTTCAATCAGCTCGATCTCGAAGACCCCCTGGCCAGCTACCACCTCGGGGTGGGCGGGGAGCTCTGGTTCGATTTGGTGCTCGGCTACCACGTCAGGGGGATCGTGCGCTTCGGCCACGCCCGAGGCCTGGACGACGAAGCACCGAGCGGCGGCCAGACCTATGTGGTGGTCGGCTCGGTGTTCTGACCCTCGCGTTTCTTTTCCCAGGCGCCCGGTGCTTGCTAGGGGAGGGGTCGATGAAGCTCCCGCTCTTCGCCGCGGCCCTCACCCTGTTCGTGGCGGGCTGTGTCGCGCCACCCTCTCAAGCAACGCGAGCCACCGACGCCGCGCGAGAGCTCAATCTCGCCTCGCGATTCGGGCGCATGGACATCGCTCTCGCCAATACGGCGCCGGGAGCGCGGGACAATTTCCTCGAGCGTCGCCTCACCTGGGGAAAGCAGGTCCGCATCGTCGACGTGGAGCTGGCGGGAATGTCGATGAAGGACGAGTTCAACGCCATGATTCAGGTCGACGTCGCCTGGGTGCGCCAGGACGACGACACCCTCCGCGCCACGCGCATCGCGCAGACTTGGCGCGATGACGGGGGATGGCACCTGGTGCGCGAGCAACGCATGGCCGGCGACCTCGGTCTGTTCGGCGAACAGATTCGAATGACGCCCGTCGAGCAGCGCGACGTTCAGTTTCCGACGAAGACGATCCGCGAGTAGCGAGCGCGAAGCTCACTTCTTCTTGCTGGGCTTCTCCGTCTTCTTCGTTGCCTTCTTCTGCGTGGCGCGGCGCTTGAGCCGTGCCTTCTTCTTGCGCTGACCCTTGCGGCGGCGCGACTTCTGCGACTTCCTACGATCGAAACGTCCCACGAGTTTTCCTCCATCCGAGCACGAAGCCCGATGGCATTAGCAAACCTCTGGCGTGGAGCGCCAGCACTCAATCCGTCGATCGTCCTCGCTTAGCCGCTCGATGCGTCTTCGAGGGCGCGCTCACGGTCGCGAACCTCGAGACGGTAACGACTATTGACGGTCTCGATGTAGAAGACATCGCGCGAAGCCAGCCTCAGAACTCGCTTCACGGGTGTGGTCACGTACTCGTGCATCCCGTCGGAAAACTCGATAACGACTACCGAGCCTTTACGAGGCGCACGCACGAGCCGACCAGTTACGGCCCGGGAGCCTCTACCCAGCTTCCGGAGCACGACTTCCACGACACTAATCTAGCAACCCTCGCCGCCCAGTCCAACCCCGAGTTTTGATCGGCGAATCACCAGGGCTTTGTCGCCGCACCCACACCCACTTACCATTCGGTATGCGTCAGGGGGCGGTCACGCCCTTGGCACCCTTCTTGGCGAAGTAGGCGCGAAGGACGTTTCTGGCTACCTCGGGCCCTTTGATGCGCCAGGTAGGCGTGTTGATCGCGAGGGCCGAGATGGCGATTTCGGGTTTGTCTGCCGGGGCGAAGCCGACGAACCAGGTATAGAAACGGTTCTCTTTGCCTCGAATGAGCGTTCCGGTCTTACCAGCTACGGCGATGTCGGGCAGGTAGGCTCGCCCCCGCTTGTCGTGGAAGCTCTTGTAAGCCGAGCCGTTCGCGACGGTCTCGAGCATCATTTGGCCGACCTCGTCGGCGGTTTCCTTCTTCACTGCCCGGCGGAGGACCAGCGGGTCTCGCGTCTCCTCCCAGAGCTTCTCGTCCCCTTTGTAGATCGCCTGGACGATGCGGGGCTCGAGGGTGACGCCGTGGTTGGCCACGGTCTGGACGATGCTGACCGCCGCGAGGGGTGACAGGGTGCTGTGCCAGAACCCCGCCGCGCCCCGGGCGAACTCGAGGGGATCGACCGGCAGATCGATCGACGGGGGATCGTTCTTGGCAGCGAACGGTACGGAGGCGCCGTATCCGTAAGCCCCGGCCATCGCCGTCAGGTCTTCGGGCGTGAGGTGTTTCTGGGCAAGGCGCCCGAAAACGACGTTCAAGCTTCGCCCGAGCGCCATCGCGAGAGTGGCGCACCACTTGTCGCGTTTTGGATTTTCCTCGAGCTCGCTGGCCTCGATGCTGCTCTTGCCGCCGTGATAGCACTGCTCGCTCTTTGCGTTCAGACCAGCTTTCTCCACCAACGCAGAAGCGGTGATGATCTTGAACACGCTGGCGGAAGGCGCTTCGGCCCGCGCGTTCACGTCGAACTTGGGGCCTTGGGCGACATAGCTCGCGTAGGCGAGGATCTTTCCAGTGGCGACTTCCATCACCACGACCCCGCCTTCGGGCACGCTGTAGCGTTTGAACTGTGCGAGCGCTGCACGCTGTAGGGCTGGATCGAGCGTGAGCTCGGCTTGCTTTCCGTCGCGGAGCGGAGTCGTGACGCGCCGAGGCCGCACATCGAGTCTCAAGAGATCGAGACCAGCGAGCTTGTCGTCGGCTTTGGGCGATGCCGGGGGCGCCCGTGAATCGAGCTTGCGAAGCGCCTGTTCGATCCCGGCGTTTCCGCGCACGATGGGGACCAATGCCATGACGATGCCGGCTGCCAGGCCGATTCCCAGCCACTTGTTCGTGCCGCGCATCCCTGGGTCGTTAGCGATCCCCGCCGAATCGGGCAAAAAACCCGCGACCCCATGGCGTGGGATGCGCTCCTAGCGTGCGGGGTCTATGCTGAAAGGACCCGAGCGTGAGCCCAAGAGGTTCGGGGACCGAATTTGACGAGCCAGTCGAGGATCGGACAGACGCCACACTCGGCGAACCTCGAGGTCGAAAACACCTCGGTGTTGTTGGCGCTATCTGGGCCCCAGCAAGCGTTGCTCGACGAGGTCTCTCGCCACAGCGGCGCCGAGGTGAGCCTGCGAGGCAACGTCATTTACCTGTCAGGGGAGGAGGGCGACGTGCGGGTTGCCCACCGATTCCTCTCCGATGCGGCCACCCTGGTCAGTCGCGGCTACGAGATCGCTCCGCGGGATGTGGCGCGATCGATGCGCGAGCTCCGGGCCGACCCGAGCTCCTCCCTCATCGATCTGCTCGACGAGATCATTCTGGTTTCCCCACGGCGCCGGGCCATCGTGCCGAAGAGCCCAGCGCAGCGGACCTATGTAGAGGCGATTCGCAAACACGACCTCACGTTCGGCATTGGGCCTGCGGGCACCGGGAAGACCTATCTCGCCATGGCGATGGCAGCGTCTTCGCTGCTCTCGAAAAACGTCAAGCGCATCGTCCTCACTCGTCCCGCCGTGGAAGCGGGGGAGAAGCTCGGGTTTCTGCCGGGTGACCTCGCGGAGAAAGTGAACCCCTACCTGCGCCCGCTCTACGATGCTCTCCACGACATGCTCGACTTCGACAAGGTCGAGCAGCTTCGCGAGCGCGGGCAGATCGAAGTCGCCCCACTGGCCTTCATGCGCGGCAGAACCTTGAACGATTCCTTCGTCATCCTGGACGAAGCGCAGAACGCCACGAGCGAGCAAATGCGGATGTTCCTGACCCGGTTGGGCTTCGGGTCGAAGGCGGTGGTCACCGGCGACATCACCCAGACGGACTTGCCGTCGGGCTCGCGCAGCGGCCTCCGGGAAGCGCGCGATATCTTGACCGGAGTGGACGGGATCGCGTTTTGCGCATTCACCGACGTTGACGTGGTGCGGCACGCACTGGTTCAGAAGATCGTGGTGGCCTACGAGGAACGCGACGCCGCCAAGGAACGCAAAGCTCTGGCCGACAAGGGCGCGGGCGGCGAGCCCCAGACACGGGCGCCAGCGAGCAACACCGAGCCGCGTTGACGAGGCGGCCCGGACAGGGGACGGTTCTAGCGCGATGACCTTCGAGATCGAGGAAGCCGCAACCAAAGCCGCGCTGAGGTCGCTCTCACCAGGGGCGGGCGATGTGGTGAAGGCGCTCGGGCGCGTCGCGGACATGCTGGGGCGTGAGGGGCGTCTCGGAGATGCCAGTGTCTCGCGTCCCCATCCGCTCATCGTCCTGGTTCGCCGCGGCGCCTGGTCCGCCCTGATCGTCCCGAGCGTGGTCTGGGACAAAGGGCGCGATCTCCTCGAACCCTATGCCGACCAACTCGCGGGGTTCGAAGCGCGGCTCGTGATTCTCGGTCGCCCGACGGACCCCGCCCTCGATCGAGCCCTCAATCTGGGTGTGGGCGCGATCCTCTCGGCGGAGCCGGATGAAAGCGAAATCTTCGTCGCGCTCCATCAGGCGTTCGAGTTGATGGAGGTCAAAGCCCGAAGCGAGAGTCGCGGCAAGTGGTTGTCCCGATATCGCTACGAGCTCGGCGAGCTCATCGAGATTGCACGCGCCCTGACGACGGAGCGGGAGATCGGGCGCCTGCTCAGTCTGATTCTCGAAAAGAGTCGCTTCATCACCGGCGCGGATGCCGGCAGCGTGTACGTGGTCGAAGGTTCCGACCCGGACATCTCTCGCTGCCAGTTGCGCTTCAAGACCAGCCAAAACGAGTCGGTTCAGTTCGACTCGCGCGAGTTCACGATGCCGATCAGCCCGCGCAGCATGGCAGGCTACGTAGCGCTCGAGAAGAAGACCATCCGTATCGAGGACGTGTACGACATGCCGAAGGACGCGACCTTCGGCTTCGATCGCTCCTACGACCAGCGCGTCGGCTATCGCACCAAGAGCATGCTGTGCACTCCCCTCGTGAACAACGTGGGTGTGGTGATTGGCGTTCTGCAGCTGATCAACAAGAAGCGGGAGCCGACCCAGAAGCTTCTGACCACGGAAGACGCGGAGCGGCTGGTCGTACCCTTCGACGATCGCAGCGAGCAGCTCATGCACACGCTCGCCGCCCAAGCCGGGATCGCGCTCGAAAACGCGATGCTGTACGACGAGATCCGCACCATCTTCGAGGGTTTCGTCCGGGCCAGCGTCGACGCCATCGAGCAACGCGACCCAACCACGAGCGGCCATTCACGCCGCGTCGCCGAGCTCACCGTCGGACTCGCGCACGCGGTCGAACGCGTGGACACGGGCCCGTATCGGGACGTGACCTGGAAGCGCGAGGACATCCACGAGATCGAGTACGCCTCGCTGCTTCACGATTTCGGCAAGATCGGTGTTCGCGAGCATGTGCTCGTCAAAGCCAAGAAGCTCTATCCCCACGAGCTCGAGATGCTCCGCCAGCGCTTCGATTTCGTCACGCGCACGCTGGACGCCGAGATGCTCGAAAAGAAGCTACACGCCATCGAGCGTGGCTCTCCTGCGGCAGAGCTCGAAGCGATCGAACGCGAGAGCGTCGAGCGCCGGGCGGAGCTCGAGCAAGCCTGGGAGACGATCCAAAACGCCAACGAGCCGACGGTCCTGGCTGCGGGGGACTTCCAGAAGATCGAAGAGCTCGCTCGGCGAACCTACCCCAAGCTCGACGGCAGCCAAGCGGCGCTCCTCACGGCGTCGGAGGTGACGAGCCTCAGCGTGATGCGTGGCTCCCTCACCGCCGAGGAGTTCGACGAGATCCGAAGCCACGTCACCCACACCTATCGCTTTTTATCGAAGATCCCGTGGGGCAAGACGTTCGCGCGGGTCGCGATCATCGCCGGCGCCCATCACGAGCGCTTGAACGGCACGGGGTACCCCAATCGCCTGCGCGCCGAGGAAATCCCGCTCCAATCGAAGATGATGACGATCAGCGACATCTTCGACGCCCTGACGGCCAGCGATCGCCCCTACAAGCGGGCCGTGCCTGTGGACAAGGCTGTCCATATCCTGAACCTCGAGGTCAAGGACGGGCACGTCGATCCCGAGCTCGTCCGGATCTTCACCGACGCGATGGTCTGGGAGCAGATCATGGGCGCTCTCTACTAGCCGCGGAGCCGCGCATGGCCTCTGCGCCCCGGAAATCTTTTGCCCGACTTGCATTGTTTGCGTAGCCAGCGGCGGTGCTTCGGGCCTGACCCCCACGAATTCCTTGGGAAATAGCGCTAACGCTCGGAGCAGCGTAGAGGCACGAACCCTGCTATGCCTTGGTTGGATGATCACGCCTGAATTGCGTTTCTTGGCGCGGAACTTGGCAGGCGAGCTGATGGCTTGGGAGGCGTGATGCGGCGAGTATCTGAACGGATGTCCCCGCGTAGGAAGATTCGGAGCTGGCTCATAGCCGCAGCATTGGCTGCCGGCTTCGCAGCGCCGTTTGGCTGCTCGGACAACAATCACCCTCTGCCTGGCTCGAGCGCCGGCGGTGGGGGAGGCATCGGCGGCGTGGCGATCGGTCCGTGCGAGCAAGGTGCTTCGCGAGCTTGCGGCATCAAGGTGGGAGAGCACGACGGGATCCTCACCTGCTACGAGGGAACCCAAGCGTGCAACGATGGCGCGTGGGGCTCTTGCACCGACGGAACGACGTACACCCGTGCGGCTCCATCGCCGGGAGACCAACCAGCTGGAAAGCCGCTGGCGTTCACCACTCCGGTGGGTTGCACGGCCAACCCCTGCGATCCGTATTGCAGCACCTACAACGAAGACCCAGACGCAGGCATCACCAACGACGCCAGCGCTGGCTTCAGCTGGCAGGGCGGCAACATTTCGGGGCTGCCGACGGCCGTCGCGCTCAAGGGTTTCAAGCAACCGTGCAAGAGCGCTGAGGACTGCCAGTTCAACAGCCAATGCGTCGATCCGAGAACGTCCAGCGCCTGCAAGCACAGCAAGTGCGTGACGGGTGAGTCGATGACATCGACCTGCGACCCGT
The DNA here is from genome assembly GCA_963781505.1 of uncultured delta proteobacterium. Lineage (GTDB taxonomy): Bacteria > Myxococcota_A > Polyangia > Polyangiales > Polyangiaceae > JADJKB01. Next base: position 803,431 of record CAWAHB010000004.1, on the reverse strand, counting down.
GTGTGCAGAAGGTCTGCGCCGCCGATCCCGCGTGCTGCGAGCCGACGGTGGCCGGGAGCTGCGTTCACAACCCGTGCAAGCAAGGCACCAAGCTCAAGGGAGCCCCCACGCCCTGCAACGCGGACGTCAATACGGTCTGCGCTGCGCATCCGCAGTGTTGCACCGCCTACTGGGACGCGAGCTGCATCGGTTGGTATGAAACCGCCAGCGGGACGACTTGCAACCAGACCTGGTCGGCATCTTGCGTGAATCGGGTGAAGACCGAGTGCGATTCGCTGTGCGGGCTTCCGGGCCCCACCACGTGCGGCCACGATGTCTGCACCCAGGGAACGTTCCTCGACCAAAACTGCAACGCTTGCGTCGCCAAGATCTGCTCCGTCGATCCCGCCTGTTGCGAAAATACGGGTGGCTGGAATGCGACGTGCGTTCAGGAAACCGCGACCGTGTGCGGGCTCACCTGCCCGGTGAACATGGCGTCGGCGCCGTCCGAAGTCGGCAAGTGCACGCCGTGGCTCCCGGGACAGACCGACCCCTCGTGCTCCGGGTTCGATCTCGGCCTGGGCGTTACTTGTGACGACACGGTCGTGGTCTGCAACCACGGCACGACCGTGGCGCCGGCGGGCATCGACGTGATTCATTTCCCGCCCGCCACGAACGAGTTCGGCAAGGCGGCGCCGAACCAGGGCCTCGTGGCCGGCACGTGCACGACCACGTTGGCGATCGGACCGGGCAAGTGCACCAGCATTCCCTGCACCGGGATGAGCGCCGACAGCGAGATCATGGTCAATCCGCCGGGCGCCACCCAGGTCACCGAGTGCACGCCGGGCGCATCCCTCGACAACTGGGCGTATTACGTCCCCGGCACCTGTGGAGCGCCTCTTTGCACCGCAACCACGACCGAGTCCGTGTTGAAGAAGGTCAACATGTACTTCATGGTGGACAAGTCGGGATCGATGGGCGGGACCAAGTGGACGGGCACGACGAGCGCTCTCAACACGTTCTTCCAGTCCAACGCCTCGGCGGGTCTCGGCGTGGCGCTCGAGTTCTTCCGTCTCGACAGCGGCGGCGCGAACGGGGACGGCTGTCCGGGCACGGGATCGGTTTGCACCGACGTGCCGTGCTCCAACCCGCGCGTGACCCTCGGAACCCTCACCACGGCGACGGGCGCCGCGGACCCTGCGGAAGATGCGCTGGTGACCGCCGTGAACGCCACCTCCCCCGGCGGATCGACGCCGACCTACCCCGCGCTCAAGGGAGCGCTCGACTGGGCGATTGCCAAGCAGGCAGCGGCGCCCGACGAGATCTTCATCGTGATCCTGGCGACCGACGGCGACGCTTCCGAGTGCAACACGAACCCGACGGCGATGTCGTCACTCTCCGGCTCCGCGTACCTCACTTACGGCATTCGCACCTACGTCATCGGCATGCAGGGTGCGAATTACCCAGTGCTCGATCAGATTGCGACGGCCGGTGGGACCGGCAGTGCGTTCCAGATCAGCGGATCGAGTGGTGCAGCGGTGGCCGCTTCCCTCATCACGACGCTGACCAACATCGCAAACCAGACGGCGAGCTGCAGCACGCCACTTCCGCCCGCCGGAAACTTCGATCCAACCAACGTCACGATCCAGTACACCCCCTCGTCGGGCGCTCCGTCGAGTCTTCCTCAGGTTACCGACGCTTCGGCCTGCAGCGGGCCGGGCTGGTACTACGACGACCCCACCAACCCCTCCCAGATCATCCTTTGCCCGACGAGCTGCACTGCGGCTCAGTCCGACCCAGGTGCGAAGATCATCTACAACGTGGGCTGCCCCACGCTCTACAACCAGAGCGACACGCTCCAGTACTATGAAGCCGTGTGTCCCAGCGGGTCCAAGCCCCAGTGGGGCTACCTCACCTGGGACACGACGACCCCCAGTGACTCCAGCGTCGACTTCCAGATCCGGACGGCCACGACCCAACCGGGTCTGTCCCTCAAGACTCAGGCACTGGCCGGAACCGCCGTCGCCGCACCCACGAACACCCAAGTTTGTACCCTCTCCACCTGCTACGTGGACCTGTACACATTCCTCGGACTGCCGGACGCCAAGCTCCCTTGGCTCGAGCTTCAGCTCGAATCTGAATACCAGCACCGATGGGCTCTCGACACCGACCGTGCACACGTGGAACATCTCGTACTCGTGTCCGCCCGGCGAATAATCCCGCTCCTCGTTCTGTGCTTCCCGATTGGCTGCTCGGGTGATGATGGTCACCCTTCCGGGCCTGGCCTCGGCGGCGGGAACAATGGCGGCACTGGTGGGCTCGGCGGCTCGGCAGGGGGCGGACTCGGCGGGGTCTCGGGAGGCGGAACGGGGGGCACTCCCGCCGAGTGCGGAAACAACGTGCAGGAGGGCGGGGAGAACTGCGACGGTACCGACCTCACGGGTGCGACGTGCGTCGACATCGGATTCGACACCGGAACGCTGACTTGCAACGCGGACTGCACCTGGGACAAGAGCGCCTGCGTTGGCACCGAAAAGTGCGTCGATGGCATCGACAACGACGGCGACGACCTCGTCGACTGTGACGACACCGATTGCGCTCCCGCGTGCGCGGATGCTTGCACGACGCCCATGGCTCTGGCCGATCCCGCCGTGGTGAACGGCACCACAGCGGGCCACGGGTCGAAGCTCGACGCGAGTTGCTCGGCCTCGCCCAGCGGTCCCGAGGTCGCCTACGCCTTCACCGCCAAAAACACGGGCATCGTGGAAGCGAAGGTCACGTCGTTTGCGGGACTCTCGGTTGCTTTTCGCACGACCTGCTCGAGCGTCGCGACCGAGCTCGGCTGCGCCAACGATGTCGGCCTGACAGCTCAGGTCACGGCGGGGCAGCAGCTGTTCGTGATCGTGGACGGCGCCACGGACACCCAATTCGGTCCGTTTCAGCTGGAAATCGAGAGCCGCACCGTGACGTGCGGGGATGGCCATCGGGATCTTGCCGAACAGTGTGACGACGGCGGGACCCAGCCAAACGACGGCTGCAGTGCGACCTGCACTCTCGAAGCGAGCGAGAGCGAGCCCAATGACGCTGTGGGCCAGGCGGACTCCCTCACGAGCCCGTTCTATGGCCAGATTTCCCCAACCGGGGACGTCGACTACATCCAACTGAACATCTCGGCCGCTCAGGCGCCGGCCTCCATCGTGATCGAAGGCTTCGATCTAGGCGACGGCGCGTGCTCCAAAGGCGAGCAAGACAGCTACATCACACTCTACGCCTCGAACGGCACGACGGTGGTTGCCGAGGACGACGACTCGGGTGCGCTGTACTGCGCAAAGCTCAGCGCCACGGGGCTCGCCGCAGGGACCTATTACATTGCGATCAAAGCGGCCGGCGCCACGCCCACGTTCCCGTACAAGATCGATCCGGAAATCGACCAGTGCGGCAATGGAACGATTGGCGCAGCGGAAACCTGTGACGACAGCAACACCACCAGCGGCGACGGCTGCAGTGCCAGCTGCTCGAGCGAGAACTGAGCAAAGGTCGGGCCCTTGGCACTCCGGCCCCGCCGCTACTCGCGACCTTGGCTCATCCGTGATATCGCCCGCGGATGCCGGAAATCCTCAGCGTCAGCGCGCGAGAGATCTTGGATTCTCGCGGAAATCCCACGGTCGAATGTGAAGTTCACACACTGGACGGCTTTGGCCGTGCAGCGGTTCCGAGCGGCGCCTCCACGGGCGAGCACGAGGCCCTCGAGCTTCGCGACGGCGACAAGAAACGCTATGGCGGCAAGGGCGTCCAAAAAGCGGTCGGCCACATCAACGATCGACTCGGACCCGCCATCATTGGCATGAGCTCGCTCGACCAGCCCGGTGTCGACGCACGGATGATCGAGCTCGACGGCACCAAGAACAAGGACAAGCTCGGCGCGAACGCGATCCTCGGCGTGAGCATGGCCGTGGCGCGAGCGGCGGCGGACAGCGTGGGCTTGCCGCTCTGGCGATACCTCGGCGGCCTCAACGCGCGCGTCTTGCCGACGCCCCTCATGAACATCCTGAACGGCGGAACCCATGCCGACAACGGCCTCGAAGTTCAGGAGTTCATGATCGTTCCCTTCGGGCTCCCCTCGTTTCGCGAGGCGCTGCGCGCAGGAGCCGAAATCTTTCATGCCCTCAAAGCGAACTTGAAGAAGGACGGCCTCACGATCGCAGTGGGCGACGAGGGTGGCTTTGCTCCGCGGTTGGAGTCCAACGAAACGGCGCTCCAGCGCATCGTGGCCGCGATCGAATCGGCCGGCTACAAACCCGGAACGCAGGTCGGCCTCGCGCTCGATCCCGCGATGAGTGAGTTTTACTCGGAGGGGAAGTACACGTTCGACAAGAAGCAGATCAGCTCCGCTGAGCTCGTCAACATCTTCGAGAAGTGGTGCGAGAAGTATCCGATCCTCAGCATCGAGGATGGCCTGGCGGAAGACGATTGGGATGGTTGGAAGCTCGCCACCGACAAGCTCGGCAAGAAGATCCAGCTCGTCGGCGACGATCTATTCGTCACCAATCGCGAGCGCCTGACTCGGGGCATCGAAGGACACATCGCGAACTCGATCCTCATCAAGCTCAATCAGATCGGCTCGCTCACCGAGACCCTGGACACGATTCGCCTGGCGACCTCTGCCGGGTACACGTCGGTCATCTCGCACCGATCGGGTGAGACCGAGGATTCGTTCATCGCCGATCTGGCGGTGGGGACGAACTCTGGGCAAATCAAGACCGGAAGCCTCAGCCGAAGCGATCGCATCGCGAAGTACAATCAGCTTCTCCGGATCGCGGACGAGCTCGGGGACGCCGAGGTGTACTCGGGGAAGGCTCCGTTTTCGCGGGCGCGCTGATCAGAAGCAGGTGCAGCAGTTGATGATGGGAGCGCAGAGTCCCGCTCCACCCGAGAACGCGCAGAACGCCAAACAAATGAACTGGTTGGATCCCTGAGAGGGATCGCACGGCGCGGCGCAAGTCCCGCCACCCCCCGTTCCACCGCCGCCTCCGCTCGATGCGCCGCCTCCGCCCGGGGAGCCGCCTCCACCACTGGAAATGCAGCTTGCGCCGGACTTGGTGTAACCGGAATTGCAAGTGAAGTCGCAAACCCCCGCCGTGCAAATCCAACTGGAGAAGGACGGTGGAGCCGGACATTGGGTGCAATCAGTCAAACTGCAACCGATGCCGGGATTGGGTTGAACGCAAACGCCGCCGCAGCTCTTCTGGCCCGCGGGACATCCGCTGGAACCACCGCCGCCGCTCGGTGTGCCTCCGCCACCTCCAATGCCCGCGGCTCCACCGCTGGGCGCGCCACCGCCACTCGGTGCGCCGCCGCCCGACGTCACGTTGCCCGTTCCACCGGAGCCGCCGTTCGGGTTGTCGACTTTCCCGGCCGACCCCGCCACGCCACCGGTGCCCAGGCCCGATCCGCCCACTCCTCCGGGGTCATCGACACCCACGCCGGTTGCGCACGCAATCGAAAGCCCAGCCGCGAGGGCGATGAGACGAAGCCGCATCCCGAGCACGGCCTACTCTACTTCATCGAGAGGGCTCCGACTACCAGACCCGCGGCTTCTTCGACCAGAGCATCCGCCGCTCGTCCACACGCGCACCCTTCAGCCCCAGCACGCGGAGCGGCTCCTTGGAAACTGTGAAAACCGTGGTGTCCCCTAGCCCGACTCCAATCTCACGGTACGGACCGTCGAGGAACATGCTCGCCTCGTGCATCATGCTTTCGACCTCGACTTGTGCGCCGGGCTCGATGGTGAAGCATCGAAGGCGGTATTGGGTGCCGGGTGGAGCGTACGGTTCACGCACGACGAGCTGGAGCTTCTGAGAGCGAAGCGGCAGGATCTTCCCTCCGGCAGAGTGCTGGGCGGCAGTGGAGCCCGCCGCCGGACCAACCCAAAAACCGCTGGATTTCTGCGGTTCTCGTCGGCGGCCACTGCGGAGGATGTAGCGCGAAGTGGCGGCGGGCGACGCGTGACAATAGAGCGCCTCGTTGAGCACGCGTTTGGATCGCAACCGTCCGTTCAAGAGGACGCTCATGCGCGTCAGCGTGATCGAATCGAGCTCCTCGTCGAGCGCTCTCCGGAGTGTGCTCAAAATCCCCTGACGCTTTCCTGCGCAGAAGAACCCAACGCTGTAACGCGGCGCGCTATTGATTCCGAGGATGGGTGTCACACCTACATTGTGGGATGCGGCGAGAAGGGTCCCATCACCCCCCACCGCCACGACGAGGGCTGCGTCGGCTGCGTCGAAGGCCGCATGCGAGCGCCGAATGACCAACACGCGAGCTTTGAGCCGCTCGAGGGACTCGAGAACGGCCTCCACCGTGCGCGTGTGCTCGAGGTGCGCATCCTTCCATCGCAGAACGGCAGGGTCTCGACGGCGCAGGAGTGCCTTGGCGCGAGGATCTCCTTCCTCTTCGATGAAGCGATTGTAGCTGGAGCGCTTCACCACGACGATCACCCGGTTCTGCGTCATGACAAGAGCTCCATCAGACGTCGCAGAGCGAGCTCGGTCTTGGCATCTTCGATGCTCCCCTGGCGACACAGCTCGAGCGCATCTTCGAGAGGCAGCGCGGAGACGAGTCCTCCTTGCTCGAGTGGACCATCGACCTCGGGCTCGTCGCGCATCGATGGATCGACTTCGACTTCGTAATAGAAATGTCGCTCGCCGATGATGCCGGGCGCCGGATACGTGCTCTTGCCGAGCTCGATCAACCGCTCCTCGACAACGTCGAAGCCGAGCTCTTCCCTGAGCTCGCGCCTTCCGGAGGCTCTGGGGCTCTCACCCGGCTCGATGAGCCCGGCCGGCAGCTCCCACAGGCCGGCGCTGGTGGACCCCTCACGCTCGAGCAGTGGAGGGCGAAGAGCGCTCCGCAAGTACACGTGGCGACTGCCTCCCTCGAGGTAGTGAGCGACAATCACGACGGCATCGAGCGCCGCCCGTTCGATGGCGTCGTAAACGAAAGCGGCGCCCACGCTGCCGTCCGGATGACGGGCACGCCAACGGCGTCGGACGATCCGCAAAAAGCCCGCGCCGGGGGGCGAGAGATCTTCAAGCGGCTCGAGCACGATCTCGGGAAGCGGAAGGTCGAGTTTCGCCATGCACTCGGGCGATGGGTTGCCGGCTTTGGGGATGCAGGTTACATCGGCCGGGCCACGAGGGGAGAGAGTATCCCGATGCTACGAAGATTCCTGATTTTGGCCGCGCTTTCCGGCGCAGCGCTCGCATCCACCACTGCCACGGACGCATCCGCACAGGGGGCGAAGAGCAAACCCAAGAAGGGCGGCAAGCTCGACCTCGGCAAGATCAAAGCTGACCTCGAGAGTGGCGATTCAGCTCGGATGACCGCCGCTCTCGAAGCCATCCAAGCATCGGGAGACGCTGCCGCGGCACCGCTGGTCGACAAGCTCCTCAAGAAGGGGGCGAGCACGAGCGTTCTGGTGAGCGCTCTCGGGGCGGCAGCTGCTCTGAAGCAGACCGCGTCGAGCGCAGCGGTCGCGCCGTATGTGAAACATCGAACCGCAGACGTGCGCCGCGCCGCGACGAAGGCGCTCATCAAGACCAAGGGACCGGACGCCGTGAAAGCCTTGCGCGACGGCCTCCGGAGCTCGGACGCCCAAGTGCGGGGAGTTTCCGCCACGGGACTCGGGTCCCTCGGCGCCAAGGATGCACTCGATGATCTGTTCACCGCACTCGCGCACAACGTGGGGGAGGCCGCCGCCGCGGTGGGTCAGCTGTGCGAGCCGAAGCAGTGCGAGAAGTTCGCTGCCCTCACCGGCAAGCATCCGTTCGACATCATGTCGAGCGGCTTCGATCAAATCCTGTTCCGCCCGGAGAAGGAAATGCCGGACGATCAGAAGATCCGCATCGTTGGTCGGTGTCGAGAGCTCGGCACCAAAGAGAGTGGCAAGTACCTGGCCGACGTGCAGTCCCGCTGGCCCAAGGAATGGAGTCGTCGGGTGAAGCAAGCCATCGATGGGGCGGTCAAGGCGACGGGCGGAAGTGCAGGAGGAGACGACTGATGCGACGCGCGTTCATTCCTCTAGGAGCCCTCCTTGCGGTCGCCTGCGGTCATGCGGGGGCGGGTGGTGGCCACGCTTTCGCGCCGGATTGGCAGAGCGACAACGGGAAATCGATCCAAGCGGTTTACAGTCGCGTCTCGAGTGCTTCTCTGCCCGCTGGTGCGGCGGTGGCAGTGGGGGTGACCGGTGATGGGCTGGTGGGTGCGCCGCTCGATGGCGGCGGAAGCTGGAGCTACGCCGGGGCGGTCGATTCCGAGCCATCACTGGCCGGGGACCTCGTCGTGCTGTCCGGCGGAGGACACCTGATCGCCCTCGATGCGAAGAGCGGAAAGAAGCTGTGGGACGTATCGACTGATGGACGCGTGCTCCGCGGTGCCGGCGACGATGGGACGACGACCGTTGCGAGTCTCGGCGGGCCAACCGGCGGGAACAGCGAGCTCATTGCGGTCTCCCGCAGCGGAAGTGTGCGCAGGGAAATGGAGCTCGATCAGGAAATCGGCGTTCCGGCTGTGATGGGCGGTGTCGCGTTCGTACCCTGGCAGAGCCAGTACGTTTCCGCCCTCGATCTGGATTCGGGTGACGAGATTGGTCGCTTGCTGTTGCGTGAACAGGTGAGCCACGCGGAGAACATCGGCGGCACGCTCTACTTCGGCGAGATCGGCCTCACACGTTTCGACGCGCAGATCGGCGCCGCTTCGAGCGGACAAGGAACGCATGTGAAGCTTCCCGCTCGCGAGCTGCCCGGAAAACCGGTGTGGTTCACCGAAGGAACCCAGGTGACTCCTGCGAAGGCCACCGCGCGCGAGCGGATCCGCCTCTACGCACGGCCGAACGAAAAGGGCGACGGCGCGGCCGGCGGACGCTACGCAGCAACCTACTTCCGAGTGGCGATGGGTCTCGACTCCGCCGACGGTTCGGTGCGTTGGGTGAAGACTCTGCCCCGCGACGTGCTTGGAGGGAGCGCTGCTCAGAACGGCTTCGCGTTCTGCGATGCCGCGGGCAACGTGGCCCTCATCGACGAAAATGGAGGCGATGCGGGCAAGGTCTCTCTCGGCAAGCTCCTCGACGGTTGCGTCGTACAAACGGGCGCGTTCAGCATTCCGAGCGGCAAGGCCAGAGGCTCGCTCCCCGAGCAGATTGCCGAAGCAGTGGCGCTGCGGGATGCGCAGATGGCGACCGCCCAGCGCTTCCTGCTTCGCGAGATGGCTGCGATGGAAGATCCGATCGTGACCAAAGCGCTCGTCGACCTGGCAAGCGATGCCCGAACGCCGCCTGTCCTGCTCGACGAAGCTCGCAAGCTCCTGGCGGCGCGTCGCAATGGCGCCGAGTACATGCTCGCCGCTCTGGAAAAGCACTACGATTTCTTGAGCGACGTGCTGCGATCACCGCCCGTTGGACCCATGGCGGATGCCCTCGCGGCGATGAACGAAGCGCGCGCGGCAAAACCCCTCGCGCGACACCTGAATGACGCGGCCAACACGCCCGACGACATCGAACGAGCCGCCCGTGCGCTGAAGAAGCTCGCCACCAAGGAAGAGCTCAGCGATCTCCGGACGTTCTTCGCTCTGTATCGCGCCACGGCGAACGACAAGGAGCTCGTGAACGCCGTGATCTCCACGGCGGAAGCTCTGATTCGCGTCGGCGGCGAAGAAGGCCAGCGCCTCGTCAAGGATGCAGCGGAGGATCCGATGACCCAGCCCGGGGTAAAGAACGGGCTAGCGAACCTCGGCGGCGGGAAATCGGGACCAGCAAAACCCGAGAAGCCCACGGCGGAGGAAAAGCCGAAGGCTGCGAACAGCGATTGATCGTTCAGTCTTCGACGCGCACGCGCGACGAGCCGTCATCGTCGTCTTTTTTGGACGGAGCTTCTGGCTCCGGTGTTGGCGCCGACGGTCGCTCCGAAGCGCGGGCACCTTCTTTGGCTCCTTGGATGGCTCCGCTCACGATGTGATCGACGCGATCGGCGATGCGTTCGACCACGCTGATCATCTCGCGCCCCGCTTCTTCGGCGACTTCTTCGATCTTTCTGGGATCGAGATTCCGGGCGGCCTTGATGCCGATGGCACCGACCTTCTTCGCGTCGATGGTTTCCAGGTTCTTCATCGCACGGCGTCCCGCGTCTTCGAGCCTCGCGCGATCGACTTTCTTGATGGCCTTGCGCGCACCGTTCAGGATGAGCTGAAGGCCTTCGGCGAGATCCTTGGAAGCGCTGCCAGCCACCTTGGGCTCTTCGGGCTCTGGGTCGGGCTCGGGTCCCTTCGGGGGTTCGCTACTCATGGCAGCCAAGTTGGCCATGAGCGCCGTGGGACGCAAGCCATCAACGCATCATCATGCTGCCGAACATCGAAAAAATGACGACTCCCCCGACGAACAGGAAGATGACGAGCGTCATCACGACGGTGATGATCATGCTCATCTTGAAGCGACGCCCCACCTCGGCGTAGGCGTTGTTCATCTGGTGGGCGGCGTACATCTGCGCGCCGGCGACCCGAGCATTCGCCTGGTAAGTCGCTTGCTGGACGCTCATGCCGGGGGGGCCCATCGGCCCGCCGAATCCCCCAGGGCTCACATGGACCCGCATCGGCATGACCCCCGGGATGTCGATGCTGATCACCGTCTGGTTGGGGGGCGGAGCGGGTCCGGTGGGCTTCTGAATGAAGGAGCTCGAGCTGCAGTACTGGCAGGTCACCCAATCAGCGGCGCTCTCGAGCTGGATGGCGGCGCCGCACCTCGGACACGTTGCGGGAACCAGCATGCAGCTACCAGCGTCGCATGCCCGCGTGATTCCGCCAAGCGTCGTCAGCTCTCGTAGATGTAGTCGCCGAGAACCCAGGTCTGGGTGCCGCTCGGAAACCCAATCAGATAGTGGCCGTGCTGGACCTGCTTCACTTCACCCGCGTAGAAGTTTCCGTCGGCCCAGCGCACGCGGACCTGGGTGCCAATCGCAACTCCACCAGCATTGGGAGCGGCGGGAGCTGGGCCTGCTGGCGCCGCTGCCGGTCCGGGCCCTTGCCCGGGCGCGGTCGCACCTGCGAACGACACGGGACGCGGCGCTTGGCCCGAAGCAATGCGAGCGCCTTCTTGTTCCACCAACATGCCGAACTGCATGTAACGGGGATCGGTCGGGATGCGTGAGTTCCACTGCATCGCGATCTGTGTCCAGACCGTCTGGTCGATGTTGTAGTGCCGGTACATCGCGTCGATGCCCATCGCCTTCGCGGCTCCGCTCATCGCCACGTAATCGTCGAACGTGGTCTCGGGTGCGCCTTTGCCCTGTCCCGACGCGGCTCGCTTCTGAAGCGCGGCTTGGTAGAGGGGCATGTATCGCATCGCGACCGCGCCCATCAGGCTCATGTCCTGCATGCGCGCCGTCCAGCCGGCGACGGCGGCGTCCCAGTCTTCACGCCGCACGCCTTCCTTTTCCACCAGCTCCGCGCACTTCGCGCGATCGTTCACGTGGTCGCTGACGATGGCGCCGAGCTCGGCATAGCGTTCGAGCGAAATGCCGTTGATGGGAGCGAAGGGATCCATTGGGCGGAGCCTTCTCACGGGCGATTTTTCGCGTCAAGCACGCGACTTTCGCAAATTGGGCCTGGCCAAGGGCCAGGGCAGGTCCCATGTTCCCGCGCTCCGCGACGCCGAACCGGCCATCCAATGCTACAACGACGCTACAACGAACGCCGTCCACCCACCCAACGACCCCTTCCCCCAGGTGATTCGTCGAGCCGACCGATGGCACGCCCACTCATTCACGTTCGTGCGCTCGAAGACGCAATCGACGGCGTCGTCAGCAGCTACGGCGACGAAAAAGAGATCAACAACCTCGAGAGCGCCGCGCTACCCAACAAACGCGCGGTGATCGAGGCTTTCCGGCACCTGCGGCCGGCGATCTACATGGGCTTTTACAGCACGCGGCCCCTCAGCAGGGACAACCTGAGATACAGCGTGAGCGAGCATCTGCATCCAGCGTACGAGCTCCTGGTCGAGCAGATTGCGCGCGCGGTCACCTACGAGGAGCGCTTCGGCCACGTGGACGTCCCTCGACCCGAGGGCTGGAACGAAGAAGTGGTGCTGCGCCTGTTCCAGGCACTCCCCGAGCTTCGCCGTTTGCTGAACTCGGACGTGCTCGCCGCGTTCGAGGGAGATCTCGCAGCCAGAAGCATCGAGGAGATCGTGTTTTCGTATCCCGCGATCCAGGCGATCACCGCTCATCGCATCGCGCACGTCTTGTACCAAGAGCGTGTTCCGATGATTCCGCGCATCATCAGCGAGTACGCGCACTCGGAGACGGGCATCGACATCCATGCGGGTGCGAACATTGGCGAGCGCTTCTTCATCGATCACGGAACCGGCGTCGTCGTGGGCGAGACCACGGACATCGGCAACAACGTGAAGATCTACCAAGGCGTGACTCTCGGAGCGCTGAGTGCGCGTCGCTCGGAGCGTCCCGTCGACGGGGAGAAGCGTCATCCGACCATCGAAGACGGCGTGATGATTTATTCGGGCGCGACGATCCTCGGTGGGGACACCGTCATCGGTCGGGGCTCGGTCATCGGCGGCAACGTCTGGATCACCTCGTCCGTACCGCCTGGGTCGAAGATTTTCGGTCGCGCCAAAGAGTGAGGCCCCAAAAACGCCCGATTGGCCGTCCATTCGGGCCGCGCTCGCGCTACACTCCAAGACGGAAGGTGGCTTTCATGCGCAAGCTCTTTTGGGTTTACTTGGGTTCGGCGGTCGCAAGCGGCGCGATCCTCGCGGCGTGCAGCAGCTCCAATAGTGGCGGTCAGCCCTTTGGCACTGGCGGCACCGGCACCGGCGGTTCGGGAACGGGTGGGTCAGCAGGGATCCCCTCCGGAACCGGCGCGACTGGCGGCATCAACATCGAGGCGGGCACCGGCGCGTCCGGCGGCGCCTCCGGCGGCGGCAACACGTGCAGCTCGGGTCCCGACGAGGACTACGATCAAGACGGCTTCAGCGTGAACGCCGGCGATTGCAACGACTGTGACGCCAACGTGAACCCGGGCGCCATCGACGTCTACAGCGACGGTGCGGATGGCGGAACTCCCACGTGGGGCGACGAGGATTGTGACGGGACGCCCGGTTCGAGCGGCGCAACCGCGTGCGACGACAACCTCGCCCTCGACGACGTAGATCCGATGAACGCCGCACGCAGCATCGAGCTCTGCAAGCAAACCACCGCGACCGACAAGACCTGGGGCGTGATCTCGTCCACGTGGGTTCGAGCGGATGGTTCTCCCTTGGCATCCCCGGGGCTTCAGGTGGGGATCCAGCCGGATTTTGGCCCGAACGTGAACGTGCAGGCCGGAAAACGAATGCTGGCCGTGTCCAGCGGATACGCGCGGACCGTCAGTCAGCCGGGCGCGTGCGGAGCGCTGAGCTGTTCCGCGGGCAACCCCGACGTTACACCGCCCGCGGGATTCCCGCAGGACTCCCCGAGCTGCGCCGGTGGTAACGACATCCACGACGACGTTGCCCTCGAAGTGAAGCTTCGAGCACCGACCAACGCGACCGGCTATTCGTTCAACTTCAAGTTCTATTCGTTCGAGTATCCGGAGTGGGTCTGCACCACGTTCAACGACCAGTTCATCGCCCTCGTCTCGCCGGCACCCGCAGGTGCCAACAACGGGAACATCTGCTTCGACAGTCAGGGAAATCCGGTGAGCGTGAACATCGGCTTCTTCGATGTCTGCGCCGGCTGCCCAGCGGGTACGGGCGAGCTCACCGGCACCGGGTTCGACGTTTGGAACGACGCGGGCGCGACCGTGTGGCTCGAGACCCAAGCTCCGGTCACCGGCGGTGAGGAAGTCACGATCCGCTTCACCATCTGGGATACCGGTGACACGGCCTGGGATTCGACGGCCCTCATCGACAACTTCCGCTGGGTCGCCAACGGCGGGACCGTCACCGTCGGCACCAAGCCGATCCCCGTACCGAAATAGCGGGGATCTTCCGCCGGCGAGCGCGCGCTATGCTCGCTCGCCGTGACGGAATCCCTCCCTTTCTCGACCCGACTCTGGTTCGCGTTCGCCTGCTTTTTCCGCGTGCTCTTCGATGGCGCGTTCGCGGGGCGAGCGTGGGACGCGCGCGAAGATTTGCAGAAGGCCCTCCCCGAGCCGAAGCCCGCTCCAGCGCCCCAGCGCGCGGAGACCACTACCGCGTTGCAGCTTCTCGGGCTTCTGCAGCGCGACGGCCGGCTCGTGGATTTCCTGAAGCAAGACGTTGCCGGCTTCGGCGACGCCGAGATCGGGGCCGCCGCCCGCGTGGTCCACGAGGGTTGCAAGAAGGCACTCTTTCGTCACGCGGACATCGAGCCCGTGCGCGACGAGGAGGAGGGCTCGAGCCTCACCCTCGAAGCCGGGTTCGACGCGGCGCGCGTCAAGCTCACGGGCAACGTCGCGGGTAGTGCGCCCTACCGTGGAACCTTGCGTCACCGGGGCTGGCATGTCACGAGGCTCGATCTTCCCGAGCACGTGAAAGGCCACGATCTCTTCGTGCTGGCGCCGGCGGAGGTGGAGCTTTGAGCGCTCGCTTCGTCGTTGGGATCGATCTCGGAACGACGCACACCGCGCTCGCCGCGCTCGATCTCCAGCGGCCCGACGAGCCAGCCGTACCCCTCGAGTTGCCCCAGCTCGTCTCCCCCGGAGCCGTGGAACCCCGGGAGCTTCTGCCTTCTTTTTTGTACTTCTCGCACGAAAGCGAAGACCCGCTGGCACTGCCCTGGGATAGTAGCCGGCGGTTCTGTGTCGGCGAGCACGCTCGCACTCGCGCCGCCGAAGCACCCGCGAGAGTGATCTCGAGCGCAAAGAGCTGGCTCTGTCACGAGGGCGTCGATTGGCGCGGACCGATCCTTCCCCAGGGCGCACCCGACGACATCGAGAAGATCTCTCCCGTGGAAGCTTCGTGGCGCATCCTCGATCACCTCTCGGAGGCGTTCCGCGCGAAGTACGCCGTCGAGCTCGGCGAGCAAGAAGTGTTTCTCACGGTGCCGGCGTCCTTCGACGCGGCTGCGCGCGACCTCACCGTGGAGGCAGCTTACGCGGCGGGGCTCGAAAACGTGACGTTGCTCGAGGAACCCCAGGCGGCGCTCTACGCATGGATTGCCCAGGCGGGCGATCGTTGGCGCCAGCACCTCGGCCCCGGCGACGTTGTGCTCGTCATCGATCTGGGAGGTGGTACGACGGACTTTTCCGCCATCGCAGCGATCGAAAAAGACGGAGCACTCTCGCTCCATCGCATCGCTGTCGGCGATCACATCCTGCTCGGTGGCGACAACATGGATCTCGCCCTTGCCCATGTAGCGGCCAAAAAGCTCGGAAAAGAGCTGGATCGCTGGCAAATGGTGGCGCTCACTCACACCTGTCGCGCGGCGAAGGAACGGTTGCTTTCCGAACGTGACCTCGCATCGATCCCAGTGAGCATCGCGGGGCGTGGATCGGCGCTCCTCGGCAACACGCTGTCTGCAGAGCTGTCGCGAGAGGAAGTGGAGCGCGTACTGGTCGACGGCTTCTTTCCTCGCTGCGCCCGCGACGCGAAACCCGCGGTTCGTACCCGCGGCGGGCTCACGGCCGTTGGGCTTCCCTACGCGTCCGATCCCGCCGTGACCAAGCACCTCGCGCATTTCCTCGCGCGGCAGGTGGATGCGCTGGGGACCGAGACTTCACTCCGGCCCACCGCGGTGCTCCTGAACGGTGGGGTCGTCAAGGGCGCGGCTCTCCGGGAGCGCCTGTTCGAGACGCTGAGCGGATGGCTCGAGACACGTCCGCGCCTGTTGCCGGACGAAGATCCAGATCTCGCGGTGGCCCGCGGCGCCGCGTACTACGGACTCGTTCGCAAGGGGAAGGGCTTGCGCATCCACGGGGGAACTGCGCGCGCGTACTACGTCGGCATCGAGAGCCCCGCGCCCGCGGTGCCCGGCGTCGAGCCGCCCGTCGTCGC
This sequence comes from uncultured delta proteobacterium, assembly GCA_963781505.1. Classification (GTDB taxonomy): domain Bacteria; phylum Myxococcota_A; class Polyangia; order Polyangiales; family Polyangiaceae; genus JADJKB01. The sequence continues at coordinate 787,440 of CAWAHB010000004.1, read as the reverse complement.
GCTGTGCGTCGCGCCTTTCGGCATGGAAGAGGGCTCCCATGCGGAGCTCGTCGCTCATGATCTCGGGTTGGTGGTGGGAGAGCCGGTGCAATTCCGCTTCTTCGGCTCCAGCGTCCGCCGAGAGGATCCGGCGGGGACCGCCCTCGAACGCTGGTCACCGGAAGAGCTCGAAGAGCTTTCGCCCATCGAGATCACGCTCCCCCCCGAAGGCCGGCGCGAAGGCGACGTGGTCCAGGTGTCGATCGCCGCAGAGGTCACGCCCGTCGGCACGTTGCTCCTCGAAGCGGTCCCATTCGAACCGAAAAAACCCGGCGAGCGCTGGAAGATCGAGCTCGGCGTGCGCGCACATTGACGCACAGCGAGAAGCAGCCGAACGCTCGGATCGTGAGAAAGCTTCTCCCCGTCGTCCTCACGCTGCTCGTGGGGTGCGTCACCGATCCTTCGCCGCCGGAATCGGATTCCGTCGCTTGCGAGCGCATCTGTGCGAAAACTGCACAATGCCCGGGGCTCACTGGCGGAAGCGATTGCAAAGCGAGCTGCGAAGCCTCTCACTATCCGACCGGTTGCGCGGATGCGCTCGAGGCCGCCAAGTGCACCGAGATCAGCGCCGGAGTCGAGGGTGGCGGAAGCTGGGTCCCGAGCTGTTATCCCAAGTGCACGCCCGACGGTCAGATATGTCAGGGGGACGTTGTGATGGTCTGCTCGAACGGGCACTATTCCCAAGCGGACTGTTCGTATCGCTGCGAGTCGGTTGGGGACACCTATTCGGGTGTGTGTGCGGCCACGAGAAACGGCCAGACCACGCCGAATGGTCTTCCCGATTGTTGGTGCGATTGACGCCGACCCAATCTTTCTCGATCATTTCGGCATGTGGCTGAAACTTGGCTTGGGAATTTCGGGTGGTGTCGTTCTTTCTCTCGGCCTGATGAGCGGATGCAGCTCGTCGACAACGGGTGGTGGTGCCATCGCGTGCGATGATGCGGGAGCGTGTCCCAATGGGCTCACGTGTCAGCAAGGGGCCTGCGTCGATCCCGGCACTGGTGGCGGCCCGAGTGGTGGCGGCGGCGGCCCGAACGGCGGAGGAGGCGGACCACCCGTCGGGGGTGGCGGGTCCGGCAACTTCGGGGGAGGTCCTCCGGTGGGCGGAGGCGGAGGTCCTCCGGTGGGCGGAGGCGGCGGCTCGAGCTGTGATCCAACCTCCGGAGAGCCCGGCGATTGCACGGCGCTGGATCCGACGAACGCTTGTCAGGTGTGTATCCAGAACTCTTGCTGCGTCGAATATGGACATTGTACGCAATCCCCCGACGACAACTGCGCATGGGGTGGACCGGATGGAAACGGTGAAGTTTTTTGTTTCCAAGAGTGCGTGTTCAACGCCGGGCTCGCCGATCCGACAACGCAAGCGAATTGCGCTGCGTCCTGCACCACGCCGGGCTGCGGGACGATCAGCTCGGCAACGAACGACCTCATCGGCTGCCTGAACAACTCCTGTTTTGCCGAGTGCCTGCAAGTCGGCGGGTGACATGGAGTTTCGCTTCTTTGGCCGCACGGGCCTGCGCGTCTCCCGGCTGGCGTTCGGTACGATGTCCTTTGGCGGTGAAGCCGACGAAGCGGCCAGCACAGCGCTTTTTGCGCGCTGTCGCGACGCCGGCGTAAACTTCTTCGACTGCGCCGACGTGTACGCCAAGGGGCGATCCGAAGAGATCCTCGGTCGCTTGATCACCGGCTGTCGCGACGAAGTCGTCGTCTCGAGCAAGGCGTACTTCCCGACTTCCGCGGATCCCAATGCGCGAGGTTCGTCTCGCTATCATCTGGTGCGAGCGGTGGAGGCGAGTCTCCGGCGCCTGGGAACGGACCGCATCGACGTCTTCTTTCTCCACCGCTACGACGACGCGACACCCCTCGACGAAACGCTGCGGGCCGTCGAGACCCTGGTTCAGCAGGGCAAGATCCTGTATCCGGCGGTCAGCAACTTCGCCGCCTGGCAAGCAGCGAAAGCTCTCGCTGTCGCCGACCGTTTGGGCAGCCAGCCCATCGTGGCGATGCAACCGATGTACAACCTGCTCAAGCGCCAAGCAGAGGTCGAGCTCCTACCCCTCGCTCTGGACGCAGGGCTCGCAGTCCTTTCCTACAGCCCCCTGGCCGGTGGGATCTTGAGCGGAAAGTACGGCAAAGAGCGACGACCCGAGGTCGGACGCCTTCGCGAAAACAAGATGTATCAAACGCGTTACGCGGCGCCGGAAAACTTCGAGATCGCGGAGCGACTGAACGCTCTCGCCGAAGAGATCGGAATGCATCCGGCCACCCTGGCCATTGGTTGGGTCGCTGCGCATCCCGCAATCACCGCGCCCATCGTCGGCGCGCGCAATCTGGAACAGCTCGAGCCGTGCCTCGCCGCTGGCACGACCGAGCTCGCTCCCGAAGTCGTTCGGAGGCTCGGCGATCTCTCACCTGCGCCTCCGCCGGCGACCGACCGCAACGAGGAGCGAAGCGAGCACAACTACGGGGTGCGCTAGCCGCGCTTTCTCTCGAAAAGCGGCGCCTACCACTCGGCCATCGGCCGCTCAGCGCCGGGCCGAAACCCGGAATTTGCATGAGGCCCGAGGCCTAAGTGCTGGAAATCACAGTCGCGTACGACGGTTTCTTGCATCGCGCGATACGCTTTCGGGTCTAATCCAAATGATCCCCAGCGCGAGCCGAAGCACGAGCTCCGAGGGCGAGCCGCGTGCAAGCCCGGGGCGAGCAGGCGACAAGCCCGTTCGGCGCCGCCGGCATTGGGATCTGAGCCGGCTGGTCGCCCGGCTGTTGTGTGCGGTCTTCGCTCTGATTGGCGCCGTTCCGCTGGTGGCGGGCGTGCTGGTGCGAACCAAACCCGTGCTCGAGTGGGCCTCGAAGGAAACTGCCCGCGTGCTCCACGAGGAGCTCGGGCTGACAGCGAGCTACTCGGTCGAGATCCAGATCCTGCCGCTGTCGGTAGCCCTCAAAGACGTCGTGGTGCCTTCCAACGACGGGGGCCCCGCGTTTCTGACCGCGTCGTCAGTCGCTGTACGACCCCGCATCTTTGCACTCCTGGCTGGCCGCCTCGACGTGGGTGACGTCGAGATTGAAGAGCCGGTCGCACGCGTCGTTCTGCGAGACGGGAAGCTCACGAATCTTTCCTACAAGCTCCCCGAGTCCAAAGGCGCCAAGTCCGACCGCGCGCCGTTTTCCTCCCTGGCCGTGACGGATGCGGAGCTCAATCTCGACGTGGATGGGACGACCGTCAAGACCGGTCCGATGGATCTCGACGTGTTTGCCGAGCGTGGCAAGAATTTCGAGATTGGTCTCCGGGCGACCGATGTCTCTCTCGTGAGGAAGCGGTCGGTGACGATCGAGGCAAAGGCGCCCGACGCCGCTCGGGACCTCAGCTATGCCGCGGTGGACGAAGACGTCGTGTGTCACATGGATCTTCGAGCACGGGTCGAAGGCAGTGACATCCTGATACGCCGCCTCTCGCTCCTCGGAGTCGCGGACTCGGATCAGAAAGAGGGGACCCAGCCGAAGTGCATCGCCGACGAGGATTCGACCGACCCCTGGCGCGTCGGCCTCCGGCTCTCCCAGGTGCACGTCCAGACCAAGACCGGGCAAATGCCCGAGGTCAGCGGACACGTGGTGGTACGTGTCCCCCTCGGTCTCACCAATCGATTCGTTCGGACCGGACCGCTGTCGGGCTGGGTTGGTTTTGCGGGTGACGTGAGCTGGGACGGGCGCGCTCGTTTGCCCGACTTGCGCGGCCGCGTTCGGGGCGCGGACATCCAGTTGGAGCGCTACAAGCTCGCCCAGAAGCTCGATGTCAACGTCGACGTCAGCGACAGCGACATTTCCATTCCGCGCCTCGAGATGCACTTCGCCGACGGCGTGAGCGTGCTGAGTGACGCGCACATTCGACCCTTCGACAAGGGCGTGCCCATCACGGCCTCCCGAGTCGAGGGCGATGGCATGAAGTTTCAGGGCTTGATGCGGGACCTCGGCGTGACGGAAAAGACGGTCATCGCATGGGATCTCGACAAGACTCACGTCAGCAAGGTTCGAGGCACGATCTCGCCTCTTCACATCGACGCGGATCTCGTTGCGGAAACGAAGAACTTCGAGGTCTACGACCGTGGTTTCAAGGATCCGGCGAGAAAGCACATGATCGGCGTGCACTCGGCCACGGTCCGGTCGAAGATCGGTGTGCGCCCCAACGTGTTCGAGCTCTACGACACCCGGGCGAGCTTCGGGAAGAGCCTCGTCCACGTGTCGCTGGTCAGCATTGGATTCGACAACGACATCAGCCTCGCGATCGCCAAAAGCAAGATCGACCTATCGGACGCCGCACCGCTCATCGACATCCCCTGGGGCGGCGTGGCGGAGATTTCGGCGAAGATGACCGGCAAGTCGAACGACCCGATCCTCACCGGTGACCTCAGCATCCAGAAGTTCATGTTCGGTGGGTTTCCGATTGGCGACATCAAGAGCGCCAAGGCTCGCTTTCAGCCGCTGAAAGTCGACTTCTTCGACGTTCATGGCCACAAGGGCAAGAGCGACTTCATCGTGCCGACGGCGAGGCTCGACTTCGACACCAAGGCGTCCCTGGTCGCCGACGCAACGATGCGCTCGGAGCGGCTGGACGTCCGTGACTTCTTTGCGATGTTCCAGTTCGACCAGGATCCGCGCTTCGAGCCGATCTACGGCATGGGCAAGGTCGATACCCGCATTCACTACGAGCTCGGTGGCCCGAAGGATCGTTGTGGCGGAGGAAACCTCAACGTCAGCGGTCGGCTCGACATGACGAATCTCGACCTGTTCGAGGAACGTTACGATTCCGGGCGCGCCGACTTCGAGTTTCGTTGGGTCGATCGCGACGCGAGTTACCTCGGCATCGAGCTCGACGTACCGAGCCTCACGCTGGAGAAGGGCTCCGGAACGCTGCTCGCGTCGCTCAACATGAGCCGGGGTGGTGTGCTTCGCGGGCACGTGGTGGGGACCGCCGTTCCGATTTCCAAGATCGATTCGCTGGGCACGGCGGGCCTCCTGATCGATGGGCGCGTGAGCGGCGTGGGCGAGATCGAAGGAACCGTGGACGAGCTCGGCTTCAAGAGCCACGTGCGAGTCTCACCCATTCGAGTCGGCACTGCGACGCTGCCGCCCTCGGAGCTTTCGATCGATCTCCGCCCGAAAAAGCGGCCGCTCAAGGTCATCGGCCGAACGCACTGCAACGGCGCCATCACGCCCGAGTTCGATCGCGCGGAGTACGACAGCGATCTCGTGGCGGGTACGTTTCACGTCAGCGGCAAGATGTTCGACAAGCAGATCGCTTTCGATGATGTGCAAGTCACCCGCCAGCGCGCGAAGAAAGTGCGCGGCAAAGTCGCTTTTGCCGACCTCGACATCGGCTCTCTGGCGGAGCTTTCCCCGAGCGTCGCCACCAGCGCCCGGAAACCGAGCGGACACGTGACGGGCTCGCTGACGATCGACGACCTCGCGATGGACAACCCCGCCACCGCGAAGGGCCAGCTCCGACTCACGAAGCTCGAGGTGGAACAGGGCTCGCTCCTTGCCGAGCTCGAGCCGGGCGCCCAGCCCATCCAGCTCGAAGACGGGGAGCTGGGCATTCCAGGCCTCACCCTCGCGGTCCGCACTCCGAGCGGACAGCGCGGGGTGCTCGACTTGCGCGGGACGGTGACGGGCCTCGGCAAGCGGACCGAAGTCGACGCATCGATGACGCTTCGCCCAATGGACCTCGCCAAGCTGAAGGACATGCTGCCTCGTGCGGAGCGCGTTCAGGGATCTCTCGGCGGCAAGCTGACCGTCAAAGGACCCGTCAATGCGCTGCGCTACAAGGGCGGCTTCGCGCTCGACAACGGGGAGGTCGTGCTTCGGGGTCTTCCTGCGCCGATCACCGACGTTCGGGTCGGCGTGAGCGTCGACAACGACGAGATACGCATCGATCAGGCCTCGGCTCGGATGGGGAGCGGCACCCTCAAGATCACCGGTTCAGCGCCACTGCGTGGATTCGATCTCGGCGCCGCGCGTGCGGTGATCACGGCACGAGAAATCAGCCTCCCTCTGGGAGACGGTGTGAAGACCGTGGCCGACGCGGATCTGGTGGCTACCTGGGAACCGCCCGGCGACAATGGTAGCGAGCGCTCGCTGCCGCGCATTGCGGGCGATCTCACCCTGAGGTCGTTCGAGTACACGCGACCCGTCACGATGACAGCGGACATCGCCAGCGTGGTTGCTCGGGGCAAGCGCACGGTGTTCGAGGCGTACGACCCCGAAGACGACTTTTTGGAAATCGACATCCGGATCCGTGCGAACCGTTCCCTCAAGCTCTCGAACGATCTGATCGAAGCGGAGCTCGTGATCGGAAAAGATGGCTTGGAGCTCGGTGGAACGAATCAACGCTTCGGTTTGCGGGGCGATTTGCGCCTCAAACCCGGTGGCCACATCCGCCTGCGTCGCAACGAGTTCGAGATCCGTCAGGGTACGGTGCGGTTCGACGATCTGACCCGGATCGCGCCGCAAGTCGACGTGACCGCCGTCACCGAATATCGCCGCTACTCGGACAGCTCGTCGGGAGAGAAGAACGCCGCTGCCTCCAGCACGACGTCGTCTCAATCGGGAGGCACCGCCGCCCAAGGCGGCCACTGGCGCATCTCGATGCATGCCCACGGTGATGCCGACAAGCTCAAGATCGATCTCACGAGCGACCCGGCTCTGGCCCAGGACGACATCTTCTTGCTCCTGACGGTCGGTCTCACTCGCGCCGAGCTCGATCAGTCCCAGAGCGCGAGCGTCGGGGAGAGCGTGGCCCTCGAGGCGCTCGGCACACTCTCCGGCGCCGATCGCGCCGTCACCGAAGCGCTCCCAGTGATCGATGAATTCCGTTTCGGCAGCGCGTACTCGTCCCGAACCGGTCGCACGGAACCAACCGTGACCATCGGCAAGCGCCTGGCCGAGCGGATCCGCGCCAACGTGACCAGCGGACTTGCGGAATCCCGCGAAATTCGATCCAACATCGAATGGCGCCTCAGCAATCGCGTGAGTCTCGAAGGCTCTTACGACAACGTGAACGACATCTCGAGCTCTTCCCTGGGAAACCTGGGTGCAGACATACGCTGGCGACTCGAGTTCGAATAGCCCTAGAATGGGCCGATGATGCGCTGGGGTGTGCTTCTCGGGTTCGTGATCGGCCTGACGGGTTGTTCGAGCGACGATGGAGCATCCGACAGCGGATCGCCCACCACGGTCGTGCTTTACGGGCCTGCTGCTGAAAGCGAGCTCACGCCGTATCCTTCGAACCGGTACACGATCGAGGACTCGAGCACGCCGACCGGCCTGCGAGTGCAGATCGACACGACGAATACCTCGGACGCGATCTTGCAGAGCTACCCGGTCACCCTGGCCGAGCTCGACGAAATGGACGGTTTTTCCACGACCGGTGGCGTGATCGTCAAGTTTTCGAGCCCGATCGATCCGCGAGGATTGGTGAAGCTCCCCACCGCCGATCCACCGGTGCTCGACCCAGTGCTGGACGCCTCCGAGTACACGTCGAAGGATTCTCCGTTCTTGCTCGTGGACGTCGATCCCACGTCGCCGCATTTCGGCGCGCTGTATGGAATCGTTCCGTTTTACTACGAGCAAGTCAAAGAAGACATTTACCTGGTCGACGAATTCACGATCGTCGCGCATCCAGCGACTCCGCTTCGGCCGGGCACTCGCTACGCGTTCGTGATCACCGACGCCCTAAAATCCCACGATGGGACGCCTGTGGGCAGAAGCGCTGACATGGCGCGTGCCCTGGGATCGTCGACGGATCCCTACGAGATCGCGCTCCGCGAGGCGCTTTCGGAGGTCGAATCCAGGATTGGGCTCGAAAGAAAACACGTCGTCGGCGCTACCGTGTTCACGACGGCGAGCATCAAGAACGGCATCATCGAGATGGCGAAGGCTCGCCGCGCCGAAACCGCGCCCGCAATCGTGGATCCGTGGACCATCGAGACTCCAGAAGCTCTTCCGGATCCCCGGGTCCGATTCCGCGCGACGTATCCGGCTCCGGAGTACCGCAAGGCGAAACCCGATGGGAAGTGGCAGACCTCCGCCAGCGGCGCGCCGGAGATCCAGAAGATCGAGAACCTCGAAACTTTCCTCGCGTTCAGTGACGCGACCGTGAGCGGACCACGCCCCGTCGTCATCTATGGTCACGGTCTGGGCGGCAACAAGGATGGGTGCTGGGGCACCGCCGAGCGTCTCGCGGGCATCTCCCCCAATGGCGCCGCCGTCTTCGCCATCGATTCTCCGGAGCACGGATCCCGAGGCAGCGGAAACGACACCCTCGTCACGAGCGTGTACGGCTTCTTCGGAATCGATCCGGACACTCTGGAGTTCGACATCGGGCGTGCGCGGGACAACTTCCGTCAGATGTCGGCGGACCAGCTCGAGCTCGTGCGGTTGATCTCCTCGCTCGGCAGCCTGGATCTCTTGCCCCTCGACGCGAGTGGACAGCCTGCGCCAGACGGCATTCCCGATCTGGATGTGTCGCGAATCTTGTACATCGGACATTCGTTCGGCTCGGTACAAGGCGCCACCGTGTTTGCTCTCGCGCCGGAAATCACTCAGGCGACCTGGAACGTCGGCGGAGCGGGACTGATGATGCTGCTTCGCGACTCCAAGACGTTCAGTCTCGTCGTCAGCACTCTCACTCCGCCGGGAACGCCCTTTGGGGCAGTCGCGCGCTTCATGGCCGCGACTCAGGCCATCGTGGATCCGGGAGATCCGCTCAACTACGCCGCGAACATCAGCTTCGAGGCCCTGGATGGAGTGCCGGCAATCGGTCCGCGAGACGTGCTTTTGCAGGAAGTCACCGACGACAACATCGTTCCGAACTCGACCTCGGAGGCCCTGGCGCGCGCCGCCCACCTGGACCTCATGAATGCGGTCACCGACACCTCGGGCCTCAAACCGATCAACGCGCCCGCGACCGAAAACCTCGCCACCGGAGACACCGGTGTCATCTGTCAGTTCGACAAGATGAACGGAACCAAGACCGCCAGCCACGGCGAGCTCATCTTCTCGGACGAGGCCATTCAGCAGTACGTCGAGTTCTTCAAGACGGGCCTCGCCAATCAACACGCCACGGTCAACGCTCCGTACTGACCGCGCCAACCCGCGATACCCGAAAGCCCAAAGGATTGGCTGGAAGGTCGGAAGAAAGCGCGGCGCCCTTTCGTCGCGCTCGCGATAGATTTTTGAAAAATCTTTCCGAATTACTTTCCGCTCTTCGGCCTTCGCTGTTCGATTGATCTTCACTTAGAGGAAGAAAGCTCGGCCGCCGAGTCGTCGATGGCCTGTTTGATCTCGGCGGCTGTTTTGGCAGCGCGGAGGCGAGCGAGGAGGCCGGTCTTCAAGGTGAGCGCTGCGATGCGGCTCAAGAGGACGAGATGGATTTGGCGCGCGCTTGGCGGGCACAGGGTGACGAAGAACACGTCGACGGGTTGTTCGTCGGGGCCTTCGTAGTCGACGGCGCTCTTGCTGGTGAACACTCCCAGAAGGGATCGGGGAGCTTCGGCGAGAGTGGCATGGGGAAGTGCGACGCCGTCACCCACGGACGTGTTCTGCGTGCGCTCCCGCTCCCAGAGCGCGTCCGCGATGCTCTTCTGGGAGATTTCCGGGAGCCTTTGCTGGAAGACCTGGGCAAAGTGATTGAAGAGCGCGTCCTTTCTCGCGATGTCGAGCTTCGCGCCGAGCGTGCCGGGCTCGAGATAGTCGGCGAGCCGGCACGTTTCCGGCATCGGCAAAACGTCGTCGATGGCGGCGTGAGTGCGGCGGCGCGGCGTCTTGACCGTGAGCACGGAGCACACGGAATGGGCTTTGATCCGATCCTGGGGAGTCCCCCGCAGCATTCCGACGAGTGTCACGTCCGGCGCACCCATCACCAGCATGTCGTAGGCCGATGTGAGAGTCGTGAGCGCCGTCACTCGATCCTTCCCTCGCACGATGTGTTCGTGGGCCGGGGACTTGGAAAGCAGTCGGAGCTGACTCAGGTAATCCATTTCTGCTTGCAGCTTGGTGTGCGAGGCGTCATCGGCAACCCAGGACACCAGGGTGATCTCCGCATTCCAGATCCGCGCGAGATGATCGGCCGTGCTGACCACCAGTGCGTCGTGGGGACCCGGTTCCGCCCACACCAAGATTGCGCGGACGTAGCGAATGCCAACGTCGTACATCAGCGCCAGATTCGCTTCGAGGTTGTTGATGAGCCAACCGATGGGGTTGTACGGCATCATCGTGTACCGATCCTTCCCGCGCCATTCCACCACCAACCAGTCACACTGCATGCGGCCCGTCACGTCGTGCACCGTACGAACGATGTCCCGGGAAACGACGGCGTGGAATTCCAGATCGAGATCGCGCTCCTCGGCCAACGCGGTCACGCGCCGGCGGAGAGAGCTCAGCGCGACGTCTTCGTCGAGCACCGTCTCCAGCATCACCTCCGGGATCTCGGTGACTTGCATCACTTGGAGACGGCGGCCATTGGCCAAGGCGCCTCCGAGCTCCACGAGCACTTCGGGCGATCGCTCCTTTCCGAACAGCGCGACGACGACCGCTGCTTCGCCGGAGATACTGAGATTGTCGTCCTTGGGTTGATTCGCTGGATCGAGCAGGGCGGCGCGACGACTTCTTTGCCCGACGATCCCGAGCCGAACGGCCCGCCGCCGGCCGTAGAACAGATACAGGACCAGACCGGGCGCGACGGTGACCAGCGCCGCAACGACCGCCGTTCCGCCCAACATCGCCAAGAGGGCGAGCCCCGAGAGCATTCCAAAGCCCGGGAGCCACGGGTAGAGCGGCGTGCGATAGGCGGGTTTGTACCAGTGCACCCCGCTTTCGCGAAAGAAGACGACGGCTGCCGTCTCCGAAACGAACAGCATGATCACGATGGCACTCGCGAGCTTCGCGAGACCCTCGACATCGAGAAGGATCAGCGCCAAGCCCATCACGAACGCGGTCATCAAGATGGCGGGAAGTGGAGTGCCCCAGCGTCTGCTGACCTGGGAAAACACGGGGGGAAGCAGCGTGTCGCGACTCATCGCAAAGGGAAATCGGGATGCAGCCAGAAGCCCGGCGTTCGCCATCGACGTCATGGTCAAGACGGCAAACACCGCCATCACCGTGCCGGCCCAAGAGCCCCCGATGTGAACGGCAAGGGTGTGGATCGGGCGCAGATCCGCGGATAACTCGCCGTACGGTACGACTCCGACCAGCGTAAACGCCACCAGACCGTAGATGACGGTGACGATGCCGAGAGAGGTCAGAATTCCCAGGGGCAAATTGCGTTCGGGACGCTTCACTTCCTCGGCGATCGCAGCAACCTTCGCCACGCCGTTGTAGGAAACGAAAACGAACGCCATCGCCCCGAGAAAACCAGAAACTCCGTGGGTGAGCTCGTTGTCCAAGTTGCCGGGCTCCACCCGGCCCAAACCGAACGCGACCAGCACGAAGAGCGCGACGAGGGACGAACCGACGACAACGACCTGCGCGCGGCCGACGCTCTTGATCCCCACGACGTTGAGAACGGCGATCCCGACCAGCAGGACGAGCGCGGTGGGGATGAGCGGCCACGAGCCGAGCACCGCCAAGTAGGTGCCGAACCCGAGCAACGCAAATGAGCTCTTCAGAAGCATCGAGAGCCAGAGTGCAACGCCCGCAACGGTGCCCACCAACGGCCCGAATACCCGCTCGAGGTAGATGTACGTCCCGCCGGAAGTCGGCATCGCCGTGGAGAGCTCGGCCTTGCAGGCGGCCGCGGGAAACACGCACGCACCCGCCAGGAGGTAGGCGAGCCAGACGGAAGGACCGGTCTTGGCGGCGGCGAGCCCGGGCAACACGTAGATGCCGCTGCCAAGCATCGCGCTCAAGCTGATCGCAACCACTGCGAGTGGTCCCAGCGTTCGCTCGAGCTCCTTCACGCCGGGGAGCGAAACACGATCTCGCTCATGCCGACAAGCGCGCTATCCTGCCACCCATGCGCGTGCGTCGCTTCTGGGGTTGGGGCTGGGAGGACGAAGGTCCCGATCCCTCGATGTTGTCCGCTGCAGAGGCTGCGCTCCCGTCGCTTCTCGGCATGGAGTCGATGCAAGTTGGAACGCGTCCTCGCATCGAAGAGATTCGAATGCAAACGCCACGGATCGCTCCCCCCGCGTCGCTGGCCGGACTTTCGGACGATTCAACCCTTTGTCGGGCGAGCCACACCTATGGCAAATCGTATCGAGACCTCGCGCGCGCTCTCGATCGCAACTTCGAGCATCCGCCGGACTTCGTTGCCTTTCCCGAAAACGAAACGGATCTCGTTGCCATCCTCGACTTCTGCGACAACGAGTGCGCTGCGGCGATCCCGTACGGCGGTGGCAGCAGCGTGTGCGGCGGCGTCGAGGCGGACGTTGGGGAGCGCTATCGCGCTGCAGTCTCCATCGATCTCACACGCATGAACCGAGTCATCGAGATCGACGAGGCTTCGCGCTGCGCCCGCATCCAGGGCGGCGCCCTCGGCCCCACGCTCGAGGCAGAGCTTCGTCCCCACGGCCTCACGCTGCGTCACTATCCGCAATCATTCGAGTTTTCGACGCTCGGAGGATGGATTGCCACCCGCTCCGGCGGCCACTTCGCAACGGGTCCCACGCACATCGACGAGCTCGTTCAAGCGCTCCGCGTGGTGACCCCCCGCGGCGCGATCGAAACGCGGCGCCTGCCAGGAGACGGGGCGGGCCCGAGCGTCGAACGCTGGTTTGCCGGATCGGAGGGCATCCTTGGCGTGATCACCGAAGCATGGATGCGCGTGTTCGAGCGGCCGCGATTTCGCGCAAAGGCGAGCGTGCGCTTCGCCGATTTCGAGAGCGGCGCCCAAGCAGTACGGGCTCTCGGTCGCTCGGGACTCTATCCGTCCAATTGCCGCTTGCTGGACGCCAAGGAAGCAATGCTGAACGGGGCGGGCGCCGGCAGCGAAGCTTTGCTGCTCGTCGGATTCGAGTCGAGCGATCATCCCCTCGACGCATGGCTCGCTCGCGCTATCGAGCTCTGTCGCGACGCCGGTGGCCAGGTTCCCGACTCGGCCCTCGTGACCAAGACGGATGACGATGCTGCCAGCGCGTGGCGAGGCGCGTTCTTGCGAGCCCCCTACCTGCGGGACGAGCTCGCGCTCCGGGGCGTCTTCATCGAAACGTTCGAGACGGCGGTGACCTGGGATCGTTTCCATTCCCTGCACGAACGCGTGATGGCCGCCGCCGAGAGCGCCGCGGCTCAATTCGGTGGAAAGTCCATCGTGACCTGTCGAGTGACCCACGCCTATCCCGACGGGGCTGCGCCTTACTTCACCGTCATCACCCCGGCGCGCAGGGGCGCGGAGCTCACCCAGTGGCAGGTGATCAAGGAGGCCATCACTTCGGCGATGCTGGACGCCGGGGGTACCACCACGCACCACCACGCGGTGGGACGCGACTTCCGGCCGTTCTACGAGCGCCAGCGGCCCGAGCTCTTCGCCCGCGCGCTCCGGGCCGCCAAGCGGGAGCTGGATCCGAGCGGTGTCATGAACCCTGGCGTCTTGCTGTCGCTGGTCGAGTAGACTTTCGCGCGTGAACGTTCGCTTGGTCAAGGAGTATCGCTTCGAGGCAGCGCACCGGCTTCCCAACGTTCCGCCGGGGCACAAGTGCGCACGCTTGCATGGTCACAGCTTCAAGGTGGAGCTCACGGTGTCCGGTGCAGTCGACGAAACCACTGGCTGGTTCATCGACTACGGAGAGCTCGACGCCCTCTGGCAGCCACTGCACAATCTGCTCGATCACAACTACTTGAACGAGATCGCCGGCCTCGAAAATCCCACGAGCGAGATCCTGGCGCACTGGATCTGGCACAAGCTTCGGGGACCGCTTCCCGCGCTGAGCCGCGTCACGGTGTTCGAGACGTGCGATGCTCGCTGCGAGTACGAGGGCGAGTAACTCGCCCGGCCAAGATCAGTCGTCCTCGTAACCCCAATCGGGATCGAGACCGGCCAGATCGGCGATGCGAGTTGGATGGTAGGGAGGTCGGGGAGTGATTCCGCGACCGGGGTCGCCACCCCGCTCGTGGAGCAGGCGGGCGCAGAGTCCCAGGCACCACTTGCCCTGGCACCAGCCAGTTCCGAACCCGGTGTAGCGCTTGAGCGATTCGATGTCGCGATGGCCGAGCTCGATGGCGTGCTCGAGCTCGTGGAGCGTCACGTCCTCACATCGACACGCGAAAGTTTTCACGGGGGCGAAGGCTATCACGCCGGGCTGGAGCCCGAGACGATGCTATACTTCCTCCGCGCTCGCCCCCCGCGGTCGACATCGCGAGCCCAAGTGGAGGAGACCCCATGATCTCCCGATCGGTTCTGGTTTCATTCGCAATCGCAGCAGGCGTCGTTTCCGGTTGCGGCAGCAGCAACGACAACGGCCTCTTCAGCTCGGGCAGCTCCGGTTACTCGGGTAGTGGGAACAGCGGCAGTGGGGCGACCGGAAGCGGTGGTTCGGGCGGAGCTGGCGCAACTGGGGGGAGCGGAGCCGATGGAGGAACCGGCGCGGTCGGAGGAACCGGCGCGGTCGGAGGAACCGGCGCGGTCGGAGGAACCGGCGCGGTCGGAGGAACCGGCGCGGTCGGAGGAACCGGCGCGGTCGGAGGAACCGGCGCGGTCGGAGGAACCGGCGCAGTCGGCGGAAGCGGCGCGGTCGGCGGGAGCGGCGGCACCACCGCGAAGCCAGCGGTGGCCTGCGGCGAAATCGAGTGCACCGGGGAAGACTACTGCTGCATGAATTGGACGGGGTCGAGCTTCAAGCCGACGTGTCAATCGAACCCGTACTGTGTGGGTACGCCGGTGCATTGCGACGACCAGAGTGACTGCGGGCCGGGCCTCACCTGCTGCGGCCACCTGAACCCCAGCAACTATTACTACGACGCGATCGAGTGCGTACCGACCGTGCAATGCGGCGACGACAGCCAGGACCGCTTCATTTGTGGCGGCGTTCAGGCGGTTTGCCCGCCCGGTACCAGCTGCAAGACCAGCAGCTTGCTCCCGCCCTATCAAGTCTGCGGTTGATCGTCAGTCGTTCGGCGGGGTCACGTCTCCGCACACTGCAGAGTGTTCACCGCTGGGCCTGCCTCGCGTGAACACGACGTCGCACGCAAGAGGATCGTTCAGTGTCTCGGCGAACCCGAGGGCGATGGAGCTGTCCCAGTTTCGGCCCCCGTCCACGCGCGCACGAATCACGCCCCGCTTGTCGATGAACCACGTCTCCGGGTAAAGCGTCGTGCCGTACTTGTCGTGAACGACCTCCGAATCAGGGTCGATGAGCACGACGAAGGGCGGCGGTTCCTGCCCGAGCACGCTCTTCAGTGTGCCCCGGGCGTCGTCCGCGCTGTCGTCGGTGCAAATCGTGACCAGCGAGAGATCCTTTCGGCCCTTGATGACTTTGCCGAGCTCGGCGAGGGAGGGGAGCTCTTCGAGACAAGGCCCACAGGTCTTGGTCCAGAAATTCAAGATGACCGTTCGGCCGCGGTAGTCGCTGAGCCGAACGCGCCCGCCATCGAGAGACGGCAAGTCGAAGTCCGGCGCGACGCGATTTCGGCTCGCGTAGTCCGGAACGAGAGCGCACATCGGCGTACATACTCGCCGCATCTCGCCGTCACGGGCTGTGCGCGCGAACGAGTAGACAGCAGTCGCCGCGATGATCACGACCACGAGCTGTGCGAGCTGAGCAGGCTTCACGCCCCGAGTTCTAGATCAAAGGCGCGGCGCTCACAACGCGGATGGAAGTTTCCAGCCTAGCTGTGGTTACCCAAGCCAGCGCACGGCACGGGTTCAGACATGGCGGAGGTGAACATGGCCGCAATCGACACCGGTGGATCAGGGAAACGACGATCGATGAATCACGAGATGCCCCTCGTCCCATTCATCGACTTTCTCTTGTGCCTGATTTCGTTTCTGCTCATCACCGCTGTCTGGTCCCAGAGCTCCCGCTTGGCGGCCGATGCCGCGGTACCGGGTCAGAAGGGGTGCGGCGATTGTGCCGAGCTCAAGGACAAGCGCCTCCACGTCGAGGTCAAGGACCAGAACTTCGTCCTTTCGTGGAAGCAAGGCAGCACGGTCATTGCGGCAACCAACGTCGCGCGCAAACCAATCAAGTCCAAAAACGGAACGATTCGCTATCCGGATCTCGCCATGCGCATTTCCGAAGAATGGAAGAGCAATGGCGTTCACCTGAACCCGAGCGACACGAGGCGCGATCAGGCCGTTCTCCACACGAGCAATACGCTGGAATTCGGCGAGGTGGTCGCCGTGATGGACGCCGTGACCGCACCCGACCGAACGCTTCGCGTCGGCCGCGCAGAACAACGAGTAGCGGCGTTCAACGTGACGTTCGCGGCGAACTGATCTCACGGCAGCGGGCCGAGGCTACCGAGGTATATGTCTTTCAAGTTGGTCGAGGTCATGAACCCGGCACCGAGATCGAGCGTCCCGGCGAAATAACCCGCGACAATCACGCTGTGGGTCCCAGGTGAGATGGTCATGAATCCGGCGGCGTCCCCGGTGCAGCTGAAACCACTGGCGCTCTGGAGGGCGCCCGTCGCGGAGGCAACTTTCCACACGAATGGGGTCGCGAGTCCATTGTTGTACGGCAAGACTCCGCCCCCGAAATCGAGATTCGACGAGAGATAGACTCCGCCGATGTAGACGCTCGAGCCATCGAAAACCACATCGGTCGCACCATCGATCGTGCCTCCTCCGATGCTCACGCCCCACTGGAAGCTGCCGCCCGAGTCGAGCTTGACCACGTAAGGATCGAACGAACCGAACCCCGACACGGTTCCCCCACCGAGGTCGATCGGGCCGTTGCGCTGCCCCACGAATGCGACCTCGTCACTGGCATTGGTCGCCAGTCCCAAACCGTAGTCGTCATTTGCACTCCCGACACTCGTCGCCCAGAGCTCGGAGCCGGTTGGCGACAGCTTGACCATCATCACGTCGCCCCACCCGAGGGACTGAAGACTCTTGGTGCCGAAGGTGATCTGCGTCGAAATATCCGGGTTGCCACCATTGAAGCGTCCGGTGAGAAGAACGTTGTTGCTCGAATCAGTTGCGACACCGTAGACAACGTCGTTACCCAGAGTTCCGGCGCCGATCGACCACAGGTGGGATCCATCCGTGCCTTTCAACTTGACCACGCAGGCGTCGATCGAACCCTTGTTCGTGAAGGTCGTGCCTCCGAGGGAGTAGGTCGACGACAGCGTGCTCCCCCCAACGATCACGTCGCCGTTCTTGTCTCCCGCGATGGCCCAACCCTGCTCGCTATCCGTCCCCCCGAGAACCGTCGCCCAGACTTCGCTGCCATTGCTCGCTTTCAGCCGGCCTACGAACATGTCCGGCTTCGCGCCACTGACGGTGTGCGTTCCGCCGCCCAGATCGATGGTCCCGGAAAAGCCCGTGACGAGGATGTCTCCGTTCGTGGCAAGGGCCACCCCCACTGCCTCATCGGCAGCCGGGCCCACGAACCTCACGGCCCATAGATACTGTCCGGTCGGGCTGAACTTGGCGACGAACGCGTCCTTGTTGGCGTTGGTCGCGACCAGCGGCGAGGGTCCTCCAAAGTCGACGCTGCCGTTGAAACTGCCGACGATGATGATGTTGCCCGTGGCGTCCGTGACCACGTCGTTGACGAGATCGTCACCAGCTGCCCCGAACCGCTTGGACCATGGGCCGCAAGTGGCGGCCGTACAACCACCGCTCACACAGTCACCGGCTCCTTTGCAGGCCTTGCCGTTGGGACAACCCGGGCAGAGGGCGCCGCCACAATCAACGTCACTCTCCGCACCGTTCGCGACGGTGTCCTTGCAGGTCGGCGCCTGGCAGATGGTGCCCGTGCATACTCCGCTCATGCAGTCGTCGTCCTGGGTGCACGCGTTGGTGTCCGCGCATTTGGGACAGCTGCTTCCCCCACAGTCCACGTCGGTCTCGTTCCCGTTCTTCACGCCGTCGGGACAATTGGGAACCTGACACACACCCCCAGTGCAAACCTTGCTCTGGCAGTCCACTGCCAGTTTGCAGTGGAGCCCGTCCGCACAAGGTCCACACTTCCCGCCACAATCGAGGTCGGTTTCGTCGCCATTCTCGACTTTGTCGATGCATTGGGCGGAAACGCATTTTCCCGTTTGGCAAATCTGACTCGAACAGTCGGCGGGCAGTTGGCACGCGAGACCGTCAGCGCACTTCGGACAGGTAGCGCCCCCGCAATCGATGTCCGTCTCGTCCTGGTTTTTGGCTTTGTCCGTGCAGGTAGGCGCCTGGCAAATAGTCTGAGTGCACACCCCGCTGGCGCAATCACTGCCTTGCCCGCACGCCTTCAAATCCGCGCACTTCGGACAGGCGATGCCCCCGCAGTCAACGTCGGACTCTGCGCCGTTCGCGATGTTGTCGGCGCAATTCGGAGGCTGGCACTTGCCGGCTACGCAGGCGCTCTTCTTGCAGTTGATGTCGTCTTGGCACGGTTGACCCGTGTCGCACAGACATCCTCCGCCGCAGTCAACGGCGATCTCGCCGCCATTCTGGATTCCGTCGGTGCACGAATCGGGAGGCGATTGATCGATGGTGGCATCGTTCTGGCCACCACCTCCATCGGTAGAAGCGTCGGCGCCTCCGGCGTACTCATCATTGCTCGACGACGAACCGCAACGCACCGTCGCAAGAACCACGACTGAGGCCAGCAGCCATGCACCGCGTGTCCACCCGAATTCCACCCTCATGACCCATCATCTTACGCGCGTCATCCCCTGTGACAATCGCGTAGCGAAGGGGGATACGAGCCTACATGCGCTCCGACGACTCTTCGAGGAACGGCAAGGCGGCTTCGAGCAGTGGCTCCGGAGTATCGACGTGGGAGAAGTGCGAGCTTTTCTCCAGCCACACCAGTTCCGCTTCGGGCACGAGTGCGTACAGACGCTCTCCCATTTCGGGCGGGACCATCGGATCCCGCCGGGCGTAGATCAGCAACAGCGGGACCGGAAACCCCTTCTCGCAGTCGCGAAGGCGCGTGAGCTCACGGACGAACTCGGTCATGGACTGGGGAGACAGCGTCTCGGCGAGGTAACGAACGAAGGCCTTGGATCCTTCGAGAGTCGAAATCGGCGTCCCGTACTCCCGAGCTTCCTCCCGGCTCTTCAGAGTTTCGTCGTAGTAGTGGACGTTCCGATGGACCCAACGCTCCGGGTCGCGGCGCGCCACGGCTGCGAGTGCGCTCCGAGCTCCCGGGATCTTGAGTGCCGCACTCAGGGCGTACAGGCGCGCCTCGGGCAAGCCCGGCGAATGGATGTTCACCAAGCGCGAGAAGACAGAAGGCTCTTCGAGCACGGCGCGCATGGCGAGGTATCCGCCCATCGAGTTGCCGATGGCCACGCTGCCGTGAGCCCCGATCGCACGAGCAAAGTCGATGATCCATCGCGCCATGGCAGAAGCGGTATAGCGAACGTCTGGGACCGCGCTTCTTCCGGCGCCGGGTAGGTCGGGTGCAATCACCCGAAAACGCTGGGCGAGCGGAGCGATCACGTATCGCCAAGAGTAGCTCGACGTTATGAGGCCATGGATCAAGAGCAGCGGAGGACCGCTTCCTTGCTCCCGGTAGTGAACGAGATGTCGTCCGAAATGCTCCGATTCGAGCTCGAGCTCCCGGCCCTCCGACTCGAAATACTGGTGCGGACGGCGGGGAAGCTCGGGAATCGATTCGAACGGCAGTCGGTCGAAGGGCTCGCGTTCCACGCGCGCGGAGAGTTGCGCGTCAGAGGAGAGGGATCAAGTCCGGTGGGAGTACGCAGGCGCAATCTCGATGCGGGGATCCTCCACCGGACCGCCGACCGTGAAGTGATACAGCGTGTGCAGTCGTCGATCCGACACGCCGAGCAGATCGTGCATCACGTCGTCGAAGAAGCATCCGATGCCGGTGGCTTGGACTCCATGGGCCTCGGCTTCGAGGTACAGGACCTGACCGATTGCTCCCGCTTCCCAGTGCAGCCGCCGGTACATGAACGCTCCCTCGTCCCGCAGAGCGGGCTCGAGCTCACCCAGCATGCCGAGAGCAAACGCACCGTGGGACGCGATCTCTTGCTGGCACGAGATGAGCTCGGCCGCGGTGCGAACATCGGCTGGCACCAGCAGATGCAAGTCGGGGCGCTCCGGTGCCGGCTCCCAAAGAAATTCTTTTCTCAACAGCTCCTTCGCGATGGGGACAATCTCCTTCGTGCGCGCAAAGAAGTAGAGACCGGGCTCGAGATCGTCGACTCGATGCACGAATATCGCGAGATGGATCCGCGGCCGCCAGGGTAGCGTTCGAAACGGGACGCCTCCGGGCAACGTGCTGTGGAGCATGCGGTAGAAGCTTTCCCGGGAGATCCGAGTCGTACCGTCGAAATCCACTGCGCTCCGTCGGCGACGAATGAGCGTCCGTGCTGGACATGGATCGCGTCGAGGTCCGGGTGAACGATCGGGCGGGGCCCACGCGACGCCATTGGGCTCGAGTTTCTCGGTGGCGAGCGAGACCTGGTCGATGACCGGCCACTCTTGATGCTCGGGGCTGAGGGGTAGCGGCGTTCCCGAGTAGCGAGCCGCCCGAGCATCGCGCACGACCATTTCATCCGGACGCCAAGCGGGATCGAGCCCCTGGCCCCTGGGAAAGACGGCAATCAAGCAGTCGGGATGCTCGGCCTCGGGCCCGTCTTGATCGAAGACTCCCAGCAGGCTCCCGATCTCGTCGTCCGTCGCAGCTTCCACCAGTCGTGCTTCGTAGCCCTGACAGCTCGCCGCAATCGCAATGGCCCCAATCGCGTGGCCCACGTCGTGATGACAGTACCGAAATGCGCGCTCGCCATACTTCCACGACTCGCGCCAGTGGATGCTCGTGAGGCCCATCAGAAAACAGCCGTCCGGCAGACCACGCCGGTATTCTTCGCTCGAAAGAGCTCGCCTGAGCTCGAGCGCATGCGGATGAGGTGCGTAGTGAAATAGCGCCGGCCCATCGCGTAGACCGTCCGCGATGAGATACGCCTCGGTCGGGTGGAGGTTTCCGCTCGACGGGTTGACACGCAACGACCAGCGAGCCTCCCCGTGCTCCTTCCACGCGCTGAGAGCGAGGCTGTCGTAAAACAGCTGACTCACGAATCGGTGATCGAACGGCCGAGGCTCGATGCTTCCGGACAGAACCTCGTCGAGCGAAGGCCGCTTCTTCAGGCGGGACTTCGTCGAGGGGAAGGAGCTCCGCTCCCTCGAAGCGCCGGAACGGATTGGGCTGGGTCGACCAGTCGAGGTACCCGAGGGACCGCGCGAACCGGCCGGGAAAATGCTTCGTCCGCTCGTGGTACGCGAGGGCGGCGTCGACCGGACCCGTCTCACTCATCGATGCCGCACGCATGCTACCTTACGCGCCGCCATGGCGAGCGCACTGGAAAAACACCTCCTGTCCGAGATTGCTCGGGCCAGCTCCGACTTCCGCCTGATCGAGCCCGGCGACCGCGTGATGGTCGCCGTGAGCGGTGGCAAAGACTCCCACGCTTTGCTCTACCTGCTCCGCGAGACGGCGAAGAAGGCTCCCTTCGATTTTTCGATCGTCGCGGTGAATCTCGACCAAGGTCATCCAGGTTTTCCCAAGCACGTGTTGCCCGAGTACTTCCAAAAGGAAGGGTACGAGTACGCGATCATCGAGCGAGACACCTACTCGATCGTGAAAGAGAAGATCCCGGAGGGTCGTACCTACTGCTCGCTCTGCTCGCGCTTTCGGCGAGCCATCTTGTACGACGCCGCCCAAGATCTCGGCGCGACGAAGATTGCCCTGGGTCATCATCGGGACGACGTGATCGAAACGTTGCTCCTGAACCTGTTCTACTCGGGCCAGATGAAGGCGATGCCGCCGCGTCTTCGCTCGGACGACGGCCGGAACATCGTGATCCGTCCACTCGTCTACTCGTCGGAGTGCGACATCGCCGAATTCGCGCTCGAAAAGGAATTCCCGATCATTCCGTGCGATCTGTGCGGCTCTCAAGACAACCTTCAAAGAAAACGCGTGAAGGAGCTCTTGAATCGGCTGTCCGACGAAAATCCCCACGTGCGCGGGAACCTCTTCGCGGCCCTCGGAAACGTGCGTCCGTCCCACATCATGGATCTCGAAGTTCGCAAACGATTCGGGTTGGAAGACGCCGTGGACCAAGACGAGCTCTTGATACCCAAAGGGCGTTTGCTTCGAGACGCGATGCCGTCGTGAGGCAGCTGCTCCACACGTCGCGACCCGCGCTGTCTCACTGATCACGTCTCGCTTCACGTGACAGCGAAATCCGCTTCGCGCCTCGATCTCGCGCGAAAGAGCCGGATTTCTCGAAAGCGGGTGCGCCTCGGCGATTTCTGACTAGAGTCCCGGCCGATTCGAAACGAGGGACCGCATGGGAAGCATCACAGACCACATCGTATTCAATGACAAGAAGCTCGAGAGGAAGTACGCGGGCAAGCGCATTCCCATGGCTCACCTGTACGAAGCTTACTTCGACGGTGACATCGACATCCCCGGCGACATCTACGCGTTCCTGGAGGATCGACACCTCTTCGTGAAGAACTCGCTCACCACGCGACATTTCCGCTGGGCGCTCACGAACTTCGTTCCCGAAGCCACGATTCACACCAAGAAGCAGGACGAGCGCATCGTCCGCGAGCACTACGACCGCGGCAACGACTTCTTCGGCTGGTTCCTCGGAGAGCGCATGGTCTACACCTGCGCATTCTTCCAGAACCCGAACGAGAGCCTGGAGCAAGCCCAGGACAACAAGATGAACCTCGTCTGCAAGAAGCTCCAGCTCGAACCGGGCGAGCGCTTGCTGGACATCGGCTGCGGCTGGGGAACTCTCACCCGCCACGCTGCCAAGCACTACGGCGTCGACGCCACGGGCGTCACCATTTCGGAGAACCAGACCGAGTTCGGCAATGGCCGGATCAAGGAATGGGAGCTCCAAGACCGCGCCCGCGTCCTGTGCAAGGACTACCGCGACATCCCGAAGCAGAAGTTCGACAAGATCGTCAGCTTGGAGATGGTCGAGCACGTTGGCGTGAAGAACCTCCTCTCGTTCTACGAGCAGGTGCGTGACCTCCTCACCGACGAGGGCCTCTTCCTCCTCCAGTGGACCGGTCTCCGTCGCGGTTTCCGCGCCGAGGACTTCATCTGGATCATGTTCATGGGCAAGTACATCTTCCCCGGAGCCGACGCGAGCCTGTGCCCCTCGGCCATGCTCAAATCGATGGAGAAGGCGGGCTGGGAAAGCCATAGCGTCGAGAACGTCAGCACCCACTACGCCTGGACCATCCGCATGTGGCACGACAACTGGATCTCGAATCGAGAGAAGGTCGTCGCGGCCTACGGCGAGCGCTGGTTCCGCATCTGGCATTTCTTCCTCGCGTGGTCCTCGATCATCGCGCGCCAGGGCAACGCCGCCTGCTTCCAGGTAGTGCTCAACAAGAACCTGGACAGCTACGACCGCACGCGCTGGATCGAGAAGAAGGCCACCATCCTCGGCGACCGTGAGACGAACCTCACGCCGCCCGAGCTCGGGGTGAGCGGCAACGGCAGCGTTCGTCGCGCCTGGAGCTGACAGAGCCGCCTTCGGGCGTGAAGAGACCGACTCGGGAGACTGAGTCGGTCTTTTCGTTTTGTCAGGGGTTCGCGTAGCAGCTCTGGCTGCCGATCTCGACCGAGTAGTCGTCGAACGACCCTGCGTCGCAATCGCCCGCCTTGCAGATGTGCTGCGAGTCGCAAGCCAAATGGTAGGCGTCTTGCGAGTGGGGCTTGCCGAGGGAGTAGAAACGACCGTAGCAGCCGGTCTCGTCGAGCTTCTCGATTCGGAACTCGTAGGACTCGGGCTGCGCGGGACAGGTGAATTTCGTCCGCTTGCAGATATCGCATGCGGGTGTGGGCTCCGCATCGCTCTTCGTACTGCACGCGAGCGAACAAGAGAGCGCGAAGCCGATGACGGTTGATTGCCAGAACCGGTGGTGGATCGGAAGCGAGGCGATGACCTCAGTATTCACCGGCGAAGAGATCCGCGCACTCTTTGGATTGATCCGCCGCCTACGGCAGCGGCTTGTACGGTGCGCATTGGACGGTGCCGTCACCCATGTCGGTGCTGCCGGCGCTGCAGCACTTCCACGCCTCGGCCTGGGGAACAATCGTCCCGTCCTCGGCGCAGCAGCCCTCGGTGCCGGCGTCCGCGTCCTTCTTGCAGACGGTCACGGGGTCGCAGCATTTCAGGTCGGACAGGAGCGTGCACACCCCCTGCTGCTGGGCGCTGATGCAAGTCAACTTGACGCACTTCGATGCGGCCGTGTCGCAGACGTACCCGAACGCACAGTAGGCATCCGGATTCACCTTGCTCGGATCGCAGTAGCCACCCAGGCCGTTGCTGCACTTCGTGCCGGTCGGGTCGCACGTTCCTTCGCCAGCGCAACAGGGCTGAGAGGCACAATCGTATCCGAGCTTCACGCAGGCACCGCCACCGCTGCCAGCGCCACCCCCTGCGCCGCTCACGGAGCCCGTGCCGGCCCCACCGCCGCTGCTCGAGCCCCCCGCGCCGCCGGCTGCGCTGGCGCCCCCCGTGCCGCCAGGACCACTCACGCCACCGCTACCCACCAATCCGCCGGCGCCAGGCGTACCCGCAGCGCCTCCGGTAGCGCCAGAGCTACCGCTCCCACCGCAGCCCACCAGTGCAGCGCACGCGAACAAGATCCCTGCTTTCACCTTCACTCGATCCTCACTTCGTCCTCGGACAATGGATGCCTTCTCGCCAGCATCAGCACTGTGTTGCCTCGAGTTACGAACCAGTTCACCTGATCGAGCTGGGGGGACGACACCGTTTGGTGCAGCAGCGCGCGGGCGAAGATCCGCTTTTCAACCAGCGTCCAGAACGACGAGCCGCTTCATCCGAGCACGCTCCGGTGACAGCGGCGCAACGGCATCGGCGTAACCGCGCCCATCCGGCCGGTGACCGAGATCGGCGAACGCGCGCCGGAAATCCGCGAACGTGCCGCCGCTCCTGACCGCCTGGGCGACCGCGGCGCCCTCTGCTTCTCCGCCCTGCGCCAGCACGTATTCGACCCACGCCCACTTGGCGCTCGTCGCACGCACGTCCGCTCGACCCCGGAGACCGCTCCGCAGACGGCGAAGCCGGTCTTCCACCGTGCGAACGCCGGCGTAGGGCATGCTTGTCGAGCGGCGTGTTGCGCTTCGCGCAGAACGGCGAGATACCGAGGGCCATCGGCAGGATCTTGGAGAGCTCGCCGACGAAGCGCGCGCATTCGTCGATGTCGGCGTCGGTCTCTCCCGGAACGCCCACCATCAGGTAGAGCTTCACGCGATCCATCCCGACCTTCTTCGCGCGTTCGACGGCAGCGACGTAGTGCTCCTCTCGTCCCCGCCGCTCGATGATGTCGCGCACACGCTGGCTCGCTCCATCGAGGGCCGTCGTCAGCGTGCGATGACCCGCCGTCCGGAGCGCGGCGACGAACTCCTGCTTGAGGCGATCGGGCCGAAGACTCGACAGGCCGACCTCCATCCCGCGCTCGCCCAGAGCCCGAACGATATCCACGATTTTCGGGTGATCACTGACCGCTGCGCCAACGAGCCCCACTCGGCGCGCGTCAGCGGGGACCGCGTCGAGCACGACCTCTTTCGGGACGATCGCGCATTCCGCCGTTCGTCGTCCGACGCATGACGCAATACGTGCATCCCCGCGAGCAACCGCGCTCGGTTTCGATCAGGAACATGTCCCGAAGCTCGGTGTTCGGCGTTCGGATCGCGGCAAACGCAGGCAACAGGGCGTCGTCGCACTGCGCCACTTTGGGCAACTGAGAGCCATGAAGCGCCGGGACGAACACATGGGGATGCGCGGCGAGCGCCTCGAGCGCGCGTGCCTTGTCCGGCGCATCGAAGATCACCTGGAGCGCCCAGGTCCCGAGCTCGTCGGCCTCCCCCATCACGATCGCGTCGGCGATAGACGGCGAGGGGCAGCGGATTGGAGAAAGTCAGCGGGCCCCCCGCGAGCATCGAAGCGGCGCTCGCTCGTCCCGAAGAGCTCGCTCCGGCGGGATGCCAGCGGCGTCCAGCATCCGGACCAGACCCGCGAGCTGGAGCTCGTAGGCGACGCTCACGGCCAGGACCGGAAATTCCTCGAGCTCCCGCAAGGACTCGTAGCTCACCGGCCGCTCCACGATGGCGCCGGGCTTTTCGCCTTCGTCGTCGAGGAAAACTCGCTCGCAGCACAGCCCCGCGGTCGCCTGGATCGCACGGTAGATCCGCTGGTAGCCGAGGGAGCTCATTCCGACGGCGTAGGGCGAGGGATACACGAGGGCCACGCGTCGCGGAGCGTCCTTGTCCAAGCGCCCGATTTCCGCGGCGAGTCGCTCGCGAATCTGCTTTCGCATCGCCTCTGTCGCCATCGAGCCGGATTATACCCGCGCAACGCAGCGCGGCATTCACGGCCTGCCGTTTGCTCCGATCGTGTGCCATATATTCGTAAGATGGCCCTCGCTCCCAACCAGAAGACCGACGACCTCGTCTACGACTGGAACGAGGTCGCCCGCAAAGGTCGCGTGATTCCCACGCGGCGTGGAGTTCTTCGACGAAACGCTGCGCGACGGCCTGCAGAACCCTTCGGTTCGCGACCCGAGCATCGACGACAAGCTCAAGCTCGTTCACCTGATGGACTCCATCGGCATCGACGAAGCCGACATCGGACTGCCCGGAAGCTCCAAGCGCGCGTTCGACGACTGCCTGCGCATGTGCCAGGAGATCGTCGCAGAGCAAGCTTCGATCAAAGTCGCGTGCGCCGGGCGCACCGTCGCCAGCGACATCACGCCGATGGTCGAGCTCTCCCAGCGCGCGGGCATCCCCGTCGAGATTTACAGCTTCGTCGGCTCGAGCCCGATCCGCGCGCTTGCCGAAGAGTGGGACCTCGAGCTGCATCAAGAAGTTCAGCGCCGAGGCTATCGACGTCGGCGTCAAGGCGGGACTGCCGGTCTGCTACGTGACCGAGGACACGACGCGCTCGCGACCCGAAGTGCTCTCCGAGCTCTTCAAGCTCGCCGTCGACCACGGCGCGTCGCGCCTCTGCCTGTGCGACACGGTCGGTCACTCGACGCCCGACGGCGTGCGCAACCTCATCCAGTTCACCCAGGCGATCATCACCGGCATGGGCGCGAACGTGGGCATCGACTGGCACGGCCACAACGACCGCGGGCTCGCCCTCGAGAACGCGATCTGGGCGCTCGAGTGGGGCGCGGCCGCGTGCACGCGACGGCGCTCGGCATCGGCGAGCGCGTGGGCAACGCGCCAGATGGAGCTCATCCTCCTCAACCTGAAGCTCCTCGGCCTGCTCGAATCAGGATCTCACCCACCTGCTCGAGTACTGCCAAACCGCCGCACGAGCGGTGGGCTGGACGGTTCCCATCAACTACCCGCTCGTCGGACGCGACGCGTTCCGCACCGCGACCGGCGTCCACGCCGCCGCCATCATCAAGGCCCAGAGCAAGGGCGACGCGTGGCTCGCCGATCGCATCTACAGCGGCGTCCCCGCGGGCATGTTCGGGCGCCACCAGGAGATCTGCATCGGCTACATGTCCGGCGCATCGAACGTGAAGTACTGGCTTCGTGCTCGAAACATCGAGCCGAGCGAGGTTTTGGTGAAGGCGATCCTCGGCCGAGCCAAAGAGAGCGACCACATCCTCACGGACGAGGAAGTGATGTCGGTGGTCAAGACGATCAACTGACGCGTCGGGCCGTGAGAGCTGAATGGGGGCGCTCGACGATGGCTTGGCCGAGCGTTGCCTCGAGCTGGGGATCGCGAGTGATCTCACCGCCGAGGTCCTGCGATCTCACGCGCTCCCGCTGACGATCACCCGAGACCTCGAGAGCGACCAGCTCGTGGTCTGCCACGCGTTTCTCCCGCCTCTCGTTTGCGGGATTCGACCCGTGGTCATCCCTTCTACGAGCGCGGGGGCGATGGCCATCCGCCGACGTTTGAGTACTGGGTTGGTCGCGGACGAGGAAGCGCTCAGGGAGTTGCTCGACGTTGCCCTCAGTCTCGCTGCGGAGCTCGTCGATGATTCCGGACCCTATCGTTGACCTTTTTCGCCCCGCTGTGCACCGGTTCAGCGCATCCGACGCGTCTCAACTGCGATAGGCTCGGGCTCCCACGGAGGGCCCGCGCATGAGCAGCAACGCCACCGAAACCACGAATTGCTTTTTGCTCCGAGCGTTCGACCTTTTGAAGCTCGATAGCCGCTACAAAACGTTGCTCATCACGCCGAGCCGCGAGCTTCGAGTCGAGATCGCCATCGAGCTCGATGATGGACAGATCGGCAACTACATCGGGTATCGCATCCAACACGACGACTCGCGAGGACCCTACAAGGGCGGTCTTCGCTATCACCCGGATGTCGACCTGGATGAGGTGCGGTCCCTCGCGAGCTTGATGACGTGGAAGACAGCCGTCGTGAACGTTCCCTTCGGCGGAGCAAAGGGCGGCATCCAGGTCGATCCTTCGAAGCTCAGCCGGCGTGAGCTCGAACGATTGACGCGACGCTTCGTGGATCAAATTGGTGCGCTGATCGGACCCGACGCGGACATTCCCGCTCCGGACATGAACACGAATGCCAACGTGATGGCCTGGATCTTCGACCAATACAGCAAGCGCTACGGCTACTCGCCCGGTGTCGTCACGGGTAAACCGGTGGAGCTTCATGGCTCCTTTGGCCGCGCGGCAGCCACCGGACGCGGATGCCTATTCGCCATTCGAGAAGTCCTCCAAGCGAGCCAGAAGAAGATCGAAGGCACTCGTTTCGTGGTGCAAGGCTTCGGCAACGTGGGCAGCTGGTTCTCCCGCTTGGTCCACGAGGCAAAAGGTCGTATTTTGGCCGTGAGTGACGTGAAGGGCGGCATTTTCAATGGAGACGGCCTCGACATTCCCGCCGTGTGTGCCCACCAAGAGCGAACCGGAAGCGTCGTCGGTTTTGCGGGCGCCCAGCCCATTTCCAACGAGGACCTGTTGCTCGCCGAGTGCGACGTCCTGGTTCCCGCAGCTCTCGGCCACGTGATCACGAAGGAAAACGCTCCGGACATTCGTGCCAAGTGGATCCTCGAAGCGGCCAATGGCCCCGTCACGGCGGATGCGGATGATCTCCTTCACCAGCGCGGCGTCGTCGCGATTCCCGACATCTGGGCGAATGCCGGAGGCGTCACGGTCAGCTACTTCGAGTGGACTCAGAACACGCAGCAATTTCGCTGGCCGGAAGACCAAGTGAACCGCGAGCTCGAAAAACACATGGTGGAAGCATGGGCCGCGATCCAAAAAACGATGGACACCTACAAGTGCAACATGCGGTCGGCGGCCTTCGTTCTGGCTGCCTTGCGGGTCAAGGAAGCCACCGACTTGCGTGGCTTGGGCTGACCGCCGCCTTCGTCCTCGGTTGCCGCTCCGATCCCACTCCCGGTCAGGAGAGGCCACGGGAGCCGATGTCTCCTGCGTCGCCCGTCCCCGCGAAGCGGCGCGAAGCAGTTCCTGCCCTGGACCAGAAAGCATACCCGTGGCTCTCCGACGACAGCGTGAGCTACCCAAAGGCGATACAAACCCTCCACGCTCGATTTCCGACGCCGGAGGGATTCGCGCGAATCAAGGTCGACGAAGGCTCGCTCGGCGGATGGCTGCGGGAGCTTCCCCTCACCGATCCCGAGACACCGGTTCGGCGCTACGACGGCTCGACCCTGTACGAGGCATCCGATCCGCGGATCGCCGCTGTCATCGCAATCGACGTGGGCAAGGGGGACCTGCAGCAATGCGCAGATCTCGTGATGCGATTCCACGCGGAGTGGAAGTGGTCCCACGGCTCCCGGGACATGAGTTACCGCGCTGCATCCGGTGAAATGTTGCCGTTTTCCCGCTGGGCGAACGGCGAACGCATCGTGCCCCAGGGCCAGAGCTTCAGCTGGAAGTCGAGCGGCTCGCCCAAAGCAACCGATCACGCGAGCTTTCGCAAGTACCTCGACGGCGTGTTCGCATGGGCCAACACGGTCAGCCTCGACAAGCAGGCAAAGCGCGTCCGCCCCGAAGACATCCGCCCGGGAGACTTCTTCGTCACCCCCGGAAATCCGGGACACTCCGTCATCGTGCTGGATCTGGTGAAGAGCGGTACGTCGCGGATGGTGCTCCTCGGCCAGAGCTTCATTCCCGCACAAAGCCCTCAGGTGCTCGCCCACGAAGGCAAGCCTTGGTTCGTCCTCGACGCCACCCACGACATCGCCACACCCTTCTGGCGCCCGTTTCCGTGGAACACTCTTCACCGTCTCGACTGACTGACTCGATGGCCATCGCGAAAAAACGTCGCGCCCTGACCCACGTGGGTGGACCCGTCGAGACGTGGGGTGCCAAGGATCTCGCGAGCGTTGCGCACAAGGCACTGGACGTGAGTGCTGACGAAGCCCGAACGATGGCGCATGTGCACGGCTTTCACAGCTATCCCGCGCGCCTGCACCCGGAGACTGCTGCGCGTTTGATCGAGGGCTTGTCCCAACCCGGCGCGGTGGTCCTCGATCCGTTTTGCGGCAGCGGCAGCGTGCTGGTCGAGGCTCGGAGGCTGGGTCGTCGCGGGCTTGGCGTCGATGCCAACCCGTTGGCGATCGAACTTTCGTGGCTGAAGACCCGAGCCTTCGACGAAAATGAGCTCTCGGCGCTGACAGCGGCTGCCTCCCGAGTTGCGGAGCACGCCGATGACCGACGCCTTGCCAAGGCGGGGCCAACACGCCGATATGGAGCCGTCGACCGCGACCTGTTCGACGTTCACGTTCTGCTCGAGCTCGATGGTCTGAGCTCGGGGCTCTCGACTCTTCCTCCCGGTGACATCCGCCGTGCACTGTGGATCGTGCTGTCGGCTGTTCTCGGCAAGGTCAGCCGCCGCCTCGGGGACACGAGCGAAGGGGAAACTCCTCGTCGCCTTGCAGGAGGTTTCACGATTCGATTCTTCCTCAAGAAGACCGATGACCTCGTCCGGCGAATCACCGCCTACCGCGCGCTCCTCGGCCCCGAGCCTCCTCCCGTCGAGCTCTCGGTCGGCGATGCGCGACATACGGGCATCGCCCGGCACCGCGTCGCCCTCGTCGTCAGCTCACCGCCGTACCCAGGCGTGTACGACTATTACCTCCAGCACGAGGCGCGCCTTCGCTGGCTCGGGCTCGACTCACGGCGATTCGAGCGCGAAGAGATTGGGTCCCGCCGGCGATCGAAGGGTCGGGATCACCATGAATCCTTGGCGAGCTGGTCGCGGGAGCTCGGGGCGTGCATCGAGGAGCTCGAACGCGTGCTCGCGCGCAGCGGGGTCGCCGCATTGGTCATCGCCGATAGCGCGGTGGGAGGTCGTGCGGTGCGCGCGGATGCGCTCGTGGGTGAGCTAGCAAGTCGCCACAAGCTCACTCTCGCGGCACGAGCGTCGCAGGCGCGACCCCACTTTCATGGGCCTTCCCAGGCGGTTTTTCGCAGCGCGCCGCGCAAAGAGCACATCCTCATCCTGTCGCGCTGAATCTTGCCTGCCTCGGAAAATCGCGCGTGGGTTGCGTCTCGCCCCCCACCTCGTTAGCTCATGCGGATGCCGAACCGGCTCGCCCAAGAGACCAGTCCGTATCTGCTCCAGCATTCAGAAAACCCCGTCGACTGGTATCCGTGGGGCCCCGAGGCCCTGGAGCGGGCGAAAACCGACGACCGACCCATCCTCCTCAGCATTGGATACGCAGCGTGCCATTGGTGCCACGTGATGGAGCGCGAGAGCTTCGAGAATCCGACCATCGCGAAGCTCATGAACGACAGCTTCGTGTGCATCAAAGTCGATCGCGAAGAGCGGCCGGATCTGGATGAGATCTACATGGCAGCCACCGTTGCCATGAGCGGCGGTGGCGGCTGGCCGATGACGGTGTTTCTGACGCCCGATCAAGAGCCGTTCTTTGCGGGCACCTACTTTCCCCCGAGCGACGCCCACGGACGTCCGGGATTTCCCACGCTGCTCGCGCGCATCGCCGAGGCGTGGAAAGGCGAGAGGGACAGCGTAGAGGCCCAGGCCCGTGAGCTCGTAGAGCACGTGAAGGACCAGAGCACGCTCGGGCGACCCGCATCGGTCGGCGCCGATCATCTGGAGCGCGCGGTGAGCCAGCTCTCGGACCAGTTCGATCCGCGCTTCGGTGGGTTCGGGATCGCTCCGAAATTTCCGCCGTCGTCCGCTGTCTGCCTGCTCCTCCGGCACTACGCCCGGGTTCGCGATGCGGCCGTGCTCGAAATGGTGCGAACGACTCTCGACGGGATGAAGAACGGGGGGATGTACGATCACATCGGCGGAGGCTTCGCGCGGTACTCGACGGACGAACGCTGGCTCGTCCCCATTTCGAGAAGATGCTGTACGACAACGCCCAGCTGGCGCGCGCCTATCTCGAGGCGTTTCAAGTCACGAAGGACCCCGAGTACCGGCGAGTCGCGACCGAAACCCTCGACTACGTGATCCGCGAGATGCAAAGCGAAGGCGGCGGTTACTTTTCTGCTACCGACGCCGACAGCGAAGGTGAAGAAGGGAAATTCTTCGTCTGGCAACCCGACGAGATCGTCGAAATCTTGGGAAGCGAAGCCGCCGCGCACTTCTGCCTCCATTTCGACATCCGTCACGACGGAAACTGGGAAGGAAAGTCGATCGCCAACACGCCACGCCCCCTGGCGGAGACCGCGAAGGAGCTCGGAATCGAGCCAGACTCCTTGCAAGCCGAGCTCGAGCGTTCGAAGGAGCTCGTGTACGAAGCGCGTGCCAAACGAGTTCCCCCGCTTCTCGACGACAAGATCCTCACCGCGTGGAACGGCTTGATGATCGGCGCCATGGCAGAGGGCCATCGCGTGCTCGGCGACCGGCGATTTCTCGACAGCGCCGAGCGAGCCGCTCGCAGCATTCTTTCCGAAATGACGCGTCCGGATGCGGGCTTGTTTCGGACGGCCCGGGCGGGCAAGGCCCATCTCGACGGATATCTAGAGGACTACGCGTATCTGGCCGACGGGCTGGTCGATCTCTACGAAGCCGGCGGGGCCTCGGAGCATCTCGAAGACGCCACTCGGCTCGCCCAGCGCATGCTCGCCGACTTCGGGGACGAAGAAGCGGGGGCGTTCTTCTTCACGGCGCACTCTCACGAGTCCCTCATTGCGCGAACGCGGGAGGGCCATGACGGCGCAGTTCCGAGCCCGAACGCGGTCGCTGCGCGGGTCTTGGCGCGACTCTCCGTTCATCTCGATTGTCCGCTCTTTCGCGAGCGTGCCGTGAGCGCAATCCGCGCCTACGGCAGCGTCGTCGAACGCTCCCCACGAGCCTTTGCCACGAGCCTGCTGGTCACCGACTTTCTGCTCGCTCCGCCCGTGGAGCTCTCCCTGGTTGGCTCGGCAGAAGACCGCGAACCCCTCGCACGGGCTCTTGGCAAGCACTACTTGCCCAATCGCGTCGTCGCCCTGCTCGATCCTTCCGTTACCGCTACGGAAGAGCGTCGACCGCTCACCCAGGGAAAGACACTGGTCGATGGCAAGGCGGCTCTCTACGTCTGCCGCAACTACGCCTGCCTGGCGCCGGTCACCCGGCCCGAGGAGGTGGCGAAAGCCGTGAGCGACATGCAAGAGGACGCTCTAGGCTTCCGCTCGACCCGCATTGGAGTCGAGCGGGTCACGGGCTCGGCGACCAGTGAAGGCACGGCTCGCTATCGCAATCGATTCGCCAAAGACGCTTTCGTGGAGCTCGAGAAAACCGGCCTTTTCGCCAGCCGTTTGGGCTTCGGTGGGTATCGGGTGGACGACGAAGATCCGGACCACCGAGCTGCCCTGGAAAAGGCCCTGACCTCCGGGCTGAACCTGATCGACACGTCGACGAACTACACCGATGGCGCTAGCGAGCGATTGATCGGTGAGGTGATTGGCTCGCTGGTCCGCGCTCAAAAGCTCGCTCGCGACGAGGTCATCGTCGTTTCCAAGATCGGCTACGCCCAAGGCAAGAATCTCGAACTTGCCACCGAGCGCGAGAAGAACGGCACGCCGTTTCCCGAAATGGTCAAGGTCGGTCCAGGCGTGTGGCACTGCATGCACCCCGAGTGGCTCGAGGACCAGCTCGGCCGCTCCCTGGAGCGACTCGCCCTCGACACGCTGGATGTGTGCTTGGTGCACAACCCCGAATACTTCTTCACTGACGCCGTCCGGCGCGGACAGGGACCACTCACCGAGCTTCGTGACGAGTTCTATCGCCGACTCGAAACCGCGTTCGCTCACTTCGAAAAGGAAGTGGAGCGCGGACGCATTCGCTACTACGGCGTCTCCAGCAACAGCAGCGTCGAACCAGCCAACGAGCCCGAAGCCACCGATCTCGGTCGCATGCTGGCCGCCGCCCAGAAGGCCGGGGGCGACGGGCATCACTTCCGCGTGCTGCAGTTGCCTGCCAATCTCCTCGAGTCCGGCGCGGTGCTCGAGAAGAACAGCTCGGACGCGACCGAAACCGTGCTCTGTCTCGCGCAAAAGAGCGACGTATCGGTTTTGGTGAACCGACCTCTGAACGCCATCGTGGGGGAAGGTCTGACGCGCCTGGCCGACCCACCAAAAATCGAAGGCGTCCCTGCGGTCGAGGAACAGCTGACGAAGCTCCGTGCCCTCGAAACGGAGTTTCGCACCACGCTGGCGCCGGGCATTCGCATGGGATCCGGAGCTCCGCCGGCCACGGAGCTCTTCAACTGGGCCGAGCAACTCGGCCGTCTGCCGAGCTCGGCGGAGACGTTCGCTCAGTGGACGGAGATCGAAACGCAGGTCGTGGTGCCTCGCGTCTTGCAAGTCATGAGGGCGCTCGATCGTGCGATGCACGGGTCGGCAGCGGAGGCTTGGCGTTCCTTTCGCAATCGCTACGGCGAAGAGATCGAAAAGACTCTCCTCGCGCTCCGACGCCGCGCTGCCGAGCGAAGTCGCGTGGCCGCCGATCGCATCCATCGCGCCATCGATCCCTTTCTGGACGCCGAGCGACGGAGCGCGAATCTCTCTCAAAAAGCGCTCTGGGTTCTCTGGAGCACTCCGGGGGTGAGCGTCGTTCTCGTCGGAATGCGGCGTCCAGAGTACGTGGACGACGTGCTGCCCGCTCTTGTCGGTCCCCGCCTCGCGAATGTAGAGCCCGTGTTTCGGGCGCTCGTCACTGCATCTGAGCCTTGATGTGGGGGCTGCCGAGCTTTCGGCCCATGATGATGAACGGAACGGCCGTCAGCACACCGACCACGATCCCCTTGATGGCCAAGCTCATCTGGTCCCACCCCACGGACGAGCTGTAGTAGCGGTCGCCCGTGTCGGTAGCGGTTTGGACGAAGCTCCAGGTGAATGCGGCAAGGAGCGCCACCGTTCCGAAGCTCACGCCGCGAAGCAGTTTCCGCCCCGATTCCTTGCACGCGAGGAGCGCGCGGGCGCCGACGATTCCGGATCCACCGAGAAGCAGGGTGAACAGGGGAAACCAGACGTACAGCGTCGGGATCTCGACCTCGCGGGAACCCATCGCCTCGAGGGCGGTCATCATCGAATAGTAACCGTAGAGTCCGAGCGCTCCGATCAGCACCCACGCCGGACCGAGATACAGCCACACCACGCCGACCACGGATGCAATGCGCGGCCGGATCACCGAGTGCCCCCGAGCGTGGGCCTGGAAAAGACGAGCGCAAACCCCGAACCCGCTTGATACAGAATGAGGACGACGCTGAGGATCGTTCCGACCAAAACCAATACCCGGCAGAGATCGAGCTTCTTCCCGGCCGAAGCCCAATCCTTCGTGTCGATCGCCGCGCGGGTTCCCTTGGCCACCAGCAGCGCTGCTATTCCGAAGAGCGATCCGATGGGGACGAGCAGCGCGGTCATCACCGCCGCCGTGAGCCAGACGTTGCGGCGGGTTTCGACCTCACCGCGCCGCTGTTGCTCCAATCGAACCGCCCCGAAGTCTGTTTCGTCCGTTGTTTCCGACATCAGCCAATCACGAGCGGTCGAGCCCATTCGAGACTAGCGAGCGTCATCCACCCTGACTACCCAGAGAATCAGCGAGCGTCGGTTCTAACCGAAATGGAACCCGGTGCACGCCTCGAGCGCGACCAGAAACGTTCGAAAATCCGACAGCGCGCTCACCGGAAAGCGAAACACGCCCTCGGATCGGAACAGGCCCTCTTTGGCGCCGTGGCGCTTGATGACCAGCGTCCCCTGAGCGAGCGACAGAGATGCGATGGCGGGCTTCTCGAGACGTTCCACCGCTCCCTTCCAACCAATCTCGATGAAGCCTTCCCCGACACCAATGAAATCGTTGCCGGCACGGAAGCGAACGACGCCATCGCGTCGCATCTGTTCCTGGACCTGACGCAAACGAAAAGCAGTCCACGCTTTCTCGGATGCAAATGCGAACTGCACCGGGTCGAGGGGATCGTGCTTGTCGTCGCGATACATGCCCGCAATGCGAAATGCAGGGCGCCCGGACTTGTACCAGGTGTAGTTGTACGTCGTCCCGGTATACGACCCGTTGTAGAAATTACGAGTGCGGGAAACCTTGAGCTCGTCCGCTTGGGCGAACAGCATGACTTCGCGCTTCGGCTTGATGTAGCGCTGAAGGCCCTGTCGGCCGACGTGGCTCGACATCGGTTTGCGGAAAAGAAGTGGGAGAAAGAACCCGATCACTCCGAAGATGATTGCTGCCAATCCTCCGCTCACGAGACCCATCAGCGTGAGCAACATCGAATCGATTTCGATGTCGAGCTCGGCAAAGACCGCCGGTAGACCGGCGTGAACGACACCCAGCGCGAACAAGCCACCCAAAATCGCGCCAAGAATCGCCAGCGTGATTTGATTTGCGCGACTCCGCTTGTGAAAGCCGCGCAGCGTGCGGTTGGTCGACGCCGAGAGCACTTCCCCGATACTCGGCTCCGGCGTGACCAGAAAGTCGTCGTCCGGACCCGCGGCGCTCCCGTCGTGTCGCAGGAAGCGCGGCCCAACCGTTTCCGGCACCAAGGAAAGGTTCTGGGTCATGCCTCGGCCGCCGAGCATTTCAGCTCGGACGGCGTTTCGTCAACTGTCACTGGGGAGCGACGGCCGAGTACGCGTTCGTTCCCTGAAGAATCCGAACCTCATCGTACGCCAGCGTCTGGGTGGAGGTGTTCGCTCGGTCCCGATAGATGCCTACCTTCATGTACGTCTGGGCCCGGTACCCGTGCTTCCACCGCCGCCGACGGCGGACGAGTCGTCGTCGGACGACCCGCACGCCATTGCGAAGATGCCGAGCGCAAATGCGACGGGAAGCGTCTTCATCCCTCGATGATGCCACAGTTTCGGGCAATCCTCCGCTGCGCGGAGTTGACTCTCCATTTCATCTACGTTCCGCTCTGCTCGTGGGAGCTCGCGCAACGATCCAACTGAGCATCGAGCCCGACCTGTGCGGTCCAATCAGCGTGGGAACCGTGCGCATCGTGAAGCTCGTCGCGCATCACCTCGCACTCGGCCTCTCGGACGCGATTGCCTATGTGGATCGCTGCGTCTTCGAGGGCGCGATCGTGCTCATTCCCGCTCCATCCAAGGACGCTGCCGAGGCGCTCATTCGAGAGCTCCCGCCCCACGCCACTGCGCGGATCTCGATCACTGCGCCGAGCCACGAGAGCTGACATCCGCCGCCAACCTGGGCTATAGGCCCGCTCGTGGAACCACTGCTCTACAGCGCGCCGGCGGCCGGCGTGTCTGCACTCGTGTTCGCTTTCTACAAGGCCTCCTGGGTCAAGCGGCAAGACGCCGGGACCGAGGACATGAAAGACATCGCCGCTCGCATCCGCGAGGGCGCGATGGCGTTTCTCGCCCGCGAGTACAAGGTGCTAGCGATCTTCGTGGTCGTCGTGGCCGGCCTCCTCGCCTTGGCAAACATGGGGGGCCGCCCGGGGCAGTCCCCGTGGATCGCGCTTGCTTTCGTGCTCGGCGCGACCGCCTCGGCCTCGAGCGGATATTTCGGAATGCGCGTGGCCACCAGCGCCAACGTGCGCACGACCGCAGCTGCCCGAACCGGGATTTCCTCCGCCCTTGCCGTGGCGTTCTCCGGCGGTTCGGTGATGGGCATGACCGTGGTCGGCTTGGCCCTCATGGGTCTCAGTCTCTTGTTCATGGTGTTTTCCACGTTCCTCTTTCCCGGTACCGATGGCATCGCCAGAACGATCGGATCGATCACCGGATTTTCGATGGGCGCTTCGTCGATCGCCCTGTTTGCGCGGGTTGGTGGCGGCATCTACACGAAGGCCGCGGACGTAGGCGCGGATCTCGTCGGCAAGGTCGAGAGCGGTTTGCCCGAAGACGATCCGAGAAACCCTGCGGTCATCGCGGACAATGTCGGGGACAACGTGGGGGATGTCGCTGGCATGGGTGCAGACCTGTTCGAGTCCTACGTGGGCGCGATCGTCGGCGCGATGGTGCTCGGAATGGGTTCGGTCGCAGTTGGACAAGGCGACCTCGGACCCATCGTCCTGCCGCTGGTGATCGCAGCCGGTGGCATCGTGTGCTCGATCCTCGGCACCTTCGTCGTGCGCACGAAGGAAGGGGGAAACCCCCAAGCCGCGCTGGACGCGGGATCCTTCGGGGCCGCGGGCGTCATGGCCGGCGCCACGTTCCTCCTCGCACGAACCCTGTGGCCAGCGGGCGGAACCGAGATCGGCGGAAAGCTCGTCAGCTGGACCGACGTGGGCGTCGCGACGGTGATCGGCCTCGCAACCGGCGTCGCGGTCGGTGTCATCACCAGCTACTACTGTTCGATGGACAAGGGACCGGTCAACAGCGTGGCCGAGCAGTCCCGCACCGGCTACGCAACCAACATCATCGCGGGGCTCGGCATCGGCATGCGCTCGACGGCGCTACCAGTCCTTTGCATCGCCGGGGGCGTCATCGGCGCCGCCTACGTCGCGGGCCTCTACGGCGTGGCGATCGCGGCTCTGGGAATGCTCTCGACGACGGGCATCCAGCTCGCAGTCGACGCCTACGGTCCGATCGCGGACAACGCGGGCGGCATCGCACAGATGAGCCACCAGGCGGAAGAGGTGCGCGCTCGCACCGATCGCTTGGATGCCGTCGGCAACACCACGGCCGCCATCGGCAAGGGGTTTGCCATCGGCTCGGCGGCGATGACCGCTCTCGCGCTCTTCGCCGCGTTTGCGCAACAGTCGCACATCCAGGGCATCGACCTCACCAAACCCACGGTCATGGCCGGCGTCTTCGTCGGAGGAATGCTGCCGTTCCTGTTCAGCGCTCTGGCAATGAGCGCGGTCGGCGAAGCGGCGATGGAGATGATCGAGGAGGTGCGCCGGCAGTTCCGCGAGATCCCCGGCCTGCTCGAGGGCACGGCGAAGCCCGACACGGCACGCTGCGTGGACATCTCCACCCGTGCCGCCATCCGCCGCATGATCGCTCCGGGAGCCCTCGCAATCATCACTCCCACGGTCACGGGCTTCGTTCTGGGCCCGGAAGCTCTGGGCGGGCTCCTCGCCGGCACGACGGTGACCGGCGTGCTCCTCGCCCTGTTCATGAGCAACGCGGGCGGTGCATGGGACAACGCGAAGAAGAGCTTCGAAGGCGAAGGCTTCAAGATGAAGGACGGAAGCGTGCACCCCAAGGGCTCCGACGCTCACAAGGCGGCGGTCGTCGGCGACACCGTCGGGGACCCCTTCAAAGACACCGCCGGTCCGTCGCTCAACATCCTGATCAAGCTGATGAGCGTGGTGGCGTTGGTGATCGCTCCGCTCATCGCCCTGGCCGGGTAAACGCCTTCGCGCTTACGTTGTCCTACCTTGTTGCTGCGTAGTGGTTCAACCACTTGGGTAGTGGCTGACGCGGCACGGTGCTTTGCAGTGCCCAGCTAACTGCTTGAAATTGCTTGTAACTGAAGCTGGCACGACCCTCGCTAGGTGAGAGGGCGTGAATCCAACCTTCCTCTCAGGTCTCCTCACGCTGCTTCGGAGCGCGGGCGTGGGCATCCTCGCCACCGCGACGGATCTCGGCATGCTCGCGCTGCTCGTGAGTGTCGCGCACGTGTCGCCGCGCGCTGCGAGCATCCCGGCGCTCGTGCTGGGCATCAGCGTCCAATTCTTCGGCAACAAGCTGTTCGCGTTCGGCGATCGCTCCCAGAAGTGGGTGCGACAAGGCGCGCAGTTTCTGGGAGTCGAGACCCTCGGTCTCGTGGCGAATCTCGCGCTCTACGATCTGGCCGTGACCCACACGAAGATCCCGTATCTCGTGGCGCGCATGCTCTCCACGTCGCTGGTTTACTTTTGCATCTGCCTTCCGCTCTGGTCGCGGATTTTTCGCCCCGAAATGCCCCAGCTGGAGGAGCAGTCATGACGATCGCAGCATTCGTACTGGTCGGACTCTGCACCCTGTGGACCCTGCTCGGCATCGTGGCGGTGATTCAAACCACCGAGGACAACGAGCTCAGGGTCTCGTCGAAGATCCCATGCGCAGCGCTCGAATTTCGATGCTCGACGCAGACACCGAGCGCGCGGGTCGCGCTCCTGGTCTGCCGAGCGTCTCGGTGCTCAAGCCCCTGTGCGGGGCGGACGCATGCCTCGAAGAGAACCTGGAAACCTTCTTCCGCCAGGATTACGCGCACTACGAGCTGGTGTTCGGTGTCGAAAATCCCGCCGATCCC
Source organism: uncultured delta proteobacterium (assembly GCA_963781505.1). GTDB lineage: Bacteria > Myxococcota_A > Polyangia > Polyangiales > Polyangiaceae > JADJKB01. Next base: position 746,615 of record CAWAHB010000004.1, on the reverse strand, counting down.
GCCATCGAGATCGTGAATCGCTTGCGCGAGCGGCACCCGAACGTCGAGGTCAAACTGGTCGTGCACTCGGGCAGCGGCGCCATGAATCCGAAGGTCAACAACTTGATGGGCATGCTGCCCCAAGCGGAGCACGATCTCGTCCTCATCAGCGACAGCAACGTGAAGGCTCCGTCGCACTACGTTTCCGAGCTCGTGGACACGCTGCTGTCCGACCCGAAGAACGGACTAGTGACCAACCTGTTCGCGGGCACTGGTGAGAACGGCCTCGGCTCGGCTCTCGAGAACGTGCAGCTCAATGGCTTCTGCGCCGCGGGCGCCGCGCTTCCTACGCTGCTCGGCGATGCGCTCGTCGTTGGCAAGAGCATGATGTTCTCGCGCGCCACCTTCGAGTCGATCGGCGGATTCGAGCGCGTCGCGAACGTGCTGGCCGAGGATTGGCTCATCGGCAAGATGTACCAGCACGCCGGCTACCGGATTCGGATCGCCCCCACCGTGCTCGACAACGTCACCCGCGGCATGAAAGTGAAGGGTTTTCTGGACCGACAGCTCCGCTGGGCCATGCTGCGCTCGCGCCTGCGGCCCGCCGCTCAGCTACTCGAGGCGGTCACGAGCCCCCTCGCGATGCTGCCGATCGCGCTCTTCGTCATGGGGCCAGTGGCCATCACCTGGGCCTTCGCCCTGCTCGCGCTCCGCGACATCGGCGGTTGGGTCGCCTTGCGCGGCTGGCGTCGCGCCTGGATCCCCGCGCTTCTCGCGCCCGTTCGGGAGGTCTGCCTGCTCGTCGTGTGGGCCCGCGCACCACTCAAGCGACACGTGACCTGGCGGGGGCACCGCGTGCGGCTCGCCGCCGGTACGTTCGTGTTCATCCCGGCGCGCACCGCTGCCTGACTGCGCGGGGGGGGATGGATCGCGGTCGGCCGACCGTGTAGCGTGTGCTGGATGAAGATCGAAACCACGACCATCACGCGGCTCCGCGACGCGTTGCTCGTGAGCGGTCGCCGGCCCAGTATCGTGCTCTCTCCCGCCTATGAGACGCTCACGCGCGAGGGCCTCTTGAGTCCGGAAGAAACCATGGCGCTCTCGCGGATCGATCCCCTGGCGGAGACGATGTTCCTCATGATGAGCGCCGACGGCAAGATTGCCGAACAGGAACGCGACGTGGTTCGCGGCGCAATCCGAGGCCTTTCGGACAACTTGATCCGGAGCGGCACCATCAACGTGATGATCGAGAACTATGCCAAGCGACTCCAGGAACAGGGCCGCGATGCCCGCCTCCACGAGATCGCCGAGGAGATCGCGACCGAGCCCAGCGAGGCCGAAGGCGCATTCGCCCTCGCCGCGGCCGTCGCTCTCGCCGACGACGAAGTGGCCGACGAAGAGAACGAGCTCATCAACCAGATCGCGGACTGGTTCGGGATCTCCGCGGATCGCGCGGGCTCGATCCTCGATCAGCTGGAAGAGGATCGCGAAGCGGACGAGGCGTAGGGCTTCGTTCGGTCCAGCGACGCTTCGATATCCCGAGCTAACCCGGCGTTGCAGCTGACAAAGGCTGCCGCCCGAGCTCTCACGGGATCGCGGACGGGCCGGCCACTCGCGAACACGTGCGTCGCACGTACGCGCTCGAGACTGGCCATCCAACGCGTGATACCTTCAGCCACGTAGGCGCTGCGTTTTCAGATTAGCGCCCGTCTCGTTAGGCCGACGAAAGTAGATGCGAGTCTCTCCCCTGCGTGAATCGCTGATTTTGTTGGCCGGCTTCGTTACTCTCGCCGCAGGCTTCTTCGTGCTCTTCCAGCTTCGCTCGCAGACGGCTCAGCTGGTCGGAGTTGTGGCTATGTTCCTTGTCGTCCATCTGTTGGGCACAGCCTTCCGGCGACGGTACACGAAACGGTCGTAGCCGCCGTCACCCGCGTGATCGCGGACAAGCCAGCCACTCTCGAGACTGGGTTTTGGACCGTGGTATCTTGCCTACAGCGTCTTTCCATGGCCTGGAACATCTCGCTAGCCGACGGTGAACGTTCGAGAGACTAGAATAGGAAGTCTCACGGGAAGGCGGAAGGGCGGAAGAAAATCACGAATTCAAAAAGGGGCTCAGGCTTTCGTGTGGTTCGGAAGCCGGGAGCACGCTCTGCGATCTCGGTCGTCTTCCGGAGCACGTGAGCCGACGCACACAACCAGGGCGAGGCGGAACGGGTATTTGGGAAAACTACGTGGAGAGGCGCGCCGTGAGTGCGTTCCTCAGTGAAGGCGATGATTCACTCGCGGCTGTCGCGGATCGCCTCCGCATCGGTCGTACAGCGCCAACCGAATTCACCCGCGACTGTCGCGGATCGCGCACGATCCCACCCAGCGTCCGCCCGAGCTGACCGAGCGCCGCCGCGGGCTGTTCGCAGTGCTGAAAAAAAACCGCGAGACCAGTGTCGAATTTTCGTGACAGGATTTTCGACGCTGGCGAGCTCTTTGTGAGGATGGACGCCAGAAGCGTTCGTTCCTCGCACGTCGGCGGCGCGTGACGGGCGCCCGGGGAGAAAATGATTTGCGCGCCGGGTCGCTCGCCCGAAACGCGTTCTCGGGCGATTGTGGGGCACGAAAATCCCATGGTAGGACATTGGGAATGAAGAGTGCTGATTTCCGTTCATTGGGGAAGCTCACCGATGGTGCGCTTCTCGCGGAGCTTCATCGGGTGACTCGGGCACACCGGGGATTGACCGCGGAGCTCGTCGCGCACCTTGCCGAGATGGAGGCGCGCAAGCTTCATCTTCGGGAGGCGTGCTCGTCCCTCTTTGCGTATTGCACCGAGCGGCTCGGATTCAGTGAGGATGAAGCGTGTCGGCGGATCGAAGCGGCACGCTTGGCTCGCAGATTTCCGTGCATCTACGACCGGCTCGAGACGGGTCGAGTTTCGCTTTCGGTGCTCGGGCGTCTGAAGAGCGTTTTGACCGAGGAAAACGCACAGGAACTGCTCGACGCGGTGAGTGGGAAGAGCGTCCGCGAGACGGAGCGGGTGCTCGCGGCGCGGTTTCCGAAGCCCGATGTGGCGGACAGCATTCGCAAGTTGCCCGCTCGACCGGTGGCGTCGACCCCGGTGGCGTCGACCCCGCTGGCGTCGAACGTCGAACAGACTTCGGAGCCCGATCCGTCGCCGTCTACCGCTCCGCCCGCGAAACGAGAAGCTCCGCCACGCCCAGCAGATCGCGGCCGCGTCTCACCGCTGTCTGCGGAGCGCGTGCTCGTGAAATTCACCGCGTCTCGAACGCTGGAAGAAAAACTCAGGCTCGCGCGGGATCTCATGAGTCACAAGAATCCCAGCGGCGACCTGGCGACCATCGTCGAAGCTGCGGTGGATCTCCTGATTGCCGAGCGGATGAAACGGAAGTTCGGACAGACCGAGCACGCTCGCAAATCGCAGTCTGCCAAACCATCGCGGGTCACCAATGCGACCAAGCGCAAAGTGGCCCTGCGCGACGGACTCCGCTGCACGTTCGTCGATGCCCGCGGTCGGCGCTGCTCGGCGCGCGGGTTTCTGGAGCTCGATCACGAGCAGGCCAAGGCTCGGGGTGGGAGCTCCGGGGCGGAGAACGTTCGCGTCCTGTGCCACGCCCACAATCAGGGCGAAGCAGAGCGGGTGTTCGGGCGGAGGTACATGGAGCGTTGTCGGAAGAAGCGGGACTTCACCGTTCGCGATGGGGCACGGGCGACGTACGTTCGACGAAGACCGGACGCGATGACCTGGTTCGCGGGTAGCAGGTCGGGCGCAACATCGGTCAGGACGCTGCAGGGTCACCCATACAGTTTCCTGAAGCCCCTCGAAAAAAAGAATTCTGAAGTTCGTACTTCCACCCCACCCCTTCGAGATACCCGAAGGGTGGGACTTCCAAGGGTCGTCACGAAGCGCGTCGCGCTTCCTGTGAATCCTGATTTCGTTCCATCTCTCTGAAAGCCGCTGTAGCCGGACGATGAACGCGCAACCTTACGAGGAACTCTATCGTCGAGCGTGGAAGCACATCGAGCTTGAAGAGTTTGCGCGCGCCGAAACCGTGCTCCGACAACTCATCGACCTCACCGATCCCGGCGATTCGACTCGACTCTGGGGACTGTATGGGCTCCTCGCGGGCGTTCTGAACAGTTTGTCGCGACCAGCCGAAGGTACAGAGCTGTACCGTCGCGCCCTCGTTGAAGCACGACGCGCAGGTGAGGCTCACCCGACTGTCGCGCCGGCGCGCTTCATGTTGGCAAACCAGCTGCTTGTGTTTGGAGATCCTCAGGAAGCTCTGGCGGAAACAGACCCCGTGCCCGCAGGTGCCGGCCACGTTCAGTGCCTGCTCCATTTCGTAGCTGCTCAGGCTTTGTGGAAGCTCGGCCGATCGGAAGAAGCCAAGAGCGCCGCCCAGCTAGCGATCGAAACCGCGCCCACCCCGAGCGTTGCTCAGAAATTACGCAAGGCCTGGAAGACATTCTGAGCGCCGGCTAGCCCGGCGTTGAAGCAAAAGATGGCTGCCTTGCGTTCTGATTCTGCCCTGCGCGCCCGCTTGTTCACCGCCTCTTCCTCCGGAAGTAGCGCTTGCCTTCCTCGGACAGGACACGCCTCTTGTGGCAGGGCGCCGAAGCGCTGGCAGCAAGATCCGCGACGAGGGGCGAGCAACGATCGGTGGAAGTCAGGTGTCCGTTGCGTCCCGAAAGATCGGCGTGGCGAGACCGATCCAGGTCACCAGGACGGCGACGGCACCGAGTAGCGCGAAAGGAACGTCTCCCATGACCCGGAGGCCCGTCCAGTAGCTGCTCCCGCAGATGAACAGGAGCAGGATCAAGATGGCGCTTCGAGCGAGGAAGGTCACGGCCAGCGCTGGCAGTAGGCGAGCGCGGAGCCCCGCGCCGAGGGGCGAGAGGAGCGCAGCGAAGAGCAGCACGGCGCCGAGGGTGTACTTGTACCCGAGAGCGACGCCGATCACGGTTGCCGAGACCAGCGGATCGTCGAATGCGCCCGCGTGATAGTCGAGGCCTCCGAAGTCGATTTCGTTCTGGATGCCGATGCGCTGCAAGAAGGCCAGCCCGAAGCCGAACGCAGAGAGCAAGAGAACGAGGGCGCGGCTGGGACTCGCGTCGCGATCGGCTTCGCTGTGCGCTGTCAGAGCGTCGCCCACACCTTGGGCAACCATGAGCGTGAGGACGACGGCGACGATTTCGTGGTTGCGGGACACCCAGCAGAAGCTCGCGAGCCCGAGAGCAAACGCGAGCGACTGACGACGCCGATAGGCGGCGACGAGCGCCGCAACGGCGCCAAGAACGATCGCGGAGCGCCCCAAGACGGCCGGAGTGTGATCGCGAAGTAGCAGCGATGTCAGCGTGAGCGCGAGACCGGCAAGAACCCAGCGCGGCCCTTCGCGGTTTCGAATGCGCTCGCCGATCGACCACAGGATGAGCGCGGCCGCAGCGCCGACTTTCGTCAAGATGACGTTCCGCATGTAGATCTCGGGGAAAACGTCGGACTGCTTTGCGCCGGCACGGAAGAGGAGGGCGAGGGCAGCCAAGACGAGCGCGAAATGGAGCTTTTGAAGGCGGAGCTCGCCACGCCACAAGAGCGGCGATCGCTGATCGACCGCGCCGACGAAACAGACCACGAGGGTGACGCCGACCACCGCGACGTACGCCAGAGGCGGCGTGTTGGCGCTGTAGGTCGCAATCATGCAGCCGGGGACCAAGATGGGGGCGAAGTCTCGGATCCGCTCGAGCGCGCGAGCGCTCGGCCCGGGAGCGATCACGAGGGGTATGACTGGAGCCAGAAGGAGAGCGAACAGCAAACCGCGAACGATGTTGGGCAAGCCTCCGGGCAAGCGCTCGGTTTCGTACACGAGAAACACCGCCGCCGCGGCGAGGCCGAGCGCCCAGGGTGCGCTCCGAAGCGATCGCGGCCCGAGCAGGAGGAGCGCGATGAGCGCGAGAAATGCGCTGGCAACGAGGGCTGTCAGCGTCGCGCGGGGAGAGGCGATTCCGCTGTGCTCCGCGATGGCGCGATCGGCGTCGCGCACCACCTTTCGACTTTCGGAGATCGAGGCGCGTGGGTCGCAGTCGATTTCAGCTCGAGGGACGCCGAGCTCCGCGCCCGCATACGCCACCACTCGACGCGCTTGCTCGCAGGCCAGTGACCGGCGCGTTTCCGGCGGCAGATCGAGCCATTCGACCAGCACGTGCCCCCGGTCGTGCACGGGGGTGCGACGCCCAGAAGGACAGCGAGAGTGGCCGCGAGATCCAGCTGATCGACGGGTTGTTCGATGTGGACGCCGGTCGCGATTCCCGGGCCATAGGCGAACGCTGGTGTGCGGCGTTGTATCGGTGTGTCGGATCCGTGAGTGCCACTGTCGACCGCGCCGTGGTCGCTCACGACGACGACGGTCCAATCGGGCGGAAGCTCGCGGAAGAGCGCGAAGAGCTGGGCGTCGTAGTCGTGGATGTGCTCACGGTACTTCGTCGAAAAGATCCCGTGGGCATGGCCCTGGTGATCGGGTGTGACGAAGTGCGCCACGATGAATCCGGGGGCGGAGGCGATCAGAGCTCGTGTGTCGCGGAACGTCTTCGGGTTGAAGTCAACGTCGATCCCGACGCCGGGGGGATCGAGCAGCACCTCGTCGGCGTACGCACCGTACATCTCTGCCCAACCCGGATCGCCGGCGATGCCGATCCGGATCCCGCTGTGCTTTGCGCTGGCAATCCACGAATCGAACGCAGGCGGACGCGGGCGAATGTTGCGAACGACCTGTTCCATGCCGCCGGGCTGACCGGTACCGAAGGCCAGAATCGCACTCGTCGTCATCGACAGCACGTCCAGCCCATACCTCCGCGCTGGCGTGCGTTCGCATCGCCTCGGCAAACTGCGGCATGCGTCGCGGATCGGTTCCCACGTCGTAACGGAGGCCGTCGACCACGACCAGCATCAGGTGATGTGTGAGCGCACGGCCTGGGAGTGGGCGTGGTGAGCCGTGGTATTCGGGCTCCGGAACGACGATACGCAGGAACGCCAGCACGAAGCCCACGCACAGGACGGCGACGAGCAAAAGCGCGATGACGGGACGCCGCGCCGACATGGCTACGCCCGCGGAGACTTGACGCCAGAAAAAAAGTCGCGTCCGTTGTCAGGAAATGGACGAGGAGCGCGCCGGGGAAGAAGAGCCGAAAGCGAAGGACGAGGCTGCCACCGAAACGGAGACTCCCGCCAAAGAGGACGACTCTTCCACCAAAATCGAGCCGGCGGGCGAGGAGGCGGCGACCAGCACCGACGAGCCGAGGGAAGAACGCGCGGGCGAGGATGCGGCGTCGAGCGAAGAACGCTCGCGCTGGGCCCAAGAGAAAGCAGCCGCTGACGGGCATGTCATCGAAGCCGCTCTGGAAGCGAAATTCCTGAGCTCACCGGAACGGGCCACCGTGGTCGCCGTCGCCGGGCGCGCCCGGATGTTCGCCATCCTTTCGTTCATCGTCGCCGCGCTCCAGGTGATCCTGTCGATCTCGAGCTTGGTTCGGAAAGTGGAAGGGACCGCGGTGTACATGCTGCCGTCGGCGGCTCTCAACGTCGCCCTCGGCCTGTTCTTGTTGCGCGTGTCGACTTCTTTTGCAGCCGTGCGTGCGGCACCGGAGCCGAGCATCGTCGACGGCTTCGAGAGTCTCTCGAAGGCAATCCTGATCCAGCTCATCGCCGCGGGGATCGTGATACTCGGCCTGACCGTGTCACTGCTCCTCGCCATCATCTCCAACCGCGCACTGAACCAGTAGCGGCAAGGAGCGGCGCTCAGCTCGGGTTTCTCACGCAACGGAAGCCGAGGCCGGGGACGCGATAGGTTCGTTTCGACCCGGCGCGCCACCAGGTGAGAAGCGCCTGCTTGCTTCGATTCCATCCGCCACCGCGGAGCGCACGAACGTAACAATCGCCTCCGAGTTTGGGGCTGTTCTGTGGGCTCGGGTCGGTCACCGCCGCGTCCGGGTACGCGATGTAGCAATCGCTGGTCCACTCCCAGAGGTTTCCGCCGAGATCGTAGAGATCACCGCTCGGCCATTTGGAGATGCCCGCCGGATGGCTCTTCACTTTGCTCGATCCGCCTCCGTGACAGCCCACATCGCCCGCTGGGTCGCTCTTGGGCGCGCCGCCCGGCGTGAAATCAGCGGTGCCATTTTCGCACGTGGGCTCCGGTGTATTCCCCCACGGGTAGCGCCGCCCGTCTCCGTGGCTCGCAGCCCACTCCCATTGGGCTTCCGTGGGCAGCGCCTGGTCGTGGACCTCGCAGTAGTTTTTGGCCTGCATCCAGTTGACCATGTTGATTGGATGCTGGTCCCGGTGAAACTCCGGCCGGTAGTTGCTGTTCTGATCGAGAAGCTGCGGGATGGTGCACTTGTCCGAGTCGACGCACTTTCGATAGGCCTCGACGGTCACTTCCGTCGCGTCCATGCAGAAGGGCTTGGAGAGCACGACGGTATGCTTTTGATCGAACGCGAATCGCGCGCCGTGTCCCATCTCGAATCCTTTGGAACCGGTGGCCGGAATGAACACCTCTCCGTCGGGACAATGAGAAACGCAGCGTCCTTGATCGCAGCGCTCGATGCTCGCACAGGTGGGCTGGCACGCCGAACCTCCCGCAGCAACGTTGACGAACGTGGGGGGGGTGGTGGGTTTCGACGCGCTCGCATTGCCCGGCGGGATGGGATCCGAGTGCTGGTCGGCGGGGCGGGACTTGCAGCCCGCTGCGCCGAACGCGACGAGGGTGAGGACGACGAGGGCGCTTCTCATGGCCGGTGCTCTTTTTTGATCGGAGGGGTGAGGGGCATGCAGCTCAGGTCGCCGGGTTCGCCCACTTCGGTGCCGCTGGGAACGCTCTTCGAAACCATCTTCGAAATGTTGGCGAAATGCCCGCTCCCTTGACGCTTTGGTCTTTCCCTCGAAAAGCACCGGGAGGCCGGCGAAAATGTAATACGGGCACGCTTCCACCTGGAGGCTGCCGTCGGTGTCGAAGGTCAGTCGAGCCATGAAGCTCGTTCCTGTCCAAGGGTAATCGCTGTGCATCTCGAATACCAAATTGCCGAGGCTGAAAAACGCGGGCTTGCCTCGGTACCAACCCACTCCGTGGGGCACGTGGGGGTGATGGCCGAGCACCACGTCCGCTCCTCCCTTCATGACGGCAGCGATGAACTCCCGCGTCCACTGCATCGGAACGTCGAGGTACTCGCCTCCGCCGTGGTAGCTGACGATGACGAGATCGTTCTCCTTCTTCGCCTTCTTGAGCCGCTTCTCGAGCGCGGCGTACGCGGCCCACGCGACGTAGAAGCGTCCTTCGTGGACCTCGATCGGTCCTTGATTCCAGATGTGGGTGACTCCGAAAAATGCGATCTTCCAGCCATTCACCTCGACGATGGTGGGCTGGTACGCCGTGTTGGGCGTCTTGCGTGCGCCGACGTAAGGCACCTTGGCGCGCTCGAGATTCGTGAGGGTCTCGAGAAATCCACGCTTTCCGTAGTCCCACATGTGGTTGTTCGCGACCGACACGAGCCCGATGCCAGCGCGCGCCAGCACGTCCGCGCCTCCCGGTGGGCCGGTGAACACCAGATAATTGCGAGGATGGAGCGTCTGGCCGCCTTGATCGCTGAGCTGGGACTCGAGATTCACGAAGCGCAGATCCGCCGTGTCGAAGAGCGGCTTCACCTTCGCGAACGGGTCGATGTCCGGCGTCTCGAGGATCCGTTTCCCGAGCCCCCGGCCCAGGTTCACGTCGCCTCCCGCAAGAATGACGAGCTTCTTCCTCGTCGTGCTCGTCACCGTCGCGCTGGGGCTCGACGCACTGGGGCTCGGCGCTGCGCTCGCGCTGGGGCTCTCACTCTGAGCGGCTTGTCCTCGCGACTCTTCTTTCGGCTTGCAGCCAATCACGAAAAGCGCCGTGAGCGCACCAAAGAGCCAGCGTCGAACCATCGAGCCCCGAAAGTGTGGCAGACGCCTCGCTCAGGTGCCGCCTTTCCGGTTTCCGCGGCGGGGATTGCGGCTAGCGCACGTCAGGGCTGGAGATGAACCTCCTGCCGAAGCTTCTCCGCGAGGATCTGCGCTTCCGGATCGGTGGCCTGCTCCGCCGCTCGAGCCAGTCGAGGCTCGGCGAACCGGCCGAGTGATTCGATGGAGATGGGACTGCCGCCGGCGACAGCGGTTTTCAGATCGCTCGTGAGCTGATCCTCCTCTTCATGCGTGAGCAGCTCGACGCGCCCGACCAGCGTGCGGGTGAGCTCGGCCGGCTTGGGCGTGATCGTCATCGGGAGCCAGGCGTCGGTCCAGCTCCGCGGCGCGATGTAGAGAACTCGGATGCCGTCGTTCTTGAACCAGCTTCGGGTCCAGGTGTCGACCATCGCCTGGGCTTCGTCGGGATATAGTCCGGTCGTCACGAGCGCTTCGTGAAGGCCCTTGCGGGCGGAAGCGAGGAAGTCCTCGAGCGAGCCCTCGATGGCGGGGGTCTGGGCGGTGAGCGTCGCGTGGGGTCCGAGAGCGCCGAGAGATGCAAAGGTTCCACCCGTCGAATTGGCGCGCAGGAGGAACACCGCGCCCAGGGACTCGTTCGACTCGTTCAGCAAAGTGATGGTTCCGTCTTTTGCTACGGAGGTGGTGAGCTCCGGAGTGAACTTCGCAAGCCCGCGATAGAAGATGAATTGCTCGCGCTCCTCCGCTGGGCCGACCAACGGGGTCGACTTCACGTTGCGAGACGGCGCCCATATCTCAGCGGGATCGACCGGGGGGAAGCTCGCTGGATCGATGGCGGGATCGAGGGTCACGTCCCAGCTCATGGCTCCCGAACCGAGCTCTTTCATTGCGGAGATCTCCGGCGAAAAGCTCGTGGCTTCGGGGAACCATTCGCCCACGATGCCTTCTGGAAACGAGACCTCGACCTTCACCTTCTGCACACCCGCGGAATGGAAATAGAGAACGGGCGTCTCGAGCTGCTCCCGGGGTTCTTCCGGAAGCTCCTCGAAAAAGTAGCTCTGCGGTGTGAAATCCCGGCGATGGACCCAGGACGGCAACGCCTCGTCGACATGATGAACTCCGCCCAGGGCGTGCCCATCGGTCGCGTGCACCGAAGTGTAGGTGCCCCACTCGTGCACGATGGGCCCGCAATCCGGCGAGGGGGCGCCGCGGCACTGACCGAGCTCGCAGTGATCGCCCAGCGTGCAGGAGTTGCCGTCGTCGCAAGAAGCGCCTTCGTTGCAGGTTACGGGAGTCGTCCCTCCGTTGCCGCCGCTCGACGTCCCGCCGCTCGACGAGCCTCCGCTGCCGCCCGAAGACACGCCCCCCGATGCTGGGCTCGAGGGCGAGTCCACGTTGCCTCCGCATCCGGTGAGCAGAGTCCAAGCAAAGGCAATGATCCAAGTCCGTGCTGTAGTCATGAGCCGGGCCTGAGCAGGATCCGGGCCAGCAAAAGCCGCGTCATTTGCCGAACTTCAGCTGGCAACCGAGTGGTAACTGTATGGCGTTCGCCCGGTCATCCGTCTTGCGGATGAATTGTCAGGGTGAGGCCAGTTGGGACAAGATCCGCCTCGTGCGACGCTGGCTCTCTCTCGCGTGCGGGATCTCGGGATGCGCCGGGTCCGTCGTTGCGCCAAATCCCTCAAAGCCCCCGGTGGCGGAAAGCGCTCCGGCAGCAACTGCGCTCTCGTCACCACCGCCTTCTCAGCAGAAGACCGAAGCGCTCACTCCCGAAGCGGTGAGCGCCGAGCTCGACGATTTCTTTTCTCACGACTACCCGCCTGCGATCCCCAAGTCGCCCCATGGACGGGTCGGATCGCTCTCGTGGGGAACCTGGGTGCAACCCAAACCCCACTCCGGCGCATTGCCCCTGGGCGGCATCCGTCCCGGCGCGAGCCTTCCTCTCGTCACGAGCGAGATGGCGCCAGGCGGCGGCCACTGTTCGAGCTTTGCCGAGGTGGAGCGCGGTTACGTCTGCGTCGGTCCTCGGGCGACGCTGAACATGGATTCGCGTTGGATGCGGGAGAGCCGCTGGACGACTCCCGCTCCCGGCATCCTCCCGTATCACTACGCGATGAGCACCGGTGTTCCGCTGCTCGCTCGTCCGGTGCCCGCGGATCAGATGAAGTGGAAGGTCGGGCCGCGGGAAGTGCCCAAGGCGCGCGGCTGGAGCACCGGACACGACGAGCTCGTCGAGGACGCGCCGATCGAACCGAATGGTCCCATTCCCGATTTCCTCCGAGACGGTGGTCAAGTGCCGACCCCGTGGGGCGAACCCAAGGGCGTCTACTTCAAGATGGCTCCCCGCGGCACGATGATCGCGTACACCCGCGCGTTCGAGGCGTTCGGCGAAACCTGGGTGCTTTCCAGTGACATGCACGTGATCCCCGCGCGGGGCCTGAAGCACTACCGCGTGTCGACGTTCCATGGCGTGGAGCTCGGCAAAGGCGTCGAGCTGCCGATTGCGTGGATGCGGAGGCGCGCTCGACCCAAGTGGAAGAAGACGGCGGACGGCTTCGAGCCGACTGGCGAAACCTGGGCCAAGAAGAGCTTCGTTGCCCTCACGGGCGTAGAAGAACGTCACGACAAGATGCGCTTTCTCGAAACTCGCGAACCCGGCATCTTCATCGAACGAAGTGACGCGACCCAGGTCGTCGCGCGCCCCAAACCGCCGTGGGAGGTCCATGGCACTGGCAAGTGGATCCACATTCGGGTGAACCTCGGCACGTTCACGCTGTACGAAGGCGCCAAACCCGTGTTCACGACGTTGATGTCACCGGGGCAGAAGGACTCGACGCCGTACGGGCGCTACGTCCTCGAGAGCAAGCATTGGTTTTCCGCGATGAGCGCCGAGTCGGGCGAACCCAAACAGTTCTGGATCGCCGCCGTTCCGTGGACCCAATACTTCAAGCGACCCTACGCGATCCACGCCGCGTTTTGGCACGAAGACTTCGGGGAACGAAAGAGCGGCGGCTGCGTGAATCTGTCGCCGATCGATGCGAAACGCGTGTTCGATTGGACCGAGCCGGAGCTGCCGGACGGCTGGGACACGGTGGGGGCAATCGGACCCAACAGCTCGACCTTCGTGCTCGTCGAAGGGTGAGCTCGGCGAGGGTTGGCGGTCGCGTCGGACCGGGCTATGGCTTGGCCATGGCCGAAGGCAGCTTGAAGTGTCCCAAGTGTGCGGGAGAGCTCCGCGAGATCGACTCGACGGAACGCGCCGTGCTCGACTTTTGCTCTGGGTGCAAAGGACTGTTCTTCGATGCCGGCGAGGTGGCTTACTACTTCGAGCTCGCCAAGGACCTGCCGGACCTGGACAGCGCCAACGCACAGGCTCACCCGACCGAGCTTCAGTGTCCGAAGTGCCAAGGCCCGTTCGAAGAGCTTCGCTACAGCGCTCTGGATGCGCTGGTCGTGGACCGCTGCGGAAAGTGCGGTGGCATCTGGCTCGATGGCGGGGAGGTTCCTCGTCTCGAATCCCTGTCCGCCAAGCTCGAGTCGCCGGCCAGCCGAATGCTGCGCACGATGAAGCAGATCCGCGACAAGGGCTACGTCCCGCTCGGTTGACCCAAGCCTTCCTTCGACGCCGGGTCGAAAACGCCATGCGACACACGACCCTTCTTGCGGTCGCAGGCACCCTTGCGGCCTGCGCCTCCGGTCCCTGCCCCGAGCCCGAATCCCCCGACTCTTCGGGTCAGAGCTACTCTCAGGCCATCGCGCTGATGTGCAACGTCGACCAGCGCGCCGGCATCGACGCGGAGACCGATCTGTTCGACCGGGCAGGTCGCCGCAGCGAGTTCATCAACGACAACGTCAAGAATCCGGATGCCATCGAATACCGGACGTATTTCTCGGTGAAGCCGCCCTCCGATCAAGCCAGCTCCCTGCGCGAGGAGGCAAAGCGAGCGGGCATCGATAAGTGTCAGCTCGCCGACTCGCTGACCCGCGAACCGGGCTGAACGATTCGCCACATCCAAGATTGGGATGTCGAGCAGCCGACTGGTTGATATGGTGGATCCCTCGCCGGGTAGCTTCGAAGGCCATCCGCACGAAAGGATCGAGAATGACGCTGCGCTCTTCACTTGGGCTTACGTTCGCAACCCTGCTCGCCGCGACCGGTTGTGTCCATTCTCCCCGAATGTCGGCGGTCCACATCGCCGAGCCCGGCACCGACATCGTGTCGGGGGAAGGCTCGATTTCGATCTCTCACACCACGGGCAATTCGAGCCGCGTGTGCACCCGACTCGTGCCGGAAGGCAAGAAGGGCAAGGGGAAAGGCATGGGCGGCGGACAGCCAGCCGGACCGGCTGGAGCCATCGACGTGCTCCTCTTCCGCTTGTGTGAGGCGCGCGGCAACGGCGACATCGGCGCCGAGCAATACGCCACTTCCGTCCAGACCATCATGAAGATGATGGAAGCATCGAGCATGCACCCGCCAATGCCCATGCGAACGCAACCGGGACCCAATCGGGGACCGCGGGACTTCGGCGATGAGGGTCCCCACGGCGATGGCGAGGGCCGCGGGATGCGTCGCGGCCCTTGGAGAGGTCCGGGATTGGACGGGCCCGGCGGTCCGCCGCCCGGCAAGCCCGAACCGCCGAAGAAAGATCCTCCGAAGTAACGGTCAAGCTTCCGTCGTTGCCACGGGCTCGAGCCACGTCGAGCTCGGCGGCTCCTTGCAAACGCCCCGAAGATACTCTGCGAAGGGTTTGAAGAACGGGGCGGCTTGGAGCGTGCTCAGCGCAGTGTCGCTCGGAATGAAACCGACGTGTACGTACTGTCGCTCGGCATCGCGTTTGCGGTGGGAAACGTAACGAATGCCCACCTTCAGATCGCGGATCCCGGTCACGAATTCGCCGATGCGACGCTCGACCTCATCGACCTTCGCCGCGTCGCTCAACGTGTACTGGATGACAATGGTCTTCATCGTGCCTTCTTTCGCGCTACCGCACGCATGCGGTTGTTCTTTGCGTTGTGCTCGACCTCGGCGAGTCCGAGCGCCTCCAGAACGGGTGGGACGTACATGGCAAAGCGACCTCGGAGACCCTTCTTGAGGCCGTAAAAGCCGCCGACGGGGTTTCCCTTGGCGCGGCCCCAGGCCTCCACGGTTCCCGCGGCCGCCGGCTTTTGCTCGTCCGCGCTACCCAGCAACATCCAGTCGCCGTGCTTCTTCAGCATCCCGTGGAGATCGTCCACACAGCGCGACGCGTAGCGAAGCTGGGTCTTTCCGACTTGCACCACCAGTGCGGGTGGGTCGCCTTCTTCGTCCAGGTACGCCTCGTACTTGGATGTGCCCGGTGGAGTCGTGAGCTGCCACGGTTGGTCCTCGGTTCCCTTGCCCTTTGCCTTCATGCTTTCGCTCCCTCTGCTTCGCGCTTCAAGTCTCGGGCGTATCGTTCGAACATCGGTCCGAAGTCGGGGAGCGAGCCCTTGATGAGCGGCAGCATCAGGCCAGAGAACCGCTCGTGCATCGTGAACCCCGTCGTCCCGTCTTTTCGCCCGGCAAGCTCGAAGGTGCGAACGCCCTGGAACATCGGCGCAAATCCATCGCTCCAGACCATGCTCTCTTTGGCAACGAGGCGGCTCACCTTGGGCGAGAACGTCCGGTCCACATCCGGAACGCGCAACTTCAAGCGCTCACCCTCGCGGATCTCCCCTTCGATGCTGGTGACCGTGGAGTTCCAGCGAGGAAAGTCCTTCGCGCTGGTCAAAAGCTTCCAGATCACATCCGCAGGTGCGTGGATGTCGACCTCGACAGCACACGTCATCGAAAACGCACTCTTGTCCTTGGTCACTTTGGGCGACTCGGTCATGTTCCCTCTCCCGGCTCGAACACGAGCTCGGCCATCAAGTAATCGACGTAGCGATAGTCGCGAATGAAGACGACCTGATCCCGCTGAAAATCCAGGGAGATCACGTAATCGGGTGCCTTCGAGCCCTCGCGGTACACACCCAGGACGGTCCTGCCTTCGGCTTGACCGAGCGCCACCCGCGTCTTCTCCTTGGCGTAGTTCCCGAAGTACGGGCTGATGGACTTCTTTCCCCGGCGAGCGGACTTCGCTACCAGATCGAGTCGACATTCTTCGGCCAAGAGCTCGCGGACTCCCGACCAGTCGCCTCGGTTGAAGAGCTCCACGTATCGCTCGAGCTGGGCGCGCTCCTTCGGCGAGGTTTGGGGTCTATCGCGCCAGGGCACCACATCCGGCTTCGGTTGAGCACGTAGCGTCCTGCGCCCACGCACGAGAGCGGCCTTGACCGCGGGGATCGTGGTGCCGAGCGTGTCCGCGATCTCTTGGAGCGAATGGTCGAGCACGTCCTTGAGAATCACCGCGCTGCGCTGCAATACCGGCAGAGCGACGAAGCTCGAGAGTGCAAGGCGGGTCGCCTCCGGATACTCGACCTCGTCCTCGCCGGTGCTCGCATCTTCGGGCAACTCCGCCACGGGTTCGACGAAGCGCCGCTCGTAGCGGCGTAGAAAATCGACCGCGCTGTTGTGAGCGATACGGAATAGCCAAGGGCGCAGTGGCGGAACTTCGGGCGAGAGGGAGAGCGCGTAGAACGCTTTGCCCAGCGACTCCTGGAGGACGTCCTCACCATCGATCGCGGAGCCTACGAGCCGCGAGCAATAGCGATGAAGCTCGGGCCGTAAATCCGCGACGAGCGTGAGGAATCGCTCCCGGGCAAGGAACAGCTCGTTCGGGACTTCGTGCATGGTCATTCACACGACGATCGACGGGCCGCCGGGGATGCGCAAGTCGCTACGAATACAGGCTATCTACCTGATAGAATTGGCCTTTTTCCGCTCCTGTCTTCGTGGGGGTGAGCCCACTTGGGCTTTCCGCGCGGATCGACCTCGGGTGGCCGGCACGGTGGCGCCCGACAGCGGGTGCTAATTTGGGCGAATGCCGCGTCGATCCTGCGCGACCTTGTTCCTTTTCTTTTTGCTGCTCGTGACCCCCCGCTCGGTGCATGCGTGTGGTGGTGCGGTCACCATTCCGAACGTGGCGGTGGGTGTCGCCGCGCAGCGCGTCTTCGTGTCCATCCGCGAGCAGGGCTCGACCGACACCGTGGTCGAGCTCACCGTGCCCGCCGTGACGGCTGACTTTGGCGTCCTTCTGCCAGTGCCTACCGAGCCGTGGCTCGATCCGATGGCGGTCGAGGTGAAAGAGGTCGATGAGCTCGACGCGATGACCCAGCCACACTTCACCGAGCCCCCGCTCGAAACTTCCGGCTGTGGTTGCGGCTCGGCGGACGCCGCAGGCGCGAGCCGCGGTGGAGGCAACGTCGTCGTCAGTCAGTTCCAGACGATAGGACCCGTCGACGCCGTCGTGCTCACCGCCGATACGGGCGCAGCGCTGTCGACCTGGCTCGGGCAAAACGGATTCGTGATCCCGAGCGAGCACCAGCCGACCGTCGATTCCTACGCCGGGCCCGGCCAGTATTTCATTGCGTTCAAGCGGAGCGAGGCGGCGACTTCGGACTTGCCCACCAGCGTCGGGATCCATTTCGTGATGCAGGGTGAGCGTCGAGGATATCCGCTGCGGATGTCCAAGATGGGGGCTGGCTCGGAGCTCGCTATCACTGTGTTTTTGGCGCAGGCCGGCGGCGGCGCGGGACCCGCAGCGCCATTCGAGGCGCTCACACTTGGTGACCTCGACCTGCCCCACAATGTGGACGGCATCGATGTCGCCTATCCGGAGGCCATCGCCGAGGCGATCCGGGCACGGGATGGCAAGGCGTTCGTGATCGAGGGGGTATTCGACGACTGGCGAGATCGCCTGGAGGCTCCGCGCCTGCTCGGAATGACCGATCCGGGCCAGACGCTCACCCGATTGACCGGCATCTTCGACAGCGCGTCCCTCGATACGGACGCGGACCTGAGCGCACCAGCGCCCGCGAACGTTCCGAACGAACGGGTGCTGTCGTTCGTGCTCCTCCCACCGCTCCATGGGAAGCCCCCCGCCGAGATCACCCGCTACGGTCTCGGGTTCGGCTTGCTGCTGCTCCCGGTACTGGCTCTCGTGTTCCGCCGCCACCGGCGTGGCACCTGGCTCCTCGCGCCGGCGGGCCTCGCTCTCTTTCTCACTGGCTGTCAACCGCCTGTTCAAGATGATCCCACGAGCTCCTGCGGGAGCTGCGTGCTGCCGAATGCCCACGGCACCTGCGACCAGTACGTCGACCCGCCATCCTGCGAGTATTGGGAATGCAACACCGGTCATGCCGATCGCGACCAGGACCTGACACCGGAAAACATCGCCGCGGGTTCGTCCAACGGCTGTGAATGCACGATCGACAACGGCGGCCTCGAAATCTGCGACCAGATCGACAACGACTGCGACGGAAAGACCGACGAGCGCACCGACAGGACCACCGACCCTCGAAACTGTGGCCAGTGCGGACGCGATTGCAACGCGCTGATCCCCCACGCCATCAGTGCGTGCGTGGCGAGCGAGTGCGTCGTCGCTCTCTGCCAAACCGGTTTCACCGACGCGGACGCCGATCCCAAGAACGGTTGCGAGCAGCCAGCTTGAAACGGCTCTCGGCACGAAGCGCCGATGCGCTGAGTGGAACTGCGTGACCACTCGCCGAGCTCTCAAGGGAATCTTGCACGGCTTCCTCGGAACGTTCGGGAGTCGCTATTCGAGCTATCAGGGATACTGGCTGTTCGGCTTTGTCGTAGCCGACTTGGACACGACCGAAATCGATCTGCTCCATCCGACTCCGAACGGCGACCCGGACGCGCCGACGAACATCCTCCGCACGCTGGCGGCGACGAAGTTCCTCGATCAGCTCGCAAAGGCAGGCTTGCACCCGCGTCGAGTCGCAAGCGCCAGCCTAATCCTCGAGCGACTCGCACCAGCAACCGCCGTGGTCGAAATGCGAGAGCGTGAGGGGTTTACGGTCCAACTCTCGGTAACGGCTGCCGCCGACACGGGCCGTGTTTTCACGTCACGGACGATCCTGTTCGTAGCGCCTCACGATCCGACAATCGAACGAAAGAGTGCCAGCGCGTGAACAGCGGGTTCTCACGGCCCAGCTCGCCGAGTGCTCCCTTCGAGTCGAACCGCGTCAGTAGCGGATGCTCATCGGCTCCGGAGAAGTATTCCGAACCGGCACGTAGGTCGGGTCCCAGACCGCGCTCCTCACCACCCGCTCCACCTCGTCCGGGTGGATGCGACGGCCGATGTCGCTGTCGCTCGCGTAGCGCACGACTGCGCAGGCAATGTCGAAGCTCACGCGCCGCAGATCGCTCTGATGTGGATAGATGGCGCCCTGTTCGAGTCGCTCGCTGGCCACCGCGCGCGCCAGTGTGGCGGACGCGATGTGGAACATTTCGGTGGTGACTTCTCGGGCTTCGGCGATTGCGGCGCCGAGGCCCACGCCCGGAAAGATGAAGACGTTGTTGGCTTGGCCGATGACGTGACGCCGGCCGTCGTACTCGACGTCTTCGAACGGGCTGCCCGTAGCCACGATGGCGCGTCCGCGGGTCCAGGTCATCGCTTGCTCCGGCGTGCACTCGGCCTTGCTGGTGGGGTTGCTGAGGGGCAAGATGATCGGCCGCTCCGTGTGAGCGGCCATGGCTTCGATCATTTCCTGAGTGAAGCTGCCGGCACGCGCGGTGGCTCCGACCAAGATGGTGGGCTTCACGGCCCGGATCACGTCCACGGGGCGAGAGTTTCGCGTTCGGATCGAGCCCGTACTCCTTCATGATGGCGAGAGGCAGTGCGAGCTCGCGCTTGTGCGGCTCGTCGCTCTCCTGTCCGTCGTGGAGCAAGCCCTTGCTGTCGAAGGCCATGAGCGCGCGACGGATGCTGGTCTCGTCGGCGCCGTCGGTGCGCATCGCGATGGCACACAAGCGCGCGATCCCCGTGCAGGCCGCGCCCGCGCCGATGAAGACCACTCGCTGCTCGGCCATGCGTTTCTTGGTGATGCGAAGAGCCGCCAAGATGCCGGCCACGCACACGCTGGCGGTCCCTTGAATGTCGTCGTTGAACGACGGCACGCGGCGCCGATAGCGCTCGAGCAGAGTGAAGGCGCGATCTTTGTGGAAGTCTTCCCACTGAACGATCGCCCGGGGAAATACCTCTCTCACGCCGCGGACGAACGCCTCGATGAAGTCGTCGTAGTCGCGGCCGCGAAGTCGCTTCTTGGGATAGCCGAGGTAGAGCGGGTCGGCGAGGAGGGCGGCGTTGTCCGTGCCGACGTCGAGGCTGATGGGCAAGCATTTCGAGGGATGGATCCCGGCGCCAGCGACGTAGAGCGCAAGCTTGCCGATCGGGATGCCCATGCCACCGCAGCCCTGATCGCCGAGACCGAGGATGCGTTCGTTGTCAGTGGCCACGATCAGCCGGATGTCCCGGAAGGGCGAGTTCCGGAGAACGGCCGGGATCTCGTGCACGTCGTCCGGAGTGATCCAGAGCCCGCGCGCCGAGCGATAGATGCGGCTGAACTTCTGGCACGCCTCACCGACGGTAGGCGTGTAAACGATGGGCATCAGCTCCGCGACGTTGTCGACCAACACCCGATAGAAGAGGACCTCGTTGCGATCGTGCAGGCTCGCGAGACCGATGTAGCGCTCGAGCGCGCTCTCCTTGGCGCGGTTTTGGTCGATGGCGGTGAGCGCTTGCTCCGCGAGGGTGGTGACTCGGTGGGGCACCATGCCGCGCAAACGAAGCTCCTGGCGCTGAGCACGGTCGAACGACGTGCCCTGATTGGTGGATGGATTGTCCAGCAGCCAGACGCCCGCTTTGCGAGTTTCGATGACTTTTGGCCCAGCCAGATCGTCGAGTGGATCGCCCATCGTATTCTCCGGTGCGGAGCGTAGCGCGTCGTGTCGGCGGCGGCGACAACAGGCGAAGCTGCTCGCTCCCTTGGTGCGACTTCTCACGAAGCTCGGGTTTCTCGGGCATTCGACGGGTCCTCGCTGCTCGACAACGTGCAGCGCTGCCTGATGCCGGTGCAAAACCACCACTTCGTTCCGACGCGCTAACTTTCCTGTTTCGTTCGTAGCGCATCGGGGAGGCCATCGTGCGGACCGAGAGTCTGCTTCGGCGCGTCTGCCCACAGCGCGTCGGCCAGCTCGGCATTCCGTTTTGCGTGGAGTGGGTACACGATCTTGTTCGTTTCTTTCGAAGCTTCACCCACGACCAGCAGCCGGATGTCCTCTCTGGTGTTGTTGATGAACGTGTGTGCAACGCCCGTCCCAGCCGGAAAACCCACCGTGTCGCCCGGCGCCAGGCGATACAGCTCGCCGTCGACCCAAGCATCCGGCGTGCCTTCGATCACGAACACGAGCTCTTCTTCGTCGCTCTCGGCGTGGGGCCACGAGGTGCGTCGCCCCGGCGGCACGAGCTCGTGATGCACACCGATCCGCGTGAGGCCGGTGGCGTGCCCGAGGGGTGAGCCAATGCTCAAAAGCTCATCGCTCGAGGGGTAGTGCGAGTCGTCAGCGCTTTGGATCTCACGCCAGTGCTTGATGAATTCGGGTCGAGCCATCCGCGGACTCTAGCCGATCACATGTCATGCTGGGCGCGCGACCAGCAGGCGCAATCCGACGTCCAGCTCGTCGAGGGCGCGCAGCCAGCCGTAGCGCTCCTGCCAGCGACCGCTCTCGAGATCGGCTCCCACTTTCGCCACGACGCGTTCCACGACGTCGGGAGGCTGCCGCGCGAATCCGGAAGTCGCATTGCGCACGGCTTCGTCCAGGACCCACTCCGGGTGGGCCCAAAACGCGCCCAGCATGCGGTCGGCGCAATTGCGTGGGATGGGCAGCGATTCGATGCACACCTCCCCACCCAACCAGTCGGCGATCTGCTCGGGGAGCGGGAAGATGCGCTGAAGCTCGTCCGATTGGCCCGGGTCGGCGCCCCAATCACCGGATCTCTGACAGCACCTTGAGCGCTTCAGCCACGTGCGCTTTGGCGTTGAGCTGGCTGGAAAACGAAGTGCGAATCACACCCTGCTTGTCGATCACGAACGTCACGCGTCCGTCGAAGAAGCCCAGGGTTTTCTTCACGCCGAAAAGCTCCCGCACCTTTCCATCCGGATCACTGAGAAGCGTGTACGGAAGCTCGTAGCGTCCCGCGAAGCTCTTGTGGGAGTCGAGGGAGTCCCGGCTGATCCCCACGACCTCCGCGCCTTTGCCGACGAAGTCGTGATGCCGATCCCGAAAGCTACAGACTTCCACGATGCACACCGGCGTGTCGTCCTTTGGATAGAAAAACACCACGACCGGACCCTTCTCGAGGGCCTGCGTGAGCTCCCAGGGAGCACCGGTATGGGAGGGCAGTGTGAAATTCGGAGCCGCGGAACCCGGTTTGAGCATGCTCCTACTGGTTCCACTGCGTGTGGAAGTCGCCGTCTTTGTCGACGCGCTTGTAGGTGTGCGCACCGAAAAAGTCGCGCTGAGCCTGGATCAGATTCGCGGGAAGCGAAGCCGAGCGCAGGCTGTCGTAGTACGCGAGGGACGCCGTCGTCGCCGGAAGCGGCAAGCCGTGGGTGGCGCCGAGACCGACCACGCGCCGCCAGCTCTCCTGACGGGCCTTCAGCTCGTCGACGAATCCGGGATCGAACAGCAAGCTCGTGAGCTGGGCGTCGCGCTTGTACGCCTCCTGGATGCGACCCAAGAAGGCCGCGCGGATGATGCAGCCGGCTTTCCAGATGCGAGCGAGCTCGGAGCGATCGACGTTCCAGTTGCGAAGGCCGCTGGCCACACCGATGAGGTGCATGCCCTGGGCGTAGCTCACGCACTTGGCCGCGTAGAGCGCCTTTCGGACGTCGTCGATGAGCTGCTTCTTGTCGCCCGAGCTCGCCGAGGTCTTCGGACCGGGGAGGATCTCCGAGCCCTTGAGACGATCCGCGCGATTGGACGAGATCATTCGAGCGTCCACCGCAGCGGCAATGGTGGGAACCGCCACGCCGATTTCCGCGGCGTCCTGCACGGTCCACTTCCCGGTGCCCTTCATGCTGGCGGCATCGAGGATCTTGTCCACGAGCTCGCCGGAGCCGACATCGTCCTTTTGGCGGAAGATCTTCGAGGTGATCTCGATCAGGAACGACTCGAGCTCGCTCTCGTTCCACTTCGCGAACACGTCCGCCAGCTCCGCATTTCCCAGGCCACCCACGCGCTTCAGGATCGAATACGCCTCGGCAATGAGCTGCATGTCGCCGTATTCGATGCCGTTGTGCACCATCTTGACGTAGTGACCAGCGCCCCCCGGTCCGATGTATGAAACCGTCGGACCGTCGGACACCTGAGCCGCAATCTTCGTGAGGACCGGAGCGAGCTCGTCGTAGGCCGCGCGATCACCGCCCGGCATCATCGAAGGTCCGTGACGTGCACCTTCTTCGCCACCCGACACGCCCATTCCAAAGAACCGCAGGCCCTTCTCCGCGAGCTCCGAAGCGCGTCGCTCCGTATTCGTGAAGTGCTCGTTTCCTGCATCGACCAACATGTCGCCGCTCTCGAGCAGAGGCGCCACGCGCGCGATCGTGTCGTCGACCACCTTGCCGGCTTTGACCAGCATGATGATGCGCCGCGGCCGGCGGAGCGAACGCACGAAGCCCTCGAGCTCCTCGAACCCTTCCACGCGTTTGCCGCTGTTGTCCTTCTTGAAATTCTTGACGGGATCGGGCCAGGCATCCCAGCCGGCAACCGAAAATCCCTTCTCTTCGATGTTGAGAGCGAGGTTTCGCCCCATCACACCGAGACCCATCATTCCCATGTCGAGGTCAGCCATGCGGCGGACCGTACGCCCGGTTTCGACGCGCGTCGAGCGTTGGAAGGCTCAACCCGAACAGGGAAGGATGGGCTCGTCGCAGACCTTCTGGCCCGTCGGACCTTCGCCGCCGCCGCACACCGCGCAGGTACCTCCGCTGTCCCACTCCTGAACGAACGATCCTGCATGTGACGACGCTCCCTCGACACGCAGACCGCCCGGTGTCCTCGAGATTGCGAGCTCCTTCACCTCGGCGCGAAACGACGATTGTGCGAACCAGAAGACGTTCGGCGCGCCCGGCTTCGGCAGCAAGACGATCCCCTCGCCTTGTTTTTCCCAGCGACCGCACTCGAGGGCTCCGTAGTCACATCCGTTCACACCGAGTCGAAAGCTGCCGTCGGCGTAGATCTCGAGGTTCACGGCGTCGACGACGTTGGGCAGGTGGTAGCGACCCACGGTGTCGGCGGGTGAGCGGGAAGCCCGCGGGGGCGGATTCGAGGCTGATTCGGAGCGCGTTTCGCTGGCGGGCGTCACCGTCAGCGGCGGAGGGGGCCGCGAGGGCGCACACGCCACGACGGTGAAAGCGAGAAAGAGAGCGCTCCGGTTCATCGAGGGGAAACGCCTCCTGGTCGGGCGCCTTACAGGACCATACACCTCTGCCGGGGTTGCGGATGGCCCGGCGCGGCGCAACCATCCCTCCCCGATGTCCCCCGACAAAAGCTCCACTCCTCCGCCCGCCGACAACCCCTTGCGCGCCGGTATGGCGAACGAGCTAGCCGTCGACCCCTGCGTGCTCGTGATCTTCGGCGCAAGCGGAGACTTGACCGGCCGAAAGCTCCTGCCCGGCATCTACAGCCTGGCAAAAAATCGGATGCTGCCCAGTGGCTTTGGCCTCCTCGGCTTCGCGCGGCGACCGCTCTCGGACGACGACTTCCGCGCCAAGATGCGCGACTCCGTCGAAAAGCATGCTCGTCAAAAGCCGCTGGACGCCGCGGTCTGGGAAGATCTCGCCGCTGGGATTGGCTACGTGGAGGGCTCCTTCGACGAGCCCGCCGCCTACGAGCGATTACGCGACCGACTGGAGGAGCTGGATCGCACCCGCGGGACCCGCGGTGGTCGTACGTTCTACCTCGCTGTTCCTCCGGACGCGGTACGCGTCATCGTCGACAACTTGGTGACCGCTGGAATTTGTCCCGGTCCAAATTCGGACGGCACCCCCTACGCGCGCGTCATCGTGGAAAAGCCTTTCGGA
Source organism: uncultured delta proteobacterium (assembly GCA_963781505.1). Taxonomy (GTDB): domain Bacteria; phylum Myxococcota_A; class Polyangia; order Polyangiales; family Polyangiaceae; genus JADJKB01. The sequence continues at coordinate 721,669 of CAWAHB010000004.1, read as the reverse complement.
ACGGATCTCGCGTCCGCGCAAGCCCTCAACCGGGATCTTTCCGCCAAGCTCGACGAGCGACAGCTCTTTCGCATCGATCACTATCTCGGCAAGGAGACCGTACAAAACCTGTTGGTCCTCCGCTTTGGGAACACGATCTTCGAGCCGCTCTGGAACCGCAATCACGTTTCTTACGTGGAGATCACCGTCGCCGAGCATCTCGGCATGGAGGGTCGCGGCAAGTTCTACGAAAAGACCGGCCTGATGCGGGACATCGTACAAAATCACGCTCTGCAGCTGCTCTCCCTGGTGAGCATGGAAGCGCCCGTAGCCTGGGATGCAGACGCCGTTCGCGACGAGAAAGTGAAAGCCCTCCGCGCGTTGCGTCCGATTCGCGGAAGCGAGGACGTTCGCACCCGCGCCGTGCGCGGACAGTACGTGTCGGGCATCGTTCGCGGCGATCAGGTTCCGGGGTATCGCGAAGAGCCCGATGTCTCCGCCACCTCGGAAATCGAAACCTTCGTTGGCCTCGAAGCGCGGGTGGAAAACTGGCGCTGGGCGGACGTTCCTTTCTACATCCGCGCCGGCAAGCGTCTGGCCAAACGCGTCACGGAGATCCTCTTCCATTTCAAACCGGTGCCGCACCCTCTGTTTTCCGGTGCGGGGCTTCGACAACCAAACTCCCTGGTGCTCCGGATCCAACCGGACGAAGGCATCGCACTTCGTTTTGCGACCAAAGTTCCGGGGCAAGCCGTCGCCATGCGTGACGTGGCCATGGACTTTCGCTACGGCACCGCCTTCGGGCACGAGAGCCCGGAAGCGTACGAGCGCCTCCTCCTCGACGCGATGCGCGGTGACGCCACGCTCTTCACCCGGCACGACGAGGTCGAAGCGCAGTGGGGCTTCGTCGATCCCATCCTCGCGGCTTGGCGCGGCAACGAGGCGCCCCTCGGGAAGTACGAAGCGGGGAGCTGGGGCCCGCCGGAAGCCCAGGCGCTCGTGGAAAGAAGCGGCTTCCAATGGAGCAAGCCGTGAGCGCTCGGGTCAGTGAGTCTCTGGCGCGAATCGAATCGGACATCCGCGCAATTTGGGCTCCGGACGAGGAGGGTCACACCAAGCCTCATGCGACGACGCTCAACCTGATTGCCGTTCATGGCCAGCGAGACGGCGCCGCGTTCGCCTCTTGCATCCACGACGTCGCGGCTCGCCTGGGCGCGCGCACGTTTCTGGTCGTGGTCGATCCCCGGCTCGAACCCTGGACGCTCGATGGCGACGTGTCCGCAGTGTGCAGCGTCGAGCCGGGAAGCGGACGCGAAACGGCGTGCGCCGAGCGTGTGGAGCTTTCGTTCGGAGCGATGGTCGCCAAGCGCGCGGCTTCGATCATCGATGCACTCATCGAATCCTCGCTACCCACGGCGCTCGTCATCGGTCCGGGCGCCCACGGCTCGGTGGTCGACGCCCTCGCGTCGAGCTCCGAATGCGTGATCCTCGACAGCTCCGACACGGGCCTGGCACGCGCCTGCGAAATTGTGGAGGAAGTACCGGGGCGTGTCGACGACCTTTCGTTCGTGCGCATTCGCCGTTGGCGAGACATGACCGCTCGCTTCTTCGACGATCCGGAGTTGCGCGGAGCACTTTCGTCGATCGAAAAGATCGTGCTCCGCCACGTACGCCGTCACGATCATGCTGGGGCCAGCGCCGAGGCGGAGCTTCTGGTGGCGTGGATGGGCGCTCGATTGGGTTGGAAGCCCAACCCGGCGGGCCTGAGCGATGCCGCAGGGCACCCGATCCAAATCCAGATCGACGAAATCGAACGAGACAACGTCACTCCCGGTTCCCTGGTTGCGCTGGAAGTCCACGCCACTGTCGACGCACGGCCCTTGGTCGGGCGAGCCGTTCGAGAAGACGACGGCGAGCATCTGTCCTGGGAGCTCGAGGCTCCCGATCGACCCCGTGTGACCCGACGCTTCTCCACTCCGCGACGAGACGTGAGCGAGCTCGTGGAACGCGCGATGCGAAACACCCTCGGCGAAGGGTTGGTGCGCGAAACCCTGGAATTTGCCCGACGCTGGAGGGCCGGCCGATGACGCTGGAAGTGCTCGAGGACCCAGACGCCCTCGCAGATCGAGCCGAGGAGCTCATGCAAGACGCGATCGCGCGGGCCATCGTGGAACGCGGTCGCGCGCACATCGCCCTCTCGGGCGGCAGTACGCCTGGGGCCACCTATCGCCGCTATGCCGCCCACGCGGTCTCGATGGACGCCCGCTGGTACTTCGTGGACGAACGCTGCGTGCCGCCTGACAGCGATCGCTCCAACTACCGAGCCGCGCGCGAGGACATCTTCACCCCCGCAGGCGTCCCGGATGCGTTCGTGTTCCGAATGGAAGGCGAACGAGACCCTCACGCGGCTGCCAAGGACTACGCGGCGCTCTTGTGTCGTGAGCTCGGCGTCGATCCGCTTCACGCCATCGACGCCACCGGCCGCTCAGCGGTCGAGCTCGATCTCGTCATCGCCGGCATGGGCTCCGACGGTCACACGGCTTCGCTATTTCCCATGACCGGTGCGGTGAATCGCAAGGACGAGCTCGTGACCGTGATCGAGCCCGGTGGCGGCCTCGAACCGCGAATCACGCTGACGGTCCCCGTCCTGCTCTCGGCTCGACGCGTGCTGATTCTGGTCAGCGGGGAAGGAAAGCGAACGCCGCTGGCCAAGGCCCTCGCCGAGGGCTCGGAGGACGAGATCCCATCGCGCATCTATCAAAAGGCGGACGCGGGCGTCGTGACGTGGCTGGTCGATAGCGCCGCGCGAGGGTGACGTCGGATGGAGCGCCTGTTCGTTTATGGAACGCTCATGCGGGGCGAGCCCGGCCACGCCACGCTAGAAAAAGCGCGCTTCGTGGAATTGGCACGCACCGAGGCTCGCTACACTTTGGTGGAGCTCGGCGTGCATGCTGGGCTGCTCGATGCAGGCAGCACGGCAGTGGTCGGCGAAGTCTACGAGCTCGACCGCCACGCGATGCTTGCTTGCGACAAACACTGCGACCACCCGGCGCGCTTCCGCCGCGATTGGATCGACCTCGCCGGTGGGACTCGCGCGTACGCTTACTTCGTCCACAGCGATCAGGCTCGCGCTCGCCGCCGACTTCACGGCGGGGATTGGCGGGCTCGCTTTGCCCCTCGCGCTCGCGGGCGCTGAGCCTCACGCCGCCCCGTTTCGATCACTCTGCGCGAAGCTGAGCGCTCACTCATCTTCTTTGCACGCCGCCGCCTCGAGCTCGGGAACCACGAGGGTCAGCTCGTAGAGGATCCCGTTCTGACGTACGTGGGCCGTCAGCGGTGGGGACCGGTAGTTGGAATCGATATTCTCGAGCACCGTCGACCAGAGAGTCCGCAGTACCTCGCCTTCGACCTCCCGCACCTTCGTGTGGACGAGCTCCAAAAGCGACGAGTCGATTTCGGGAGCTTCCGAGAACGGTTCGCCAGCGACGACCGGTCCTTCTGCGAAGACCACGACCTTGGCTCTCGACGGAACGTAGGGACCGATGAACCGCGCGCCGCCACCACCCAGCAGCGATTCGTAAAAATCCGCGAAATCCGCGGGGGCGTAGCGGTCCATGCTCTCCCGCCGCGCGCGTGGCTCAGCCAAATAGACTCCCAGTCGCGCGGGCTGATTCGAGCTCAGGTCCGGCCCTGGACGATCGACCGTCTCGCTCTCCTTCGGCGCTGCGTCCCAACGCTTCAGACGCTGGGCCAAGTCGCGCTGCAACACGTCCAGGTCGACTGGCTCCGAACGTCCAAGCTTGGCGGACCAGCGATTCGTGCCCGGCACGAACGCAATCTGGACCACTCGCCCATCGCCCCACACCCAAATCGCGTTCACCCAGAACACAGGAATGAAAGGGATTGCCGGCGAACCCCCGACGCTACTCGCGCTCTCAAACGGGTCTGGCACCTCCAAACAATTCGATGCGGCGATCAAGAGCTGCGCGGGATCGGGGTCTGGTTTCTCGCGCAGGGTTGGACTGGCCGCTGCGGCGGGGAGCTCCGCGGCGTCGGGCCCGGGCAGGCTGTCGACGAGAGGGCGACGAACGCGCCCATACCAATCACGAAACGGCGCATCGACATAAGCTCATTCCGCGGAAGGAGCGAGGATCAACCCACCGGCATCAACGCCTTCGACAAAGAAGGAAATTCGCGGATACCCCTCGAACGGGACTGGGCTAGCCAGCAGAAACGTCCCTGAGCCACGAAAGACCGTCTGCGTCGCATGAGCTCCGCCGACCAGGCACGTTCCGACACGTCGAGGTGTCACACCAAAGTGCAACTCGGCTCGCTCCGCGCGTTCGAGTGAGTATCTCCCGCTCACCAAGTAGACCCCACCAACCTCGAGGTTCGGCCGAGACCCCTTCATCTCGAAGACCTCGATCCGATCGGGAAACGTCAGGTTCGAGTTTCGAACCCGATGAGCAACATCGTACCGAAACACTGTGCTTGGGGGAATTTCTGCCAAAACCGGGTGCTCACAGCGTTGGTCGTAGCCTGCGGAAAGCAAACCCCCGATGAGCATCGCGCCCATGCCCACCAGCAGCGCGGCAGGGATCGCCCGCCCCAGCGGCTCTTCCGACTTCTCCGCGAGATCGGGTGGGAGCATGACGGGACCGAGCTCGTCCTCGTCCTCTAGCTCCTCGATCCGGATCCGAGTGCGATAGGGGCCCCGCACGTGTCGAGTGTACGAGCAAATCCTCCGCCCGTCACTTGCGCTTCCGCCGAGCGAGCGCCAGCACGCCGAGGAGCAGGAATCGGAGTCCGATCGCGACGAGCGGATTTCACTTACCAATCGACGCTATCACCGCGCTCCGCGTCTCGCGTACCCTGGCTCCATGAAATGGACAGTCGCTCTCTTCCTCGTGACGGCTTGTGGAGGCTCGACCGACGACACATCGTCGACGACCAGTGGCGGTGGAGGTTCGGGCGCGACGAGCAGTGGCGGCTCGACGAGTGGCGGAAGCGGAGGCACCACCAGCGGCGGAGGCGGCGGCGCGCCGAGTGGCGGCGGCGGAGGAACGTCGGGCGCGTCCACCGATGCGGGATCGTTCGTGTGCGAAGACGGCGGTAGCCAGGTGGACGCCGGCATGAAAGAGACCATCGCGGCCTCGTGCGTGGTCGCGGTCGTGCAGGTCACGCGCCTCGACATAGAGTGCTCTGGCGCCGGCGGAACCCACGTCACTCTCGATGTCGTGAAGCTCGGTCGGGGGAGCGGCGTGACGCGCATCCGCTTCGGGGATCACGCGTACTGGCCTCCGCCGGAAGGCCCGGATCAGCTGGGAGAGTGGTTCGTGGCGGGGATCGACCCATATGGCGGTCTCATCGACCAGCCGGACAACGCCGGGTGGTGTCTCGTGGGTCTGCCCTCGGTAGACGGGGAGGCTCGCGCGCTGCTCGAAGCCACGAGCGAAACGGACGCCACCCAGAAGATGAACGCCATCCTCGCACCCTGAGACCGTGTGCTAGGTTCGCGCGCCATGCGGCTCGCGATGATCGGAACGGGGTACGTCGGCCTGGTGGCGGGCGTCGGGTTTTCGGATTTCGGAAACGATGTGGTGTGTGTCGACATCGACGCGAGTCGCATCGACCGTTTGCGTCAGGGTGAAATCCCCATCTACGAGCCCGGCCTCGCCGATCTCGCCAAGCGCAACATCGACACCGGCCGACTGACCTTCACCACCAACCTGGCCGAAGCGGTGACGGGTGCGGACGCCGTGTTCATCGCGGTCGGCACGCCCCAAAGCGAAAAGGACGGTGCCGCGGATCTCGGCTACGTGCTCGAAGCAGCGGCGCAAGTCGGCAGAGCGATGAGCTCCTTCACGGTCATCGTCACCAAGAGCACCGTCCCGGTGGGCACCGCGGATCGCATTCGCGAAGTCGTCCGGGCGGCCACGAAACACGAATTTTCCGTCGCTTCGAACCCAGAGTTCTTGAAAGAAGGCGACGCCATCGCCGACTTCATGAAGCCGCCCCGGGTCATTGTCGGCGTCGACGACGAGCGCGCGAAGAAGGTGCTCCTCGCCCTGTACGCACCGTTCGTGCGCACCAACGATCGCATCCACGTCATGGACGTGCGAAGCGCGGAGCTCACGAAGTATGCGGCGAACGCCATGCTCGCAACGCGCATCTCGTTCATGAACGAGCTGGCTCTCCTCGCAGAGAAGGTGGGAGCGGACATCGAGAAGGTGCGTAAGGGGATGGGATCGGATCCACGCATCGGTCCGAAGTTCTTGTTTCCCGGGGTGGGCTTCGGGGGCAGCTGTTTCCCGAAGGATGTCCGCGCTCTCCTGCACACCGCCAGCGGCGCCGGCACCGAGCTCGAACGTCGTCGGTGCAGTCGAGCGCGCCAACGAACGGCAAAAGCACGTTCTCGGAAAGCGCCTGCTCGCGCATTTTTTCGGCGCCCTCGAAGGCAAACGCATCGCGCTCTGGGGGCTGGCCTTCAAGCCCGAAACTGACGACATCCGCGAAGCGCCGGCCCTCGTCTTGATCGACGACCTGACCGCAGCGGGCGCCCTGATCGTTGGGCACGATCCGGTTGCGATGGACAACGTGCGCGGACGCATCGGGGATCGTATCGAATATGCGAACGATCTGTACGAAGCTGCTCGTGGCGCGGACGCGCTCGTCCTGGTCACCGAATGGCACACGTTCCGTCGACCCGATTTCGAGCGCCTGAAGGCGTTGATGCGTCAGCCGGTGCTGTTCGATGGCAGGAACGTATGGAATCCGGATGAGGTCCGCGCGCTCGGATTTCACTATCAGGGCATCGGGCGGCCATGAGCGACTCGTGGCGCAGCATGCTCCGGGATCCATCTCCCTGGAGTGCTCCGAGTCCGTTGCCCGACCCCGTGACGATCGACGACATCGTGATCCGTCCGTATCGAAAGGGCGATGGCCCTCTGCTCTTCGAGGCTGTGTCGGAGCGGCGCGACAAGCTCCTTCCCTGGATGAGCTGGGTGACGACGGATCACGAAACCGTGGACGACAGCATTCACTACGTGGAGCGCATCCGACGAGCCTCCGAGAAGCCCGACTGCCTGGACTTTCCGCTGGGCATATTCGAAATCGGAAGCGGCGCGATGCTCGGCGGAACCGGGTTTCACCGGATCCGCCCCGAGTTCCGCGAAGCCGAGATCGGGTATTGGATCCGCGGTGCGCGCCATGGCAAGGGCTTGTGCACCCGCGCGATCGGAGCGTTGATGAGCGCCTCATTTCGTCCCGCGAGCGAGGGCGGCTGGGGCTTTCGTCGCCTCGTGATTTTCACGGCGCGCGACAACACTGGCTCCCGCCGCGTGTGCGAAAAGCTCGGTCTGCGACTCGAGTCCCGGGTCAAGAAAGACCGCTATCAGGAGCCATTCGGCTACGTCGACACCGTTGGCTACGGAGTTCTCGAAGACGAATGGGATTTCGCCCAAAATCGCGCGCTGCCGGGCATCGCGTGGGAGTGAGTCTCAGCGCGCCTGGGCGAGCAGCTGCTGATGCTTCTGCTCGGAATACCCGAACGCTTCCTTGAGCGCGCGGACAGCGAGGCCCTGCTTTTCACCGATGCCTCCGCCCTTCCAGGCCACGGCGCACGCCACGAGATAGAGCGCGTCGCGAAGCCCGCCCTCACCCACGATTGTGGAGATCTCCTCGAAGCGAGCTTTGGCGCCCTCTTCCTCGACGCCGCCTTGAACGCGATCGAGCATCTCGGTGACTTCGTCCGCCGTGATCTTCTCGTCCGTCAGAGCCACGAGGCCCTCGATGATCTCCCCGCGCTCGGCATCGGAGAATCCGCCGTCGGCCGCCGCGATGATGTAGGTGGTTTCGGTCAGGGCGCCGAGCCACATCATGCGCGCTTCGGCTGCGGCAGCTTCGTGCGCCGCCTGATCGGCTTCCGCCTCCCCGCGCTCTTGGGCAGCCGCCTCAGCAGCAGCCTGGGCAGCCATCTGATCGAGAGCGGCGGCGGAAGCGAGCACCGCTGCCTGAGCGTCCTCCGTGGCGCCGGTCGCCTTGCCGATCACGGCCCAATATTTGTCGCGCAACTTGGAGAGAGAATTCGAGATACCCATGGCGACGGGCGTAACGACCCGGCACTTCGGAGTCAAGCCATGCGGCGGCGGCGGGCTTTTGCGCCGGATGTCCCGCCGCCGAGCACGAGACCACGCGCCGTGTCCGAAAGCGCGCGCTCGTTCTGGCGTTGGTGACCGTGCCGACTCTCCAGCTGATTGAGGATGGTGATCTTTTGCCAGATCTTGCGGGAGAGCCCGCTGGTGAGACCCTCCACTTCGTCCACCGCGGAAAGCACCACGGGATCGGCCAGATGCTGCGCGTACAGCGCGCCGATCTTGCTGATCACCGCCAACATCTCACTCGAGTAGTCGAGATACCGCTGGAGCTCGAAGTCGCTCATCGTGCGTTCGGGCGACGAAGCCGTACGCGGCCCTCCCGCCAGGAGCTCGGCGGGGTCTTTCGTGAGCTGGTGCATGTCGACGATGTGCGCCAATGCGCGGAGCTCGTGGATGACCCGCAAGGCTTGGGACCGCTTGATGCGCGCCTCGAGAGTGATGAGAAAGGCGATACCGCCGCCGATCACGATCAGTGCTTCGCAGAGCGAGCCGATGGACTGTACGAGCTCGCTCGCCGCCTGGACCTTCCACGAGATTCGAAGATGCGGAACGCTCACGAACCCGAGCGCGACCAGTCCGACGAGCAGAGCTCCGGTTCCCGCGCGAAGCGGAAGATTCGGTCGCTGAAGCCGCTCCATTCGGTCACCCGAGTCCCGAGCGACGCGTAAAAGCTCTTCGGCGACCTTTCCCAGGCTGGCGCGCGGGAATCGCTCGCTCACACGCCGCGCGAGGCGCTCCGCCGTTTCGATGATCCGGGTGGCGTCGAGGCTTCGGTACACGCGAGCGGCGAGAGTATCACAGTGAAAGATCACGGCGATCGATGAGTGTCGCGATGCGATTTCGTGACACAACCGGCGCCGATGCTAGCCTCGCGCACGGAGGCTCTGAATGAACACCAGGCGAATTGTCGAAGCGCTGGCATCGGGCTGTGTCGTGTACACGTTGGCGGTAGCTTGTGGGGGAGGGAGCTCTGGCGGAGCGCTCACGGATGCCGCGACCGACGTGCTCGGCGGAGGTGGTTTTCTGGCCGATGTACTCGGCGATCCCGTTTCGGAGGCAGAAGCCGCACCACCCGAGGTGAAGGAAGCACCCTGCGTGGACACGGGCGGCGGAACCTTCCAGGCCGACATTGCGTTTCCAGGTCGAACGGTGAACGAGCTCGCCCGGGCTGCTCCGCTCGTGCACTACCCGTCCATCCCGAACGGCTATGAATGGGGCAAAACTGGATCGTTCGCCATAAAGGACGGCTCGATTCTCGTCTACTGCTACACGGCTGGTTCAACGACGGTGGTCGACGGCGTGCGGGTCGTGCTGCCGCTCGACTGACGCAAGAGGTCGTCCTCGGCCGCAGGTCACAACGACAGAATCAACACGCCGAGCGGAGGAAGATCGAGCTCGATTCGAGTGCTCCCGCTGGTGCAGCGGGACCGGGTCGGCTCTCACTTCCTTTCGCGTTCCTACATCGCTTCCGCCGAAAGCCGGGTCGTCCGTCGAGAGAAGCTCTCGCCATACGCCGGGCTTCGGCACGCCGATTCGATAATTGGGTCGCGGGACGGGCGTCATGTTCATGACGACGACCACCTCGCTACCTCCACTGCGGCGCAAGAACGACATCACGCTGTTCGCGCGATCGTTGCAATCGATCCACTCGAAGGATTCCGGGTTCGGATCGTCCTGCCAGAGAGCTGGCGTGTCGCGATAGACCACGCCCATCCGCGCCAGGAACGCGAGGAGCTTTTCTCGGCCGGGATCCTCTTCGACGAGATGCCAGTCGATGCTCGAGTCGTGGCTCCACTCGCGCTCTTGAGCGATCTCGCCGCCCATGAAGATCAAAGCCTTGCCGGGTCGCGTGTACTGATACGCGAAAAGCAGCCTCAAGTTCGCGAGTTTCTGCCAATGATCGCCGGGCATCTTGGCGTAGAGCGATCCCTTGCCGTGGACCACTTCGTCGTGGGAAATCGAGTTGATGAAGCGCTCGTGAAACTCGTAGATCATGGAGAAGGTGAGCTGATCCTGATGCCACTGCCGATGCACGGGATCTTGCTGAAAATATTTCAGCGTGTCGTGCATCGATCCCATGTTCCACTTGAACGTGAAGCCGAGCCCGCCGTCGACGGCGCTCCGGGTCACGCCAGGCCAGGAAGTGCTCTCCTCCGCCACGGTGAACGCACCGGGGACCTCTTCCCCCACGATGTGGTTCATGGCTTTCAGAAAGTCAATGGCTTCGATGTTCTCACGACCGCCGTATTGATTCGGTAGCCACTCGCTCTCCTTGCGGCTGTAGTCGAGGTACAGCATCGACGCGACCGCATCGACTCGCAGCGCATCGATGTGAAATTCCTGGAGCCAGAAGAGCGCGTTGGCGAGCAGGAAGTTTTTCACTTCCGGCCGCGCGTAGTTGAAGATGAGCGTCCCCCAGTCGGGGTGCTCGCCGCGGCGGGGATCCTCGTGCTCGTACAGAGCGGTCCCGTCGAAGCGGCGCAGCGCGTGATCGTCCTTGGGGAAATGCGCCGGAACCCAGTCGAGAATCACTCCGATGCCGTTCTGATGGCAGTAGTCGACGAACCAGCGGAAGTCGTCGATGGATCCGTAGCGCAAGGTCGGCGCGTAGTACGACGCCACTTGATAGCCCCACGACCCGTAGAACGGATGCTCCGCGACGGGCATCAGCTCGAGATGCGTGAACCCGAGGCGTTTGGCATGCTTCACCAGCTCGACCGCTGCTTCTCGATACGAGAGTGAGCGATAGCCTTCGTCGGGGACCCGTTTCCACGAACCCAGGTGGACTTCGTAGATCGACATCGGCTGCACGCGAGCGTCGCGCTTCGCCCGCTCCTTCATGTACTCGGCGTCGCCCCATTGGAACGTCGAGTGTTCGACGACGGACGCGGTCGCTGGCGGGAGCTCCGCCGCGCGCGCCATGGGATCTGCCTTGAAGCGAAGAGCTCCGCTCTCGGTCTTGATCTCGTATTTGTAGAATGCACCCGGACTGACACCGGGAACGAACAGCTCCCACACTCCCGAGCTACCAAGGGAGCGCATGGGCAGCAGTCGGCCGTCCCATCCGTTGAAGTCGCCGATCACGCTCACGCGCCGGGCATTGGGCGCCCAGACCGCGAACGCCGTCCCGTGCTCGCCGCCATGAACCCGTACGTTGGAACCGAGCACCTCCCAGAGCTTTCGATGATTTCCTTCGCCCAGAAGGTGCAAATCCACGTCGCCCAACGTGGGTAGAAAGCGATACGGATCGCCCCGCTCCCATTGATTTCCGTCGGCAAAATGGAAGCGCAAGCGGTACTCGAGGGGCACGATCGCGTCCGGGAGAAACACCGCGAACAGTCCCTTGCCCAGCGCCAGCATCTGCTGGCTGCGCTTTCCCACCACACATTCGGCACGGGTCGCTTCGGGGTGGTAGGCGCGGACCACCACCCCGGGCTGGCCGCGCATTTCGCAAGCGTGGGCACCAAGGAGCACATGGGGGTCGTGATGCTCGCCGCGCGTCAACCGATCCACGTCGCCGAGCGGACCCCCGAGTGCGACGTTGCCGTCGGCGGGGTCGATTTCGCTCACGCGAAGGGTCTTACCACAGTTGCAGGCGCATCTGCAGGCGTTCAAGGATATTTTCTCGAGAACTTTTCGAACGCAGCGCAAAGCTCTCGCATCTAGTTCCCGACCGAAAACACTAGCGGCGCGCCCTCTGCCGGCGCGAGAGGTGTCTCCCATGTCGAAACGGATGTTGGGGCTCTGGGGAGCCTCTGTGCTGGCGTGCGCACTCGGATGTAGCGGCGAAAGCGGCGGCGATGGAACGGGTGGAGCAGCCGGAAGCGGCGCGACCGCCGGGGTCGGTGCATCCGCGGGTGTCGGCGCATCCGCTGGTGTTGGCGCATCCGCTGGCTCTGGGGCGTATGCGGGCACGGGGGCCTCAGCCGGTTCGGGAGGTCACGCAGCGCAAGCGGGATCGGGAGGAAGCGTTGGAGGATTCGGCGGCGAAGGCGCTGGTGGCGACGGCGGGATTGGCGGCGGAACCGGCGGCGCCAGCGGTGGCGCGGGCGGCGGAGCAGCCTGCAGCCACGACATCTGTGTTCAAGGTGGAGCACTGAAAGCCAACTGCGATTCTTGCGTGACGAAGGTGTGCGCCGCGGACAGCTACTGCTGCACGACCTACTGGGACGATCTCTGCATGGCGGAGGCGTCTCAATACTGCAATGGCATTTGCGGCAACGTGAACCTCGGCGGCGCGGGAGGCGGCGGCGGGTTCGGCGGTTCCGGCGGAACCGGCGGAGGCCCATGCAGTGCCAGCACTTGTGCTCAGGGCTGCTGCGATGCGGCGGGCAAGTGCAATCTGGACCACTCGATCACCCAGTGCGGCCAGCTCGGTGCCAAGTGCGTCGACTGCTCCGCCATGGGCAGTGTGTGCACGCAATACGCGTACGTGTGCGCCGAGTGCAAACCCGACTGCAACAACAAAGCGTGCGGCGCGGACGATGGTTGCGGCGGGATCTGCGACGGTAGCTGCGCGACCGGTGAATTTTGCAGCACCGACACCTCCAAGCCCGCGGGTTGCTACAAGTGCGGACCTTCGACCTGTCCCAACGGCTGCTGTACGAGCGATGGACAATGTGTGACGGGATCCAAGCGCAACGAGTGCGGTTCCGCCGGGCAAGCCTGCTCCGATTGTGGCGCAAAGGCCTGTCTCAGCAGCCAGACGAGCTGGCCGGCCAAGTACGCTTGTGCAGCGTGTGGGTCGAACTGCCAGCCGAGCTTCCCGGATCCTACAACTGCCAATCCGACGGCTGCGGGGGCGTTTGCCCCGGCGGCTCGTGCGATCCTCAATGGAATCCCGGCGCTACGTGCCAGGCGCAAGGCGACAACACGGCTTGGTGTAGTGGCTCGAATGACTGGTGCGACTCCTACTCGTGCCCCAATGGTTGCTGCGACTATTCGTCCGGAGGCTGGGGAGGCAAGTGCGTGACGGGCAATCTTCCGAGCCAATGTGGCTCGGGCGCCGTGACGTGCGCGAACTGCATCTCGCAAGGAGGAACCTGCAGCGTTTCGTCGAAGACCTGTACGAACTGCACCCAGCAATGCAGCTCGCAGTACTCGTGCGGTCAGGCAGACGGCTGCGGAGGAAAGTGCCTCGGAGCCGCAGGCAATTGCTCGGTCACAGGCACGACCTGTTCGGATACCGGGGTGTGCCAATGCGCGGCCTCCGGCCAGGCTCTTTGCTACGACGCCTCCACCGGCAAGCAGTCTTGCAAGGACACCCTGGGCGACGCCAACAACTGCGGAGCGTGTGGGGCCAAGTGTCCGTCGGGCAAATCGTGCGTGAATGGCAAGTGCGACTGCGGTCCCGGTTCGCTCTTCTGCCCGGGCTCGAGTGGAAACGCTGGCGTTTGCACGAATCTCGCGACGGATGCTTCGCACTGCGGGGGCTGCTCCATCACGTGTCCTGGGACGCCGTGCACGGCAGGAACGTGCGGAACTTGTCCGACCGGAACTTCGGCCTGCACCGGCGCGAACCCGAAGTGCGCCGATCTCCAGACGGACGTTCAGAACTGCGGTGCCTGCAACAACGTCTGCCCGACCGGCGTTGCGTGTGTGGCCGGAGCCTGTGCGTGTCCGTCCGGTCAAACCTCGTGCAACGCCCAGTGCATCAATACGCAGACCGACTCGAAGCACTGCGGCGACTGCTACACCCAATGTCCGACGGGGGTGAGCTGCGCTGCCGGCAAGTGCCAGTGTCCCGGCGGAACCTCGTTCTGCAGCGGCCAGTGCACGAACCTCCAGGTCGACCCCCAGAACTGCGGAAAATGCGGGACAACGTGCTCCACTATCTGCTCGAATGGCGCCTGCCTCTGAGGCAACGGATGGTGTTCTCCGGCCCGAACGCGTGCGCAGCTCCCCCGGAACGCGCGGGCGCGCTCGGGCCGGCGAATTTCTACTCCCGAACGATTGGGTTTCGCCAGGCAGAACTGATCGGACTCGCCGCTCAGTTCCTAGGGAGCTCCCCGAGGACACAGACACCGTCGGCGCAATCGCCCGGCGCGCCCGCCCACGTGCCGTTGGTGGATGGACCACACGCGGCCTTGACGGGGCAAAGTGGCCGACCCGAGCTATCGAGCTTCTGCTGCGCGGCCGACGCGTGCGAACGGTTGACCGGGGTCGTGTCACAGCAACCGAGACTCACGAACGTGCAGTCCGCGTCACCACCGCAGGATGCCCAATCCGCTGGTAGGACAAGTGGAGGCGCGTCGTCCGTCGCGGATGCTGCGGTCGGCGGCGCCGCGGATGATACCGTTCCCGGTCCCGTTCCGGTCGGAGCGGCGGATGAGCTCGGCGTGATTGCGCTTGGGCGCTGCGTCGGGTTACAGGCTGCGAGACCACCGAGGAAAAAGACGACCAACCGACGGCGCACGACGCCGAGTCTAGATGACGAGCGTCTTTCTGTCCGACGAAAAGGCCGTGGTGTGCCTCTTCCAAGTCACGGTTCGTTGCCGCGATGATCGCGCTCGGGCCGGCGAACCTCCACTCAGCCCCGATAGGGTCCGCCGGCGCGCTCGCGAGGAGGTCGAAGCAGATTGCCGATGTCCTCCACCTGATCGAAAAGCCGTGCCAATCGATCGGCCTCGATCGGGCGCCCGACGATCATCGCAATCAGCCGGTCGGCGGACAGCGACAAATGATCGACGAGGCCGCGCAATTGGAGGAGGCCCTTTCGGACCTCTTCCCCGAGAATCATGCGCACGACGTAGGGATCTCCCCGAACCAAGAGCGCATCGTCGAAGATCGGATCGTCGAACGTGACCTCCGGCTCGGTCCAGAGATCCCAAAAGTCGCCCTCCTTCATTTCGCGAACGGCGAGGCGGATCCCGAGAGGCTCGTGGAGCTCCAGTGTCACCACGGTTGCCGGCTGACCTTCCGCCGTCTCGTGGAACGCCATGAGCTTGCCGACCGGAACGACCAGGGTGAGGCGCCCGTCTTCGAACGCGGCCCTGCGAGCGCGCGCCAGCTCTTCCCACGACGGATGCATCAGAGTGGCTCGATGGAAACGTAGTCGAGGAACGTGTAGGCGTAGTCGCCGGTCTTGACACTCTTGCCGCCGACCACCATCGACAAGCTCCCGTCCACCAAATCGACGGTAATCGTCTTGGTGATCACCGGAGCGGCGTCCGTCGTGACCTCGTCATCGACCACCTTCGTTCCCTCGATGCTGACGTTGTGGGGATCGTTCGGATAGCCCTTGCCCGGTCGCCCGACGGCGATCGTCACCTGATAGGTTCCGGGATCGAGAGCGAACTCGAACAGGTTGTCGCGCCCGTAGTCGTCGTACACGTAGCTCTTCTCCACTTCGGTGTAGCCGGCCACGTCGTCGTATCCGTAGAGCGCGATCGCGGGGTTTGCAATGTTCTCCCCGCTCCAGCCGTAGCCGAGCCCTGCGTCGTACGCGTCCCATCCAATCTTCATGTACGTCTTGCCATTCGCCACGAGAGGCTCGGCGCTCGGCGAACCGGAAGGATCCTGAAAGTTGAGATAATACGCGGCCTTGGGATGAGGCCCGGCGCCGACCGAAAGGACCGGAAGGGTCGACCGAGAGCCTTCGATGTAGCGCCCGAGCTCGTGGCGAAGCGCCATCAGCGCGTCGGGATCCTTCGTCCAGCTCGTCATGCTGGCGGCGACACTCTTCGCGGTCGGATCGATGAGCGCATCCTCGAATGGCTTCGGGTACGCCTTGCCATTCGCGAGCCACAGGTATTCGTAGTCTTCCCACCCTTCCCGCAACAGCTCGGCCCGAATGTTGGGTGCGCCACCCGGAAAGAAGCGCGCGCCGTCGTAGTACGCCCAGCCGACGATGCGATGTGCCCAAGCCGTCCACGGGATGATGCGCTCGTGAAGCCCCTGGGTCTCGACCTTGGTCGGATTGAAGTAGGGATCGGGATCTTGGTCGAGGCTGTAAAACCAAACGCTCTCGCCATGATCACGCTGGCGCTCCCAGGCGTATTGTTCTTGATACGCGCGGATGTGCGCAATCCAGATGTCGTACCCGCACGCGCCCCCCGGATCCTCGGCGATCTCCGGCTTCGGTTCCTCGCTGACCGCAATGCGGAGGTGCGGCGCGGCCGCCTTGGTCAGACGGCAGAGATGCGCCGCCAGCTGATAGTCCGCAGCATTCTGGGGCTCGTTTTGCACGTAGTAGTAGCTGCGATCCGCATATCCGTTCGCGACTAGATAGGCGTCGAGACCCGAGAGAAACTTCGACCACTCGGCGTTGTAGGCATCTGTGCCGAGGTGATCCGGGCCGCGATCCACGCCGCAAAATGTTTGGGGTCGCGGCGTGGAGTTGTCCACGAACTGAAACAGCTCCGAGTCCGGAAACCCGACGCCGTTCCAGCCCTCACCGAGCAGATACTTCTTCGCGAGATAGTGAATCGAGTACGGAGGCTGTTCGTTTGGCTCGTCGAAGAACGATTGGCACTGGCTGGGCGACGCGCTCGAGTCCCAGGTGATCCCCCAGTTGAAACCACTCGGCCAGGTGGGGCTCGCCGGTGTCAGTCGATGCTCGTACAGCGCGTTCTTCGCGCTCTCCTCGCTCCCTCCGCCCCGCAAGTTCTGGATGCTGAGGTTGAGCTGAGAAGCGAAGTGGATCTCCTTCGGAAGCGAGAAATCGAACACCGTCAGGGTCACCGGTATGTCCACCGCGGTGCCACCGCTGGGAGTCAGCGTGAGGGTCGTCACGTGCTCTCCCTTCGGCGCGCCCTCCGGCACGTACACCGTGAGCCACACGGGAGCTCCCGCGCTGGCGTCGAGGGTGACGCTGCCGCTGGTTCCCATCGCGTCGAGGTACTCGCTCCACTCTCCTTCGTACCCGACGCCCGATAGCTCGACTCGCTGAGCAGCCCCGAGCGTGGAAAAGGGCGCAACGGATAGCGTGACGCTTCCCGAGGCGGGACCGATGACGAGTTGCACGGGCTCGAATTCGTTTCGCGCCGCAGAGAGCTTCAGGCCGGAGCGCTTTGCCTCCGGCGCGCGGTCGGCCCGCATCACCTTGCGCGTCGCGGGCGTGGTCCAGAGCGGGAGACTCGAGGGGCTCTCCTCCAGCGCATAGGTGAAGTCCGTTGGATCGAGCTGTACGGGCTCTACGGGCTTGCCACCCGTCCCGCCTCCGCCTCCGGAACCGCCGGTCGCGTTCTTGCCATCGTCACCGCCACCACCACCGCAACCACTCGGCAAGAGCAGCAGCATCCCGAACCCGATGGCCGCACCCCGGACGAAAATCCGCATGCTTGGATGGTACTCTTTGTCCCGCGAGAGCGCATGCCCTCAGCGCCGCCGAGCTCCCCAGTTCAACGACCACTGCACGTTTCGGCTTTCGACCGGAGCGTGGGATTGAAATGCCTCCCGCTTGCCAGCGCTGTTGGATACGAGCCAGCGCTTCCCGGCGAGCTCGAGGCCGAGCCGTTCTCGTGCGAACTCGGAGAGCTGAACGGCATCCGACGCGATCGATGGAGCGTCGTCCCCGAGACGGCGGGTGAGAGTCGATCGGACCCGCCCTTCGGTGAGAGCAAAGTGTGCCGCTCGCACGGCTGGAAGCGACGCAGCGTAGAGCTCCCCGCTGAGCTCCTCTTTGGCGAGCGTCGCGAAGGCCGCGAGCTGAGCGCCAACGGTCATCCGGCCGCGGATTTGCCACTTCGGGATGGAGAGATCCTCGCCGTGGCGAACCCCGAGCGCCGACAGCACCCGGGAAACACTCTTTCGCTCGCTCTCGGAAGCGACATCTCCAACGAGCGCCGTCTGGGTCGCGAAGAACTTGAAGCGCGTCGCGAAGTGAATCGTCACGTCCGCGAGCTCCCTGTCTTCGGCTCGAAGACACAGGTTGGTGTAGTCCCGGCCGCCAAACTTGCCGAGCGCCTCCTCGATCAAGTCCCGTGGAAGAACGTCCGCCTGCGGAAGCTCGAAGTGGAGCTCGAGCCGTTCGATCACGGCGCGCCCCAGCCGCTCCGCAAAGGCGACTTCGACGCCAACCGCCGTATCCCCCGCATCCTGGAGCTCGAGACCGAGCACCCCGATCGTCTCGTCGCGCTCGGCGAGCTCGTGCTCGGCACGGTGCGCGAGGCCGAGCACGCCGTCCTTCTCCTCGCTGACGATGACCAGGTCGTCCGACATGCTCATCCGTCGTCGAAGCAGAGCAAGACGAGCGAATGAGGAGCCACGTGAATGCTCGCCCCCCGCGGGACCCGATGGGTGGGCTGCGCCGTGTTGACGATCTCGCTCCAATGCCCTGACTCCGGGAGCGCCGGCAATACGAAGTTTCGCGCTCGGTTGCTGGCGTTCATCAGCATCAAGAGCGTCTGCCCGCGATTGGGACGGCCGCGTTCGTCCACTTCATCCGATGCCTGACCGTGGATCAACATGCCGAGCACCCGGTTGCGTGCTTGTTGCCAATCATCCACGGTCATCTCGCGACCGTCGGGGCGGACCCACTGTACGTCCTTCACTCCCGTGTCGGTTACCGGATCTCCCGCGAAGTACTTGCGTCGACGAAACACGGGGTTCGTCGCGGCGATGCGGAACACTTTGCGAACGAACCCCAGGAGGTCCCGCTTCGCATCGTCCATCGTCCAGTCGATCCACGTGGTCTCGTCATCGTGACTGTACGCGTTGTTGTTTCCCCGCTGCGTTCGCCCGATCTCGTCGCCGTGGCTCAGCATCGGAACGCCTTGGGAGAACGCCAGCGTGGCCATGAAATTCTTCATCATGCGCTCGCGCAACCGTTCGGTCCCCGGCTGCGTCGCATCGCCCTCCTCTCCCCAATTCTTGCTGAAGTTGGCGTCCGTACCGTCCCGATTGTCTTCCCCATTCGCCTCGTTGTGCTTCTTCTCGTAGCTCACGAGATCTCGCATGGTGAATCCATCGTGACAGGTGACGAAGTTCACGCTCGCGTACGGGCCGCGATCGCTGCCCTGAAAGATGTCGCTCGATCCCGAAAGCCGGGACGCGAGCTCCGGCACCTGGGATTCGTCTCCGCGCCAGAACCGGCGGACTGCATCGCGATAGCGTCCGTTCCATTCGGCCCACCCCGGAGGAAACCCGCCCAGCCGATATCCGCCCGGTCCAGTGTCCCACGGCTCGGCGACGAGCTTCACGCGGCTCAGCACGGGATCCTGCTGGATGGTCGCGAAGAACCGCGCGTGCTCCGAGAACTCCACCGGATCCCGAGCCAGCACCGGCGCCAGATCGAACCGAAAGCCATCCACGTGCATGTCTTCGACCCAGTACCGCAAGCTGTCGAGCACGAGCTGGAGCACGCGTGGGTGCGGAACGTTCAAGCTGTTCCCGCAACCCGTGAAGTCGTCGTAGCGACGCGGAGAATCTCCCCGAAGACGGTAATACGCGGCGTTGTCGACGCCTCGAAACGACAGAGTCGGCCCGAGCTCGCCGCCCTCACAAGTGTGATTGTAGACAACGTCCAGCAGGACCTCGATCCCGACCCGGTGAAAAGCCTTCACCATGGTCTTGAACTCCTGAACCTGCGCACCCCGATCGCCGCTCGATAGCCTCGGATCCGGAGCAAAAAAGCCGAGGGTGCTGTACCCCCAGTAATTCACGAGGCCCTGCCTGGCCACGTGCGCTTCGGAGAGTGAGTGCTGCACCGGCAGGAGCTCGACTGCGGTGACTCCGAGCTCGGTCAAGTGATCCAAGATCGGATCCGACGCCAACCCGAGATACGTCCCGCGCAAACCCTCCGGCACGGCGGGATGCCGCGCCGTCATGCCCTTGACGTGGCATTCGTAGATCACGCTTCGGCTCCAAGGAGTCTGCGGAGGACGATCGTCCCCCCACGTGAACGAACCGTCGACGACCACACCCTTGGGCACGTGGGGCGCGCTGTCCTCGCTGGAAAAGCTCGTGTCGTCGCCCCCCTCCAGGTAGCCGTACATCGACGGGTGGTAGTCCCGCTGCCGCGTGATCGCCTTCGCGTACGGATCGACGAGTAGCTTGTTCCGATTGAATCGCTGCCCGCGTTCGGGCTCGAAGGGCCCATCGACGCGATAGCCATACAGCTGGCCCGGGCGGACATCGGGCAAGTACGCGTGCCAAATGCGATTTTGGCGCTCGCTCAGCGACACCCGAAGCGTCTCGTTTCCCGAGTCGTCGAACAGACACAGCTCCACGCTCTCCGCACCGTGGGAAAAGAGCGCGAAGTTCACGCCCTCGCCGTCCCAGGTTGCGCCAAGGGGATACGGACTACCGGGCCAAACGCGAACGCTCACGAGAAGCCTCGCAGGGTAGACCACTACTCACGGATTTTCTCCGCCAATTGGGTGGCTCGTTCAGGTCAGCAGATCGGCGAGCCCCGCGAGCGGAACGCCAACCCAAGTCGGGCGATTGTCGAGCTCGTAGGCGACTTCGTAGAGCGCCTTTTCCACCAAACAAGCATCGAGCAGCGCCTGGAAGTCCCGCGCTTGGCGAGGGACCAAAGTCGATCCAGCGCTCGCTTCGAAGTAACCGTCGACGTACGCACGGCTCGCCCAGCCGTACCAGGCCTTGGTCCAGCGCCGAAGATGCTCGATGTCTTCCTGACGGGGCAAAGCGAGCGCGGTACCGGCAGCGTATTGAAAAGAACGCAGCATTCCCGCCACGTCGACGAGGGGGGAGCGACGGCGTCGGCGATCCGCGAGGGCCCGAGCCGGCTCGCCCTCGAAGTCGATGATTGCGAAGTCGCGCCCCGTGTAGAGCACTTGACCGAGATGAAGATCTCCGTGGACTCGGATGAGCTTTCCACCAAGCGGGCGTTCGATCAGCGCGCGCAGGATCTTGTCGGCGGAACGCCGGCGCTTGGCGACGGAGCGGGCGAGCGGCTGGATCTCTTTCGGCAGTGACGGCGCGAGTCGGCGAAGTAGCTCGAACGTCCGGACCGCGCTCGTGCGCATCGCTTGGTAGGTCGCTCGGCGCGCGAGGGCCGAAAAGCTCGTCGGGACGAAGTCGGGATGAGTGGATTGGGCGAGCGCGAGATGTAGCTCGGCGGTGCGCCGACCGAGAAGTCGAACCGCCTCGAGATAGCCCCGTGCCAGGTCCTCGTCGAGCTCGGCGGGCCGAGTGGTGATGACCCGCTCGAAGAAGCGCTCGAGCTCGTCGAGGGTGTAGCGCCAGGCGTCACCTTGATTCGCGATGAAATTGGTGAAGGTGACCAGCGTTGCCCCCGTGCCGGCGAGCTCCAGCGTACCGAGAAGGGTTGGAACGGCGAGCTCGCTGGCGCGAGGAGCGAGCTCCCGCAGCATTTCCACTTCGGTGCTCCGACCTTCGTCGAGCTTTCGGCTGAGCTTCCCGACGAGCTCGTCGCCGAAAAAAAAGCAGGTATTGCTCTGCTCTACGGCCATTCGACGCGCGCGCGGCGGCTCTCCCTTGCGTGCGCGAAGCTCCTTGGTCGGCACACCAGTGATCTCTCCGAGCTGGGACGCGATCCGCTTCTTGCCCGAGGTGATTTGAAGCAGGCGAGCGGCCGTGTCGGGGTCGTCGCTCACTTCGACCAGGGCCGTATCCCCGAGCCGGGCGATCACCTTGTCGTCGGCAGCAGGCGAGCGCACGAGAACGACGAGAACGTAAACTTCCGGATCGCCTTTGCTAAAGGTCGCTTCGACGAACAGCAGCCGGCGCTCGTCGCTCGGTCCCAGCGCGGGTGCGTCCAGAACTCGCACGCTCTTGAGCTCGTGGGACTTTCGACGATACCAACGCTGAGAAGCGAGGAATCGCCCGAGCGCTGCTTCGAGCGCCGGAGAGCGTCGGCGCGTCTCGAACAGATTGCCCGAGCGAACACTGAGCGCTGCGGGTTGGTATTCATCCTCCGTGGCGGCGCCCGAGGGCGGCTCTTCCAGAGAAAACCAGAAGAAATCGTGGGGCCCGAGGGATAGTCGATAGGAGCCGGCACCAATGGGAGGAAAGCGGACTCGGCCAAAGAGCTCCACCGGCTCGCGACCGCGAAATGCTCCGAGATCGAGGCGGACGAACTGTGTGAATCGAGAGAGATTCGCGACGACCAGCAGCGTGTCCCCCTCGTGGCGCCGAATGAACGCCAGGACGCTGCGGTTGCTGGGAGCGAGCGGCTCGAAGGTTCCGCGACCGAAAGCTGGATGCTGCTTTCTGAGCGCGATGATGCGCTTGGTCCACCACAGGAGCGAGCTCGGGTTTCGCTGCTGGTTTTCGACGTTGATCGTCTCGTAGTGGTACTCGGGATCGACGATCGGGGGGAGGATCAAGCTCTGGGGGTTGGCCCGGGAAAACCCCGCATTGCGATCGGGGCTCCACTGCATCGGAGTGCGCACGCCGTTGCGATCGCCGAGGTACACGTTGTCGCCCATGCCGATCTCGTCGCCGTAGTAGATGACCGGCGAACCGGGCAACGAGAACAAGAGCGCGTTCATGAGCTCGATGCGACGACGATTGTTGTCGAGGAGCGGGCACAGCCGACGCCGGATGCCGACGTTGATTCGCATTTGCTGCTCACGAGCGTAGGCGCGCAGCATGAGATCACGCTCTTCTTCGCTCACCATCTCGAGAGTGAGCTCGTCGTGATTGCGGAGGAAGATTGCCCACTGGGCGACCGCGGGGATCTCGGGGGTTTGCTCGAGAATGTCGAGAATGGGAAAGGAGTCTTCCATGCGCAGCGCGAGATAGAGGCGCGGCATGATTGGAAAGTGGAACGCCATGTGGCATTCGTCGCTGTCGCCGAAATAGGCGACGGCATCCTCCGGCCACTGATTCGCTTCGGCCAGCAGCATTCGATCGTTGAACTTGCGATCGACGTGGCGCCGTAGATCCCGGAGAAATCCGTGGGTTTCCGGTAGATTCTCGCAATTGGTTCCGTCGCGCTCGAAGAGATATGGCACGGCGTCCAGACGCAGTCCGTCCACACCCATCTCGAGCCAGAAGTCGACCGCTGCGTACATCGCCTTCTGAACGTGCTTGCTCTCGAAGTTGAGATCCGGTTGGTGGGAGAAGAAGCGATGCCAGTAGTGCGCCTTGGCTACCGGATCCCAGGTCCAGTTGCTGGTCTCGTAGTCGGTGAAGATGATGCGCGCGTCGGCGTATCGCTCCGTGCTGTCGCTCCAGACGTAGAATTCTCGCTCGCGGCTCCCGGGTGGAGCCCGCCGCGCCCGTTGAAACCACGCGTGCTGGTCGGACGTGTGATTGAGAACGAGCTCCGTGACGACCCGTAACCCGCGATCGTGAGCGGCGCGCACGAATGCCCGGAAGTCCTTCAGCTTGCCTACGGCGGGGTGTACGCCGAGGTAATCGGCAATGTCGTAGCCATCATCCCGCCCGGGCGAGGGATAGAACGGAAGAAGCCAGAGCGCAGTGACGCCGAGATCGTGCAGATAGTCGAGCTTCTCCGTGACGCCCCGAATGTCTCCAACGCCATCGCCATCGCTATCGAAGAACGATCGGATCCTGAGCTCGTAGAAAATTGCGTCCTTGTACCAACCAGAATTGCTCATTCGATCATACGCAGGATGTGGCCGACTTTCTCGAAGGGGTCGAGCCGGACGTAGTTTCTGACGCCACTCCAGGTGTAGCGCTCGCCGGTCAGCAGATCTTCCACCCCGTAGTCGCCAGTCGCACCAGCAACGTGAATCATCGATGACTGCACGTGCTGCGGATCGAGATTCACCACGATGATCAGGTCGTCCCCCGCTAGCTGTTTGCGATAAGCGAGAATTTGGTCGTTCTCGCTTTCCAAAAACGTGAGATTGCCGAGTCGTTGCAGCGCGGGATGCTCTCGGCGGATCCGATTCAAAAGAGCCACGTCGTCCCGGATGTTGCCGGGTGCGTTCCAATCGCGGCGGCGAATCTCGTACTTTTCACTGTTCGAGTACTCCTCGCTGCCTCGACGCACTGGTACGTTCTCGCAGAGCTCGAACCCGCTGTAGATGCCGTAAGAGGGGGACAGGGTCGACGCGAGGAGCAGGCGCGCGCGAAACGCAGGGCGTCCTCCGTCCTGGAGATACTCGTGGAGGATGTCGGGGGTATTGGCGAAGAAGTTTGGCCGGTAGTACTCGGCCATCTCGCTCTGGGTGAGCTCTTCGAGGTATTCGCGGAGCTCCACCGAAGTATTTTTCCAGGTGAAATACGTGTAGCTCTGGGTGAATCCGAGCTTGGCGAGGTATCGCATGCGCTTCGGTCGCGTGAAGGCTTCCGCCAGGAAGATCGCATCGGGATAGCGCCGCTGCACCTCGCGAATCAGCCATTCCCAGAACGCAAAGGGTTTGGTGTGAGGGTTGTCGACGCGGAAGATGCGAACGCCCTTCGTGCACCAGTACAGAACGACATCACGACACGCGATCCAAAGCGACTCCCGCTCATCGCACCAGAAGTTCAGTGGATAGATGTCTTCGTATTTCTGGGAGGATTCTCCGCGTAGCGCAGCGAGCCGTCGGGACGGATGAAAAACCACTCGGGATGCTCGTGGATCCATGGGTGATCGGGGGAGCACTGAAGAGCGAAGTCGAGCGCGATGTCGATGCCGAGCTTCTTGGCTTTCTTCACGAGCTGCCGAAACTCTTCCACCGTTCCGAGCTCGGGGTGGATGGCCATGTGCCCACCTTCGTCCGAGCCGATGGCCCAAGGACTTCCCGGCTCGCCAGGCTGGGCGATTGGATTGTTGTTCTTGCCCTTGCGCTGCTGCTTGCCAATGGGATGGATCGGCGGAAAGTAGAGAACGTCGAACCCGAGCGCGGCCAGATCCGGCAGGCGCTGCTCGACGTTGCCGAAGGTGCCGTGCTTCGTGGCATCCCCACCCTCGGAGCGGGGAAATAGCTCGTACCAAGCCCCGAAAACGCCTCGCGGCCGATCGGCCCAGATTTCGAACGCGGGGTGTCGCGCGGTGTGCTCTGGGTGAATGGCTCCCACCATCGCCAACCGAAGCTCTTCGTCGAAGGCGACTTCGAGCCGGCGCTCGATGGGAGCGGAGCGGTCCTCGAGGATGGCGATCGCGCGGCTGAGGACTGGGGGCGCCGGATCGATCCAGGCCTGTCGATCGGCAATCATCAAGGCGCCTTCCAAGAGCTCGCTCGACAGATCCTGACCGCCTGCTTTCCGCTTCTGGAGATCCTGGCGCCAGGTTCGGAACGTGTCGGGCCAAGCTTCGACCGCGTATTCCCAACGGCCGACCAATTCGATCAGGAATTCAGCAGACCAACGATCGGCGTCCGAGTCGTAGGCCATCGGCTGGGTTCGCCAAACGGGATCGCTCGGCCCTCGGTACACGAGCCTCGCGTCGCAGAGCTCGTGCCCTTCCTTGAAGATGTCAGCCGAAACTGTGACGCGATCGCCCACGATGCGTTTCACGGCAAATCGCCCGGCATCGATCGCAGGTGTCATGCGCTCGATGGTGACTCGGTCGAGGCTCGGAGGTCGGCGCGATACCATGGATTTTCGCGTAGCGTTTCGGAGGAAACTTCGGGGACATGGCTCCCAGCGTCAAGCGCGGCGCAACATTCGTTGTGCGCTCCGCATGAACAGCGGAGAAAGGCACGCCTGCACCAGAGTCAGAGCAGCAGCCCAAGACAGCGTTGTGGCGGCGATTGCAGCAACCTGCTGATCGTGCGTTCCGGGCGCGTAGTGCGCCAAAATCTGGAGGGCCACCACGTCACGGGTACCCACTCCCTGAGGAGTGATTGGGATCGCAGTCACCAGCATGACGACGGGGATGTACGCGAGAGCGTCGGTCAGTGGGATTTTCACGCCGAAAAACGAGAACGGCACCCAGGTCCCGACAAACAGCACGAGGACGTGGGGAAGCCGATAGGCAAACGCGACCAGGTGGCCTCGGAGCCCCGATTCAACCAGCGGAGCGGTGGTCTGCCGACGCTTCAAGAAGTCGGGCCCAATGGCGATCACTGCGAGATACACGACACCCGCTGCCCCAATTACGAAGATGGTGGGGAGGAGCCACGTGACCCGCCCGTGGTTCAAAACCACCGCCGCCAGCCCGAGAGTGTACACGCACCCGAACGTAGTCACGTACACGAGTAGCGTTGCACCGGCTACGCGCCACAGCGGCGCGCGATACACCTTCGAGATGAAGTACGTGAGCCAGGCTTGGCCGATATGGTGATTGAGCAAGCTTGGCAGGTAGGAGGCCGCACGGATCAACAGCACTTCTCGATACCGTACGGGGCACACGCTCACGCGATACACGTGGGCCGTCGCGAACGCGTCCGCGGTGACCAGCGCGGCGTTGAATACCGTCGTGAAGAGAAAGAAGAGCACGTAGTGCGTGCCGGAAATTGCGCTCCAGAACGCATCGAAATCGAGTCGCGTGATCACGAACGCCAGAAGAGCGGCCGCGACGACGAACGGGAGAACGCGGCGCCAGAGCGGAAGCTCGAGCTCCGGCGCTTCGTTCACGCGGGGCTCCCGCGCTGTTGTTCGGCCTCGCTACTCTCTCGGAACCACTCGACCCAACGGCGCACGCCTTCCTCGATGGAGATCTTCGGCGCGTAACCGAACTCTGCGCCCGCCTTCGCGACGTTGGCCGAAGTGATGGAGACCTCACTCTGCCCGAGCTTGGAAAGCTCCACTCGTGCCGGTTTTCCCAGGGCTTCGGCCAAAAGATCGATCAAGCGACGGACCCGCACCGGCTCGCTTCGACCGAGATTGAAGCTGTCGAAGCCGCGAGTCCTCTCGAGCCATTCCGAAGCGCCTATCACTCCATCGACGATGTCGTCGATGTAGGTGAAGTCCCGCGCAGTGGTCTCGCCGTGAAGCCGAAGGGGTCGGTCAGCGAGGATGTCGCGAGTGAAGGATGCCACCGCCATGTCGGGGCGTCCGCGAGGCCCGTAGACGGTGAAGAAACGCAGGATGGCGACAGGCAGCTCGTACAGATGACGATACGCGTGCGCCATGAGCTCGGAGCCGCGCTTGCTGGCGGCATACGGCGACAGCGGAGTATCGCAACGATCGTTTTCGCGGAACGGAACCTCCTGACTGGCTCCGTAAGCCGACGAGGTGGACGCAAGCACGACGGGAATGCCACCTCGCTTGGTGCACTCGTCGAGCACGAACAGGCCACCGATTTCGTTCACTTGCACGTAGACCAGCGGATCTTCGACGCTGGCACGGACGCCGGCGCGTGCAGCCAGGTGCACGACGAAGTCGGGCCGCGCGGCATCGAACGCTGCCGAGAGCTCGGTTCGGGTGCGCACGTCACCCTCGATGAGCTGGTAGCGATCGCTCTGTTTCGCGAGAGCCACGTTCTGACGCTTCAAAGCGGGATCGTAATAGGGATCGAAGTTGTCGAAGCCGGTTACGCGGCACCCGGCCTGAAGCAAGCGGTCGGCAACATGGGAGCCAATGAAGCCAGCGGCTCCCGTCACGAGCACGGAATCAGACATCGTTCGGTTCCAGAATCGAGGCAAAGCAGAGTAGCCGGCGCAGTGTATGGCGAAAGGAGCTTTTTGGCTTCGCGATCCTTGGCTAACGTTCACGCCTTCGATGCGTTGGCTCTCGAAGTCGCTCGTGGTTCTCTGCCTCTTGACACCCGACCTGGCGTTCGGGCGGCAGGGCGAACCCGAACCGTGGTCGGACGACGACGGGCTCGGTGAGCGCGAGCGTCACGAGCTGGGTGACTACGGGCTCGAGCTCGGCGCGGAGTATCGGGCGAATTGGCTGTACGTGAATCCGATCGATCTCAACGGCGTCAACAACCGGCGAGCCAGCTGGATCGAGCATCGCCTGCGCCTCGATTCCAGCGTCGACTACGACGAGAAGGTTCGCCTGGTTCTGAGCGTCGACATGCTCGACGGAACGCTTTGGGGCGACAACGGCACGTTCGGGGAAAGCCCGTCACCAAACAGCGGGACGCGCGCCGCAGCGACCAATCCCAACAACACTCGCGTGGGCGTGGGATACAAGGGGGGCGACGAGCTCGATCCCGACAGCTACGGATTCGTATTGGTCGAGAGCCCGCCGATCAAAGTGCGCCGCGCATACGGCGAGATCGTGACTCCCGTCGGCCTGCTTCGCATCGGCCGTCAGCCGACGACCGAAGGCACGGCGCTTCTGGTGGCCGACGGTGATGGAAGGCCCAACCGGTTTGGGTACTCCAACGCTGGTGACACGAGTGACCGAATCCTGTTCGTGACCAAACCCCTCGAGGGGCTCAAACCTCCGGAGGAACGGGATACCTCGCGGGATCGCGGCTTGTTCTTCATGGCCTTCTACGAGCGAGTGGCTTCCAAGGAGATCCGCCTGTTTGCCGACGATCTGCACGGCGCGGGGACCGTCGTCAAATGGCTCGATCCCGAGCCCACCCAGCACACGAACGTCGAGCTCCAGCTCGTGTACGCCCACCGCTGGGAGAAACAGTTCGACACCGCGATTCACGTGTTCAATGGACGAGCGATTGGGCGAATCGATCGATTGAGCGCGGGTGCCGAAGGCGCAATGATCTTCGGCAAAACGCGCGAGGTGAGTGATGCGCTGTCGCTCATCAACAACGACCCGATCGTTCGGCAAACCGTGCAGCAGTTCGGCGTGCGCAGCGTCGTGCGTTGGGACGAGCCGATCTGGTCGGCCTACCTGGAGATGGATTTTGCCAGCGGCGATCACAACCCCAATCCCGGCTCTGCACTCACCCAGCTCTACTTCGCCGAAGACGCCAATGTCGGGCTCTTGATGTTCGAGCGCATCTTGGCGTTCGAAAGTGCTCGATCAGCAGCATCCGGCGTGGAGCTTCTGCGCCGCATTGGTGCCAGGACCTATCCGGCCGAGCGCGTGGACAGCGAGGGATCGTTCACGAACGCGATTGCGATCTTTCCCCAGGGCGACCTCCGGCCGATCAAGAACATTCTCTTGCGTGGTGGTGTGCTCATGGCATGGGCACCAGCCGGAACGGTGGATCCCATCGAGACACTCAAGGTTCGTGACGGTCTCGAGGTGGAGGACGACCTCGTCAACTTCAACGGCGGAAAGCCAGGGAATTTCTACGGCACCGAGATCGACGGGCGCTTTCAGTGGACCTACCTCGACCACTTCTTGTTCGATCTGGAAGGCGCGGTCTTTTTCCCCGGGGACGCCTTTTACGACGAGAACCAGCAAGCCGTGCGAAGCTTTCTCCTGCAGGGTCGCACCACTTTCGTATTCTGAGAGGAACGTCTTGAGGACCTGGGCTTTCATCGGTGCACTTCTGCTGGTCGGCTGTCAGAAGTTCGACCCGCCGCCCGAGGTTCGGATCGCCAACAACGACAACGGCGTGATGACCCAGGAGGCCGACGCGCCCTTCGTGCTGCTCTTCAGCGAGCCGATCGAGAAGAACACCTTTCGGACGAAGCTCATCCGCGCCGTGCTGGATTCCGAGGGCAACTTGCTCGACGAAACCGATCCGCCGGACCTGGACGGCTTTCTTGCAAACACTCTGGTGGCGTTCGACGGCTCCGATCCCGAAAACGAGGACAAAGATTTCGGCGGGACGTTCGATCTAACGGAGGACCGGCTGAGCATCGAGGTGGGCGCCGGCTTTCAGGTGTCCCAGCTCTACTACGCTCTCGTCGAGCCGGGCCTTGCGGACAAGGACGGTCACAAGACCATCCCGCGCCAGCGCCTGCCCTTCCACTTCGAGCTCGCGGGAGGCGGTCCGACCATCCTTCCGACCGGCTACTACTACTTCGTGTTCGACGTGGATCCACCGCCGCTCGCCACGCAAATTCAGGTATTCGGCTACATGAAGGTGAACCCGGACACGGGCGCCTGGCGCGCTATCTTCACGAACGCGAACCGGCGTCCCGCGCTGAATGCTCGTCCGGGGTGCCCGTCGAGCTGTCCCAGCGACTTGCCCATTTGCGCTCTCGTCCCGAGCTCACGCTGCGTGAAGCCCAGCGAGAAGCAGACCTCCCTGGTCGAGTTCGTCGACTTCCTTCCGGAAGTCGATCCTCCCGACGGCTACACGTTCATCGCGGATGGGTATGCGGATGGACTCGACGGGGACATCGCCCTCGGAACGGCGCCGTTCTTGATCGATCTGACCATCGGTACGGGCGGCATCAACATCCGCGCCGAAAACTCGAAGGTCAGCGGCGTTTTCAAGCAGGACGCTTCGGGACGTTTCGTGGGAACGGGCAGCATCAGCGTCGAACGGGTGAAGCTCAACGGGATCGGCGAGGACCCCACCAAGGGCGTGTTCAACGCCATGACGCTCACAAAAGAAGAAGTGAGCGCGGTAGAAGCCTTCGGCTATCCAATCCCGACCGATCTCGGACAGTGATCTCCGGCGTCGCTATCGCACGACCAGATGCAAGTCGAACGCCTCGCCTCGCCGTTCGAGACGAGCGACGATCTTGTCGCGCTCCCGCGCCGCGATGAGTGCCTTGCCCACTTGCTCGAGGCTCGAGCAGGGGGACCCGTCGATCTCGAGGACGACGTTGCCATCCTCGATCCCCAAGCGCTGAAAGATCGAATCGACCTGTACGTCCTCGAGGGAGAATCCCACGATGGCTTCGTCGCGCTTTTTCGGCTCGAGACGCGCGCCGGTGACGAGCTCGGGGGCGCGATCGAAGAGGGCGTCGAGCATGGCTCGCTCGATGGAGAACTCGGTGTCGCTCACGTTTTCCAGGGAGTTCGCGATCTCGCCCGACAACCTCCACGGCTTTTGCTCGGGAGCGTCATCGCTGGCGAGTAGGGCGCGCTTCTTCTTGCCACCGCGCCGGCTCTCTTCCTGGGCCTCTCGAGCACCCGCATGCATTCCCACGGCGCAGCGCGTGCCGCCCGATCGCAGCCAGACGCGATCCCATTCGATGCGGTCGATGGACCAGTGGCCAATCCGCTCGCCAACGCGACGGATGACCGCAGTCTCGCCGAGCGCGGGGGAGAGTGATGCAAACGCCCACGCTGGATCCTCGGCGGCGGTGATGCCCCGCGCCTGGATGCCTCCGCAGAATCCGTCGGGGCTTTTCGGGGCGCGCACGGCTGGATGGGCTCGCGTCGGATCTTCCGCCGCGGGCAGGTCGCGGGCGGGAAGGCTCGGCTTGGGTTTTGCCAGAGCGGCTTCGCCTCGCTCCTGCATGTTCGAAACATCAGTCGGCGGAAGACCGAGCGGTGCGGAAGCGGAGGGCGCCGGCGGGGGCTCGGCAGGTGCCGGTGCCGGTCGTCGCGCGAAATACAAGCCGCCCGCGATGAGGGGGATCGCGAGGAGCGCGAGACGACGAATGAGGACGTTGGACTCCACGTCAATGGCCATGCAAAGCGAAGACCGTGCCGCCGGAAATTGCGGGGAAAACAGCGACTTTTTGAGCCACCGGCTGCCAATTTGTCAACCGCGACGTGGTTTTTCGGTATCGATTGTCAACTCGACAACTTCGGATCGGCACAGCAGCGAAAGCCCGTCGAGTAGTCGTGATAGTCGAACGGATGGCCGCGCGTTCGGTAGTCGCAGCCTTCTCCATTCTGAAAAGTGTCCATGAAGAAACCTCCGCGGAAGGTGCCTTCGGGATCGGCGACCCACTCGTGGAGATTACCCACCATGTCGTACACGCCGTAGTCGTTCGTGCAGTGGGTGAAGGTTCCGGACGCCACGATAGTGTGGCCCATCTCCAAGAGTCGTGGGTCGTTCATGAAGCTCGGGTGCCACATGCGCTTGGGATCATCGCTCTCGGGGTCCTTCTTCCAGAGAATGGGGACGGGGTGATGATCGAGAACCTTGAAGCGATCGTTGCACATGCCGGCTTTGCGCACGTTGCCGTACGGGTAGCGCGACAACTTCGGGCCACGGCACGCGCGCACCCATTCATCGGTTTCGCACAAGCGCTTGCCGGAATTCTCGCAAGCGATCGTTGCTTGCTCGCCGCTGATGTATCCCTGGGGCTTTCGCCCCGCGACGCTCACCGCCACGACCTCGCGCTCGAAACCGTCGATCTTCTGATTGAAGGGATGAGGCTTTCTCTCGCCACTTTTCGTCACGCGATCGAGCGAGGCTTCGTAGCGATCGATGCAGTAAACGCCCTGCATGCGAGGAACCAAAGCCATTCCCTCGGGACAGGTCGGCGTGGAGACCGCGGTCGGCGGAGCTGGGATCACGGATGGGCGCGGCTCTGTTGCCAGCGGCGCGGCCGTCTCGGCTTTCTTCGGAGGGAGGGCGGGCTCGGGCGCCGTCGGCGCGGTGACGCAGGCAGCAGTGAAGCTGAGGACGAGCCCAGCCGCTGCCGAGCGCATCATGGAGTCTCCCAGCGTTCCTCGACGCTGATCCCCCGGGCCCGAATGGCTCCCACGAAGGCGTCGAGAGGAACCGCGAGCTCGCCCGGCAAGACGCCCCGGCGCTCGACGGCGCCGGCGCCCAGCATGTAGGCGACCGCGGCTGCCGGATACGACGTGGTGCGCGCCATCGCGGAGTGGCCGGTCTTCGGATCGTGGTGGTCGATCACTTCGAGCACGAGCCGGCTGCGCTTCCCGGCACGCTGACCCTCGATGCTGACGCGAACGAGTGCGACGTTGGTGTCGTCGTCATCTAACAAGGCGCGCTCGAGCAGCGTTTCGACGAAGGCTCGGGGATTCACGCCTTCGACTGGCTCTTCCGAGAAGAGCCCGATCGCGGCCATGCCGGCAAAAGCCGCGCAGTGACCGGGATAGCGAATGGTCTTGTAGTCGAGGTTTTGCACTCGATCGGCCAGGGTTTGCGGAAGCGTGGAAGCGCCGCCCGAGGTGTTGAACGCCTCCAGCATGCCGAACGGCGGCGGAAATTCGAGGGCTTCGACGTCCGTGAGGGATTCGAGCTCCACGATCTTTCCGTCCCGCAGGGCCTGGGCCGGAAGCCGATACTCGTTCGTCAAACCCCGAACGGCGAAGATGAGCTTGTAGTTGAGGGGCGGCTTGGGATGCGCCGGGAGACCGCCGACCCGGATCTTCACGTCGAGTGCCTGATCGAATCGTCCGACTCCCCACGCGGCCATGAGGCAAGCCATCCCCGGAGCGAGACCGCAATCCGGGATGATCGTCACCCCGGCATCTCGTGCCTCGGCGTCGAGCGCAAGCTGCTTTCTCACCACGAACAGGTTGCCGCCGAGATCGCACATGTGAACGCGCGCCTCGATGGCAGCGCGGGTCAGCGCCTCGTTGAAGCGATAGTCGGCCGAGGAAAGAACGACGTCAGCCCCTCGCAAGAGCGCCGGCAGCCCCTGCACGTCGTCGAGGTCATAACGCGCAGCCTCGAGCTTGGTCTGCTTCTTCGGAGTCTTGACCAGAAGTCGGGCGACCTCACGCTCCGCTGCCTGGAGGGCCGCTTCGTCTCGATCGACGAGCCGGACCAGCTCGACGCCCGGCTGGCGTGCGAGATCCCACGCCGCCGCTACCCCCATTCGACCCGCACCCAGAACGAGCACCCGCATCGGCGGGTGTCTACCCCACGCGAGCCACTACGGGCAAACGGAGCTTTCTGCGCAATCGTAGTCGCCGCAGTCGACGTACCCGTCGCCGTCGTTGTCCTTGCCATCGGCGCACGCAACGTCGTTGTTTTCGGGGCCGGGTGGACCTTTGCACACGGTGACGCTCGGACTCATCGAACAGCTGTAGTCGTAGCAATCGATGTAGCCGTCACTGTCGTTGTCCTTGCCATCGGAGCATGCCGCATTGCTGTCCTCGGTGGTGTAGACCACACCACCCGTACCGCCACCACCGCCCGTTCCTCCGGTGGCTCCCGTTGCTCCCGTTCCCCCGGTGGCTCCCGTTCCCCCGGTGGCTCCCGTTGCTCCCGTGCCCCCGGTGGCTCCGGTTCCCCCGGTGGCCCCGAATGCTCCGCTGCCTGCAGCGCCTCCACCACCGCTGGCAGCACCGGCCGCGCCTCCGCCAAATCCTCCGGTGTTGCCACCGTTGCAAAGACCCGACTGCTGGTAGCCGCTGAGCGCCGTCCCGCACGACTGGGGATCCGACTGGGCGAGTTGATCCGCCGCGTCGTGACAGGCCTTCTGCGTGGTCGCGTCGGGGAAGCCGTCGCAACAAGCGTGCAGTGCAACACAGTCGGTCGGCGCGAACCCGCCCCCGCCGCCCGAGCTCGAGCACGCAAGGGCGAAGAGACCCAACGCAATCAATGGAAGCTTGAGAAAGGAAACGGTTCGCATGACTTTCGGGCCGAATTTCCCTTGGTCGGGCTTCGGCGAGTGGGGTTCCTACGCCGATAGAGAGGGTTTCTTCCCGAACGGCTTGAAAGCGCCTCTCGGCTGTCGCATCCATCCCCGATGGAAACCCGAGCGCAGGAAAAGAACCTTCCGCCGACTCTCGTCGTCGGCAACTGGGTGAACGGCAAGGAGCTCTCGCCGAAGGTCGACAGCTTCGAGCGACACAGCCCCTCCAATCGTGACGATGTGGTCACGATTGCCCCGCTTTCCACACGCTCCGACGTGCGCGACGCGTGCGAAGCTGCTCGGGTTGCCCAAGAGCGGTGGGGACGAGTTCCCTCTCCTCAGCGCTCCCAGGTACTCGTGCGACTCGCCAGGCTGCTGATCGAAAGCAAGGAACAGCTTTCGCGTTTCGTTTCCCGTGAGATGGGCAAACCTCTTCGCGAAGCCCGCGGCAGCGTGCAAGAAGCCATCGACACCGCCGAGTTCTTCATGAGCGAGGGCCGGCGCCTCTACGGACAGACGGTTCCGAGCGAGCTGAACGACAAGGAGCTGTTCACCTACCGACGGCCGCTGGGTGTCGTGGGTGCCATCACCGCCGGCAACTTCCCGGTTGCGGTCCCGAGCTGGAAGCTGGTTCCGGCCATCTTGTGCGGCAACTCGGTGGTCTGGAAGCCGAGCGACGACGCACCGGGAACCGCGGCGCTGTTTTACGAGCTCTGGAAGCGAGCGGGCCTCCCCGACGGAGTGCTGCAGGTCGTACACGGTCGCGGCGCCGAAAGTGCCGGCCAGTACTTGCTGGAGATGGTGGACGAGGGCCTCGTGAACAAGATTTCCTTCACCGGTTCGACGGCTGTCGGCCGCACGATTGGCGAGACTTGCGGCCGAAATCTCCAGATCCCGTCCCTCGAGCTCGGTGGCAAGAATCCCGCTCGTCATCCTGGCGGACGCCGACATCGAGCTCGCGGTCGAGGGCGCGCTGTGGGCATCGTTCGGAACCGCCGGTCAGCGCTGCACGAGCTCGGGCAACATCATCGTCGACGCGCGCATCGCGGGCAAGGTGCGTGAGCTCTTGGTCGCGTCGCGCGAAGAGCCTCAAGATCGGCAACCCGCTCGACGAAAGCATCGACTACGGTCCTTTCATCAACGAGCGCTTCGCTGAAAAGTGGCTCGCGCAGCGCAGCATCGGTCTCGAAGACGGCGCTGAGCTGCTTGCTCGACGGCAAGCGGATCGTCGTCGGGGAAGAGCCGGCGGAATTTCGCAGGCGACGCCGATCTCGGCCTGTACGGGACCCCTCGCATCTTCGACAAGGTGAAGATGGGGATGCGCGTCGCGCAAGAAGAATGCTTCGGACCGACGGTGAACATCGTCGAGGTCGATGGGATCGACGCTGCGATCGCGGCCGCCAACGGCACGCCGTACGGGCTATCGAGCGCTATCTACACCCGCGACGCGAAGGCGATGCTCCGCTTCAAAGAAGAAATCCGCGCCGGCATGACGAGCATCAACAACTCCACGACGGGAGCAGAGGCCCATCTTCCGTTTGGCGGCAACGGCTGGAGTGGCAATGGAACGCGCGAGAGCGGCATCTGGGTGATCGACTCCTACACGCGCTGGCAGGCCGTGAACGTCGACCTGGCGGGCAAGTTGCAGAAGGCGCAAATCGACCTCTCCGACCTGGGCGACACGGACACCCCCGACTGGTCCGCGCTCGCCTAAGCTTTCAGATCTGCTTTTCAAAGCTGCAAGGTCGGACCCGTTCACTGGTAGCAGCGCCAGCAGTTTCCATGGGTTCAGAGCGATCCTTGCTGGCATACATGGTGCTGCCCTCCCTCCGTGGCTCGTGATCGAAAGGCGGTGGGTGTGTGGCTCGCAGGGGGCGACCGCTCGAGCTCTCGACCGCCGTCTTCGGCCCGACCCCGCTCGTTGGGGATCGACGGCGATCGGGGAGCGCAGGGCCAGCGCGCCACGCGCATCCTGCTCGCCGATGCGGACAAGACCAACCGAGAAATGTTCTGGGCGACGCTGTGTACGCTCGCCGACGAGGTCGTGGAAGCTCACGATGGATCGTCGCTCGAAGACGCGCTCCTGGCACAGGGGCCATTTCATCTGGTCGTCGCCAGCGCCAAGCTCCCCGAACCGAGCGCCCTTCAGGTACTCGCGCGGATCCGCCGGGTAGGGATCCGCACGCCGTTCATCGTGATCTCCAGCGTGCACCAGAATCACTTGCGGGTGTTCGTGAGCGACACCGAGGGCACCGTTCTGTCGAGCCGAATGGTCGACGCAAACAATCTGACGACGATGCTCACCAGCTTGATGGCTGACGCGCCTCGCTGATCAGAAGCAGCTGATCAAAAGTCTGGGACGGACGGCGGTGGCGGCAGGGGCTTGTCGAGCAGCGGGTCGTGCGTCGGCTCCTCTGTCGTCTTGCCCCAGTCCCGGTTCTTGATCACGAACCCGGCGTCCTTCTTGTCTTTATCGTTGGGGTGGACGTCGTTCGTATTCGCCGACGCGGCCGACGGCGCAGCGTCGGTCGTTTCGACCTCGGCGGCGGCGTCGTCCTCCGCCGTTTTCGTCGCCGCATCCGACCCCGGCGCTGCGGAAGTTGCCGGAGCAGCGTCGGTCGTTTCGTCGACCGCGGCGTCGGGCGGATCGTCGTTCGTCGCCGGTGCGGTGGGAGTGGTCCCACCAAAGCCGCCAAATCCGAGGCTGGCCATCGTTCCGGTGGAATTGAGCACCACGAAGCCCGCCACCACGCCCGCAGCCAGCGCCGTGATGCCCACACCAAGGAGCAAGCCCACCCGGCCTCGAGACGGCGGGGCGGTGGCCTGGGTGGTGCCGAACTGCTGGATCGTCAGGGATGGCTTGGGGATGGGGCGTGGGAGGTCTTCCCCGTCGAGGGGATCCACGCTGCTGGTGACGGTCTTGGCGTGCGCGGAATCCGGCACTCGGTCGTCATCTTCCGGAATGTCGATGATGATCGGGCCGGAGGGAGCGGGCGGCAGATCGTCGAAGTCCGAGAGGGTCGCCATGGTTTCGCGGGAGCTGCCCACCGCCTCGCGCAAGGCTTCCGCCATCTCTCGCGCCGTCTGAAAGCGCAGATCGGGGTCGCGGGACATCGCGCGGGAGAACCAATCTTCGAGAGCCTGGGACACCGGCAAGATGTCAGAGGGCTTGGGGAGGGGGTGGACACAGATCTGAAGCACCAGATCCCCGAGCCCTTCGCTTTCGAACGGCCGCTTGCCCGTGATGCACTCGAACGCGATGACGGCGAGCGCCCACAAATCCGAGCGATGGTCGATGGTCTTGTTGCCCTGCGCCTGCTCGGGGCTCATGTAAAATGGCGTACCGAGAAGCGAACCGGTGCGGGTGCGAGCACCCTTGGGTCCAAGGTTCGCGGTCTCGACCTTCGCCACACCAAAGTCGAGAACCTTCGCAATCTCTGCGTCTTCGTTGCGAACCAGAAACACGTTCTCCGGCTTCAGATCGCGGTGAATGATGCCGGCTTCGTGGGCTCGCGCGACGGCTCGCGCGACGTGATTGATGATGCGCGCGGTGTCCGACGGCGAAAGCGGTCCCGACCGACCGAGTCGTTGCTGGAGCGTCTCGCCCTCAAGAAGCTCCATCGCGATGAACGGAAATCCCTGATCGATGCCGTAGTCCAGCGTTTGCACGACGTGAGGGCTTCGCAGCGTCGCGGCTGAGCGCGCCTCGCGAATGAAACGATCGTGCGCCTCCTCGTCTTTGGACACGTCGCGATCGAGAACCTTCACTGCGACCGGCGCGCAGAGCACGAGGTGCTCCGCCTTCCAGACGGTTCCCATGCCGCCTTCCCCGAGCTTGGTCTCGAGCCGGTAGCGACCCGCCAGCACGAGTCCGGCTTCGGCAATACGCTGGGTCATGCTGATAACCCGTCACGATAGCGCTCGCCAGGCGCGCCCGCAGCCTCGTTTCCCAAGGCCTGGCCAGAAACCCGAAGGTTTCCGCTGTGTCTGGATTCAGATCGCATGCGCTTCATCGCAAGAGAAGGCTGAGCTCCCGAACATCTGCTGGGCCCGCGACGTTGCGACGGAGCAAAGGCAGCGTCACCTGCTCCTCGCCAAGGGCCGCCAGACGGGACAGAGCTTCCACCTCGACGCGCTCGCGAATGGCGCGCCGAATCCCGCTCGCGACGGCGGCGTCACCCGGGCGGTCCCGATCGAGGACCCGTTCCTGTAGAAGCTCTGCTCGCTCGCTCTCACTGAAGATGGGCTCGATCACGGAGTTTACGACGAGCCGGGCCACGGGCAACGAAAGCTCGTTTCTCAGCGCATCGATGAGCTCGATGGTCTCGTTGACGGGCATGTCCTCCGGCAGGGTCACGACCACGACTCCACTGACTTTCGGATCTTGGAACATCTTCCAAGCGCGTTCGGCTTCCTGCCGCAAGAGCCCTGGGGGAACGACATCCACGATGACCTTCGGAACGCGCAGCATGTCGAGCCCATGCCCGGTCGCCGGCGCATCGAACAGCACCACATCGAAGCGCGGAGAGCCATCCTTCCGCGTCTCGGTGGTGTGAAAGTAGGCCTTTCCGAGCATCGCCCATTCATACAGGCCCGGTACCCCGGCGAAGAACCCTTGCATGTAGCGATTGTCGAACACCGCATCGAAGAGCTTCTCGCTCCTCAAGATCATGCCCCCGTACTCGCGGAGCGCCGATTCGGCCTCGAGCTTGACCGCCCAGATCCGTCCCCGACGGACTGGATCTCGGTTCCGAGCTCCTTGGATCCGAACAGGCCGGACAGCCGCTCCTTGGCATCGCACGCGGTCACCAGGACGCGTTTGCCCTGCGCCGCCAGTTGCATGGCCAGCGCAGCACTCACCGTCGTCTTTCCGACCCCACCCTTACCGGTCACGAACAAAAATCGACGCTGATCGAGGGGTGTGGCCATGCTAACGAATCCGGAGCGAGAACCTTCTATCATGCCTCAGTCGACGAAATCGCTGCTGGCTAGCTAGCCAGAGGGTGAAATCGATGCTCTTCATCGCTGCGCACACCGGCGTCACGCGCGCGCGAACGCCAGGAGCGGCTCGAGATCGTGCCCATCGGCCCTCCGCAAGGCTGCCACGTATCGGGCGCGTAGCTCACCCACGTCGGTGAGGCTCCCGCCACCCCACGAGAACGACGCATTTCCGAGGCGGTTGACCACGACGTCGGCCATCAGCCGCGCGTGACGGCCGTTCCCGTTCGCGAATGGATGAATGGCGACGAGGCGATGATGCAACCTCACCGCGATCTCGTCGGGCGGATAGGTACGATTTTCTACCCAATGGCGCCCGTCAGCCAGGAGATTCGTCAGCTCGATCTCTATCCGGTGGGGTTCGACTCCGATGTTTCTCTCGCTGCGGCGGAACTTCCCGGCCCAATTCCACACGTCTCCGAGCATGTGCGCATGCAGAGCCTTGGCGAATCCGACGCTCAGAAGGTGGCCGAGGTTGGAGTTTCGGTTTGCCCGCGCCCATGCGACTCCTTTCAGGATGTTCTCGCTCTCCGCTTCGTTGAGATCTCTTCGATGCGTTATCCAAGTCTGGCGTAACCCGTCGCGTTCGTCCGGCTCCAGTGGAGTTGCGTCACTCGGCTCCTGGAACAGATCGGTCATGGGTCACGCCACAGCTCGCGATCCTTCAGGACGTCGCGGATGTAGGCCTCGACGCGATCCTCCAGATCGTCGTCCGAGGTGTCCTGTGCCTCCAGCTTCATCGTGTGAGCAACCCTCTTTAGCTCGCGCTTCGCGATTCCATGTGCACGTGCGTGCACCATGTCTTCCAAAGATGTGTTGGGTACGAGCGCATAGACGAGACGACAATCGAGCGCCGCTCCCGCTCGCGCAAGCGTGTCGAGTTGGATTCGGCCGGCAGCTTCCGATTTCTCGATTGTCTCGACCGTCTGCGGACGCACCCCAAGTCGTTTCGCCAGCTGCGCTCCGGTCATGCCGAGGGAATCACGGATCGCGCGAATCCACCCCTTGGGCGGAGGGCGCAGTCGCTCTACCGACTTCAGCAATGCTAGGCGTTCATCGAGGCGCCTTCGCGCCTTCCGTCGTGTGGTCTGGTGCATCGCAGGTCCGAACTCAGGCTATAAGCTGATAGCATGCTGTTTAAATTCAGTCTATAGAATGATTTTTCTTGCGGTAAATCAGGCTACAAGCTCATGCTACTTTGCCCTGCCCACCCCCAGGAAGGGCGAATGACCCAACACTGCCGATACCAACCTGCCCGCTCCCCTGCGTGGTTGGCTCAACGACCAAACGCTTCGCGGGAACGCTGATCGAGGGGTGTGGCCATGCTAACGAATCCGGAGCGAGAACCTTCTATCATGCCTCAGTCGACGAAATCGCTGCTGGCGCTCGCTGCGTGCGCGGTTTTGGTGCCCGCAGCCTCCAGTTGCAAGTGCGGATCGTCCGGCACGGACACCGAAACGACACCCTCCGCTGCCGCGTCCGCCCCACCCGCTGGGTCGGTGCTGTTCCGCATTCCAACCGGCCCCCGTTTCGCTGTCATGGCCGGCAAAGGCATCGGCCCCATCCGCATCGGTGCGACGCTAGCCACCGTCGAACGATTGATGGACCTCCCATGCCCAGACCACCCGCCGGGCGTGTGTCGCTACATCGATCGCGGCGTCGAGTTTCGCTTCGGTGACGACGGCAAGGTGAACCGCATTCTGATTCATCGCGGTGACCGCGAAGCGCCCAATGCCAAGCTCTGGGGTCCGTTCAACGGCGGCATCCCACCGGACTTGCGCTTCGGGATGATCGTTCCCGCCATCCAACAGTTTCTCGGTCCACCGCAGAAGGTGGTGCAAGGCAACGAAGGCGCCTCGCGCGAAGCCATCCAGCAGCACTATTACGAAGGCATGGTCCTCGAATACGATCGGGCACCGAACGGCAAGCTCATTCTCGGCGGGATCCGGATCCCGGAGTGACCCTTGTCGAAGTGCTAAACTCGACCAAACCAGCCAACCCGACGCCCGACCAACGGGTCATGGGAAAGGTCATGAATCGCGTTCGCCTCACCAATCACACCGACTTCGATTTGGCGGAGCGGGGTACGCTGGACCGGCCTGCGATTCGTTCCGTCGAGATCGACGCCCTCGTGGACACTGGGCCACCGAGCTCGCCATTCCTGCGAACGTGGCCCGCGAGCTGGGCTTCCGAACCGCCGGACCGTCCCGCCCGACTGGCAGACGGGCGCGTCGTGAGATGCTCTTCCGAGTCACCGGTGTTCGGCTCGAGATCCTCGGTCGAGACATGACCTGCGATGCTCTCGTGCTGCCGGAGGGTACTCAGGCGCTGATCGGGCAAATCCCCCTCGAAGCACTCGATTTGATCGTCGACCC
Source organism: uncultured delta proteobacterium (assembly GCA_963781505.1). GTDB lineage: Bacteria > Myxococcota_A > Polyangia > Polyangiales > Polyangiaceae > JADJKB01. Next base: position 680,062 of record CAWAHB010000004.1, on the reverse strand, counting down.
CAAGAAGTCGTGAGCTCCGCGTCAATCCGGCGTCACCGGATGTCCCGATCGTCGATCTCCTCAGCCTTCGACGCGACGGACGCGACGCCGTTCTCGAATCACGTGGGCGTTGATCGCACGCTGAGCTTCGGGCGTCTCGACCAGCGTCCAGATGTCGTGCTCGGGGCGATCCCCGGCGCATTCGAGGAGCACGTCGGCAGCGCGATGGGGCTCGATGGCATCGAAGTGGCGACCGGGTAGCTCGACGACCGCGGTGCGTGCTCTGAGGCCCGCCAGGGTATCGAGCATGTGCACGACGACTCTCCGAAACACGCGCTCGTCGAGATCGCGGCGCGGCCCACAGCCAAAGAAGACCAGCTTGTCGAAGGGCAGCTTGGGCTTTCCGGGAAGCAGAAGAACCTCCCCTAGCTCTCCGGTGGCGTAACGGGTTTCGAGAAGACGGGAGATCCGACCCGCGAGGCGCCAATCGACGAGTCCCGCTACGCCATGGGGCGGGCGCTCGTCGCTCGTGAGTGTGGAGACCAGGACTTCCGTCGCCGCCAAATCCAGCTTTCTCAGCTGGGGCACGATGAAACGAAGGTCCATCTATCGGCCTCCGGGCGGATCTCTTCGATTGAGATCGCCCGCGACGCGATCCAAAACTCCGTTGACGAAGCTCTTGCTTTCCTCGGTTCCGTAACGCTTTGCGAGCTCCACGGCTTCGTCCAGCACCACCGCTCCGGGTACGTCGGGACGGCTCGACAGCTCCCAAGTGCCAATGCGGAGAAGGTTGCGATCGACGCGAGTCATGCGTTCGAGACGCCAATTTTCACTGGCGGCTCGAATGCGAGTGTCGATGGGCTCGAGAGCGCCGACCACGCCACGCACGATTTCATCGGCGTAAGCACGGTCCTCGGCGTCACCGGGCATCTCCCGCCAAAAATCGAAGATGACTTTCTCGGCGTCGGTGCCGCTCGACTCGATGGCGAAGAGCATCTGCAGCGCTGCTTCGCGGGCTCCGCTGCGAGCGCCCATGACTAGAGGCCCGCGTCGCCGAGAGCGCGCGCGAGATTCACCATTTCGATGGCGGAAACCGCTGCGTCGAAGCCTTTGTTGCCGAGCTTCGTGCCGGCCCGTTCGATGGCTTGCTCGATGCTATCGGTGGTGAGGACGCCGAAAATCACCGGGATGCCACTGGCAGCCGCAGCCATGGCAACGCCCTTGGCGGCCTCGCTCGCGACGTAGTCGAAGTGGGGAGTGCCGCCACGGATGACGGCGCCGAGAGCAATCACTGCATCGAACTTCTCGCTTTTGGCGAGACGGGTGCACGTCAGCGGGAGCTCCCAGGAGCCTGGCACGCGAACCAACGTGACGCGATCGTCGGAGACACCGTGACGGGCCAGCGCGTCCAGAGCACCGGCCACCAATTGCTCCACGATGAAGGAGTTGAAGCGGGAGGCCACGATCGCGAAGCGGGCTTTTCCCGGCGCGACGAGGGAGCCTTCGAAGGTCTTGGGGGACATCAGAGGCGCTACGATATCTTGTCGGCGTGCATCGACACCAGGGGAACGCTCTCGACGACCTCGAGACCGTAACCATGAATGCCCGCGATCTTCCGGGGGTTGTTGGTCAAGAGGCGGATCTGTGAAACGCCGAGCTCCCGCAAGACCTGGGCTCCGAGACCGTATTCGCGAAGCGTTCCTCCATGGGGACGCTCGCCCGGGGCGGGAGCGGCAACCGGGGAGCTCTTGAGCCGGCGGCTGACGCTATCGAGCTCGTGACGGAGGTCGCCGCGGGGTGGCAGATACACGACCACTCCTCGTCCTTGGCGCTCGATGGCATCGATGGCCTCGAACAGGTTTCGTCCGCCCTCACTGGCCGTGGACGAAAAGGTGTCACCCAGAGTGGAGCCGGAATGCATGCGACACAGGACCGGTGCCTGATCGCCGAGGGGACCCTTCACCAGAGCGAGGAGCTGGCGATCTTCCACGGTGGCTTCGTACACGATCGCGCGCCACGGCGTTCCGGTGCGATCGAGCTCGATGTCGGCTTCCGAAAGTCGCTGCACCAATCGCTCGTTCTGCAGGCGATATCGAATCAGATCGGCGATGGTCAGGATGATGAGGTCGTGCTCTTCGGCGAAGCGCTCGAGATCCGGCATCCGTGCCATGGTGCCGTCGTCGTTCATGATCTCGCAGATGACTCCAGCGGGATTCAGACCCGCTAGCCGCGCGAGATCGACCGACCCTTCGGTCTGACCCGCGCGCACCAGCACGCCTCCCCGCTTCGCGCGAAGAGGAAACACGTGGCCAGGCGTTGCGATGTCGCCGGGAGTCGCCTTGGGATCGATCGCGACGGCGATGGTGTGGGAGCGATCGGCCGCGCTGATCCCCGTCGTCACACCCTCTCGCGCCTCGATGCTGACCGTAAACGCCGTTCCGAGGGGCGGGCCGGCGCGACCCACCGGTGGGGTCATCATGGGTAGCTCGAGGCGCTCGACCTGGGCCTCGGTCAGGGCGAGACAGATCAGACCGCGCCCGAATTTCGCCATGAAATTCACGGTTTCTGGCGTCGCTCGCTCGGCGGCCATGCACAGGTCGCCCTCGTTCTCACGGTCTTCGTCATCCACCAGGATGACCATCTTGCCGGTTCGAATCGCATCGAGGGCGCGCCGGACTCGTGTGAGCGGCTCCGGCTCGATGTCGAGCGGACGCGGGGGAATGCTCTTCGCCCTACCCATGACCGCGTTCGCTCAGGAAGCCGGCGCGCTCGAGTAGCGATCCGAGTCGAGCATCAGGGTCGGCGGAAAACTCGAGCTGACGCACGACGTAGCGCGCGAAGAGATCGACTTCCATGTTGAGGCTCGTGCCGGGAGCCAGATGGGCCAAGGTCGTGACCGCGCGCGTGTGGGGGATCAACATCACGTCGAATCGATCCCGGGCAACGCCGTTCACGGTGAGGGAAACTCCATCGAGCGTCACCGAGCCCTTGGCTGCGATGAACCGGGTGAGATCTTTGGGTGGTTCGACGTTGACCCGCCATGCCTCCCCCATGGGCTCGATGGACTCGACCCGCGCGATGCCATCCACGTGCCCGGTGACGATGTGGCCGCCGAGACGATCTCCAAGACGCAGAGAGCGCTCCAGGTTCACCGGTCCACCCATCTGAACGCCGCCGAGCGTGGTCTTTTCCGCGGTCTCGAGAGAAACGTCCGCCTCGAATCCGGTGTTGTCGGCCACCACGACGGTGAGGCAAGCACCACTGACGCTGACGGACTCCCCGATCTCGAAGGGTCCGAGATCCGTCCGGATTGCGAGCCGGTAGCCGGATCCGCGGCGCTCTCGCCGCGCCAGCTCTCCCGTGGCCTCTACCAATCCGGTGAACATGGCGGCTCCATAGCACAGCCGTCCTTGCAGTAGCCCGAAAGGCTTGGAAAGATCACCTCACCCGGATGCCCAAACCCTTCAGGCGAGCTGTCGCCGTGCTCGTGACGAGCGCCGCCATGGTGATCGCCGGACTCACGAGCTGCGGACCCAGCGTCGCTGCAGTGTACGAAGGCAAGATCCGGTTCGAGCATTGCTATCGACTCGACCTCGATACGAACATCGCACCGACGCACCGCGAGGCGTGTTGGCGTGAGTGGACCAGCCGCTACACGTATGGGCAGACTCGAGACCGTCTCGAATACGCACGCCGAAGGATTGCTGCTCTCTCGTCGGGGGACGCCAGACGCCCCCAGCTCGATCTGCATCGCGAGGTCGACGCCGCGGTAACGGCATCCGCTGCGACGGAAGCCCCCGTGCCCACGAACCTCCACGCTCCGCCACCTCCGACCGCGACGCCTGCTCCGCCGCCGGACGCCGGGACGACGACCGTGGACGCTTCTGCAGCAGCCCGGCCCGAGGCCGGAGCCTCACCTCCTGGAGCGGAGTGCACCAAGGCCTGCCAAACCATCTGGCAGACCTGCCAGGCCCGCTGCGATCCAGGCGCGGGTCGGAAGAGCACTTGTGGAGCTTGCAAGGCGGACTACACCCGATGCGTTCAGCGTTGTCTCAAGTGATAGAGCTGCATTTTCTGCGAATTAGTTGACGCCCGCCGAAGAGCGGCGGTAACGACCATGGCGAGGCAATGACAATCCAGCACCCAGTCGTGGGCCCGGGGGCGGGCGCGCTGATGACCCCCCTGCCACGAGTGCTGCGTCCCCAACGCGCATTGCCGTCGGATGCGGTTCGTCCGACCCGCGCCGAGATCAATCTCGCCAATCTGCGGCACAACCTCCGGGTGATGCAGCGAGCTTCCGGCGGTGCCGCCGTCTGGGGTGTGCTCAAAGCCGACGGCTACGGACACGGAGCCAAAGCCGTGGCGCGAACCCTCGAACGGGCCGGCGCCAGCGGGATCTGCGTCGCTCTTCTGGAAGAAGCGATCGAGCTCCGCGAAGCCGGCATCCGGGTTCCGATCCTGGTGATGGGCGGCTACTACGGACGCGCCTGGGGCGAGATCCTGCGCCACGACCTGACACCGGTCGTGTTCGACGTAGCGCAAATCGAAGCGCTCGCGGACGAGGTTCGCTATTCGGGCTCGGAGCCCCTCCCGCTCCACGTCAAGATCGACACGGGCATGAGCCGCCTCGGGATCCAACCGGCAGAGGTCGGCCGGCTCGGCGCTGCCCTCCTGCACCATCCGGAAGTGCAGCTCGACGGGCTGATGACGCATTTTGCCTGCGCGGACAGCGAAACCGACGCCACGTTCATCGACGAGCAACTCGATCGTTTCGACGAGGCTGGCCGCGCCCTGCGAACCATGGGCCTTTCGCCCCGGGTCCGTCACGCGGCCAACAGCGCGGCCGTGCTGCGAAGTGCCCGGGCGAGGTTCGATCTCGTACGACCCGGGATCGCCCTCTTTGGTGTGGAGCCCCGGACCGGACTGGCACCCGAGCTTCGACCCGTGATGCGTGTGCAGAGCGAGATCGTCGCGCTGCGCGACATCGCTGTGGGAACACCCGTCGGGTACGGCTCCACCTGGCGCGCCCCGCGCCCGAGCCGCATCGCCACGCTTCCCATGGGTTATGCGGATGGACTTTCTCGAGCGCTCTCGAATCGCGGAAGCGTTCTGGTCCGAGGGCAGCGGGCACCCATCGTCGGTGTCGTCAGCATGGACATGACGATGATCGACGTGACCGACATCGAAGGCGTGAAGCTCGCCGACGAGGTCGTGATCCTCGGCTCCCAAAAAGGTCCCCTCGGTCAGGACGCCATCAGTGCCCAGGAGATCGCCGGAGCTCTGGACACGATCGCGTGGGAAGTCCTCACTTCGATTTCTCGTCGAGTTCCGCGATTTTATCGCGAGCCGTGAGCGGTTCGGACGAGCTCCTCGATTCGTCGCGATGGCCGTCAGCGACATCGTGCCGCCGGAGAGGTGAGCACGACCTAGCTGAATTCTACCAAAAGCTCGCTCGGGATCTACGCGAGTAGCGCGTCGACCTTCGCAGCACAGATGAAGTCGTTCTCGCTGAGGCCTCCGATGGCGTGGGTCGTATAACGAACGACGCAAAAGTCGTAGGAGACTTCGAGATCGGGATGGTGATCTTCTCGGTTCGCAATCCACGCGATCGCGTTCACGAACGACATCGTCTGGTGGAAGTTCTTGAACTGATAGCGCCGCGAGACGCTTTTCTCGTCCGCGGCGACGATCCACTCCGGCGTCTGCTCGTGGAATGACCCGATCGCGCTCGAATCGAGCGCGGGGACTCCCCCCTCACAGGGCACACAACGTTTGGCGACGAGATCCGGCATCCCGCGAGAGTAATCGGGAACATGGGTGTGATCTAGCGCCCGGTTCCTTGCACCGTAGAACCAAAGGCGGTATCCGCGCTGCATCATGCGCCGGTTTTTCTACGTGTTAATCAGTGCCCCGCTGCTCTTCCTCGCCTGTGGGGGCGATGAGTCCGACGACGGCGACGATGGCGGCGCGGGTGGCAAGAAGGACAGTGGCCTGGGTGGCCAGGGTGGAACTGGCGGCGCCGGCGCGACGGGTGGCGTTTCGGGAAATGGCGGAGTCGCTGGATCGGGCGCTGTCGCGGGCGCAGGAGGCTCGGCTGGCGGAGCGGGATTGGATGGCGGAGCGGGCGCGAGCGGGGCGGCGGGGAGCGACGCGGGCCCTCCGCTCGGTGGCGATACGTGCGCCGATCCCATCATCGTCGGCGCGGTGCCGTTCAGCGCCAATGGCACCACCGTCGGGGCCGCTTCCGACTACGGGTTTGGCGCGAACGCATGCCCTCCCGAGGTTTCGGCAACGGGCGCCACGGCTCCCGATCGCGTGTACACGTTCACCCCCACCACGTCGGGCAAGTACCTCGTGCATCTGACGGGGCAGAACTTCGACAGCACACTCTATGTGGTCACGGACTGCGCGAACATCGACACCACCTGTCTTGCCGGGGACGACGACGTCTGCACGGACTGTACCGAGTCGGTCTCCATCGACGCTACGGCCAACACGACCTACTACATCATCGTCGATGGCTTCGAGAACACCGGCGCGCCGACCCCGGGCGCGTACACCCTCGAGGTGAACACCTCGCCCACCAACGATACTTGCTCTTCTGCACTCCCCATCACGAGCATACCGTTCACCATCGACAGCGACTCGACCGGGGCTGGCGCGGACTACGGTTTCGCCGCCAACTCCTGTCCCGGCGTTGCCTCGGCAAGCGGAGCGGGCACGAGCGATCTCCGTGTACAGCTTCACTCCATCGACGAGCGGGCCCTACGTCGCCTCCGTGGACAGCAGTAACTTCGACACAACCGTGTACGTTGCGACCGACTGCACAACGATCGACACCACGTGTCTCAGCGCCGCCGACGAGTGCACGAAGGATTGCACCGAATCGACCAAGTTCGACGCGGTTTCGGGCACGACGTACTACATCTTCGTCGACGGCTGGCAGACGACCGCGACCCCGGGCAATGCGGGACCCTTCACTCTGAGCGTCGCGCCCCCGCCTCCCGGCGACACCTGCAGCTCGGCGATTCCGATCTCCGCCGTGCCCTTCACGGACACGGGGAACACCAAGACCGCGATCAACGACTACGGCTATTCGATGGGCGCCTGTCCTCCGGAGACCGGCGGCTGGGGCGCCAAGTCGAGCGATCTCGTCTACAGCCTGAATCCCAGCGTGACCGGTTCCTACACGATCACGCTGACCGGCTTCAACTCGACTCTCTACGTCGTGACGGATTGCAGCAATGTCGATAGCACGTGCCTGGCCGGGGACGAGTCGTGCTCCGCTCCGACCTGCGCCGAAAAGGTCACCGCGAACCTCACCGCCGGCACCACGTACTTCATCATCGTCGACGGCTACGACAACTCGAGCAACGTGTCGGGTGCGTATACGATCAACGTCGTCAAAAATCCGTAGTCAGACCAGCACCACTGCGCCACCGCGGCGAGGGTCTCCGGCTCCGCTGAACACTCCCCCGCGTCGTTCGGCGACGTGGACGCCACCGAAGTACAGATTCCGCTCCTCGAAGCAGCGCGGATCGTCGGGATAGCGGGCGGTGAGGGCGCTCCGGGCTTCGGGCGCGAGATCCGCTGCTTCGAACGCCAACCGCGGGCCTGGCTCGAGGTGAATGCGCGGCGCTCGCACGGCCACGTCGGCGTCGGTCCCGTGCTCGACCAGCCCGACGAGCACCTGCAAGATTGCTGTCCGCAAGCGATTCGACCCGCCGCTACCGAGCGCGATGCGATCCGTGCCGCGCGACAGGATGGTGGGCGCCATCATCGTCGCCAGGGGTGCGCCCGGAGGATCGTGATGAAAGCCTCGGGGATGGATGTCCTCCTCGCCGAGCAGGTTGTTGACGACCATGCCGGTCCCCGAAACCACGTGGCCCGAGCTTTCTCCGTTGGTGAGTGTGAGGGCAACCGCGCCCCCGTGCTCGTCGAGCACGCTGAGGTGCGTCGTGGAGCCCAGGGCGTTTTTCTTGAGCCGCTCGATACCCGCATCCGAAAGCAGCTCTTGCACGAGAGTCGGATCGATCATGATGCGGTCGAGGTCCTCCCCTCGTACTTCGAGCAGACGCTCCTGAATGCGCGCGACGTCCAGCACCTGCTCGGGCGAACCGAAGGGATGACGACTCTCCGCATGCAAGCGGAGACCGAGTGCCACGAGCACGCCTCCGGTCGATGGCGGCGGCATGGTCACGAGATCCCAGCCCGCATGGCTGGTCGAAACTGGTGGTCGATCCATGACGACAGCGGCCTCGACATCCCGCTCGGTGATCAGGCCGCCTTCTTTGGGTCCGAGCTCTCGGGCCAGCGCGCAGTAGAGATCCCGCACGAGATCGGGCTTGTGCACGAGATCCTCGAGGGTGGCGGCGAGATCGGTGTTGGTGAGTCGCGCCCCGACGCGAGCGATTTCGTCACCATCGGAGAACAGCGCGCGACACTCCGGCGTGCGCGAGATGATGGGCGTCAGCACCTGGAACACGAACGCCACGCCAGGATTGAGCACATAGCCGGCTCGGCCGAGCTCGATGGCCGGCGCGAGAACCTCTTCGAGCGGCCGGCTGCCCCAGCGACGATGCGCCTCGAGCAGCCCTGGCAGCGCCAGGGGAACCGCCGCGCTGCCTCGCCCGACGTGAAATACCTGCGACGCGGCGCCAAAGCTCACCTCCACGTCCGCGAAGTCGAGGTGGGCGGGACGCTGGGTGTCGAGACCAGGAGTGCGAGCGAACAGATCCAGCGCGTGGGGTTTCTCCCCGGGTCGCTCGAGGAGCATCGCACCTCCACCCAGGGGTGAGCACAGGGGAAGCTCGCACACGAATGCCGCGAACCCCGCCGCCACCGCTGCATCGACTGCGTTCCCACCCTGTTCGAGAAGCCGCGCGCCCGCTCGTGCGGTTTGCGGATCACCGGCCGCAACCACTCCGCTCGTCATCGGGCTTCGGTTCATGTCAGTTCGGTCGAGTGATGAACGCGTTCAGTCGAATACGACTCCGAGCGAGAATCGACCGAAGAGGTCTGCAGGGTAGAGGCTCGAATGCAGATTGACGACGCTCGACAGATCCCGCTGCGTCGCGATCTGGAGCTCGTTGTCGCACTTGTCGGTCTGCGCCTGGGAGACCGAGGTGGCTGCCTGGGGAAAGCAGCGCTGCTCCCGATTCAGCTGCAATCCGAGTCCGATCCCCCCCGCGATCGTGAACGCGCCCCAGCTGGCCTGGGAGCCGAACATGAAGAACGCTTCTCGCTCGATGGAGTCGACCGAGTCGATCTCCCCCACGTCATCCTCGGTTCGATAGGTGTACGCGTAGTTCGTGATACCGACCCGGATCACGTATCCGGAGAACGCTTTGCCATCGAGCCAGAAGCCGACGTTGAACGACGCACCGCTGATCGGCCCGAGGCCGTTGGACTTTTGCCGCAGAGTGTCTGGAGAGCCGCTCAAATTCAGGGTCGGCGGCTTCTCGTTCGCGACGAACACGGGCACCAAGCTCAGCGTGACGAAATCCAGAACGCCGACCTCGAGCTCGAGCCCCAATCGTCCTTCCAGGAGCCAATTGAAGGGATCGATGCGCACGGAGAATGGCGGCATCTTGAAGCCATCGCCCTCCGGTCTTTCGGGAGGCGGAGGGGGCGGCAAGGGTTCCTCCAGCGGCGGATAGGCGGGCTCGGGCTGGACGGCCGTGGGTTCGCTCGCTGCCGGTGTCGTCGGAGGCGCTTCGAACGGGTGGCGGTGGAGCAGGCGGAGCTGGTTCCTCCTCCGGCGCTTCAGCGGGCGGAGGCTCCTCCGGCGGAGTGGGCTCTTCCGGAGCTGGCGGCTCGGGAGCATCCGGCTGAGCCCACACTGATTGCGCCGTCACGAGGAGGGTGCCGACCAGAACGACCTGAATCGCTCGCAACATGGACGTTGCTTAGGACACCTGTTCGAGAGCGTAAACCCTAGCGCGTTGGGATCACGGTGACCGCAACCCGACGAGCTCACCAGACCGCACCCAGCTCTAGACCCAAACCCGCTGTCGAACGCTCGGGCTGGCGAACGCCCTGAGCGACGATCTCGATGAGCAACGGGAGCTCTCTTCGGCGAAACGAGAACCCGGCTCCGAGCTCGGCCCCGAAACCACTGCCTGGCTGGTCGTCACCGTCCAGAGACGCGAGCGGCCCACCCACGACGTACCATTGGGCGTCGTCGTGGTTGGAGATCGGCTCCCATTGAAGCAGTAACCCCAACCGATTCGTCGCCCCTCGACCGATGACCGCTGCACGGGTGTACTCGACGCTCAGCGCCCAGCTGCCGAACTCGGAGTTGCCGTTGTCGTCGCTTCCGCTGACATTGCGCCGGATCCCCAAACGAGCGCCGGCGAGTAGCATCGCTTCGAGCCCGATGGATTCGGTGGTGTCCGCGTAGGCTCCCGAGATCACGCTTGCGGTCGGGCGCCAGTCCGGCTCGAGGTGTGCGTGATATGCGGGCTGAATGCGTGCCGCTTCGCTCGCGTCGAGACCGTGGAAAGCGAGCCATTGGGCGAAGGCTCGTTCCGATACGAGCTCGTGCACTCGTGCTCGGTTTCGCGTTCGGGCCACTTCTTCCACGAGGTCACTGTGTCCTGTCGCGTCGAGCAAAGCCGCAACCGCACATCGACTGCCCCACCGGTCCACGAAGATGGGCGTTGGTTCGTCCGAAAGCTCATTGACCGGAAATTGCCCCGCGTCGATGTACGCTCGAAGGTGCTCGAGCAAACTCGCGCGGCGTGCGGCGATCGGCGGCGGAAGCGCCGTCGGCCTGCTTCGAGCTTGTTCCCAGGCGCCTTCCAAATGACGCCGAACCCGGGCGTGCTCGCGCTCGAAATGGGACATCCAGGGGAGGCTACCGCAGGCGAACTTTGCCCGCCTGGAAGCCGCCAATCAGCGCTGTGCTACCCCGCCACGTGGAGCAAGCGCTCCTCGTTCATCCCGATTGCGACCGGGGCCAGGCGGGGGTTGTCGCGGATCGTGTCGATCAAGCTCTGCATGGCCGTCTTGTAGGTCGCGCTTTCGATCTCGCCGCGAAGCAATTGCACGCGGAGAAACACGCCGGCAGTTTGCGCCACGTCACACAGACAATACCCGCGCACCTCGTCGAGACGGCCCGCGTGGACCATGGGGCCCACGTCCTTTCCGTCGACGCCGACCTTTCCGGGCATTCCGCAGAGCTTGGCCATGATGTCGAGCTTCGCCGGTTTGGCGGCACCAAAGTCCGCGATGAAATCCATCAGATCGAGGTGACCTTCGGGAGAGAATCGGTAGCGGACGTCTCGGGAGCGGTAGTAGTGGCGAAGGGGCACACCGTGTCGGAGACAGCGCGATGCGATGACCGGCAGATCGAATCCTCGACCGTTGAAGGTCACGAGGTCGGGCTTGTGCTTCTCGAGGAACCGGGCAAAGTCGAGGAGCATCCCCGCTTCGTCCTTGCCCTCCCCCATCACCCCCGTTCGCTGGACCTTGTAGGTCGGGTCGAACAGCATCGCTCCGATCACGACGATCTGATGATGTGGGGGTGCCGGAAGTCGCTCGGCCTCTTGGGCTTGGGCGATCGGGAGCTCCGGATCGAGGACCGTTTCGATATCGATGACGACGTAGGCTTTGGCCACGACGAGAGCATTCGGCCTCATGAGCCGAGGGGTCAATCCGAGAAAGGCTCGGACAGGGCTCAAAAAATAGGCCTATTTACGCGCACTTGACAGCCTCTCCGGGCCGTGTTCCCTTTCGTTCAGAACCGCTTCTCCCTGCGGGTGAGGAGCCTTTGCAATTTCGAGGCGGGTGCGGGTGTCCCGGACCTAGCCGTCCGTATGGCGCGAAACGTCCTTGTCATAAATTGTGATCTGCGCGAAACGCGCGTCTCCCTCATTGAGGATGGCGTCATCGCCGAGCTCCACATCGAGCGGGCGCGGGGTCGGGGTACGGTCGGGAACGTCGTTCTCGGCAAGGTGACCCGGGTGCTTCCGGGCATGCAGGCCGCGTTCATCGACGTGGGGATGGAGCGGGCGGCGTTCCTCCACGTCGAAGACCTGATCCGGCCGAACGACTTCGAGGCCTACCTCGCCGGCGCTCACCGAGGGGACGAAGAGCCCTCGCGAAAAGGAACGGGCGGTCGTCGTGGAGGCACGGCGCCAGGCGATGCCGCCGACACGGCGGATGAGGAAGAGGAAGACGACGAGGAGGAGTCCATTGCCTCGTCGGTCGAAGCGGCTCCCGCTCCCGAGGAGAGCGCCGCGCCCACGAGTGACGATGCCGGCGACGAGGAGACCGCGCAAAGCGCGGAACCCGAAGAGGACGGCGACGGCGATGGCGATGGCGATAGCGAAGCCGACGCCGATTCCGATTCCGAAGGGGACGCCGACACGAATGGTGAGGGCGAACCCGAATCGGACGCAGAAGACGAACCCGACGGCGATGGCGCCTCCGAAACGAACGGCGCGCCCGAAGAGCTCGCCGCCGCGAGCAACGGGAACGGGAATGACGACAGCGGTTCTTCCGCCGAAACAGCGGATGCCAGCGCTGGAACCGAGCGGCTCGTCGAGGTGAGCTCCCACAGGGGCGGGGGTCGCCGGCGTCGGCGGCGCGGCAAGCGCCCGCCTCAGCAAGACCTTCGCAACAAGAGCGGAAAGAACGGCGCGAAGGTCGTGAAGGACCGAAATGCACCGCCGGGCCGCGTTTCGCGATCCGTTCCCATCACCGAGGTCGTCAAGGAGGGCGATCAGGTGATCGTGCAGATCTCCAAGGAGCCAATCGGCACCAAGGGCGCTCGGGTCACGAGCCACGTTTCGCTGCCCGGCCGCTACGTCGTCTACCTGCCCACCGTGGAGCACGTGGGCGTGTCGAAGCGCATCGGTTCTGGACGCGAGCGGTCACGCTTGCGAGAGGTGATCGACGCCGTCAAGCCTCCGCGGGGCGGCCTCATCGTGCGCACCGTGGCCGAAGGCCTGACCAAGAAGCAGCTCAAGGCGGACATTGGCTACCTGGTCAAGCTCTGGGCGGAAATCGCCAAGAAGCGCGAATCGGCCAAGCCGCCGAACATCCTCTACTCGGAGCTCGACATCGTGCTCCGCACGGCGCGCGATCTGTTCACCGACGAGATCGAAAAGATCGTCATCGACGATCGGGAGCAACACGCGCGCCTCTGCCGCTTCGTCGAGATGTTCCTGCCCGAGCGGGTCAAGGACATCGAGCTCTACGCCGGGGACGAACCGATCTTCGACGCCTACGGTATCGAGGACGAAATCGGGCGCGCTCTGTCCCGCAAGGTTCCCCTGGGAAGCGGCGGCTATCTGGTCATCGATCAGGCCGAAGCGCTCACGGCCATCGACGTGAACACCGGCCGTTTCGTGGGCAAGGGCAGCAAGGACCTGGAAGAGACCGCGCTCAAGACCAACCTCGAGGCGGTGGACGAGATCGCCTACCAGCTCCGCTTCCGCAACATCGGCGGGCTCGTGATTCTCGATCTCATCGACATGGAGATCGCCGGCAATCGAGACAAGGTCTGGCGAGCGCTAGAAACGGCACTCGAGAAGGACAAAGCCAAGACCACGCTGAACCGCATCAGTGAGCTCGGGCTCATCGAGATGACGCGCAAGCGCACGCGCGAAAGTCTCAGTCGCACGATGCACGAGCCGTGTTTCTATTGCGATGGCACGGGGCAGATCCAGTCGCGTGCGACGATCGCATACGAGATCCTGCGGCAGATCCGGCGCGAGCGGAACAACTTGCCAGGCTACGTCGTCATGGTGAACGCTCACCCGGCAGTCGTGGATTTGCTTACCGGTGAAGAGAAGGCCGCCGTGGCGGAGGCCGAACGACGTTACATGCGCCGCATCGAGCTCGTGCCTCGCCGCGAGTACCACATCGAACAATTCGACCTGCAGGGGAAGTGATGAGCGAGCGCCAAGAAGAGCGCGTCACCATCAACAAGGAGTTCGACTCGTTCGATCAATTCATCGACGAGTACGTTACGAACATCTCGCGCACTGGTGCGTTCATCAAGACCGACACCCCATTGCCCATCGGCACCGAGGTGAACCTCCACTTCACGGTGATCATGGACGACATCGAGACCATCGAAGGCGTGGGCAGGGTGGTGCGGGTCGAGGACAATCCCCGGGGGATGGGCGTCGTGTTCGAGCGGCTGGAGAGCTACAGCCAGGCCCTGTTAGAGAAGCTTTTGACCCGAAAAGCCTGATCGGGGCTTGCGCTTCGGGCCGCTGTAGGACAGATTCCCGCGCCCATGTACCTGTTCAACGCCGGCAAACCCCAGCGGAATCGCAAGCGCTCGGCTCGTCACAAGGCCAAGCTCAAGGCGAAGAACCGCCGCCGCAAGAAGAGCATCCAGTCCTGATCGACGCGATCAGTCCGGATCTGACTCTTCCCATCCATCTGCGCCGAGCGCTCGTCGTGCAACGTCCAGGCTGAAGCCCGCACGCGCCAGGACGCCGAGGTCGCGTTGGTGCTTTTCCTTCCGCTCCGACTCGGGGCGAAACGGTCCGAGCCGCCGGCGCCGAACCAGAGCGCGGGCTGCGTCCAGCTCTGCGTCTCCTCCCGCGCCCGTGTCCGTGTCCGCTCCGGAAACCGCCAGCTTGGCAACTTCGCCATCGACTCCGCGCGATCGAAGCTTGTGCACGATGGCCAGCCGCGAGGTGCCGCGTCGCCGGAGACCGGTTGCGAGAGTCTGGGCAAACCGCTCGTCGCTCAGAATGCCTGACTCCGTGTAGCGCGCGATGAGCTCGTCGATGATTTCTGGCGCTCCGCTCACGTCCCGCTGACGCCCGCGCTCGCGATCGACGTAGCGACGCAGCGTTCGGCGAAGCGTAGCGACCGACGCGTCGAAGCGATCGAGATAGCGGAGCGCCGCCTCGTCGAGCTCCGGCTTCGTGACCGGACCCGTCTTTTTGCCTCTTCGCTCAGCGTTCGACATTCAAGATCCTCGAGGGAGGGTCCTTGCTCTCACCGTGCCAACGAGCAGTGAGCTCCATCCACAGCACGAGGCCGCGATGCTCGCCGAACCGCGCGTAGCGCCGCTCGATGCTGCGGTCGCTCGGGGGGCGCTTCTTTCCGAGCTTCTTCGCGAATTCCCCGCGGCACCAGGAGTCGAGGGCGAGATCGTCGTAGCGGCCGAGCAAACGCAGCGCCTGTCCCGCCGCATAGGGCCCGAAGCCGGGAAGCGCGAGGAGCCGATCGCGGACTTCGTCAGTGGACAGGGCTGGGTCGTCGAATCCGGTCTCGGAGAGTTTGCCGCTAGCGAACCCCCGCGCGAGCTTCACCATGGACTCCGCGCGATAGCCCATGCGCACGGTGTCCCGGTAAAAGCCCGCGTTCTTCTCGGCGCAGCGCGCCGCAGTCGGGAACCCTTTGCGGCGCGGTCCCAGCGACTCGACGAGCCTGGTGACCATGTTGCGGGTGCCGGCCCAGGAGCAGTTCGTCGTCATCAAGAGCTTGGTGAGGTCCTCGAACAGCGTGGGTGATCGCAAGAGACGACCTGCGCCGCGTCGCGACACCCATGCGAGCTCGGGTTCGACTGCGCACACGCGCCAGAACTTCGAGAGGTCCTCGTCGAGGCGAAGCATTCGAATGACCGCGCGGCGAATGCGGGCCGGATTTCCCTTCGTACGCACGACGAGCGTTTTTCCGCGCTGCTCGATGACCGCGTCTGCCCCATCGATCACCGTCTGAAGCTTCGCCCTTTCGCTGTCCCAGCGATGGGGCAGGAGGTCGATGAATCCGTGACCGAACAGCACTAGCGGGAAATCGAACGGCGTCGGCAGCGGGATTCGGATGGCGGTCGCCTCGGGCATGCGAGTGGCTTATCCTCGTAGCATGCACAGTCGTTGGCTCGCGATCGGGATATCCAGCGTAGCGCTGTCGATGGGCTGCGGCGGCAGCGGCGGTGGTGGCGGAGCGGCAGGGGGCAACGCCGGTCAGTCGAGCGGTGGGAATTC
This sequence comes from uncultured delta proteobacterium, assembly GCA_963781505.1. Taxonomy (GTDB): domain Bacteria; phylum Myxococcota_A; class Polyangia; order Polyangiales; family Polyangiaceae; genus JADJKB01. The sequence goes on along the minus strand of CAWAHB010000004.1, from coordinate 664,124 downwards.
CGGCAGTGGTGGCAGCGCAGGAGGAGGTTCGGGGGGCGTCGCCGGGTCGAGTGGAACCGGCGCCACCGGTGGCGGAGGCTCTGGCGGCGGTGGGGGCAGTTGCACCGATCTGTGCCCGGCCCCGAACGCAGGCATCGCCTGGGACTGCAAGAAGCGGTTCCTGTACGGCGTGAACTACGCCTGGGATGTCTTCAGCGGGGACTTCGGCGGAATCAGCCCGTGGGGTCAGTCGGGTGTCGCAGCCAATGCGGCCGCCCACGAGGCGAACCTGAAGAAGATGCATGCGAACGGCGCCAGCGTGATCCGCTGGTGGATGTTTCCAGACTTCCGCGGCGACGGCGTGAAGCTCGACTCGAACGAATCGCCCACCGGCCTCGGACCCACGACCGTCGCGGACATCCAAAAGGCCCTCGAGCTGGCGAACACCGCGGACGTCTATTTGATGCTCACGCTGTTTTCCTTCGACAACTTCAGCCCGAGCCAGTCCGTTTCGGGGATCTGGACGCCGGGCCTTTCCAACATCGTGCGCGATTCGGCGAAGCGGACTGCTCTCCTCGAAAACGTAGTGCGCCCAGTCGCCAAAGCCGTGGCGGCCAGCCCCTACGCGAATCGCATGATCGCCTGGGACGTCATCAACGAGCCCGAGTGGGCGATGACGGGCACCGATCCCTACGGAGATCCGGCGTTCGAGTCCAACGGCAACCTCGATCCGGTGACCTTCGCCGAAATGGAGCAATTCTTGAAGGAAACGATTGCGGTACTCCGAGCCGAGACCGGATCGCTCGTCAGCGTCGGGAACGCCGCCGTCAAATGGCAGAACGCTTGGTCGAAGCTCGATCAAGATTTTTACCAGTTCCACATCTACGACTGGGTCGACGCGTACTGGCCGTACGACACGCCCGCCTCCGACTACGGGCTCGACAAGCCCATCGTGATGGGCGAGATGCCGATGGGCTCCCTGTCAGGCACGCCCTACGGCACGGTGCTCGCTGGGTTTTGGGACAAGGGGTACGCGGGCGCGATGAGCTGGATGTTCAACGGCGCGAGTGACTCCGACCTCGCTCTCGTCAAAGGCTTCGCCGATCAGCACGCGTGTGAGACGAGCTTCACGCAAGCCGCCGCCCAGCAAACGAGCGCCGACCTGGGCCCGCGCACGAAGATTCGAAGCGTTCGCCTCTGCGGAGTCGTGAATGGGAAAGGCCGCTGCTGGTCCCAGCATTGATCGCGTTTGGGTAAGAGAACGCGTTGCATGTTACGTTCGCTGCATCAGCCAAAGTGCGGTCGAAAGGGAGTCCCACATGCGAGCTCAAGCAACGATTGCGATCATCGCGCTGTGCCTCTTGGGAGTAGCGAACAGCGCGGCGGCACCCGCCGAAGAACCAAGTCCGCAGCAGACGTCGAAGGAGGTCGCGAGCTTGGAAAAGCGCATCAAGGCGCTCGAGGCTCAGAACGCCAAGCTCCTCGCCGTCGTCAAGATCAACGGGGCCAGCGTGAGCATCGAGAGCGGCTCCACACTCAAGATCGGCGGGTAGGCGCGCTTCGGCGCCGGTCTGCCCTTGTGTGTCCGGTTCAAAATCCTGTTCCGAGTGGAACAGGCCGCGATGAGCGGTGAGCCAAATGTCCGCCTGCCACCAACTCCCGGCTGGCGGGCCGGCCGAGATCCGGGTATGACTCTTTCCATGCTCGGCAAGGCCATTGGATTGGGGTTGTTGGTCGTAGGGCTCTCGGTGGCATGTGGGGGCGAAAGTAACTCCGACGACTCGGGTGGCGGTGGCGGTGGCAGTGGCGGGGTGGCCACTGGTGGCGCTGCGGGCACCACGTCAGGCGGCTCGGCGGGAGTGAGCTCCGGCGGCGGGGGCGCTGGCGGGAGCACGACGGTGACGGGCCGTTGCGGCGATACACCGCCGGCTGGTGCACCCATGCCTGCGGATCCCCCAGCGTACAGCGGAGGGACCTGTCCCGCGCTGCAAGCAGGAGCGAACACGATCACCACAGCGGCAGGCGATCGACAGTTCTTGCTCGCGCTGCCGACGAACTTGGACCCGAACAAGAAGTACCCGGTCGTGTTTCTCTGGCACTGGCTCGGAGGCGACGCGAACGGCTTCTACGAGAAAGCCGAGATCCAGGCGGCCGTCGACACACAGGGGTTCATCGCCGTGATCCCGGAAAAGAAGGGGGATCTGCTGTTCGTGTGGCCGGTAGAAATCATCGCATCCCAGGCCCGCATCGACGAGGAGCTCGGCTTCTTCGACGACATGCTGGCGTGCGTGTCGCAAACGTACTCGATCGACACAAGCTGTGTATCGAGCGCTGGGGTGAGTGCCGGAGCGCTGTGGACGCCGCAGCTCGCAAGCGCACGAGGCGATCACCTCTCGTCATTCATTTCACTGTCCGGCGGCGTTGGCGGAGTGATCAAAGGTTGGGGCAATCCCGCCCACAAGATGCCCGCGATCGTGCTGTGGGGTGGACCCACCGACAACTGCGCGGGCCTCTTGAGCTTCGAGGCTCAATCCAAGAATCTGGAGAAGGCGCTCGTCGACAACGGCCACTTCTTCATCGAGTGCGTGCACAACTGCGGCCATTCCCAGCCGCCGTTCGAGGGACCCGCCGGCTACTCGGCGTTCAAGGGCCTCTGGGATTTCGTGCTGGATCACCCCTATTGGCTCCCGCCGGGAGCGTCGCCGTACAACGACACGGGGATCCCAGCGGACATGCCGGCGTGGTGCGGCATCGGCCCCGATAGTGCGACGCCGCGCACGGGCGAGTGCATCGATGGCTCGCAGTGCTGAGCAGAGCGCGAGTCAGCCGCCGCGCTTGAGCTCGGTCAGGACCAGCTTGCTCACGGCCTTGAGCGTGTCGAACACGCCGGCGCCCGCGCGAGCATTCGCTTCGTAGTCGGGCACACCCTGCATGTTGAGAAGCTCTCGGAGCTCTTCGACCGAAACCACGTTCGGCAGATCGCGCTTGTTGTACTGGATCACGAACGGGATCTTCTCCAGGGAATAGCCCTGCTCCGCCAGGTTCGTGCGCAGGTTGTCCAAGCTCTCTTGATTGGCTTCCAGGCGCTCGATCTGAGAGTCGGCAACGAAGATGACTCCGTCCACGCCTTTCAAGATGAGCTTGCGGCTCGCGTCGTAAAAGACCTGACCGGGCACGGTGTAGAGGTGGAAGCGCGTCTTGAAACCGCGGATCTCACCCAGTGAGAGCGGGAGAAAATCGAAGAACAGCGTGCGCTCCGTTTCCGTCGCGAGGCTGATCATCTTGCCCTTCGCTTCGGGGTTCGTGCGCTCGTAGATGTACTGGAGGTTCGTCGTTTTGCCGCAGAGGCCCGGCCCGTAATAGACGATCTTGCAGTTGATCTCCCGGGCCATGTAGTTGATGAAGCTCATCGCCTGGCCTCCAATCTACTGCCGCGCCCCAGCCGCTCAGTCATTGAAGAGGTTGTCGATGTCTTCATCCGTGATCTCGGCGAACGGCGAGTCCGCCCCGGGTTCCTGCACTTTCGACAAGAGAGCTTCGAAGATTCGATTGAGCTCGTCGGTCGCTTTGCGAACGCGCAGTCGGACCAGACCGAGGCTCGACTTCGCGTCGAAAATCACGACCAGGATCACGCGGTTGCCCACGAGCTGGATGTGAATGTTCGCCTTTTCGCCCTCGTGAAACTGGGCGGCGAACTCGTTTTCCCGAAGAAGCTTCGCGATGCCCCCGGTGGCGGCGATGTTACCTGCCGTAAGTGATGCCAAGGAGGTGGTGTCGAGGTTATCGACCTCACCCGCCGCGGCGATGAGCTGCCCATTCTTGTCGACGATGAAGACGACCTTGGCGTTCGCTTCCTTCACCAAGCGGTCTACGACCGTCTGGATCTGGTTGAACTCCTCTTCGTACATCACCATCTGCGGGTTAGCCATTCGAACCTCCGCAAGCTTCTCGGGAGCACCGCCCCCGGTGGGCGGGTGCCGCGTTCCGCGGCGCCGGCCGACGCCTCGGCCAATTTCGAGGACGCCGACTCGGAGTTCCGTTCGGCTTCGGGGAGTGGTTGGCCCAGTTCGCCGTCACCGATGAGAAGCAGCCTGCTAGCGTCTCACCCTTCTACCTGTCCGCCCCCGGCCCGTAAAGCGCGGACTTGGCGATCGGGTCTCACGGCCCCCCAACCGGATATTTCGGCTTCTCTTCCGGCCGGCCTGACTCACGCGTATGGTCCGGCCGTGAGGTTTTTCGTCCCGCTTTGCGTGCTCTTTTTCTTGTTTGCCCCGCACGCCCGAGCGAATGGCCCATTCCACCCGGCGCTCTCGGAAGCCGTGACCGACCTGGACGGCGCGAAAGGGCCGGCGGTCTATACGGCGCTTCGCTCCATCTGGAGCACGTGGGACCGCGCCGACCCCACCCACGTGGAAGAGGCACTCCTCGACGCCGCGCAAAATCGACGACTGTCTGCCCCCGCTCGCACCTACGCCAGTATCCTTTCCGCCTACGCTCGCATCCGGCGGGGGGACCTGGCAGCCGCTCGCAAGAAGGTTCGCGATCTAGGGTTCGTCAGTCACTGGCTCGTCGTCGGTCCCTTCGACAACGAAGGAAAGAACGGTCTTGCCACCGAGCTCGGCCCGGAGGCGGAGCTCGACCAGACCATCGTTCCCGGACGCGCCTACTCGGGCAAGGAGCGAACGGTGCGCTGGCGAGCCGTTCCGGACTCGTTTCCGTACGCGTATCTGGATCTCGGCTCGCTCCTCCGGCCCGATCGCAAGATCTGCGGATACGTCACGACCTTCGTTCGCGCAAAGCCGGGATCGCGTGCACCGCGCGTCATCAGTGCGTGGGTCGGAGTCGGCGGCGCGTTCAAGTTGTTCTGGAACGGACGCCAGGCGCTCGAGGACACCTCGTATCGGAGCCACGACGCGGATCGCTTTGCGACGACGCTCACCCTCGAGCCCGGCGAGAATCGCCTGACGATCAAAGCGTGCGGCGACGAAACGGCGCCGATCCTGACGCTGCGGCTGGGAGATGCGACTGGCGCCCCCGACCCAAACCTCGAAACCAGCAATGATTTGGGGGCCAGCGCCGAGGCGGCCAAGCTGGCAGCCAAACAGAAGAAGAACGAGAAAACCCCGCTCCCCCAGGGCCGGTTGCAGGGTCCATTGCAGGCCTTCGACGCGCTCGTGAAGGGGCACCCGACGCCTCGCGATCTCGAAGCCTTCGCCCGCTACTTGGACCTCACCGGTGGCGACGACGTTGCCGAGCATCAGTCGCGGGACCTCGCGCGCCGCGCTGCCGAGCGCGAGCCGAGCATCGAACGGCTGCTGTTCGCCGGTGAGCTCTCCGAGGATCGCAATACGCGCGCCGAGTGGGTGGACAAGGCCGCGGATCTCGCGAAGCGCACCGGCAAACCCGACAACATCGATGTGCTCTTGGCACGCGCGGAGCTCGCGGGAAGCGGTCTCAGCTGGCGAGAGGCGTCGCGCTACTACGATCGGGTTCTCGCCCTCGATCCCGACAACGTCGAGGCGCTGCACGGTCGGGTCGACGTGTTCAACAGCGCTGGCCTGCGTCGCACGGCGCTCGCTACGCTCCAGCGCGCGCTCGAGCGCAACCCTCACAGCGTGATGCTACTGAATCTCGTGGCCTCTCAGCTTCGTGCCCTCGGCCGAACGACGGAGGCCGAAGAGGTCGAGAGTCGCTACGCAGCGTTCCGCTTCGATGACCGGACCTTCCTCACCGCGCAGATCGATCTTGGCATTGGCCCGGAGGCGATCGCCCAACTGCCGAGCGTTGGGTCGACCGACTTCTCGAGTCCGATCCCCGACAGTCAGTGGGCCCTGGGAGTCGCGGCCAAGGCGTATCGCAGCCTCGGACAGCGGCAGCGGGCCATCGCGATGCACCAAAAAGCCCTGGGTTTGGCTCCGGAAGACGTGGGGACTCTGCGCGCCCTGGCCGACCTCCAAGGGGAGCTCGGACGACGCGACGAGCAGCTGAAGCTCTTGCAGACGATTCTCAAGATTCAGCCGCAGGACAAAGAAGTCCGCGAGTACGTCGAGCACATCGGCCCGTCGAAGCCCCGACCCGACGAAGCCTACGCCTGGAGCTCGAAAGCGTTTCTCAAATCACGTCACGCCCCAGCGGCAGGTCAGACCCAGCGAACGCTGCGTGACCTGACCGTGACCACTGTCTTTGCAAACGGGCTCAGCAGCAAATTCCGACAGGTCGTGTTTCAGCCGTTGACAGATGCCGGCGCTGCAGCAGCTCGACAGTATGCGTTCCAATACCAGGCGGACAGCGAAGTCGTGCAGCTGCGCGGGGCTCGAGTGTTTCGCGGGGATGGTCGCGTCGACGAAGCCATCGAGTACGGCGAGGGCGCTGCGGACGATCCGACCATCAGCATGTACACGTCGGCTCGGAATTTCTACGTTCAGTTTCCGCGCCTCGAGCCTGGTGACGTGGTCGAGCTCCGCTATCGGGTCGATGACGTGACACCCCGCAACGAGTTCGCTGACTACTTTGGCGAGGTCGTCTATTTGCAGTCGGGTGAGCCGGTAGAGAACGCTGAATACGTGCTGATCACGCCGAAAAAGCGCAAGTTCTACATCGACGAGAAGGTGCCGGGCCTGCGCCGCAGCGTCAAAGAGAAGGGCGACCAGCGGATCTACCGGTTCAGCGCTAAGAAGATCCCGCCCATCTCCCCGGAGCCGTCGATGCCCCAATGGCCGGAGGTGCTCGGCTTCGTTCACGTCTCAAGCTTCCAGTCGTGGAAGGAGCTCGGGCGTTGGTACTGGGGCTTCGTCAAAGAACAATTCGATCTCGACGACGAAACACGCAAGCTTGCGCGTGACGTCGCCAAGGGTGCGAAGACCGACACCGAAAAGGTGCGAGCCGTTTACGACTGGGTCGTCACGAACACCCGCTACGTGGGTCTCGAGCTCGGCATCTACGGTTACAAGCCGCGCCGTTGCGTGCAGACGGTCACGCGGGGCTGGGGCGACTGCAAAGACAAGGCGACCGTGATCGTAACGCTCCTGAAGGAGCTCGGCATTCCTTCCACGATCGTGATCTTGCGCACTCAGCTCCGCGGCGACTTCGCTTCCAAAGTCGCCAGCCTGGCGCCCTTCGACCACGCCATCGTGTACGTGCCCTCCCTCGACATCTATCTGGATGGGACGGCCGAATACACTGGATCGACGGAGTTACCGGACATGGACGCGGGTGCTTTGGGGCTGCAGGTAACCAGGGCGACGCGAAGCTCGTGCACCTCCCGGAGCTCGACCCGAAGAAGAACGTGAGCTCCCGCACCATCAACGCGATCCTCTCCGCGAACGGCGACGCCAAGCTGGATCTGGACTTCGACGTAGAAGGGGCCGACGCATCCGGCTGGCGGCGGCGCTACCACGCCGAGGCGACTCGGCGGGATCGCATCAATGGCGATTTCGGGCCGAGAATTCCCGGGGTTCGAGATCCAGGCGGGGGCCGGAGGGGTGACCACGAACGATCTGCGAAAATCTCGAGATCCCCGTGCGTGTGAAGGTTCACGGCACGGCGCCCGGCTTCGCGCGCAAAGAGGGCGACTCCCTCAGCATGGTCGCCACGCCGAGCCTGCGCTTGACCTCGACCTACGCCTCGCTCTCCAAGCGCACCCAGGACGTTCGCATCGTCGGATTTTCGACGATCGACGACACCTTCGTGATCAAACTGCCGCCGGGTTTCAAGTTGAAGAGCGGACCCGTTGCCTCCAGCGGAAACTCTCCCTTCGGATCCTACCGCGTCGAAGTCGCTCAGCAGGGAGGACTGGTCACGGTGAAGACCCGACTCGAGATCACTGCGTCGCGGATCACGCCGAAGCAGTATCCGGCATTCAAAGTCTTCTGCGAGGCCGCCGACCGAGCCCTTGGCGGGCGCCTGGTGGGAGCACCATGAGGCTCCTCGGCATCCTGATCTTCGCGATCGCGCTTTCGTGCATCGTCAGCTGCGGGCACGGCCGGGACGCAAAGTACCCTGGACGCCCCTCGCCGATCTCCGGAGCGACGGACCGAACAGTGACGATCCCGAGCTCGTCGGCCAATGGCTGCTCTCGGAGATGCTCTCGCCCGGAGGCGATGCGAAGCGCGCCTTAGAGGCTCGCAAACACCTCGACGAGATTGGCGGCGGGCAGACGCTGGCCAATCTCGCGCGCGCTCTCGACGACGAAGTCCACGGTCGGATGAAGACAGCGCCGGACAACTACCTTCGGGCACTCCGAGCCGCGCGTGCTTCGAGCGATGAGCGGGCCCCCTTCATTGCGTGGTTCGCCGCAAATCGTGCGGTTTCTCTCCGTGGCCACGCGGATGGCCTCTGGAAACGCTGGCACACGTTCGTCGAAGAATCGATGAAGGCGCCGCTCTCCATCGGCTGGCGAGCCCGCGGGGAGCTCGTCGAATGGTGGGCCGACGAGGCATACGCCGAGGGCAAGCCCAACGTCGAAAATGCGATCGCGAAAGAGTACGGCTGTGTTGGCGACGCTCGCTTCGCCGGCCCATTCGGTCATGGCGCGGCCGCGGATTCCTTTCGCAGCTTTCCGGCGGAACGTCCCGGACCGTGGCCGACACGCTGGACGCCGGATTCTGGCGAAGTGTCACCCCGCGTCTATCCGAGCAAGCGGGAGGGTTGCTTTCTGCAAGCCGAGGACGTGGCTGGCGACGGGATCTTCTATGCGGAAACCTTCTTGGATTTGAAAGGGGCCGAAGAGCTCGTCGTCGCCGTGCAAGGTGCGCTCTCGGTTTGGATCGACGATGAGCGAGTGCTCGATCGCGACCCACGCAAGTGGGGTGTGTGGCCCAAGTTCGGCGTTCAGGTCTGGCTCCGCGCGGGACGCCATCGCGTGGTCGCACGACTCACCGACCCACAAACGTCGATTCGCGTGCTGACCAGCGACGGTCGCGCCGCCGGGATCGCGACCAGCGCCGACTCGAGCGCGCCCTACGCCATGATTCCGCCGGAGGTGACCGGCGAGCCCAACGTCGTCAGCCGCTTCGTCAAAAACGGCGACGTGGTCGATCCCCACGACGACATTCTTCGGTTTTTGGGGGGATATTTGGCCTGGTTGGAAGGGCAAGGCGACATCGCGTCGGTGTTCATCGAGCCCTTGGTGAAGGACACCCAGAAAGCGACGGGGCTCGTCTTGGAACGATCGGCGCTCTTTGCCGAGCGCGATCCCATCTTCGACAACCAGAGCGTGAAGGACCTCACGCGGGAGCTCCAGGAGCGCGCGATCAAGCGCGACCCGGACCTCTGGCAATCCCAGCTCGCGCTCGCGCTCTGGCAGGTCGAACGAGCTGGTCCGAGCGAAGCAGCCGTGCGTTTGGAAAAGCTCTCGAATCGATTTCCCAACGTGCCGGCCATCTTGCTTTCCCTCGCCCGCGCCTACGGGGAGCTCGGCTGGAGCGCGGAGTATCAGGCGACGGCAAAGGAGCTTGCCCGAAGATTTCCCGAGGATGTCGAGGCCCTCACCGCTGCGGTCAGTGTGTACGACGGGGAAGGCTCGTTCCAACGAGCCGACGAGCTCGTGGAACGCATTCGGCGTCTCGATCCCGACAGCGAGGTGACGCTCACCCGGGCTCTCACCCGAGAACACTACGACGTAGCGCTCACCGAGCTCCGGCGTCTCGGCAAACGTCGACCCGAGCGCAAGGACATCGCCGAGCGCATCTACGACGTGATGGTTCGTTCGGGAAATCAGGCCGAATCGTGGAAGAAGCTCGAAGCTGCCGTGAAGCAAGAGCCCACGGATAGCGGGGCCCGGCTGGCCCTCGCCGATGCACGTTTCGCCGGGGGAAAGCACGAAGCACTCCGCCAAGCGCTGGTGGATGCCTTGGTGAGCGGCGCCAACCCCTCACCCCTCGAAGAAGCGCTCGATCTGGTCGAAGGAACCACCGAGCTCGATCCGTATCGGCTCGATGCCAAGGCCATCATTCGCGATTACGAGAAGCACGACACGCCGATGCCGGGAACCGCGGCGCGAGTGCTGGACTACGCCGCCATCTGGGTGCACGCCGACGGATCGAGTCGGATGCTCGAGCACGAAGTAATCCGGATCCAAAGCCCAGAAGCCATCAGTCAGCTCGCTGAGCATCCGCGCCTGGACGGCGTAGTGCTCCACATGCGCGTGATCAAAAAGGATGGGCGGGTCCTGGAGCCGGAGGACGTTCAGGGCAAACCCACCGTGACGTTTCCGCACCTCGAAGTCGGTGACTACATCGAGACGGAGCACGTCGTCACCAAGCAGTCGGACAGCCGCGAAGGCACGCGCTACGTGAGCCCGCAGTGGTTCTTCCGCGAAGAGAACATCGCTTACGCCCGGAGCGAGTTCGTGGTCATCACTCCGGATCATCAAGCTCTCGAGATCGAAACCCACGGCAACGTGCCCGCGCCGAAGCTCGAGAAGAAGGACGGCATCGTGATCCGCCGTTGGCGTGTCGATCGCAGCCCGGCCGCGCCGGTGGAGCCCGGAAGCCCGCCCATCACCGAGTTTTTGCCCAGCGTGCGCCTGGGTTGGGGAGTGGACCTCGCGTGGCGCCTGCAGGACTTCGCCGACACGCTGGCTGACGTGACCCCCATCGATCCGCGCGTTCGGCGCATCGCGTACAAGATCGTCGCCCCTGCGCCGAAGAAGGCGTCCCGCCTCCGGGCCCAGCGCTTGTACCGATGGGTCCTCGCCAACGTCGAGGACGGTCCCGAGACGGATGGCCGACGGGTCGTCGTGGGGAAGCGCGGCAATCGATGGCGCGGATTTCTCACGCTGTGTCGCTCCATCGGGATCCACGCCGAGTACGCGGTGGCTCGAAATCGTCTCGCGCCCCAGCCGGGTGGAAAGATCGCCGAATCGACTCAGTTCACCGATCCGCTGATCGTGCTCACCACGGAGCGCGGACCCGTCTGGCTGACCCTCGGCAGCAAGTATGCGCCGTTCGGCTACGTGCCCCCGGAGATCCGTGGTGCTCCCGCCTACCTGCTCGGCGGTCGCAAGCCTCGTCCTGCCACGACTCCCCGTGGTGGCGGCGAGGACAGTGTGATCTATGAAGGGTCGATCACGATGGGGGCCGACGGCTCCGCCAAGCTCGCCATCGAGCAGCGTTTCACCGGCAAGTACGCCATGGCGGTGCGGAGCGCGTTTTCTCAGCTGCCCGAGGCTCAGCTTCGGGACGTGATCGAATCCAAGCTCCTCGGTCGCGCTCTGCGGGGTGCGCGCCTTACGAAGCACCGCATCGAGCATCTCGACGACCTCGACGAGCCGTTCGTGCTTCACATGCAAGCAGAGATGAGCGGCTTCGCGCAATCGAGCCCGGGAGAGCTGGCCATCTCCCCGCCGTTCTCGCCGCGAGTGAGCCAGCTCGCGACGTTGCCCGCCCGCCAGACCCCCCTACTCATTGGAGAGGCGACCTATCAGGAAGTGCGACTTCGCATCACGTTGCCCAAGAACGCGACGCTGGCCAATTCGCTCGCGCCGAGCTCCGTTCACGACGCGGATCGAAGCGTGAAGGTGAACGACCGGCTCGAGGGCAACGTCCTCATCCTGGATCGCACCCTGGACATTCCGGCAGGGCGCGTTCAGCCCGCGGCGTATCCGGCGTTCCTCGAGTTTGCCCGGAAGAGTGATGCGATTCTCGCTCGCGACGTGCGCGTGCGGGTGCGCTGAGGGATTTTACAGCTTCGCGCTGTCTCCGCCTTCCCGGTCAGCGCTCTTTCGTGGACTTTGCGGCGTCCGACTTCGCTTTGGCGTCCGCTTCCTTGAGGCGCGCTTCGATGCGCTTCTTCACCTCGGCGGACTCGGCGGAAGTCTTCTTCCACTCCTCGATCTTCTTTTTTCGCTCGGGCGGGGTCTTCGGGAAGGCCTTCACCGATGTGTTTTGCTGAGCGAAGGTCGCGTAGGCGGTCCAGCGCTCGCTCGCATCGTCGTAGGACTTCTGGCGTTCGCGAAGGTCGGCGAGCACGAACAATATCTTGGCCTTGAGAGCGCCATCTTTTCCGACGTAGCGGAGTGCCGCGACCCACGCCGCTTCTGCCTCTGGCAGATCGCCCTTCGCTAGATGCGCTTCGCCGATCCGGTAGTGGCCGAGGGGGTTCTGCGGTGCCTTGGAGATGGCATCGCGATACGCCGCGATGGCTCCGTCCACGTCGCGCGCGACGTAGAGGTCGTCTCCCTTTTTCAGCGACTCCCAGAACGGACTGATGCCCTTGAGCCCGTTGGGATCGCGCTTCACCTCACCCGAGGCTGCCTTCTTCTTGTCCTGAGCCGATGCAGGGATCGCCACGAACACGCACAACGCGAAGGGGACTACCGAGAGCCAGCGAGCCTTCATGAAAAGAAAGGTATCACAGGCCGAAAAATCCCACTCATCCACAGGCTTGGGGAGGATCTGTGGAGGCCAATCCCGCAGGATTTTCGCGACTTCACGCGCCCGACGCGTGATCGACCAGGAAACGTGCCCCGCACAACCTGTGGAGAAGTTGTCGGGACTGCGGTTAGCTCCAGGCCATGGGTCAGGTCAGCGCGTACCCGTGGGCAAGCCTCGAGCGGCTCTCCCACGCGACAGTTCGCGAAATGACTCGGGCTCGAAGCTCGCTCGGCGGGATCGGCGCGGAGGCCATCGCCCGCGCGGTGGGTGAGCTCATCTCGAGCGAGGTCTTGATCGTGACGCGAAATTTCGCGTGCCGGGCTGCCGCCGGGGGACGACGCCATTCCCCTCGAGGTTGGGGAAAACCGCGTCGCGGTCGGGCTGGATCCAGCTCTGGGCGCGCTCCTGCTCACCCGGGTTCTCGGGCGTCCGGCCGGTGTCGACGCCGGGGGTGCCCTCGACCCGTCACTGCTCGGCGCGCTCGGTGCGCTGATGGCCGAGGCGGCCCGACGCAGCGGCGGCTCCGATCCGGTTCGTGTCGCGCGAGAAACGTTTCGCGAACCCTCCCTGTGTCTGGATACCACCGTGCTGATCGACGGAACGCCGTTCGCTGCGCGAGTCTGGATCAAGCCGGCTTACCAGGCGGAAAGCGTCGACTCTCCGCCGCTCGCGCTGCTGGGCAATCTTCCCATCGCCATTCCCTTGGTCGTGGGTGTCTCTCTCTCCGATCCGGTCGAATGGTCGTCTCTTGCTCTCGGAGACGCATGGCTCCCCGGGGAGGGCTTCTTCATCGATCGGAGCTTGCAGGGTCGTGGCGTGCTCGCCGCTCCATCCCACGAGGCGGGATGTTCGGTGGATTTGGCGCCAGATGGCTCCCTCGTGGTAGGTGGAAACCCGATACTTCTCGCTCTGGAGGAGGAAATGAGCTCGAAACCCGGTTCCATCGAAGAGGCGGCGCTCGACGCGCCGATCGTCGTTCGCGTCGAGCTAGGAACCGTTTCGATGACGGCGCGAGAGTGGGCCGCGCTCAGGCCCGGCGACGTGATCGAAACGGGGCGTCGTGTGAGTGAGCCGGTCGTGCTTCGGGTCGCTGGTCGCGAAGTCGCGCGCGGCGAGCTGTGTGACATCGAAGGCGAGCTGGGCGTTCGCATCCGCGACATCGCCGGCGGGACCGAGAAGTGATCCCTCGCTCCCCGTGGATTTTTCTTGTCGCGGCAGGGCTCGCAGTCGGCTGCGACAAGAAGGACCCGTCTCCAGCGCCCTCGACGACCCCATCGAGCTCGGCTCCGGCGACCTCCACTCTGCCGATCGCCAGCGCGCCGAAGCCCGCCCCGTGGTTCGAAGGGAAATGGCAAGGCACTTACGACGCCGAGCAGTACGCAATCGAAACGCCCGAAAAGAACACGGGAGCTCGAGAGTGGGAGTCCGATGATGGCGGCGAGCATTCCGGGGAAGGTTCGATCGAAATCTCGGTAACGACCGACGGGCAGATCAGCGGCACAGCCAAAGGACCTCTCGGTGACCAAAAGGTGAGCGGGCAGGTCGACGAAAAGCAATTCCGCATTCGGTTTTCACCGGTGGAGCCCGGCGAGCGCGCGTTTGGAGGAGCCGTCGTCTTGGAGCAGCAGGGTGAAGCGATGAAAGGGCGCCTCTCGTCGTCCAGCGGGGATAGCAAGACGGTGCGGGATGCCGCGATCGTGCTCACAAAGGCCGGGGGCAAGCCCGACCCGGGCCACTGACCTGGCCGGCGGGCGGGTTTTTTCATAGTAGTAGTCGCGGTGGCGACGGCGCTCCTCGACTTGTCGGTACTCGCGACGGAGGCCCGGACGCGTGGCATCGGGCGCTATGTGTGCGACCTGGCCCGCGGCCTCGCCGACGCGGACTCTCCCGATCTGCGCGTTCTGGGTCTCGAGCGGCTCAATTGGCTCGGTACGGCCGACGTGACCGAAGATCTCGTCGGCGCTGCCGAACGCCTGACGCGATCGAGCACGCCCATCGAGCCACACTTGGCGTGGGCGTACCGCCTGCGCGTCGGGCTCGCCGCTGCGACGCGCGCGGTGTCTCCCGATCTCGTTCACACCGGACATCCCAACGCAACTCCTCTCGGCAACTTGGGATGTCCCCGGGTCACGACGTGCCACGATCTCATTCCGCTCCGGTATCCACAGCACTACCTCGATTGGAGGGATGGCTTCCGCTCGGGGCGGGAGCTTCTGGACTATCGACGCTTTCACTCCGCCACTCACGTGATCGCGGTCAGCGAGACGACCGCCAATGATCTGGTCACGCTCCTCGGAGTTTCGGTGGACAAGATCACGGTGGTCTACAACGGCGTGGATCTCACGAAGTGGTCCAGTGAGCCCGGCCAAGACGATGGCAAGGCGAGGGCTCGACACGGTCTGAGCGAATCGAGCTACGTCTTGTGCGTGGGTGCCGCCGATTGGCGCAAGAACCACGAGAGCATTCTCGCCGCACTGGCCCAGGCCCGAAATCGCGCTCCAGACAGCGAAATTCTCCTGGCTTGGGCCGCTCGGCTCGATTCCGCGACGCGCGCGGACCTGCGCCGAACGGCACGCGCGCTCGGTGTGGGCGACTCCCTTCGGCTCATCGGATACGTGGACGACGACGAGCTGGCAGCACTCTACCGCGGAGCGGTCGCGCAGCTCTTCCCGTCGAGAGCGGAGGGATTCGGTTATCCAGTGATCGAGGCCATGTCCAGCGGATGCCCTGTGATCACAAGTGATCGCTCGAGCTTGGTCGAGGTGGCGGGAGACGCAGCGATTTTGGTCGATCCGGAGGACTCGGAGGCCATTGCCGATGCGATCGTCACCTTGGTCGACAACGACGGCGAGCGCCGGCGCCTGAGCGTGCTGGGATCGGCTCGCGCAAAAAAGTTCAGTCTTGCACGGATGGCGCGAGAAACCCTCGACGTATACCGAAGGGTCATCGCCGACGCACGGGTGAGCGCGGCGTGAGTGAAATCGCCGACCGGCTCGCAGCGATCCGAAAACGCATTGGTTCGGCGAGATTGATCGCCGTCTCCAAGCGGCATTCGGTCGACTCGATCCGCGCGGCGTATGCCGCCGGCCAGCGGGACTTTGGCGAAAACTACGTTCAAGAGTTGACGTCGAAGGCCATCGCGCTGTCGGATCTCCCTGACGTCCGGTGGCACATGATTGGCCACCTCCAACGCAACAAGGTGCGCCAGGTCGTCGGGCACGCGTCCGTCGTCCACACCGTCGACTCCCCGCGCCTGGCGGAAGAGCTCGGAAAGCGCGCCCCGGAAGTGCCCCCCGCCCAGCAGTATTACGCGGGAAATGCGCGCATTTTGGCTCTCGTCGAGGTGAATGTGGGAGGCGAAGAGCAAAAGAGTGGCTGCGCCCCCCCGGACCTCGCGGCAGTGCTCGACGCAATCGAAAGTCAGCCGTCGCTCGAGCTCGCAGGGCTGATGACCGTTCCGCCCCACACCGAGGATCCCGAAGGGGCTCGACCGTTCTTCGACGAGCTCGTGAAGCTCCGTGATGCCCACGGCGGACGAGCGCGACTCCCGGAGCTCAGCATGGGGATGACCCACGATCTGGATCAGGCGATCGCTGCCGGCGCCACGATGGTGCGGATCGGAACCGCGATCTTTGGACCGCGGAGCTCGGCGTGAAAGGGCGGAAGGTCACAGCCGCTGAGCAGCCGACTCTCCTCGGCGCCCGCGCGCGCAGCGATGGTCCGTTGGCAGATCGCATGCGCCCCCAGAGCCTCGAGCAGATGGTGGGACAGGAGCGCCTGTTCGCGCCGGGGCGAGTGCTCGGGGATGCGGTGCGAGCCGATCGCTTGCCGTCGATCATCTTGTGGGGTCCACCCGGCTCGGGAAAGACCACTCTGGCCCAGGTGATCGCTCGCCGCACGAAGTCGGAGTTCGTGCCGTTCAGCGCGGTTCTCGGTGGTGTGCAGGAGCTCCGCGTCATCTTGAGCGCTGCCAAGGAGCGCCTCGACTACCGCGGAACGCGCACCATCCTGTTCGTCGATGAAATCCATCGCTTCAACAAAGCCCAACAGGACGCGTTCTTGCCCCACGTCGAGAGTGGCGCCATCACCCTCATCGGGGCGACCACCGAAAACCCCTCTTTTTCGGTCAATTCCGCGGTTCTTTCCCGCTGCCGGGTGTTTCGCCTCGAGGCAATCAGTGCCGAAGATCTCGTGACGCTGCTCGAGCGAGCACTATCGGATCGCGAGCGAGGCCTGGGCGCTGCGGGCGCTGTCCGCCACTCCCGAAGCGCTCCGAGCGATCGCCGGGGCGTCCGGCGGCGATGCACGTCGGGCCCTCGGCCTGCTGGAGGCAACGGCCGCACTGCTCCCCGACGGCGGCGCCATCGATCACGAAGCCGTCGCCCGCGCCGCGGAAGAGCGCACGCTGCTCTACGACAAGAGCGGCGAGGAGCACTACAACGTCACGAGCGCGCTCATCAAAAGCATGCGCGGCAGCGATCCGGACGCCGCCATCTACTGGCTGTTGCGCATGCTCGAAGCGGGGGACGATCCGCTCTTCGTCTCGCGACGCCTGATCATCTTCGCGAGCGAAGACGTGGGCAATGCCGATCCTCGTGCCCTGATGGTCGCAATGTCCGCCGACCAGGCCTACCGCCGACTGGGAATGCCCGAAGGACTATTTTCTCTCGCCCACGCCTGCCTGTATCTCGCGAGCTGTCCAAAATCGAACGCGGTCAAGCGCGCCATCGAAGCCACCCGCGCGTCCATTCGCGACCGTGGAGCGCTTCCTGTTCCGAAGAAGCTCCGAAACGCGGTCACCCAGCTGATGAAGGCCGAAGGCTACGGTGAAAACTACCGCTATCCCCCCGACTACGAGGGAAGCGTGGTCGCGGGCGAAAGCTATCTGCCCGACGAGATCGGCGAGGCTCGCTTCTACGAGCCCTCGAATCAGGGTCTCGAGGCCGACATCCGCCGGCGACTCGAAGCGCTGAAGAAGAAGTGTTGATCAGCCCGTCGGACCGGTGACGACGCCAATCTCGGGGATGTTGCGATACTTCTGCGCCCAATCGAGGCCGTAGCCGACGACGAACACGTCGTCGATGGTGAAGCCGAGGTGGTCGATCTCGACCTTCTTCTTCATGCGGGCCGGCTTGTGGAGCAGTGCGCAGATACGAATGCTCGACGGGTTGCGGGTCCGAATGCTCTGGGTGATGTAGTCGAGAGTCAGACCCGTATCCACGATGTCCTCGACGATGAGCACGTCTTCGTGCTCGATGGGTCGCGTGAGGTCGAGCGTGATCTGCACCACGCCGCTCGAAGCCGTATCGTCGCCGTAGCTCTGCACACCGAGGAACTCCACGCGAAGCGGCAAATCGATCGCGCGACTCGAGATCCGCCGCGAACATGAAGCTACCCTTGAGCACACACAAGAGCACCAAGGACTTTCCTTGGTAGGCCTTCGTGATCTCCGCTCCGAGCTCCTGCACACGCTTTTGGATCTGCTCGGCGCTGTACAGCGTCCTCATCTTTTCCCGATACCAACCGTCCGGCATGCTGGGCGGGTACCGGTGCGCTCGCGGTGCGTCAACGGATCCGAGCTGAGCTCGAACCCAGGGGAGGGCCTACAGGCCCGATCCGGTCGCCTATTGTTGGTGGATCAGCGCGCCACCTCCACGAACATCGCGTGTCCATCCGTTGTCCAGCTGATGGCTCCGGAAGTGTCCGTGCGAAGGGGCGTGACGCCGTGACGCGCCAAAGTTTCGAGGGTTTCTGGATGGGGATGGCCAAAGCGATTGCGAACTCCGCAGGAAATCATGGCAATCGCGGGATTTACTCGCGCGAGCAACGCGGGCGAAGTCGAGGTGCGACTGCCGTGGTGACCGACCTTCAGGAGATCGGCGCGGAGCGACGTACTGCGCCGATCCAAGAGCTCTTCTTCTTCTTGGCGCTCGGCGTCTCCGGTCAAGAGCACTGCGCGCTGGGCAAGCTCGATGCGAATCACGAATGAGTTGTCGTTGGCACCGCGGCCGGGAACGAAGTCGGGGCAAGGCGCGAGCACCGATGCTTTTGCAGCTCCGAATCGTAGGGGGCGTCCGCAGAGATCCCGAGGTCCTCGGATCGGGATGTTTCGATCGCGGAGGTTCTGGATGAGTGTGGCGTACGTGGCGCCGGCGCCTTCGCGTCGGCCCTGACCCGTGTCCCAGAGCTCCCCGACTTCGACCGACCGAAGCGCGCTCACGAGACCCGTGAAGTGATCGGGATGCGGATGGGAGAGGACCACGATGTCCACGCGGCGCCGACGCCGGGCGCGGAGCTCGGGGATCAGGACCCTCTCTCCGGGGTCGACGGGGCTGCCAACGAAACCCCCGCCGTCGATGAGCAGGAGCCGACCGTCGGGAAGATCGACGAGCAGCGAATCCCCCTGGCCCACGTCGAGCGCGGTGACCCGAAGCTCTCCCGTGGGGATGGCCCGCACGGTGAGCCGCGAGCTCGACCAGGGCGAGGGAAAGCACGCACCCCGCGCTCCACCACGCGCGATGTCCGCGCACCCAGGCGCCCGTGATCGCCACGACCAGGACCGCGAAATGCCAGGCGCCGGGAGGAGGAATCGCGAAGGAAAGCGCTCGCACCCCGCTGGCCAACCGGGCCACGCTTTGCACCCAGAGCAAGGCGCCGCTCGCTGCCAGAGCCACGCCGTGCTCGAGAGCGGGCACGAAGCTCGTCAGCGGGTGGAGCAAGCAAAGGGGAAGAGCGGCGAGCTCGCCCGCAGGCGCCGCGACCACGTTGGCAAAGATCCCCACCACGCCGAGCTCCGGCGCGAGCAGCGTGAGCAGTGGCGCGCAGGGGATCATCGCCGCGAGGGTCGTGCCCACCGACGCTGCGACGAACCGAACCGGTCTCATCGGGATCCGCCGAGCCAGGCCGGTGAAGGTCGGCCCGAGCACCAGCAGACCTACGGTCGCAGCCGCGGAGAGCAGAAACGAAATGTCGAACACAATCAGTGGATCTGCGACAACGCCGACGAACAAGCTGATCCCCAGAGCCCGAAGCGCGCGCGGCCGGCGCTCGACGACTCGGGCGACGAAGACAGCGCCGAGCATCCAGGCAGCGCGCCATGCCGAGCCGCTTCCCCCGGCGAAATCCGCATAGACCAGAGCGAGCCCGACGCCGATCGCCGCCGCCAAGCGCTCCACGTCCCAGCGAGACGACAGCACCTCGATTCGCCGAAGGATCAGCGACAACGCGCGCACGAGGGTCGCGACGGCCAGGACCAGGTGCGTGCCACTCACCGCCAAGAGGTGGGCGAGCCCACTGCGTTTGAACGCTAGATCGTCGGCAGCCGCGAGGTCGGTTTCCCCGAGCACGAGAGCTCGTGCGAGGGGCGCTGCAGCTGGGGCAAACGACGCATCGATGCGATGCCGCGTGTAGGAACGGCCTCGATCGATCCACGCGCCCAGCCCCGTGCCCCGCTCCACGACGACGGCGCCGAGGATCATCCCGCTCGCTACGGCCTGCCTCCGTGCAGCGCCCGGTGTGGGATCGGGAACCCCCAGATTGTGAAAGAGCTGAACGGGCGCAAGCTGGGCCACCAACTCCAGCTCGTCACCGCGAACCGAGATCCTCCGCCCCGCCATACAGACGCGCCACGGTGTCTGCGGGGAGTGGGCGGCCCTCGCAGTCGCCGTGCTCGAGCTCAGCGACGAAGCCGAGGGTGCCGTCGATGCGAGTCGGCGAGGTCACGACGCGAGCACGAGCCGAGCATCGCAGTGGCTCGGCGAGGGTGCTTCTGGCGTCCTGCCAGCGCGCTTCGTACCTTGCGACGGCCTCTCGCCCGCGCCAGACAGAAAGCGCAAAGACAGCGATCGAGAGCAGCGTGAACCGCCCGCCCAGGGATCGGGCGGCGAGGAGCGCGCACACCAAGGCCGAAGCCCAGGTCGCAGCCGGGGAAACCACCGCCGTTCCCCCCGCGAGAGCGGCGAACGACAGCCACAAAACGCGATCCACCCGCGCCCATCAGCACGGGTCGTGCCCAGGCCACAAAACGCGAACGGCGCCCGGTTTCGGGCGCCGTTCACTGGCGAAACGCTGGCGGCCGGCGAGGCCGCCGCTTTTCAGCCGCAGAGACCAGCGTTGGTGCAGGTCGCGCTGTCGTTGTTGGTCTGGCAAAGGCAAGTTCCACACAGATCGTTTGGGTCGCAACCCGAGCAATCCGGGTAGGTGCAAGCCCCAGTCGTTCCGCCCGTGCCGCCGACGCCACCGACGCCACCCGTATCGCTGCCGCCGCTGCCGCCCGATCCGGCGAAGCACCCTGCAGCGTTCTCGCAACCAGCTGCTATGGCGCAGCTGACTTGCTCCGGCGTGGCGTTCGCACAGAGCGCGGAGCACTCTTCCGCTGTGCCGTTACAGCTCGCACAGAACGTAGCGCAGTCGCCACCACCACCGGTGCCGCCGCCACCTTCGTTGCCAACCCCACCCGTACCGGTGGAGTTGCCCTCGCCGCCACCACCGATGGGGTTGGGAGCGCCGGGAGCGTTCGGGTTGTTGCCTGGCGGCGCGTTGGGGTTGCCCGGAATGCTCACCGGGTTTCCAGATACGATACCGCCGGCTTCACCGGAACCCGAACCGCCGCAAGCGATTGAAGCGGTTACGAGTGTGAGCCATCCAAGTTGTTCGAGCTTCATGAGTGCACCCCAATCAGAAATAGTGTGCGCCGGGCCGCGGGGGTCGGCAATCAGAAGTAGTAAAGGGCGGAAATGTTCCCGGTGAAGATGTCCCAGGGATTTCCGTTGACCGTGGTGTGGAACACGAAGCTCTTGTGCTCGTCGGTGTTCGTGGTCGGGCTTCCACGATTGTCATCGGACTTCGTGGACTGGTTCTCGTAGGCGACTCCGATGCCGGCCTGCAGCGAGAGCTGGGGCACGTCGATGAAGCCGAAGTGGATTTCGGCACCAGCGCGAGCTCCGATTCCGATGAGCGTGCCGGTTCGCTTGTCTTCACCGGTCTGCCCGGGATCGGCAGCCTGGGTCTGCTGCGCGTACCCGACGTTGATTTCGGGAACGATCTGGAAGCTGAAGTGCTTGTTGCCGGCGAGCGCGAGCGGAAGGCCGGCGTGCACGAGAACACCCGTGCGGCTAGCGCGATCCGTGGAGTTGCCGTTGACGGCGTCCGAACCGCCATCGTTGTAGAACCCGAGACCAGCGTCGATGCCGATCATCTGGTCGAGCCAGTATCGGATACCAACGACCGGAGCATCGATGTCGCCGTTGTCGGCCAACGGGATGAGATGCGTCCCGAGGTAGCCAACGCCGAACCGTCCCACGACCGCGTCGTGATCCGACTCGCCTTGCGCGGCCGCCGCTGGCGGGGCAGCTGCACCGGGCAGCGTCATTCCGACTTCACCATTGGCTCCAGCCTCTTGCGCGAGCGCGCTGCCCGCAAAAGCTACCGTCGCCGCGACCACTGCCGATCCAAGACCGAGCTTCGACAACCGCTTCATCGCTCCTCCATCAACCAACTGAGATTCGTTTGCGAACAAGAAAATCTGTCTATTTCCCCTACGGGCGGGCAGAGGGTGCCTTTTGCCCGCTGGGTAGTCAACTAGCTGCGGATTTTTCCGCTCTCGCGCTTTTTGGGTCGTTAGCAGGTGACCCGCGCCGGGCTTCTACGCGATGCCCCGTTCCTTCCTTCCCTGGATTTTTCAGGGGAGTAGAACAGGTCAAGTGACCTCGCGACGCTCCTTCCTGCTCGGCCTTGCCATGATTGGGTGCGATCGCCGACCAGTTGGGTCCGCGGGCCGGGCCAACCGGATCGTCTCGCTGTCTCCCAGCACCACCGAGGCGGTCTACGCGCTGGGGCTCGGCAAGCGCCTCGTAGGGCGGTCGCGTTACTGCGACTACCCGCCGGAGGTGAAGTCGCTTCCGGCCGTTGGAGGCTTCGTCGATCCGAGTCTCGAAGCGATCCTCGCGCTCAAGCCCGATCTGGTGGTTGGTGTGCAAGGCCCGGGTCTCAAGGACTTTCCCGAGCGCCTCGAGACCCGGGGCATCGGCACGTATTTTCCTCCGACCCAATCGCTCATCGAAATCGAGGCGATGTTGAAAGGGCTCGGTCAGCGTACCGGCGAATCGAACGCCGCCTCCCGAGTGTGCGCTCACCTCGAAGAGCAGAAGCACGATGTCGAAGAAGCGCTGCGGGGTCTCGAAAAACCTCGCGTGCTGATGGTGTTCGGCCTTCGTCCCGTCGTGGTCGCCGGGCCCGGGGGATTCCCGGACGAAATGCTGCGCCTCGCTGGCGGCGAGAATGTCGTGAAGACCGAGCGCACCCGCTTTCCAACTCTCGGCATCGAGCGGGTGATCGCTCTGGCGCCGGACATCGTCGTCGACACGACCGGTGGTGCGATGCGGGAGGGGATTTCGGTGACCAAGGATCTTCCCGGTTGGGGCGAGGTCCGCGCCGTTCGCAACGACCGGATCGTGCGGATCAGCGATGACCGCGTGCTCCGTCCCGGGCCGCGGGTCGGCGAGGGGATCGCGATCCTGGCCAAGGCACTCCACCCGGAAGCCAAGCTCCGATGAGCTCGAAGCCCCGCGCCGATCTGCTGCTGGTCGAACGGGGCCTGGCGCCCAGCCGGGCCAAGGCCCAGGCATTGATCCTCGCCGGACAGGTCTTTTCCGGCGAGCGACGTGTGGAAAAGGCGGGCGAGACGCTGGCAAGCGACGCCGAGCTCGTGGTTCGGGGGGGGTCCCGATTCGTCTCCCGCGGCGGAGACAAGCTCGCGGGAGCCCTTTCGGGGCTCGACATCGATGTCTCGGGTCTCGTGTGCGTCGACATCGGCGCTTCGACCGGCGGCTTCACCGATTGCCTGCTCCAGGCCGGAGCCGCCAAGGTCTACGCGGTGGACGTGGGCCACGGGCAGCTGGCACCCAAGCTGCGCGGCGATCTACGGGTCATGGTTCGCGAGCGAACGAATGCGCGGCATCTCGAACCGAGCGCGTTCGCCGAGCCCATCGATCTGGTCGTGGTCGACGCATCGTTCATTGGGCTCGACAAGCTTCTGCCCGCCATCTCGCGCATCACGAAGCTCGGCGGCGCGCTGATGGCTCTGGTGAAGCCCCAATTCGAGGTGGGACGCGATGCGGCCAGAAAAGCAAAGGGCGTGATTCGCGACCCAGTGCTCCGCGACGAAGCGATCGCAAAAGTGCGAAGCGAGATCGGCCAGAGCGGCTTCGAGATCCTCGGCGAACGCGACTCCGAGGTCGCGGGACCCAAGGGAAACGTGGAGCGATTCGTGTGGGCGCGTCGGGTGAATCAGGGCTGATCGGCTTCGGCGAGACGGGCGAGCTCCGCCCACAACGCGTCGAGATCCAGCGATAGACCCGTACACCCCGGAATGGCGCGGAGGGCGCCCGATGTCGCGGCGAGCGCACGAACGAACCTCTTGCCTTCGAGCTCGAAAATCTCGAGTGACCCCAGCGCCGGGTCCAGGAGCCAGTAGTAGCGAACGCCGAACGCGGCGTACTCGTCCATTTTCTCCACTCGATCGCGGCGCTCGTCGGTGGGTGACGGTGTGACGACTTCGACCAAAATGTCCGGCGGCACTCGCAGGGCGCCCCGACGCGGGGGGATGGCTCCGCCGGGAAGATAAACGCTGAGATCGGGTTTTCGGCCTCGCGCCGCGCTGACGATGAATTTGACTTCGGAACCGAAAACGAAGCCCTGCCCCTGGAGCCAGGTCCGGAGAAGTGCGATCATCCAGGAGACCGCTAGCTCGTGGACCGGGTCGGGCTTTTCCTCCTCCGTGAGCTTGCCATCCACCAGCTCCCCCGCAGCGTCCTCCGGCAACGCTAGCCAGGTGTCGAGATCCATCGGTCTGCCATCGGCGGCGCGGGTCGTGCAAGAGCCGGGGACCACTGCATCACGTGGCAAGCGTTTCACATCCCGTTCAGAACACGAGCACCCACACGTCGTAGAGCGCGTGCGTGTAGACGGCCGGTGCGAATCCGCGGAAGCGGTAGATGAGTGTGAACACGATCCCGCACACCCAGCGAAAGACGAACGAGCGAAGCTCGAACGCGTCACCGAGCGCGCCGACGTAATGCCATCCGCTGAACACCGCCGCGGCGGTGAGGCCCCAACCCATTTCGACCAGCCGCGGACGCAGCTTGTCCTGCATCGGAAAGGTGAGCGCGAGGAGCTTGGCGCCGAGCCCGAACAGGATCACGCGGAACGCGATTTCCTCGTAAAAACCGGCACCTGCGGACATGATCGCGCCGGTGAATCCGCCGGACATCGGCGCTCCTGCCAGCGCGAGTCGACCCACGACCCACCCCGCGACGAGACGCATCGCGACCGCATACAGAGCGCCCTCCATGGCGAGCATGACGAAGCGTTCCCAGTGAAGCTCCTTGCCGCGACCGAGCACCAGCAGGACGCCGATGAACGCCGCCCCGACGCCCAGGGTGAGCCCGATGTAGAGAGCGATGCTGCTCTCGGCCAACGTCACGAGCTCGCTCGTCACGATGTCCGCTGCGTTTCGAATCGGCAAGAAGACGACGCCGATGTGGTAGCCAATGAACAGCGGCAGCGTGAGCACGAGATCGGTCCAGGCGTCGCTGGCCTTACCGATGAGTGTTGGTTTCTGCGGTTCTTGGGGCCCGGAATCGGTCATCGAGCGCCCGGCTGGAGGTGATAGACGAGCCACATCACCAGCACGACCCAGATGAGAACGATGCCCACCATGGGTCCGTCTTTCAGCATCTCCTGCGTCGGACTTTCGGAGCGTGGCCGGCTGCGCATCAAATAAAGGAATCGCCACATTCCGAGCACGACGAACAGTGTGCTCGGCCAGAGCCATTCGGTCTTGAAAAACTCCTGTGTCCTCGCGTCGAGGGTGTACGCGAGATAGGTACCCACCGTCGCCAGGGCGGTGCTCCACAGCGCGATGTCGAGGCCGCGGGGCGAGTAGGACTCGAGTGCTTGTCGTGTCTTCCCTCCCGCGGCGGCGAGCGCGAGCTCGTGACGTTGCTTCCCGAACCCGAGAAACAGCGCCAAAAGCAGGGTGCAAGCCAGAAGGTAGTGGGACACTTCGAGCTGCGTCGCGTAGCCGCCGCCGAGCACGCGGAGCACGAAGCCGCCCGCAATGCAGCCCACGTCCAGATACGCGATCTGCTTCAGCCGAAACGAGTAGGCGATGTTGAGCCCGAAGTAGCTCGCTGCAACCACGAAGAACGGCACGGATCGAAACGCGGCTCCAGCGAGCGCCCCCGTCACGAGGGAAATCGCGAGGGCGCGTGCCACGGGAACCGGAACGCGACCCGACGCAATGGGACGGAAGCGCTTCACCGGGTGTTGACGATCCGCCTCCACGTCGGCCAGATCGTTCATGGTGTAGACGGCGCCGGCCAGAAGGCAGAAGCAGAGAAACGCGGCGCCCGCGCGCCAGAGCAAGAGCGGATCGAAGATCTCTTTGGCGAACACCACGGGCGCGAGCACGAACGCGTTCTTCACCCACTGGTGGGGCCGAACCGTCTTCACGACACCCGACATGCGCCAGACGAACCCACCCGACTTCCGAGGCTCGATCCCACCAACGCTCACCGGCGGCGGCGACGGCGGCGGCGCAGGCTCGCTCTCCGATCCCTCCTCGTCCGGAGGCGGAGGCGGAGGCGAAGGCGTGGGCGCTCGGGCGCCGTTTTCTCCCTGCCGGGTCGCCATGCGAAACCGGACCCTACCACCAGGAAACGGCGATAGGCTCCCGCCGTGTTGCCTCCGATCGACTACCTGGACTTCGCCGGGCGTTGGTATGGCCAGGTGCGGTACGACCTCGCGTCGAGCAACGTCGCGACGGCAGAAAGCACTCTTCTCGGAGAGCCCGTCGTGCCGGAGGATCTCTCCTCTCGCGGGCGTTTCATCGACGCCCTGGCCCGACGCTACGGCGTTCGACGGCAAGAAATCGTGCCGACTCTGGGCGCGAGCGGCGCGCTCTTCGCCATCTACGCAGCAACCCTCGAACGAGGCGAGCGCTTGCTCACCGAGACGCCGGGCTACGAGCCGCTGTGGCGAGTCGCCGAAGCGTTGGGCGCGCACGTGGATCGTTTCGAGCGCCGATTCGAGGACGGCTACCGAATCGATCCGGACGCGGTCCTCGGAGCGCTCCGTCCCGACACGCGGGTGGTTTCGATCACCAATCCCCACAATCCGAGCGGCAACCTGATCGACGACCGAGAGCTCCTGGAGCTCGCGAAGCGGCTCGAGTCGAAGAACGTGCAGCTCCTCGTCGACGAGGCCTACCTGGAGCTCGCTCGCCCGCGATCGACTGCGCGCGGTCTCGCGCCGAACGTGATCACCTGTTCGAGCGCCACCAAGTGCTGGGGGCTTTCCTGGGCCCGAGCGGGTTGGATCTTCTTGCCAGAGGAGCTGGTGGCCGGAGCCGCGCGGGTCGAGCGCTACGTGAATGGGCTTTCGCCGGCTTCGTCGTGGGCGTGGGGCGAGCGTGCCGTCGACGCGGGGGACCGATTGCTCGAACGCGCCCGATCCCTCCAGGCGCCCAAGCGTGCCCTTTTCGATCGGTTCATCGATCGCAGCGCCGAGATCTTGTCGTGGGTCCCGCCGCCCGCATCCGGCGTGTTCGGCTTCGTTCGCGATCGCCGAGGAGTCGACCTCCTCACGGCCATCGAGAAGGGCGTCGCCGAGCTCGGAGTGATCGTCGCACCCGGGGTGCTTTTTCGGCGAGCCGAGCGCTTTCCGGCTGGGCTTTACCACCAAGACCGAGGACATCGACCCGGGGCTCGATCGGCTTGCGCGCGCGCTCGACCTGGGCGAAGCGATCAGTCAGCCAATGAGTGCCCCGACCTCCGCCGAGAAGCGCCATGCCGAGCTCGTGAGCGAGATCCGCGCGCACGACTATCGCTACTACGTGCTCGACGATCCGCAGATCAGCGATCGACAGTACGACGCGCTCTATCACGAGCTTCGCGACGCTGGAGGAAGAGCATTCGGAGCTCCGGGTCCCGGAGTCCCCCACGCAGCGCGTGGGCGGCGCGCCGCGCTCCGACCTCAAGACCGTCGAGCACGTCGCGCCGATGATGTCTCTCGACAACACGTACACCGAAGAAGATCTCGAAGACTTCGCGCGACGAGTGACCGGCGGGCTCGCGGACGACGCGCGAATCAGCTACTGCGTGGAGCCAAAGCTCGACGGCGGAAGCGTGGAAATCCTGTATCGCGACGGCCGCTTCGTCCAGGGCTCGACGCGGGGGGATGGCGTCGTCGGGCGAGGACATCACGGAGAACCTTCGGACGATTCGCTCGCTCCCGATGACCATCGATCACAAGGGCCCCTCACCCTTCGCGCCGAGGTCGTCATCTACCGAAACGATCTCGAGCGCATCAACGAAGAGCGCGCCGCTCAAGGGGAGTCGATCTTCGCGAACGCGCGCAACGCCGCGTCGGGCAGCCTGCGCATGCTCGATCCCCGGGTGGTCGCCAAGCGCATGCTCCGGGCCATCGTGTGGCAGGTAGTCGAGGGCCAGGAGCTCGCGAAAACCCACTCCGCAGCGCTGAAATGCCTCGCGGATTTCGGCCTTCCCACCCATCGCAGCGAGCGGGTGTGCCGCACGATGGAAGAGGTGCACCGCGCGATCGCCGAGATCGACGAGCGGCGCAAGGACCTACCCGTACGAAACCGACGGCGCCGTCATCAAGGTCGACGAGTTCGCTCAACAAGGGATCCTCGGAGCGACGGCGAAGTTTCCTCGCTGGGCCATCGCGTACAAGTTCGGCGCCGAGCGCGCCCAGACGCGGGTGCGGGACATCATCGTGGGGGTGGGTCGAACCGGTACGCTGACCCCGGTCGCCATTCTCGATCCCGTGGAGCTCGCGGGCACGACCGTAGCGCGCGCGTCCATGCACAACCAGGACATCGTTGCCGAGCTCGATGCGCGCATCGGCGACCTCGTCACCATCGAGAAAGCGGGAGAGATCATTCCGCAGGTCGTATCGGTCGATCCCAGCGTGCGAACGGGCGACGAGATCCCCTGGCAGATGCCGGGCGAATGCCCCATCTGCCAGACGGCCGTGGAAAAGCGCGAGGGCGAAGTCGCCATCCGCTGCCCCAATCCTCGCTGCCCCGCCGTGGTCAAGGGCGCCATCTTCCACTTCTCGCGCCGCTTCACGATGGACATCGACGGACTCGGCGAGTCGCTCATCGATCAGCTCGTCGAAAGCAAGCTCGTGAGCGACGTGGCCGATCTTTACGATCTGGACGTGAAGAGCGTGGCCGGCCTGGAGCGAATGGCGGAAAAGAGCGCGAAAAACGTGGTCTCCGCCATCGCTGGATCGAAAGCGCAAACCCTCGACCGCTTGCTCACCGGTCTCGGCATCGAGCACGTGGGTCAGGTCGCAGCCAAGCAGCTCGCGGAAGCCGCCGGTACCCTCGAAAGCCTCCTGTCCTGGACCCGCGAGGACGCCGAAGCGAACGTCTCGTCCATCGCGGGCTTTGGTCCGAAGATGGTCGAGTCCGTCGTGGAGTTCCTGTTCGACGAGACCAGCCGCGCGCTGCTCGAAAAGCTTCGCGATCGAAACGTCTCCCGCGCGCAGCCCGTGAAGGCGGTCGCCACCGAAGGGCCACTTCAGGGCATGTCGTTCTGCGTGACCGGCGTGCTCTCGCGGAAGCGTGATGACGTCCACGCTTCGATCCGCGACGCGGGCGGGGAAGTGCACGACAAGGTGAAGAAGGGCACGACGTACTTGGTCACCGGCGAGAAAGTCGGCAAGGCGAAGATCGAGTCCGCGAAGAAGGTCGGAGCCAAAGTGATCGACGAAGCCACACTCGAAACGATGATCGCCGGAGAAACTCCAGCATGAGCCGCTTTGCGCGACTCTCCGCCGACGGTCGAGCGCTCTTCGCGCAGGAGAAGGACGATGGCAGCTTCGAGCTTCTGGATGCCGCACCGTGGCTCGGCGGCCGTCCCACGAAAACGAGCATCACGAGCGACCGCTATGTCGCGCCGGTGCAGCCATCGAAGATCGTGTGCGTCGGACGGAACTACGGGGCCCACGCTCGGGAGCTCGGCAACGAGGTCCCTAAAGAGCCGCTATTCTTCATGAAACCGCCGTCGTCGCTGCTCGCGCCGGGGGGCACGGTGCTGCTCCCTCCCGAGAGCGAACGCGTCGACTACGAAGGGGAGCTCGCCGTCGTGATCGGCAAGCGGGCTCGACGAGTGAAACCCGAAGCGGCCCTGGCCCACGTGTTCGGTTACGCGGTCGCATGCGACGTGACGGCTCGGGATCTCCAGAAGAAGGACGGCCAATGGACCCGGGCGAAGGGATTCGACACCTTCTGCCCAATCGGTCCTCACGTCGTCACGGACATCGACGCGTCGTCCCTCCAACTGTCCCTGAAGGTCAACGGCGAAGTACGGCAAGCTGCCAGCACGTCGGACATGGTGTTCGGGATCCCCGAGCTCATCTCCCACCTCAGCGCTGTCATGACTCTGGAGCCGGGAGATCTTCTTCTCACCGGAACGCCGGAAGGCGTCGGTCCGCTCTCGAACGGCGACCACGTCGTGGTGGAGATCGAAGGCATCGGTGCTCTCGAGCTCGACGTGGCCACCGAGCAATGATCCGTTCGTCAGGTCCCGTAACGCCACACCCCTTGGCCGACCGTGCCGACGTATAGCGTGCCGTCCGACGGATCCTGATCGATCACCGACACCGGCACCGTATCCGGGCCGAATGGCGCCCAGCTCTGGCCGTCATCCTTCGTGAAGTCGAGACCGCCAGGTCCGCCCTGCGTCTCGTCGAGGCCCACGTACGCGCTCTTGGGGTCGAGTCGATCGATGAGCACGGCGGCGTAGCGTGGAGGACTGCTGGTCGTCACCTTCGACCAGGTGGCGGCGGAATCGTCGGAACGGTACAGCCCATCGGCGTTGGTCAGCGCGTATACGACGCCGGCGTTGCTGGAACTGGCGGCGAGCGCATTGATGGAATCGCCGCTGAGCCCGGTTCCCGGTCCGGTAAACGTCGTCCCGCCGTCCGCCGAAGCGTAGACACCTTGCCCGCCGGTCGCGAGGTAGAGGTTACTTCCGTCAGAGGCAAGCGGTCCCAGGGGGACCGTGTTCAGTGGAGGCAGGCCAACCGAGGTGACGTTGCTCCAAGTCCCCCCGCCATCGGAGGAGACATAGATGCCGTTCTGAGAGGTGACCGTCCAGCCCTTGGATTGACTCGAATCGTAGACCAGCGTGTACACACCGCCCGGGTCGTTGTTGCTCTCGGTCCAGCTGTCCCCACCGTCCAAGCTTCGATACGTGGCGATGCCGACGGACGCCATGACGAAATTCTGCGTGGGGTGAACCGCGACCGCGTGACACCCACTGGCCGGCAACCCGTTGGTGAGGGGCGACCAGGTCTGACCACCGTCCTTGCTCCGGTAGAGGCCTGCATCCAGCGCACCGCCCGAGGCATTTGCTACGAAGATGGTGCCGGATGCCTTGGGATCGACTGCTATTGCGTCGATCGAGTTGTTGTCGAGACCCAGATCGCTCCAGCCGGGCGCTTTCGCGTCACCGCCGCCGTCGGCTGACGGGCTGTCGGCCTTCGCATCGCTTCCCGAATCCGAGCCCGCGTCCGAGCCTGACGGCTGCGAATTGTTGTCTTTGCTACTGCAGCCGATCGCCAGAGCCGAAAGGGAAACGAGCAACCAAGAAACGCCAATTGAATGCTTCACGAAACCTCCGAGCGTGTGTCTTCTCCGAGTACGTACGGCGTTGGGAGAACGAGGGTGCCCCCCGGGGCGTGGCAACGTCGTGGCAACCACGGTCGCCATGTACGTCTAACAGCTCGATATCAATGCTGAATGTGGAGGTCTGCGTTGCGCTCTAAAAAGGCTGCGAGGAGCTCCGGCCGGGCGCCCAGGCTGTTGGCGATGCGCTGAATCGTGAGTGCGGCGTCGGCACGCGCGCGGCGTTCCTTTTCCTGCTCGTGTGCCGAGGCGAATGCCCGAATCAGCGCGCGGGTGAGCTCCAGTGACTCGACCGGAGTGAGCCGCGGATCGGCGAGCAGCGCTTCGGCGTCCGCGATCTCGGATCCCATGTCACGGCCCAATCCGCGCTTCGCGTCGAGCTCCACTGCGAGGGCGCGCGAACGATGGATGGGCCGAAACGAATGCCGGCTCAGCGTCCGAAGCGCTGCTTCGCAATCGCCTGCGGAATACTCCGCTAGCGCCAAGAGGGAGAAGGTGTAGTCGGGATCGAGGCTGGGCGGCGCTCCGCTCGCAAGAGCTACTTGAACACGCTCGACTGCACGCGAGGGACCCTCCAAAAACAGCTCGGCGTGCGCAAGGTGCGTTTCGACCACGACTCGCTGGCCGTCGAGGCCCAGCTCCTCGATCGTCTGTCGAGCCGCTTCGATGATGGGCAATGCCAACGCATGCTCACCGAGCTCGAGATAGGTGTGGCCCAGCCCCATGCGCACGAAAGCACACCAGGATGCTGCGTGAATGCGTACCGCAATCTCAATCGCTCGTCCCGAGTGCGCGATGAGAGCTCGCGAGCTGTCCGAGCGAGTACTCGAACGCCGCGAGGGCGTTCTCGAAGCGCGCCTCGAGCAGCGGATCCTCGGGTTCTTTGGCTAGCTCCACCCCATGGGCCGCGAGCTCCGCCGCACGCGCATACTCTCCCAGTAAGTTGTGCGCCGAAGCGAGTGACAAGAGCGCTGACCGCTCGAGGGAAACGAAGCCCGCATCAGCAGCTTCCGCGACCGCGAGCGAGAGGTGCTCGATGGCACCCCTGAGATCGCCGTCGCGGCGGCGAATCGTCCCGTCGTTGATGCGCGCGAGCACGAGCCCGTACGGGTCCGCTCGCGCCGCGTCGGCTTGGCGCGCAAGATCGTTGTGTACGCGGGCGGTTTCGAGATCGTTCTCCTCGAGCGCGCAGCCAAACAGGGCTCGCTGGATCTCGGCGAGCAGAGCCGCATCGTGCTCTGGCGCATGACTTGCCGCGCGAGCGAGGCGCTGACGAGCGGGTTCCACGCGCCCGAGGTTGAGCAGCGCCCGAGCCCCCTCCAGCATGGCATGCACCGCGATCCCGTCGTCGACATTGGCCAGATCGATTGCGCGATCCGCTTGCAGGAGTGCTTCGTCATAGCGACCGGCGGAATTGTCGAGCTCGGAGCGAGCCAGTGCGGCCGTCGCGCGATAGCTTGCGCTTTCGGTCGGGTGCGCCAACTTCTCCATCGCAAGGACTTCGGCTCCCCACGCCGCTTGGTCGTCGTGCAGGCGGTGGATTGCGGAGCGCCGAACGTGAGCTTCGAATGCCTGGCCTAGCGAAAGGGGGAGGCGGAACAACTGCTCGTAATGCTCGAGCGCCTCCTTGTACGCGAAGATCTTGAGCGCGTCCTCGGCGGCACGGATCAAGAACGGTATCGCCTCGTCACTCTTGCTTGCCGCCATGAAGTGCGCAGCAACCCGAGCCGCCGCACCCTCGCGAGATGCCAAGCCGAGCGCGAGCTTTTCGTGAATCAAGCGCCGGCGCTCCGCACCCAGGCCGTCGGCCAGCGCACGCCGGACGAGATCGTGATGAAAGCGACTGCCATCCTCCGAACGCACCAACAGCCCGGCGTCAATCGCCGCCTCGAGCGCATCGACCGCGTCGAATGCGCCGAGCCCGGTCGCGCCCGGGAGGTCCGTGAGGGAAAAGCGCATTCCCGCCAGACTCGCCGCTTCGAGGAGGCGACGCACCTTCGGTCCCAACCGCTCCACCTGCGCAAGGATCGCGTCCCTCACTCCACTCGGAATCGGGAGCGAACGCTCGCTATCCGCTCCGAAGTCGAGGTCACCCGATGCTGCGAGTGTCTTCAACGTCTCCAAGATGAACAGCGGATTGCCGAGCGTGAGGGCATACAATCGGTTGGCAAACGAGACTACGTCGCCCGATGGCGAGCTGGCGCGCACCAATGCCAGGACATCATCGAGCCCCAGCGGCTGCAGGCGCACGATCTCGCCAAGTGCTTCCTTTTCCAGCGCGTTGACCAGTGTCGCTGCCGGACTGGTACGAAGCTCGAGCGGTCGCGCGGTACCGATCACCCTCACGCCCAGGGCCAGTGCGCGGCGAACGAGGTGCATGGACAGCTCGACGCTCGCGGCATCGAACCACTGCAAATCGTCCAGCACCAGGATGCCGTGTTCACCCACGGCAGCAGCGAGCGCTCGCGTGAGACCCTCGAGAAATCGTGCGCGCGCTTCCTCTCGCATGCTGTCTATCGGCGCGTCTGGGTCGATTTCGGGCACCAATCGTGCGGCTTCGCGTCGCCAGACCTCGCCGATGGCGCTCATGCGTTGCTGCTTTTGGAGATCACTCGCAGCAGCGCGCAATGCCGTCGCAAAAGGATAGAGCGGCGTCGAGCTCGACGCTTCGCTGGCCCGAAGGATCAGGTGCGATCGAGCCTTCGCCACCTCCTCCGCGAGACGCGTCTTGCCGACGCCCGGATCGGCCAAGACGATCACGCAAGCTCGCTCAGATCCCTCGAGCAGCTTCCGTTCCGCCTGACGTCCGATGAGTGGCACCGTGAGCGAGATCGACTTTCGCTGACTCGGGTCGGTGCTCGCGACGTGTTTGGCCGCACGAATCGTGCGATAGAGCTCGATCGTCTCGGGCAACGGCTCGAGCGCGAGCTCCCGGCGAAGCACCCGCTTCAGCTCCGCAAAGCGCTCCATCGCGGCCTCCCGCTCCCCCACCAGGTAGTGCAAGCGCATGGCTTCTTTGTGGAAGCTCTCCTGAGTCGCATCGAGCCGTATCAGATCGAGAAAACACTGAAGTGCACCGCGGAGATCGCCGCTCTCCTCGAGCGACCGCGCCGCAAGCGCCAACATCGAACGCTGGCGCTCGGAAAGCGCCGCGCGGCGCCGCGCGAGCCAGTCGTCGAATCCGTCCGCGTCGTATAGCTCGAGGCCATCGAGTAGCGGGCCTCGGTACAGCTCGAGCGCCGAGGAAAAGTCTCGCGCATCCGTCTTCTTCGAGAACTCGCGAACGTCGGACGAGAACGGCTCCGCGAGGGAAATTCGGATGCCCTCTGAAACGATCTGCGTGCCCAGCGGCGTATGGCGCAAACGATTCAGCTCGCGCCGCAGGTTGCCGCGAGCTTTCTCTGGCTCGATGCTGGGCCACAGGCTGCTAGCAAGTCGCGCGCGGGGCGCTGGTCCCTCGATCGCGAGGTAGGCGATCAGCGCCAGCGCCTTCCTTGTCGGAATGGTCACCGACTCGCCGTTCACACGGACGGTTGGCTGCCCCAGAAGTACGAGCTCGAGCATGATGTCCTCGATTCTCGGTTCGCGGAGTCTACTCCCTGGTCGAGCCCGCGTTCACCCCGATTGTCGACGCGACCGCACCCGGTGCACCAGAAACAGAGCAAAGCCGCCCAGGAGCGACCAGAGCCCCTTAGTTTCCCCGGGTCCGCCGCTGCGACAGGCGCAACCGCTCGAGTCGTCCGGGAGTGCTGCGGGTGCTCCGCCGGTGGAAACACCGCCGCTGCCAGCGCTGCCACCCGTGCCTCCGGTGGAGGTGCACGTACCGCCCGCACATCCGGTGTCCGGACAACATTGAAAGTCGCACGCCTGCACGGCGGGACCTGTGTCCGCACCAAGACACGACGGGCACGCGCTCGCCATCCCGTCGCGTCCCACCTTCAGGAAACAGGCAACGCAGTCGAGCCGCGGATCGTCGTCCGCCATGCAGTGCCGGCAATCCTCCTGGGAGTTCTCGAAGAAGTATCCTCCCGGTCCCCACGCATCGCGCATCGCACGGCCGGAGCGGGTGAAGCCCGTTCCTTGCTCGTAGCAGGCCGCCGTGCCATCGGCGTTGCACGCGGGTGTGCTCGGGGAAGTATCGACACCCCAGCTCGCGCCGAGCTCCCGCGTGGAAACCACCTCGGGGGTCACGTAACTGGTGAGCTCCTGATTGATCTGAAAATCGGTCAGGTACCCGGGTCGCTCTCGTCGTGGGGATAGGTCATTCCGTAGAACGAGTCGAACTTGCTCGCGATCATCGGACACAGACCATCGTCCGCAGCGTGATACGCGCAATGCATCGCCATGAAGCCGCTCCGCACGAAGGTCCTCAGGGGGTAGTCGTCCTCCTGAAGTGCGAGCCTCGCCACCACGTTCGCGCCGTGGCTGCAGCCGGAAGCAACGTAGTTCGTCCCCTGGATGGCGCTCTGGAACGCGTAGCTCGAATCGAACAGGCGGTTTTTCACGAACACCACCTGGGAGGTCTCGCTGGGAAACCGCTTCTTGTAGAACTCCTCGCTGGCATCGCAATACGGATCCACCGTGACCACGTGAAAGCCGGCCTTCGCGAAGCGCGTGACGGCCGCCACCCGCTCGTAGTCGTCGTTGCAAGATCCACCGTCACTCATCGCAATCAGAAGCGGGCACGGGGAGCTCGCCGAGCACTGCGCGGGATCGAGCACGGTCTTGTAACGAACCGGCTCGTCGCGAGGCCAGTCTTCGGGAGTGACGATTGCGCTCTCCTCGGCGCAGATCAGGGAGCCCTGGCCCTTGCCGCAATAAGTCGGGACGAAATCGAAGAGATCGTTGTCGTCCGGGAGCCCGGGAGTGATGAAGATCTCGTCGACGATCCCCTTCAGATCGAGCCCCACCACGGGCTCTCCCTGCACCGGAGCAATCGCGCTGAAAGGTCCTTTCGGATCCCCCGTCGCGAGGTCCACGCTCACCGAAGCAATGCGGGAAGTCGGATCGACGTACATGAGGAGCTGGTGAAACGCGCCGTCGGCCGCAATCGTGTGCGTCGTCGGGATCCCGGAGAAGGTCCCGTTCGTCGCGTCGTAAACCGCCACCTCCACGACGCCCTGGTTCAGCCGAAATCCAATGGACTTCGGCGCGAGAAATAGCCAGCCGCTCGAGTTGTCGTCGACTCGAACATAGCCATAGAAGGTCCAGGCGGTTGCCAAAGTCTGAAACCCCGTGAGCTCGATGCCGTCACCCTGACCATCGAGGCGCGCCCCGCGTCCGTAGCGACCCTCGTCGATCTTGGTGCGAAGCGCATCGCCGATCAGGCGCGGAAGGACCGGTGTGGCGACCAACAGCGATGCTTCGGCGGAAACGTTCAGGAGCGTGGCATCCCCCGTTGCCACACCCGTTTCGTCATTGCCATCGTCGAAGCCAATCTCGACGATCCGGAGCGCGTGTGCATTCGTCGAGATAGTGACGAAAGCCACCGAGGAGAGCCAAGCAAACGCCCGACGCATACCCCGAAGTTAGCAGCTTCAGATCATCTTGCCGTCGCGGATCGAGCTCGTCCCGTCGCGTCCGTAGATCCCGTCCCCCACGCGATGCATCCAGGCGATCTCGTCCTCGCTCATCGGTCCGAGATCGAGCGCGTCGAGGGCCCCACGCATCTGTTCCTCGTTGGCCGGGCCCGCGATCGCGAGATCCACGTGGGGATGGCTGAGGGCGAACCGGTAGCAGTCGGTGCCGGTCGGGGTCTTTTCTCCGGCTGGGGTCCGCTTCGGATCGCACAAATGCCCCCAGCGGGTCGTGGTGAACGTCACGACGCCAGGTCGTTTTCCAACGTCCAGCCCGTCCAGGCTCGGAAACACTTCCCGCTCCGCGCCGCGGTGGACGGCGTTGTACCGCACGTGCCAGATCCCGATGCGCTTGTCGTCGAGCAACGTGGGGAACATGGGCCGGTTGTGACCAGAGAGCGCGATGTGGCGCACGCGACCCTTGTCGACCATTTCCATCGCCGCATCCAACATGCGCCGTGGTGGACTCTGGTACCACCCCAAGAGGAGCACGTCCGCGTAGTCCGTCTTGAGCTTTCGCAGCGCCTTTTCGACCGAGAGCTTCAGCACCCAACCGACTCGCGAGTAGCTCTGCACGACCAAAACCAGATCCTCGCGGCGCCCCGAAACGATTTGCTTGAGAGCATCCCCCATGTCGTCCCTGCGACGACTGCCCCAGTAAAAGTAGTTCACGCCGCGCTCGAAGGCTTCGAGGTACGCCTGAGTGGGGGCGCCATAGGACGCGCCCAGTCCCGACTCGAGAAACTGCGAGCCCCGTTCTGCCGAGCACGATTTTGTCGTGAAAGTCCGCCATCCGCTGCCGAGGGCGACAATGTTCGGCCGCAGAAGAAAAGCGCAAGCCCCCAAACGATTTTCTTCCGCCCTTCCGCGTTCCTGTGAGACCTTCCGGAGTTTTCAGGCGATGCTGGCGCCGTGCGACTGAGAGCCAAGCTGTCGGTGCTCGCGGGGATCGTGGCCGCCGGGGTCGCCATCGCCGCGGTCGTGGTGGTGGCTCGGCGAGCACGCCAGGATCCCGCTCGTTGCGCCCCGGGGTTCGAGCCATCGGGCTATCGCTGCTGTCCGGCAGGCCAGAAGTTCGACGGAGCCTGTCGCGGAGATCCCCATTGCCCCCCAGGCTTCATCGCCGCTCACGCCGAGATCGAGGGCTGCGTGATGCCGAACGTTCACATTCGTTATCCGGGCGGGGAGCTCGACCTGGGGGCCAGCGACTGGGAAGCCGATCCATCGCTCCGCGAGCGCCGCGCGAAGGTCACACCCTTCGAGCTCGACTCGGTAGAAGTGACGCGAGCTCGCTGGGGAGAGTGCGTGCGCGCGGGACGCTGTCGGGCGGTGCCCATCGAAGAGCCCGGTCTCCCGGTATCGAACGTGTCTCCCGATGATGCGGAGAGCTTCTGCAAGTTCGTGGGGGGACGGCTGCCGTCGGGCGACGAGTGGCTCCTGGCAGCCGGGGGAACGAAAGGGCGAAAGTTTGCTTGGGGACAGACGGGGCTCGTCTGCCGGCGTTCGGTGTTCGGGCTCGTGGACGGTCCCTGCGCGTGGGGCGGCACCGGTCCCGAGATCGCCGGATCGCGACCCGATGGTCGTTCACCCGAAGGCGCGCTCGATCTCAGTGGCAACGTCGCCGAGTGGGCACGGGAATCGGATGGCTCATTTCGCGCACGGGGCGGCTCGTTTCGCTCCGCGGTCGCCGGCGAGCTGAAAACGGGATCCGAACAGAGCTCCGACCCAGCAATTCACGTGGGGTTTCGCTGTGCGTATGACGACAAGCGCTAAGAGCCGTACTCTGGAGTCATGCGTGCATGGTGGGTGATCGGCTGCTCGCTGCTTCTGTCCACGGGATGCGGAAGTGACGACTCGAAAAACACGGATCCCTCGAGCGGAGGATCGGGGAATGCGTCTTCCGGAGGAAGCGGCGGCTCGACCGGAGGAGCGGCTGGCAGCAGCGCGGGCGGCACGGCCGGCAGCAGCGTCGGCGGCGCGGGTGGGAGCGGCGGCGGCGGAAGCCCCGGGGCATCGCGCGGATACTTCACGAGCGAAAGCGAGCTCACCGCCATCGCCAACCACGCCACGGCCGGCGACGAACCATACAAGTCCGCCCTCGACGAGCTCGTCGCGTATGCCGGCGCGCCGGACAACTGGTCGTTTGGCTCTCTCTCGGGTGACATCACCTGCGGTGGATCGAGCGGCGGCTCACCGGACGAGCCCGCGTACATCGCGAACAGCGGAGGCGGGCCCTTCGTGCTGGCCAAGGCCTACCTGTTTCGCCTGACGGGAAACGAAGCATTTGCGGCCGACGCGCGGAAACGCATCCTCGATCTCACCGCCGCGACCGGTTGGGGCGGCGCGGTCTACAGCGGTTCGAATCAATGCATCCTGAACCTCGGTTGGTTCATGCCGCGCTTCATCCAAGCCGCCGATTTGCTGGAGGGCTGGTCCGGCTGGAGCGCCGCCGACAAGGCTCAGTTTGCTCAATGGCTCGCGACGGAGGTCTATCCGAAGACGAGCTGGTGCAGCGAGAATCGCGTCAACAACTGGGGCGCCGGCGGCTCACTCACCTCGGCCATGATCGCCGACTACTTGGTCGGGAGCGCGACCGATCTCACCGAGCGAGATGGATCGAAGCGCACGCTTTCCGAAGCCTGGGCCTTCCACAACGCCCGGCAGCTCGCCCGCATGAACGGCACCGAGCAGATGGACTCTCAATGTCCGACCTGGGGCATCCAGGATCATGGCGGGATCCCGGACGAGCTCCGCCGCGGAAGCTCGGGCTGCGCGG
Organism: uncultured delta proteobacterium; assembly: GCA_963781505.1. Classification (GTDB taxonomy): domain Bacteria; phylum Myxococcota_A; class Polyangia; order Polyangiales; family Polyangiaceae; genus JADJKB01. The sequence continues at coordinate 624,701 of CAWAHB010000004.1, read as the reverse complement.
CAACCCACATCGTCGACCAGGACCCGTCCTACACCTACCAGCTCGCCCACGTGCAGAGCCTCGTCGCTCACGCGGAGGTTCTGTGGCGCCGCGGAACGACCGCGAGCTTCGACAACATCGCGAGCAATGGCAATGGTTCGATCCGAAAATCCATCCTGTTCGTGATCGACAACCCCGAGAAGAGTTGGCCGTGGACGAGCTCCCACCTGGTCACTCTCGAAGTCGCGTATCGCTACTATCGCAACCCGAAGATGTGCGCAGAGCTCTCCTGCGACGACCTCGCCAATCGCGACATCAGCGGCGACGGCAACCGCGTCCTTTCCTTCACGACCCTGACTCACGGCTTCGCGCCCACCGAGAACCCCGGACCCCCGCCCACGGTCCCGCCGCCCAGCGGATGATTTGGCCGTGCCGACCCTCGGTGCCTACGATCCGATCGATGATCCATCAGAGCCTCGATCTGCTTGCCCGCGCGCTCCGTTCGCCACACCGCCAAGATCGATGTCAGGTGGTGAGGCTCCGGGATTTTCAGCTGATCGCAGACCGCATCGAGGACCTGTCGCCCGACGGAATGCTGGTGGGACCGGCCGATCCCGTTCTCACCGGCGAGCCGGTTCTGGTGTCGTTCCGGGTTCCGGGCCTCGCCGACTACGTGGATGCCGAAGCCATCGTCACCCGGGTCGTTCACGGCCGCCGTCCCGGCGAGATCCGTCGCGAGCTCGGCCTGTCCCTCATCGGACATGGATCGCTGGTCGCGGCTCCTCCTGCAAGCCTTCGCCCGCCGCTTCCCCCGATCCCACCGCGCTATCGCCGCGGAGTCTGGCGCCCGATGCTGGCCCGCAGCTGATCTTCCTGCCCACGCTTCCGCTTCGCCCGATCGCGACTAGACTCCGGGCATGCCCGCCGCCGTGCTCTGCATCGGGACCGAGCTCACCCGAGGCGAAATCGTCAACACCAATGCTTCCTGGCTCGCGGAGTCCCTGACCGATCGGGGCATCGAGGTCACGGCCATCGAGGCCATCGCCGACGATCGCGAGACGATCGTCGCGACGCTCCGGCGACTGGCCGCGGGCATGACGTGATCGTGTGCACGGGCGGGCTCGGACCGACCACCGACGACATCACGAGCGAGTGCGTCGCGGCCGTGCTCGGCGTGCCGTTGGTGCGGGACGAACCTTCCCTCGATCCATTCGGGACACGAATGCAGCGGTTTGGCCGTCACATGGCCGCGTCCAATGCAAAACAAGCCGACTTTCCCCGAGGGCGCTCGCATCATTCGCGAACCGAAAGGGCACGGCACCGGGGTTCGCCGTGAAGATCAACCGCGCCTCTTCGTTCTACTTGCCGGGTGTTCCCCGGGAGATGAAGTCCCTGTTCGAAGAGTACGTCGCGCCGAGTCTCGGCGAGTTCGTGCGCGATGCGATTCGGCAGATCCGGCTCAAGACCTTCGGCATGACCGAGAGCGGCGTGAACGACGCGCTTTCCGGCATCGAGGAGAAACACGGGGTCGTCATTGCGTACCGGGCGCACTTTCCGGAAATCGAGGTCAAGGTCGTGGGTCGAGCCAACGATGCCGAGGTGGCAGAAGCGACGGCGCGCCGCGCAGCCGATGAGATCCGACAGCGCTTGGGCCCCGACGTGGTCTACGGAGAAGGCGACGTCACGTTCGCCGAGGAGCTCGGGAAGCTCTTGGTCGACAAGGGCTGGATGCTCGCCCTGGCCGAGTCGTGCACCGGTGGCGGTGTTGCGCGACTCGTGACCGAGCGCGGGGGCTCGAGCGACTTCTTCGTCGGCAGCGCGGTCACCTACGCGAACAGCGCGAAGGAAGGGTTGCTGGGCGTTCCGGCAGCACTCATCGAGGAGCACGGAGCGGTGAGCTCGCGAGGTCGCCCGCGCCATGGCCGAGGGAGCGCTCGGTGCTTTGTCTGCGAACATCGCGCTCTCCCTCACTGGCATTGCAGGCCCGGGGGGCGGCACTCCGGAAAAGCCCGTGGGCCTGGTTTGCTACGCGGTTTCCACGGCGGAAGGCACGACCGATCGCAAGATGGTGTTCCCGGGCTCTCGCACCCAGGTGCGAGACCTCGCTGCGTTTGCCGGGCTCGCCCTGGTGCGGAAGGTGCTCCTGCACGGCATCGGGGATGACTGATGCGTGGGTTCTTCGCGCTTCGCGTTCCCGATGAAGTCGCCCGCGCTTTGACCGAATCCGCCCGCGCCCTGAAGCCCATCGCCGAGCGCTTCGAGCCCCGGTGGACTCGGAGCACGGACATGCATCTGACCCTCAAGTTCTTGGGGGATGTCCCGGACGAAGCGATCACGGAGCTTTCGGAGATCACGCGACGCCGCGCGGCCGAGCACCCACCCGTCGAAGCCATGCTCGACTGTGTCTCCGCTTTTCCCGATACCCGACGGGCTCGCGTGCTCGTCGCTCTGGTCAAAGCGGATCTCGACTCCCTGGCCAAAACCCTGGACGACGACGCAGCTGGCTTCGGCGTCGAGCGCGAGCGCCGCCCCTTCCGTCCCCACCTCACCATGGCGCGCTTCCAGCGACCGGGAAACGCAGCGTTCGTCGTGGAGTCCGCTCGCCTCGAGCCCGTGCCGTTCCTGCTCAGCGAGCTCGTGTTGTTTCAGAGCCGGCGGAGTCCAAAGGGTGCCGAGTACGTCGCCGTCGCCTCCGAAAAGCTCGGCTGAGCCCCGCGAACAGGAACAGGATCCCGACGGGCAGAGCGCTCCGACTCCTCGTCGTGCGGCAACCGCACCCACCGTCGTCTGAACAAGAGGTCTTCGTCACGCTCGTCGGCGGTCCGCCCGCTTCGCCACCGGCGCCGCCGGTACCGCCAGTCGTCGCGCCGCCTCCCGTGCCGCCACCGGCACCCGCGGTGCCCATCGGTTGGCAAACACCGGCCACACACTCGGTGGCGCAGATCACACCCACACACAGAAGCTCGTCGACGGTTCCGTCGAACCGATCGAGATCGGAAAGGATGTCGATCCCGCTGACGGTTCCGGAATCCGTGTATTGCCAGAGGCTCCAATCGGTCCAGACATCCGGCACCGTTGGACAGCTCGTATCCCAATTTGGCGATCCACAAGGGGTAGCCTGCGAGCTCCGGGGGTGAGCCCAAAGTCGACGTGAAAAACGAAGGCGACGTGTAGATGATCGGCACGCGGCCAGTTTCCGTTTCCAGAACCTCGAGAAATGTGAGGGCCGAGCTCACGATCGTGCTCGCACTCTGGCCGTCTGCCGTCTCCAGATCGAGAACCGGAGAAATCTCGCCGTCCTCGACGGATCCGATGGCGTCCAGAAAGTGATTCGCCTGCACGACGGGATCGTCATCGGCGCGAAAGAAGTGATAGGCGCCGAAGGCAACTCCCATCGCTTTTGCATTTTGGCGATTCGTACCGAACGTGGGATCGAGGTTCGTGATGGACTCCGACGCCTTGGCGACCGCGAACTCGATGCCATCCGCCTTCACCAGGGCCCAGTCGATGTCCCCGTCGTAGTGACTCACGTCGACGCCCTCGATCGTGTTTCCGTCCGCGCACACCTTGACCGCGGCTTGCACCGACTCGGTGGGATCTGGCTCCTCACCGCCGCATCCTGCCAAGCACGGCAGGGCCAGCGCCCAGACCCAACGCTTCATCTCGCCAGAGTAGAGCATGCGGCTCGTCCCGGGCACGCCGAGTTGATAAGCTGCTCGAATGACCCGGTTCTTGTCGTTCGTGGGACTCGTCGTGGCCGTCGCGTGCAGCTCGGACGGCCACAGCAATCCAGATGGGGGTTCCGGGGGCACGGGAGGAAGCTCGGGCGATGCGAGCGCAGGGGGCGGAAGCGGCGGCAGCAGTGGGGGAAGCGCCGGCGACGCGGGAACCATTCCGACCGGCAGTGCTCTGTGCACCACTCAGTCCCCCGCCACGCCCAGCAGTTGCACCGAGATCAGCCAATGGGGGATCACCTGGAAGCTCGATGCCGCCTATCCGTGCGGACAGTTCGTGAACGGTGACAGCTGGGTCACGCCAACCGACCCGGGAGGCAAGGTGACCATCAGTGAAATCACTCCCGCCGCGTCCGGCGGCAAGAACGGCTTCATGGTCAACCCGAGCTCCAACGACGAGCAAGCGTTCGACTCCGGGGGACCGAGCTACACCGCTTCGCTCCTGCCCAACCTTCCCTATGCTGCCAGCGCTGGCGAATCGATCGTCAAGGCGGTGTCGCTGGCCAGTTGCGACAAGAGCTGCTTGCAAACCGCTGCCGTCCTGACGGTGCTCGACACCGCGCCTCCCGCCACCGCGTTTCGTCCTGCGTATTTCGGCGATTCGAGCTCGAAACTGCTGTACTGCGCCGACGCTCTCAGTACGGCGGATCTCCCGAAGATCGACACCACGTCCGCCGTGGACTCGGCGGCGCCCACCCTCGCCAGCGTGACCTTGGCGATCGAGCGGGTCCAGATCAACTACCTCGCCGGATGGAGCGGCGAGCAGCTTCGCCCCGTCGACAACGTGCAGCACGACGATCCCTACGGGCCGAACGTCTCCAACAACAATGCCGAGGCCGCTCTGCGCATTGTCTTGCAACGACCCGGTGATAGCGCCGACGAGCGAAACCAAGCCGTCATCGCGATGGCTCAGTACGGCATCGACAACGACGCAATCCTTCGCTTGGGTCAGGCGGGATGGCGCGCTGATGGGGGCCATGGCCTCGGAATGAAGCTGCCGATTGCGTTCGCCGCGCTGGTGCTCGGCGATCAGGACATGGCCACTCGCGTTCACGACGCCCAGCGCTCGGACTTCGCAGAGAGCGACCAAGTTCACCTGAACACGAAGGGCATCGTGATCTGGGGACAGGATCGCTGTCGCTACAAGGACGCTACCGGCGAAACCGAGTACTGGGACGACCTCAACGGACCACCGGCCACTCGGACCTGCCTCGATCCCTATCTGCTGATCGATGGCGGCGCGGAGCCCGGCGGCTGGTACCAGGGCTGTTGCACTTCCCAGGCGCTCAAGGCCAGTGCCCTCGTGGTGCGACTGATCCCAGCAATTTCGCCGATCTGGAACGACGATCTCGTGCTGGAGTACGCCGATCGTTGGGTCGAGCACGGTGCGTACACCCAGCCGGACTACTGCGCGCCTCCCTCGCAGGGTGGAGGACCCGATCTCGCCAATCCCGGACAGTGCATCCCCGATCCGGATTTGATGAACTGCCCGACGTTCCCCGATTGCGACTGTCAGGCCGGCAAGGAATGCGGTCGCTTCCCCGCACTCCACGAGACCAGCGCGGACGCCGGATTGCACGGCAGCGGGTTTGCGGACGCGATGTGGGCCGCGTTCCGCTGATTGGCACTCCGCTCAGTGAAGTGTCGCGGCAAAGGACAGCGACGGGATGACGAGGGTGTCTTCCTCGTCCAGTCCATCGCCGGAGCATCGTCAGCCCAACTCCCAGTACCCACGCGCGCTCGTGCATGTTTGGTTCGCCTCCGGCCAGCAAAGCCGCCTCTAGGGTCGACCGTCAATGTGTATTGTTTGCGCTCGTATCACACGGCCTTCGCCGACACGCGGTCGTCATGGAGGCAAGCGGTTAGCGCTTTCGCGAGCTCTTCGGCCGACTGGTAGCGATCCTCCTTCTTCTTCTCGAGGCACCTCAGCACGACGGCCTCGAGCGAAGCGGGGAGCTCATCCCTCCACAGTGATGGAGGGGTGGGTGCTTCCATCAGCTGCGCTTCCAGCATGGAGAGACTGGTTTTGCGCTCGAACGGCGGATGGCCAGTGAGCGCTTTGTACAGCACGGCACCCAGGGAATACACATCGGTCCTCGCGTCCACGCGGTCGTTCCGCACCTGCTCGGGCGCCATGTAGGTGGGCGTGCCCATCAGCGCGCCGATGTTGGTCAGCGTCCTGCCGGCATCGCCCGCAGCAATCTCCTTGGCGATGCCGAAGTCGAGGAGTTTCACGAAGTCGCCTTCGCCGGCGACCTGCAGAATGAAGAGGTTGTCGGGCTTGATGTCACGATGCACGATCCCATGTTCGTGTGCCTCGGTGAGCGCTCGGGCTGCCTGAAGGGTGATCACGATCGCTCGCTTCGGCGGCAAGGGTCCGGCGCGTTTCACCAACGCGCCGAGGGTTTCGCCTTCCAGTAGCTCCATCGCGTAGTACCAGAGCCCGTCGTCCGTCGCGCCATAGTCGAAGATGCGAATCGTATTCGGATGACTGAGCTCGGTCGTCGCGCGCACTTCGCGCTCGAATCGCGCCAACGCCTCGTCGAAGCGATCGGGCTCTGCTCGGAGGATCTTCACCGCGACCTCGCGCTTCAATCCCGGGTGGTAGGCGCGCCAGACCTCTCCCATGCCGCCTTTTCCAATGCGTTTGCGCAACTGATACCGGCCGATGTCGTGGGCTTCGAGCACCTGACGCCGCAAATCCCACACCACGTGGCTGCCGAGAACGAGCAAGAACCAGCTGGTGCAGATCAGAAAGACACTCTGACAGAACACCGCCAGAAGCGCGGGCGTACGAAATTGCTGGGCGACATTCGGGGAGATCAACGCTCCGATGCCCAGCACCACCGGAAAGCTCAGCGCCGGAACCGCCAGCAAGAGCGCGCCGCGCTTCCACGGTGCCGCATACGTGATGCCGTAGGCAACGAGCACACACGAAACACCATGGGCGTAGGGGCTCGCAATTCCGCCGTACTCGAAGCACATGAGCGCCACACCGGCCGCTGCGTACGTGAACAGAATCGTATTCAGAACCCGAAAGCGTGCGGGGCGACGGCAACGGCACTCGATAGAATCGCCAGAGGATGGCCGCGAAGAGCAGATCCCCGATGCCGCGAATCGTCCAGAAGTACCAGAGCCTGCCGCTGGTCTGAACCCAGCTCACGGCGAGCCAGTCGAGCCCGCCGGAGAGAGTCCAGATGATGATGCCGTAGGCGATGACGCGTCGCACGCGCAGAACGTTTGCGCGAAGCTCCTGCCGCTCGACCGCGTCCCGTCGCGCGGTCGGCCCGAGAGCGAGCGGAGTGGCCGCGGCCGACGGTTCCGAGTTGTCAGCCGGCGGCGGTTTTGAGCGAAGCGTCGTTTCCACCACGGCCCCTCGGAGCTTAAGTCGGCTCGGCCAGCCCATAAAGCCAATCCGCACTGCCCGCGATGGAGCGGAGTGACTGAACATTACGTCATGCAACCGTCATGGCCGGTCGCAGCACATGGGGCTCCTGAGGCATCCCCTCATTTCGGGCGAAAAAAGTCGGCAACTGTCTCGGATGCTGTGCCCGACGACATCGGGATGGCACAGGGAGAGCCGGGGTCTGGAGATTTTGGATAGGACGACACGGTGAGCGGCGATCGTTGCCAGTCGTCTACAAGGCGTGCACCTCGATGGGTTATCGTCTGGATCTTGGAAATTGCATCTTGATCGAGCTCGAGGCGGTCGAGCGTTTGCTACCGATTCACGAAGCGCAGGTCATCACCTATCTACGACTTGCCCGATTGCCCGTCGGCCTGCTCGTCAACTTCAACGAGGTTGTCCTGCGAAATGGACTGCGGAGGCTCACCTCTGACCACCCCAAATCCTCCCGCTCTTCCCCCCTCCCTGTGCAATCCAAATGAGGGGATGCCTCAGGGGGCTCTGCTGCCAGAACCCGAGCGCCCGACGTTCAGGCCTGCGCGGTTGCTTGCTGCGTCGAGCGCTCGACTGGCTTCGCCTTCTTCTCGAATGCCAACCCGTCGTCACCACGCTTGACCAGGATCGTGTCGCCAGGCGCAAGCTCTCCACCGAGCACGCGCTTCGCGAGCCCGTCTTCGAGATACTTCTGGATCGCGCGCTTGAGCGGACGTGCGCCGAACTGGGGATCCCAACCGACCTCGCCCAGGAAGTCCCGGGCGTCGTCGCCGACTTCGAGGGTCAGCTCGCGGCTCTCCAGGCGCTCCTCGAGATATCGGAGCTGGATGTCCACGATCGCTCGGATCTGTTCCTTCGCGAGCCGGTGAAACACGACGATCTCGTCGAGTCGATTGAGGAACTCCGGCCGGAAATGCTGGCGAAGCGCCTCCATCACGGTCTTCTGTGCCAGGTCCTGCTTTTCGTCGGAGGATAGATCGCGGCGCTCCTCGATCGTGTTGAGCTCCATGGTGCCGATGTTGCTCGTCAAGATCACGACGGTATTCTTGAAGTCCACGGTGCGACCGTGTCCGTCGGTCAATCGACCGTCGTCCAGAAGCTGGAGCAGCGTGTTGAACACGTCCGGGTGCGCCTTCTCGATCTCGTCGAACAAGATCACGCTGTAGGGGCGCCGGCGTACGGGCTCGGTGAGCTGTCCGCCCTCGTCGTAGCCGATGTATCCGGGGGGCGCGCCGATCAAGCGGGAGACCGCATGGCGCTCCATGTACTCGCTCATGTCGACGCGGATCATCGCGCGCTCGTCGTCGAACATGAACTCCGCGAGCGCTCGGGCCGTCTCCGTCTTGCCTACGCCCGTGGGTCCGAGGAACAGGAAGCTCCCGATGGGACGCCGGTCATCGCCGAGACCCGCTCGCGAACGACGAACTGCATTGGCCACCGCGACCAGCGCCGCGTCCTGACCGATGACGCGCTTCTGCAAGCTCTCCTCGATGTGGAGCAGCTTCTGCATCTCCCCCTCGAGCATCTTGGAGACGGGAACGCCGGTCCACTTGGACACGATCTGAGCGATGTCCTCTTCGGTGACCTCTTCTTTGAGGTAGCTGCCCTTTTCTTGCGCCCGACCGAGCTCCGCCCGGGCGACCTCGATCTCCTTTTCGAGGGCCGGCACGGTGCCGTACTGGATCTCTGCGGCTTTTCCGAGATCTCCCTTGCGCCGGGCCTGCTCCATTTCCACGCGCGCTTCTTCGAGAGCGACCTGCTTGTCCCGCGCTGCAGTGATGATCTCCTTTTCGTGCATCCACTGGGCGCGCATCGCATCGCGCTTCTCGGACAGATCGGCGATTTCCTTGCCGAGCTCACCGAGCCGCGCCTTGCTGACCTTGTCCTTTTCCTTCTTCAGCGCCTGTTCCTCGATCTTGAGCTGGAGGAGCTTGCGCTCCACCTGATCGATCTCGAACGGCATGCTGTCGATTTCCATCTTGATCTTGCTCGCCGCCTCATCGACCAAATCGATGGCCTTGTCGGGCAAGAACCGATCGCTGATGTAGCGATTCGAGAGCACGGAAGCGGCCACCAGCGCCGCGTCCTGAATGTGAATGCCGTGGTGCGTCTCGTAACGCTCCTTCAGGCCACGCAAGATCGCGATCGTGTCCTCGACGCTCGGCTGATTGACGATCACTGGCTGAAAACGCCGTTCGAGAGCCGCGTCCTTTTCGATGTGCTTGCGATATTCGTCGAGGGTCGTCGCACCGATGCAGCGGAGCTCCCCTCGCGCCAGCGCCGGCTTCAGCATGTTCGCGGCATCCATGGCGCCCTCGGCCGCGCCCGCGCCCACCAAGCGTGTGCAGCTCGTCGATGAACAGGATGACGTTGCCGCTCGAAGACTCGACCTCTTTCAGGACGGCCTTCAGCCGATCCTCGAACTCGCCGCGGTACTTCGACCCCGCAACCATGCTCGCCAGATCGAGAGCCAGGATCCGCTTGTCCTTCAGGGACTCGGGAACGTCGCCGTTCGCGATGCGATGAGCGATGCCTTCCGCGATGGCGGTCTTGCCCACGCCGGGCTCGCCGATGAGCACCGGGATTGTTCTTGGTGCGCCGAGACAGCACCTGCATCACGCGCCGGATCTCTTCGTCGCGACCGATGACCGGGTCGATCTTCCCCCGCCGCGCGAGAGCCGTGAGATCCCGGGTGTACTTGTCGAGGGCCTGAAACTTCCCCTCGGGATTCTGATCGGTGACCCGCTGGCTACCCCGTACTTCGGCCAGCGCACGCACCAGCTTGTCGTAGGAAAGCCCGTGACGATTGAGGACCGCCTGCACGTCCTTGTCGTGCTTGGCCGCCGCGAGCACGAAGTGCTCGACGGAAACGTACTCGTCCTTGAAGTGCTTGGCCTCGTCCTCGGCCTTGGTCAAAAGCGGAACCGTGCGCCGGCCGAACGCCGGCTCGCCGCCACCGCTCACCTGGGGCAGCTTCTCGATGCGCTGCGCGAGCTCCTTCGCGAGCTCCTCGGCATTCGCGCCGGCTTTCTCCACCAGCGGTCGACCGATGCCGTCTTCCTGCTCGAGCACCGCTACCAGCAAGTGCTCGGGAATGACCTCCGGGATTGCCCCGCCGGATCGCATCGTCCACGGCGGCGCGCAGCGCTTCTTGGCTCTTGGCTGTGAGTCGATCCATTCGCATGGCAACACCCCAACTGGCCCTCAATTGGGCACGGGAATTGCCAGCAAGGTAAGTCGCTGGGGGCCGAGATCAAGTCGCTCGCGGGGAACAAAAAGCGAAAGGCCGCAGAGCAAGTGCTCTGCGGCCCTTCGTAGCTATCGCGATTTGGATCAGCCGCCGTCGGTCGCTGCGCCCGCTGCGCCCGCGGTTCCGCCGGAAGCACGTGCCGGCTCCGCCACCCGTGCCGCCGCCGCAAGCTTTGGGAGCTCCGCCGTTGCACGTGGCCTCGACGCATCCCATGTCGGGACCGCCGTTGTCGGTGAGGTCGATGGCGAACCCACAGGTGCTGTCTGCTCGGCAGCAGCCAGCGAACTCGGCCGGTTGCTGGTTGAGGGGGTTAGTGAACTTGAACGAACCGCAGCTCGTGTCGTCGCCGCCCACCTGAGCCACCTGGTAACAGCCCGGCGTGATGCTGAGAAGAACCGCGGTCGCGCTGTCGAGCTGCAAGCCGCAAGCGTCATTGGCCGTGCCGGCGCAGCAAGGCTTCACCGTGATGAGCCCACCGATCTTGTAGCTCGGGCAGGACTCGGCTCCACAGGTGCAGGGATCGGCCGTGCATTCCTGGCCGCCAGTTTCCGTCGGCGCGCATTCGTTCGTCGCCGCGCCCGCGGTGCCACCGGTCGACGTGCCGGCCGTTCCGCCACCGGAACCACCCGTCGCGCCCGTGCCGCCGCTGTTGCCAGTGCCACCGGTCCCGCCGCCGGCCTTACTGCCACCGGAGCCGCCGCCGTCGTCGCTTCCGCAGGCGGGAACGCCCAGCAAGCCCACCGCGGTCAGTGCAAAACAGAAACCCAATTTGAAGGAGCTACGCATGAAAACCACCTCTTGAGAAAGTCGGCCGCGGACCCTGCCACGGTTTTTCGCCCAGGGAAAGATCCAACCAAAGCGCCGATCCGCACCCGAGGATCAGCCGTGAGCGTGGACTCTAGCACGGGCACAAAACTGCGCTCGTTCGAGCTATTGGACCGAAATGCCGACCTTTTATCAGGTCCCATCCTCGACTGAGCCGGATCGGGCCGAAGTGCTTCCGATTCCGGGTCGCCCCGAGCGCCCGCCGTCGCGTTTGAATGCGGCCCTGAAATTCCTGAGCGATCCCGTGACGGACGCGCGAAATCGCCAGCCCAAGGGTAGAATCCCACTGTGAACGAACGGGCGTCGACGGCCGCCGAGCGACGTGAATGGGATGCGGAGTTCGATGCCGCCGCACTGCGGCCGCTACCAATCCGCTTCCGCTACGCTTTCATTCGTACCTACAAGCCCGTACTCGACGACGCGGAGTTTCGCTCGTTCAACACTACCGCCGAATATCGACAGTGGTGCGAGCACAACCTGCCCCCATGGCTCGGCTATGGCCGCTCGCTTTGAGTACGCTCAGGCTGAGGAAATCCGCGACGAATTCTCGGTCACGGTGTGCGCTATCTGTTCATCGGCAAATCGGGCGCGATCCTGCTCGGCTTCCCGGATACTACGCAGGACGCCGACCTGTTCCTCGAGAAGGCTCCGGACAATGGCGCGAAGGCCGTGCTTGCGCTACGCGCGCTCGGCTTCGCTCTGACGCCGGACCAGGCGGCGGAGATCGAACGCTGCAAGGATTTCGTCCAACTCGAGAACGCCCGTTCGATCTCGATTTGATCTTCGCTCCGGACGGCATCGAAACGTTCGAAGACGCTTGGGCGACCCACGTCGAGGTCGAGGGCTTCCCGGTCTGCCACATCGACGACATCGTCCGCAGCAAGTCGGCGACGGGGCGCGTGAAGGACAAAGAGTCTTTGCCGCGCCTCGAGGCTTTTGGGGAGTACTGGAAACGGAAGAACCGTCACAAATGATTGGTGGGGATGAGGCCTTTGCACGGGACCCCATCAGCAGCCCGCTACGCAGTCGCCGGCGCCACATCCGGACTCAGATGTCGAGGTTTCGCGTGTTGAGCGCGTTCTCTTCGATGAACTGCCGGCGGGGCTCCACCTGATCGCCCATGAGGACGCTGAACAGGGAGTCGGCGGCCACGTCGTCGGTGACGCGCACCTTGAGCAGGGTGCGGCCATCGGGATCCATCGTCGTCTCCCACAGCTCGCTGGCGTTCATTTCGCCCAGGCCCTTGTAGCGAGTGATGGTGCAGCCCTTGCGCCCGCGTTCGTCGATGAACGCGTCCAGGGCCTCGGCATCCGCCAGGGTCACCGGCTCCGAGCTCCCACTCTTGGCGGCGTAGGGCGCAGGACCAATCGATCGAATGTCTTCTTCGATGGCCAGGAGCTCTTGATACTCCGCGCTGTCAGCGACTTCCCAATCCAGCACGGCCGGCCTCGTCGAGGCGCCGGGGCGGAACTTCACGCTGATGCGACCGCCGCCATGCTCCTTGTCCCATTGGACGTCCACGCTGAGCGGCAAGAGATCCGGATAGTGCTCCTCCAGATACGTACGCAGCGTATCCGCCGCCATCTTCACCTTGTCGGCGTTGCGGAAGTCCGCCCGGGTCATGGCGCCCGCCGATCGCAGAAGCCCACCCACGACGCGCGCATCGCAGCGCCGATCGATCTTTGCCAGCACGTGCCGAAACGACCGCAGGCGCTGGGCGAGGTTGAAGAGCGGCATCCCCGAGAGCGCCGGCCCTTTCGCACTTTGCACGGTCAGCCCCTCGATGCCGTTCTCCGTCAGCACCCGATCGAGCTGGCCCTGGTCCTTGAGGTAGAGGTCCTTCTTGCCCTTGCGCACCCGGAAGAGCGGAGGCTGGGCGATGAAGAGATATCCCTTTTCGATGAGCTCTCGCATCTGCCGATAGAAGAACGTGAGGAGGAGCGTACGGATGTGGCTTCCGTCGACGTCGGCATCCGTGTTGTGGCATGCGAGCCCGCCGAATCCGGCGATGAAGTTTTCGTCGGCTTGGACCGAGAAATCGTAAACGCACCCGTTGGTCGCCTCGACCTCGCGAATGTCGACGACTTCGAGTCCGACCAGATCCCCCGGCGCTTCGACAAACGGCCGATTCACACTTCGCGACTCGCTCTCGAGCCGGCTGTCCACGGTCGAGGCACCCGCGTGATCGCTCCACGCCGCTCGCAGTTTTCCGAGGTCCTCCCGCGCGCTGATCGTCAGCGTGTAGTGGGGATGCCGCGTGATGCAGGGGCGACCGCGCACCTCGCGCTCGACGCCATCGGGCTCGCGACGAGACACCGAACAGAGCACTCCCAGCGAGGACAGCAGGTATTGAATGCCGCTCGCGACGTCCCGCGAGGAAGTCGAAAAGACCACGCGTCCTCCGGTCGCAGTTCCATCCCCGAGGAGGTAGCCGCGTAGGAACGCCAAGCGCAGATCTTCGGAAACGTTGAACGCGAGGTCGGGAACGCGTTTCGTGTGGGACTCGCTTCCGAGGAACCCGAACACGTGCTGCCACGCCAGAGCAGCAACCCGGTGAACGAGCTTGAGCTCGCCAATGCGCGCGTCCGATTCGTAGGAGCGGGGCGAAACTCCAAACAGCGTAGCGAGAGCTCGCTCCATTTCCGGCAGAAAGCGCTCGTTGCCCGACCCAATCGCAAACCGGATCCCACCGCGATCACTGCACGAGCCTTCCGCGAGGTAGAAACCGAGCAGCGTGAGCAGCTCCGGGCCTACGTCGAGGTAGCGCCGAATTCCGACCTTTCCGTAGTGCTCCGGCGTGAGCTCGAGATCCGATCGCTCGTCAAACCACGTGAGATCGTCCCCATCCAGATCGGAGAGACGGACGTAGGGTCGTACACGATTGCGCGGCGCGCCCCGATCAGTGAGCTCCGGATTGGTTGCGTGCTCCGCTCTCACTTTGCTCTTGAACCAGGCCTCCACCGCCGGCCCGCGAACCCAAACCTGACTCGCGGCTTCCGGAACGGCGTGAAGCTCCCGCAAGAGATCGATGCGATCCGCAGCGTCGGCCGGAAGCTCGATGCGCCGGGGGGCGAGCAGAAGGTCTCCCACGCGAAGCTCGTCCCCTCGCTTCAGGCGGGTTTCACCGTTTTCGCGCACGAAGACGCTGTGGCTCGCTGTCACCCGGAGCGAGCGGCCGTAGGTCGTCTTCAGCTCGTAGAGCGGCTCGTCCACGCCGTGCCGAATGACGCCCTCGATCGGACGGAAGCGCACACGATGGTCGTCGCGGCCGAAGCACATCACTTCCCCGAGGGGCTCGTGAACCTTCTTTTGGTACTCGGGGCCGGGAGGCGTACCGAGCGCGGCGTCGATGAACTCCCCGATGCGCGTCATGCGAACGCCGCGATCGTCGCGAACGAACACGTGCTCGTCTGCGTCGACGCTCATCAAGATCACCTTGTGATACCGGAGCCGCGACAGGTCGAAGTTCCCGTTGTCACCAATGCCGCAGCCGAGGGCGCTGATCAGCGTCGCGACTTCTTGACTGGCGAGCATCTTGTCGAGACGGGCGCGTTCGACGTTCAGGATCTTGCCCTTGAGGGGCAGGATGGCCTGGAAGTGGCGATCGCGGCCCTGCTTGGCGCTGCCACCGGCGCTCTCGCCCTCGACGATGTAGAGCTCGCTCTGGGCGGGATCCTTGCTCTGACAATCGGCGAGCTTGCCGGACAGGCTCGTCGAATCGAGCACGCCCTTGCGCACGACTTCGCGAGCCTTGCGGGCGGCTTCTCGGGCCTTGGCGGCGAGTAGGCTCTTTTCGAGGATCTTCTTCGCTGTCGACGGATGCTCTTCGAAATAGCGCCCGAGCTGTTCGCTGACGACGTTCTGCACCACGCCGGCGACCTCGCTCGACACGAGCTTGCTCTTGGTCTGGGAATCGAAGCTCGGATCGGGATGCTTGACGTGGATGACGCAGATCACGCCCTCGCGGGCGTCTTCACCCGACAGGCCCGACTTCAGATCCTTGAAGAGATTGTGATTCGTGCCGTAGGCGTTCAGCGTTCGAGTGAGCGCCGTGCGAAGTCCGGTGAGATGCGTGCCGCCGTCCTTGTTGTGGACGTTGTTCGTGTAACAGAGGATCTGATCCTGGTACGCGCCCGACCACTGGATCGCGAAGTCCACGCCAATCGGAGCCTTGGCGTCTTCCATCTCCATCTCGGTCGTGAAGGCGATCACGTCCTCGTGCATCGGCTCTTTTTTCGCGCTGAGCAGGGCTACGAATTCTTGGATGCCTCCCTTGAACAGGAAGAGATCCTTCTTTTCCGTGCGCTCGTCGATGAGCGTGATCTCGAGCCCCGAGTTCAAGAACGCGAGCTCGCGCAAGCGATTGGCGAGGATGTCGTGGTTGTAATCGGTCTGGGTGAAGATCTCCGTATCCGGCTTGAACGTGACCTTCGTGCCGGTTTCGTCGCTCTCGCCGATCTGCTCCAGGGAGCCCTGGGGAATGCCGCGGCGGTACTCCTGAAAATACACACCGCCCTGGCGTTTGATTTCCAGTCGCAGCTTTTCGCACACCGCGTTGACGGCAGAAACGCCCACGCCGTGGAGCCCCGCGCTCACCTTGTAGCTCGCGTGATCGAACTTTCCGCCCGCATGGAGCACGGTCATCACGACTTCCGCCGCGGACACGCCGCGGTCCTTCATGATGTCGACGGGAATGCCGCGACCGTTGTCTTCCACCGTGACCGAACCGTCGAAGTGGATGGTGACCCGAATGAACGTCGCCTGTCCCGCGAGGTGCTCGTCGACGCCGTTGTCGACCACTTCCCACACCAGGTGATGCAGCGCCGAGCCGTCGTGCACATCGCCGATGTACATGCCGGGCCGCTTGCGAACGGCCTCGAGCCCTTCGAGCACACTGATGTTCTCCGCGCCGTAATCTTCCGGCGGAGGAGGCGGCACGGACTTTTGCGGAATGTCGGTTTCGGTGGTCAAGCAGTCGAGTCCTTGAATGGGTCTGGGAGCGGCAAGTCGTCCCGTTGTCGGGCACGTGCCGAGTGGGTCTGACATCGGGTTCCGGCGGCGCAGGAAGTGCCTACAAAGCTGAGTCCGAATGGCGCGCCGGAGCGCAGCCGATGAGAGCGCTTTGGTATAGCGTCGGGAGGCCCTCCGCGCAAGCCGAAATCGCCCAGATTTCCCGGGTATTTTCGACACTTATGCGATGACAGGGACCCGCGAGAAGCGCGTTCCTCGGGCGCGTTTTTTCGGTCCGAAATCGGGGCCTTACGAGCGGCGAATTCGGCCGCCCTCCACGACCCAGTCCACGCTCTCCTCGAGGGTGAGTCGTTCCGGACGCGGAGTGGTCACGAAGACCTGACCGCTGGTGCTGCCGCAGGAACGTGTACACGGCCCCCGCCCGCGACGGATTCGAGCTCGCTCGTCACGTCGTCG
Organism: uncultured delta proteobacterium; assembly: GCA_963781505.1. Lineage (GTDB taxonomy): Bacteria > Myxococcota_A > Polyangia > Polyangiales > Polyangiaceae > JADJKB01. Next base: position 608,086 of record CAWAHB010000004.1, on the reverse strand, counting down.
AGCAAGAGCACAGGACCCACACCGCGGGCCTCTCGCACGCACTCGAGCTCCGCGAGCTTGAGCGCCACGCGCGAGGATGCGCTGCTGGCCTTGGGAAGCGTGCCGGCGTGCCGAACGCCCCTCGAGCTCGAGCTCGAGCTCGTCCCGCTGGGGACCGTAGCAAGGGGAGCCCCGTCGAAAATCCGCCGGACGACTCTCGAACAGCCGGCGTCGAAGCTCTTCGGGATCCTCGCTCCCGCCCGGGACGAAACGTCGCCACGAGTCCCAGATCCGGCGCGGCCATTTTCTCGAACGCCATCCCGAGCGCCGCGCTGATCCGTTCGGCGGCGCCGGCACGCGCGCGCTGGAGCGAGGCACCTTCCTCGGCAGCGAGGAGCTCGTACGCTTCGAGCTCGGGCGCTCGGACTCCCCGTTCACCGAGAGCACGCTGTCGCTCACGCATCGCCCGGGTGAAGCGTGCGCGGTGATCAGCGCTCGCGGGATCGACAAACAGCGCGACCCGATCGAGAAGCAGGCGCCGGCCGGACGCGGGACCACTGGCGAGCAGCAGGTCCCCAGGGTGAAACACGACGACCGGCGTTCGCACGGCGTAGCTCGCCAGGCGAGAAGCCCGCTTGCCGTCCGCGAAGAAGATGCGCGAGCTCGGCCGCAGCACCGAGCGTTGCTCCCGGCAGAGGCCGTGCTCCAGGATGGAAACGGTCACGCTGCCCTGCTCTGCGCCGTTCTGAAGCATCTCCAGGGTCTTTTCGGCCCGGAAGCTCTTGCTGGTCGCGACGAGGTACAGGGCCTCGAGAAGGCTCGTCTTGCCCTGCCCATTGTCGCCGGAGACGACGTTCAGGCGCGGACCGAGGCTGAGGTCGACTTCGGTGAGATTGCGAAAGCCGCGGACGACGACGCGCTCGAAGCGAAGATCGGCGCTCAAGAAGGTCCCGGCGCGGTCAGATGCGCATGGGCATCACGACGGCGAGGTAGCTCTGCTTGGTGCTCTCCGTGGCCGGCTTGATGACCGCCGGATCGAGCTCGCCGCTGATGCCGATGATGACTTCGTCCTCGTCCATCGCGCCGAGCACGTCGAGGAAGTAGCGCGCGTTGAATCCGACGGTGAGGACCGGGCCATCGTACTCGATGGGAACCTCGTCGAAGCCTTCGCCGCTCTCGGGGCTTTCGCTCTCGAAGCGGAGCTTGCCATTTTCGATCGTGAGCTTCACTCCGCCGGTGCGATCGCTGGCGGCCAGCGACACCGCGCGCAGGGCGTCGGAAAACGGCAATCGCGGGACCCGCACGGCCTTCTCCGTCGCTTCGGGGATGACCTGGGAGTAGGGCGGGAACTGCGCGTCGACGAGCTTCACGCTGAAGCGGAAGCCCGCCAGCTCCCAGAACGCATTGGGTCCGGAGTGCGCCAGCTGAATCGTCGTTGGCTCGCCCTTTTCGTCCTTCGGCGCGTCGGTTTTCGACTCGTCGCACAGGCGCTTGAGCTCGTGGATGCCCTTCAGCGGGATGAGGAAGCTCGTGGTCGCGTGCTTGCCCGGCACCTGGGCTTCCATCTTGCTCAGGCGATGTCCGTCCGTCGTGACCATGCGCACGCGATCGCCGTCCCACTCGAAGAGCGCGCTGTTCAAGTGCAGCCGGGTCTCGTCCGTCGAAATCGAAAAATGGGTTCCGGCGATCAGCTTCGAAAGCGTTTCGACACCAAGCTCGAATTTCTTCGCGTTCTGATCGGGTTCAGGGAGCGCGGGAAACTCTTCTCCGGGAATGCCGTGCAGCGTGTATCGACGCGCAGAACCGACTGCGCGAATCGTCGTTGCCGAGCCTTCGGTCGTCGTGATCGAGATCTGACCTTCGGGCATCATCTTCACGCGCTCGAACAGATCTCGTGCACCGACGGCGATGCTGCCGCCCTTGTCGACGCGTGCTTTCACCTTGCCCGACACGGCGAGATACAAATCGGTGGCTGCGAGTTTGATCTCGTCCGGTCCAGAGACTTCGATGAGCACGTTCCCGAGAACGGGCATGGTGCTTTTCTTGTCGGCGACACCCTGGCAGCGCGCGAGGATGCGAAGGAGATCCTTTTTGCTGACGGCGACCTGCATGGCCGGCACGTCCTAACCGCGTGAGCGCGTGAACGCCAGCAGCGGTGACGCCCAATTCACGATTCGATTTTCACAAGTTATCCACACCAGCGATGGGGCAGGGGTCCGGTGTCTTCTTCTCTTCAGGAGTAAGTAAATTTAAAGAACTCGTCGTAGACGTAGAGGCTGTGGAAACTGGGGAAAACCACACAACAGACTGAAATCGCTTAGTAAAAAGGAATTCTAACTGTGGAAACGCCCGTGTGCGGTCATGTAGGTGACTGTGGACACATGGTGACCCGTGGGTGATATCCCCATGACAGCACCCGGTTCTTCCAGAGGGTTTTCCGGAAGTTATCCCCACACTGTGGATGCCCTTTCCAGGCAGTCCGGATCAGCGAGCCCGGGCAAATCGTCGGCGCGGTCGCGGGGGTTTTTTTGGCATTCGCACTTCGACGCGGGTGAGGGCGTCGAGCAGGGCGCGTCGAGCGTCCGAGTAGGTGCGCGGGCCGATCTGGCCGCTGGCTCGCGCCCGCTCGAGATCGACGAGCTCCTTGAGCAGTAGCTTTTCGGCACGCTGTGCGTCCCGCAGGAGCGCCTGGCTGTCGTCTTTGGTCGTTCGGGTGCCCCAGAACAGTCCGCTGAGAGCGACCGTGAGAGCCAAGCCTACGGCGATCCAGCGGCCGCTGCCGGGCGTCGGAATGCCGCTCAGCCGAATCGTGACGTCATGCATCTCCGGCTCGCCCGGTCGAAGCTGACGCACCACGACGAGAAGCTTTCGGCCGTCCTGGCCCACGGTGGGCTGTGCCTCGTCGAAGCCTTGCACGTCGAGCCGAGTGTTGCGGCCCGCCGGCGCCATGACGCGAAGCTCGGCGACATGGGGTGGCATCGAAATCACGAACTCGGCGGACTCGGTTTCTTCGCTCGGCACCTGAAAACGAAAGATGAGCTCGTGCTGGCCGGGAGAAAACGTTCCTTCCATGCGAGCCCCGCGTTCCGGCTCCTCGGTGAACTGCGTGTCGTTCATCGATTCTTCGGTGTTGAAAGCCCGATAATTCCGCGGAAGCTCCATCATCACGCCGTCGGGAACCCAGGTCACCGCGCCGACGTTGAACACCTGGATCAACACCTCGATCTGAAACGCGTCGTCTCGGGGATCGACCACCACCACGCCGCGCATGCCGATCTGTGCGCGCTGGATGTCGCTCGTGACCGGATACACGTGGATGAGCACGCTCTGACCACCCTTTTCCGAAAGGGAAATCGGGGAAGAAGCGTACTCCGCCAGATCCTTCTTCGTGGTGATCCGGTAGCTGAACTTCGAGCTGCCCTCGAGGCCGGCAAAGCGCACCTTGCCGTCCGGTCCGGTCGTCTGAACCTTGAAGTCTCGAGAGTTTCCCTCGGCGACGCTCTGACGCAGGATGCCGAGACGAACCTCCGTTCCGGCGATGGGTTTTTCCGATCCGTCGACGATCGTTGCTTCGATCGTGCCGGGTGGGAGGCTCGAGTCCACGTCGCTGCGGTCGGGAGTTATCTGGGCTCCCGCACCTCGCGGCATGCCCGGTGCGCCGTGGGGCGAGCCGCCGCCGATGGACGGATGTCCCGGAGGAAGCGGAGCGTTCGGATCCACCGCGCCCGGAGGACCGTCGCCATCGCCCGTGGTGTCGTCGGACTCGTCGTCCGTCGGGTCAGCGGCGGGAGCGGGAGCCGCGGGAGCCGCCGAGGGCGCCGGCGCGGGTTGGGCAGGCTTTTTGGGCTTTGGAGCCGGTGGAACCTTGGCCTTCGGCGCGGCAGGGGCGCCGGGGCGCCGAGGGAGCTGGTTGCGCGCTCGCGGGAAGTGCAAAAGCACACAGGAGCACGAGGGCGAGGGCGAAGATCTTCACGCCAGCACTTCCCCGCAGCTCTTGCAGAACCGAGCATCGAGATCGTTTTCGGTGTTGCAGGTTTCGCAACGCAGCGACGATTCTTCGGTGTCGATGGCCTTGGACTTCGATTTCCGAGGCTCGTCGGAATCGCGATCGTCGGCGCTCGAGTCGCGGGCGTCGGCAGCGAGCTCCCCATCGGAATCGCGGGCGTCCGAGTCCGAATCGCCGGTGTTGGGGTCGGAGTCGCGATCCGAATCGCGGGCGTCGTTGGACTTGGGCTCCTTGGGATCGTCGGCTAGTGGATCGATTCCGGCCCGCTTCAGGCGAACGGCCAAGCGCTTCTCCACCCGCTCGCGCACCGGCAGTTCCGCTTCGGCGAGGGAGCGAAGCAATGCCTTTGCTTCCGCGCGATAACGGGTCGAAAGCGTCGCGTAGTCCTCTTCGGTGATCTTGCCGACGCTGCGCTCGTATTCGAGATCCTTGAGGGCACGCAAGACGGACCGTTTCCGTTCCTCTTCCGCCGAAGGAGCTCCGAGGGCCATTGCATCGTCCAGCGTCAGCTCGGACTGGTCGTCCAGACCCTGAACGCTGTTCCAGAGGAGCGTGATCGCGAGCAAGAGCGCGCTGGCCGCGAGGATGAGCAACGCCGTGGCGACGCCACGGGTGACGCCCGCCACGGCAGCAAAGAGCACCACCGAAACGGGCAGCGCGATCTTCAGGTAGGGGGAGAATTCGGCGAGGCGGCGCAACATGCCGGGCCCATCGGTTAGCAGCTTCAGGTGGCGCCGACTACGTTCTCGCGCGCTTCTTCCTCACGGCGGAAGCGATTCCGATACCGCCGCCGAGGGAGAGCGCGAGCCCAATCGGCAAAAGAGGGGCGTCGTCGGGCATGTGAAATGGGGTCACGACCGGGGCTTTTGCCTCGGATTTTTCGGGACGTGTGGCGCCGTACGCCATGCTCGGTCCCATCGCGATCCAGATCGCGAACATGATGCCGCTGGCGGCAGCCGTGGCCGTTCGAACGTAAGCCCACGCGCCGACTTCTTTGAGTGCCATCTCGGGCCAGAGGGAAATGCCCGCCCCCGCGATCAGAATGAGGACGCCGGTCCAGATCCACGACACGAGCGGATTGACGTGCACTTGAAACGAGGCTCGTTTGGTTTCCGGGCTCACCATACCGACGACGACGTAGAGATCGTCGCGGAAGCTTCGGCGCATCGCGACCTCGGTGGTCGGACTCATTTGGGATCGCTTGTAGATGAACTTTCCCGGCGACATCCTGCCGATGGGCTTTCCGGCGCGCGTCACGTCGAGGTCGGCGAAGATCATCATCTTGGTGGGATCGACTTCTCGCCGAGGACCCGCGTAGGTGAGCGTGTAGTCCTTGACCTCGATCTTGTCGCCGGGGGCGAGACTCGCTTCGGTGTCCGTGCCCCACGCCTTGCCGGTGAAGCCGAGGAACATCACCACGATGCCGATGTGAACGATGTAGCCGCCGTAGCGGCGGCGGCTCTTGTCGACCAGGCGCATCAGCGCGACCGGGATGCTTTCGCTGCTCGTTGGCCTTCTTGCGCGAGCGACGTCGGCGCGCGCGACCCCGCGCACGAATTCCTGCACGATGACCGCGAAATTGAAGCGCGACGAGGCCACGACGTGAGAGGGCGCCACCGCGCCGAGCCCTGCGAGGATCGCTCCGGTGATGCCGGGTAGAACGCTCGCTCGACACGAAGGCCGGGAAGCCGAACCGGCGTCCCGAGCGCCAGGTGGAGCAACGACCACGACGGCGAGGCGCGACGAGCGGCGCGGTGAAAGCCGCTTCAAGCGAGACTCCGCTGGTCTTGCGCCAACCGAACAGCGGCGCCAGGCCCATCAGGAGAAGATCAGGAGCCCGAGGGCGCCATCCAGCGGTTGAAGAAGGGCGGGCCGACGTGACCTTCTCGTCCAGCAGCCACTCGCTGATGCGGGCCAGGTGGTGGCGACGAGGATGAACGTCATCGCAGCCGAGCAGGACCCAGTTGTTGACCGACGAACATCGCTTCGCGGCTGAGCGACGGCCTCGATGCGTGCCTGCGGCTGCGGAGCTGCGGCAGCGCCAGACGATGAGCGCAGCGCACGCACGCGACGATGAAGCCCATGAAGTAGACGAAGAAGATGCCGATGTCGCTCTGGGCGAAGGCGTGCACGCTCGCGATGAGCCCGAGCGGGTGAGGAAGGTGCCGAAGATGGTGAGGAAGAACGTCAGGCAGATCAGGATCACGTTCCAGATCTTCAGCATGCCGCGGCGCTCCTGGATCATCGTCGAGTGCACGTAGGCGCTGGCCGTGAACCAGGGCAGGCACGCGGCGTTCTCCACCGGATCCCAGGCCCAGTAGCCGCCCCAGCCGAGCTCCTCGTACGCCCAGAGCATGCCGAGCGCGTTGCCGATGCGAGAGGAACAGCCACGCGAAGAGCATCCATTTGCGCGACGGCGACGATCCACTCGTTGTCGAGCCGGCCGGTGACCAGCGCCGCGATGGCGAACGCGAACGGGCACCGAGCAGCCGACGAAGCCCGTGTAGAGGCTCGGCGGGTGGATGATCATCCAGTAGTTCTGGAGCAGCGGGTTCAGCCCCTCGCCGTCGGCTGCGCGCCCGCGATGTTGGCCGTCGAAAACGGGTTGGCGGCGAACAGCATCAGCACCGCGAAGAACACGATGACCACCATCAGCGTGGCGATGACGTAGGGCTGCAGCTGGCGGTAGCGCCCCTGCAGCCAGCGTACGCACGCCGTGATGTACAAGCTCGAGCAGGAACGACCACCAGAGGAGCGACCCGTCCTGGCCGCCCCACAGCGAGGCGAAGCAGATAGCCGGTGCTCATCGAGCGGTCGCTGTAGCGGGCGACGTAGCGAGATACGAAAGTCGTGGGTGACGAACGCGTAGGCGAGCATCAGCACGCCCAGGCCGATGAGCGCGCTCGTCGCGTAGCGCCGAGGCGCGCCGCGCGCAGCAGTCGCGGACGTACCGCTGCCCGCGGCGAGGGCTACCGCGAAGGTGTACGCCGCGCAGACCAGAATGGCGTAGAGGACGCCGGTTCCGAACTCAGGGAGCGATTTGCCACATGAATCGGGGGAGCTTAGCCGACGGCCGATTGCCGGAGGCGCGGACTGGCGCCTCAGCCTTCGCGCGACGATCGTGCCGACTTCCTCGCCCGAGCAGACGCGCTTGATGTTGCCGGGCGCCATCTTGAAGACGCGGATGGGCAGCCCGTTTTCGCGGCAGAGGGCCACCGCGGTGGAGTCCATCACGCGCAGGTTCTCCGTCAGGAAGCGATCGTAGGTGACCTCGGAAAGAAGCGTGCCCCTGCGTGGCGCGCCGGATCGCGATCGTAGATGCCATCGACCTTGTCGCCTTGAGCAGCGCGTCGGCTCGGATCTCCATCGCGCGGAGCGCCGCCGCCGTGTCGGTGGAAAAGTACGGGTTGCCCGTGCCGGCGGCGAAGATCACGATGTGCCCGCGTTCGAGGTGGCGCATCGCGCGGCGGCGGATGTACGGCTCGGCGACCTGACGGATCTCGATCGCGGTCATCACGCGCGTCGGCGACGCCGACGCGCTCGAGCGCGTCCTGAAGCGCGAGCGAGTTGATGACCGTCGCGAGCATGCCCATGTAGTCGCTCTGGGCGCGGTCCATTCCCTCGCTCGCGCCTTTGAGCCCGCGGAAGATGTTGCCGCCGCCGACCACGATGCCGATCTGCACGCCCGCTGCGTGGACCTCGCCGAGCTCGGCGGCGGTCGGCTTTCAGCGTCTCCGTGTCGATGCCGAAGCCGCCCTCCGTGCCGCACAGGGCTTCGCCCCTGAGCTTGATCACCACCCGCCGGTACCGGAGAGCTGAGAGGTCGCGTCGCTCACGATCGCGAGTCGTACCTCGGCAGCTTCGCTCCGTGCAACGGCGCTCCGGGCCTCGGTCGCCCGCGCCTCCGACCGGGCTCGACCGAGCGCCACCGGCGTAGTATTGCCAGGTGCCGCGATGCCGTTCCGCCCTGGATCCCTGGCCTTGCTCGCCGCGGCCCTGGTCGGCCTCGTGACCAGCGTGTCGTGCAATGCCTGCAACGACGGCGCCCTCGACAAGCCGGGCCTCGCGGATGCGAGCGCCTCGGCTCGGCGGACCGCTCTGCTCCGGAGCTGGCGGCCAAGCCTCTGGCCACGGTGGGGGACCGGGTCATCACGCTGGGCGAATTCGCCGCGACGCTCGAACGCATCGATCAATTCGAGCGCCTTCGCTACCAGTCCGTCGATCGCCGCCGGCAGCTCCTCGACGAGATCATCAATGCCGAGCTCCTCGCTCAGGAAGCCAAGCGGCGAGGTCTCGACAAGCAGCCCGAGGTCGAAGGAGCGCATTCGCCAGATCCTGCGCGAGGACGTGGTGCGTCGCATGCGCAGCGACAGTCCCGCCATCCCCGAGTGACCCAGGCGGACGTGCAGGCGTACTACGACAAGCACCGGGACGATTTCCGCGAACCCGAGCGGCGGCGCGTCGCGCACATCGTGCTGACGGACAAGGCAAAGGCCCAGGCTGTGCTCGAGCAAGCGAAGAAGGCCTCGCCGACGGAGTGGGGCAAGCTCGTTCGCGAGCAATCCCTCGACAAGCCCGCCGGCGGCGGTCGAACCGGCCCGCTCGAGCTCGCCGGCGATCTCGGCCTCGTGGCGCCGCCCGGCGTGGAACGCGGCGACAATGCCCGAGTGCCCGATCCGCTGCGCAACGCGGTGTTCGAGATCGACAAGCTCGGCGGCGTGTATCGCCGAGCTCGTGGAAGGACGGCGGGAAGTTCCACATCGTGCGCATGACCGGGAAGAACGACGCGCGCGATCGTTCGGTGAAGGAAGCCGATCGCACGATTCGCGTGCGCCATTTTGCAGGAGCGCATGCGACCAGGCCGAAGAGAAATTCGAGGAAGAGCTCAAGCAGCGCTTCCCGGTGAAGATCGACGAAAAGGCGCTGGAGAAAGTTCAGATCCCGCGCTCCCAAGAAGCCCAATGCACCTGCCCGCTCCGTCCCGAGTAGCGACTGGCAGTGCGAGCTTCGACAGTCGCTTCACAGCGTCGAAGAGCTCGCGAAGAAGCTCCGCCTCACCCCCGAAGAGCTCGCGGGCGCGCCTGGCGGCCGAGAGCGACGGCTTTCCCATCGCTATCACGCCTTACTATCTCTCGCCTCGTCGATCCCGACGATCCCACCTGCCCGATCCGGCGTCAGGTCGTCCCGCATGCCTTCGAGCACATCGAGACGCCGGGCGATCTCCGCGACCCGCTGGGCGAGGAGGCCCACGAGGTCGCTCCGGATCTGATCCGCCGCTATCCCGATCGCGCCCTGTTGCTCGTGACCGATCGCTGCGCCGTGTACTGCCGCTTCTGCACGCGGAGCCGCATGGTGGGCGCGGGCGGCGGCGCTCTCTCGCTCGAGCGGCTCGAGCCCGCGCTCGCGTATCTCCGAGACCACCCGGATGTGCGCGACGTGATCGTCAGCGGCGGCGATCCGCTCACGCTCGTCCACCGAGCGGTTGGTGCGCCTCATCGCGAGCTGCGCGAGATCGAGAGCATCGAGACTCATCCGGCTCGCGACGCGCGTTCCGGTCGTGCTGCCCCAGCGCATCACTGCCCGAGCTTCTGTCCGCGCTCGCGCCGTTTCATCCACTGTGGGTGATGACGCACTTCAATCACCCGAAGGAGCTCACGCCGCTGTCCGCGCCGCGTGCCGCGGCGCTCGCGGACGCGGGCTTTCCGGTGATGAACCAGAGCGTGCTCCTGCGCGGCGTGAACGACGATCGCGGACGTGCTCGCGGCGCTCTTCCGCGGCCTCGTGCAGCGAGCGAGTGCGCCCCTACTACCTCTTGCAGGCCGATCCCGTGCGCGGCACCGGACATCTTCGCACGCCGCTCGACGCCGGCATCGCCATCATGGAACGACTCCAGGGACGTCTGTCGCGGGATCGCGCTTCCCAAGCTCATCGTCGATACGCCGGGCGGCTTCGGAAAGGTGCCCGTGGGCCCCGACTTCGTCGTGTCGCGACAGCCGGGCGTCACTCGCTTTCGCACGCATCGGGGCGCGCTCGTCGACTACGTCGATCCCGAGACTGACGACTCCGAGCCGTCGTGCTATCGCCCGCGCGATGGCGGACGTGATCGAAACCCTCGACCAGCTGAACGAAAAGGCGCTCGAAGGCGGGGGCAAGGCCCGTGTCGATCGGCAGCATGCCGCCGGCAAGCTCACGGCGCGCGAGCGCATCGATCTCCTGCTCGACCCGGGCAGCTTCGTCGAGCTCGATCGGTTCGTCATGCATCGCTGCACCGACTTCGGCATGCAAGACCAGAAGGTGCTCGGCGATGGCGTCGTCACCGGTCACGGCACGGTCGACGGGCGACGCGTGTTCTTGTTCGCCCAGGATTTCACGGTTTTCGGCGGCTCTCTCTCCGCGGCCTACGCTTCCAAGATCGTGAAGATCATGGATCTCGGCGATGAAGGTCGGCGCGCCCGTCATCGGCCTGAACGACTCGGGCGGCGCACGCATTCAGGAGGGCGTCGAATCCCTCGCCGGCTACGCCGACATCTTTCTCAGGAACGTGCTCTCGAGCGGAGTCGTCCCGCAGATCAGCGCGATCATGGGCCCCTGCGCCGGCGGCGCCGTGTATTCGCCGGCCATGACGGACTTCATCTTCATGGTCGAAAACACGAGCTACATGTTCATCACGGGCCCGGACGTGATCAAAGCCGTGACCCACGAAGAGGTCACGAAGGAAAACCTCGGTGGCGCCAGCTGCGCACGCTTCGAAGAGCGGCGTCGCGCACTTCACCGCTCCGGACGACCGCGCGTGCCTGGCTCGAGTGCGCGAGCTGCTCTCGCTTTCTGCCTTCCAACAACCCGGAAGATCCGCCGGTCATCGCCACCAAGGACCCGGTCGATCGCCTCGTGCCCGAGCTCGACACGATGGTCCCGCACCGAGAGCAACAAGCCCTACGACATGAAGCGGCTCATTCAGGCCGTGATCGACGACGGCAACCTGCTCGAGGTGCACGAGAGCTACGCCAAGAACATGGTCGTCGGCTTCGCGCGCATCGGAGGCCGTCCGGTCGGCATCGTCGCCAATCAGCCGGCGTTTCTGGCGGGCGTGCTCGACATCGACGCCAGCCTGAAAGCCGCTCGCTTCGTGCGCTTCTGCGACTGCTTCAATCTTCCCATCGTCACCTGGGTCGACGTGCCGGGCTTCCTTCCGGGAGTCGATCAGGAGCACCGCGGCATCATCATGCACGGCGCGAAGCTCCTGTACGCGTTCTGCGAAGCGACCGTACCCAAGCTCACCGTCATCACGCGCAAAGCCTACGGCGGCGCGTACGACGTCATGAGTAGCAAGCACATCCGCGGCGACGTGAACTTCGCGTTTCCCACCGCGGAAATCGCCGTGATGGGACCCGACGGCGCCGTCAACATCGTCTACCGTCATGAAGATCGACCAGGCGAAGGACAAGGAAGGCACGCGCTCGGCCTTCAGCGCGGACTACCGAGACAAGTTCGCCAACCCCTACAAAGCCGCCGAGCTCGGCTTCGTGGACGAAGTCATCTACCCGCGGGAAACCCGTCGCCGCCTGGCAACCAGCCTCGAGATGCTCAAGAGCAAGCGGCTGGACAATCCGCCGAAGAAGCACGGAAACATCCCGCTCTGAGCGCCGCACCGAGCTTCGGACCTACAGCGCGATCAGAAGGACGATCAACAAAAGGACCACGCCCAGCGCGATGCCGACCACGACGTAGCCACGTTGCACGGCGGCTTTGTCGAAGGCGTCGAGAGCGGCAACGTGGAGTCCCTGGGATTCCGCCAGGCGATCGAGCTCGGCCTGGGCGGCGCTCGCCGCGGCCAGGGCGTTCGGATCGGCTTCGATCTTCGCGTCCAGGGCGGCCTGGGCGACCTCGGCTTCGGCTCGCGCTAGCTCGCGCTCCATGCTGCTCAGATCCTTGGATTGGCTCTGGAGTTGTTTTCCGAAATGCTGCTCGAGACCTCGGCGGCGATCTTGGATCTGCTTTTCTTGGCGAGCGAGGGCCTGCACGTCCTTCTGGAGCGACTGCAGGGAGCTTTGGGCCTTGGCAAGCTCGTTGGTTCGCTGATCGAGCTCGGGCTGCATTTGTCCGATCTGTTGCTCTAGGAGCGCGATTTGCGGAGCGCGATCGGAGGGGATCGGAGCGTTCGAGCCGGCGCTGGGAGCTTGGGAAGCGGTTGCGCCGCGAAGCTCGATCTGCACGCGCTTTTGCCGCGCGGCGACCCGATCGTGGGCGTCCTTGGCGGCGGTGACATGCCTCGGCAGAGAGGGTCTCGAGGCGGCGCTTCTCGGTGAGCTGTTTTTGAACTTCGAGGAGCTCGGCGACGGCCTTCTCGGATTGATCCTTGTACGCTGCGTTGGTTTGGGTGAGCTCCTGACTCCGACTTCCGGCTAGCTGTTCGAGCTGACGGATCCCCGCGAAGGATTGGGCGAAGCGTTCGTCGGCTTCGAGCGTGGGACGGAGAGCGCGCGTGATGTCCGCGAAGCGCTGATCGCGCGCGGTTTCGGCGGCGGCCACTGCTTGGCTCGCGTGAGCCAGCGCGCGTTTCAGGATCCGCTGGCGTGACAAGACTCGCCAGGCATAGAGCGGGGCTTGCCAGATGGCTGCGGGCGACGGTCCGTAGTCCGCGAGGGCCATGACAGCGACCGAATTCAGGCTGGCGGTCGGCTCCGGCGCCAATGCACGCAGCGACGAAAGCCGAGATGGGACCCCAGGAGCGGTACTGGGCTCTGCCGGTGCGCCGCTGGGCATCCCCCCAGGGGCTGGCATCTCGGGAGCCAGCGAGCCTTTCATGGGAGGCGGGATGTCGCTTTTCAGCTGAAGCAGCGACGGCGAGCCGCCGTCGTCGAAGTCGACGCCCGCGCCCATGAAAGGCGTGGCTGCAGTGGAAGCTACGCCGCCACCCAGGGCGACGCCGCCGAAGTGTTCCTCGTCGAGGGACTTCCCGAAATAGTCCATCGGACCCGCGGGCTCGGTGGGAGATCCGCCCGCTGGACTCTGGGAGAGCGAGACGCCGCCAAAGTGTTCTTCGTCGAGGGCTTTGCCGAAATAGTCGAGGGGATTTTGGGGCGCACCCGAGGCTCGCGGCGGCGCCGGCGCTGTTAGACCGGCGGGAGGACCAGCCGGCGCGGTGGGCCGAGCGGGAGCGGCGAGATCGAGATCCGGAACGTCGAGCGCGGGATTCTTCTTCGCGGGTGGATCACCCATGTGAGTCTGAATCTACTCGCGTCGGGTCGTCTCGCGAAGCCCCATCCTCCGCATGGGCCGTGAGCTCCGCATGAAACGCGGTGAAGCTCGAATGTTCGGGCCAGCTCGGCGCACCGTGGAGCAGCTTTCGCGCTTCCGCTTTTTGGCCGTGATCGATGCAGACGACCGCTGCGGCGTAGCGGAGAGGCCAGTGAATGAGCGCGTGGCGACGCGATGCCTCCTGAAGCAGCATCAGATCTCGCGTATCGGAGGTGTGGGCGAAGGCTCGGGCCAGGGCGCCAATTGCCTCTCGCAAGAGCGAGATGCGACTTCGCAGCTCCGGAGCAACCGAAGGAACGGGTAGCGCCCCGAGCTCCCGGGCCTTCTCCAGGGCGAGCTCGTCGATCTCCGTCGAACGCGTCGAGCATGGTTTCGAGAATCAGCCGATGCTCTTCGGCCGCTTGCCACGCACTGCCGCGCTCCGCGTGGGCCAGGGCACGACGCGCGGATTCGGTGAGACCGGTTGCGGCCAGGGCGGTGGCCCTGAGGAGCGGAATGGTCGTGTCCGAATGAGGCATGGTGGCGAGAGCCTCGTACCAAGCCTCCACGACTTGGTCGGGTCGACCGGACGTGAGGAGTTTCTTCGCGCGGCGGCGCACGTGAACGCGAAGGCCCGCATACACGGTCATTCCCCCGAGGAGCGCGAGCGCGACCCACATGGAGCGAAGGGCGAAGTGAACCGCCACCGCTGCCAGGAGCGCGCTCATCACCAGATACAAACCTCGTCGGAGAGAGAACATGCGGGATTGTTCGGTCAGTTTGCGGCTGCGGGACGCGTCTCGCAACTCCGAGCTCAGGCGAGCTTTACAGCCACGAGCTCTCGCGCTAGGACCCCGGTGTCAGAAGTCACGGGTCGCCAACAGCGCGCCTTGAACCCCGTCAGGCCCGGAAGGGAGCAGCGGTAGGGGGAAAGCGGGTGTGGCGGCCCACTTGTTTTGTCAGTTCAGCGCGGCCGATCCGCGGGAAAACATGGCTTGCTGAACGGCGATGGCTTCACTCGTGAGGCGGATTCGTTCGCGAACGTCCACGGCTTCCAGGATCCTCTGGCGCTCCGCAGGGTCGATCACCAACGCATCGGCGATGGCGTCGGAGAGCTCGCCCGATTCACGCGTTTTGGGGAGCTCCAGCTCGAGCCGCTCGGCGCCGGGCATTTCCGCCACGAAGCGCGTTGCGATGGAGACGAGAGCCGCCAGATCGGCTTGAGGAACTTCGGCGCTCTCGGCTCCGAGGACTTGCGCGCGAGCTCTCCGATACGGCCCCTCGAAAGGAAGTTCTTCCAGGGAAACCCGAGCCCGGCCGAGAAGCACGATTTGATGACGCCCGTCTGGCAGGCGCGCGTGATGCACGATTTCCCCGACCCCGGCGATGCGGGCTATCTCTGGTTGCCCATGGGCATCGACCCGATCGGTATCGGGAATCATCACCACGCTCATCAGGCGCGTGGTTTCCAGCGCGTGTTCGGTCATGACGCGATAGCGCGGTTCGAAGACGTGGAGCGGAAGCAGCGTTCCAGGAAAGAACACGACTTTGGGCAGAGGGAAGAGCGAAACCTCTTCGATCATCGTGCCGGGTGCGTAGCTCGTCATGTGCCGAACAGCTCCACCACGCCGCCATTGTGCGCGGGTGGCGCGTCGAGCGCATACCACGCGATCGTTGTCGCGACATCCTCCGGGGCCATGCGTGGCGAGAAGCCGCTGCCCGCCAGCATTTCGGTGTCGACCGACCCCGGCAAAATCGCCAGCGTGCACAGGCCCGTGCCGCTGAGCTCCTCGGCCAGGCTTTTCATGAATCCGACCAAGCCCCACTTCGAGGCGGCATAAGCTGCTGCGCGGGCCGTCCCGACCGTGCTCGCGATGCTTCCGATGAATACGATTCGTCCCTGACCCCGAGCGCGCAAGGTGGGAAGCAGCGCTCGGGTGAGGAGGAACGGGGCCGTGAGGTTTACGGCAATCTGTCGCGCGAAGCTGTCGGGTGTCGTGTCTTCGACGGACGCTCGTTCGATGATCGCGGCGTTGTGTACGATCGCGTCCGGCACGCCCGCGGCGAGGATCTCGCTCACAGCAGCGGTCACGCGCTTCGGGCTCCGCGAGATCCACAGAGCGACTGCGGCGTTCGTCGCCTCGGCGACCTCGTCCAGTGCGGGCGAGGGACGACCCACGAGCGTGAGCTCCGCACCGCGCTCGGCCAGCAAGAGCGCCGTTCTCCCGCCCGATGCCCCGGCTGGCGCCCGTAACGAGCACGCGGGTCATCGGCGTTGTCGCCCGAGCGCGAGCGCGAGCTCCGCCGCAGCGCCCGGAAGCTCGAGGTCGCCGCTCGCGGCCCGGGTTTCGACCCGAGCGCCGACTTGCTGCGCGCCGCGCGCGCTCAAACAGCCATGCCGCAGTGTGATCTCGCAGTACGCGCCTCGGGCGCCGGCATGCGCAACCAGCGCGTCGGTCACATGCTTCGCGATCGCTTCTTGGAGTACCAGCCGGCGGCTCATCGCATCGACGAGCCGGGCCAGAGCTCCCAGACCCAGCAAGCGGTCCCCGGGCCGATACGCCAAGGTCGCGCTGCCGAAAGCGGGCAACAGATGGTGTGGGCAGATGGTGGTGACGGCGATATCGCGGACGACCACGATGCCCGCGTTCGAGCCCGGAGCGCTGCCCTCGGCGAGCAAGCGAGGGACGTCGACATCGCGGCCGGTGAGCAACTCGTCCGCCCACGCCTCGACCACGCGCCGGGGAGTCTCCGCGAGATCGGGATTCGATCCGGATCTGCGCCGAGCGCGCGGAGAAGATCTCCTACAGCTTTCTCCGCAAGCGTTCGGTCCATTAATTGAGCAGCCGATCCCGAGCTTCGGGTCGGATCGGGCGCCTTCCGGAATAGCCGTCGTCCAGGTCGTGATAGTAGCGCAGAGTTTCCTCGCCATAGCGCCAGCAGAGCCACACGAGCCGGCCCTCCAGACGCCCGTAGAAGTCGATCAGGCCGATCTGAGGATCCTTGACCACGGCGCCGAGCTCTTGCACTTCTTGCCAGCCATCGTCGTAGTGGCTCATTCGCTCGATGAGCTCCCGCTTGAGGCGCGCGATGTCGTCGCTATCGTCCGAGTCTTCATCGAGCGTTCTGGGCAGACCACCCCCCCGCCGTGCGAGCTCCGCCAGACACTCTTCGATTTCGCTTTGACGCAGGAGCTGACGCTCCACCAGCTCCGACAGGTCTGGGATCAGCGCGTCCACTTCCGATGGAGTGAAGATGCGGGACACCGGCATGTGAGTCTCAGGGTTCGACGTTCCAGAGTACACGCAACGCCTTCGCGAGTGGAGCACCGCTCATCACCGAGCAACGGCCGCATTCATCGGGGAAGCGCGGGTCCTCGCAGCCCGTGCAGGCATCGAGGTGTCGCCGGCTTTGCTCGAGCTCGGCGGCCAGGCGCGTAAGCAGCTTGGCCCGCTCGTTCATTTGAGTCAGCTCTCGCCCCAGGCGCTCGATCACCGCGCGAGCGGCCTTTGCACCCGAGGCCTGAGTCTTCTTGAGAGCCAGAAGCTCGCGTACTTCCTCGAGACCCAAACCCGCGGCGCGAAGATCGCTGACCAGTCGAAGCTTGTCGAGCTCGCAGGGAGCGAACAATCGATGCCCTCCATGGGTCCTCGTCATCGGATCCAGGAGTCCCTGCTCTTCGTAGAAGCGTACGGTACGTAACGTGCTGTGACTGAGCCGCGCCATGTCACCAGTGGTGAGCAGACCGTCTTTGCGACAGCGTCGCTTCTTCGCTTTCGCTTCCGTCACAACGTTCCCCTAGGGAAGCTTAGAAAGTGGCGAAGCCTTGTCAACACCAGGCAGCGCTCACTCCGCACCCGCGTCCGTGGGCTGGGCCGTTCCTGCGTCTAGATCGCAAAGTATGCGCCACAGGTTGTCGTGACATTCCGCGTTCGGCAGCCCGAGTTTGCACACATTCGCGAACGCATCCTGGTCGGAGACCCCGCAGGTCACCCCTTCGCCGACACACTCCGCGGCTGCACCGTCGACCAGGATTTGCTCGTTCACTACCTCACCGGCGCGGATGTCCGCGCACGACCGGGGATCCTTCGGGATGGTGCCCGTCAGGGGCTCCGGCACGGGATTCGTGTCGCCCGAGCAGGCACACAGACCGAGCACGAGAGCGAGGGAGAGGAAACCCTTCACAGACCTGGCATCACTGCAATGCTGACTTTCGTCAGGAAAAAATCTGCGATCAAGATTGCGATCGACACGACCACGACCGTGCGGGTCGTACTGTTGCCGACTCCTTCCGTCCCACCGCGGGTCGTCATTCCGAAATGACAGCCCACCAGGGCGATGATCGCGCCAAAGAACGGCGTCTTGAACATGCCGCTGACGAAGTCCTTCATCGTAATCGTGCCGAGGGCACTGTAAAGGAAGAACGTCGCCGGAATGTTGAACTGGAAGTCGGTGATCAACATCGCACCACTGAAGCCCAAGACGAGCGCCAGCGCGGCCAGGACGGGCATCACCAAGACTCCGGCGATCAGTCTCGGCAAAACCAGCTTCTTGTAGGGATCGGCACCCAGCGCACGCAGAGCGTCGATCTGTTCCGTCACGGCCATCGATCCGACTTCGGCTGCCATGCCCGCGCCGATTCGACCCCCGACGATCACGGCGGTCAGCGTGGGAGCGAGCTCTCGAGCGAAGGACAGACCGACGACTCGCCCGGTGTACTCCATCCCACCGAACTTTCTGAGGCCGAAGGCGAACTGAACCGCCATCACCATCCCGATGAAAATGCTGGTGACTGCAACGATCCCCAGCGACCGCACGCCGAGGGATTCCAGCTGCGTGATGATGGCGCGTCCTTCCAGGGGGCGCTTGAACAGGGCACGCACCGTGCGCAGCGTCATGTGCGTCATCGTCCCCAGATGATCCAAAAACCCGAGCATCCGGTTTCCGAACGCCGGACCGGGAGCTTTTGGAATGTAGCTCGGCCGCCCGGAAGGCGGCACGGAGTCGCGTTGAATCGAGACCATCCGGGACTCAGTCTATCGGGCTCTCGGGGCGAGTGCTACGCGGGCTTTGCCGCAAGAATCACGACAGCGTGGCAAAGCCTCGAACGAAGCGTTCGAATTCCGGCATCTCCTGCCCATCGCGGCTGATGTAGAGAAAGTCGTACACGCAGCCGTCCTTTTTCAGCACGAAGACGGTGAAGTGCTTGGGAACGCCGTCGAGCTCGGCAACCAGATCGGTGCGCATCGCGTCGCGGCCATCGAGGGACAAAGTGCTCTGATTTTCGATCTCGCGATCGGTGAACTGCAAGAACAGGTGATGAGTCAGGCTCTCGAGGGGTACGTCGTCGCCGTCCTTGCCGCAGCGGCCGTTGAGCGCGACCGTGACTTCGGCTTGGTCGTCGCGAAACGCGAGCAGCGTGTTGTCGGCTTCGATGCGGCGCCAGCTCGCGGGCACCGGTCCCACCCGAAACGCGAGCTCACCGTTCCGATAAACCTGACCGTCGAATTGACTGCCGGCGCACGAGAGGGCGAAAAATCCCACTAGGATTCCGGCTGCTCTGCCTCCCAGCATGACGCCGCGACGTTAGCACGGCCCCAAAAAGCCGCGCGACTGGGCCGCCGGGCCGGCTTTCCGCCCGCCCGCAAGCGACTTAACTTGGGTCGGACCCTCCATGATCCCGCTTCGCGACGAAAACCCCAGCCGGACGTTTCCGTTCGTCACCTACGCGCTCATCGCGCTCAACGTGGCGGTGTGGCTGTGGGAGCTGTCGCTGCTCGGTGCGGGAGTCCCGGTGGTGGCGGGGTTCGGTCTCGTGCCCGGGCGCTTCGCGAGCGATCCGGTCGGTGAGGCGTTCACGATTTTCACCAGCATGTTCTTGCATGGCGGTTGGCAACACCTGATCGGTAACATGCTGTTCCTCTACATCTTCGGCGACAACGTCGAGGATGCCATCGGGCACGGACGGTTTGGCTTCTTCTACCTGCTCTCGGGAGTGGCGGCTGCCGCGGCGCAGATCCTGGTCGACCCGACCAGCCCCGTGCCGATGGTGGGTGCATCGGGGGCGATTGCGGGCGTGCTCGGTGCGTACCTCGTCTTGTATCCAAAAGCGCCGGTGCTGGTGTTGAATCCGGTTTTACCGCTCTGGCTCCTGATCGGACCATTCATCGTATTTCCTGCGTGGATCGTCGTCGGAGAATGGTTTGCCTGGAACCTGTGGCTGGGGCTCGCATCGATTGATCGAGTCGGCGGAGGCGTTGCGTTCTTTGCGCATCTGGGAGGGTTCGTCCTCGGCCTACTCGCGGTGCGGCCGCTGATGTTCCGTCGTGAGAGACGCAAGTCCACGCGCTGGGACGGATGGCGCGCACCGCCGCGCGCGCGCCGTGTGCCACCCCGCGACGATGCGGGGCCGCGTCGCGACCCGTGGCTCTCGTGATAGCCTCTCGGCCGCGATGACCGAGCTCCGGTTTTACAGCACCCTCAGCCGAAATCTGGAAACGCTCCATCCCCGGGAGCCGGGCAAGGTCTCCGTCTATTGTTGCGGGCCGACGGTGTACGACGTGCCCCACGCCGGACATGCGCGCGCGGCGGTGGCCTTCGATGTTCTCGTGCGCCACCTGCGCGCCCGGGGCTTCGAGGTCACCTACGTCAGAAACATCACGGACATCGATGACAAGATCCTGAATCGCGCGAAGGAAAGCGGGGAGGATCCCCTGGCCCTCTCTCGTCGCATGGCCGACATCTACTGCAGTCAGATCCGCGCCGTGGGTTGTCTCGACCCCAGCGTCGAACCGCGCGTATCCGACCATTTGACGGAAATCTTCGGCATCATCGAGAAGCTCATCGCGCGCGATGCGGCGTATGTGGTCGAGATGCCGAGCGGCACCCGGGACGTGTACTTCGCAGTCCGGAGCTTCGCGGGATACGGCAAGCTTTCCCGGAGAAAGATCGACGAGCTTCGGGTTGGAGCACGCATCGAAGCCGACGAGAACAAGCGCGACCCGCTCGACTTCGCACTCTGGAAAGGTGTGCCCGCCGAAGACTGGGGGTGGGAAAGCCCATGGGGTCGCGGTCGGCCCGGCTGGCACATCGAGTGTTCGGCGATGAGCTCGAAGTATCTCGGTCACAATTTCGACATCCACGCGGGCGGCATGGATCTGGTGTTTCCTCACCACGAAAACGAGATCGCCCAGAGCGAGGCAGCCGAACCGGAGTCGGGGGATTTCGCCCGGATCTGGATGCACAACGGCTTCGTGAACGTCGACAAAGAGAAGATGAGCAAGTCGCTCGGAAACTTCGTGACGGTTCAGGACGTCCTCGACCGAAACGATCCCGAAGGGTTTCGCTGGTTCTTACTCAGCGTTCACTATCGCGGACCGATCCAGTTCGACACCAACCAGCTCGAGGATGGTCGCGTGGTCTTTCCCGGTGTCGACGAGGCCGAGCGGCGAGTGGACTACGTGTACACGACCCTCCAGCGCCTGGGAGAGCTCCCGCCACCGGAAGCTTCTCCCAAGCTTTCTCCCGAGCTCCAAAAAGCGAAAGACGCCCTCGACGCTGCCCACGCCGCGGCCCTGGCCGGGCTCGACGACGATCTCAACACCAGCGTCGCCCTCGCCTCGCTGGGAGAGATCGCGCGAATCGCCAACGATGTCCTCGACCTGGCCCAGAAGCGAAAGAAGGACGCCGCCTTCGTGTCCGCTGCCGCCAGCGTGGGAGCCCACGCCGTGAGCCTCGTCACGTCCCTCTCCTCCGAGCTCGGCGTCATCCAAGCCTCGGTCGACGACTACTTCGCGCGAACCCGAGAGCGCCGCCTCCGTCTCCGCGGCCTCACCGCCGATGCCATCGAAACGAAGATTGGCGAACGCACCCAAGCCCGCAAAGACAAGAACTTCGCCCTCGCCGACGAGATCCGCAAAGACCTTGCCACGCGCGGCGTGAGCCTCCGCGACGGTCCCACGGGCACGAACTGGACGGTCGAGGCCTGACGCCCACCTATTCGGAAATGCGTCGGGCAACGCGGATTCGCGAAGGTCAGACCCCGATGAACAAGCGGTGGGCGAAGTTTCGTTCGAGCTTCGCGCGGAGGACTTTCTCGGCGGCGGACTCGATGTCGTACTCGACGCGCTTGAATTCGAAGCGTTTCTTCGCCGAATCGTAGACCGTGAAGCTCGCTCGATTGTCGTAGTCCCGGGGCTGGCCGACGGAGCCCACGCTGACGATGTATTTCCGGCCGGGCTCCAGCGCGAAATCGATGGGCGGAAGCTCTTCCACCGTATTTCGAGTGAGAGCGAACACCTTGCACAAGTGCGAGTGGCCGATCAGCGTGATGTGTGCGAGCTCGTCGTAAATCGGGAGGCACTCCCGCGCCTGCTCGGGGGCGAAGATGTACTCGAACTCCTCGAGGCGCACTGGTGAGCCGTGGCACAGGAGCACCTCCACCGCGTCCAGGCGCATCTGGTAGGGGAGGTTTTTCAGCCACTCCAGATTCTCGCTCGACAAGAGCTGAGCGTGGGTGTCGAGGGCGTGACGAGCAGCCTCGTAGTAGTAGGAGTAGTCCATGCGACCAGCGACGGCGGCGTCGTGGTTGCCGAGGATGGTGGCCTTCACCAGATCACGAACGAGATCCGCGCACTCGTTGGGCGACCCGCCGTAGCCAACGGTG
Source organism: uncultured delta proteobacterium (assembly GCA_963781505.1). Taxonomy (GTDB): domain Bacteria; phylum Myxococcota_A; class Polyangia; order Polyangiales; family Polyangiaceae; genus JADJKB01. The sequence continues at coordinate 586,199 of CAWAHB010000004.1, read as the reverse complement.
TCGCCCAAACAATAGTATTCCGCGATGCTCTCGCTCTTGTACGCTTCCACCACTGCGCTCAGCGCTTCGTAGTTCGCGTGAATGTCGCTGAGGATGCCAATGCGCATGTGGCAGGACCTTCGAGACTATCACGTCCCCTAGGGAAGTGACGCCGCGGCAGCTTTGGCACTTATTCCTGGCTAGCTGTCGTCCCGCAAGCCAAAAAGCCGGGGCGACTCCCCAAGCTCGGGGAGGGGCGGTACTGTTCGTCTGTGACGGTCGAGACGGAATCGAGCCCGAACGAGCCTCCGCCGGAGATTGCCGAGCTCGCCGAGGCCTGCCGTGAGTACGTGCTTCGCACCATATCGGTAGAGCTCGACTACACACCGGAGACATTGCCGGTCCTGGATCACTACGCGAAGGTTTCGAGGGAAGGCCTACCGGATCGGCCCGAGCTCGGCGATCTCGTGGGTCGCGCCATGGGCGCCTATTTCGGTGAGGTCGTGCGACGGGTGATTCCATCGTTCTGGCGACTCCCGTCCGCGGACGCGACCTATTGGGAGCTGTGTGGTGCACACGTCTTCATGGCGCTAAACCCTCTGGGCGTAGCCTGGGATGCTCTGCACGGTTGCACCGAGCACGGAGGCCCTTCGAGTGACATCGTGCTCGATCCAGTGGAGCGAGACGTCGTGGAGCGCCGCCTGGCGGAATTGCCCGAGGTGCCGGAGGACGAGTACTGGCTGTTCACCACGCGCCTCGAGGTGATCGAAGCGGCTGCCGAAGCCCTGCGTCTCGCGATGCAAGCGGGCGGCACGTCCGGCGTCACGTTCGATGCAGACGACTATCGTGTGCGCGATCAACCCGTCGGTCAGGCGTGACGATCAGGGAGACTTGGGGGCTCCGCCGTCCGGCTCCACCCCGATGACGACGCGAGCGGGAAGGTTGACCGGCGTCGACGGCACCGAGGTCGTTCCCAAGAAATCGCGCCAAGCGATCGAATAATGACCGGGCAGCGTTCCGATCAAATATTGGTCGGATTGGGGCTTGAGCCAGGCCACCGGGACGCCATCCAAGATCAAATAGCGGACCGAGTCGGTGCGATTGACCGCCAAGAGGCCCTCGCCGGGGGCGTCTTTGCGGGGCGGCCCGCCTGACTGAACGGGCTTTTGTCGGAACGCCGTGAGCTCTTCGCGGGTCAAGAGCACGCCGGCTGCTTGGGGCGGAAGCTCCCCGGGTTTGAACGTGGCGGCCGCGGGCGGAAAGAACACGAGGCCGTACGGCAAGTCGGGACGCCGAAGGATCGAGCTCACCTCGAAGACCAGGCGACCCTGCTGAGGCGCTGTTGGCGCGGAGGGTTTGGCCCACTGATACTCGGCACGCAGCGGGGTGAGCCCCTTGGAGCAAACACTGCTTGCGGGATCGGCAGCGACCAGATCGATGAGCAGACGACACACGAGCTCACCGGACTTTGCGATGTTGGGAACGCTCGCCTGCTCGAGAGTGACGGTTCCAAGCGGTGTCTTTACGTCGACCTTCTGAGTGTCGAGCCCGAGGAAACTGCCCTTGCCTTTGGAGACGACCTTGGCCGTGCTCTCCGGAAGTGCGTCGGCGCGCCGCTCGGAGAACAGCGCTCGGAGGGTTCCGGGCATCAGGACTCGATAAGCTCCGCCATCGGGCCACACGAGCACATGACCATAAAACTCGTTGGCTCCCCGGAGCTCTGCGTTCTTGGGCACGGGAAATGCGGCCGAATCGAACACGAAGCGCATCCGACCGAGCTGCGCGAGATCGATCGATGCCTTGAGAAGCGTCTTGGCCCGGGCCTTCTTCAGTCCATCGGCATTGAGCTCTGGGGTCTGCGCCGGGCCGGGAAGATCGGGCCACTTGAATTCCGCGTCGAGGGTGACCCCGTTCGCCTCTCGCCCGGTCATGGGATCCTTGGCGAGCGCTTCGTACTCCGTGAGTCGAGTCGGCTCGGGTGGGCCCGCATCCGGGAGTATCAATCGACCGGAGCTGTCCGCCGGGATCCCGCCGTGACCTCCGTCCCTCCCCCGAAGGTCCGCCCCCGAGGAAAGCGGAGCCGGCAAGATGCTCGCGTTCGGGCTCGGTTGATTCGTGCCCTCGGTCTTGTCCCCGCCATTCGAGCTCGGACACGCCGTCATCGCGAGTCCGAGCGCGACGCAGCCAAGTTTGATCATCATGTTCGCGCTCGCCCGCGGAGATCGCTCACCGAAACGCCACGCTTGTCACAATATTCCCCGATGCCGACCAGAACCTTCTTGGCCGCGCAGGGATCGGAGAAATTCGCGGTACCGACCTGGATCGCCGTGGCGCCTGCCAGCAAGAACTCGATGGCGTCTCGCGCGGTGTAGATGCCGCCGATCCCGATCACGGGGATCTTCACCGCGCTTGCGATTTCCCAAACGACCCGCAGAGCAATGGGGCGAAGCGCCGGACCCGAGAACCCGCCCGTACGATTTTGAAGGCGCAGGTGCTGGCGTTCGACGTCGATGCTCATGCCTCGAATCGTGTTGATCGCGGTGATCGCATCGGCTCCAGCATCTTCGCAGGCCCGTGCCACGGCAGGAATGTCCCCAGCTTCCGGGCTCATCTTCACCCATACCGGGAGCTTCGTGGCGCGGCGCACGCTCTCGGTCACCTGGGCGCAGAGCTTTGGATCCTTTCCGAACTCGAGCCCGCCGTGGGTGACGTTCGGGCAGGACACGTTGAGCTCCAGAGCGTGGACCCCTGCTTCGGCCTCGAGTCGTTCGGCGATCTTCACGAAGTCTTCCGTCGTGCTCGCGAAGATGTTCGCAATGACGGTGACGCCGCGTTTGCGAAGCGTCGGCAGCTTCTCGGTGCAAAACGCTTCGACCCCAACGTTGGCCAGCCCGATGGCGTTCAGCATGCTCGCGGGCGTTTCGCAGACACGTTCGGGAGGGTTGCCGGGTCGCGGATGCAGGCTGAGGCCTTTGGTGCAAATGCCACCGAGCTCCGCTACGTCGAAGAAGTCGTCGTACTCGAGCCCGTAGCCGAACGTTCCCGACGCCGTCAGAACCGGATTGCGGAGCGTGAGGTTTCCGACCTTCGCTTCGAGGTTCGTCACGTCGACTTCCTCTCGAAGGGCGAAAGCTTGTGGGGAGCGTATCCCGCGTCCGTCCAGTCGATGCGTCGGGAATCGATGCAGGGACCTTGGGTGCAGGCGTAGAGATACCCACCCTCCACGGTGGGGACGGGGCAGCCTAGACACACGCCATATCCGCAGGCCATGGGGGCTTCGAGGGACGCCTCGCAGGGAACGTCCCGCGACGCACACATTTGCGCGACGGCCGCCATCATGCGGTCCGGACCACACGTGTACACCTCCGTGGAGTCGCCCAAGAGCTCCCCGAGCACATCGGTGACGCGGCCCCGAGTCCCTCGAGAGCCGTCCTCTGTCGTGACTTGGAGGTCGCAGAGGTCAGTGAGCTCGTCATCCAGGGGGAGATCCCGAGCCGTGCGCCCGCCGTACACGGCGATGGGTCGGGCGCCGCCCTTGGCGAGCACCCGCGCCAAGAACACGAGCGGTGCCACTCCGACGCCGCCGGCCACGAGCACCTGACGCCGGTTCGCATTGGGAGCGCGCCAGGCGGTACCGAGGGGTCCCAGAATCGCGAACGGTTCTCCGGGTTCGGCGCGAGCCATGCGCATCGTTCCTTCGCCGACCACCTTGATCAGAATGCTGGGCCGGGTTCCGCCTTCGAGAAAGCTCATCGGTCGGGGCAGGAGAGGCGCGTCTCCCCATTCGACTCCACGAACCATCGCGAACTGTCCGGCCTGGGCGTCCATGCTCTCGGGCACCTCGAAGGTCAGCACGTGATAAGCGTCCCCGATGCTTTCGCGGCGCTGGAGCGGAACGACGATTTGACGGCGGGCGGTCACTCGAGCTCCGCCAGCTGGATCTCGTCCTTGCCTCGAACAATCGCGCCGGAAGCGGGGTCGATTGCGAGCATCATCTCGATGGCGTCCTCCGAGTTGTCGGCGTAGTAGGCGCGTCGTACGCCCATCACCGAGAAACCATGGGCACGATACAGGCCAAGGGCCGCGCGGTTCGAGCGGCGGACTTCCAGTAGCACGAGTCGGACCTTGTCGTGCACTGCTCGTTCGAGAGCCGCACCGAGCAGGGCAGCTGCCACACCACGCCGGCGAAAATCCGGATGCGTGGCGACGTTGATCACGTGAAGCTCGTCCACCACGGACCAGGCCAAGAGCATTCCGACCGGCGAGCCGTCGGGCGTGAGGCGCACGACCCAAATCCGAGCCCAGCCTCGAGCGAGCTCCAGTGCCACGTCGATCTCCTGGCCACCGAGTCGCGCGATCGACTCGACCTGCGAACGATCGCCATCGTGGAGGATCGAGACGTGCACGATGCGGGAAGCTTTCCCTCGCAGGCAGCGGGACGCAACGCCGTCGGGAAAACGCCCGGGCTTTTTGGGGACGGGCGCGGGAAGTCGCTCCCAAATGTGGCGGCATCAGGAAAACGCCCACGCTTTCATCGCGAGCAGCGTGGCGTCGAGTAGGAGGTGAAGCGCGCCGTCGCCCCGCAGGATGGCTCCGCTGAAGGGTCCAGCTGACGAGACCATCGAGGGCAACGGTCGGATGCCGCACTCTTCCACCGCTCCGATCGCGTCGACCCCGATGTTCACCGTGGGAACGCCCGAAAGCGCCAGCTCGAGGGAGAGCGAGGGTGGCGACGGCGATTGGATTCCGATGCAGGTCGCGAGATGTACGGGCGGATCCTCCGGCTGCACGCGGGCCACCCTTCCGGTGAACCCGAGGGGAAGCGCGAGATCGAAGCCACCGGCGCTCAGCCAGAGAACCTGAATCATCCAACGCTCGCTCGGTACTTCGATGGTCGCCGTGAGCCCGCTCGGTCGACCTCGCGCCAGGCGGAGCGTTCCGCCCAAGCGGCGGACGACGGAAAGAGCGAGATCGAGTCCGACGCCGCGACCGGCCAGGATATCGGCCTGCCCGCGGGTGGTGAGGCCAGGCAAGAACAGGAGCGAGAACATCTCCTCCTCGCTCGAGACCGCACCCGGCGCGAGCTTCTGCATGCTCTCCACGTTCACGCCGCGACCATCGTCTTCGCACGTGACACGCAGCCAGTCCCCGTTTCGGGCGCCCACGAGGCGAATCGTGCCCATGGGATTCTTGCCGTTGGCGATTCGTTCTTCCGGGGGCTCGATGCCGTGGGCCAGCGCGTTTCTGGCGAGTTGCATCAGTGGATCGACGAGCCGCTCGGCAACGTCGCGATCGACGGGAGCATCGGCGGCATCGACGAGCACGCGTACGTTCCGGCCGTCTCGGGCCACCAGACGTTCCACGTTTCGGGCGACCTTTTCCAGCAAGCGCGAGAGCGTGGTGCGGCGCACCTTGGCCATTTCGCGCCGAATTTCCGTGATATCGGAGCGCAGAGTCTCGGCGCTCTGGCGACAGACGCGTCCCTCGCGCTCGGTTTCGTCCGCGGCACTTCCGAGTAGCGTGGCGACCGCCTCGATGCGCGATAGCGCCGCTGCCGGCGGTCCCCAGGGCCGAGGCGGACCAATCGCGCGGAGCGCGTCATGAAGATCCGAACGCAGTTCCCGCATGCGGACCGCGAGAGACGCTTGGATCTCCGCCGCCGTCCCCACGTCGTCCCGCGCGAGTTGCATGCGCTCGAGCCGCTCGATCAATCGATCCAGCGACGTGCCTTCCACGCGCAACGTGCCCGTCGCCTCCGACTCGGGCGGAGCGCTGGGCCGGCGTATCATCGAGCTCGGCCGGCGCGTGGGTGCGGGGGCAAACCCGCGGAGGACGTCCAACGCAGCAGGCTGATCTTCGATGAGCAGAGCCAGCGCGGCGCGATGCCTCACGAGATCCCGGGAACGCTTGTGGGTGCTTTCGTCGTCGCGCTCTTGGCGCAGAAAAGATTCGAGACCGTGACAGTACCAAGCGGTCGCATCGTCTCCGATCGATGCCGCGGAGCCCTTGATCGCGTGGACGGCGCGTTCGGCGCGAGTGCGCGCTTCGTCCGTGGCGAGGTCGGCTGTGGCGATTTCCTCGAGCTCTCGCAGGTGTTCCTGGACGCCGGCCAGGTATTCGTCGCGATATTTCTCGTCGAGGTGGGAGGGGGACAGGCCCGGTGGCGGCTCGGGCCAGCGGGCGGCAAAGGGAGTCTGTCCGCTCCGCAGTCGGCTGGAAGCTTCGCGAAAGAGCACCGCAGCTTCCTCGGCAGCCGAGCGGTCTCCGGCCCGAAGCCGACCCGAAAAGCTCGCAATGACCAGAGCGAGATCGGTGTGACCCGCCATCGCCGCTGATCCCCGGAGCGCGTGGAGCGCCGCCCGCGCATCCGTGAGCTCGACCGCTGGATCCCCCAGAGACGTCGAGGCGTCGGTCGAGCTCGGTCGCCAAGAGCTCGTCGACGTCACGCGTCGTCACGGAGCGTCCTCGTCGTCGCCGCTCGAGCGATTCACTTCTCGCAGTACCTGGAGCAGCGGCCCAAGGGACGGTCCCAGAGCGCGCCAGAGAGTTTTTCGGTGCGGCTTCGAGGAAAGATCCGAGAGCGAGCCCAGAAGTGAGCGGGCATGCTCGGCGGCTTCGGCAAGTGCGCGCGCAGTTTCCGGATCGGTGCGGGCCACGTGACGGATGCGTCCGCCAACGTCCCCGAGCGCGCTCGCCGCGTCCCGTTGTGCGGCCTGAGCTTGGAGCAGCTCGCGAGCGAGATCCGAGGAGCGCTGCTGAGCGACTTCGATTCTGATCACGAAGCTTCTGACGCTCGTTTTCCATGCGTTCCAGGGTTGCCGCGTGCTCGTCGAGAGCGTCGAGGGAGCGTCCCACGTGGCCCCGGACTTCCTCGGCAACCAGCACCAAGGGCTTGCCCGCTGGCTCCCCCAGTCGCGCGCCCTCGAGTCCCGTGTTGAGCGCAACGAGGCGGATTTGTTCGAGCGCGTCCCGCGCCTGACGCAGGCCGCTCGCCGCTTCCCCTGCGCGGGAGACCAAGAGCCGCATCGCATCCACGGCGGCATCGAGCACGTTGCGCTGCTGGGCAGCGCTCGCTCCCGCGGTCTGGCAGGCACTGAGCGCGGTCTCCGCGGCTTGGAGAGCACTCTCGTGGGCACGAAACAGGAATGCGTCATCGAGCGCTCCGCTCCTCTGCGCCCGTCGAGCCCCCGGCCACGCGTTGGAGAAGAAGCTCACGACGCTCTCTACAGCTCCCCGGCGTCCGCTGTTCGTCATTTGGCCTCCGGAGTGCGTGATTCGAGCTCGCGTTTCAAATCGAAGGGAGCGATCGCTTCGCCGTCGAGCTCCACGCCGTCTCCGAGCTCCGGAAAGAAACCGGTCCGCTCGACACGAGCGCCTGACAGTCCCACGGGTTCCCCGTCGCGCAAGCACACCACGAGGTGGGACGATGGGGGACCGAGCTCGACGACCGAAATCACCCGCCCGCGCACCAGAGCCAGCTTTTGCGAGCTCCCCGGTACCGCGGACAGGCGCGGCATCGGGACCACGTTTTCCACGAAAAGCGCGGGCAAAAACCGACGTTCGCCCCGCGCCTGGAGCACCAGCCCCGCCGCGCTCTTCATCAGTTGGCCCTACGCCGCACCACCATGCGGGAATTCAGGAACTGATAGATGATCTTGCACACCTCGAACGAGCTGCCTTCCATGAAGTCGACGACCTCGCGCACGGTACGCTGCCCGTCGACGCAATCGAGCACGGCTTGCTCGCGCTTGGTGAGAGCCGAGTCCTCGCCGACCCGTTCGATGGCGGCTTCGTCCCGGGCAACCACTTCCTCGAAGTCGAACGTGCCTTCGATCAGGCGCCACTCGTCGACGCGGCGGAAGCCTTCCATCACCAGTGCGCTGATGCTGAGCGCGAGGCGCACGCCAGCGACCTCTGGGGGAATGCCCACCGTGAACGTGAAGCGACCCTGCTTCCAGCGCACGACCTCGTAGACGAGCTCCGAAGTCTGGCGGGTGATGGCGTGGGTCACCGCGTCCGGTTCCACCAAGCCGAGCTCCTTCAACGTATCGCCGAGTAGGCGATTCCCGGTCGGCCGCTGCATCAGCACCGTGTCGAGATCCTCCCGACTGATGGAGCCGGATTCGACGAGGTAGCGCCCCAGCAAGAATTCGTCGCGCACGCCTCGCGAACGAGCAAAGTCGATGTTTCCCTCCCGGACGAAGAGCGTGATCTCGCTCTTGCGGTTCGAGATCGAGGAGAGCCCCGGTCTGATGCTGGAGGTGCAAAAGTTGCAGGATTTCCGCGATGGAAATCACGGAAATGTCCCCGGTCAGGACGTCCTGGGCAAAGTCACCAAAGTCGAGGACCCGGAGCAGGCTCGAGAGGCTTCCCATCGACTCGGGGGTGATGGCGCGAATGATCCTGTCCGCGAGGGGATCCTCCTCGGCGTCGACGCCGGGGAGCTTCTTGATCTCGGGAATCACCAAGCTGGCGAGAGCCGCACCGAATTCGCGTGCGGTCTGGACGCGACGGATGGCGGGATCTTCGCTGGGAGTGACCTGACTCGGGCGCAGGCTCTCCGCGATGGTCTCCTCGTCGGGCATCGTGTCGGCGTCCGGTACGGGACGGCCTCGGCCCTCTTCGTGTTTCTTGAGCGCGCCTTCGACGACGGCGATCAGCCCGCGTGCGTCGAACGGTTTGGTGATGGCGTCGATGGCGCCGGTCTGTTGCACGAACTGGCCGCGGATCTTGTCGCCCTTGGCGCTCATCAAGACGACGGGCAGGTTCTTCCGCTCGGGTTTGGATCGGAGCTCGCGACAGAACTGATAGCCGTTCATGCGCGGCATCACGAAGTCGAGCAGGACCAGGTCGACTTCCTGTCCCGCGTTCAACTGATTGAGCGCATCTTGGCCGTCCTCGGCGACCAGCGCTTCGTAGGCGCGAGCCTCGAGAATGGTGGCCACCACCTTGCGAATGGTGGGGCTGTCGTCGACGACCAGGATGCGTGCGCCCATGAAACAAACAGCTGCGGGGTCGGGAGGTTACCGCTTCCTTACCCGAGCTCCGCGCCGAAACGCTATTATTGAGTCGTGAGCCTCGATCGACGCAAGAGCGCGAAAACCCCCCGACCCCTCACCCGTCCCGAACCCCGGATCGTACCCACGGAACCGCCGGTTTTTCGTGAGCTCGAGCGGCTCGGGATCGTGATTCCGGTCTCGGCGCGCAAGAAGACCGCCAAACGCCGAGGGTGATCCGTCACTCCGGGAGAACGGTTCGGATGTGCAGCTCGGCCAGCTGATCGGCGCCGACCGTCGAAGGGGCGTCGCTCATGACGTCCGTTCCCTTTTGGGTCTTGGGGAACGCGATCACGTCGCGAATGCTGTCGCTGCCCGCCAGCAGCATTGCCAGCCGGTCCATGCCCAGGGCGATGCCGCCGTGGGGAGGAGCTCCAAAGCGCAAGCGCCTTGAGCAAGAAGCCGAATTTCTCCTCCGCGTCTTGGGGGGCGATGCCCATCGCGCCGAAGACCCGCGCCTGAACTTCCGGGTCGTGGAGGCGAATGGAGCCGCCCGCGATCTCGAAACCGTTCAGCACGAGATCGTAGCGATAGCAGAGCACCTTTCCCGGATCGCTCTCGATGATTCCGACGTGCTCGTCGTGGGGTCGAGTGAACGCGTGATGAGCCGCCGCCCAGCGCTCGTGCTCGTCGTCGTACTCGAACAGCGGCGGATCGACGACCCAGAGGAACTTCCAGTGTCCGCCGTGGCCCACCTCGGGGATCAGCTCGAGCTTCTTGGCGAGGTGCACCCGCAGGTTCGCCAGCACGGTGTGCACCAGGGACGCTTTTCCGAACTGGAACAAGAGGAGGTCTCCCTCCTTGGCGCCCGTGCGCTGGTTGATGGCGTCGCGCAGGGCGGGGCTCATGGTCTTGGCGAACGGCGACTGGGTCCATGTGCCGTCCGCGGCGACCTTCGCTCGCGCCAGGCCCGCGGCGCCCATGCCTTTGGCGATCGCTTCGAGCTTGTCGGCTTCCGTTCGTGACAGTCCCGCGTTGGCCGGGACGACCATCGCTTTGACGATCTCGGCCGGGAGGTCACGCCGATAGGTGCCGTTCTTGAACTTCTCGGCGATCGGCTGGAAAAACGGCACGCCGCCGCCGTCCTCCTCGATGCAGAGATCGGTCACGTCGAAGTGCTTCATGTCGAAGCGCACGTCGGGCTTGTCGTTGCCGTAGTCCCGCATCGAATCCTCGAACTTCATCCGAGGAAAGTGCCCGTCCGGGATAGAGCTCGCGAAGGTTCATGCCCAGGGCGGCGTCCCACACGGCGAAGATCAAGCCCTCGACCAGCGCGAACACGTCGTCCTGATTGACGAAGCTCATCTCGATGTCGATCTGCGTGAACTCCGGCTGGCGATCGAGTCGCAGATCCTCGTCGCGAAAGCAGCGCACGATCTGGAAGTAGCGGTCGTAGCCAGCAACCATGAACAGCTGCTTGAACAGCTGGGGGCTCTCCGCGAGGGCGTAGAACTTTCCCGCGTTCAGCCGGGACGGGACCAGGAAGTTTCGCGCGCCGCCGGGGGTGTACTTCACCAAGAACGGCGTCTCGATCTCGAGGCAACCCGCTCCGGCGAGGTAGTTTCGCGCCGCGTGGTTCATCACGTGACGCATGCGAAGCGCCCGCTGCAGTGGCCGCCGGCGGAGATCCAGATAGCGATGCTCGAGCCGGATCTCTTCCCGGGTTTCGCTCACGTCCGTGATCTCGAAAGGTGGCGTCTCGCTCTTATTGAAGATGGTCGCCTCTTCCACCAGGACCTCGATTTCGCCCGTGGGCAAGTTGGGGTTGGCGGCGGAGACCTTCTTGTTCTCCTTGTTGCTCCAGTGCTCGCCGCGAGATCGCACCTTTCCGCGAATGCCGATCACCCACTCGCCCCGGACCTGCTCGGCCAGCGCGTGGGCGTCTTTCGAGGCGTCCGGATCGAACACGATCTGGGTCAGCCCCTCGCGGTCGCGCAGATCCACGAAGACGAGCTGGCCGTGATCCCGGCGGTTATCGACCCAACCGAACAGCACGACCTCCTCGCCGATGTTGGCGGCTCGCAGGGCACTCAGGTGATGGGTTCGTTTCAGCTCGTCGATGAAGCGGGCCACGGGCTTCTCCTTGGGTCGGGAGAGCACAAATAGCCCGCCGCTCCCTGCAATGCGAGGGGCGTTTTCGCGCGAAATTGGGCCGTTGTCCCCATTTTGGCAAAAGCCAAGACGATGGCCCGCGTGGCGCAACCGCCGTTCGTTCGCCTCGAGCGCCACTGGCTTCACCCGCTGTGCGCGGGGCTCGCCCTCGCAATTCCGCTTCTCGTCACGGTGACGCGAGCGAGCGCCTTCACCCAATGGCGTGACGATCTCCCGATCGTGCGCGCCCTCGGCCTCGTTCCCGTCGGCGGCGAAGGTCTTGTCTCCAGTGTCTTGACGGAGCTCTTTGCCCTGTTCCCCATCGGGGGGCGATTGCTCCGTGCTGCTCTCGCCAGTGCCGTGGTGCTCGCCCTTGGGTCCCGGCTCGTGTACGCAATGGCGCTCCGTTGGCTGGACGAGAACGCGTGGACTCCTCGTCTCACGCCCGCTCTGGCCCTGGCCGCGGCGCTCACGACCACCCTCGCGCCCACGTGGCAGCTCGAGGGCACCATCGCCGGCGGTTCGACGCTCGCAGCGGTGCTCGTGATGATCGCGCTCTTGCTTCGCCCGAGCGCGGACTGCGAAGACGCGCGCGTCTGGCTCGGCTTCGGCGCGTTCGTCGCTCTCACGACCCTCGAGAGTCACGCAGCGGGCGCGGCTCTCGTTGTCGCCCTCGCTGCTCAAGTTCTCACGTTGGGGGAGCTCCCTGCCCGGCGAAGTCTCGTCCTCGCTCTCGGAGGCGCCGTCGTGTGCGCGGCGTTCTGCCTCGTCCCCATCTTTGCGCGCCCCTTCGCGCGTCGCGCGTGGGTGCACCTCGGCTACAACCTCTCGTCGACAGGGCTCGCGCCCCTCGATACCGTGGCCGAACGCGCCGGAATTCTCACGACCTGGTTTCGGGAGGTGGGGCTCATCGCCACGCTCCTGGCCTTCGCCGGTGCGATCTGGGGGTTGATTCGGCTTCGCACGCGTTGGCTCGTGATCCCCGGCGCGGTCATCGTTCTGTGCGACGCGATCTTCCCCGCGAGCCGATCGGGACTTTTGGCAGCCGATCCCTTGACCGCGCTGCGCCTGCTCGCGGTCGCGATGCTCGCGTGCGCCGCTGGCCTCGGCATTCAAACCGTCGCCCTCGGCTTGCGACGCGCGGACCTTCCCATGGCGCGCTACGCAGCCGCGCTGCTGGTCGCCTTCGACTTCACCCTCGTGCTGGTGACCGGCGAGGACTCCTCGTATCCCGCCGATCGCCGTACGCAAAACGCGGCGGAGGTGTGGACCGACGAAGCCCTGGCGAGCCTGCCGCCCCGCAGCCTGGTCCTGGTCCGCTCTCAGGCCGTTGCGTGGCGTCTCTGGGCCGCGCGCTCCGCCCGCGGTGAGCGCCCCGACCTCGTGATCGTGCCGCTCCCGCTTCTCGATCGCGGTTCGGTCGCCACGCGCCTCCTCGCTCTCGAGCCAACGCTCGCGCCGCTGATCCGAGACGTGGCAGTGTCCGGCGCCCCGAGCGAGCTGTCCCTGTCGACTCTCGCGGACCAACGTCCGCTCTACGTCGAGCTCGATCCCACCTGGGATCGCCGCCTGCTCGATCATCTGGTTCCCAAGCCCTTCTGGCTTCGCTTCGAGCCCCAGGGTGTCGGTCGCTCCGATCGCGCCCTCGGCCTGAAAAAGAGCCACGGCCCCTTCGAACGGGTCCTCGAAGCCGCCCGCGCTCCCGAGCATCCCGACCGCGCAACCCTCGCGGTTCTCGGCGAGCGCACGAAGGAGCACGCGCTGGTCTGCGCTGCCCTGGGCGATCGCCAGAGCGCGGGAAGCGTGCTCACCGACCTGCGCGCGATGGAATGGGACCAGCCCTTCGTGACGGCGCTCGAATCCCGCCTCCAGAAGAGGAAGCGGGGGCGGGTCGATGTCGGCGGGTTGCTCGAGTGATCCGGCCCGCTCCCGTCAAAGCTCACGAAGCGCGCGCGAAGCTCCGGCTGCCCCGTTCGATTGTCGTGCCACGCGACGAGGAACTTCCCGTTGCCGAAGGTCACTCGAGGCGTCTGGGTGTACTCCGTCGTGTCGGCCACCGCGAAGGGCGATCCCAGCCTTGACGACGGTATGGGCTACCGCTTAACCTGCGAGCGTGCGGAGCACTCAGCGAAAAGGAGACATCGCGGTCGCTCAGGCGATCGCAACGTTCACCAGGCTGGGGCATGACGTTGCTTTGCCGATCACGGAGTCTGCAGCGTACGACCTGATCCTCGACTGTGACGAAGGTCTCAAGCGGGTTCAGGTCCGATTCACTAGCTCGCGCCGCAGGCAAGTCGACCTCCGGCGGATCCATTCGAATGGCAATGGATACGTCGTCAAGAAGACCAACCCTGACGCCTACGACTGGCTCTACGTATTGAATGACCAAGGAGAGCAGTTCTTGCTCAAGGAATGCTTGCACGCACGTCGGTCATGGACGCTGACGAAGGCTTCGCGCTTACCTCGGCAAGCAACCGGCAGCGCGCCCTCGATGAAGGTTTCCGAATGACTACGGGAGGAGTGGCCGAGTGGTCTAAGGCAGCTGATTTGAAATCAGCCGTGGGGCAACCCACCGGGGGTTCGAATCCCTCCTCCTCCGCCATCGCTAGGCGGCGCACCAGACTTCACCCGCAACGCACGTAGAGGTCTCCCTGTTTCGAGCCGGGATTACCACGGCGTAGTACTGAAAACGGCCGGCCGACAACGATGGTGGGTTCGATTCCCGGCGCCTCGATTGGCGAAGCTGTCGCTCGTATTGCTCGGCGCCCCGCTTGCTCTCTGCACGGGCGAGACCTTGCGGACTCGCTCCGTCGAGTTGAAGGCTGACGCGTCCACAGAAGACGACTTGAGCGTCGCCCGCCAGGGCTCAGAGCTGCGTGAGCGATTTGCAGACCGTGTCGACCTCGGGCTTCTTCTCGGACTGGCTGGAGCAGTCGATCACGTTCTTCTGCGTGATAATTTTCGACTTTGCATAACTGTGCCCTTCCAGCTTCTTGCTCATGCACTGGAAATACTTTCCCTTGCCGCCGGCGATGTCCTCGAGCGTGGGCTTCGTGTCGCAATAGTTGGCAGCGTCATCCTCGAGATACTTCCAGCTCGGTGGCGAAGCCAGAGGAGCATTGTAGGTAACGGTGAACGTTGCCACGAACTTGCCCCCCACCGTGCCATCGGCCGAGTAGCTGACGTTGAGGTTGCCGCCGTCCTTGTTCTTCGAGTTCGACATGTCGAGCGGCTTCACGTATCCAGCTGCAGCCTGAACGCAGATGCCGGGTCCCTCCATGGCGAGCTGACCGGCCGGGCATGCGGCTGGAGTCGCTGCTGTCGTCGCGCTCCCGGACGCCGCCGCTTGCGTGCCAGTGTCTTTCTTGCTGCAACCGATCGCGAAACAACAGGTCGCTACCAAGCAATGAACGAACGCCGAAGACGCACTGCCGATGGGTCGAGTGATTTTCATGGCGACGAAGCTACTGGAAACGCGAATTTTGGTCACGCGTCCACTGTCCGAGCGGAAATGTGGAGGTGATCGTCGACTTGCGCGGCGCTTCGATCAGGGGCATCAGTCAGGCAAGTGCTCGAAACTCAATGCGCTCTCCCGGAAGTCGTCGCGATCAAAACATCGAGCGCGAGTCGGGATTCTTTTGACCGGCGGCGCAGCGCTGGCAGGGTTTTGTCGGCGACATCGAGAAACGAAGCGACTCGATTTTTTCGCCCTGCCCGGCGCCGATATCGATCGCGCCGAACACGCTCTGGTGGACGCTTCGCAAGCTGTCGGCGCAACCACCTCCAAACTCCAGGACTTCCGCGAGTTCCGTCGGCTGATCGTCGAACGCCCCTCCGAAACGACCATCGTCGACCTCGTGATCGATCGCGCGCCCCAAGCCAGAGAGAAGAAACGCTTTGGTCGAATCGTCGTCGACACACTGGAAGAGATCTCTGCCAATAAGCTCTGCACGGTGTTGAGCCGCGGCGAACCGCGAGACCTGGTGGACCTCATGTTTCTGTTGCGCTCTGGCATCGACCTCGACTCCGCCCTTTCCGATGCGGCGAAGAAAGATGGAGGCGCCGACGCAGCCACGCTCGCCTGGGTGGTGTCCCAGATTCGAGTCGGCCCGGACGCGGTGCTTCCGGCGGGTGTGACCGGCGCGGAATTGGAGTCGTTCCGAGCGGAGCTCGAAAAAGATCTCCGGCGCATCGCCTACCCGGTCGCCGGGGCCTGACGCAGGCACCCACGTCAGATCGGGCACCGGCAACGCTCGCTTCCGAGCGCGCCTGTGCCGACAGCGCGATTCGGAACAGCCGACCCCCTGGGCCGCGTATCCGTCCAAACAGGCCTGATACACTCGCCTCGGCATGGCGAACCGGACACAGCGTGGCGAGGTGTGGTGGGCCCGCCTCGACCCAGACCGCCCGGTCGTCATCTTGTCAGCAGACGGAGCGCGCGAGCTTCAGGCCATGATTGTCGTCCCACCCGCGACCACGGAAATCCAAGACATTGCGATCGAGCTGAAGGTCGGGCCTGACGAAGGGCTCTCGGAGCAGGGCGTCCTGCGAGTCGCTGTCTTTCGTTCAGACCGCATTCTCTGCAATTGGCTGGTCTCGCTCGGCGAGGGCGACTTGATCGGGCGCGTGGGAGTCCTGTCACCCGAAAAGCTCCGTCAGCTCGAAGAGATGCTTCGTCTTGGGAAACTTGCCTGATCTCTTTCGGCCGGTGATCGGCTGCATCAGCACGCTCGAGACGAGTCTCTCGCCGCCGACCCGGAACCAGGCCGAGCGCGCGCACGACCGGCAGGTCGTCCCGCCACTGGGTGAAGGCGCTCGCACGCATCACCGTCACGAGAAGCGGAATTGCAAGCGCGAGCCCGGCGCACAGTGGGTGGAGCCAGTGGCGCTCGAGGCGAACGAGAGGCGCTTCTGCCACGCGGGCCATCGTCTCGGCTCTTGCCAAGACCGGAGACAATGGCCCAATTTCCCGTTAGAACGCTTGGGACTACGAATCCCTTCGCCGCCTTCGGCGACGGAATCGCGGAACGTCGGGGTACAATCGGTGAGCGAAGACTCGCGGACGTGCTACGCTTCTCTCACGTGACCCGTCGTCGACCACGCAGGTCCTTAGTGACGACCGTCGCGGTGATGGGCATTGCCGCCGCTGGTGCCTGCGGAGTCGGGGACAAAGGCGCGTCCGAAAACGCTCAACCGGGTAGCGATTCCGGCAGCGATTCCGGTAGCGAGGTTGGCGCTGATGCGCCGCTCGAGGCGTGCTCGTCGAGCGTTGCGTCTGGCAAACCCTGCACCGGGTTTGGTGCGAGCTGTACGGCAATGGTGTCGTGCACCAGCGGGCAAGTACCCTTCACGCTGACATGCGGATCTGGCGTGTGGGCCGTCACATACGGAGGCACCTGCGATAAGCCGTACGACGAATGCTACGCGCCGGAGCGTGTGCGCTGCGAGGCCGGGTACTGGCGCTGCATGGGCGGATACCCGGAGCAACCATTGCCGTGCCCCGCTACAGCACCGACGGGAATGTGCTTTGGTCCCGTGCCCGAAGATCCTGGGCTCGGTTACGATCCGAAGTTCTGCGGCTACCCATGCGCCACGGACGCCGGCTCCGGCTGGATGGTCGTCGAGTGCAATGGAGACTGGATCTCGGGCGAGTGTACGTAGCGCCTTCGGCGCTTGCTCGGGACTACGAATCCCTTCTCCGCTAGCCGAGGTCGACGAGACGGTCGATTCCCAAAACCAGAGCGAGGCCTCGAAGGACTTCACTCGTTCGGTCGGCGCTGAGCGCGCCCAAGGGTTTTCCGAGCCGGGATCGATCGATCGTGCGGACCTGGGTCACGTTCACGACGCTTGCCCGCGGCAGGTTGGCCTCACCTTTTCGTAGCCGCACGTTGCCCGGCATCGCTGCCAGGCGGAGGTTGGAGGTAATCGCAGCAACGACCGTCGTATTGATCGCGCTGATGTTCAGCCGATCGTCCTGGACGACCAGCGCGGGTCTGCGGCCCGCCGGCTCCGAGCCCTCCCCTCCGAAGCGGAACCAAAAGACTTCCCCCTGCCGCATTACCAGCGCTCGTCCGACCAGCTCGTCCCAACCTGGTCGAGGAAGGACGTATCCGCAGTCTCGGTCGTGAGCGCGCCATCTGGGCCGAAGAGCTGGTTCAGGCGGTGTGTAATCTCGGCGTCCCTCTTGGCACGCACGGCTGCTCGGAGCACGCGAGTGATGTACTTGCTCCTCGACTCACCCAGAGCGCGGGCCGCTCGATCGATGTCGGCGAGCACGTCCGCGGGCACTGCAATCGCTGTTTTGACGTGCGCCATGGTATTTCTAATAGTAGTCAAAAAGAAAATACCGTCAACTCGACGTGCGGCGAGCTCGAGCTCGGAGAGCTGGGAGGCTGCTGCGAGCTCATCGCGCGGCATCCAAACGAAGAGACCGGCTGCTTCCGCCAGCGCTCCACGGCCGTGATTCAGCCGTGGGTTTGTCGTGCGGTTGCGATTCCGCAGGCGTCGCGGGCTTCGGCCATCACTTCGCGCGCCACGGCGCGGGCGCGCTTCGCTCCCTCGACGAGGACGCCTTCGACGAAGGTTTCGTCGGCTGCGATTTCGCGCCTCTTGTCCCGGAGGGGGCCGAAGGTTTCGTTGTAGGCGTCTTGCAGGCGTTTCTTCAGCTCGCCGTATCCGACTCCGCCCTTCACGTAGAGCGGCTCGAACTCCGCCGCCTTCGCGGGTGCGAGCAAACGATAGAGCGTCATCAGGGTATCGCTCGGATCTTTGGGATCCTCGACGCCCTTGCTGTCGGTCTTGATCGACGCAAAGTACTTTTTCCAAGCCTGCTTGTTGGTCATGTCGTCGGGCAAGAAGATCGGGATCGTGTTGTCGTAGCTTTTGCTCATCTTCTCGCCGTCGATACCGGGCACCTTCGCACCGGCGGAAAAGCGCCATTCGGGTCGGACGAACACTTCCCGCCCGAACGCGGCGTTGAAGCTCCCGGCCATGTCCTGGGCCATCTCGACGTGCTGTTGCTGGTCTTTTCCGACCGGCACCAGCGTGCTTCGACAAATGAGGATGTCGGCCGCCATGAGCACCGGATAGTTGAACAGCCCCATCGAGGCCTCGAGCCCTTTGGCGATCTTGTCTTTGTAGCTGGTGGCGCGCTCGAGTAGCCCCTTGCCGACGACACACGAAAGGAGCCACGTGAGCTCCGTCACTTCGGGGACGTTGCTCTGGCGATAGAAGGTCGCCTTCTTTGGATCGAGCCCGAGCGTGAGGTAGTCGATGGCCACATCGCGTGTGAGCGCGCGGAGGCGCGCAGCGTCCTGCAAGCTCGTCAGCGAGTGGTAGTTCGCAATGAAGTAGAACGCGTGATCGGCTCCGCCCGCCGAGTCTTGGAGCTCGACGTGCTGCTGGATCGCGCCGAAGTAGTTGCCGAGATGGAGCGCGCCGCTCGGCTGAATTCCGGACAAGATGCGCATGGCTGAAGCGCTGGGGAAGCTAGCACGCCCGCGCCGAGCGCCGTCTTGTCGCCGAGCGGGAAGAGCTCAGAGCTCGAGTCCCGCCCGCACATCCCCGTCGGTCGTTTTGTCGAGCAAGTCCACCGCTTGCTCGATCTCCGGCGAGTCGACCGTTGGCAGCTTCACCTGGAAGCGGACGTAGAGATCCCCTTGTTTCTGCCCACGTTTCACGCCTTTTCCGGCCAGGCGAACCACCTGCCCGCTCTGGGCGTGCTGGGGAACGGTGAGGGTGACCGTGGAGTACGGCGTTGGAACGCGAGCTTTGGCGCCTCGGTAGGCCTCGCCGATCGTGATCGGGACGTTGAGATAGAGGTCGAGGCCTTCGCGCTCGAAGTGCGGGTGCGGCGTGACGCGAATGGTCAGGAGGAGATCGCCCGGAGGACCGCCCAGCATGCCCGGTGCGCCATGGCCTTTCACCCGAACCTTGTCGCCGTCGTCGGCTCCGGGAGGGATCCGAACGGTGACCGTCTCGCCACCATCCTGGAATCTCATTTGCAGGGTGGAGCCGAGGATCGCGCTCTTGAAATCCACCGTGATGACGCTGGCTACGTCCGAGCCCTTTTGTGGCGAACGGCGTCCGCGGGCGCGATTGCCGAAGAGGTCACCGAAGAAATCCCCGATGCCCGATCCCGCGTCCCCAAAGACCTCCTCGAAGGAGACATTGCCGCCGTTGGTGCGGACGCGACCGCCCCCGCCGCGACGGTAGGCGCGCGCCGCGTTGGGATCGAAGCCGTCCCGCAAGCCCTCTTCGCCGAACTCGTCGTAGAGCGCCCGCTTTTTGGCATCGGAAAGCACCTGATAGGCGCTGTTCACCGACTTGAACTTGCTCTCTGCCTTCTTGTCGTCGGGGTTCTTGTCGGGATGGAGCTTCGCCGCCAGCTTTCGGTAAGCCTTCTTGATGTCGGCCTCGGTCGCGGTGCGCTCGACGCCCAGAACTTCGTAGAAATTGGCAGGCATATCGACCCCTCAAGGTAAGAACCGCTCGGTGAGCGCGCAACGGCTCAGCGGCGGCATTCCGCGACCAAGGAGTCGGTCTCGGAATCGGCCGGCTCTCCGCTGAAGTCGCCAGAAAACCGGATGTCGGAAAATCCGGCGTACGCCAGCAGGGCCTCCATTTCCAAGGGAAAAAACTGACGATGGGAGAGCGGCACGACCCACCCCTCACTCCCGTCGAGGGGTTCGAATTCCATCCAGACCAAGAGCAGCTGGCGCATCGGGTGGTACTCGAATCGCTCCGAGTAACGCACGACCTTCCTGGCGCTCGGATGACGAAAGCGGGGGGTCTTGTAGCGCCGATTGGGATCCCTCCCCAGGTCGTCGGGCGAGGGCAGGGAGAAGTCGAACACGAAGCGACCGTTGGGGCGGAGGTGGGCTCGAACTCGCGCGAAAAACGCTTCGACATCGGCGCGTTCGTAGAGGTGAAGCACCGTGTTGAACGGTGCGATGACGAGGGGAAATTTCCGACCGACATCGACCGTGCGCATGTCGCCATGCACGAGAGTGACTCGCTCTTTCACCGCCAACGGCTCCCGCGTCAGGCGATCCTCGAAACCGAGCAACATCGGTTGGGCAGCGTCGACGCCCACGACCTCGATTCCGGATCGAGCGATGGGCAAAGCGATCCGACCTTCCCCGACGCCGTACTCGAGAACGGGTCCCTTCGTCCGCGTCGCCAGCTCGGTGTAGTAGCGTACGTCGCGTTTCCGCTGGCGGTACGCGAAAGCGTAGTACTCAGCGTCCTCGTAGTGCGCAGAAGCTCCCGCGTCGCGAACGGCGTCCGTGTCGTCGACTGGCGGACGGCGTGCCATCCCGCCTCGTCGTGACTCAGTGGCGGTCGAAAGCGGCGACTTCTTCGATGTACTCGTAGATGACTTCGTCGCTGGCGCGGTGCCAACGAACCTTGCCGGCAGCGATCTCGCGAAGGGCGATCACCGCGCACTTGTTCTTGGCGTTGACGAGCTGCGGCGCGTTCTTCATCAGAGCGCGGGTGCGGGTCGAGGCCAGCACGACGAGCGCAAAGCGGTTCTCTTCTTGCTCCAAGCAGTCTTCGACAGTCACACGCGCCATGAGGGTTCCTTTGGGAGGGCGGACCCTAGCGGAAGCTCCGGGGAGGTCAAGAACGAGGGTACCGGCTGGACCCGAAGGCGCTAAAAACCCCGGATGTCCCTCGTCAAATCCCTCGCCACGAGCTCACCTCGAGCTCTCGATCTCGGGATCGCCGTCGTCCGCCTCGGCTTTGGGCTGATGCTGGCTCTGAACCACGGCCTCGGGAAGATGACCGCGCTCGGCAACTTCGTGGACGGCGTCGCGGCTCGGGGCATGCCCGTTCCGTGGGTGCTCGGGCCCGCAGCGGCGCTCAGTGAATTCCTCGGTGGGTTGCTCATCGCCATCGGGCTCTTCGCTCGCCCGGCGGCATTCTTCGTCATGACCACGATGGTCGTCGCTGCCGTGCACATCCACGCGGCCGATCCTTTCGCGAAGAAGGAGCTCGCGATCACCTACGCGATCGCTGCGCTGGCGGTTCTTCTGGCCGGGCCCGGAAAGCTCAGCATCGACGGCCATTGGCTCGCGAAGAAACGCTAGCGCACCACGCAGCCGCAGCAGACGCCGCTCACGAGGCTCGAGAGCGCGCTCGTGAGTGAGGCGCTGTCGTCGGCCAGCAGATACAGGACCTCGCCGTCGGGCGCCGTCGCAGTGAAGTTTCCCTGACCATCGTCGGTGCACGGTGCCGGGAAGTTCTTGGCGGTCTGGCCCGCGCAGGCGAGCTGATTGAGTTGGGTTTTGCTGACCCCGGTTCCCGCCGCCGCGTCGAAGCCGATCACGAAGAGCTTCACGCCATTTTTCGCGAGCGCCTGAGCCGACGAGAGCACGAGAGCGTCGTCACAGGTGTCCTGGCCGTCGCTGATCAAGATGCCGTACTGATCGCGGCCCGGGACCTGAATGCTGGAAAGCTCGCTGGTTGCCGTGACCAGGGCCTGACCGATCGGGGTCGAGGTACAAAGCACGCTGGTCAGCGGATCGATCGCAGCGGCCACGTCGACGCTTGCATTGAGCTTCGGAGGAACCACCACCTCGCCGGCCTCGCAGGGCGGATTGGTGGCGGTGATGCCGTTGATCCGCTGCTCGAGGGTCACGCACACGGCGCCGCCGGGGTCCCGGGGGAAGAGCTCGAGCCCGAAGCGCAACGAGGTATCGAGCTTGGCGGAGAGCGCTTCGATTGCGGTGACTGCGATCCACCACTTGCTGGTTTCCGGATTCTGGATCGTCGCAGGCTGTCCGTTCGGCTGGCGATGCATGCTCATCGTGCGATCGAGGATCACGAGCATGTCCGGCGGATCGCAGGACGTGCCTCCTCCTCCTCCGGAAGCGCCTCCCGTTCCGGAATCGATCGAGATGCCACCGCTGCCCGACGACGCGCCGGTTCCACTCGATGCGCCCGTGCCCGAACCCCCGGCGCCTCCAGCGCCCCCGCTGTTGGATGCGGTGTCATCACCACCTCCGCACGAAATCGCGAAGATCAAAGCTGCCGCCCAAGTGAGTGTCCCGCGCATCCCGAAAGGATACCAAGTCGTGTACCCTCGTGCTCATGGGACGCAGTCTCTTGTTCGGGGTTGTCGCGGTCGGCGTGTGCTGGGCGGGATCCGCAGCAGCGACGACCTATCCGGTGGGGCCGAGCAAGCAGTACAAGACCTTGGACGACGTTGTAAGCCTCCTGAATCCCGGCGACGTTGTCGAGCTGGATGGGGACGCGACCTACCCAGGTGGCGTGATCTTCGATCGACCCGGAAGCGCGGCTCAGAAGATCACGATCCGTGGAGTGCCCGTGAATGGAAAGCGCCCCATCGTGAGCGGTGCCACCAACACCATCGAAGTGCAGGGGGACCACTACGTGTTCGAGGGACTCGACCTCACGGGAGGCTCGTTTCGCTGCTTTTATCACCACGCGGATGACATCGAGGTCCGCGACTCGGTGATTCACGATTGCCCCAAGCACGGGCTGCTCGGTGCGGACGCGGACTCGGGATCCTTGCTCCTCGAATACGTGGAGATCTATGGCTGCGGAGAAGGTACCGGCAACCACCAAATCTACATGGCAACCGACGAGACGGCCCACCCCGGATCCGTTTTCCGCATGCAGCATTGCTACGTGCACGACGCGACCGGTGGCGACAGCGTCAAGACGCGCGCCGAGCGAAACGAGATCTATTACAACTGGATCCAGGGGGCGATGTACCACGAGCTCGAGATCAACGGCCCGGATGGCCAGGACCCGACCCTCGCGCGGGAGGATTCCGACGTTGTCGGGAACGTCCTCGTCAAGGACGCATCCACGTTCGTCCTCAGGTTTGGCGGCGATGGGACAGGAGAAACGAGGGGACGCTTGCGCTTCGTCAACAACACGGTGGTGGTAAAAAGCGGCGGAAGCGCGGTATTTCGCCTGTTCGACGGCCTCGAGAGCGTCGAAGCCCACAACAACGTCTTCACGGTAGATGGGGCGGGGGGAGTCAACTTGGTGCGCACCGTGGAGGCCAACTGGACCACCGGCAGCGCGCTCTTCGCGGGTAGCAACAACTGGGTGAAGACCGGTTCGACGAACGAGCCGAGTGACTGGACCGGTACCATCACTGGAGACGACCCGGGCTTCGTGGATTTTGCGTCACTCGACGTGCACGCCTTGGCGACAAGCCCCTTGGTCGATCAAGGAGCGTCGAGTCTGTCCGGTCCACCCGGCTACGACTTTCCTTCCCCACTTTTTCCGCCCGGCTTCGAGCCGCCACTTCACGCCGCGATCGCGCCGGGCCAAGCCATCGCGCGAGGCACCGTTGGCGCCATCGACATTGGTGCGTACGAGTACGGGTCGAGCACCCGAGGAAGCGGGGGTGGCGGCGGCACGGCAGGTTCCTCGACGGGCGGTTCGTCCACCGGCGGCTCCTCGACGGGCGGCTCGTCCACGGGCGGCTCGAGCTCGGGTGGAACGAGCGGCTCGGGAGCCAAGGATTCGAGCTCCGACGACGGCGGATGCGGCTGCCGAACGGCGCCCAATCCCCACCGCGATCTTTGGCTCCTCGCTGCCGGTGCGCTCGGGCTTCTGGTCAGCCGGCGACGACAGCGCTAAGAGCGCCCCACCATGTTGGACGGTCGCTGGGTCGCCGATCACCTCGAAGAAGCACAAAAACAGCTCGGGCGTAGGTCCGCCGGAGACGCGGCGCTGCTCGATGCTGCATCGGGTTCTTTCGCGCGCCGCCGGGAGCTGATCCGTGAGACGGAGGCCCTGCAGGCGAAGCGGAACGCTGCGAACGAGCAGATGAGTGAGCTCGCGAAGACCGACAAGGCCGCGTTTCAAGCACGTCGTGAGGAGCTCAAGGCCCTCGGCGCCGAGATCAAGGCGCTGGAAGAAAAGCTCTCCGTCGTGGAACGCGAGGTCTCCGGGATCTTGGAAGCCGTTCCCAACGTGCCGCACCCTTCCGTTCCCGATGGCACGGGCGAAGCGGACAATCCAGTCCGTCGCAGCTGGGGAGACAAGCCGACCTACTCATTCTCGCCCAAGCCCCACTGGGAAATCGGGGAAGGTCTCGGCATCCTGGATTTCGAACGGGCGGCGAAGCTTTCCGGCGCGCGCTTCAGTGTGCTCTGGGGGCTCGGTGCACGCCTCGAGCGTGCGCTCATCGCGTTCATGCTCGATCTCCACACTCGCGAGCACGGCTATCTCGAGGTGTATCCGCCGTTTCTCGTGAAAGCCGAAGCGCTGTTCGGCACCGGCCAGCTCCCGAAGTTCGAGCAGGATCTGTTCAAGACCCATCGCTCGGATCCGGAAGATCCCAATGCCCTCTATTTGATTCCGACCGCCGAGGTTCCCGTCACGAATCTCCATGCCGACGAGATCCTCGAAGGGGCCTCGCTGCCCCGCGCTTATGCGGCATATACAGCCTGTTTTCGCAGCGAAGCCGGTTCCCACGGCAAGGACGTGCGGGGGCTCATCCGGCAGCACCAATTCGACAAGGTCGAGCTGGTTCGCTTCACGACGCCGGAGAGCAGCCTGGCAGAGCTCGAGCTTCTCACCGGACACGCAGCGAAGGTACTCGAGCGTCTCGGACTGCATCATCGCGTCGTCGAGCTCTGCGCCGGTGACCTCGGATTCGGTTCCACCAAGACCTACGACATCGAAGTCTGGCTTCCGGGGCAGGAAACCTACCGCGAGATCTCGAGCTGCTCCTGCTTCAGCGACTACCAGGCGCGTCGCGCAAAGATCCGCTATCGCCCCGAGCCCAAGGCCAAGGCTCGCCTCGTGCACACTCTGAACGGATCGGGTCTCGCGATCGGTCGCACTCTGGTCGCGATCCTCGAACAGTATCAGCAGGCGGACGGAAGCGTGATCGTACCAGAGCCGCTGCGTGCATTCATGGGCGTCGATCGCATCACGGGCGTGTGAGCTCGTACGACGGGTGCAAGAGGCCCGTCGGCGGATACAGCTCTTCCCCGATTCGACGAAACCCGAGCTTGTCGAGCACCGCCCGGGATGCGCGGTTTTCCGGATGATGGCCGGCGAAGAGCTGGCGCGCGTGAAGCTCGTCGAACGCAAACTCGATCGCCGCCGTCGCAGCTTCGGTCGCAAAGCCCTGTCCCCAGTGGCGCCACAGCACGTGAAAGCCGAGCTCGTAGATCTTCCCCTCGAGATCCCGAGGTCGAAGACCCGCACACCCCACTGGGTCTCCGGTCGCCCGCAAAAACACAGGGAAATACGAGACGTTATGCGAGGTCTGGGACGCAAGCTCCTGAGCGAGTTTGTCCCGCACGTCGCTGGGCGAAAGCTTGCCGCGGGCGTCGATGAAGCGGGTGACCTCGGGATCGCCCCAGAGGGAGAGTGCCAAGTCGAAATCGGTCGGTTGCCAGAAACGGAACTCGAGCCGCTCACTCGTTGGCAGCCCGATCAACGCCGGCGCTTTCCTTTGGTCTTCTTCCGAGGCCGCTCTTCGCCGCGACGTTTCTCTTGTTTCTTTGCTTTGCCGCGTTTCTTCGCGCCTTCGGAAAACGCGCGGTCGGGGGGAATGCGCCGGGCGAAGACCGCGCGTCGCAGGATCGCGACGTCTTCGATTTCCACGACGATGCGATCGCCGAGCTCGATGCGATCTCCCGAACGAACGCCGGTCACACTGAGCGCGTCCTCGTCGGCTTCATAGCGGTCGGGACCCAGCGCCTCGAAACGCACCAGCACGTCCACGAAGGGATGATCGAGGGCGACGTAGAGCCCGCTTCCGACGAGCGCAGTGACGCTTCCCTCGAGCACTTCACCGATCTTGTCGCGCATGAGGAGCGCGCGATAGAGATCGACGACTTCGCGCTCGACTTCCATCGCCGAGCGCTCCCGGGTGCTCGCGGCCGTTGCCGATGCGCGCAAGTCCTCCACCGCGGCGGGGGTCGTATCGGGCTTTCCGCCCCGCAGGATGTGCTTCACCATGCGGTGCACCACGAGGTCGGGATAGCGGCGGATGGGCGAGGTGAAGTGGAGGTACGCGTCCGACGCCAGACCAAAATGGCCGATGTTCACGATGTCGTAGGCCGCCTGCTTCAGGGAGCGGAGCAGGAGCATCTCCATCACGTGGCGCTTGGGATGCTCGGAGATCTGCTGGAGCCAGTGGGCCACGCCCTTTGGTTCGAGCATTTCCCCTAGATCGAAGCCCACTCCGAGATGCTCGGCCACGTTGCCCAGGCGCTCGAGCTTTTCCTGATCGGGCTTGCCGTGCACTCGGTAAATGGCGGGGCAGCGCCGCTTGCTGAGCCATTCGGCGACGAGCTCGTTGGCCAGGAGCATGAGCTCTTCGACCATCTGATACGCGCGCTTCACGCCGGGATCCTGCGCGCGCCTCGTCACGTCGATGGGCACGCCGGTCGCCGGATCGAGCGTGAGCTTGGCTTCGGGCAAGTCGAGATTGAGCGCGCCGCGTCGCATGCGCTTCTTGCGGAGCTTGCGCGAGACTTCGTCGACGGCGCGCAGGCCCTTCTTCATCGCCTCGGCCTGGGCACTCCGGGGCGGGTTTTCCGTGTAGCCGAGGGCTCGGGCAACTCCGCCGTAGGTCAACATCGCTGCCGAGCGCATCACGCCCTCGACGATCTCGAAGCTTTTCACGTCGGCGTGTTTGTCGAGCTCGGCGATCACGCACAGACACAGCCGCTCCGCCTCGGGCATCAGCGAGCAGAGGTCCGCCGCGAGCGCCGCGGGCAGCATCGGAATGGCGCGATCGGGCAAGTAGATCGTGCAGCCCCGGGAGCGCGCCTCGGCATCCAAGGCGGATCCCGGCTGGACGTATTCGCTCACGTCCGCGATGGCGATGTAGATCCGATAGCCTTCGCCGACCCGTTCCACCCAGACCGCGTCATCGTGATCCCGGGCATCTTCCGGATCGATGGTGGGAAGCGGAATGTCCCGGAGATCTTCCCGACCTTCGAGATTGGAGCGCTGGAGCTTCTGCGCCATCGCTTCCGCTTCCTGGACGGCGCCTTCGGGGTGCTCCTCCTCGATCTGTTCGCGGACCAGGATCTTGGCGACCTCGGCATTCGGATCCCCTGGCACGCCGAGAACCGCGATGAGCTCCCCCTCGGCGTTCTCGTTCGCGAGCTCGGGAAACCGCGTGATGCAGACGACAGCGGCGTCGCCGTCGCGACCGAGCCGTTCGCCCGCCGTGACTACGACAGGTCCCCGCACGCGCGTGTCGTCGGGTTCGAGCCACATGCTCTTGCCGCGCTTCTTCAATACGCCCGCAACCCGGGGATTGCGTCGGGCAACGATGTCCTCGATCCGCCCTTCGACGCCGCGACTCGATCGACCGATGACGGCGACCTTCACCCGATCGCCATGCAGCGCGCCGCCGATCCCGTCGGGCGCGACGTACACGTCGTCCTGACCCGCTGCGGACACGAAACCGAATCCCCGCGGGTGGACGCTGAGCACTCCCTCCCAGGCCGAGCCCCGGGCGTCGTCACGATGGACGCGAAATCGACCCCCCGACATCCGCCGAATCGTCCCGTCGAAGCCGAGCTGTTCGAGCATCTCCAGAAGGCGTGAGTACGACCCTTCCGCCACCTTGCAGCGGGACATGATTTCCCGGGCGTGGAGCGGTCTTTTGGCGTCGCTCAGGCACTTCACGATGTCGCCGCGGGACGGCAGAGGCGCGGGCATGTCGGCGGTTCATAGCGCAACGGGTCGGGCGCCGTCCGGTGGAAACGACCCCTCCCGGAAAAGGCGGGCTAAGATGGCGGCCGCTTGCGTTCCTCACACTGGCTTCTCGTCCTGCGCGTGCTCTCGCTCGTGGCCATCGCCTCCAGCGTTGCGCTGTTCGTGGACTACATCAGCCCCACGCCCGCGTTCTGCAGCGCGGGGTCCGGGTGCTCGGCGGTTCGGCAGAGTGGATTGGGTTATGTCGGCGGGATCCCGCTCCTGCCGGTGGTCGGGGTCTTGTCGTTTTCAATGCTGTTCGCCCTCTCCCTCTCGCTCACCGATCTCCGGAAGCTCCTCGCCCCGGCCGCCTATGTGGGAGCGCTCGTCGCTCTCGTACTGATCGGGCTTCAAGCGTTCTGGATCCATCGTTTCTGCTCGCTTTGCGTGATCGTCGACAGCGCAGCCATCCTGATTGCGATTGCCGCGTTCCTCCGGGCCAGGGCCAGCCCAACACCGGTGAAATCACCGAAGACTGCGTACCGGTCCAAAGCGAGCAACAACGAATCGGCATCGAACGTTTCCGAGGAGCTGTTTTCGCTTCCGGCGTGGCTCATCCTCGGCGTCATCGCCGTCGTGGCTCCCTGGCTCTGGAGTCAGGTCAAGCCGAACCCCGCCGTTCCGGGGAAGATCCTTGCCCTGTATCAGCCGGGCAAGATCAACGTCGTCGAGTTCGCGGACTTCGAGTGCCCGTTCTGCCGAATGCTCCATCCGACCTTGAAGAAGCTCATCGCCGAGCGAGGGGACCAGGTGCACTTCGTGCGGTTGAACATGCCCCTGCCTCACATCCACCCAAACGCTCTCGATGCCGCCAAAGGTGCCGTGTGTGGCGAAGAGCAGGGGAAACAAGACGAGATGGCCGATCGCCTCTTCGAGTCCGAGGACATCACTCCGAGCGGGGTCCGGCGCATCGCGGCCACGCTTCATCTCGACGTGAGAAAATTCGACGAGTGCATCCAGAATCCCGCCACGGCAAAGCGCATCGATGACGAGCAAAAGATCCTCAGAGAAGCTGGTTTTGAGGGCCTTCCCACCACATACATCGGCAGCGAGATGATCGTCGGCGCCGTGGACGAGTCGAACTTTCGGGAAGCCATGGATCACGCCGCCCGGGGCGAGGGAAGCGGCGGCATCCCCGGCTGGCTCTACGCCATCCTGGTCGCAGCAGCCGTGGGCGCCACGCTCCAGCTCGGCCGCGCAAAAAAAGCCACTCCCCCACCCAAGTAGAACTCCCGGAAGCTGGGAAGAGCGGAAGCCCGTCCACAAACATATATAAATTCCGAATTTCCTCCCCGCCCTTCCGCCTCCCCGTGTGAATTCCACCCGACGCCCAACAAGCAGCGCGAGCTTTTGCTAAGCTTGGACATGGCACCCAAGAAAGACAAAGCGCCCCCGGGCAACGGCGAGGGTCATCCCGTCGTTCCCCTGGAGATCTTCCAGGCGCTGCCCAAGACGGACTTGCACGTCCATCTCGACGGCTCGCTCCGACTCGAGACGATTCTCGACATCGCCGAGGCCGAAGGCATCGAGCTTCCCGCGACCACCATCGACGGCCTGTACAGCGCCATCGGCTGTAGCCGTAATTTCGGCTCCTTGGTCGACTATTTGAAGGGTTTCGAGATCACTCTGCGCGTCATGCAGACCGAACAATCCCTCGAGCGGATCGCGTTCGAGCTCGCCGAGGACGCCCATCGGGAGAACGTCCGGTACATGGAGGTTCGCTACGCTCCGATGCTTCACACCCGTCGCGGGCTGAAGCTCACCAAGGTCGTGGAAGCCGTGCTCGATGGCTTGCGTCGTGCTCGAGAGACCTACGGCATCAAAGCGAACGTCATCGTGTGCGGGATCCGCAACATTTCCCCCGAAAGCTCCTACGAAATGGCGGAGCTCGCCGTCGCGTACAAAGGGCGGGGCGTCGTCGGCTTCGATCTGGCCGGTGCAGAAGCGGACTTTCCCGCCAAGCACCACAAGCGCGCGTTCCAGCTCGTTCGCGACAACAACATCAATTGCACGATCCATGCGGGCGAGGCCTACGGTCCCGAATCCATCGCACAGGCGATCCACGTTTGCGGCGCCCATCGCATCGGCCACGGTTGCCGTCTGCGCGAGAACGGCGATCTCCTCCACTACGTGAACGATCACCGGATCCCCCTGGAATGCTGCCCGTCCAGCAACGTGCAGACCGGTGCCGTGCGCGATCACGCTTCGCACCCCCTCAAGCTCTACTTCGACCTCGGCCTGCGCGTGACGATCAACACCGACAATCGCTTGATCACGGATACCAGCGTGAGCAAGGAGCTCTGGCTCTGTCACACGCAGATGGATCTCAGCTTTACCGACATCAAGAGCCTGATTGTCGCTGGGTTCAAGTCGAGCTTCCGACCGTTTCACGAAAAACAAGCGGCTCTCCGTCGCGTCGCGCTCGAGCTCGAGCGGTTCGACGACGAAGGCAACCTGCGTCCGGAAGCAGCACTTCGTTCGGAGCCGCGTCGCGCCCGAGCCAGCGCCGAGCTTCCCCCGGACTGAGGGCCCTCGGTGCAAAAGTTGAAGTGGGTGCTCGGCTTGTCGATGCTCGGTGGAGCATTCGTCGCGTTCGGCTTGGTCGTGCTCGCGATCGCCTGGAACAGCGTGGCCGGGCCTTGGATCGGCGGCGCCAGCACCTGGACGGTCGTCGGCCTGTTTTCGGCGGGGGTCGTGCTTTTGTCGGGGGGCGTCATCCTTCTGGCGAGCGCGCTTCGTTCGCGAAAGAAGAAGGACCGCGTCAGTACATGACGCCAATCCCGACGCCCACCGAGGTACGGGACCGATTCAAGTACTGTCGAACCCAGAGCACGTGGGTCACGAGAGTGCACGTGCGTTTCGCAGGGCCGTCGCAGCCGTGCCAGGTTCCGGCGTTGTAGCGATCGCCCTCCTCGTCGAACTGCACGACTTGACCGCTCGGCAGGATTGCGAGCCACGCGGCCGCCGATCCGGGGGGAGAGGCGTTGGCGACTCCGACGCGTCCCAAGAGATGGTTGTCGGTCCCTGCGACGTAGCCGTCGGGCAAGAGCAGCGCAACCGGCTCGTAGTCGTCGTCGACGACGCGTCCGGCGCGGTCGACCACGAAGAGAAGATCCCCGTCATCGAGGACCTTACCGTCGGGATGGATCTCGATGGGGTCGTCCTTCGGGGCGATCCCAGCGCGCTTCCGGCAGCACGAGAGGAGCGCCCCCTGCATCCCATTGCACTGGGGGCTTGGGAGAGCAGCTCGCGAGCCCGAGCGTGAGAGCGGCGGAGGCGAAGAGCATTCCACGCATGTCGGGAGGATACCGCGCCTCGTCGGCGGGTGCCCGCCCTTCACGATCGGCTTTGCTTTGACAGCCGTCCCAAGCGCGGCGAAAAACCCGGGATGCTTCTCCGAACCCTGACCCTCTGCGTTTTCCTGGTGGGATGCGGCGGCGGCAACTTGGACGCCAACATCCAGCACGCGCGCGCAGCGGCACCGGATGGTGGAAAGCTCTACGACGCGAAGTGCTCCGACTGTCATGGGCAGAAGGGGCAGGGCAGCTTCGGCACGCCGGCAACCCTCGGCTCCGGGTCCCTCGACAAATATGCGACGGCCAAGGATCTGTTCGAGTACGTACACACCAAGATGCCACTGCCCAAAGCGCAGGCGGGATCCCTTTCAGAGCCCGACTATTGGGCGATTGTCAGCTTTCTCGTCGCGGCTCACGGACGCGACCTCCCGCCCGGGGGGCTGTCCAAAGACAACGCGGCGAGCGTCTCTTTGCACTGAATTCTTGGCCAAAGCCCCAAACCTCTGGCGAAAATGCCGCACAATCCATGGCATTTCGCACCTCTTCGAGCGAGTTCCCCAACGCCAACTTCGAGCTGCACGAAGGGGCGATCTGGATTTGCGTTCGACCCGCCGGTCGCGTGCAAGCGGTCGTGCGCCCCCCCGCGCCCATCGCGGAAACGCCGAAGTCCGATGACGTGGCTCCCACCGAGAGCGCGCCCAGCGAAACCACCCGCGCCCTCCCGCCGCAGCCCGCCGCTCCGGTTGACAGGCAGGACACCCACGGCGAAGAGCCCGACGACTATCCACGACTCGTCGACACCCTCGTCGCGGTGCTCCTCGAATCGGGCGCAACCCGTGCGGCCGCCTGCATTCGTGCCCTGCTCGACGGTGATGGGGTCGAATCGACGGCTGTGCCCTTCGAAAACGCGCTGGGGAAGGGTCTGATCGTGCAGGTTGGATCGCGAATCGGAGCTCTCTCCCGCGGCGCGATCGACGGCCGAAGCCTGGCGAGCCGCCCTGAGTGGCTCCGATGATCTCAGCGCTTGCGAGAGCACCCTCGATGCGTGGTGCGCCGACCTCTGCGCGAGCCTGAGTGGCATGGCGAGCGACGAGCTTCGGCGATCTCTCCGAGGTCGAGGAGTGGCCGCGTTCGGGCTCTTGGCTCAGGCCGCCTGAATCTGGTTTCTCACGTTTTTCGCCCGCTGACGGCGTACTCGAACAGCTCTGGCTTACTGGTGCGCTTGCGGAGCTCCTCCACGCGAACGGATTCGAAGCCGAGAGCGCGAAGCTCCGCGGCCAGAATGTTCTGAACGGGAACGACCACGTCGTAAAACTTCGAGTTGCCGACGATGTAGTGAACGCTGGCTCCTCGGGCCAGGACCGGCCGCACGCTCGCGAGGTGTGCCGACATGTCGTGGGCATAGCGGGCGACGTAGCGGCTGAGGAGCGAGCTCCTCTCGTCGATCTTTCGAACGAGCTGTTCGAAATCCCCGATAGGCGATTTTCGACTTGGGCGGCGTCCAGCTTTGAAGGTTGCTGGTCGCCGATCCCCAGGTCCCCCCGATGGCGCGCCAGTCCAGGTTTCCTGCATCGCGTCCCGCTCGAAGAAAACCGAGCCAGTACATGTATGGGCGAAGCTCGCGGATGTAGCTCATGCGATTCGCGTAGGGAGGCGACGTGATGAGCGTTCCGTAGCGATGCCCTTCGAGGACGCGCCCGGCCTGGCGGGAATCTCCAGCAAAAACCCGCTGATTTCGCGATACCAGTCCCTCGCCAGCGGCGGTGGCGATGAGAGGCCAGGCCGAATCGAGGGCGGCGGCGACCGCTTCGCGCCCATCTTCCGAGCCGTTGGTTTTCCGAAACGACATCGATTGATGCCGGAAGCTCGCGCTGGATGTCGAAATGAGCGCGCGGCAAAACGCGATGCGCGCGATGTTGCGAGCGGGGCCCTTCGCGCTCGATAGCGCCGTGAAGGCTCGACCCAGCGCCGCGAGCGTGTCCGGGTTCCACCAGCGCTCGATGTTGTGGAGTGGCGGCGTCCACACCTGCTTGGGAGCTCGACCGCGCGCGGCCCGTGTCATCGCCGTGACAATGGACTCGGCGGAAGCGATGTTGGACTTCGTGTAGTGCGCCACCTTCGCCTTGGCGAGCCAGACCAGAAAAGGATTCAGCTCGATCGTGTCGCACGCGACACCGAGCTCCGAGCATGCGAGCGCCGTGGTCCCCGTGCCGCAAAACGGATCGAGCACTGGAAGCTCCGGCAGGGACCGCGCGAGCACCAGCTCCCGGACCACATGGAGCGAATACGCGGGCGTGAGACGCAACCAGCCGTGACGGCTCGCCCGCAGATTGCCCCGAAAGGTGAAGCGAGTGCTGGGACTGGGGGCCTTGGTCTCGGGCGCTACTTCTCGCACCAGCCGTACTCGATGTCCTTCAAACCATTGGGTTTTTCGACTTCCTTCAAGCAGCGGACGAGCGTCTTCTTTTTGTTCGTATGAGCGGGAGGCGGCGCCAGCGCCTTCATCTTGGCCGCTTCCAGCTGGATCTTGACGGTCTGGTCACGCTGGGCGAGCACCTTCGCGCTCCCCCGGAGCTTGTCCGATCGCGCCTGGATCTCGAGGGTCTCGTTCGGGACCGCCATCACTTTGCACGGCGACGAGTCGCAGACCTGAAAGCCATTCTTGAACACCAAGGCACCGGGCGGGTCGGTGACCACGTTGATGTTGATCGTCGATTCCTGATTGTTCGCCGGCGTCACGATGGGCGCCGAGCCCGACGGCGGCAGATCCGGGGTAGCGACGCTCGTGACACTCGTGACCGTTCTGTGCGAGGTTCTGGGCATGAGCTTCATCGCGAGGATCGAGCCGCCGGCCGCCAGCGCTGCCACGCCGATGAACGCGGCATACAGGCCCTTTCGCGAACGAGACGCCGGGCTTTGATCCTCGCCTGCGAGGACGGTCTCGGCGCGGTCCGCGCCTTGGGAGGCGATGGTGACGGCGGCCGCTTCCGGGGGCTTCTTCTGGAGCAGGGCGAACTCCCGCGCTGATTCGGCGGCAGCGCGATCGAACTCCTCGAGGGAGACCTGGGGAACGAGGCTCGGTCGGGCCTCGGTCGCTCGGCCTTCAGGGGTCATCGCCAGGGCTGCGGCCACCTCCCCCATCGACTGAAATCGCGCGTCGGGCTCCTTTTCCAGGGTTTTCGCGATCACGGCGTCGAGCTCCGGCGACACCTTCACTTCGGGATTCATGCTGCGGAGCGGCGGCAAGGGATCGTTCAGATGCGAGTTCAGGACGCCGAAGAACGTCTGCCCGGTGAACGGCACCGCGCCGGTGAGCATTTCGTAGAGCATCACTCCGGTGGCGTACACGTCGACGCGAAGGTCCGCGTGTTTGCCCGCGGCCTGCTCCGGCGACATGTACTCCGGCGTTCCGAAAATCATCCCAGTGCGGGTCAGGCGACGGCGCTTCGTTTCGCTCTCTGCGGCCTCTTCCTTGGTCCGAAGCTGGGCGATCCCGAAGTCGACGATCTTCACCGATTCGCCGCCCTCGTGGTCGCGCTGAAGAAATACGTTCTCGGGCTTGAGGTCGCGGTGCACCACGCCTTGGGCGTGTGCCGCGGCCAGCGCCTTGCAAACCTGGTTGGTGATGCGGAGCGCGCGGGAGACGGACAGCACGGAATCCTTCTCGAGCTCGTCGGCCAGGTCGTGGCCCTCGAGAAATTCCATGGTGAGATAGAAGCACCCGTTCTCGAGCTGTCCGAAGTCGAACACGTCGAGGACATGGGGATGCTTGATGCGGGAGGCGCTGATTGCCTCGCGCTGGAATCGCGCCACGAGCTCCGGCTTCATCGAGTACTCGGGCCGGAGCACCTTGATGGCCACCTTCTTCTCGATGGCCTCGTGCAAGGCGAGGTAAACGCTGCCCATTCCCCCCTGGCCGAGCTTTTCCAGCACGCGATAGCGTCCTGCGACGACCTGACCCAGGAGGTCGTCCGGGTGACTGGGCATTCCCCGCGGCTCGCTCATGGGAAAAAAACCACCGGGACCATAGCGCGGTGGGGGATTGTTCGCTCGTGTTTTGCTAGGCTGACCCTCCTCCATGGTGGTGGTGATGGAGCCGGACTCGCCTCCGGCCGCAATCGAAGCGGTCGTGGCGTTCCTCGTGAGCTCGGGGTTCGACGTACATCGATTGAGCGGACAGACTCGCATTCTGCTCGGGGTGGTCGGGGACGTGACCGAGCGCGACGTTGCGGTGGTGAGGGAGTTCGAGCACGTTGCCGAGGTGGTGAGGGTGAGCGAGCCCTTCCGATTGGCTTCGCGCCGATTCCGCCAAGCATCGACGGTGGTCGAGGGACCGTGGGGGAGCATTGGCGGAGTGCGCCCCTGGATCGCCATCGAGGCGATTGGGCTTTCGGTGGGATCTGCCGAAGTCGAGATTGATGGACCACCTTCCGCGGAGCTACCCTACGAGGTCGCGGCGGGCCGTCCCTTCGATGCCGCCGTGAGCCGCGCCCGCGTCGTGCCGGAGAACGTCGGCTCCCTCACCTGTCTGTCGCTCCATCCCCAAGCGGCCGCGCCCCGCTTCCCGATCAAGTTCGTCGAGCGCGCACCGAGCTGGGGGGCGAACCATTGGATTGGCGCTGCCGAGCGCGAGCTCGCGCGCAAGGAGGGGAGCGTCGTCCTGCTCGAGGCGGGCGGTGAGTACCCCAACGGCGCCCGCACTCTGGAGGTGGCCGCCATCGCGCGGGCGAAGCTCCGCACGCACCTGCCCATCGTCGTCGATGTCCCCACGATCGCCCAGCGATCTCGCTATTCCACCGCGGTTGCCTGCGCAGCGATCGGCGCCGGGGCGGACGGGGTGATCCTGCGGGTGTGGGTCGGACGCGAGGGGGAGTCGCCCCGCGTTCCGGCGACGCTGCGTTGGGCCGAGGCCATGGACCTGGCCGAGAAGCTCCGCGCCGTTGGTGCCGCAGTCCGACAATGAACGAAGTGGCGATCCTCGGGCTCGGGCTCGTCGGTGGATCCCTCGCGCACGCTTGTCGCGCTCGAAGTCTGCGCGTCATCGGAATCGATCGCGCCAACGTACTTGCTCTTCCTGAAGCTCGGGCCGCGGCGGACGTGCTCGTCGACGTGGCCGATGATTCGGCGGTGCGGAACGCGCTCGGGGCCGCGGATCTCGTCGTGCTCGCAGCGCCGGTGAGTGCGATCGTGAGCGAGCTGCCACGGGCACTCGAAGCGGCGGCGCTCGTCACCGACTGCGGATCCACCAAACGCGAGATCGTGTACGCCGCTGGAAGTGCAGCCCATTTCGTTGGAGGCCACCCCCTCGCGGGCGGTACGGATGCGGGAGTCGTGCATGCCCGTGCCGACCTGTTCGAGGGCTGCCGTTGGATTCTGTGCCCGGAGACCGCCACCCCAGAGGCAGTTCGAACGGTCGAAGAGTTCGTTCGTTCTCTGGGCGCGGAGGTGGTGTTTCTGTCGGCAAAAGCCCACGATCAGAGCGTCGCTCTGACGAGCCACGTGGTGCAGCTCG
Source organism: uncultured delta proteobacterium (assembly GCA_963781505.1). Classification (GTDB taxonomy): domain Bacteria; phylum Myxococcota_A; class Polyangia; order Polyangiales; family Polyangiaceae; genus JADJKB01. The sequence goes on along the minus strand of CAWAHB010000004.1, from coordinate 549,546 downwards.
TCGGCAGTGCTCTCGTGCTCGCCGCCGAAAAGCGCGGCGCAGAGATTGCGGCAGGACCCGGATTCGTCGGAGCCACTCAGGGCGCCGGGGGAAACCCTGACGTTTGGCGAGACATCCTAGCGACGAATGCCGATTCTGGTTGCCGAGGCCCTGGCGGCCCTCGGCGCAGATTTGACCGAGCTTTCCCGAGCGCTCGAGGCGGGGGAGCTCGAGCCCGTCGTGGAGTCGATTGTGCGCGCGCGCAAAATTCGGCGGGGCTGACCCGATGGCGTCGTCTGGCGTCAGGGTCGATTCTGAGCGATATTGGTCCAGGGAACGTGCGTCGCCATTGGTGGATCCTGTTCGCTGCGGTCTTCATCGCCGCCGCCTGCGATCTCAATCCTCAGCCGGAAGTTCCGTCGGGCGCCGCAGGTGATTCGAATGGGTCGGGCGGTACGCTGGGACTGGGTGGCAGCGGCGGCAGCGGTGGGATCACGAGTGGAAATGCTGGCGCGAACGGATTGGTCGACGCGGCGGGGGTTCCTCCGGATGGCGCAGCGGATGACTCATCGATGTTCGAGGACGGGGACGGGGCCGCGGACGCGAGCTCCGACGCGGAAGAGGACGCAGACACTACCGACGCGGAGCTGGATGCTGACGTTGAGTGAGCCTCGCTTGTGTCAGGCTGTGCCAGGCATTCCGGCACAACCTTGGATCTGCGCCACACGAGATATGGCCCACGACATGCTATGGTTGAGCAGATGCTGATGCGGCGGTTCTGGTGGGCGCTGGCGGCGGCGATTGTCGTCTCTTGCAGTCTCAATCCTCAGCCTGAGATCCCGAGCGTGGGCTCGGGCGGTGGGGCAGGTACCGGTGGTGCTGGAACCGGCGGCAGTGGTGGTGGCGTCAACTTGGACGCGGGAACCGGCGGCGCCTCGAGTGGTGGCGCAGCCGGAAGCAGTGGCACAGGCGCTACGGGCGGCACAGGCGGACTCGGTGGCTCTGGTGGCTCCGCCGGCGGCGGCGGCGTTGCGGGCGCAGCCGGAGCGGCAGGAGAAGCCGGCGCGGCGGGCTTTGCCGGGATGGCGGGCGCAGCCGGAGTGGCGGGCGCGGCCGGGACTCCCGGCGATGGCGGCCTCCTCGATGCGACGACGGACTGACGTTCAGCGCGGCTCGCGACGACTGCTGCGCACGACGTAGCTGTCCATCACGTTGGCGATGAAGTCGGCGAGAATTCCGTCGGCGACTCGCAGCCGACGGCTGAGCTCTCGCGCGAGATTGAGCACGATGATCGCGTAGGACTTCATGTCGTAGCGATACAAGGCATCGAGATCCGCGCTCGTGATCCGGACCAGCCGCGACGGCGCGAGAGTCCGAACGGTGGCCGAACGCGGCTGAACGTCGACGACGCTCATCTCGCCGAACCAGTCACCTGGACCGAGCATCGCGACCCGCGCTTCGATTCCTTGGTGGCTCTTCTTGAGAACCTCGAGCTCCCCTTCGACGAGCACGTACATGTCCCGCGCTTCATCGCCCTCCCGGAACACGACGGTCCCCGCGTCCGGAGACGTCACGGTCAGCGTGGAAGTGAGGTGCGAGAGCACGTCATCCGACAAGGCGCCGAACAAGCCGATATTGCGAAGCTCGGAAGCTTCGACTCGATTGGGCAGAGCGTTCACAGCGCGCAGACTCCGTATTCCGTGGTGCCGATGAAGATCTGGTTCGGGGCGGCAAACCCAGTACAAGCTTTGCCCGCGGCGCAGTCCGCGGTCGTGCCGACCCTACACCATTTGCGGCATTCGCCACTCGTGAGGCAGACATATCCAGGGGCGCAGATGCTGTTGTTCGTCGTGCAGTTGACGGCCCCGATCCCAGTTCCCGCGGCTGCACAGTCCGTCTTACCCGCCGTCTGGTCGGTCAAATAGCAGGAGAGCGTTGCCCCACAGTCGGCGGAGGGGCTTTCCAACTTGCACTTCTTCGCGCAGATCTTCATCTGCGGAATGGGCTGGGGATTGCCCGACGTGTCGGTGTATGTGACCTGGCTGCAGTCGCCGGCAGGCCCAGTGCAGTCCGCCACGCTCTCGCAAAAGAGCTTGCAAGCGCCTCCTACGCAGGCGTAGCCCGCCTGACACTTCGTGGTTGCTCCGTCACACGCGTTGTACGGCGGAACGTTTCCCGCCTGCACGCATTGGGTGATCCCTGCGAAGTTCGCAACATCGCAGGCTTGGCCAGCGGGACATCCACATTGGGGCGTAGTGTCGCAGAGCCCACCGGCTACTGGAGGCGTGCAGCCGGCGCCACCGGTTCCACCGCCGCCCGTTGCGCCAGTTCCGCCGGTTCCGCCACCACCGCCGGTCGTCGAGCCAGCCACGCCGCCGGTCGAGCTGCCGGAAACTCCCCCAGTTGCGGAGCCACTGCTTCCACCAAGTCCGCCGAGCCCGCCTCCGCCTGGGCTCCCGCCGGATGAGCTACCCGCGACTCCACCCGCTCCCCCGACCGAGCCGTCGGGCAAGGAGCCGCCGACACCACCGCCCACGCCCTGCTCCGATGTTGCGCAACCAGAGAGCGCGGCCGAGACACTCAAGAGGATCCCAAGCAAACGCATCCGACGTCCCGCGATGAGTAACCTTATCGCCCTTCTTGGACGGATCAAATGGCCGGGTGGATCAGTCGTCGGCAGAAAAGTGATAAAGCGGCGATCTGTCCTCGCAGAACTCTGCGATTGCGCACAGATCCTCGTCCGCGATTTCCTCGAAGGCCACACCCATGCCCGGCGGCATGTCTCCGGCGGCCTCGCTCTGCCACCGGACCACCCCCTTCGCCGTCACGGCCCGGCCACTCGGAAGCACGAAATACAGCGTCATCGCCGTGCCCGGGGGGCGTGATTGGTAGGTCGCCACGAAGATCCCACCTTGGGAAAGGTCTTGGCTGAGCCCCGTGTAGAAGTGCGATTCGGTGAGCAGGCCAATCTGAACCTCCACGGAAACGCGCTCCGCCGCCCGCTGCTCGGGCAGCGGAGGCTCGTTCGTTTTCCCGCGCCGGCGCCGCCGATGGAGGAACTGGGAAAGCGGATAGAGCAGGGCGAGGGTCCGCGCCACGGCCTCCGTTGCCTGATCGGCCTCTGCGCTCGGCGCCGTGACGGAAAGGCCCGCGAGCGCTCGGGACAGATGCTCGGTCGCCCGGCGAAGATGACGATAATCCTGCGAATCCGAGGATTGGCGATCGAGCTCCGAGAGCGAGCGGATCGCGCTCTCGATTTCGAGGCGCGCCCGGGTGTCCTCGTCGAGCGCCGCCAGTGCCTCACCCAGCATCAGTCTCCCCTCGCGCGCCGACTTTCGATCGGCGGCGCGGGAATCGGTCATTGCGCGAGCACCTTGTTGAACACCATGCGCGGCCGCGCTGGCCCCGCATAGTCGTCCACCGTGGTGACGGTCCAACCGGTGGCCTGATGAAATGCGATCGAGCCTTCGTTTCCGACGGTCGTGATGGCCTTGAGGCGCGTGCATCCCGCCGGCGCGGCAGTCTTCCTCGAAGCTCTGATAGAGCACCTTGCCGACGCCCCGGCGTGCGGTAGTCCGGATGGATGCCCACCAGATGCACGTACCCGGTCTTCGGAGGCCCCGGCACCAGAAATCCGAAGCAAAAACCCGACGAAAATGCCGTCGTGCTCCACGACCCGGGCGAGCTGACCGAGCTCGTAGAAGAAGATCGGATGGGCGAGCGCGCTGGTCGGCCCGCCCCACCAGCGATCGATCACCTGGACGATGTGGTCGTAGTCCTGCTTGCCGAGGGTGCGCGTGATCATCGGCCGGCCGCCTACCGGAGGCAGCGTAACTACGACGGAATCGTCCGGAGTGCGGGTCCAAAAGCGACGGTCCTCGGCGCGGCCCGCCGCATCGTGCTATCGCGCCACAGCATGCCGACTCGGCGTCCGCGATCGCCCCTTCGATCCTCAGCGCCGATCTCGGCCGCCTGGCCGACGAGATCGCGGACGCCGAGCGCGGGCGGCGCGGATTGGATCCACGTCGACGTGATGGACGGGCGTTTCGTTCCCGAACATCACCCTCGGACCCGTGGTGGTCGCGGCGGCGCGGCGAGCGACCCGGCTTCCGCTCGACGTGCACCTGATGATCGTCGAGCCCGAGCGCTACCTCGACGATTTCGCCGAACGCGGGAGCAGACGTGATCAGCGTGCACGTCGAGGCTTGCGTCGCATCTGCAGCGCACCCTGGCGGAGATCCGCCGCCTGGGAAAGCGCGCGGGCGTCGTCCTCAATCCGCACACCCCGGAAGCGCCGTCTCGCTACGTGCTCGATGACGTCGACCTCATCCTCGTGATGAGCGTGAACCCCGGCTTCGGCGGGCAGAAGTTCTTGCCCGCGGTGCTCCCCAAGCTCGCCGCGCTTCGCCGGATGATCGACGACCGAAGCTGCGCCATCGATCTCGAGGTCGACGGCGGCGTCGCGCCCGAAACGGCCCGGCAGGTGGTGGAGGCCGGAGCCCGGGTGCTGGTCGCCGGCTCCGCGGTGTTTGGCCACGAGGACCGCAAGGCGGCCATCGCACTCATCCGCAAGGCGGCGGACGGGTGAAGGCGCTCTTCGGCGTCGCGCTCTTGGTGCTCGCCTGCGGGCCGAGCGCGCGCCCGCCCGAGGATCCCCATCCCCAAAAGCCCGAGCCTTCGGCGTCGAACGTCGTGCCGGAGGATCCCCCTCGACCCGATGTCACCACACCCGCCGATCCGAACGAGATCGTGATGCGAGCGCTGCGCAACGTGTCGCAGATCCGTGAGCTGTCGATCACGGGCAAAGTGACCGGTCGCAGCATCGGTCGCGACGAGATGGTGGCGCGGGTGAAAGAGCAGATCCATCGCGAGATCCCGGACAAGATGCTGTTCGCCCAGAACGAGCTGCTGTTCGCCCTCGGCACGGTCCCGGGAGACTTCGATTACGAAAAGACCACCCTCGAGCTGCTCGGGACCCAGCTGGCGGGCTTCTACGATCCCAAAGAAAAGACCATGTTCCTGGCCAAGGACCTGGTCGGGATCGAGCGGGACGCGACCCTCGCTCACGAGCTCGTCCACGCTCTGCAAGATCAACACTACGACCTGGAAAAGCTCATCGCGTTCAAGGAGGACGCCGGGGACGAGCAGGGAGCGATTCATGCTCTCGCCGAGGGGGACGCAACCAGTGCGATGTTCGATCACGTCCTGGCCGCAAAAGGCGTGAAAGCCACCGCTTTGAACGACGATCTCATCGCCCTTCAGGTGAGAAGCTCGATGGAGCTTTCGCCCGAAACCCAGAGCGCGCCGACCATCATCAAGCGTTCGCTGATAGCCCCCTACATCGATGGGATCGTGTTCGTGCATTGGGCGCGCCGGCGCGGCGGCTGGAGGGCGGTCGACGAGATCTGGAAGAACCCGCCGACCACGACCGAGCAGCTGCTCCACCCGGAAAAATATCTGACCCACGAGCCCGCAGAAGCCATCGCCATTCCCGTGCCGCCGCCCTCCGGTCCCAGTGAGGTCATGTACCGAGACATCTTCGGCGAGGAGTCCGTCGACCTGCTCTTCGAGGAATGGATGCCGCGCCATCCCGCGGCCGAGGCTGCCAGTGGCTGGAGTGGGGATCGCATCGCCGTCTTCCAAGACGGCAAGCGCTACGCGCTGGCGTGGCACCTTCGGTACGACACCGAGGTCCTCGCGACCCGCACTGTCGAAGCGTTTGCCCGAGGAGTCCTTCGTCAGAAGACCGACATCTCGAAGGAGACCGCGGCCAAAGCCGCGAAGAGTGGAAGCGTCTGTCGAGCTCGGAGTGACGCGGGGCCATTTGCCGTCTTTCGAAGCGGTCGAGACATCGCTTTGGTGGCAGGTCCGTATGACCGCAGCGCCGGCGCCCCTCGTTCCGCGTCCAGCTGTGCCAACGCCCTGAAATGGGCGAAAAGCGTCGCGACACAGCGTTAGAACTGTGTCGTGCCCCCGCCGCCCACAGGGACAAGCGTGTCACCCCGACCCCTGTCGACACGCCGGTTGGGGTCAGGGTACAGAGGAACCGCTACCACATAAATATATAATATAACTAGGTATTATAGCAATCAGCTACCACGGGGACTTGCGTTGGCATGGACCGTGCTTACGGATCCCTTGTCATGGCACCGCTCCCCAGCCCCGCTCGAGTTCGACGCTCCGCTGCGTCGGTCTCGTGGCTTGCGTTGGTGGCCGCAACCACCCTCGGAGTGGGCCGCTTCGACCAGATCCGCGCCCGGGTGTCGGGAACCACGAACGAGCCCGCTGGCGAGTCTGGGAAGAGCTATCGACTGGTGGTTCAGTCCTACGCACCCAGCTCTCTCGATGCCCAGGGAAGGCCGTCTCGAAACGCTCGGCCCATCGCGTCGATGCAGCGAGCGGTCACGTTCGAGGAGCTCGCCCGAGGGGTTTCCGTCAACGTGATGCAGGTCGCTGACGAGCTCGAGGCCGACTCGGTGGTCATCGCATGGGTGGAGCCCGGCGAGCCCACTCTCGAGTTCGATGCACGCCAAGCCCGTCCCGCGCCCGGCGCGTCGTACGCCGTCCGCGCCGTCCGCGATGCCGAGGTCGATTTGGTCCTCGGCCAACCCGCCTGATCAGGCCGCAGCGCGCTCGTCGCTCCGCAGGGTCTTGAGTGCCCGGACGCGCCGGAGAAAGTCGCGTCGCTCCTCTTCGCTGAGCTCCCGCTCGCCGAAGCGCGCCTCGATGTAGAGCATCGTCAGCTCCTTCACTTCGGCGCCCGCTGGGTGACCCATGGCTTCGAGTGCCACGGAATGAGCGAGGGGAGGAACGCTGGGAGGTCTGGGAGCTCCCAAGACTGCCAGCGCGCCTTCGAGGGCGCGATACAGCGCCACCATGCGGAGCACGGTGATTTCCTGGGCTTTGGGCTCGCGTTTGTTGGGATCGCCCTTCCCCCGAGCCCGCCGCAGCCACACCACTCCCGCACCGACCAAGAGTAGGCCGAGGCCGATCAGGGCCAGGCGGCTGGGAGAAGTGAGGGCACCGGTGAGACCGGGGCGCGAGCGCATCATGCTGTAGCGATCACGCACGCTCCGAAAGATGCTGATCTGTTGCTTGAGGTCGTAGCCGACGACGTGGCGATTCCAGCGCTGAGCGGTGGCTTCGACGAAGTCCCGGACGAACGCAAACACGCCATTGATTTCGCCGTGGGGCGCCGCATCCGCCGGGGGAGTCGGATCGAATCGCACCCAACCGTGGCCGTCGACGTACACCTCGACCCACGAGTGGGCGTCGCCCTGTCGCACGGCGTAGTAGCGGCCGAATCGGTTGTAGGTCCCACCCGACGAAGCCCGTCACGTTGCGCGTCGGGATCCCCTGGGTGCGAAGCATGATCGCCATCGCGGTGCTGTAAAACTCGCAGTGTCCGCGCTTCGACTCGAACAGAAAGTCGTCGAGGGGATTGCTCGCCGCTCCGGAGGGCGACTCGAGATCGTAGCGGTACTCCCGCCGCAGATGGCCTTCGACGGACGAGGCCTTGCCAAGGGTCGTCTTGGCATTCGGCGCTCCACGCCCGGGCGAGATCTCCGATGCGGGGCGGGAGATCCGGTGGAAGCGTCAGGTAGCGAGCACGGTCGGCGGAGCTCAGGGGTTTCGGCGGACTTTCCCCGCTTCCGGCCAAGAAGACCTCGTAGCGAACGCCGCGATCCTCGACGCTGAGATACTTGAACTCGCCCTCGGGTCCGGCGACGACAGTGGTCGAGGTGCCAATGAACGGCGTCCCTCGGGGGATCACCCGCATGGCAGCGGCGTCGAGGGGCAAGAACATCACCGGCGGATCGATCGGCTCGAGATCGATCGTCATCTTTCGGTCGTTTGCCGGATCCGGAAACCGACGGATGGCCACGTTGTTGCCATGCATGTCCGCGGGCTGTCGGGCTGTGATGCTCCGCGCCCAGCTGCGTCCATCGTATTGGTCGAACGCTGTTCCGCGCAGGTAGAGCGCCAGCCGAGGCGGCGGGATTTTCGGCCTGGTCCGACAGCTCGACCCGCATCGCGATGGTCGGGTCGCTGCGGAGCTTTCCGACCCCACCGAGATCGACCCGGTCCGAGAAGCCGATCATGCGCTCGGGACGCGAGTGATTGAGGAGCAGCAGCGATAGGCCGACCCGGGGAAACATCACGAACAAGAGCGCCGTGAAGAGGAAGATCGGCACGCTGAGCAAGCACGTGAAGACCAGGAACTGCTTGCCGATGACGCGCCGACTGCGCAGGATCCGCGGCACGTCCACCGGCAACCCGGTGCGATCCCGCGCGCCCTGGCGGTAGTTGCCCTCGACCTCGCGACGCAGGTGGGACAGCACGAGGGCTCCCGGAGCCACGATCAGGAAGCCGAGGAAGCACAGACCGTAGGCGAGCCCGCCACCGAGCACGGTGCCGGCGATGAGGTGCAGGAGCGCCAGCACGATGACCTGCTGATCGTGGGCGGCGCCCCGCCGGGTCGCGAGGCGGACGACCTGCAGGCCCGCAGCGAACTCGACGGCGAGCCCGAGCACGTTGGCGCCGAGGAGAAGCCGCGTGAGCTGAGTCGCCAGGAGCGCGATGGGCGCCACCACGCCGATCTGGCGGAGCCAGTTCTTGTCCTGCCACTTCTCCGGAACCGACAGCGATGCGACGAGGCCGATGAGCACCGCGCCCGTGATCCACCGGTTCAGCTCGCCGCTCGTGACCAGCGCCAGGAGGCCCAGCGTCGCCAGCGCGTCGGTCATGACCCGATGAACCAGCCCGAACCTCATTCGGCTGCCTCCGCCGTGGTCGGCGCCTCGGGCGGGGCCTCGCGTCTGAGGGACCGCCTCCAGCAAAGCCAGAAAGCGCAGGACTGGATCCGCCCCCACGGAGGCGTCTGCGCGCACGCGCTCCCCGGGCACACTGCGAACGGTGACCCCGTCGCCGCGCTTGAGGTGCGCGACCGCGCGCGACGCCACGTCGCGGATCCGCCGCTCGAAGCGGATGCTCCACTCTTCGCCGGGCGCGTCTCCCGTGTACATCGGGATCGATGACCAGCTCGACGTCGCGCCGCGTCTCCCGCGCGCGCTCGCGCAGGACGATCTGGCTCGGAAGGGTGCTCTTGCGCCAGTAGATGTCGCGGGGGTCGTCGCCCTCGCGCATCGGCCGGACGCCGACGATCTCGTCGCCAGCGCCGCGCCCGATCGCGCCGTCGCCACCCGTACGCCGGCCGGGCTGATCAGTGGGCAGGCGCACCGGGTCCACCGCGGGGTAGATGATGAGATCGCCGTCCGCGCTGAGCTCGCGCGACTTCTCGAACAACCCGAAGGGAAAGCGGGTCGCGACGCGAAAGCCGATGTGTCGATCGCGTCCCGCGTCGCGCTGGGGTTCGCCGGTACGCGGCGACCTGCGCCGAGCGCGGGCTGATCTTCAGGAAGAAGCAGCGCTTGTCGGCGGGCTGCCCGGCGCGCAGATCCTCGATCTCGATCGCGTAGGACGGAATGCGCTGCTTGTGGTTGTAGACCTCGATCTCGACCAGGTGCGCGCGTCCCACCTGGGCGCGCGGGGGAAGCCGCCGCACCACGGTGAGATGTCGCAAGCTGAGCTCGCTCATCACGCCGGAGACGACGATGAGCGACAGCAGCATGCCGAGCAGCAGGTAGAGCAGGTTGTTGCCGGTGTTGATGGCCGCGAAGCCGACGCCGAACGTGATGCCGATGAAGTACTTGCCCTCGCGCGTGAGCTTCAGCTTGCGCGGCGGACGAAACCAACGGCGCAGCTTTCCCCAAATGCCGCGGGCCCCAGCAGGGTCCTCCAGCGGGCGCTGCCGTCGAGGGTGAGTGGCGAGACGGGCCGCGACCACGGCGACCTCTAGAGCGGAACCGGGACGCGCGCCACGACGTCGCGGACCGCGGACTCGGCTTCTTCGCGGGTCGGAACGTAGCCCTCCGCGTGGGCGGCCAGGCGCACGCGGTGGGCGAGGAGCGGGACGGCGAGATCGTGGATGTCGTCGGCGATGCAGTAGCGGCGACCCGTGAAGCAGGGCGCGGGCTCGCGCGGCGCGCGACAGGTTCATGCCCGCGCGGGTCGAGGCGCCGAGCGCCAGTGCCGGGGTGGAGCGTGTTGCGCTGATGAGCGCTTGCAGGTAAGCGCCGAGGGCGCCATCCACCGAGACCCGGTCGACGTCCCGCTGGAGCTCGACCAAAGACTGCGGATCGAGCACGACCGGCACGCTGGTCACGCGATCGCGCTCGGCTTCGAGCATCAGTCGCGTCTCGACGTGGGGTGGCGGATAGCCGATGCGCATCCGCATCATGAATCGATCGAGCTGCGATTCGGGCAACGGGAAGGTGCCGGCGAAGTCTTGTGGGTTTTGCGTCGCGACCACGAAAAACGGATCGGCGAGCGGGAATGCTCTTGCCGTCGATGGAGACCTGACCGTCGTTCATCGCTTCGAGCAGCGCGGATTGCGTGCGCGGGCTGGCGCGGTTGATCTCGTCGGCAAGAAGCACGTTCGTGAAGATCGGGCCCTGTCGCAAAAAGAAATCGTTGGTCCGCTGGTCGAACACCGACACACCGAGCACGTCGCTCGGCAAGAGGTCGCTCGTGAACTGCACGCGACGCATCTCGCCGCCCACCGCTTTGGCCAGAGCGCGTGCGAGCGTCGTCTTGCCGACGCCCGGGACGTCCTCGATCAGCACGTGGCCGCGAGCGAGCAGCGCGACCAACGCCAGCTCCACCACGGCGGACTTTCCCTCCAGGGCGCTCTCCACGGCACGTCGAAGCTCAGTGAGCCGTTCTATGCGCTCGGCCTCGACGGAGACCGCAGAGGAGGTCATCGTGCGCATCGTAGCACGGCAGCGGGCATGCTCCTCCCCGGCATTCCGCCTTGGTCTTGGGGATTTGGCGGCGCGGGGAGCAGACGAACAGGGGGATGGCCCATTCCCTCGCCAATCGTCCAGTGCCGATGATATCGCAGGGTGGTGGAGATCGAGCGCATCGAGGTCCGATCGGTGACGCGGCTGTTTGGCGCGACGCCTGCTCTCCGCGGTGTCACGACGTCATTCGACTCCGGCGAGCTCGTGTTCTTGGAGGGCCCGAACGGTGCCGGCAAGAGCACCCTCCTGGCGATCGTGGGTACGGTGCTCGCTCCGAGCAGCGGCTCGGTGCATTACGTCCCGCTCGGTGAGGACCGCCAGCGAGCCCGGGAGCACATCGGCTGGGTAGCGCACGAGTCGCATTGCTATCGCGAGCTCACGGGTCGGCAGAACGTGGAGCTCGCAGCGCGCCTCCACGGCCTCGAGCCGGGCGCCGCGTGGCAGCGAGCGAGTGCGCGAGTTCGCGCCGAGGCGTTCGGGGACCGGAGCGTGGGCACCCTGTCACGAGGCCAGCGTCAGCGGATCGCGCTGGCCCGCGCGCTGGTTCATCAACCATCGATTCTGCTCTTGGACGAGCCGTGGACCGGCCTCGACGACGCAACTTCGCGGGAGCTCGAGAACGTTCTGGTCGAGGAGCGGGAGCGGGGAGCCATCGTCGTGGTCGTCAATCACGCTCCCGGGCTGGGAGAGCGGCTTGGCGCCCGAACCGTTCGTATCGAGCGGGGTCGCATCGCCAAGGTCTAACATATGGCTACATAGTGTCAGATAGGGCAATTGCGCAGGGTCTGAACGAGCGCCATGCAAGCTCGGCTCACGTCATCCGGATCGTGAGCTGCGGACACAGTCAAACGAAGTCGTGCGGTCCCGCGGGGCACGGTGGGTGGACGGATCCCTTGAACGAAAAAGCCCTGCTCGAGAAGAGAGCGAGAGATGGCCATCGCGCGTGTGTCGTCCCCAATGGGCACTGGTAGGATCGGACCTCGACCCCCCACTCGAATGTCGGCTGCGGCGAGGAGCTGGCGAGCCATGGCGGCGAGCTCCAACACCTTGGTGCGGCGCTCGTCGGAGGCGAGAACGATCTGGGTCGCCGCCGATGCTGCGGCCGCGACGGGAGGTGCCACCGCCGTGGTGTAGATGAAGCTCCGAGCGCGATTCACGATCCACTTCGTCGTTGCCTGGGCGCCCGCCACGAACGCTCCGCTCGATCCGAATGCCTTGCCGAGGGTCCCCACGAGCATGTCCGGTGTGATCCCTGCCTCGGCGCACAGCCCTGCGCCACGCTTCCCGAACACCCCCAGGGAGTGAGCCTCGTCCACGAGCAGCCCTGCGTCGTTGCGACGTGCCAGGGAAGCGAGTCCGGCCAGGTCCGCTTCATCCCCATCCATCGAGAACAGCGCCTCGCTGATCAGCCACGCATTCGCTCCCGGAGGCCGCTCTCGCAGAGCCGCTTCCATCGCATCCAAATCGAGATGCGGAACGACTCGAACCGTCGCGCGAGAGAGACGGCACCCGTCAATCAGGCTGGCGTGGTTCAGCGCATCCGAGATCACCCAATCCCCTTCGCCAACGGCACTGGTGATCGCTCCCAGGTTCGCCTGGTAGCCGCTCATGAAGAGCACCGAGTCTTCCGCGCCTACGAGACCCGCTAGGTCCTTCTCGGCTCGTCGGTGAGGTTCGTAGGTCCCGCTGATGAGTCGCGAGGCCCCCGCGCCCGTCCCCCAGCGCTCGGCCGCCAAGCCCGCGGCCTTCGCCAGCTCTGGCGCTCGAGCCAGACCCAGGTAGTCGTTGCTGCACAGGACAACGACCTCCTTGCCTCCAATCCGTGCTCGGCCGCGGTCGAGGGGCTCGACCTCCAACGGCTCCCGCAAAAGCCCCCTGGTTTGGAGCTCTGCCAAGGCTTGCTCGAATCGATGAGGCATTCGGGTTGGGCACTCTACTTCCCCAAAGAGGTCCCGTCATCGAGCCAAAGTACTGGACGGACGTTTCACGTGACACTTGACGGTGAAACACCCGACCGGCAAGCTGCCCGAGTGATTCGGCGGAAAACAAGGAGCCTCCGACTCAGCCCCGGGATCTACTTCGGAGAAGGCTAGTAGAACCCGGTTGGCGGCGGCGATACCGAGTCCACCGACAAAGCTGCGAACCGAGATCCAACTGCCGCTTGTCTCGGGATGGCTTTGGGCTGCTGGGTGCGCGCTGTGAGACAGAAACAGTGGCCGAGGCCACTCCCTCGCCGGAGGCCCCATTGAACGACTTCGAGTGCGGCTTCCTCCTGGGTGTGCTGGTTGGAGAAGGTCACTTTGGCGGAGATGGAAGGAAGGCTCAGGTCACGGTCCGCATGCACACCCGACATCAGCGCATGTTCGAGTGGCTGGTGGAGGCCGTCCCTGGCTCTCGGCTCTACGGGCCCTACCATCACGGCGGTCGCTCCTACTTCCAGTGGATGGTTCGCGGAGTTGCCCTCGAAGAGCGCTTGCTTCCCCTCCTCATGAAGCATCTAAGCTTCTTCGACGAGCACATCCGCTCACGAATCGAGCAGATGTGCTCGACCTATGGGCTCGGTGGGGACGTTTCACGTGAAAGCCGCGACCTGTCGGGCAACGAGGGGAAATGAACAGGAAGGCGGAAGGAAATTTGATTTTTGTTCTGAAACGTCCCTGTCGCTCCCATGCTTTCAAGTGGTAGGTGGGGCTCAAAGCATGCGCAGCCGCTTTTTTTTGAAAAATGGCATTGACGCCTTGCCGCTGGGCCTTCCCGAACGCCGTTTTTGGGGGCTACCGCTCCGCTCGATCAGTCTTAAACCAGAAAATTATTCAATAACTACGCGTATATACGCAACTCATTGTCATAATTGCAGGCATTTATTCAATAATATGATGACATATTTATAAATCTTGGCTTGTCCCAGCAGAAATCCGCTCATGCTAGGCTCTCTTACTCCTCGACATCCTATAATAAATACGCAAACATACTTTTATGCCCTCTCGCGGGCGCTACGACCGCCACCAATCCAAGGCCGAGCGCTGGGCGGAGCATCGAAATCAGCTCATTCACGCCGCTGCCGATTGCTTTGCGGCGGGCGAAAAGCTGACGGTGGATTCGGTTCGCGCTCGCGCGGTCGCGGGCAGAAACACGATTTACGCGCACTTTCCGGACCTGGATCAGCTGCTTCGAGCCGTGCAGAGCGCGGCAGTGGCACTGGTCAGCCGTCGGGTTTCTTTGGCGCTGGATGCAGCGAACACACCCAATGAAGCGCTTCGAGGGTTGGTGCGAGCTTGGCTGGACGCCGTCGATGAGGAGCCCGCGCTGGTCTTTGCACTCGTTTCCGACCCTTCCCGCATCGATGAGCTCATCGAAGAGCAGGTGAGGCGGGGATTGGCGCCCGCTCTGCGTGAGCGATTGATTTCCCAAGTCCTGGAGGACACTCGCATTGCGGCCGTTGGTGGAGCGCTGGGAGCCTGCGTTCGCCGCTATCTCCGCCGGCGGATCGGCAAGGAAGACCTCATCGCGGTGATGGTGGACGTCTTCCTGCGAGCTTTTCGCTGAAGTGGCTCGACCATTTCCATCTGGGTTGTCCGGTGCTACCGTCGCTCCATGGGCCGCACGCCGGTCGAGCTCCACGTCGGGGGCCAGACGTATCGCGTTGTCGCGTCTGCGGACGAGCGCGAGCTGAAGGAGCTGGCGGAGGTCGTCGATGCGCGCCTGCGGGAGCTCTCTCCAGGTCGTCCCGTTGCCGCCCAGACCCTCCTTCTGGCGGCGATCTCGTTGGCCCACGATCTCGAAGAAGAGCGCGCCAAGAGCAGGGCGCTCGAGGCGCGGTCGCGGGAAACGCTGCGATCGGTGCTGTCGCGGATCGACGCGGCCCTGGAGGCAACTTCCGAGGTCCCCGCCGACGAAACTCCGACGGTCGAAGACGCCCCGCCCACGCATCCGGAGTGAAGCGTCAGTCGTCTTCGGTGCCAGGGCCGCCGCGGATCCACTGGTAGCCGGCGATGAACGGCAGTGCCACGAACAGCGCATCGATCTGCGCCACGATGACGATGGCGTTCGACTTCTGGTCCCGGAGCTCCTGCTCGTAGCCGAGCACGATGCCGCCGGCGAGGGAGTAGCTCGAGTGAAAATTGTAGCTCCGGCTTCCGAAGAACACGCTGCCTTGGACGCCCGGCGTCCACTTTTCGTCGTGGCGAGCGAGGCCCCCGGCGGACAGGACGATGGGAAAGTAGGCGCTCACCGGCAGAAGCAAACTGCCACCGCCACCGAGACGGATGTCGTCGAATGCGGCTGTCGTAAACTGCAGGTAGGGGCCAACTCCGAAGTCGGAGTTTCGGTTGCGACCGAGGAGCACATCTCCGTGGATGCCGGTGTAAAAACAGGTGTCATCCCAGTGGCTCCCGTCCGCGCCTCGCCCACACACACCAGCGAGCGCGGAGGCATTCCACTGGGGATCAGCGTGAGCATTCGTCGCGCCGGACACGCTCACGAAAGCGATCGCGGCGACGACGCGCTTCATGCCGCGCCCCGTGACGCCCGAAAGGGTGACGCGCTTCGACGCGCTTCGACGCGCTTCGAGACACCCAAAGGTGCGTTACACCCTGAGCGGTGGGTGAGCATCGGGGCCAGGCTACTACGCTACCGCCGCGCGCAAATTACGGAGCCTGACAGGCCGGATATCCGAGGCACAACCGACAGTCGACCGCGCGGTCCTGGCCCAAAAAGCAAGGAGGCGGATCGCTGCTATCCGTCGCGGAGCTGCATTGGTAGCCGGGTTGCACCGGGTCATCGGCGTCCGAGGGGAATGAAATCAGGCACTTGTTGCAAAAATAGATCGGGTAGTGCATGGGCGCGGAGGTGACTTCCTGCCCACCCAGTGTGTCGCCGAACGCCCGCACTTCGACCACGATACGTTGTCCGGGCGAGGCCGACAGGTTGCCCGGCACGAGCTCCACTCCGAGGATCCCATAGCCCGGATCTTCGCCCACGCCCGGATCTACGAATCCGGAGCCGGGGGACGTGAAGGACGAGCCGATGGTGTTGTCGTTGTCGTCGAGCAGGGTCACCTCGGCACCTTTGAGGACGATGCGGCTCGACTCGGTGCGCACCTGATTCTTCGAACCGCGGCGAACCATCTGGTTTCCAACCAAGAGGTACGCGTAATAACTGCTGTTGCCGAAGGCCAGGTCGACCACACCGAAGGGCCGGAAGGTGGAGTTCGGATCGGGGTCCGTCGTGCAGTCGGGAGGCTCGATGTACAAGACATCCCGCACGAACAAGATGCTCTCGTTGTCAGCGCAACCCTGACTGATGAGACCGGTGACGCCGAGGGTGGCGAAGAGTGCGAGGCTTCGAGAAAACAAGCGACCCATGTGTGACCTCCACCGTGGAAAAGACGCTCTCACGGCGCATTGGGAAGTTTATCGGGGGCGTCCAATGGACGCCAACATTGTCGGCACTTACTGAAGCTTCCGGCCCATTTTGATGGTCAGAAGAGGGCGCGACGGATGGCAGAAAGGTCGAGGTCGTGGAGCTCGACTTGACCCAAATCGCAAACCAGGACGAACTGGATCGCTTGGCCGCGACGCTTTTTGTCTCGACTGAGGAGCTCGAGGCAGGGCTCGAGAGGCTGATCGTCGAGGTCGACGGGTAGCCCAAAGCGTGTGAGCAGATCCCGCACGCGAGCGGCGATGCCGGGAGGCGTTCTGCCAAGGCGCTCCCCGATGCGGAGGGCCGCCACGAGGCCCAGGCTCACCGCTTCGCCATGCGCATACCGCGCGTAACCGGTGTGAGCTTCGAGTGCGTGACCCACCGTGTGCCCGAGATTCAGCACAGCGCGCAAACGCGCTTCGCGCTCGTCTCGAGAAACGATCCGAGCCTTCACCGCGATCGCTCGGCGGGCGATTTCGACCGCCAGCTCGGGATCCCGCGAGAGGACCCGATCGGGCTCGGACTCGAGCCGGTCGAAGAGCTTCGCGTCGCCAATGACAGCGGCCTTGACGACCTCGCCGAGGGCGCTTCGGAAGCCCCGCTCCGGCTCGGTCTCGACGAACGCGAGATCGCAGACCGCGGCGCGCGGCTGCCAGAACGCCCCCACGGCATTCTTGGCGTCTCCGAGGTCGACCCCGGTCTTTCCGCCCACTGCTGCGTCAACGGCTCCGAGCAGCGTCGTGGGCGCCGACACCCAGGGAACGCCCCGGAGAAACGAGGCCGCCGCGAATCCCGCAATGTCGGTGACGACCCCGCCACCGAAGCCGAGAAATACGCTGCCGCGATCGGCTCCGTGCTCGAGGGCCGCTCGGAGCACCCTCTCGAGCTCTGCCAGGGTCTTGTGGGATTCCCCCGGCGTGAGGGAAACCAGCCTCGCGTCTGGGACGAGCTCGGCCAGGAATGCGCCGTGGTGTCGCTGGACGTTGGTGTCGGTGATGACGACCCGGGAAGTGGACGGAAGGAGGGCTTCCGAGAGGCGCTCGGCTCCGATGCCGTGACCCACGTCGACGACGTAGCTCCGTTCCCCGGCGGCGACGACGATGGGGTCTCGCTGCCAGACTGCGAGGGCGAGGCGGGCCGCTCGCTCCACGTCGATTGTGGAAGTATCGATCGACGCGTGGCATTCGGCGTAGGCCCGCGCCCGGGCTTCGAGAAGATCTCGGAGCTGATTCCGGTCCCCAAACAGCGGTCGCTCGGGTAAAACCGACGCTCGCTCTCGAAGGACTTCTATCGGAGCCGAGAGGGTCACGAGTGTGACCCGCTCGAGCGCCTCGAGCCGGAGCTGTCGAGAAAGAAGCGCCCCACCCCCGAGCGCGAGCACGCCTGCATCGCCCTCGAGCTGGCGACGCACTTCCTCCCGCTCGAGCTTCCGAAACGCAGCCTCGCCCTGGGAGCGAAAAATCTCGGCCACGCTCGTTCCGGCGCGGGCCGAGATCACCTGGTCGAGGTCGGTGAACGGTACTCCGGCGAGCTCGGCAATGCGCCGACCCAGGGTCGTCTTGCCCGACGCCATGAACCCCTGAAGCCAGAGCCGGGACCGCATGGGTCCTTCCTTACCCCATTGGCGGTCGAGCGCTAAGATGGCCGCCTTGGAGCTCGACGTTCAATCCTCCGGCGATGGTGTGCGACTTCGGGTTCGCGTGAAGCCCCGCGCGTCGAAGAGCCGGATCGTTGGAGTGCGCTCGGGGATGCTCGAGGTCGCGATTGCGGCGCCTCCTGTCGACGGGGAAGCGAACGCCGAGCTCCTGCGAGTGCTCAGTCGCGCGATGGGCGTGAAAAAAAGCGCGGTGCAGATCGTGAATGGCGAAGCGTCTCGGGAGAAGCTCGTTAGCATCGCGATCGACCGGGCCGAGCTCGAACGGATCCTGGCGGAGACCGCGAGGGACTGATGGGACTCCGATTCGAAAAGTACGAGGGCCTCGGCAACGACTTCTTGGTCGTCGACGCTGCGAGCGAAGGGCTCGTGAGCCCGGAGCTGGCCCAGAAGCTGTGCGATCGGCACCTCGGCATCGGCGGAGACGGAGTTCTCCTCGTGCTCCCGCCAGCGACACCCTCGGCCCGAGCTCGCATGTTGGTGTGGAACGCCGACGGCTCGCGCCCGGAGATGTGTGGCAACGGCATCCGATGTGTCGCGCTTCACCTGGCTCGAAAGGACGACGCGCCCGGGGTCACGTACGTGATCGATACCGATGCAGGTCCCCGCACCTGCAAGGTGGACCGGGAGGGCGATAGCGCGAGCGTGGTCGTCGACATGGGACGTGCCGAGATCGCTGGCCAGCACGTTGCGACGCTCGATGGAAACGAGGTCGCGTTCACCAAGATTTCGGTGGGGAATCCCCACGCGGTGACCTTCGCTCTTCGAGGATCCTCCGAGGAGCTGGACCGCTGGGGCCCCCAAATTTCGTCTTCGTTTCCGGGGGAATCCAACGTCGAGCTGGCGCACGAGATTGGCGACCATCGCTTCGAGGTCGCGGTTTGGGAGCGGGGCGTGGGTCGCACCCTCGCGTGCGGAACGGGGGCGTGTGCCACCGCGGTGGCGGCGGTCTCTCGAAACCTGGCCTCGCCCGGGCGTGGGATCGAGGTGCGATTGCCGGGCGGTCCCCTCGAGATCGTGGTCCGAGCGGGTACACTCGAGCTCGAGATGCGCGGTCCGGCTCGCCGGGTGTTCAGCGGCGAGGCGGCCTGAGGTCAATTGCCGCTCGACGCCGCCAGAGCGCACGAATAGACGTGAGAGGCTTCCATGGGCAATCGGAAGAAGATCGCTGTCATCGGCGGTGACGGCATCGGTCCCGAGGTGATGCGCGAAGCATCGCTTTTGCTCGAGCAGTATCGGGAGCGCGGACTGCCGATCGATCTGTGGCAGCTCGACTTGGGCGCGGAACGCTTCCTCAGGGATGGCACGACCATGCCCAAGGAAATCTTCATCGCGATCCAACGCGAGTGTGCGGCGGTCATGCTGGGGGCGCTGGGCGATCCCCGGGTCCCGACCATGGAGCACGCGCGGGACATCCTGTTCGGGATGCGTTTCGGATTGGACCTGTACGCGAACATCCGACCGGTGAAAGCGCTCGCCGATCGATTGGTTCCCATCAAGGGCTGCGGTCGGGACGACGTGAACTTCGTCGTGTTCCGGGAGAACACCGAAGGCGTCTACGTCGGAGTGGGTGGGCAGATCCGGAGGGGGACACCCGACGAAATCGCGATCAACGAGGACATCAACACCCGCAAAGGGGTCGAGCGCATCATCCGCGCAGCCTTCGAGTTTGCGCGAAAATCAGGCCGAAAGCGCGTTCACATGGCGGACAAATCCAACGCCATGCGCCATGCCCACGAGCTCTGGTTGCGCGTCTTCGACGAGGTCAAGCGCGAGTACCCCGAGCTCGAATCGACTCATGTCTACATCGACGCCCTGTGCCTCTACGTGGTGCAGGACCCGAGCCAATTCGACGTGATCGTGACGAACAACCTGTTTGGCGACATCGTGACGGATCTCGGGGCCGGCCTTCAGGGTGGTCTTGGGATGGCGGCGAGCGCGAACGTGCACCCTGGTGACCTCGGTCGGGTGGGTCTGTTCGAGCCGGTTCATGGGTCGGCCCCGCCCCTCGCGGGGAAGAATTTGGCGAATCCCTTCGCGGCTTTGTTGACGGTCGGCATGATGCTGACCTACCTGGGCTACGAGGAGGAGGAGGACCGCATCGAGCAGGCGGTGAGCGCTGCCCTCGAGGCCGGAAAGTGCACGAAAGACGTTGGGGGGACTCTCAGCACTTCGGAGGCCGGAGCCGCCGTGCGAGAGCGTTTGACCCGTTGATGAGCCAAAAACTCTGGAGTTTGGTCGGTCTGTGATAGGCCGGCCCTGATGGAGGTGCAGGAAGCCGTGACCGGCTTCGAAAGCCGGGGATCGCGGAGCCGATCAGAGTTCGTTGCCACGCTGGGCAGGCGTCTGACCACGTTGCGTAGCACTCTGCATCAGCTCGAAGACGACCCGGGCAACCGGGAGCGTCGCGACATGTTGCTTCGTCGCGTGCATGCGCTGGCCGCGGCTGCCCGAGTGTTGGGGTTCGACGGGGTGTCCGATGCGCTCGTCGGTGCCGAACGGGTCTTGGTTCGAAGCGCCGGCGGTCGACCGATGGCGGCGACGGATCTCGCCGAAGTCTCCCGCGCCTTCGACATCATCCCGTCGGTCGCGTGGGGCGCGAAGCTGCCCCAGCCGACGCGCGAGCCTTCCGAGGATGAGGAAGCCAGCGTCGTCGCTCTGGGCTGGCCGCTGTGCATTTTGGTGCTCGGCCCGGGAAGCCTCCAGAACGCCCTGCTCGAAGTCGACGAGCCCCTGCTCGAGTGCGAAGTGAGCGAAGATCCCGACGCGTTCCGGGAGATGGCCCAGCGGATCGGGCCGGATCTCGCGGTGATCGACGGGGATCGACGGGGTGCGCGGGAGCTCTTGGAATCCCTGAGCCACGACGCGTTGCTCGAACCTTTTCCGGTGATCGTCGTCGGCACGTTCGAGCAACCGGAGGCAGCGACGAGCTTCGTCTCCCTCGGTGCGGCTCGCGTCCTGCCCAAACCGGTCGGTCCGGATGCGCTCCAGCGAGCGGTGCTCGAAGTCGCGAAGACCGACACCGGGCTTCGCGGGCCCCGGGAACCGATTGGAGACGTCACGGTCGACGAGCTGGTGGCGCGAGTGAACGCCGAAGTTCGTCGTGGACTGGTCGAAGCGGTGGAGCCCGGCGCCGAAGGCGTGAGCGTTCCTCTGGGCGAGGCGACCGACGTTCTCGCGGCGGTTTGGGGTGCAGTGGCTCGCATTCGCGAGCTCGTGACCCTGCGCTCGGGCGGGAGCGTTCGGTATCGAGCTGGCGGTCCCGAAGGCGCAGTGCCCCTCGCGCCGTGGACCAGTGCCGATCGGCGAGCCGGGGACCGAAATAGCCTTTCTCGACGCGCAGATGGGGTGAAGCTCGAAGGACGACGCGCGGTCGTCGTCGATGACGACCCGGCTGTCGTCTGGTTCTTGAGCGGACTCTTGCGTACCTCCGGGGTCGAGGTGGCCGAGGCCCACGACGGTCTCACCGCGAAGGAAATGGTGCTCGAAGGCATGCCCGATCTCGTCGTCAGCGACGTGCTGATGCCGGGGATGGACGGCTTCGAGCTCTGTCGCGAAATCAAGCGCGACGTGGCGGTCCGCGACGTTCCGGTGATCTTGCTCTCGTGGAA
This sequence comes from uncultured delta proteobacterium, assembly GCA_963781505.1. Taxonomy (GTDB): domain Bacteria; phylum Myxococcota_A; class Polyangia; order Polyangiales; family Polyangiaceae; genus JADJKB01. The sequence goes on along the minus strand of CAWAHB010000004.1, from coordinate 528,019 downwards.
AGAAGATCTGTTGCAACGAGTCCGCGAGCTCGGCGCGGGAGCCGACGGCTATCTGCGCAAGGAAGCCGCGGGCTCGACGGTGCTTCAGCGAGTGCGGGAAGTTCTCCGTCCTCGGGCACGGGTCGAGATGCGATTGCTTTCTGGTGGCGAGGTGCGCGGGCGTCTGGATGGCCTCACGACTCGCCTCCTGCTCGAGCTCGCCGAAAAATACCAGCCGAGCGCACGGATCAGCGTGCGCGACGCCGTCTATCTGTACGAGCTCGAGATGCGCGGAGGGCGTCCGCGTTGCGTGACTCGAACCGCGAGCGACGGTGCGTTCGAGCGAGGTCCACGGGTCATGGACGCGCTGGTCGGCGTGAACGCGGGCCGCTTCGTCATCGCCCCGAGCTCGTCCACTTGCCGTGACGAGCTCGACGGAACGGTCAGCGAAGTTCTCAAGCCCCGGGTCCGCCGAGTTCGGGCAGCGCAATCCATTTTACTAAAAGGTATCGAACACATAGACGCGGTCGACGTGGATGGAGAGATGGTGTCCGCTTACCTGGCCGCGACCCCCCGAGCGAGCCGCGAGCTCATCCAGCGAGTGATTGACGGCGCTGGCCCGCGCTTGCTCCTCGAAGAGGACTCGAAGGTGCGGGGCGCTCTCGAAGCGATCCTTCTCGACGTGGCCCGTCGCGGCGCGATCCGGCGCATCGAGTGGGATGGCAAGATGCGCGAGCTCGACGAGCCGACCGAAGAGCTTCGCCCGGAGCCGAGCCAACCGCTCTTCACGCTGGAGCTTTCCCCCGCTCCTCCCGAGATGGGGGATGCGCTGTCGCGTTGGGACGACGACGCGAATCAGCCGCTGCCGCTGAGTCGCACGGTGACGCCGCCCATCGCACAGCACAGTGCCGCGCTGCCGTCGTCTGCGTTTCGCGAGGAGCCCCACACCAATCCCGGCGTGGGTCCGCCACTCGTGGCGAGCTCACCGCCCCAAGCCGTCTCACCCGTTCACGTTCCGGGTCCCGAACCGTCCTCGGTGGATCAGGTCGATTCGGCGTGGGATTCCGTTCCGCCTGCCGCGCCGCCACCGGGTGAAGCCCCGGAGTCGTCGGCAGCGGAGGCAGCGGCGGAGCAGAGCGCACCGAACACCGAGATCTCGGGCGCGCATCCGCGTCCCTCGGAAGAGGAGATCGAGGCGTCGAAACCCAAGGTTTCCGACTCGTCTCAGCCGGAAATTCGAGTGTTGCCCCCCCGCCCGGGTCGCACCCTCGAGTTGATGGACGCGATCTTCGACGCCGACGAAGCGCCGAGCAAAGACAAGTGGGTGCCGGTCCAGCAGCATGTCGCGCTCCCCGCCAGCGCCTATCCGAGCGGGCGCGAAGATGCACCCAGCACTCTCACGTCCAAAGGAGTCGACGAGGACGACGCCGAGATTGAAATACACGAACGCGAAGACGAAGAAGAAAGCCAGGTGGTCATCGTGGAGACGAGCAAGCAGGCAGACGAAGGTCCGTTCATGGTCAGCACGTTGATCTCGAAGGATGCGCCGCCATTGCCCGACAGCGAGCCGGAGCATCCGCTCTTGCCGTCCACCAAGCGCATCGAGTTCCCCTCACGTGCCGCGAAAGTGGAAGTGAAGAAGATCGAGCCCCCACGCCAGGCCAAACCCAAGTCGGCACCGGGCGACGCTCCCCTGGGAGCTTTGCGCATCGTGCTCATCACGGTCGCCGCCGCGGTCGTTTCGTTCGGCGCCGTGACACTGATCCGAGCCTTCTCTTCCGGTCCCGCGCCCGCCCCAACCACCGAGCCAGCTCCGGCGACGGCGCCCACGGTGAGCGCGCCTCCCGTCGTCAGTCCCAAGCAGGCTACGCCCAGCACCAACACCGAGGATCTCGAGCTGCCGCCCGGAGTCCCAGTGGGCCAGGGCAAAGGCCTGCTCGAAGTGGATGTCGGTGGCGACTTTGCCATCTATGTCGACGGAGCGTTCATGGGCCGCGGACCCATGCGACGGCTCCAGACCGATCCCGGCAATCACGAGCTCCGGCTTCGGCTATCCGACGGAGACGTGAGCGTGTCGGTCGCCGTTCGCGCTGGAAGGCGTACGCGGGTGTCCTTGCCCGAGCAGAAGTAGCCTGCGGGCTTCGGTCTTCGTGGCATCCTTCGCGCTCCGTGCAGCGGTCCGCACTAATACTGATGGCCCTCGGTCTGCTCGCTCTCGCGTGCCGTGACAAACAGCCCGAGCCCTCGGCTCCACCGAGCGAGCCCCAAAAGGCCACGCCGACTGCTGCCCCAGCTCGGCCCGAGAGCTACGACTTCATCGGTCATCTGGAAGGCTGCGAGGTCCGGCACGGCGGACTCCTGATCGATCTCGGTACGGGGGCGGCACGTGCACGGCGCTCGTTCCGGGTCGAGCCCATCGAAGACATGACGGATGCCGAGCGAGACGGCGCGACCGTGAGTCGCGTGCTCGAGCGCCGGGTCACCTTCGACATCGTGATCGACGAGCCCCTCGAGGAAGCGAAGGTGAGCGTTCGCCTCTACGACGTGACAGCCCGCACCATCAGCGCGAGTCTCGACGACAAGCGCTTGGGGGCGTCGCGCCTCACGGTTGGGGAGACGAAGGTCGTCGACTTCCCGAGCGTCAAGAATCTCGCTGCCGGGCGCCACAGCTTGAGCCTGAATTTCAGCGGACGCCCCCGAGGTGAGACGCTGCCGTACGTGGAGATCGATTGGATCCGAGTGCGTGGTCCCAGCGAGATGGCCGAGACCTACGCGGCACCCACGCTTCGCGACATCGTCACCGATGCCGTGCTCGATAGCACGCCGCGTCGAGCCATCGCGCTCCGGGCGCCTGGCGCCGTTCGCTGTCCGATCACCGTGGCGCGGGACTCGGAGCTCCAGGTCGATCTCGGCTACTGGGGCGAGGGAAAGGGCGAAACGCTGATCCGCGTGCTCACGGATGGCGAAAAGCCCGTGATTTTGGCGGAACGCAAGGTCGTTGGAGGAGAGGGAGCCACGTGGACCCCGCTCCACATTCCCCTCGGACCCCACTCTGCGCGCCCCGTTCTATTGGAGCTGGCCGCGCCAGAAGCCGCCCGAGGTGGGCGCGTGCTGTTTGGAGATCCCCGTTTGACCCGGGCGGAGACGGCGGCCGATGCGGTCCCGTCCGCGCGCACCATCGTCGTCGTGGTCGTCGGCGGATTGGATCAACACATGATTCCACCGTGGCGATCGAGCGAGGGTCTCACGGCGTTCGGGACGCTGGCGAAGTCGAGTGCGATCTTCACTGCGTACCGCTCCCCGAGCAATGTCGTCGGTGCGGTGGTGGCAAGCCTCCTCACCGGGCTGCCACCCGCCATGCACGGTCTCGAAGATCCGGCCGCTCGGCTTTCGAAGGCCGCCCGAGGACTCGGGGAGCTCCTGAAGGAAGCGGGCGGGCGAACGGCGATGTTCACGGCCGTGCCGCCCACGTTCTCGGCTTTCGGATTCGAACAGGGCTGGGACAAGTACGAATCGTTTTCTCCGGTCGGAGATCAGCCCGCCACGACTCCCATCGACGAAGCGAAGAAGTGGCTCGAGAACGAATCGGACACCCAGAGCGGTCGGCGGCTGGTGGTCGTGCATGCCCCGGGCGTTCACCCACCCTGGGACGTGACCAAGGAAGAGGCTCTCCAACTTCCCCCCCAGGAGTACGGCGGATTGCTGGATCCCCGCCGGGGAGGCGTGATTTTGGCCAAGCTCCGGACCCAGCGCCGCAACACCAAACGCCTCGGGGATGACGATTGGAAGCGGATGCGGGCACTGGAAGAGCTCGCCTTGAGCAAGCAAAACACCGCTCTGGAAGCGCTGCTCTCGATGCTCAAGAGCAAGGGCATGTGGGACTCCACCCTGTTCGTGGTGGTGGGAGACGTCGGGGCGGGAAACCCTCCCGCCATTCCCTTCGAGCCGGCGGGGGAGCTCGAGGAAAGCCGGCTCCTCGTGCCGCTCCTCGTCCGATTTCCCGGCGGGAAGTTTGCTGCGAAAGAGATCACGTATCCCGTGACGAGCATGGATGTCACGACCACGGTTCTCGATGCGCTCGGGATCGCCCGTCCAAGGGATCTCGAAGGTCTCGATCTGTATCGAGTCGCATCGGGGGACGAACCGCTTTCGGGTCGGGCCTTGGTAGCGACCTTGGCCGGGCACTACGCGTCCCGGCTCGGCGTGTGGCTCTTGCGCGGAATTCCCGGTCAGGTGCCCAAGCTTTGCCAGCTGGACGTCGATCCCGCGTGCAACAACGACGCGTTCCCGGACAAGCTCATCGCCGGCTCCACCGCGTGGCAGTGGACGTTCGACGAATTCCGACGCTCCGATCGGGGCCGACTCTCTGCCCGCGAGCCCGCGAGCATCGATCCCGATGTCGGAGCCGCGCTCACCGTGTGGGGAGATATCTGAATAAATTCAGTTAGTTGGCTGGCGCTTGATGACGGCCGGGCTCTTCAGGAGCTGAAGCAGTGGGCCGACCACGTGCGCCTCGACGTTCTGCCCAACGGAGTTGGTCTCTTCGTAGTGATCTCCTGGCGACGCTTCCTCCAGGTACGGGTTTTGGGGATCGAGCTTGTAGTCGTACTCCGGCACGACGTAGCCGATCTCGTCCTGACCGAGACCGATGACCCAACGATACTCCGCGTTGGGATCTCGAGACAGGTCCACGATCTTCGTGCGATCCATCTGGTCGATCGCGGGCGGGCCATCGTCACAGCGTGAGACACCGTCCGTATTGCAATTCGGGTTGCTCGCCGGATCGTTCAACACGAAGTAGGGCTTCGGCGTGAACGGATAGGGCGGGTCGAGGGCGCTCTTTCCGTCCCGGGTTGCGAGAAGCAACTCCGCGTGAAGCTCACCCGGTACGCTCACGAGCTCCGCAGGTCCGATGTCGACGACGGAGATCTGAGTTCGAATCGAAGGGATGTTGTCTTCTCCGAGCACCACAGTCGGGTCGTAGAAGTATCCCTGCCGGTGGAACAGCTGCTGAGCAATCGCGATGTGGTACGCGGTGTTGAGCACGTCGATGTAGAGCTCCCGAGCCCGAAAGCCGAGGGGCACGGTTTCCAGAGTTTGGACGCCCTGGGTCATCGCTTCGTGGGCGTACACCGAAAGCAGGCGGCCGTTGTTGTAGGCCCGGTCGACCCCTTCGGGCACCGGATTTCCCTCGAAATCCGTGTGAACCACGTTGCCTGGCCCCACCTGTCCGCCCAGCGCTCCATTGAAGAAGATGGCGACGCCTCCGACGCCCGGTTGATCGACGAGCGTCTGGCCACTCGCGCTCTTCACCAAGAGGCCCTCCTCCACGCTCTTGCGCAACATCCCGACATAGTCGGCGGAGGTCATCACGTTCTTGTCGTCCGCGAACTCCGGATGACTCGTGAAATTGATCAGCGTGGCCACCGTGGTGCTGTCACTGACGGACACGAACCGCATGGTTCGAAGCTCGGTGTCGAGCACGACCGGATCCCGTGAATCGCTGACGAACGCTGCCGTCCCGTGTCCACCCGGATCGGTGCCGTCGATGTGACCGTCGACGACGCTGGTTCCGAGCTCCACGTGGACGGCGGTGAGCTTTTGGTTTGCCTGGTCGAGCGCCGACGCCGTCTTCTTTCGGATCAGCTCGTTGTAGGCGTCCTTCACGCCGCTGTCGGTGTCCGACGGTCCCCAGATCCCGAGAGTGTCCTGGGTCTCGTGGTCGTGGGTGGCGGCGACGAGCAAGAAATCGAGGTCCAGATCCGGGTAATCCGCGGCGATGAGCTCTCGGGTTTGCTCGACCTCGTTGTAGAACCAGCCCACGCAATCGACCGTGCACAGGCCGATTTTCGTATTGCCCTGTCGGAGCACCGCACAACGCACGCTCGTCGGATCCGCGTTGCCCGTCGCCGCTCGCCCCGTGCCAAATCCTGCCATCCAGGTGCAGTTCATCGGATCTTCGGCGACGCACGTCGTGACATCCGTCAGATCGCAGGAGCCCTTTTTGACGCACTTGTCTCCACCCTGAGGCTTGAACTCGCTGGGCTCCGCAGTGGGTGAGGCGTGGGCGACCACGTAGTCCACGACCGGTGTGATGTCCTCCACTGCCGCGCCAACGTAGAGCGTCGTGTCCTTCGACGCTTTGCAGGAGGCGTCTCCTGGACAGCGCGTGTCGCACCCGAGCTCTGCGTTGTGAACACTGCCCGCCGGCTCCTTCTCGCAATACGGCGCTGGCGACGAGCCCCCGCTGCCCGCGTCGTCCGATCCACAGCCGCCGCTGAGCCAGCTTCCGACGACGATGCTGAAAGCCCCCACCCAGCGCGCCCATGGCGTCATGCTGGGAGGGTAGAAGACGATCAGTGCTCGATCCAGATCGGATTGGTGAACGCGAAGGGAATCGTTCCTGCCCGCGACGCATTGGGAAGGCCGCGCTCCCCTTGGACGATCACGACCACGAACGTGTTTTGCGCCGGAAGCTTGATGTCGATGGTCTGATCCAGCCGGACGACATTCTTGCTGCGCTTGATCCCCACGTAGGCGAGGCGACGGGTGTGGGGGCCTTCCAACACTTCGAGCGCCCGCACGTCGATCCACGGTGCGGCGCGGACCCGGACGTGGAGCTTCGCGGTCTTGCCGGCGCCTTTCAGGGTATCCCCGGGCCCGTTGCCGGCGATGTCCACGTCGAGCATCGGGCCGCTGGTCACGAACGCATGTCCGGCCTTGAGCGCCGCGATGATGGCCCCCGGGGGCGCATCCACGTCGGTTGCGTCGTCGTTGCCCACCCCATGGTGGATCATGGTGCGTGGCAGTCCCGGATCGAGAAACGCGAGGTTGTGCGAATCGCTGCTTCCGGTCGCGGTGTAGCGATAGCCTCGACCCAGGAGGTGCATCCAGTCGGTGAGCACGTCGCGAATCAAGCGATAGTCGTAGGCGTCGTCACCGTTGTAGACCTCGAGAGCGTCGAAGTCGTCGTCGTACCCTGCGAGCTTGGGCTCACCGGTCTTGGGGTGGAGGCGAAAATAGGTGAAATAGCCCAGCGGAGCCCCCCAACGGGGATGGTTCACCTGAAGGATCCCACCCGGCGCCACCTGCCGGATGTTGGCGAAGAGCTTCTTGGCGGTGGTGTCTTCGTACTCGACCTTGGCGCTTTGGGGGATTGGGTAGACGTTGAAGTGACCAAAGCGGTTTCCGACCGTGCTCACTTCCGTCCCGGCCATGGTCTGGAGCTTTGCGTTCAGCGCGCCGCGCTCTCGCATCCAGCGAACGGTGGGAGCCAGATCCGTGATGACGTAGTGATCGGTCGCGACGGCGAACTCGACACCCTCCGCGGCGATTGCGACGACTCGCGCCGGGAGTGAAACATCCGCGTCCACGCTCGGCGCTTGGTGCAAATGCAGGTCGGCGCCGATCCATCCCGGCGTCGTCACGGCGCGAGGGAGATGAGCGACGATCTTCGTATCCGCGCCTTCGCGAATGTCGATGGTCTCCTGATAGGAGTCGCGCTCGATCCCCGCGGTCACCAGGGCTTGGTAGCGTCCGGCGGCTAGCTCTCGGGTCACCAATCCGGTTCCGGTCCAGAGGAAGCGATCCGAGCCGTAGAGCCCGCCATCATCTGGAAATAATGGATCTTTTTGACCCTCGCGATCGAGCCGGATCTTCGCGGGAAGGTAGCGTCCGGTCTCGTCGCGGACCTCGACGCTGAGGGTCCCGGTGTTGCTCGGAGGCGAGGGTTCGGCAATCGGCAACGGCTCGTAGGAGAGCTCCCGAGTGAAGCTCACGCTCTGCCCCGCGCGGATCCCCTTGCGAAACACCGCCGTGATCGGTCCCTGAAATCCCCGCTTCGATGCGCGGTAGTCGATCATCGTGTAGTCGGGATCGATTGGCTTCAGCATCAAGTCACCGCCGGCACCTCGGCGACCGATCCACTTGATCCGCCCCTTGTACGAAAGGCGAGGCTTCTCCACGGCATCCACGTAGGGCATCACGTTGCCCCACTTGATTTCGTCGCCCAAGCTCAAGGGGCCGGACGCGATGCCCCCGTCCAACGTGAACGTGGTGGTCATGCGCAGGCGGGGCTCGGTGGGGTGCAATCGATACACCGTCACCGCGCGGAACTTGAAGTTGCCGAGGTCCACGGTGGCCTCGACCTCCAGCGCGTTCGCGAGCGCCGAAATGCGTGAAGCTTTGACCGGGAAATTCTTGTCGCCGATCCGAACGACGGGCATGATTTGCCAGATGCCGTCGACGTTGGTCAGCGTGTCGAGCTGATCGGAGCTCGGCAAGATCGCCTTGTTGCGCCAGAACTCAGTGAGAAAGCCGTCACTCCGCCGAACCACCGCAGTGACCACCGGGTTTTGCAGCTTGAAGTCTCCGGCCGTCGCGAACACCCGAAGCCGGGTTCCGATGTCGGTCGCCAAGAGAGTTTGGGGAGCGGGTCCGAGATTCGAAAAGTCTTCTTCGGCCTGGGAGATGCCGAACGCCAAGATCGCCGCGCCGAGCGCTACCGAAAGCGCCCCCCGCTTCACTTCCCCGCTTCCTTGCAGCAGCGAAAGCTCGTCTGGGGACCGGCGTAGATTTCGTTGTGGCTTTCGGTCGCGGCGCGACAGCGATTGCGACCGGTGAGCCACCACCCACCTCGCAGGATCGATCGCCAGGGAGCTTCGTTTCCGGCACGAGTGGTCCACTCGTCGACGTTGCCGACCAGGTTCATGACCCCGAATGGGCTCTTGCAGCGCTCCAGCGAATCACCGGGCACCCGTCGATCCACGAGCTTGCCCCTGCGGTCGAAGAGATCGTCGAGGTCGTGATTGCACGCCTCGCCATCGCGCACGTAGCCGTAGGGATAAGGCAGCGCTTCGGGGCCTTCGCACGCGAACTCCCATTCTTCTTCGCGACAGAGGCGCTTGTCTTCGGCGTGGCAGATCGACTGCGATTCCGCCCAGGAGACATGAACGAGGGGCAGGTTCCACCCCTTCGGCGTGTACTCGTAGCGATCGATGCAATACCTCAGGCTCTGGTGGCCGCCTTTGCAGGGAGTGGGCGCCACGAACTCGGCGCACGAGCGCTGGGGCTCTTGCCCGGGAACCACCAGCCAGCGCTTGCACACCTGGATCGGAGAAAGACATCGCTCTCCGTCCACCAGCGCCATGTCCACTGGGCACGCGGCGTCCGCCGGTTCGTACGCGGGGGGCGAAGGTTTTTCTGGCAAGGGTGCGGCCGGCGCGCTGAATGCTCGAAGGCCGGCGGGATCTCGGAGCTCCGGAGTCGCAGGCGGGGCCCGCTCCACACTGGCGGTGACGGTCGCTTTCGCGTCGCCCGAGGGCTTTTTGCAGCAGCGAAAGCCCGTCGTGAAGTCGAAGTATTCGGGTCCGTGGCGGAGGGTCACGTAGCTACAGCCCTCCCCGTTCTCGGTGGCGTCCAGGTAGTGACCCCCCATCAAGAGCGGTCGCTCCCCGCGGGTCCATTCGAGGAGATTTCCGACCAGATCCCCGACTCCATCCGGCGTCACGCAGCTCTCGAACGCACCGGCGGGTGCCACGGTCGACGCTAGCTGGTTGATTCGGGGGTCGTTCATCGTCCAGGAGTTGCGTTTCGGATCCCCTCCGAACAGTGCCATGAGGGGATGAGCAGTGCCTCCCTGCTCGGTGTTGCACGCGCCGCGATGCTGGGCATTTCCCCACGGATAAGTGCGCTTGCGAGGCCCCGCTCCTCGACAAGCGTCGACCCACTCGCCCGTCGTACACAGGCGCTTGTCGGAACGCACGCATGCTTGGTCCGCTTGCTCCATCGAGATGTGCGCTTGCGGTACCCACGACTGCCGACTCTCCGCGTGCACGAGCTGGTTTCCGACCGAATGATAGGGCGAGTGGACTGTGCCGTCGGGCAGCACGGTGATCGCTTCCCAGCGGTCGATGCAAAACGCTCCAGCAACGAGCGCCATTTCGTCCGGGCAGGGGCTCTTCGTTTTGGTCGACTGAAGAGCGGGCAGATTCGCGGGCTCGGGTGTCGGGACGTCCGGCTCGAGCGGCGGCTCCGAAGCTCGCACTTCGATGGGAGCGAGCTCACGGATTGGCTCGGGATCCCGATGCGCGCAGGCCGAGAGCACACACAGCGCAATCCCCCCTTTTAACCGAATCCCCGGCATGCCGAGAGGATCTCCCGACAGCAAGCAATCGGCCAGTTTTCACCCTAGAAATCCTCTGGGCGCAGGTGCGCTCCCCGCACCCGATTCAGATCCCGCGGCGGCCGTTCCAGCGCTCGATGTGCAGACGTGGTGAAACCCCGAGACCACGCTGAAGTGCTGCCGCGTGGACGAGAGGCGAGGCTTCGGCGAGCTCCGCCTGGGTCTGAGCCTGGGGCATGAACAGCACGCGGTCGCGGGGCCACTCGAGGGTGGCGACGAGCTCGTCGGCTTCGCGGAAATCGGCTTCGGATCCGACGACCAGCTTGAGCCAGGCTCGGCCGGTTTTCCCCAGAGCTCCCAGGGCCTCGGGAACGATGCGGCGGGCCGCAGGGTCGCCGGAGCTCGAAAGCTTGGGGGAAACGTTCCACTGATTGACTCGAGCGCTGAGCTCCGGGCTCGGAACGAGCGTCCCGTTGGTCTCGACCTCGATGACGAAGTCGGTGAGACGAAGGAACAGCTCCGCCAGCTCGTCCTGTTGCAGCAGGGGCTCGCCCCCAGTCACCACGACCCGCCGGCTCGAGGCGGCTCGAAGTCGCTGGGCGACCTCGTCGGTCGATGCGGGATGAACTTCGTCTTCGTATCGATAGAGGGAAAAGTCCCAGCTGTATTTGGTGTCACACCAGGTGCATCGGAGATTGCAGACCGCAAGCCGAAGGAAGACGCAGGGCTCGCCCGCCGTCGTGCCCTCCCCCTGGACGCTCTCGAAAATCTCGGACAGCTTGAACAATGTCGGGATCGTGTAGCATCCGCCGATGGCCAGCGACAAACGCCACGGATTGCCCCTTCGTTCCATCCGCCCGGTCGAGGTTCGGCCCGGGTTCCACCGGCTCTCGGAGGGGTCGGTGCTGTATCGGTGCGGGGGCACGGTGGTGCTGGCGACCGCGTCCATCGACGACTCGGTGCCGGATTTTCTCAAGGGCCGGAAGAAGGGATGGATCACGGCGGACTACCAGATGCATCCGCGATCCAATCCCAAGCGGCGCGAGAACCGCGATGGACGAGAGCGACCCCTCGGGGGTCGAGCGCGGGAGATCCAGCGCTTGATCGGGCGCTCGCTACGCGCTGCGGTGAATCTCGAAGCGCTCGGTGAACGGAGCATCGTGATCGATTGCGACGTGCTCGAAGCCGACGGTGGAACCCGCACCGCTTCGGTGACCGGCGGCTGGATCGCCCTCGCCCTCGCCGTATCGAAGCTCGGACTCTCGGGCGTGATTCGTGACCAGGTCGCCGCGGTCAGTGTGGGCCACGTGGACGATCAGCTCGCCCTCGATCTCTGCTACGCGGAGGATAGTACGGCTCGCGTCGACTTGAACCTGGTGGCCACGGCGAAGGGGGAAATCGTCGAGATCCAGGGGACCGCAGAAGGAGTCGCGGTTCCCCGAGCCGACATCGATGCGATGGTCGATCTCAGGCCTCGAAGGAATTCGAGCCCTGGTCGACGTGCAAGATCGCGCGCTGGCCGAAGCGGGCGTCGATCGCAAGAAGCTGATCCCCTCGTGACTGGCACGTGGGCCTCGTGTGGTTAAACTGGGCCCGTGCCCGAGCGCTCTGAAATCCAATCGCCGCACTACGCGCGGGGACGTTGGCATCACGCGCTGCCAGACGGACGGATCCAGTGTGACCTGTGCCCGCGATACTGCCGCCTCCACGACCATCAGCGGGCGTTTTGCTTCGTGCGAAAGCGAGTCGGCGACGACATCTATCTGACCAGCTACGGGCGAGCGACGGGGTTTTGCGTCGACCCAATCGAGAAGAAACCACTCAATCACTTCTTTCCTGGGTCCTCCGTGCTCTCGTTCGGGACGGCGGGCTGCAATCTCGGCTGCAAGTTCTGCCAGAACTGGGACAGCTCGAAGGCGCGGGAAATCGAGCTGCTGAGCGACGGGGCAACCCCGGAGCAGTTGGCTCAGGCTGCTATCCGTGCCGGTTCCAAGAGCGTGGCGTTCACCTACAACGACCCCGTGATCTTCGCCGAATACGCCATCGACTGCGCCAAGGCCTGCCGCGAGCGGGGCGTCAACAGCGTGGCGGTGACCGCCGGCTACATCGCACCGGAAGCACGGCGGGATTTCTACGGCGTCATGGACGCCGCGAACGTCGATCTCAAAGGCTTCACGAGCGAGTTTTACAAGAAGCTTTGCGCGGCGGACCTTCCACCCGTCCTCGAGACGCTGCGCTATCTGAAAAACGAGACCGCCGTCTGGTTCGAGGTCACGACCCTCTTGATCCCTGGACAGAACGATTCGATCGACGAAGTGAATCGTCTCGCGGACTGGTTTCTCGAGGAGCTCGGCCCCGACGTGCCCCTGCACTTTTCCGCCTTTCATCCCGATTTCAAGATGCTGGACGTTCCCGCCGACACCGCCGGAAACCTGCAAGCGCGCTCGACAGCAAGCGAAGGCTCGGGGCATTCGGCACGTGTACAGTGGCAACATCCACGACGACAAGAGTCAGAGCACGTACTGCTCGAGCTGCAACGCCGTGCTCATCGAGCGGGATTGGTACGAGATCGGGAAGTATCGGCTTCGGGGCGATGCCTGCAGCGAGTGCGGCAGCGAAGGTTCCGGGTCGGTTTTCCCCCGACGGACTGGACGCGGCGCGCTGGGGCCGGAAGCGACTTCGAGTGGCGATCGCCTAGCTCACTCGCCGAAGACGTAGCGATACAGCATGTCCGACAGCGCGCGGCGAAGCTCCGCTGCTTCTTCGGGGGTGGGTGAGGTGCCCCGCAAGCCGCTGTTGGCAAGGGCGACTTCCTCGGACGCGACCTGGATCACGCGGGCGGCAGCCTGGGCGTTCGGGATGCGATCGGCGGGGACGATTTGCTCGATCAATGCGGCGAGGGCGTTTCGCCCCCGCTCCTCGAATTCCACTCGGATGCGTTCGACCTCCGGATCTCTCATGGAGACGGCGAGGAAGACTCGATGCAGCTTGGGATTTTCGGCAGTGCTGCGAAACAAGATGTCGGTCACGAGCTCCACGGCTGCACGTCGCTCCTGGGGCGTACGCGTCGCGCCGAACGCGTCGAGGGTGAGATTCGACATGACCCGTTCGAAAGACTCCTCGAGGTAACGGGTCACGAGCTCGATGAAGGCCTGCCGCTTGTCGGCGAAGTACCGATAGAAGGTGCCGACCGACACGCCGGCTTGCTCCGGCGATGTCCGGGGTCTGGGTGTCGTCGTACCCACGCTCGGAAAAGAGCTTGGACGCCGCCCTGAGGAGCCGGTCGTGGGTCCTCTGAGCGCGCTCCTGGGCGAATTCCCGGGTGTCCCGGGTCGGCGGGGGAACGCTGGGAGCGGGTCGGCTCATCTGGGCAAATATACGCCAATTTCAATAAAAGTGAAATGAGGTTCACATTTTCTCTTGACGGTTTGGGAGGGCCGCTAAAAGATGAAGCAGGTTTCACTTTTGAGGAGAACCCCATGAGCGAAGGCACCCGCCCCCTGAACTTCGAACGCATCGAGGCCACCCTCGATGTTCACTACAACTGGGGCTACGAGCACACGCGCAACGACCTTCGCGAGCTGTACAAGAAAGCGAAGCGCTCCCAGTGGGATGCAGACGAGCGCCTCGACTGGTCCACCGATGTCGACCTCGGCAAGCAGTACATCCCCGACTTCATGCACCCGCTGTTCGGGTCCGACATCTACGACAAGCTCGACGAAAAGAAACACGCCGAGCTTCGGGTGGAGATGCCTGCGTGGACCCAATCGCAATTCCTCCACGGAGAGCAGGGCGCGCTCCTGGCTGCTGCGCAATTAGTGAACTCGGTTCCCGACATCGATTCGAAGCTCTACGCGGGAACGCAGGTGATGGACGAAGCTCGTCACGTCGAGGTGTTCGATCGCTATCTCCACGAGAAAGTGCAGCAGTCGTATCCGATCAATCCCCACCTGCGGACGCTCCTGGATCTCATCCTGAAGGACTCCCGCTGGGACATGAAGCTTCTCGGTATGCAGATCATGGTCGAAGGACTCGCCCTCGCTGCGTTCAACGTGACGCGGAACAACGTGTACGAGCCGTTGCTGAAAAATCTCACGACCTACGTGTTGCAAGACGAAGCTCGTCACGTGGCGTACGGCGTTCTGGCGCTGCGCGATTACTACAAGGATCAAAAAGAGAGCGACATCGCCGAGCGGGAGGACTTCATCTACGAGGCTGCCGTCCTGATGAGGGACCGCTTTCTGTTCCAGGAAGTGTGGGAAAAGACCGGACTTCCCGCCAAGGAATGCATGGAGATTGCTCTCCACAACGAGGGACAGCGGCAGTTCCGACAGCTGCTCTTTTCCCGCATCGTGCCCGCGGTGAAGAAGATCGGGTTGCTTTCGAAACGACAGCGCGAGCGCTTCGAGAAACTCGGCATTTTGCACTTCGAGGACTGGGACGATCCCTTCGAGGCGCTCAAGCAGGCGGAGGCCGAGGTCGAGGCCGAGCGCGTCGCTGCCGCCGAATGAGCTGAAAAGATCTCCCATGCGCGCAGCGTCCGCTGTTTCGCATGTGGTGACCGCGATACGGAAGTGGTCTGACCAATACGCGGCACCAGGCTCACACCGCGAGGATTTGTCGAAGCTTTGTCGCGGTACGCCTCTTGCTGACTCGAGAGCGTGCCTCGGGCAGAGCTACTTGCGTCGGTATTCGTTGCAGCGATCCTTTGCGCGCCGCTGGTTCGCGCCGAAGGAACCAACGCGGTGGAAGGCACGGTGGTCGCGCTCGAGAGCGACGACGTCGTGGTCGACCTCGCCGGTCAGCGGGGCGCCGCTACCGGTGACGTCGTCGAGCTGTGGCGGCCGCTCAAACTGAAGCATCCCGTCACCGGAAAGATCATCTCCGACCGGTTCAGGATCGGAACGCTACGACTGACTCAGGTGCGTGACGCGCTGGCACTGGCGCGACCGGAAGGAAAGCTCGCGCGGCCGGCTGCGGCTGGCGACGTGGTGATCCTGCGCAAGGAAGCTCCCGCCAACCCGGCGGCTTTGCCGAAGGAAATCGCCGCCCGTCGCCGAGCCCCGAGCCGCGAGCGAGACCGCTGATCCGGAGGCAAAAGAGGTCGAAAAGCTCTTCGATTCGCTGCGCGGATTCGAGCGCCACACGACGCATTCTCGCCTACGAGACCTATGTCCGGAGCAATCCCAACGGTCGCTTCGCGGCGGTCCTTTGGGAAGAATCCCAACACCTGCGGCGACTGCTCTCCCTCGAGAAGGGCGAGAGCATGGAGACGAAGCCCGAGCTCGGGCGCTTTCATGGGCCGAGCGAAGCTCTCGCCGGCACTCCGCTGGTGCTCGGTGTCGAAGTCAGCGGGCCGGCATCGGGAGCCGTTCTCCATGCACGTCGCGCCGGCGAGGTCGCCTACGTCCCGACTCCGATGCGCTCCGTCGGCAATGGCTACTTCAGCGTGAAGCTCCCAGCCAATCGCATGCGAGCGCCCGAGATCGAATACTTCATCGAGGCGACTACCCAGGACGGCAAGAGCACGCCGCTGGTGGCGACGGCGGAAGCCCCCGAGCGCGTGGAGGTCAATCCGGTTCCCACGGCCACTCCGTCACTCGATCACGAAGCGACCGCCAGCGTTCTCACCGATTACGCCGACTACAACCGTCTTCGGGGAAACGACTACGTCTGGCAGACCGAAGGCTTCGTCGGAATGCGCTTCCAGGACGAAGGGCTGCGAGCTCTCCGAACCGGCTTCGGGGTGTACCGCGGAGTGGGCGGATCCCTCGAGGAGCTCGACCAGGAGAACAAGAGCGGCCGCAGGGTGGGGCTCACATACGGCTACGTGGAGACCGAGTACGCCTTCACGAACTTCACCGCTCTGGTGCTCAGGGGGATTGTCGGGCTCAAGGATCGCGGCGTCGCCGGAGGCGCCCAGGCCTTGGTTCGGCTCGGGAGCGACAAGGGCACCAACCTGCTGCTCGGCGGCGAGGTCCTCGGTGGCATCGGGCTTCGAGGGATCACCGAGCTTCAGCTCAACATGATCGAGAACGTGCCGATCGTGATCCGCACCGAGGTCACGAATCAGCCGGCGGGCGCCAGCGCGGACATCGCCGAAGTGGTTCCCGCCGATCAGGGCGCGCTTCCCCAAGACACCTCCCTTGGCAAGAGTGACATCGGCGCTCGGGCGATCCTGCAAGTGGGATATCAGCTGCTGCCGGGGTTCGTGGTCGCAGCGCGGGGCTCGTACCAAGGACGCACCATCAATCACGCTGGACCCGGGTTCGGTGGGGCGGTGACGTACTCATGGTAGCCGCGCGAATCGCTTCGTTCTGCGCTGCGCTGCTCCTCTCGAGTGCGGCGCTCGCCCAGGAAGTCCCGCGCGTGCATCACGCGCCGGTTTCGGTGACGGCAGCCCACGAGCCGCTGCTCATCAAAGCCGACATCGAGCATCCTGAGCTCGTCCAGCGCGCCCTGTGCGTGGTTCGGAGCGCTGACGGCTCGCTCCGCGAAGTCGAGTTCTTGCGCGCCAGCGAAGGTCCGTACGTGGCCGCGATCCCCGAGGACGTCGTCGTCGCGCCGAGTCTCGCCTACACGATCGAGATCGAAAAGACGAATGGCGAGCGAGTCTCTGCGTTTGCGTCCCGACAGGACATGCACGTCGTGAGCGTCCCCGAGGATCTGATGGATCTCCGAGAGCGGGCCCTCGCCGAGCGGCTCGGTGCACGCCGTAGTGTGTTCTTCGGCAGTGCGGATTGGGTTTCCTTCGGCAACAGCCAGGCGAGCGCTGCTCCCGGACAAGGCACGCAGGAGGTTCACGACAGCTACTACCGCCTGGAGGGAGGATTTACCTACCGCCCGCTTCGTCTCGTGACCGAGTTCGGCGTACGCGCCGGGATCGTTCGGGGGACGGCACCGGTTCCGGTGCGAGATCTCGTTCCTGGTCAAAACGAGGCCGATCGATTCGACGTTGGCTTGAACTATGGAGCGCCCACGGTGCGATTCCGCCTGCACGATCAAGTCCATCTCGACGGCGAGCTCTTAATCAGTATGACCGAGATCGGTTTTTCCTGGGGTGGCGGAGCAGCGGTTTTGCTGGGCGATCCCTATGGCAGCAAGCTGACGCTGGGCTTCGAGTCGGTCCAGGTATTCGGTAATCGATTCTACTCGCGCATGGACGTGGTCGCGTTGCCCGGTGTGACGGTCGCGCCCATCATCGAAGTGACCAACATGCCGAGCGCGGAGAAGTACGGCGTGCGTCTCCTCGGTGAGATCGGAATGGATCTCGGGTCGGGTTTCGGGATCGCCGTGCGCGGCGGGTATCAAGCCCGCGTCTTCACGAGCGGCGGACCTGCTGCGGGGGCGACAGCGTCGTACGCGTTCTAGTCCCCGTCAGCGGCAACCCTGAGGCACGTTGCTGGTGAGCTTCGCCTGGCAGTAGTTCGAGCAGCTCTGAAACGGCTTCGAGAGGCCGCACGAAACCGGAGCCGGGTCGTCGTAGGCCGCGCTTACGTTGGGCGAACAGGACAGGTACCAGTTTCCGAACGTGCACTGGAGGCAAGTCGATCCGCTGCAGCACGCCTTGCAAACCCCACCCTGCACGGATGGGTACTGGAGCTCCGCCGTCCCGTTGCAGTCGTAGTCCCAGTTCTTCGCGGTGCCGTACGACTTGGTGAAGAACGCGAGTTGCCCGGGATGAGCGTCCGCCGTCTCATCGTCGCAATCCTGGGGATCGGTCGCGGGAAAGTAGTGCTCGCCGCTCGGCCCGACGGGTGGGGTCCCCGCACAGCCGTACTTGTCATTGGCCGACGCCATGCCGTAGCCGTCGCCGTCCTGATCGACGTGATACAGAATGCACGCGCTCCCCGCGGCGCATGCGACGCCGCCGCACAGGCATGCGCCGCTGCTGCAGGACCCCGGGGCCGGGCACGCGCCAGCGCAGCAAATCGAGTCTTCGCAAAACCCGCTCTCGCATTCCACGGCGTCGCCGCACGTGTTGCCGTCGGAACTCTTGAGCTCACACAGGCCAGATTTGCAGTACGCGTTGCTGGTGCAGTCTGCTTCGGTCGTGCAAGTCGTGAT
Source organism: uncultured delta proteobacterium (assembly GCA_963781505.1). Lineage (GTDB taxonomy): Bacteria > Myxococcota_A > Polyangia > Polyangiales > Polyangiaceae > JADJKB01. Next base: position 509,850 of record CAWAHB010000004.1, on the reverse strand, counting down.
GCAGATCGAGGCGCCACAACCAAAGTCGCCGCACTGGGTTTGGTGGGAGGTGCAGGTACCATCCCCCGCACACACCTGGTCCGTTTGAACGCCCGCGTTGCACTCACTGGCGCCGCAGCTCTTTTGAGCGTCGGGAAACGCACACGCCGACTTGCCATCGCAGGCCCCGCTGCACTCCGGGTTGGCTCCGACGCAATCCGAATCCGGATCCCCCGACGGGTAGGGTGTGCACACGCCTTCGTTTCCCGCGATCGCGCAGCCCTCGCACTTTCCAGCGCACGGCGTGTCGCAACACACCCCATCCACGCAGTGAGCGCTCTTGCAGTCGCCCGCCGCCGAGCACGTCTGGCCGTCCGAGGACTTTTTTTCGTTGTCGGCGCTCGGCTGAAAATCCCCCGATCCGCACGCCGCGGGGCCCAGCGCCAAGAGCCAGAGCGCGAAAGCCGACAAAACCACCGAAGCGCTCGCAGTTCGCGTCATCATGAAGCCCCGCCCTTCATTCGGTAGCGCGCGACAACCATGACGTCAAATCAGAGCCTGGTGAAACGGAAGGATTTGACGAAGTGACCGTCTCTTGCCCCCATTGCGGGGAGCCCACGGACACCTGGCCCGACGCCGGCGGTGGCGAACATCAGGAATACGTCGAGGACTGCGTCGTGTGCTGCCGCCCCATTCGCTTCGTGGCGACGTATGTCGAGGACGAAGGAGATTTCGTCGTCGACGCTTCAGCGGAGATTTGACTCGAGAGCGATCACGCGTTCCATGGCTCCTCGAACCCCGAACAGCGTCGATTCGTCGGGCGGTAAGACGGGCCCGAGCCCGGTCGAAGCGAGCACTGCACACAGTCGGAGCGTCTCGATTTCGTTCGTGTCCTCGCTGGGGGACACCTCCCACAGGCAGGGACAGCGGGCGGCGAGCGCGGCCATCCCAGCAGCTTTCCCCCGGGCCTCCGCGATCCTCGCCTGAGCGCGATCCTCCTCGGTCGCGGGCCGCGCGTGGATGCGAAATTCGGCCGCACCCAGTTTCAGGACGACGCTCGCGGGATCCGCTCCTTCGACCACCTCGACCCGACGGGAAAACCACTTCTCCGCCGATCGAGCGATGCCCTCAACGTTGACGACGGATTCGGTTCGTTGGGCGAAGACCCGATAACCCACGGGCCAATCTGTCCGGTCTTCGGGCTAAGTTCAAGCTGGCATGCCCGTGGGTGGTCGCATCTCGCTTCGACGAACGTCTCTCACGAGCGAGTCGGTGGGGTACGACGCCGAGCTCGACGTGGGTGAGGAGCGTTTCGAGAGTCAGGTTAGTGTGCAACTGTCCGACGGTACGGTGGTATTTTCCGATTGGGCGCCCCGGCCACCGCCCGATTGGCTTGCCGACTCCACGCGGGCGATCGTGCGAAGCGAGTGGCGAAGCCGAGCTTGGCCCCGCCGCATCACTCGCTGGCGCGCGGCGAAGGATCCATGATAGCGCCGGGAGCATGACGCAAGCGTCGGGTCTCATCACGCTGCTCACGGATTTCGGACTCCAGGATCCATTCGTTGGCGTCGTGCACGGAGTCATCCTCGCGCGCTTTCCCGCGGCCCGCGTGGTCGACTTGTGTCACGGGATCGAAGCGCACGACGTTCGAGAAGCTGCCTTTTGGGTGTCTCGCTGCCACCCCTGGTTTCCCCCGGGAACCGTCCATGTCGTCGTCGTCGATCCGGGAGTCGGGACCGATCGTGATGGGCTCGTCGTTTCGAGCGCGGGCCATGTGTTCGTCGGACCGGACAACGGTGTTCTCAGCGGTGTGCTTCCCGCTGCTGACGCCGTTCATCGCATCGACGAGGCGCGATTCGCTCTGGCGAAAAAGAGCCGCACCTTCCACGGTCGCGACGTGTTTGCACCCGTCGCCGCGGAGCTCGCCGCGGGTCGCGTGGCGGTGGCGGACCTGGGATCGCGGGCGGTTTCACCAAAGATCCTCGAACATCGTTCCAGTGTTGGCCTCGCTGGAACGGTCGTGACCATCGATCGCTTCGGCAATCTGATCACGGACATCGATGCGGAGCTCGCCCTCACGCTCGAGGATCCGGTGGTCGAAATTGCTGGTGCGCGCATTCCGGTGGCAGAAGCGTACGCCGAAGCTCCTCGAGGAGAGCTCCTCGCGCTCGGCGGCTCCTTCGGAACACTGGAAATCGCCGTGCGGGAGGGAAGCGCCGCGGCACGACTGGGCGTTTCGCGGGGTGAGCACGCCCAGGCTCGAGAAGCCCGTTCGTAGGAGCGACCCAAGGATTTCTCGCTCGCACGCGTCGGTACGGACTGGCAGAAGCCGTCGCGCTCGTCCAAGATCCCCGCCCATGCGTTTCCGAGCTCTCACCGCCGCCGTTCTGGTCACTCTTTCCGTCGATCTCGGAGCCTGCGCTCCCGCCTCCGCGCGCCCTGCTCCCAAGACCGGCGACCGGGAAAAGCCCGCGGTCAAAGTCGCTCCGGTCGCAAACCGACTGAAGGCGGGCCGCCAGGCTTTCGACGAGAGCAAGTACGCCGAAGCCGAAGCGAACTTTCGCGCTGCGGCCAAGGGAGCTGGGCGCGGGGAAGCGCTGCTCGGGCTTTCGGAAACGCTGCTCATGACCGGGCGCTACGACGAGGCGATCAAGACCGCACGCCAAGCCAACGGCAAGACGACGAAGCTCGACGCCGCCTGGGTGGAAGGCGAGGCGCTCCGCCGACAAGGAAAGCTCGCGGAGGCCGAGAGCGTTCTTCAGAAGGTGGAAAAGGAGCCCGAGGCCCGGCGCGCGCGCCTGTTGCTCGGGGAGATCCTCTTGGAGAAGGGGGACCAGAGCGGGGCCGAGACCGAGCTCATGACGATTGTCGAGGACTACAACTCCGACAAGATCACCAAGAACGACGGCAAGGGTCTCGCGATGGTGGGGCGCGCCGCGCATCTTCTGCGATCGCCCCGCGACGCCAACGACGCGTTCAACGAGGCCGAACATGCGCTGAAGGACGATCCCCAAACGCTTCTCTGGCGCGCCGAGCTCTTCCTGGAAAAGTATGATCCAGGTCACGCGGAAGCGGTTCTCAAGGACCTCTTGAAGAAGGCGCCGAATCATCCAGAGGCGAACATCTGGATGGCGCGGGTGAAGCTCGACCAGGCCTTCGACTTCGACGAAGCGGAGCGCCTGGCGAAAAAGGCGCTCGCCGTCAACGGTAAGCTCGGAGGTGCGTACGTCGTTCTGGCCGGAATCTCCCTGCGCGACATGGAGCTCGCGGAAGCGGAAAAGCACGTCGCCGACGGGCTCGAAATTCAACCCGCGAGATCTGGATCTCCTGAGCATGCGCGCCGCAGCGCGCTTCTTGGCGGACGACACTTCGGGTTTCGAGTCGGCCAAGCAAGCCGTTTTGAAGCTGAACCCGCGCTACACCCGCATGTATCAGACGATCGGGGATTTCGCGGATTGGGAGCACCGCTACGACGAGATCATCAAGATGATGAAGGAGGCCGTCAGCATCGACCAGGACGATGCCAAAGCCTACGCGCAGCTCGGGTTGAACCTGATCCGTGCCGGTCGTGACGACGAGGCACTCACCTCTTTGCGCACGGCGTTCGACAAGGATCCCTTCAACGTTCGCGTCTACAACACGCTGAATCTGTACGAGAAGGTCATTCCCAAGGACTACGTGACGGTGAAGCACAAGCTCTTCACCATCCGCTACCGCAAGGACGAAAAGGATCTGCTCGAGCGCTACGTGCCGGGCCTGATGGAAACCGCTTGGCGGAAGTACGTGAAGGCCTACGGCTTCACTCCCACGACGCCCATCGGAGTCGAGCTCTACGGCGAGCGCCAGAACTTCGCGATCCGCACCAGCGGGCTCCCGAGCACGGCGATTCAGGGCGTCTGCTTCGGCAAGACGCTGGCCTCGATGAGCCCGAAGGAGGAGCAGTTCAACCTGGGAATGACGCTGTGGCACGAGCTTGCCCACGTGTTCCACATCCAGCTTTCGAGGAGCCACGTCCCTCGCTGGTTCACCGAGGGCTTGGCAGAGTACGAGACACTGTCGGAGCGCACCGAGTGGGCGCGTGAGCACGATCCGGATCTGTATCAGGCGCTCCGGAGCGCCCGCTTGCCCGAGGTCGGCAACATGACGCGTGCCTTCACTCGCGCCGAAGAAATGGACGACGTCGCCACCGCTTACTACGCGTCGAGCCAGATCATGGTCATGCTCGTGAAGAAGTACGGCATGTCCAAGATGGCGGAGATGCTCAAGCTCTGGGGGCAGGGCCAGACGACACCCGAGGTCGTCAAGAACGCGCTCTCGAGCACACCCGCGGATTTGGATCGCGACTTCAAGTCCTGGGCGGAGACCAAGCTCGCGCGGTACAAGTCTCAGTTCGTTCCCATCTCGCGCTCCGGAGCCTACGAAAAGGCAAAGGAAGAAGCTGACAAGGCCCCGAGCGATCCCCTGAAGCAGTGCAAGTTGGCGCTGGCGGCCCTTCGCAGTGGCAAGCGGGACGAGGGCAAGGCGGCGCTGGCAGCTGCGCTCAAAGCGGATCCCGAAATTCCCCGATGCGATCTTCTTGCGCGCTCGGCTCGAGATGGCGGAAAAGAACGTTGCTGCCGCCGAACAGTCTCTCGAGTCCCTGGTTCAAAATGGCAGCGATGGGTTCACGGTCGAAATGGCTCTCGCCGACATCGCGGAAGCCAAGCGCGACGTGGCGGGGATGAAGGCGGCATTCCAGGCGGCCCACAAGCTCGATCCGACCCAATCCGAGCCGATCCAGGCCCTGGTCGATCTCGCGAAGAAGCAGGGCGACGCAGCCGGTGAGCTCGACGGTTTGCGGGAGCTCGCCAAGCTCGAAGAAAACGATGGGCGGGTCTACCGGCGCTTGATGCGCGCCCTCATCGACAAGAAGGAATACAAAGAAGCCAAGGCCGTTGGGGAGCAGGGCCTGTGGGCGGAAATCAACGGCATGCAGATGCACGCCCTCTTCGCCGAGGCGCTGACGGCGCTCAAGATGATCCCGCGCGCCATCCGGGAGCTCGAGAGCGCGCTCCTGTGTCCCGGTCGCCCCAAGGAACAGGCCGCGGTTCACGCCCAGCTCGCCGAAGCCTACCTACTCGTCCCGAATCGGCCGGCAGCACAGAAGCACGCTGCCGAAGCCCGCAAGCTCGACCCGGAAAATCCCCGGGTCAAGAAGCTCAAGATCTAACCGCCACGCTCACTCGGGCTGGGGACAGAATGCGCCGAGGCACGCGGCCATCTCGGCGCCGCAGAACTTCTGCACGCAGCTCAACGTGCCGCCGTTGGCGTCGACGCAATCGACGATCTCGGAGATGTTGATGAAGGCGCAGCTGAGCGCCTGGTCGACGAAGAATTGAACGTCGGCGCAGCCCTTGGAGACGCAGTTGGCGACGCAGGTGACGCTGAACGACGGCGGATCCTGATTCAGCTGGATGCATTTCAGCGCGCAGGTGACGATTTCGAAGCAGCTCAATAGCTCGCAATTTCCGCAATCTGCTGGGCAGTTCGTGCAGGTTTCGAACTCGGTGGCTTCGCACTTCTTGTTGCCGCAGACCGAGCACACGCCGCAATCTTTTTGACAAGACGCGCACGTCTCGTTCCCGACGCACTTGCCATCGCCGCAACCGGGACAGATCCCACAGTCCTCGGGACAGGTGAAGCACGTCTCTCCGTCCGTCGCGCTGCAATTGCCGTTGCCACACGTTTCGCACTTGCCGCAGTCGGGCGCACACGACAGGCAGCTCTCTGCGCCCTTGCAGAATCCATCGCCACAGGTCTCGCACGCTCCACAATCCTCCGGGCACGAGAGACAGGTTTCGGTGGTGTCGCAGCTGCCGTTGCCGCACGTAGAGCACAGTCCGCAATCTTCGGGGCACGAGGAGCAGCTCTCCCCCGGGTCACACACGCCGTCCTGACAGGAAGCACACAGGCCACAGTCTTGCGGGCAGGTGGTGCACGACTCGCCGCTCTTGCACTTGAGGTCGCCGCAGCCAACGAGCGTTCCACCGTCGCCGGCCGCGCCATTGTCACCGAGGTCCTTGAGTCCCGTGCTCGCCCCGCAGCCGCCCATCGCTCCGGAGACGACCAGAACCACGAGACCCATCGCAAACAGCCATCGAGCACGCATCGAGGGGATTTTACGGCTGTTTGGCCGCCGGGTCGAACAATCCGACATGCTCAGTCGCCTTCAGGCTCGGAATCGTCCTTGGCGCTGCGAAGCCCCAGGGCTTTCGCCTTCTTGTACAGGTGACTGCGCTCGAGACCGAGGGCGCGCGCGGTCGCTGCCATCTGGCCTCCGTGATGCGACATCGCTTCGTCCAGGATCGTGCGCTCTGCTTCTTCCACCAGGACGCGGAACGGCACGCCTGGCCGATACAGACCTGCGTTCGCGGGGGACCCCGCCATTCCCAGTGCGCGCTCTACGTCGCTCGTCGCAATGGTGTCGTCCGGGCTCAAAATCACCAATCGCTCGATGAGATTTTTCAGCTCGCGCACGTTACCCGGAAAAGCGTGCCGACTGAGTGCGTCCACCGCGTTCGGCGCGAGCTTCATCCCGGGCCGGTTGTTGGCTTTCGTGGCCTGCTCCAGAAAGTGCGCGGCCAGTACCGGAATGTCCTCGCGGCGCGCGCGGAGCGGCGGCAGCTCGAGGGGTACGACGTTCAAGCGATCGTACAGATCGGCACGGAACTCGCCCTTGTCGCACGCGCCGATCAGGTCTCGATTCGTCGCAGCGACGACGCGTACGTCGACCTTGATGAGATCGCTCCCCCCCACCCGTTCGAGCTCGCGCTCTTGGAGTACCCGCAAGAGCTTGGCTTGCATGGCGAGGGGCATGTCGCCGACTTCGTCCAGAAATAGGGTCCCCGAGTGGGCGCGCTCGAACTTCCCCCGGCGCTGCTTGGTGGCCCCGGTGAACGCGCCCGCTTCGTGGCCGAACAGCTCACTCTCGATGAGCTCCGCCGGGACCGCTGCGCAGTTCAGTTTTTCGTAAGAATTCTTCGCGCGGGGAGAGGCACGATGGATGGCGCGGGCCACGAGCTCCTTGCCGGTCCCCCGCTCTCCGGTCAAAAGCACACTCGCACTGGCCCTCGCCGCCCGGGTCACCTGTTCGCTGAGCTCTTTCATCGCTCGGCTCTGGCCGATGAGCTCCTCGAAGAACCCGGTCTCGGCGCGAAGCTCGAGGGCTTCTTGCTCGGCCCGAAGCAGACGCAGGGAGTTCTCGAGCATCACCAACAAGCGATCGGTCGAGAGCGGCTTCTCCAAGAAGTCGAGGGCGCCGAGCTTCGTGGCGCGGACCGCAGTGTCGATCGTCGCGTGCCCACTCATCATGATGACGACGGCGTCGCTGCCTGCCGCTCGAAGTCGTTCGAGCAGCTCCACGCCATTGCCGTCCGGAAGCGATACGTCGAGGAGCAGGACATCGTAGCTTCGCTTGGCGAGGCGCTCCTCGGCAATGGCAACCCCGCCGGCCACATCGACTGCATAGCCTTCGAGCGAGAGAGCTTTCTTCAGCGTGCTCAAAATCGACGGCTCATCGTCGACGACGAGAACATTTCCGCGCGGCATCTGGAGTGCACCTTGCCAAGCATGGGGGGCGGCGCCAAGGTACTCGTGATTTTCCGGGCGGAATTCCCTCGCCGTTGGCCCGGACCGCTCTGCTACTGTAGTTGCCCGCTTCTTTTCGATGTCCGCGCCGCAAGCCACCGCCACCGGGAATCTGGAGAGCACGCCGCTCTCTCAGTTGCTCGTGTACGCGCTCGACAAGCAGCTCACCGGATCCTTCGTGCTCCAAGCCCCCGGAGGTCAACGGAGCGCGCTCTACATGAAGAAAGGCATTCCGCGCAAAGCCAAGACTGCGGAGCCGGTCATCTACCTCGGGCGGTTGTTGCTCGAGCTCGGCACGATCGATGAAACGATTTACAACCGGACGCTGTCGCGCGTGGCCAAGGAGCGAAAGCTGCACGGGCAGATCCTGCTCGAAGCGGGAGCCATCGATGAGCACGCGCTCGAGATTGGTCTCACCGAGCAACTCATTCGACAGATCGTGTGGCTGTTCACTTTGTCACCGCGCACGGCCTATGGCTTTTACCAAGACGTGAACTTTCTCGAGCGCTGGGCAGGAGACGGCGCACTCTTGGAGCCCCTGGCGGCGATCTGGAGAGGGATTCGCGGCTACGAGGCCCCCCAGCGCATCGATGCGACGCTGGCACGGGTCGCCGGTCGGACACTTCGGCTGCATCCCCACGCTCAGATCACTCGGTTTCGATTCGGGAAGACGGATCAGCCGCTGATCGACGTGATGCGGGCGCGTCCCCAACCGCTCCAGGATCTCGTGGCCTGCGGCGTGGCGGATGCCCTGAGCATCAAGCGAATTCTGTACACTCTGGTGATCACGCGACACCTCGACGTCGGCGGTGCTCCCATTGGCGTCGACGATGTACACGGCGCGCCGGCGGACAACTCGGCGACGGCCCGACGCAACGCGCGCTTGGCAGGGGCGCCCCGCGCGAACCAATCGCGACCTCGTGTGATCGACCCACCGCACGCCTCGCAGCCTCCCATTTCTCGGCCGCCGATGTCGAAGCCGCTGCCATCGGTTCGACCCCAGGGCTCCTCGCCGTTCGCCTCGTCCACCCCGTTTGCTTCACCCAACGCGTTCCCGACCTCGAACCCGTCGGCAGCGCCCCCTCCCGAGTCCGAGTCCGGCGAGCCCCAGGCCGTCACCGATCTCCGCGCGGATGTCGAAGGGCGACTCGCCCTTTTGCCATCACAGAACTACTACGAGATCCTCGAAATCGACCGGAAGGTCGAGTCGACGGAGATCTCTGCCGCGTTCTTCAAGTTCGCCAAGCGCTACCACCCCGACCGCCTCCCCAAGGAGTTCGATCCGATCCGGGAGATGGTCACGAAGCTCTTTTCCCGGATGACAGAAGTGCATCAGGTGTTGGTAGACACGGACAAACGCCAAGAATACGACGTAATTTTGAAGGACGGTGGTGGAACCGCCGACGAGCAGGACCAGGTCAACCAGGTGATGCGCGCCGTCGTCGCGCACCAAAAGGCTCAAGTGTTGCTGCGAAAGCACAACGTCGTCGAGGCGGAGAGGTATGCCAAAGAAGCGATGGACGGCGATCCCGAGCAAGCCGAGTACGTCGCGCTGTGGGTGACGATCGTTTCCCAACAGCCGGAGCGAAACGAGACGGGCAGCTTTCAGGACCTCATCGACATGATGAACGAAGCAGTGAAGCGCGAGCCACAAAACGAGGCGGTTCGGTACGCTCGAGCCGAGCTTTTCAAGCGCGCTGGCCGCACCGAAGAGTCCATGAAGCGATTTCAAATGGGTCGCCGATCACAATCCCCGGCACTACGACGCCGCACGTGAGGTCCGACTCCACACGATGCGCTCCCCGAACAAGGACAAGGGGCTCTTCGGGAAGCTCTTCAAGCGCTAGCGCCGAGTGATCTCGAGCGAGCGCACCATCGCCGCCGCGCCATTCGAAACCGGCGAGGGCGAAGGGGAAGCGGCCCGACCCGACCGAGCACGTTCGCGAGGCTTTGCCCCGACGCAGCGTCACGCTCGTCCCTCGGCGCGACAAGATCAGCGGATCCCCGGAGTTTTCAGCCGTTTCATCGGGCCATGCGCACTCGGGGCCACCGAATCGGTGGGCTCCGCCAAAGATCACGATCGGCTCCGACTGATCGAATTCAATCGTGACGTCCACGTTCGCATAGGTGGCGTCCGCAACGGTCACGACTGCACTCTCGCCGGTCAGCTCCAGGGGAACGCCAGCGGAAATGGGAGAGCTTGGATCCAGGTTCGCGGGGGGAACACTGGGCACCATGTGGCTCGTGTCGCTCTTGAGCAGCGGACCGACGTGTCTAGCGAGCTCACTTCTCGTGTCGAACCGAAACCCAACCAGGCGAGGGCGGTTGCCCGTCACCTCTTCTCTCTGCTCGAGCCAAACGAAGAGCCCAGGGTCGATCGATAGCGGGAGTGCGAGAGGGGTATCCGGCAAGGTTTGATTGGGATCTCGGATGCTGATGGGCCCGGAGCTCGGCTCATTTTCTGGGATCTCGAAAGAGCCCGTCCACGGGTTGAAACGAAACCAAGACTCCTGCACGGGGTTCTTCGTGACCACGAAGAGCCACGGCTCCCCGTCACTTCCCGGAACGAGCCGCGCGAAAGTAACGGGCGGAAGCAAGTTCGGTAGCACGTGGAGCTCTCCGCCCGGTCCGATCCAGGTCACGCTGCGGCTCTGGTAGTCGTCGAGATTGGTGGCACAGGGATCCGTCACGGACTTCGCGACGCACAGGCCCACCGCCAGGACTCCGCCGCCAGGCATCGCGACGAAGGCATGGGCGCGCGCCACGTGAATCGACGGGTCGCCCAGGGATCGAACGGTGGTCTTGGCGTCCGGACTGAACCACTCGATCCCCGAAATGGGTGGGTCGCCCGAGCTCGGTCCAGCGTAGCCACCGGCGACGAAGATCTCGTCGTTGTCGAGGCGAAGCACAGCGGGCCTTACCCGAGCGAACTTCGGATTGGCGAGGCCCTCGTTCTTCGCCGTGCGGGTTTTGGGTGAAACGGTCTCGAGGGACGTGAGGGGCTTCTTCTCGAGATCCATGCCCCCCACCAGAAGCGTTTCGCCGCTCGCCAGGGCGATCGCCGTGTGGTGCGAACGGATCTGCTTCAGGGTGATCGAATTCGCCTCGAGCTTCTCGCTCGTCGCGTCGAAGACCTGCGCCGTATCCCCCGGCGCCACCAATCCCGTGGGGTCGATGCCGCCGGCGATCAGCCATTTATGACGGCCGAAGGCTGTCACGCTGGCGTACGCAAGAGAGCTCGGCAAGCCATCGGTCTCGAACGCCTTGCCGGTGGTGACATCGATGACCGCCACTCGTGATTCGGCCAGGTCGTAGTCGGAGCCGACCAGGAGCAGCGAGCGCTCTTCGGGCAGATAGCCGAACGCCGCTCCAACCGCCTGGGGCGGGAAGCCAGCTGCCGACGGTTCCCACAGTGCGCAGCCGTCGCGCACCGGCCACAGCGCAAAACCAATGTTGCCATCTCCGCCCGCGAGCCCCAGGCCCGACCAACGACTCTGCCCGGACTCGGCCTTCGCCTCCACGCCGCGGGTCGACAGCGGAAAGGGCAGGTCGACGCCCACTGCATCGTCGCGGGCCGCCTCGGAAGTCCTCACCGACGGCTCGAAATCCCCCAGCGCATCCAGCTGGATCTTGGCGCTCTGGGTGAGCACGCTCGGGTTGCTGGTCGCGTCCAGCGGCAGGTAGTACGCGCGAATCGATCGGACTTCGTCGGGCTCTTTGCCCGCCCCACAGCCACAAAGCAGCAACGCGCCCACAAGGGCGCTACGATTGGCCAGAGTGTTCCCCCAGATCTTCGGAAAGTACGTGCTGGAGCGGGAGATGGCTTCCGGGGGCATGGCGCGCGTCTACCTGGGAACGCTACGTGGAGCGGTGGGTTTCGAGAAGAGGCTGGTGGTCAAACAGATCCGGCCGGAACTGGCCTTCGACGACGCTTTCGTCGAGCGATTCGTCGCGGAAGCGAAGGTAGCGGTCGAGCTCAGCCACCCCAATATCGTGCCCGTCTACGAGCTCGGCGTCGAGCAGGGGATTTTCTACATCGCGATGGAGCTGTGCGAAGGCTCGACGCTCTCGGAGGTCCTGAACGAGACCGGCCCGCTCTCCCCGGAAGAAGGCGCGTACGTCGGCATCGAAATCTGTCGAGCGCTCGACTACGCGCATCGTCGTGCCGGGATCGTTCATCGCGACGTGACGCCTCGCAACGTGATGATCGACGAAGAGGGCGCTGTCCGACTGATCGACTTCGGAATCGCCGCCCCCGCCACCCTCGAGGACGGCGGCGGCAGGAAGAAGGCCGAAGTGTTCGGCTCGCCCGGGCACATGCCGCCCGAGCAGATCGCGGGCAAGGAGCTGTCGCCAGCGACGGACGTGTTCGCGGTGGGCGCGCTCTTGATGGAAGCGTGGACCGGGAAGCCGCCCTTTCGACGCTCGACGCCCGCCGAGTGCTTGGAAGCACTGAAGTCCCCGCCGCCTCGCCTCGATGCAATGCGGACCGAGCTCGCGCCTCTTTCCGATCTCATCGAGTCCACGCTCGCGCTGGCGCCCGACCAACGCCCCGAAAGTGCGGAGCAGCTCGCGCGTCCGCTTCGTGACTTCGTCGAGTCGGCGGATCTCGGCAACGTCGCCCGGCGCATCGGAGAGCGAGTTCGTCGCGCGCGAAGTCGCGTCCACGATTCGGCACCCTTCGCGGTTGGCGAAGGGCTCACCGGGGTTGGCGCCACGCCGTCGACGATGCAGGTGGAGCCGCGCAAGCGTCTGCCCAGCATCAGCGATACTCAGACCTTCGCTGCCCGTGACAATCTCGTGGAGTGGACGCGGAAGATCCCGACCGTGCCGCCTCCTTCTGATGACGATGACGATGAAGGCGACGACCCCGAGGTAGAAGTTGCCGAAGAAGACGATCGGCCTCTGTCCCAAGACGAGCCCGAGCCCACCACCGGGGATCGAAGGAGCGAGGTCGGTCGAGGCAGAAGTCGCTGGACGCTGGTCGCCGTCGTTGCGGGTGCTGCGGCGCTGATCTGGGGCGGAGCGCGCATCGTCGCGCCGCCGACCATTCCTCCGGAGCCCTTGAGCACGACTTCGGCCACCCCCGAACCGAGCGAGCCCGAGCCCTCCGTGACGAGGCCGCCAGCAACAGTCAGCGGATCGGCGCCCATTTCCAGCGAGACCGCTCCGAAATCGCCGACCAGCGCTCCCCCGATTCCGATTCGTTCGCCCGGCAGCGCAAACCCAGTCGCCGTGGCGAGCGACGCCGGTCCGGTCGCGAAGGCAACGCTGATCGTGAACGCCAATCCTCCGAGCTTCGCTGCCATCGATGGCAAGGGTGGCGGGTCGACACCGCGGACCGTGACACTCGCGCCCGGCAAGCATCTGGTCTACGTGCAGAACGACACGTTGAATCTGAAGACGAGCACGTTCGTGATCTTGAAGCCCGGCGATCGAATTACGGTCTTTGCCGACTTCACACAACCGTCGCCGACCGTCAGCCAGCGCTGACTTCCAACAGCCCGTTCTGTCGCAGCGCTTCGTAGAGCACGATGGCAACGGCGTTCGCGAGGTTGTGCGAGCGGACTTCTCCGAGCGTCGGAATTCCCAGCACGCGATCGCCACGCTGCTCCATCAGCGCTGGGTCGAGCCCCGCGCTCTCTTTTCCGAAAACGAGGGCGTCTCCAATCTCGAACTTCACGTCGAGATAGCTCCGCCGGCCCTTCGCGCTGAGGAGCCAGCTCCCTCCGGGTCGGCCGGTCTCCTGCCCGATGGCCTGCTCGGCGGCGCCCAGATCGGGGTGCTGCCGGAGGTCGACCAGATGCCAATAATCGACCCCGGCCCTCCGAACGGCATGCTCGTCGATTCGAAAGCCGAGCTTGCCCACCAGGTGGAGCGGGCACCGGGTGGCGGCACAAACCCGGGCGACATTACCGGTGTTGGGAGGGATTTCCGGCTCCACCAGCACGATGTGAAAGGGCCGGTCGACGGCCTGTCCTCTCAGGCGTGGGGTGGGCACCCGGCCGAGGGTAGCCCGAATTTGCCAAAGTCCAGGCTGAGCTTGACGTAAATCCCGCGCGGCAAGTAGCCTCGCCCGGGCGGAGACATTGGTGAATACCTTGGCTCGTTTCGCAGCCTTTGCTGCCGGAGTGGCGGTGACGACGGCAACTTTTGTCGCCTCTGCGGAGCCTATGGATCCGGCCATCGAGCGCCTGGTCCTGAATCCGGAGTGCCGAACGGAGGGTGGCGAGTACGTCGACGACCCCGCCATCAACCCGGGGCTCAAGTGCGAGCCGGACAACGCGGCGTTCAAGCGGCTCATCAACCAGTACGGTTTCGCGTTCGCTCCGACGGCCATGCATTCTGCGCGGACCACCGGCTTCGGCGGATTCCATCTCTCGCTCGAAGCGGCGATCACGAAGATCGACAAGAACGCCAGCTACTGGAAGCAGGGCACCCAGGGCAGCTTCGACAAGTCCGCGAACAAGGCATCGGTGCGCAACACCAGCCCGTCCGCTGCGCTCGCGCTCTACTCCGCGAAGATCCGAAAGAGTTTCGGCTTCGGCCTCGAGCTCACCGGGCAGGTGGGCTTCATGCCCAACACGAGCTTGGTTTCCGGAGGAGCGGACGTACGGCTCTCGCTGCTCGAAGGGTTCCGCGAAGGCATCCCCGGCGTGCTCCCCGACATCGCCGTCGGCGGTGGCGTGCGCACCATCACCGGCACCCCGGAGCTTCAGCTGACGACCGCAGGGCTCGACATACAGATCTCCAAGCCCTTGCCCATCGCCGACTCGTCGATCATCACCCCCTGGTTTGGCTACCAGTATCTGTGGATTTTCGGTGATTCCGGGTTGGTCGATCTCACTCCTGCCACCGACCCGGTTGGGTATTGCAACTACGCCGGCGCCAACGTCCCCGGCAACAACGACCCGAACAAGGCCGGCCAGTACGACGGACAGCCCGTGTGTCGGGATGGCTCTCCCCTCGACTTCAACAACAACGTCGTGTTCAAAAAGGCGCGTCTCGAAAGGCAACGCCTGATCTTCGGTCTGAGCTATCGCTACGAGATGGTGATGATCGGTGGCGAGTTCATCACCGACATCGTCGACCCGTCCGAAGCGCAGAACTCCGATTCCGACAAGCAGGATCTCAAAGGCGTTCCGCGCCAGTGGACCATCGTGCTCGAAGCCGGCACGATGTTCTGATTCGCCAGGTTCTGCTCAGAGCAGCGCGTACAGCACGAGCCCGACGATGGCGGCCAGCATGCCGGCCGCGACCAGGGCGCCCGCAATCGCTGCGCCCAGCATCGCCGCGGAGCTCGCCGCTTGCTCGTCCAGGTGATGGACGCCCTTGAGGTAGGCGCGCGTGGCTCGTCGCGGGACGGTGAGGCTGAGAGGTGCGGTGTGCCAGGCGGTCTTGAAGCCATCGGTGATGGCCAGGAGCGCGAGGCCCGCGGGCTGCGTCATCACGTCCCAGCCGCACGAGTAGAGGCCAAAGCGCAGGCCCCGACTTCGTCGGGTGATCTTCGCACCTTGGCGCTTTGCACCGAGATCCAGTCCAAAGCCGTGGGCGGCGTGGATGATGACCATCGCCAGCGCCAGGGCGGGAACACCGAACGCGATGATGCGGAACGCCAACATGCGCAGCGTTTCGTCGCGCGACACGGCTTCGAAGAGCCAAGGAGCAAATGCCAAAATGATGGGCACTGCCATCACGCACAGCCCGGAGATGGCCGTCAGCTCGGCGAGCATCGCGAAGCGAAGCGCGGGAGCCACCTCACCGTCTGGCAGGGCAGCGAAGAACGAGTCGGCTGACAGCGTGGTCAGCTTCGACGTGTGCCAGAGGCGGCGGGGCGTTCCCATTCCGGGTCGCTCCCAGGGAACGATGGCAACGATGCCCGAAGCGTGGGAGGGCTCTTCTTGATGCATGCAGCCCGGACAGTCCGGGTTACCGCAGATCGCGCACACGACCGCAGCAGGGACGTCGACCAGCTCCAAAGAGCCGTCGTCATTGGCGGGTTGCGCGAGGTCGAACCGCTCCTCGCCCAACGAGCCACGAGCCGTTGAACGTTCGGGCAAGGTTCAGCGCTACCACGGAACGGAGATTTGCGCGAGACACGGCGCGTCAGAGCCACGCTGTTAGTGCAACGTTTCGCCCGCGCTAGATTCCATGCGCTTTCTGCCTGCAGCATTTCGAAAGGGCGTCGCTGGAAGGTCATCGACGCGCCCCCCGAAGCGACTCGCTACCAGCGCAGCCACGAGGCTCAGGATCCCACTCGCGTAAATGCCCCACCCCCACGACAGGTCCACCGGACGCAAACGACTGCTCTGGGGTGGAAGCGACAACATCATTGCGACCTCGGCGAGGGTGAGGGCTGCAAAGAGCACGCAGATGATTCGAACGCCGCGCATCTTGGCGATGGTCCGTCGGGTCCATACGAGGGGGATCATGGTGAACCAACCCACCGCTCCGCCCCAGAGCCAGCCCGCCCGTCCCCGCGCCAGGTCGAAACCGCTGGCGACGATCTGCTCGGGAGCGCGCAGCTCGACCCAAGGCGCGAAGAACGCGAAGAGGCCGAGCACGCACAGGCCGATCAGCAACCCACGGCCTCGTCCGAAATATCCCCACCCGAGATCCCGGTGCTCAGGCGGCGTGATCTCCCCCGCCAGAGCCTCTGCTTCGAGGACCTCCTGGCTCGGGGGCAGCTTGTCCATCCGTACGAGCGCCACGTTGCACTCAGGGCACTCGCTGGCCTCCCCCTGGGGGAAGAGCTGGCGACAGAACGGACAGGCCAGGAGGGCGGACACGGCGAAAGGATAGCCCAGGGCGGTGGTCACACCGATTCTCGACACTTGCAACGTCCAGGCGTTCCCGATAACGCAACGCGTCAGACGCGAGGGGTGACTTCCGTCGGGTTTTGCTACATCTGGGCCCTCGAAATGGTCGAAGCCCTCGCCGCTCAATTTGGCCTGGAGACGTCAGCGCCCCACTTCGGCATGGCCCTCACTCACCCGAGCTTCGGCAACGAGCAGGACGTCGAGGACAACCAACGCCTCGAGTTCTTGGGGGACGCGGTGCTCGGTTTTTGCGCGAGCGAAGTTCTCTTCGCGCGTTACCCCGCCGAGCAGGAGGGCACCCTCACGTTGATGCGAGCGCGCCTCGTCAATGCGGAATCGTTGGCGAGTTGGGCACGCGCCAATCAGGTGCCAGCGGCTTTGCGTCTTGGCAAGGGCGCGGAGGCGAGTGGACTTCGGGAGAGCACCAACGTGCTTGCCGACGCCGTCGAAGCATTGGTTGCTGCAACGTTCCTCGATGCCGGTCTCGACGCTGCCCGACGCGCGTGTCTGTCGATCATCGAGCCGCAGCTCGAGGCGCTTCGGGGAGGTCCGGTGCGGGATCCCAAGAGCGAGCTCCAAGAGCGCATTCAAGCGCAGGGCGGCGAGACGCCGCGATACGAAGTGGTGGACAGCGGCGGCCCCGCCCACGAAAGATGGTTCTCGGTCAGCGTGCGGGTGGGCTCCCAGGAGCTTGCCCGAGGTCGCGGACGCTCCAAACGAAGCGCCGAGTTTGCCGCTGCGGCCACCGCACTCGCCGATCTCACAGCCAAAACAGCAGAGGAATGAAGATGAACCGCCGATTCTTCCTGGGGACTTTCCTGGCTTTCGCCGTACTGGTGACGGCGATGCCGGCGTGGGCCGGGAGCTATCTCGACCGAGCGGCGCTCCTGGTGAGTCAGTCGTCGGCCGACGCGGACTACCTTCGCTCGCGGCTTTCCGACAAGGAGCTTGCCCGCGTGATTCACACCTTGGCCGAAGCGAGGGTCACCGCTGCGAGCGGGATGGCCGTCCCCAAGGAAGTCGCCAACGCACATCCTCATCTCTTGTTGGTGCTCGAAAACTACGAGCGCGCTTCCGAAGCTGCGAAGGACGGCGCCACGCAGCGCTTCCTCGTGTATCAGCAGCGTGCCCAGGACGAAGAACGGATCTTGCGCGGAGTGCTCAAGCAGCTGGGATTTCCGCTGCCGAAGTGATCAGCGCAAACCGCGCTCGCTCCGACGAGGAGCCGGCGTGCCGCGGGCGTCGTGCCGCGAGACGATGCCGGGCTTCTGGCGTGTTCCGACGTCGCCGTTCGGATCGATGTCGACATACTCGAGAAGCTCCGTCGCGACGTTCTTCAAGTGCTCGTCCCGGAGCTTCTTCGCGAGGTTCTTGACGGCATCCTCGACCTTTTCTCGCGCCAGGATCTTCAGGATGTTGGGGCTTTCCTGAGCCAGCGTGCGCACGACTGGGTCGAGACTCCCGCGGCGCCAGACGACCGCCCAGCGATCCCCCTCTTTGACGGGTTTTTGCACCATTTCACCGTCTTTCACCTGGTCGGCGGCTGCAAATAGGGCGGGGTCGACCCGGAGCTGAGGGGTCTCCGTCTCCCCATCCGCTGCGACGAAGCCGATGTCGCCGTTGCGCATGCCGGTCGACTTGTCGAGAGAATCCCGCGCCTTGGTGTTCCACTTGGTTTGGGTCTCGAGATCGGTTCCGTGAAGTGACGCGATGAGCTTCTTCGCCTCGTCTTCGCTCGCCACGAGGATGCGCCAGATCTTGACGCGCTTGGGCGTGTTGAACCGATGTCGATTGGCCTCGTAGTAGTCCTTCACTTCGTCCGGCGTGACCTTGGCGGCCTCTTCGCGCACCTGATCGGCGACCGCTTTTTGGAGCACTCCGAGCACGCGTCGATGGGCTGGCTCTTCCTGGTCGAGGCCGCGTTTCTCCGCCTCGGCCACGGCGAGCAACTCGGGGACGAGGACTTCGTCGACGTAACGCTTCTTGATCTCCGATGGCGAGCTCCCGAGGGTCGCGAGCTGGTAGGGCGGGATCTTGGAAAGACGCTGCTCGAGCTCTCCGACCGTGACCTTCGTCGTGCCGACGGTGACGACGACTTGATCCGCGCCGTCTGCGCTGGACGGCAGGACACCCAGCGAGAGCGCGAAGAGGAGGCCCACGGCCAGCGTCCGACGCATGCACCGGGTTTTAGCCCCGACCCCGCCGTCGGGAAAGGAGCTACTTCTGCTCCCGCTTGGCTCGCTTCGCCGCGGGAGCGGGTCGGCCCACTCCCGCGCGCTTCAGCACGTCTTCGGGGATGCCCAGGAACGAGTACGCCTCTTTGGGGAAGCCGTAGGCCTTGTGCAGGCTCGCCAGCACCTCGAGCAATCGCGCGTCGGGATTCGGCGAGGGGCGTGGGCGGTACACCTTGCGCAAGCTCGTGACGGTCTCCCCGAGCTCCAAGAGCTCCGTGACGTGGGACAAGACGTTGATGGGCTTCAGAGGCTTGCCGGAGCCCCGGGTCTTGCCCGCCTCGAGCTCGGACATCAGCCGCCGGCGCCGCTTCTCCGTTCGACCATCGAGCCCCTGCTGTCCGGACGGATCGAGCAGATCGTTGAACACCCGCGCGGCTCGCCGTTTGGCGATCGCTTCCGGGCTGCCGCGTCGATTGGGAGGCGATTCCTTTTTCGCCACGCGGCGAAGCTAGCAGACTAGCGCTGGGAAAGCAGGGTGGCGATGGTCGCGGCCACGACGACGAGCCAGAGCGGCCATGTACTTCGGACGAACCGGGTCAGGCCTCGACTCGTCTCGCGCAGGGCGCGTCGTTCGACCTCGTGCTTTCCGACCCGGCTTCGATGATCCCGCTCGATCTCGGCGCGCTCTTCGTCGTCGACCGGATCGTCGCC
Organism: uncultured delta proteobacterium; assembly: GCA_963781505.1. Taxonomy (GTDB): domain Bacteria; phylum Myxococcota_A; class Polyangia; order Polyangiales; family Polyangiaceae; genus JADJKB01. The sequence goes on along the minus strand of CAWAHB010000004.1, from coordinate 490,541 downwards.
CGCCAAAAATGCGAGGTGATGCTCGAGCTCGTGGCGCAGCGTGTCTGCGACTTCCGCCGGGACATCGTACGGTCCTTCGTCGAGGTACAGGTTCTCGAAGGTGCGATGAAAGATCCGGATCTCCGGGGGACGGGGGATCAGGGCATCGGGATCCGCTGGCGAGTAGCAACCGAGTAGCGGGATCCCGCCGTCATCGGTCTCCGCCGGCCCCTCGATGACCGCGAGATCGACGTTGCGAACCCCGAGCTCCTCGTAGATACGATCGGCCTGCTCCCGCACGACCTGTTCGAGCGCGGCGGGCGTGAGGAAGCTCGAGTCCCGCGTCCCCTCACCGGCGAGCAGCGGTCCGAGCTCTCGGAGCTTCGGCGCCGGAACGAATTCCTTTGCGCCGCACTCCGGACAATCGTGGGGCACGTCCAGACGCGGGGGATAGTGAGCGATCTCGAACCAATCGAGCACTGCGCAAAAGCTGTCCTCGGCGGCGGACGCGAGGCGGCGCGCGATCTTCTTCGGATCACGTTCACCGTCGAGCTCCACGACGCCCATCCCCCGGACCAGCGCCGAGGTCACTCGAACGGAGGGGCGTTCCAGTGCGCGATGAAACCCTGCCGCCTGCGCGAGCGTCCTCGGTGCCAGGCGGATCTCGCTCACTCCCTCTCCGCCATCGAGGGCGCCGATGGCGTGAGCGATGTCGAAATCGAACGCCGCATCGAGCTCGGGATCGTCGAGCTCCCCGTCGCGATAGGGACCGAGCTCGAGACCGCTCGACGGCTCGACCTCGAAGCGTGCGTCACAGTTCTGGCAGACGACTTTCACCACCGATTCCTCGACTCGACCGAGGCGCGCCAAAACGGCCCGCAGCGAATGAAAATCCCGGAGCGGGAGCGAGGAAACGGCAACGACTGCCCCGGCGGTCGACGTGATTCGTGCTCGCAGCCCTCTGAGCTCGGGCCCGAAGAGGCCTTCGAGCTCGAATCGGATCGCCGGCGCCGACTTCGACGCGCAGGCCGCTCGGGAGCCAGAAGCGTTCGCTCACTGGGAGAGCTTCTACCAAAAAGAAATTGGACGTCAGCTCGCGAGGGCGGGTCGCTTCTTGGGTCGGACTTTGACGGGACCCTTGGCGGCGCGCTCCTCGCGGGGTGTGAGCCCGAGCGTCCGCAGGCGTTTTCGCGCGACCCGCAGGGCATCCTCGTTCGAGTCGATGCCGATCGCGCGCCGACCGAGCTTTGCCGCGACCGCGAGGGTCGTCCCGCTTCCCGCGTAGGGATCCAGGACCAGATCCCCAGGATCCGTGCAGCTTTCGACGAGCCTCGTCAGCAAGGCTTCGGGCTTTTGGGTCGGGTAGCCCGTTCGCTCTCGGGCCACGGGCGCGACGATCTTGATGTCCCAGAACGTCGCCCAAGGGAACTCCCGGCGTCGCCTCCTCGGTCGAGCTCGATCGGAGGCGCCGGCCGTTCGCGCCGACGACCGCCCGCTGCTTTCGGTCGCCCCAGGTCTCGAGGGTGGACTCGGCCAGCGGCTCGTACAGCTGGCGGAAGCGAGGCGGACCGTCCGGATCGCGCACGTACCGCAACAGCACGTCGTGCACGCGCTGAAAGTTCTTGGTCTTCGAAGGCCAGCGCCGATAGCGCCAGACGATCTCGCTCGCAAAGCACTCCGGGCCGAAGATCTCGTCACACAGGACCTTCGCGTAGTGGCTGGTCTTGGAATCGACGTGCACGATCAGGCAGCCCTGTGGCGACAGCAAGCTTCGCGCGACCGCTATCCGGTCTCCGAGCTCGGACAGATAGTGGTGAAGACCGTCCCAACGATCGTCGAACGCTGGCAACATGCGCCGCACGATGTCACCACTCTCGCGATCCCGTTTTCGCTCGATGCGCGAGTGCTGTCGCCCGGTCAAGAAGGGCGGATCGAGATAGACCAGGGTGAACGCGGGCCCGATGCGTTTCGCGAGGGCTTGCATCACCATCAGGTTGTCGCCGTGCACCAGCATCGAGCTCGGATCGCCGGCTTTCTTGAGCTCGAGCTCCGCCGCGCCGGACGGATCGAACGCGCGTTTACCCGACCACTCGAGGCGCACAAAACGGCTCATTTCAGGCTTGAAATGATAGCGAGAGCGGGCGAGCTCGGGCCAACTTCGATCCCTTGTCGGCTTGCCTGACGCTCGGCGCAAGGTTACCCCAAACAGCTCGTGACGAAGCCCACGCCGCGCATCTTCTCCGGAATGCAGCCAACCGGAACGGGCGAGCTGCACATCGGCAACTACTTGGGCGCACTCCGAAACTGGGTCGCTCTCGCAGAATCGGGCGACCACGAGTGCTTGTATGGTGTCGTGGACGCACATGCCGCCACGATTGAATACGATCCCAAGCAGATGCCCGACCGGATCTTCGGGACGGCGCTTTCGTATCTTGCCGCTGGGCTCGATCCAGAAAAGAGCACGGTCTTCATCCAGAGCGCGGTCCCGGAGCACATGGAGCTCGCCTGGTACCTCGGCACGGTGACGCCCATGGGCGACCTGCATCGAATGACCCAATTCAAAGAGAAGAGCGATCAATACAAGCAGAACATCAACGCTGGCCTCTTCACGTATCCGATTCTGATGGCCGCCGACATTCTGATTTACAAGGCGACGGCGGTTCCGGTTGGCAACGATCAGGTGCAGCACATCGAGCTGACTCGGGAGATCGGCCGTCGTTTCAACGCTCGCTACGGGGAGGTTTTCCCCGAGCCCGAGCCCAAGCTCAGCGCCACTCCGCGCATCATGGGCGTCGACGGGAAGAGCAAGATGAGCAAATCCAGGGGCAACTCCATCGACCTCTGCGATCCCCCGAGCGCGGTGGAAAAGAAGCTGAAAAGTGCCTTCACTGACCCCGAAAAGCTTCGTCTGGGTGACCCCGGGCGGCCCGAGATCTGCAACGTTTTCACGATGCATACGGCACTCACGGGAGTCGAATCGGTGCAAAGTATCGATGCCGATTGCCGGACGGGCGCCCTCGGTTGCGGAGATTGCAAGAAGGTCCTCATCGACTCCATGAACTCGGCTCTCACTCCCATCCGAGCCCGCGCCGACGAGCTTCGAGCCCAGCCCCAGCGGGTGCTGGATGTGCTGGATGCCGGCGCGGCTCGTGCCCGCAGCATCGCCGCGGAGACCGTGCGCCAGGTACGGGACGCGATGGGCATGAGCGTGCGCGCTCCCGGCAAGAGATGATGCGATTCCTCCTCCTTCTCCCGCTCCTGGCGCTCTTGGCGCTGGGGACTTCTGGTTGCGAGCGCGAGGCCGCCGACGGCAGTCCCGAGCGCGTCGTGAAGGAATTTTTGGATCGCATGCAGCGAGTCCACGGAAATCCCCAATCCGCCCGAGCCGCCTACGAGCTCTTGTGGGGCGAGGCCAAACAAAATCTGGGCGAGCGCGCGAAACGAGCCAGTGCACTGTCGGGACGCAAGGTCGCGCCGGAAGAGATGCTGGTGCCAACGCGCTTCTCGTTGCGCTTCACTCCCAAGCACTACACGACGCGTGTTCAAGGCGACTGGGCCGTGGTCACCGTCAGCGGCGAAAGCCCGAGCCAGCACCACGACGTAAAATGCGTCCGCGAAGACGGAGCCTGGCGAGTCGTCCTCGAGCTCCCACCGGTTCCTCCAATCCAAGTCCGCGACGACGCCGGCTAACTCGCTACCTCCCTCCCTTCCGCCTTCGTGTTCAAAAAACGAGTGCACAGGAAGAACAAAAACGAAACGCACGACCCGAGGGCCGTGCGTTTTCGTCGTGCTATTTTCGGCTGAGCGGGGCTCAGTTCGAGAAGAAGATCGCTTCGATCTCGTTCTTAACGTCTTCTTCCGTCTGCGAACGAGCGATGGCGATTTCCTTGACGATGAGCGAGCGCGCCGTGTCGAGCATGCGGCGCTCACCGAATGAGAGCTGCTTGTTTGCCTTGAGGCGATACAGATCGCGGAGAACTTCCGCCACGTCGTAGATCGAGCCCGTCTTGATCTTGTCCATGAAACCGCGATAGCGGCGGTTCCAGGTTTGGGTGTCGAAGCCGATGGTTCGTTCCTTCAAGATGTCGAAGATCTCGCGGATCTCAGTCTCGCTGATCACCTGACGCAGACCTACTGCATTCGCATTGTTGACCGGCACCATGATCTTTCGGTCCGTGTCCAAAATGCGGAGCACATAGAAGCGCTGTCGCGAGCCGGCGATGTCCTTCTCGTCAATGCTGATCACTTCCGCCACGCCCTGCGCGGGGTAGACCGCCTTGTCGCCGACCTTGAACTGAATCTCCGTGCTTCCCGGCATGATGTCTCCTTCTGGACAGAACCAAAACGGTTCGTCCTTCGGACGCAGGCATACGCTTGCGTCCAAACGCTTGAACAAATTGCTAAGTGTTACGGCCCGGCGCTCGCTCTCGAATCAACGGCGCGAAATCAACAAACCGGGCAAGAGTTTCATTCCACCAACGCTGCTACGAGGGGCCTTCACTCGAGGCTGCCTCAGAGTGTACAGCGTCGCGCCCCAGCTCCGTGGGGTGCACGAAGTTAGAGGTCGCCAGGCGCGGCACTCTAGTTTGCGCGATTGATTGTGTCAACTAATTATCGCAGGTTTTTGACGCGGCGCAACGTGACTGGAATGGCTCATAGTAAGACGCCAACATCACCAGGAAATTTGGAGCGGATCAGGTCGGGCATCGCTCCCGCAAGAGCCCCCAACGAACCCCGCGATCCGAGGCCACGAGGGAGGGGGACCGAAACCGGTCCAAAAGCTCCTCCAGAATCGCTCCGCCGACCGGAATCACGTCCGCGCGACCGGGCTCGAGCCCAGGACAGGTCCGGCGCGTCTCGATGGACATGGCAGAGAGGCGTGCCGTCTGGCTCCGGACCTCCTCACGGCTGAGGGTCGCTCCATGGGCCCTCCTGGGAACGTGAGCGCCGTCCCCGCGGCTGAGCGCCACCAGAGTCGTGACCGTCCCCGCCACGCCAACGAACACGGCCGGGCTGGCGTGGAGGGAACCGAGAGCGGCTCGGACCACCCCGCGCACCTCGTCGAGCTCGGTGGGGGTCGGTGGGTCGGAGCGCACGAAGCGCTCGAACAAGCGAACACTCCCGATGTCGAGGCTCACGGCGTGGTCGATGTGAGGGTCGCCGTCGTCGGCCAGGCTGCCCTCGACGATCTCCGTGCTTCCTCCGCCGATGTCGACGACGCGCACGCGTCCTTTGACGGGTAGCTCCCACGTGGCGCCCAGAAATGTGAGGCGAGCTTCTTCTGCACCCTCGAGGACCATGAGCGGTGAACCGAGGATCCGCGATGCGGCGCTCACGAATTCCGTCCCACCACCCGCGTCGCGAAGCGCGCTGGTGCCGACCGCGAACGTGACGTCCACTCGCTGGCTTCGGGCGAGCGCCGCCAGGTCGCCAAGGACCGCGAGGGTTCGCTCGCACGCGGCCCTCGACAGACAACGACTGCGATCGACGCCTTCACCGAGGCGCGTGATGCTCGCGCGCTCCGTGACGAGCCGAGCGCGTCCTGATTCGAGATCGGCGATCGTCCCGAGAACGGTGTTGGTCCCGACGTTGATCGCCAGGGCCCGCATGCAAGGCTCGCGGCGCTTACTTCGCCAGGCTGTTGAGGTTCAGCATTTCCTCGACGTTCGGCAGCACGACGAGCTCGACGCGACGGTTTTTCGCCCGTCCTTCGTCGGTGTCGTTGGATGCCACCGGATCGGTCTCGGCGTAGCCCGCAGCGCTCCAATTCGTGGAGTCCAAGCCGCCGCCGCCCGCGTCGGTGGGCGTGGTCAGGTAAATCAGCACGGAACGCGCCCGCATGGCGGACAGACCCCAGTTGTCGATGAAGACGCCGCCCTTCAGCGGCTTGCTGTCCGTGTGGCCGGCGACCTGGAACTCGCGCTTCTTGAGATCGGAATCGTTGCGGATGACTTCCGCTACCTGGCGCAGGATGTTCTCGCCGTCTTTCTTCAGCTTCTCGCGACCGGAGTCGAAGAGCACGTCACCGGGTAGCTGAATCACCATGCGATTGTCGCGCACTTCGACCTTGAGCCCGAGGCTCGTCAACTTCTGAAGCTTCGAGCGCAGAAGCTCGAAACGCTTCCGGATCTGATCGAGCTGTTCGGCGCGGCGACGGTACTCTTCGAGTGCTTTTCGCTCTTCGTCGAGCTCCGCGCTGAGGTTGTCGAGGTTGACTCCGCGCTCCTTGAGGGCGCGCTTGAGCTGCTCGATTTCGTGCTGGGCATCGGCGTAATCCGTCTCGCACTTCTTGTTGGCTTGACGCTGAGCGGCGAGCTGATTGCGCAGACTCTCGTTCTCGCGAACTTTCTGATCCCACTCCTCTTGGGAGTAGCCGCAGCCGGCGGTGAGCGCCGAAAACAGCAAAAGGAAAATCAGCTTTCGCATTGTCGGGAACGTGCCTTCCTCCACCCCTCGCACTGAAGTGGAATGCGCCGCGTAACGTGGCCCTAGGCCGGGAGTCAAGTGCGGGTTTTTTCGCGGTTTTTCTTGATAGCGAGCCCAGGGCTCACGACCACTGATAGGGCGTGCGGTCCGCACCGGTTGCGCGGCTCGGAGCCCCTTCGCGTGGATGGTCGGGAAACCGAGCAGAACTTTTTTCGTTGACACATCACAATAGGTGGCAATATACGTCGTGCAACATACCTCGGGATGAACTGATTGTCCTTTGTATCCCCACGCTCGTAGGAGGCACGAAATGGCCGCTAAGAAGTCTCGTAGCAAGTCCGCTCGGAAGCCCGCCGCCAAGAAGGCGCCGAAAGTTGCAAAGCGTCGCGGGAAGCGCCGCAAGAAGGCAGCTGGCAAGAAGCGCAAGGCTCGCCGCAAGAAGTGAGCTCGCGCGACTCTAGTCTCATCCCAAAGGGTGGCCCTCGGGCTGCCCGGCGTGGTGAGTCCAGAGTTGGGCTGACAGTGAGGGCGGAATTCGGCGTCAGTACGCCGAAGGGTTAATACCCAACCCCCTCCGTCAAACGACGCGCGGCGCAGGTCGCGCGCATCCGAACCGGATCGTGCCTTGGGGCACGCGGGGATGGGTGGTTTGGCGAACGAGCACGCGGGTGGGCATCTCGGTTTCGATCGGGATGTCTGCCCGCGTGCTCGTGTTTTGTGGGCCACGCTGTGCCGCGCGTTTGGGCATGTGTCCTGCATCGTTTCCCGCATGCGAAGCCTGGTTTTGCTGGTCTTGGCGGGTGCGTTCTTGTGCGGGTGTGGGGGTGAATCCAGCGGAGAAACCGCTGGAACTGGGGGTGGAGCGGGAGCATCCGGAACTGGCGGTGCCGGTGGCGGCATTGGCTCGTGCGACCCGAAGCTCGCTCCGAGCTGCGTGGCGGGCTGCAACACGGACGTGATCCAGATGGGGCAGTGTCAATCCGGCGCTTGGGTATGTCCCGCCGGAACGCAGCTCCAATCGAGCTGTCCGCCAGGGAGTTGTTTCATGGGCTCATCCCCGCCGTGTTGTACGAGCACGGGAAGCACCGTCCCGCAGATCTGCGATTCGCCGGTGTCCTTCCCGCACTGTCCCGCGGGCTCCCAGCCGTCCGTCCAGGGTATCTGCCCGAGCCCGTCTTCCTGCGGCTCGACGCTGTGCAACCCCGAGACGGAGTATTGCCGACAGGGCTCGGCGGATCCGGGACAGCCCGATGGATGCGTTTCCCTGCCGAGCGCTTGTGGTGATGCGCCAACCTGCGACTGCTTGAGCGGCGAGACCTGCTTGAACCCGATTTGCGAGGAAGACGGCGGCGCCCTGACCCTCACGTGCAGCTGAGGTCAGTCTGCGATGTAGAGCTTGAGCGCTCCCGCTGCGCCTCGGCGATCGAAGTGAAGTCCTTCGAGCACGTCGCGTTTCGAGATCTCGTCGAACAGCTTGACCAGGAAGCTGTGGAACGCGACGCATTCGTCAATGGCCCGCTGGAGTCGGGCGGGATCGACCAGGTCGGTGTCCTCCAAGCGCTCCATCGCCTGGATGAAGGCATCGAAGCGGGGGTAGTCCGTGCTGCGCAGGAGCGGATAGCCCATCGTGCGAAAATACGAGAGAAACTCACGGACGAAATGCAGATTTTGGGCGAAGGCCCAACGGTCGTCGGGGGGCGTGCCCTCGGCCTTGGCGGCAAAGGCGCGCACGATCTGAGCGAACATCCAAACGTCCCTGCCGAAGGCGTTCGCTGGTTTCCCGCCGCGCCGCTTGGTCGTCGAAGACGCCGCCTTCGTCGAGGGTCGTGCCTCCCAGTGCTTTGCCGAGAAATAGGATGGCGTTGCGCAGGGCAGGGCGCAGGTTTGCCAGTTGCCAGGACCAGAGCGTTCCTCAGCTGGAGCTCGCTGGGTGGTCGGATCGAGAGCGATCAGGTCGTGATGGAAGGCGCGGCGCGTTTCCAGTCGCAGGCTCCCGGCCACGCCTTCCAGGGCGCTCTTGATGCCGATCAGACGATGACCGTCCGCTCGGAGCTCGGGGACTCGCTCGCCAATTTCGGCCGCGGAAAACAGCAGCAGGTCGCGCTCGAAGCTTTCGGCCAGGCGTGCGCCGGTGTGGCGCCGCAGGTAGTCGCTGAGGGCGCGCGCGTCGGACCGAAACACCGAGAGCACCAGGAACGCTCGGCCCGCAATGCGACGCCGGCGGCCCCCTGGCTCGCTCGCGATGCGTCCCAAGAGGCGCAGATAGCGGAGCAAGCGGAAGAGCGAGAGGAACGTCAGCGCGACCAGACGATGGGCCTCGGTGCCGGGGACGGCGCGGATCAGAGTCGAGAACGTGACCGCTCTTGATGCGGTCGAATTCTGGGCGGAACTCCAGGGCAGAAAGCGGATTGAAGAAGGCGTTGGTGCCGACCTCGCGCTGGATGGTGGCGAGCACGGCGTAGAACAGTCGGTAGGGAACCCGCGGAGCCCGGAGGACGCCTTCCAGCACTTCCAGTGAGCGAGCGAGGGCGTGACGTAGCGCGATCAGGCTCTCTTCGGGGCTGGTTTGCTCGGTGCCTTCTCGAGCCAGGCGAGTGCGCAGCCGATCCTCTGGCAGCACGGTTTCCAGATAGCGGTGGAAGACGAACGCTCGATCGCGCGGACCGAGGAGCTGGCGAACGACGAGCAGGGCATGCTGCATCCCGTCGCGGAAGAGCACGGTGGCTTCCGCGAAGATCCTGAGCAACGACCGGAGTTCGGCGGGGATGACCGGGGTGATTGCGGGGGTTGGCGAAGCAGGCGCTGGCCTTGAGTAGCACCTCGAGCTCGAACAGGACATCGTCCTTGCGCTCGATCGCAAGCGCATGAAACCAAGCGTCCCGCGCGGCTCGCTGGTCGCGGCGGAGGCTTCGCGTGCGGGCGAGGAGCTCGCTGTAGGGGTCGCCCGGAATCACCGAGGGAGCGAAGCTGCGTCGTGGCGCTCGATCACTCATGATTCCTATTCGGCCGGCCTCCGACTGCGCGAGCGTTGTCGTCGTCGTTGTCGTCGGTTTCGTTGGTGATGGTGCCTCGCACCGCGACCCCTCGGCGTCTGAGGCCCCAGAACAGGAACGCGGGCAACACCAGCACGGCAGCGACGAGCGTCGTGATCTCACCGACGGCCGCCGCCAGGCCGAAGCTCTGCACCGCACGATTGATGCTGAGCAACAGGGCGAAATAGCCGAGCTGCGTGGTCAGCGAGCACAGCACGACCGCGCCGCCCGTCTGCTACAGCACTCGGTAAAACTCCTCGCGCCGCTCGAGGTCGCGGCGCTTCATCACGTTGATCACGTAGTCGGCGCCGACCCCGATGGTGATGGGCAGCGCGACGAAGTTCAGGAAATTCAGCTTGATGTGCCGAAGAGCCAGAAAGGCCACGAGCCAGGCCACGCCCGAGCATCAGTGTGCCGAGAGCGATCCAGCCCGAGGCTCGCATGCGGAATGCCACTAGGACCACCAGCAAGGTGCCGAGCAGCGAGAGCAAGATGGCCTTGGGTGCATCCTCGCCGATGTTGATGCAGCATGTCCGCAAAGATCACCGGGTCGCCGGTGCCGCGGATGAGGTCGCCGTTCGGCAAGCTTGACCTCGCGGAAGCTGTCGGCCCAGAGCATCAGGTAGTGGGCGTCGTAGACGCTGCGGCCTTCGCGTCGGGACGATGTAGACGATGCGACCGCGGGAGCCGTCCTTCTCCGTGAAGGGGCGGGCCACCATCTCCGGCAGCTCGTCGATGCCGATCGCGCGAGAGCTTTTCGGGGATGTGCGGGGAGAGCTTCTTCCAGTCTTCGTCCGCTGATGAAGCCGTGCTTCTTGCCGCGGTCGATGCGATCCTTCATCTCGGCCAGGAGCTTGAGCTTCTCGTCCTGGTGTTGCGGCAAGAGGTCGTAGATGCTGACCACCCGATCGAACGGCTTCTTGTCCGGTGGCGCGCTGTCGCGTCGACGCTCGAGCTCGGTGACCAGGGGCTGTACCTGATCGAGCCGATCGGTGAGGATCGCCCGTCCGTCCTGCCCAAGGCGTCCGACGATCTTGTCGACCCGCACCGAAAGCAGGCCGGCCGACGTGGGCTCGAGCCGCTCGTTGCGGACGTTCGAGAGGTCGTACTCCATCGGATCCTGGAGGAAGTAGCGAACCGCGAGACCGCAGGCGGCCACACCGGTCAAAAGCCCCGCGATAGCGATGCCCCGGGGCAGGCGCTTGGCGGCGAACGCGAATGGGTAGGCGTAAAAGCCCTTCATCTTCGAGCGCCAGGCCGGTGCCGACTGGGTGAACATCGGCGAATAGCGCTCCGAGAGCACGAGGAACGCGGGCAGGAAGGCGTAGGTCGCGATCCAGCACAGGATCATCCCCGCGCCGCCGATGATCCCGAAGTGCTTGAAGCCGCGGAAGTCCGTCACGGCCAGCGAGCCGTACGCGATCATCGCGGCACCAGCGGCGGCCAGCGTCGCGGTGTGGGTGTCGGCGTGGCACACCTTGATTGCCTGAGCCACCGAGAGCTTCTCGTCGCGGCGCGCCTCCAGATAGCGCGCCATGTAGATGATGCCGAAGTTGATGCCGTTTCCGGCGATGATGCTCACCAGAAAGCCGGTGGCCGTGTTCAGGTAGCCGACCGTGATGTACGCGATGCCGAACGCCCACAAGCACCCCACTCCGACGGTGAGGGTCATCGCGAACACGCGTGCGCAATCGCACGAAGAACACGAAGACGACCGTCAGGATCATGACCACGCCCCACATGCCGACGTGGGCCAGGTCGCTCTTGATGGCGCGATGCTGCTCGGCGCTGGTGATCAGGTTCCCGGTGAAATCGAACTTCATGTCCGGGTCGCCGAACCCGGGCTTTTCCTCCTCGATGATCTTCGTGATCTTGGCTTCGAGCTCGAAGGCCTTCTCGTCGCCACTCGAAAGCGGCGTACGGACCAGGATGGCAGCGAACTTGCCGTCTTCGCCGATGTAGTAGCCGTCGACCCCGGGACTGTCCTTTTTGGCCTCGTCGACCTTCTTCTGAAATTGCTTTTCGATGGTCTCGGCGCTGATTTCCGGGGGCGCTTCGTCCTCGTCGAGGACGCCGAGATCCATCCCGCTCTCTTTTCCGACCTCGTAGTCGTAGCGAGCGAGGATGTCCTTGTGGAGCTTCCGGATGTCCTCGATGTCGGCGTAAAGGTGCTTGTTCTTCGTGAAGAAGGCCTGAACCACCCGGGTTCCGTCATCGACCCCGCCCACGTACTCGGGTCCGAGCGCCCGGATCCGCGGAGCGACCTTGTCGACGAAGCGCTTGAGAGCTTCCGGCCCATGTGCCTCTGCGACCACGGTCAGTGTGCTCGCGTCGGCCAAACGCTCGTTCACACGCTTGAGCTCGATGACGCTGGGCTTGTCGTCCGGCAAGAGCTCGGCGAAGCCGGTCTTCAGATCCAGCCGTGAGGCCAGAAGCCACGCCGGAATGAGCGAAAGAATGGTGGCCAGAACCACCCACCACGGATGGAGAACTTGGAAAGCGCCCAAGCGCTCGAGGAGGGGTGCTAGTGGGCGTCTCTGCATCGTGGCTCGGTGTGCAGTCGCCGTGCCAGCGGCGGGGCAGGCGGGACGCACAGGGTACTCCGCCAGCGGTAGCTTCCATACCAGCCCCGCTCGATCGGGCGATTTGCCCGAGATTTAGCCGTTTCAGGGCTTGAAGTTGAACGGATAGTTGATGCTGGACTCCATGCCCCGGGACGAGGCTGGAAACTTCAGCTTCTTGATCACGCCGATGGCACAGTCCGCGAGCTCCGCGTTTTTGATTTCGCTGCGCTCGAGGACGATCTCCGCTTTCTTCACGGCGCCCTCGGGACCGAGCACGAAGTGGATGGTCATGTTGCCCTGCAGGGAGGGCAGATCCTTCTTCACCTTGTCGTAGCAGGCGCGGACGGGCTTTCGGTTGTCGAGGATGATCTTCTGAATCACCTCGGTGGTGCGCGTTTCGGGGTTGGCCTTGTCGTCCCCATCGTCCTTGCCGTCGTCCTTGTCCCCGTCATCATCCCCATCCCCATCAGCGTCGGTTTTCGTCCCAGCCATGGCCGAGTCGTCCGGTTTCGGCTCGGGCAGATGTGGTCGCGGGCTTTGGATCGTTCGCGCTCGCTGCGGGGGGCTTTTCGCCGCAGCCGGCGAACGCGAACAAGAGAGCGAGAGTCGATCCCGCGATGAGATTCATGGTGGCGCAAGCTTGCATCGGCGGGATCCTAGCTCTGCGGGGAGGCCGAGGTCTACTCTCAGCCAGCCTTCAAATAGGGCTGCCACTCTTCGAACGGCTCGCGCTCGGCCAGCAGGATTTGAGCGGGAGTGGTCCAGCGGGGTTTTTGCGGCTGCCGCATCAGGCGCATGTTGGCCTCGTCAGGCGTGCGGCGGCCCTTGCGGAGATTGCAGGTGCGGCAGGAGATGACGAGGTTGTCCCACGAATCGAGCCCGCCTCGGGAGCGGGGAAGGACGTGGTCGATGTTGAGGTCTCGTAAGCTCGGCCGTCGACCGCAGTACTGGCACTGATGCTCGTCGCGGAGCATGAGATTTCTGCGGGTGAGCCGGACGACGACGTGGGGCGCGCGGTCGTAGCGTTGTAGGTGAAGCACGCGAGGGACCCGGAGCGCTCCGCCCACGATGGGGATGCCGTCGTCGATGGCTCGCATCGGAAGCTCCCGCCAGCGGCCGAAATCGTAGGTGGAGCCGCCCTCGTCCACAGCCTCGGCGGCGCCGCCAAACAAGAGCACCATGCCCCGCCGAGCGGTCGTCACACTGACGGGGGTGAAGTAGCGATTGAGAAGCAACACCGGCAGGACCAGGACGTCCCGACCGTTTTTCCGTGGTCTTGGGCCGCTGACTTGCACGTTGCCCGAGCTTAGCATGCCCCAGAAGGTGGGCTATTCTTGCAGCGTTTCGTCGACCTCGCTGCTTTCCGAGCCATCTCACGGACCGGTCGGCCTCGACCGCTCGGCGAGAGTGGGCTATTCGAGCGCCCCGGAAACGAAGAGGCATCCTTGTCGAGTTTGCGAGATTGCGTCGTGGCATCACTTTTGGCCGTCTCCCTCGGGGGCTGCGTGGGGGGAGCTGGCGAAGGAGCCGATTGGCCGCCCACGGCCAAGCGCTGGTACGACCGCGCCGACGCGAGCTACCGCACCGCGGACATCGACGACGCCGAGCTCTCGATCGCCAACGCGATGCGCGTGCTGCCCGACGAGCCAGAGGTCAGGCTTCTGGCCGCACGCATTGCCCTCGCCCGACTCGAGTACAAGCGCGTCGGTCAGCTGCTGAGCGGTTTGGAAGGCTCCGAGGCGTCCGCTCTTCGGGGTCGGGCCTACTGGTACTCCGGGGACGTGACCCGGGCGGCGGACGAGCTCGAGCGTCTGATTTCCGATCCGGAGGTACGCGATCCCTGGGCCACCGAGGTGGCAAAGCTCGCGCGCCGGGGTGGCGGGCGAAAGCCGTTCCAGATGAGTGGAGGATTGGTCGGTGTGACCGAGATGCCGCCCGTTGCGGCAACCTCTCTCGTCGTACCCGTGGAAGTGAACGGTGAGCCTGCGCTCGGTCTGATCGCGACCGGTACCGCGGAAGCCGTCTACGACAGCGGCGGTCGCGGCTCGGAGCCGTCGTGGATCTCGCTTCGCTTCGGTGAGCGCATCGAGGTGAAGGACGTTCCGGCCCTGGCCAAGGATCTCTCGGGACTTTCGCGACAGCTCAACGCTCCGATCAAGCTCTTGATCGGGGTCAATCTCCTGCGCCACCTGCACCCGACCTTCGATTTCGCCGGAGGGCAGTTCGTGGTCCGCACCTTCGAGCCGCCTCCGCCTCCCCAGGCGACGACGATTCGCCTGAGCTACGCCCGAGGCGGCGGCATGATGATGCGAGGAGCCTTTGGATCCGATCACACCGCTCCCGGCGCATCTCTGCTGATCGACACCTCGATGACCTTCCCCCTCGCCCTGGACGAAGCGGGCTGGAAAAAGGCGGGAGTGCTGACCTCGAGCCTGCGCTCGATCCCCAACGCCGGAAATCTCCGAGCGGGCGTGCTTCCGATCCTTCGCATCGGCGCATTCAGCGTGCCCGAGGTGCCCGGCGTATTCGGAGCACCCGTGAGTGAGCTCGAGAAGGGGCTCGACGTGGATCTCGATGGACTGATTGGATCGGGTCTGCTCGCGTCGTTCCGCGTGACCCTCGTGGATCAGGGTCGGACCATGTGGCTCGAGGATTTGCCGCGAGAAGCGCTGGAACAGCCGCTTCCGATCCCTGACCTGTCCGACGAGCCGCTGGATTCGGAAGACGATGTCGACGAAGACGAACCGCCGCCAGCGAAGCCCGGTGCGAAGACGCCCGCGGGGAAGGCGCCCGCCGCAAAGCCGAACCTTCCGAAGCCCCAGGCCGCACCGAAGTCCCCAGCCGGAAACGCGCCGTGAGCCCCAGCGCCGAAGTCGCTGTCTACGCAGGGAGCTTCGATCCGCCGACCTACGGCCATCTCGACCTGATCGAGCGCGCCTCGAAGCTCTTTCCCCGCATCATCGTCGCCATCGGCGTTCACCCGCAAAAGACACCGCTGCTCAGCTTCGACGAGCGGATCGCGCTCTTGCGGGAAATCTCCACGCCGTTCACCAACGTTCAGGTCAACTCGTTCGAGGGCCTGCTCGTCGAGTACGTCCACAAGATCGGCGCCCGGGTGATCATCCGAGGCCTCCGCGCCGCGATGGACTTCGAATACGAGCTCCAGATCGCCCACGCCAACGCCGATCTCAAGCCGGACATCGACACCGTCTTTCTGCCAACCCGCACGAACTACGGCTTCATTTCGGCCTCGCTCGTGCGAGAGATCGCCAGTCACGGCGGCGACATTGCTCGCTACGCACCGCCGAGCGTGTGCGAAGCGCTGCGGGTAAAGTTCGCCCGGGCGTAGGTCGGCCGAGCCCCATCGGTCTCGCGTTCAGTACACGACCCAGGGCGTGGGCATGAACAGCAGCACGAACAGCGCCAGGGTCACGATCGCGACGATCCTGCGGCGCGGGGAGAGCTCGGATTGGTCCACGGGTGGGTGACGCGATCCACTGAGCCTTCTCAGGACCATCAACAGGATGAAGATGGTGATCCAGACGGTCACGGCGCTCACGGGAAACCAAGCGGAGGCCGGCACGTTCTGGAAGCCTTCGTGTCGGCCGCGCATCACGATGGGCAGCACGAAGAAGAACGCGTTCCACACGATGAGCACGAGGGGAACCAGCTGAAATAGCTTGGCGGCGCGATTCTGGCGCTCGCCGAGGAGGGCGAAGGCGACGTGTCCGCCGTCGAGCTGGCCATACGGCAAGAGGTTCAGGAACGTGACCAAAAAGCCCGCCCATGCTGCCAGCGCCGTGGGGTGCAGCTGCACGTCCTGATCCGGGCGCATCGGTCCGAAGACGATCAGCTTGAGCCCCCAGTAGAGCAAGCTCTGGCCTTCTTGGATGTAGTTCTCGGTGCCCCGGGGACCGACCTTCGAGAGCATGAGCCCCCAGATCATGATCGGGATGGCGAACACCATTCCCGCCAGTGGCCCCGCTGCACCAATGTCGAGGAGCGCGTTTGCGGATCGAATGCGGCGGGGCATCACGATGACCGCGCCCATGGTCCCAAAGGGATTGAGGATCGGAAGCGGCAAGAAGTATGGCAGGGATGCTGGCACGCGATGAATCCGCGCGGCGATGTAATGCCCGAGCTCGTGAGCGACGAGGATCAGCATGAGCGGCACCGCGAAGGTCCACGCGCCGGCGAGGGCGCGGAGGCCTCGAACGCCTTCCGTTGCCGTCCAGGCCTGACCCACCCAGAACACGCTGATCACCGTTGCGGCAAAGAGCGCCGCGTTGATCCTCCAGTTGAACCGTGGTTCGGGTTCCGGCTCCGATGGAGGGCTCGACCAGGTTTCCGCCGGGGTCCCACGGCCGGATGGCGGTGGAAACGCCCAGTCGTCGGTCGAGCTCATTGGTTCATCACCTCGCGCAGCTTGAGCGCGAGGCGTTCGAGGCCGGGGGCGAGGGATGCGTCGAGCACGCCAATCTCGGTTTCGAGGCGGAGATCGCCTTGCTTCCGCTCGGGATCGGAGAGGATCGTGATGGCGCCTTCGGCGAGCCCGAGGGCATCACGCTCGCCTTCGAGCGCTTTCGCATCGCCCGGGTGAGCGACGATCCGCACGCGCCGGGCGCCTCGGGCTTCCTTCAATGCCTGGCGTGCGAGATCGATGACGAGGGTGGGGTCGAGGCCAAGCGCACGACCGAGGAGTCGCTCCGCGAGGATGCGAGCGAGCTCGATGGAGCGATCGAGAGCACGCTCGTCGGCGCTGGCTTCGTGGCTTGCCAGCCGGATTGCAGTGGCAGCCAGATCGGCGACGCCCTCCGCACGTCCCTCGGCTTCGGCGCGCAGCCGCACGTCCCCCGCGTTGCGAGCAGCCGCGTCGACGAGCATCGAGGCGCGCTCCTGGGCCTGAGCAATGATCTGTCCTGCGCGCTCGGTGGCGAGCACCACGTTCTTGTCGACGCGCCGCCCCCGAGGCCGAGTAGTGGCCGGGAGGGTGACCGGCTCGTAGTGACCTAGCTCGCTCGCCCGGACGAGTCTTCCACGCGTGATCGTCATTGCAGTCGCCGATCATCGAGTGACTTGGCGATGAGTGCGAGCTCCCGGCCCAGGACGGTGGCGCGGGCCGCACGCTCGGGGTGCGATAGCCGAGCGGAGAGCTCGCGAGCAGCGGGGCTCGGGCTGACCAGGGGAGAGGTGAGATCGTCCCCTCGACGATCGAACAGGTAGCTCGTTGCTACGAACGCGCGGTCGAATGCTTCCGATGGATTCACGAGGCGTAGTGCCTTTCGCCGTCGCTCTGGGCGAGGCCGTCGCGGACGAGCTTCACCAAGTGCGCCTCGATACTCAAGCGCGCAAACGGCCAGGCCGCTCGGGGGGTGTCGTCATAGGCCAGGGGCACGAGATCCTCGGCCGTGGAACCGGCTTTTCCCTTGGTTTTCAAGGCTGCTCGGACTTTGTCTTCCCGCATCAATCGATGGCGTACGTAGTGAGCAAAGAGTTTTTCGGGCTCCGGAATGGGATCGCCGTGGGCGGGAAGTGCGGTCTTGGCCCCGACTTCGGCGAGTCGCCGGAGCTGCTCGAGGTACACCGCCATGTCCCCATCGCGGGTCTCGATGAGGATCGTGCCGACACTCGCGACCATGTCTCCGACCACGATGTCTCCGAGGTCGGGCTCGAACAAACACACGTGGCCGGGCGCGTGCCCGGGCGTGTGGAGCACGCGCCAGCGCTGGGGCGTCGGGCCGTCGAGTACGAGCTCGTCGCCATCCTCGAGAAGCCGCGAGAACGAAAGCTCGGGCAATCGCTCCGCCGTGAGCCGGTGTGCGAAGAGCGGCGCTCCGAGCTCGCGGGCCAGTACGTCGGCGCCACCCACGTGATCGACGTGGTGGTGAGTGAGCACGATGGCGATCAGATTTCGCCCCGCGGAAATCAACGAGCGGGCCCACTCGAGCCACTCGCGTTGCTCGTCTTCATAGGGCGTGGCGGGCTCGACGAGCAAGAGGTCCCGCGTGCCGAGAGCGTAGCTCTGGGTGTGGGTAGCGGGCGGAAGCGTCGGAGTCCGCGCAGCGAACGCGACGAGTCCGGGTGCGAGCTCGCGCGGACGCAACATGCGATCACACGCGGTCGACGACGACCGCAACCGCCTCGCCACCACCGATACAGAGTGTGGCGAGCCCGCGGGACACTTTCTGATCGCGCATGGCGTGGATCAGCGTGGTCAGGATGCGTGCGCCACTCGCTCCGATGGGATGTCCGAGAGCCACCGCGCCGCCCCGCACGTTGACCTTCGCCGAGTCGAGACCGACGAGCTTGGAGCAGGCCATCGTGACGCACGAGAAGGCCTCGTTGATCTCGTAGAGATCGATCGAATCCTGTTTGATTCCGAGCTTTTGCAGCGTGTTCTCGATGGCCTTGGCCGGAGCGGTCGTGAACCAATCGGGGGCCTGGGCGGCTCCGCCGTAGCCCACGATGCGGGCGAGCGGCGTCAGGGAATGCTTCTTCACGGCCTCTTCGCTCGCGAGCACCAAAGCAGACGCGCCGTCGTTGATGCTCGACGCGTTCGCGGCGGTGATCGTCCCGTCCTTGGCGAAGGCGGGACGGAGCTTGTCGAACTTCGCCGGATCGCTGCGACTGGGTTCCTCATCGTCGCTCACGACGAGGGGATCACCTTTTCGCTGGGGTACTTCCACGGCGACGATCTCGTTCTTGAAGAGCCCTTCCTTGGTCGAGGCCAGGGCTCGACGATAGCTCTCTCGAGCGAACTCGTCCTGAGCCTCGCGGGAAAGCGAGTATTCCTTCGCGCACTTTTCCCCGGCCTGGCCCATGTGAAAGTCGCCGTAGGGATCCCAAAGTCCGTCGTAGATCATTCCGTCGACGAGCTTGCCGTCGCCCATGCGGTAGCCGGTGCGGGCTTCCCGCAGGTAGTAGGGAACGTTCGACATCGATTCCATGCCCCCGGCGATGGCGATGTCGATGTCGCCCACGAGCACCGCGCGGGTCGCGAGCACGACGGATTGCAGACCGGAACCGCACACCTTGCTCACCGTCGTTGCCGGAACCGTGTCGGGGATGCCCGCGTAGATCGCTGCCTGTCGCGCCGGCGCCTGGCCGACCCCTGCGGAGAGCACGTTGCCCATGTAGACTTCTTGAATCGCGGCGGGCTCGACCTTCGCCCGCTCGATCGCTGCGCGAATCGCCGTTGCGCCCAGGCGGGGTGCGGCGACAGGAGCGAGAGCGCCCAGATAGCTACCAATGGGCGTGCGCGTGGCACTGACGATGAAAACCGTTTTGGTGTGGTGGGTCATGGCTCTTGCCGCGGATGTAACGCGCTTTGCCGCTGTCGGCCACCCCCCGTTCCGATTTGGATAGAGTACCGCCCATGCGCGCAGGCTCTCGAAGTCGAACGAGCGATTGGGTGGCAGGTCTCCGGGCGCTCTACAGCGAAGGTCCCGCTCCGCTCGCGGTCGTCGATGACCCGATCGCCGAACGCTTGCTTCCGCGGGGCCTTCGCTGGTTCGTCCGAGGCGCGAGCAGTGTGCCCTTCGGGATCCAAGCGGCTCACCGCGCCATCGGGTCGCTGTCCCTCGGCCTTTCGTTCGGGGTTCCGCTGCGCACCGCCGCCATCGACGACGCGGTGCATCGTTCGGTCGACGAAGGAATTCGGCAGTTGGTCCTTCTGGGGGCGGGGCTCGATGCGCGTGCGTGGCGCATGCCGCGCCTCAAGGACGTGGTCGTGTTCGAGGTGGACCATCCGAATACCCAGACTTACAAGCGCGAGCAGACTCGGGACCTGGCGCCCCTGGCACGCGAAGTACGCTTTTGCGCCATCGATTTCGAGCGGGACACGATCGGACAGGTGCTTGGCGCGCAGGGCTTCGAGTCCGCCGAACCCTGCATGTGGATCTGGGAGGGCGTGACGATGTACCTCACGCTCGAATCGGTGACAGCGACTCTGGCTGCGGTCGGCGAGCTTTCTGCGGTCGGAAGCCGGCTTTCGATGACCTATCTGCCGTGGGACTACGCACCTCCGTGGATGCGCCAGGTCGGCGAGGCGAGCGCCCGCTTCATCGGTGAAGAAATACGCTGTCGGCAGGATCCGAGCGAGCTCGCCGAGCGGCTCGCCGAGCAGGGCTTCCAAGTGGAGAGCGACGACGACGCCATTGATTGGGCGAGACGCTGGCCCGAGCGCGACGCGCGACGCGTCCGTCCGTTCGAACGGCTCGCTGTTGCGCAACGCGTAAACGCCGCTCCTGCGTGACAAGTTCTCGGATCCGGCCGGCCGTCCGTGCTATGTGCGGAAGCGCGGAGGTTCTGGCATGCGAGCTTGGGGAATCTTGATTGGATCGGTTGTGGTCACCCTCGCATTTTCGAGCGCTTGCGGTAGCGCTTCGAGCTCGGGCGGGAACAACACCGGTGGCACGGGTAACTCGGCCGCGTCCGGCAATGGTGGAACGGGCGCTGGCGTGCAGCTCGATGGCGGGAGCGGCACGGGCGGAACGCTTTCGGGATGCGCGACAGAGTCGCACACTGGCGAGCTCGTTCCGGTCGACATGTTCGTGATGCTCGATCGATCCGGCAGCATGCAAGACAACGGGAAGTGGGGACAGGTCACTGGAGCGATCCAGCAGTTCGTGGATCTGCCAAACCTCACGAAGCTGGGCATGGGCATCGGGTTCTTTCCCGCGCCGCCCGCCGTGCCGCCGCCCACCGGAGCGTGCGTTTTTCCAGAGCCTTGCGGCTTTTACGAATGCGTCCCGATCTTCAATGCGTGCGGTGGATTCATCGCGCCCAACGATTCCTGCGTCGCGACCGACTACCAAACGCCATCGGTTCCCATCGCCGATCTTCCGGGCGTCGGCGCGCAGATCAAGACCGCGATGAGCGGACAGACGCCGGCCGGAGACATCACGCCCATCCCCCCCGCTCTCGAAGGAGCCATCGACTACGCAACGATGTGGGCGCTCGCGCACACGGATCGAGTGACGGTCGTGGTTCTGGCAACGGATGGCGAGCCCAACGGCTGCGTTCCGGGCGCTGTCTCCGACGCAGCCGCCCACGCGGCCGAAGGCTTGGCTCAGGTTCCCAGCGTCCGCACGTATGTGATCGGCGTCGGGGATCTCGCAGCGCTGAACGAGATCGCAGCCGCTGGCGGGACCAAGCAGGTGATCCCCGTCAGCGCGGGCAACGCCGGAGCGGACTTCTTGAAGGCACTCGACGAGATCCGCGGTGCGGTGTCGTGTCAGTACGTCTTGCCGCTCTCGGCTGGTGGCGACGTGGATCCCCTGAAGGTGAACCTCGGGTGGACACCGGAGGGCGGAAGTCAGGAAATCATCCCCCACGTCGCCGGCGCTGGCTCCTGCGCGGGCAATCCGGGCTGGTACTACGACGACCCGAACGATCCCAAGCAGGTGCTGCTCTGCCCGGCGACCTGCGATCTGGTGACGAACACCAAGGGATCCCTCAACGTTGTGTTCGGCTGCAAGACGGTCATTCCCTCGTAAATCATCCATCGGAGCCGCGGGTTCACTCTTCGAGCACCGTGAAGTCGACCCGGCGATTCGTTGCTGGCTCGCGCCCGAGAGGCCGCGTCTTGGCGTACGACTGGGTCTCCATGCGTTCGGCGGCGACACCGTGGTTCACCAGATAATCTCGAACTTTCTCCGCGCGCTTCGGAGCGAGCGCGTCGGATTCGCCGCCCGCCGTGTGACCGGAAACCTCCACCCGAAGCTCCGGATTCCCCTTCAAGGCCTCGGCGATTGCATCGAGAACGGGGAACGACTCGGGGCGGATCTCGGCGGCGCCCGGCGCGAAGTACACGTGCTCGAGGATCTCGATGTGCTGGCGCTCGACGATCATGAGACACGGGCGCGGACAGCCTCCGCTCTCGCCAGCCACCTCGGGACACGGGTCGACCTCGTCGAGAAACCCATCGCCGTCGGTGTCGAGCGCGGGCGCTGGTTTTTCGCCAGCATCGACGGGCGACTCGGAAGACGCTTTGTCGAGTGTCTCGGCGGGTTTTGGCGTCGTCGCGCAACCAACTCCCGCCAGAGCCAGGACCAAGAAGCGTCGGCGACGCGCGAGGATCGCGCCGCGCTCGTCGCTCATGCCAGGCCGAGGTTTCTTCGCATGCGAGGCAGCGGGTCTTCGAGATTCGGAACGAAGGGCGCGCCGGTGATCGTTTCCACGGCCTCGGCGTAACGCCGGGTTGCTTCGATCTTCACTTCATCCGGGATGGTGGGGATCGGGCCGTCGCCCATGAAGCCCCGCGCCGCGAGCCAGCGGCGAACGTACTCCTTGTCGAAGCTCTCGGGATCCTCCAAAGCTCGGAAGCGGGCGTCGTAGGTCGAGCTGAACCAGAAGCGCGAGGAATCGGGAGTGTGGATCTCGTCGATCAAGACGATGCGCCCGTCCGCCGTCTTTCCGAGCTCGTATTTCGTATCCACGAGAATGAGCCCCCGATCGGCGCAGATGCGCTGGCCCTTGGCGAAGAGCGCCATGGCAATCGTGGCCGCCGCGTCGAAGTCCGCAGCTTCCATGCCGGATTCCGCCAGGATTTCGTCCCGCGCCAGGGACACGTCGTGTCCCCCCTTCTTCGCCTTGGTGCTCGGAGTGAGGATCGGCTCCGGCAAACGCTGGTGCTTGACGAGACCGTCCGGCAAGCGATGGCCGCAGAACACGCGTTCGCCCTTCGCGTAGTGCACCCAGATGCTGGTCGAAGTGGTTCCGGTGAGATACGCCCGCACGACCATCTCCACGGGCAGAGGCGTGCACTCCATGGCTACGAGCACGTTCGGATCGGGCACCTCGAGCACGTGATTCGGAGCCACGTCCCGCGTGTGCTCGAACCACCAGGCCGCGACGTGGTTCAGAAGTTGACCCTTCAACGGCAGGGTCCCGAGCACGCGGTCGAACGCGCTGATGCGATCGGTGACGACGATGTAGCGCTTTCCGTCGGGCGCGCTGTAATTGTCGCGAACCTTGCCTTCGTACTTCTTGCCGAGTGCGTCCAGATCGGTGCGCTCGAGGGGATGCGCGAGGGCGCTACGGATCGTCGCTTCGTCGAGGGTGGCCACGGCGAAAACCTATCCGCGGCAGAGCGCGCCCGCAATGGGCGGATGCGACTAGTCCGCCGCGCCGATGTCCGTGGCTCGCGCCCAGAATTGGCCATCGCCGTACGGCGCCACGTTCATCGACTTCGGCATCACGCTGGCCCAGCCCGCGACGACGTCGAGCACGTAGGTGTCCGTATCGGCTTCGATTGCGCCAATGACGTCACCCGTGTCGCTACCCGTCGAGCGCAGGATCACTTCCTTCGTGGTGTGTACGAGCCTGGGCGTTGTCTGGAGCTTGATACGCGGGGACCCTCGCTGGAGCGTGGATCCGCCCGGCTGATCCATGGTTTCGCCCGGGGCGAGGGCATTGAGCTCGCTCTTTTTTGCCCAGGCGTCGATCACGACCTCACCGTGATGCAGGACGTGAACGTAGCCGTTGCTGGTCTCGGTGCTGAAAAACAGGATCCCGTTGCTGCTCGAGTCCGGTGTGAGCGTCGCGACCGACCGGTTGTCCGCGCCCGAGCCGGTGAAGAGCTCGACGTTGCTTTTGGCGACGTATGCGACGGCGCTTCCTGGTGGTGTCCAGCCCGCCGCCGTGCCCCCGCGCAGTGAAAGGGCCTTGCAGGAGACCGTGGTGGTGAACGACTGATTGAAAGGAGAGCTCGGCGTGTGCTTGATGCGGAGCTTGCTGCCCGCTGCGCTGATCGCCTTCACGCTCTGGTGCTTCGAGATCCACAAGTGGTTGTTCACGACGGCGATGTCCCGAGCGGCGTAGAGCGGGAGCTTCGAGCCGTCGACCCAGCCCTCGATGCGGAAGCTACCGACGCCGGTGCCGGTCTTGACCTGAGCGCGATTCGCCCTGCCGGAAAAGAATTTGCTGGCGACGATCTCGCTGTTGCCTCCGGTGAAGCGCGCGATGGGTGTCCCGCCCTGAGACTTGTCGTAGATGGCGAGGCTCGCTGGCATCGGCGCAGAACCGCTCACCTTGCAGGTGGCGGCCGTGTCCGCGCGGGCGGCATCCGGCAAAGAAAGGAGCCCCAGCGCGCCCATCAGCAAGGCGTGACGAGCGTAGGTAGCGACACTCATGCTATCTCCCATCTTCGTCCGAGGTTCGACGTCCGAGCCACCGAGATCATGCTACCCCCTGCCCTGGCCTTTGCCACACCGCGTAAGCTCCCGAAAGTGAAGCAACTTTCGGGGCGGGTCGTGGTGTTGGACGTCGCCTTTGCGGGGATCGGAAGCGGCTTCGAGAAAGTCACGCTGCCGTTCATCGAAGGCCTGGGCGAGCGGCTTCGGGGTTGGATCGACCACCACGATCACGATCAGCATACCCGCTACGCGAGCGATCCGCGCTTCGTGCTCGCCAAGAAATCCGAACACGGAGCGTGCCCCGAGATGATCACCCCAGAGATCGTCGAGCGCATCGGGCCCGTGGACACCGTGGTGTGTCACACGGACTTCGATGGTCTGGCCAGTGCAGCGAAATGGATCCTGCGCGGCGTAGAGCCTTATCCCGGTTGTGACGACGACGCGCGAGCCATCGACACTCGTCTTGGGAAGCCGAGTGCCGTCGCCGATCGCATCGACCGCGCGCTTCGAGCACGTCACAACGATGCGGGCCTGTTCGGCCTCGTCGTGCGACACCTCGTGAGCGGCCTGTCGGATGCCAGCCTCTGGGAGCCGATCGATCAGGCTGGTGCGGAGCTCATCCCGGTCGAGCAAGAAACGCGGAAAGCAGCGCGGTCGTACCAGCGGTTGCCGCCGGGGGTGGCGGTCGTCGATGTGAGCTCGGGTTACGGAAAGGTCGACAAGACCTTGCTCCTGCTTCTCGGCCAGGAGCGAGAAGCCGTCAGCGTCGTCGTCGATCGGGATTCGGTGAGCATTGCTGCACGCTTCGACAGCGGCAAAAATTTCCTGGAGATGTTCGGGCTGTCCGGCGGGATGCCGACGCGGGTCTCGCTTCCGCGAGCGCGTCTCGACGAGATCCTCTCCGCGCTGGGAGTGGAGTCGACGCTGCGAGAGCGCTACGCCTGATTCCTGGCGTCAGTGAAGCCAGGCGGAGATCCCGCCCACGACCGGCGCTTGCTCGGCGATCTGGGAGTGAAGCTCCGGCGATCCGAAGAAGCTCGCCACGCTCAGAATCATCCAGAACACCGGTCCGCGCAGCGCGATGGCCCGAATCGCCGGCAGCCGGATGAACGCGCTGGCGATGCCGAGTCCGATCACCAACGCTCCGTCGAACAGCTGAGTGCGCACCACCGGCGCCAGTGCAGGCAGCACGAGCACGAGCGTACAAAGCGCGAACAGGCCCGCGCCCCCGACGACCAGGAGCCGAGCAAAGCGTGATTCCCAGCTGAGAGCCCGGGCAGCGACGGCGATGCCGCCGAGGATCACTCCCGCCGAAACGATCGCGAACGTCGCGCCTCCGAGGGGTCGGTGATGCGTCGTGGTCTTGAGCACGCGCGCGAACAAGACGAGCACCGGCGCGGCCAGAAGCAATCCGAGGGGAACACAGACAACCACTCGGGACAGGGGACGCGCGACCCGCAGCGCGGCGATCGCCGGACCGAGGAACAGCGCCGTTGCGCCGGCGAGTGCCAGCCACGCGACAATCAGGGAGGCCCCGGCGTGGGAAAGGCGCAGTGCCGCGGGAACGACCGCCAAGGCCGAGCTCGCGGTTCCGGCGAGGAGCCCCATGCCGAAGGCTTCGCCGAGGGGACGCGTCGAGGCGTCGGCCACGGTCACGTCGTGCGAAACTCCAGCCGTACGTGCCTCGCCTTGTCCCGCGGTACGTAGCCGTGCTCGAGGTAGTAGCGCACGCTGCGCGACAGGGTCGTGCGCGCGGGGCGAAACTTGAAGCCGAGCTCTTGCTCTGCTTTTTCGCTGGTGACCCACGCATAGCCAAACGCGTAGTCCCGCGCCAAACGGCGGGTGAGCGGCGGATCTCCTCCGCGGAACCGCGCTCGGAGCTCGAGCAAGCTACCGACGAGCGACACGAGTCCGCGGCTCGCGTTCCCTCCGGGCGGAGCGAGGCCGGTGATGTCGCTCAAGATCTCGAACATCTGGCGGAACGTGACGTTCTCCCCGCCCAGAATGTACTTCTCGCCGATGCGACCCTTTTCCATGGCCAGGATGTGACCCTCGACCACGTCGTCCACGTCCACGATGCTGATACCGCCCTCGGTCACCGGAACGCGGATCGACGGCGACATCTTGAGATAGGTGAGGATCCCCTGCCCGCTGGGAGTCGGCTTCCAATCGCCGGGTCCGAAGATGCCTGCTGGCTCGACCACGACGATGGGCAAGCCATCGTCAGCTCCCTCGAGGGCAACGCGTTCGGCCTCGAACTTGGAAAGAACGTACGTCTCTGGATCCTCGAGATTGAACTCGTGGGTCTCGTCCATCGGCTCGGGATTCGGTGTCGTGCCGAGCGCTCCGACGCTGCTGGTAACGACGATCTTCTCGAGCCCACGGCGCCGCGCTGCTTCGAGGGTGGCACGCGTGCCTTCGATCGCGGGGAGCAAGATGCGATCGGGATCCTTGTCCCACATCCTATAGTTGCTCGCGACGTGGTACATCCGGTCGCAACCGGCCAGCGCGCGGTACACGGTGTGCTCGACGGTGATGTCACCGAACGCGAGTCGGCAGAGCTCGGGCGGAAGATCCGCGATCTGCTTCAGGCTCGAGCCGGGACGAACGAACGCTTTCACTCGCTGCCCGCGTTCGACGAGCGTACGCACGAGCCTCGATCCGACGAAGCCCGAGGCTCCGGTCACCAGCGTCCAGGTTTCATCCATGGGTGCCTAGTAACACCGGCGCTCGCGGGTGTCAGCGTTTCGGCCGGCTCGCGCGCCTGCCGCAGCTCGAGCGCGTCGAGAGCGCGGCCTCGGCTGCCCGTCGGGCCAGAAGCGCGGTCTTCTTGTCGAGCAGAGGCGCCAGGCGGTCGCGGAGATCGGGGGGTTGAATGCGTCCCAGGGCGCCCAGGGCGACCGGCCCGAGGGCGCGAGAATCCGGCGACGCCATGGGATCGCCCAGGCGCCGCGCGTACTTGGTCAAAAGGCTCGCTGCTTCGACGTCGCACATCAGTCCCAGAGCGAGGGCGGAGCTCACACGCACTTCGATCGTCTCCTTTTCGGAGTCCAGGAGCTCACGCACCTTGTCGGCGTGCTGAACCGCTCCGCGCTCGCCGAGCGCCACGACGACGGTGGCGCGCACCTGGGCAGAGTCATCCGCTGTCGCTTCGCCGAGCGCATCATCCACCTTCGCGCTTGCCCCATGTCGCGATAGGGCCGCCGCTGCTGCTGCTCGCACCAAGGGCCAGTGATCGTCATGCAAACGATCGACGATCCGATCACTCGCGAACGAACCGCCCTTGGTTGCGAGGGTTTCCAGTGCCGCTTCGCGAACGCGCACTTCCGGATCGGCGAGGGCTCGAACGAGCTCGCTCTGAAAAGCGCTCGGATCCCGCACCGAGCCGGCGGCTTCGGTCCGCACGTACTGGCTTTCGTCTTGGGTGATGGCTCGAGCCAAGAGCGACTTGGCATTCGGATCGCTCTTGGCCAAATGGGAGAGTGGCCCGATCAGTAGATAGCGCGTACGAAAGTTGGCACCGGGTGCCAGGAGACGGGCCAGCGTCTGGCTGGCAGCGGGCTGGAACGCCCCGATCCGATCCCCGAGGGCGCGCAGGAGATCGATCGCGGTCTTGTCCGGAAGCGGCTTCGAAAGGACCTGGTTTACGACTGGCTGAGTTTTCGGATCCCGCGTCGCGAATCCGAGGGCTTTTCTGAGTAGTGCACGGCCTTTGTCGTCGGCCTGAGCGACCAGGGGAACCACGGCTGAAATGGCGCGTGGTGGATCGATGAGCGCCAGCTCGCTCGCCAACAAGGGCCGAAGTCTGGGCGCGGCTTGGGGCAGTGCAGTGGCCAGCGCTTTGCCCGCATCGGTTCCGCAATGACGTAGGCGCTCCCGCGCGTGAATGCGATGCGCTCGAAACGTGCTCGAAAGCGCCTTCACGTACACCTCCACGCTCGTCGCGCAGGGTGCGCCGTCGATCACCGAAAGCGCCACGCGACGCCCTCCTTCGTCGAGCCGAGGAAATGCTTTCGTGAGGGCCAGGTACGCCACATCACCCAGCGCCCGCAGGGCTTCGCCGGCTGCTTCGGCCCGGGTTCCTCCTCCGGCGAGCGCGCCCACCAGACCATCGACCGTCGTTGCATCGAACTCGGTCCGAGCCCCGAGCTCGGCAAACGTGACGTGAACGTCTTTCGCGGTCTGGTATCCACTCTCGGTGACGAGCGCCATGCAGTCGACCTTGAGGGGAGGGTCGAGGGGGATCTCGTAGCGAGCGCCGGGATGTTTCCAGGCATCTTCCGGCATCTCCACGTACAGAAGCTCGCCGGGAGTCGCGATCCAAAAGTCCCGGGGAGCCACTCCGCGCTCCGGATCCCCCTCGGGCGGTCGAATCACGACTTCGAGACCCGTCAGCGGTAGCTCCGAAGGCGCGTTCATCACCACGAACTCGCCGCGCCCATCGGCGCCGCGGTCCTCGGCCCACGTGGTTTTCGGGTCGCCGTCGGTGAGCGCCGCCGGATCGCCGATCGCGCTCGAGGCTGCAAAGGCCCGGAGCAGCCGAAATCCCTTGGAAGGCGCGTCGTCCGGCATCCGCGTCGCCGAGATGTGCCGCGCGTTTTGGCGCTCGACCGCCCCGAGGCGCTGCACCTTCGCGCTCTGCAGAGTCAGGTTTGGACTGATGAGCTTTGGCGAAACGATGGCGGGGCGCCCACACAGCGAGAGATCTTCGCGCTGCTCACCGAGCACGATGTTCCAGGTGCCATCTCCGTTGGACGCTCGCTCTAGCATCGGCCCATGCCGCAAACCGAGCTCTCCCTCGACGAGCCCAGTCCATCCGTTGAAGAGGACTTTCGGATCCGACCCGCCACCAATGGGCGCCGCGACGATCGACGACCACTTTCGGCGGTGCTTGTCATCGTTGATCTCGACGAGAATCACACGCCGCGCTCGCGCGATCCGACCCACGAGAAGCTTCGCGCTTGCGCGAAGAGCTCGCGCATCGGTCGGTATCCGGAGATCCGTTCCGTCCGCGATGTCGCAACCGCTCTTCGGGCACACCTGCGCTCGGAGTGTTCCGTCCGCGGCAAAGCCGACCGCCAGCTCGGCTTGCTGATCCCCCGCCGCGGCACGTGCCACGACGGCGCGGGACTTTTGCGCCATCGCCGGGAGCGAGGTGAGGAGGACGAAGCCCGCTATGGCAAGTCGATACCGACGCATCGGCGGCATTCTAAGGGCGGGCGTCCGATTGGGGAAACGCAAGCTTGCGGACGAAAGATCCCCGAGTTTGCGCGCTGAACGACTCGCGACTCACACGTCCGACGGCTGCGCGAGCTTTCGCGACCAGAGAAACGCGTCCAGGCGCTCTTTTCCAAGCAGCAGGTGGTTTCGCATCACCCCAGTGCGGCGGAAGCCGTTCGCTACGAAAACCGAAGCGAGATCGAGATCCCGGACAGGGCTCAGGGCGAAGCAACCGACGACCTCGCGCTCGAACAGATCCTCGCAGAGCTTCTGGACGGTGATGGTCGCCAGCGCGATCTCCTTGGCGGTGCGGGGTGCGGTCAAAAGCTCGAGGAGCGCGTTGTTGAAGCAGGTCTGGAGCTCGACCGAAGCGTGGAGCGACAGGCCGCCCCGTGCGGTGGCGACGTAGCTCACGCGGGTCACGTCGCGGCCGAACGGCTCGAAGCCGGTGAGAGCCCGACCGGCGCGAACGGCAGTGGTGATGGCTTTCAGCGAGTCGGCTTCGCGCGATGGTTGGACCTTCACGACGAGAGCTGGCTCGGCCTCACGCTCCTTCACGAGCTTCTTTGCGTGTTGGTAGATGCGTTCGGATTCGGCATCGACGATTTCGGACAGGACCGGACGCAG
The DNA here is from genome assembly GCA_963781505.1 of uncultured delta proteobacterium. Lineage (GTDB taxonomy): Bacteria > Myxococcota_A > Polyangia > Polyangiales > Polyangiaceae > JADJKB01. The sequence goes on along the minus strand of CAWAHB010000004.1, from coordinate 460,556 downwards.
ACCGGATTGCTCTGGATCTTGCTTGGTGGTTTCGTCGGCTGAGACGAGGGCTCCGAGCACGAAAGCGTCGCTGCGCTTATAGAAGCCGGGAATGGATCCCTCTCTCGCGAACCCCATCCGGGCCCACGTCCCGCACTCGTCACGCTCGACCAGCGTGTACACGCGGTCGACGCCTTCGCGACGAGCCAGGCTCATCACGAAGATGCGCTTCGCGGGATTCGGTCCCGACCGGAAATCGATGACGCGCAGGGTGCGCGCTCTGCGATTGACCAGCAAGCACAGGGAAACCCCCGAATTGTGAAAGAAAACCTCGTCAGAAACGGCGGATGAGCTAGCGGCTCGTGTTGCCATCAATCCCCTCGGAACACTCGGAGCGTTGGGCCGCGAAAACGGCCAAACATCGCTGGGTTAACCGTCCCTTTCCGGGACGAGCTTTCAAAAGTGAAACGCCCTTACCATGTGTCCAAGGTGTGGGCAACGGCCCGAGCCGCCAGCATGGACCGTTTGGATGGCGGCTGGGAAACGCCTCGGAAAAAACCTCGCTACCGAATACCTCGGCAGGTGTTCAGGCGCGGGTCGAACGGCTGAAGGCCCCCGCGCACCAGTGCTCGCGTTGACGATAGAAGTATCGCCCCTTACCTTTTCTTCCATCATGGGCGGCTTGCGCCTGCGGATTCTTCTCGTTTCGGTCGTCGCGTTCGTCGTCGCGCTCTTCGCTTTGCCGGCGTTCGCGGACGAGCCGGCGCGGGTGCGGGTTGGGACGAGCGTTGCGGCGGAAGCGACCGTCGAGCGGGTGGACCCTCCCGAGACCCACCAGCCGCCCGGGGACGCGCCGCGGACCGAGAGCGGACTCAAGCTCCCCTCTCCCCCGCCCAACTTCAATACGGTGGATGGTGGCTGGATCCGATTCGCATACGAGCCCAGCGTGCGAGAGCGCGTCCAGCCGCTGATCACCAGCGCGAACGAAACGCGTGCAGACCTCGTGGAGAGGCTCGGACGCTCGGTGCTCGATCACGTGACGGTGTACGTCGCCCGTACCCCCGGTGAGATGGCAGGGCTGGCGCCCGAGGGTGCCCCGTTTCCCAAGTACGCCGATGGCGTTGCGTACCCGGACATCGGGCTCGTGCTGCTCACGATTCATCCGGTGGAGGTGAATGCGCATCACGATCTGGCCGAAGTGTTCCGGCACGAGCTCGCCCACGTCGCGCTATTCGACTCCGTCGGAGGCCGACCGGTCCCCCGCTGGTTCAATGAAGGATTCGCGGTGTTCGCTTCGGGGGAAAGCTCGTTCACCCGCCTCCAGACCCTGTGGACGGCCACCATGTCCGAGGAATTGATCCCCCTGCGCCGCATGGAGCGCACGTTCCCATCGGATGCCGTCGGAGTTTCGGTGGCGTATGCCCAAGCGGCCGACGTTGTGCGATTTCTGGTGCGACGGCAGGATCACGAGCGCTTCGTCGGGATGATCGAACGCGTGCGCCATGGCCAGGATTTCGAGCATTCGATGCGAGACTCCTACGGGCTCGATCTCGAGACGCTGGAGTACGAGTGGCGCGAAGACGTCGCTCGTCGCTACACGTTTTGGCCGATCCTGTTCAGTGGCAGCGTGGTGTGGGTCGGCGCAATTGGACTTTTCTTCGTGGCCTGGCGTCGGCGCAAGAAGCGCGACAAGGTCACGCTGCAGCGCTGGGAACGAGAAGAGGTGGAGGAAGAAGTACAGCGCCGCCTCCGGGAGTCCCGCGAGCTCGAGCAAGGTCGAGTTCACATCGTGCTCGCTCCGCGAGGAGCCGCCGAGCTCCGACCGCCGCCCTTACCGGATGCGGAAATCCCCAAGGTCGAGCACGACGGACACTGGTACACGCTGCACTAGCGTCAGGGCTCCCGAGCCAGCTCCGCGTGGCGCGATTCGTCGATCAAGCGCTCGAACACTCTGCGCACCTGATCGGGAGCGAGGGGAGCGCGGGCGCGGGCAATGAGTCGCTCGACGATTTTGCGTTCGCGCTCCGGGTCGTAGATGGGCCGCTTCAGGCGGCGTTTCAGCTCGCCGATGTCCAGCGCCGTGCGCAGGCGTTCGGCGACGAGATCGAGAATGCGTCCGTCGATCTCGTCGATGCGCGAGCGCAGCTCGTCGAGCCTCTGTTCGTCGTCCACGGCTCGATGCTGCCCTACTTCACGGAGGTCGGGCAACCGACGACGACCTGCACCTGAATTACATTGCCGCTCAGCAGTGATGCGCAGGCGGCCCCGTTGAGTTGAACGGTTTGTTCGTCGGTCCAGCTCCATCCGTCGAGCGGATCTTGCTGGACGAGGGAAACGTCGAGATAGACGTTGACGAAATCCGGATCCGGCGGGACGGCTTCGAGGGGGATGGTGCAGCTGATGGCGATACTCACACCGATCTGCGTGAGTGCGGCCGTCAGCGCGTCGGAATCGGCGACCGAATAGTACTTGGGCGACGTGGTCTTCGCCGTGAGCCCTGCGACGGCCACCTGATCGAGGACCGACGCATAGGCTTCGCTGCCCGGCATCCCGACCACGTAGGTCTTGATGCCAGCTGCCGCGAGATCCCCCACGGCTTTGACCGTCGCCGCGCGGTCGACGCAGTTGAGCTGGCCGCCGGGAAAAAATCAGCGGATCGCAACAGTTGTTGGTGGCGTCGCAGGGCGGGATCTGTTGGATGTTGGGCTGACACTCGTCGCTATTGCACGCAGCGTCGAGGTTGCAGTTCGGCGCTCCATCGGTCGCGAGGATCACGACGGTCTCGGGACCTGACAGCGCCTCGATGGTCGGAGTCAGAGCTTCGATCGTGTCCGATGTCGGCGTGCCTCCTTCCGGCGGTAGGTTCGCGAGGGAAGTGAGAAGTTGCTTGAGCTTCGGTCCGTCTTCACCGGCCGCGGCGAAGCTCGGAGGGTCACCGATGTCGGTTGGAAAGATCTCCTTTCCGGGTCCGCAGCCTTGCACCACCGGCGTGTCACCGATGGGAAACACCGCGGCACCGTATCGCACGCGGTGACCGATGACGCGAAGCACGTTGGCCAGGGCGAATCGCGCTCCCTCGTACTTGGTGTAGGTGCTCCCCGGAAGCGGGTCGGACATGCTGCCGGACCGATCGATGACGAAGTAGACGTTCGGGGGATCGATCAGCACGGGAATGAACTGATTGCCACACAGGCCCGAAGCGTCCGGAGACGGCGGGCCGTCGTTGAATGCCGCATCGAGGGAGACCCCTCCCCCGGTGCCCCCACCGGTGCCCCCGTCGCCCTGGAAAGCGCTGAGCTTCTTCTTCCCGCTGCAGGCGTAAGCGACGGCCAGAGCTCCGAGGAGTGCGCCGCATCGCAAACAGGTCCGCACGCACAAACTCTAGCACTCGGGAAGCAAAACGGGCGCTCGTTGCGTCAAGAAGCAGGGTGCGGGACTCGATTCCAGCGTTCTTCCCGGCGAGCCGCGCTAAGTTCGCGCGAGTGCGGCTGAGCGATCGATTCGTGGCGTTGCTCGCCATTTTGGCGACGCTGGCGCTCACTGCGCGCATGAGCGACGTGCCGCTCCACGCGTTCACGCCAATGGTGGTGGCGCCGCCGCCCCCTGTTTCCGACGACGAGCTGGATGCCGAGCTCGCGGTGAGTGTGGTCGGACCGAACGATCAGCCAATTGCGAGCGCGAAGGTGCGTGCGCTCTGGGAACGAGACGGCCGCTACTATCTGGCAGGCAGTGGGGTCACCGACGGATCGGGCAAGGTCCTGCTCGCTCGATTGCCGCGGGGCCCGACCTGGCTCATCGCCGAAGCCGACGGGTTCGCGCGCAGCTCGACCCAGCTCGTGCTCGATGGTGGAACGCGCGCGGCGGAGGTGAGTCTGGGCGTGGCCCACGAGCTACGCGTGACGGTGACGGATGAAAGCAACGTCGTCCTGCCGGGTGCGACGGTCCTCGTGACGACGGGTGATCCCCTGCCCTTTGGCGCGCTCTCCGGGATCGACGGCGTCGCCAGGTTCTCTCGGCTTTCCGAAGCGCCATGGACCGTGAAGGCGTCGGCAGCGGGATACGAGTCGGTCACGCAATCGGGAGTGACGGCGGACGTCACTCTGTCACTTCGGCGCCTGGCGTCGATTCGAGTCGTGGTGCTCGGAGGACATGGCGCCCCCGTGCCCGGTGCGAGTGTCTTCATTGGGGGCCCCGTTCTCTGGCCAGCGCGCGTGGCGGAAACGGGACCGGACGGCTCGGCGCGCATCTCGGGGCTTCTGGCGGGAAGCTACGATCTGAAGGCGCAGAAGGGCTCTTTGGTGTCCGACACGATCCTCGGACACAGCCTGGAACGCGGCGCGGATGACGAGATCACTCTGCATCTGTTTGCGGGTCGCATGGTGACCGCCTGGGTGACCGATGACGACGAGGATCATCCGAGCTCCGTCAGTGATGCCGACGTCGTGCTCGTCGAAGGCGGGCTCTCGTCGTTTCCGATCCGGGGAAGGACCGGCGCCGATGGGCGGGTGACCCTCGGCCCGATCGCAGACGGACCGGCGACCATCGCGGCGGGCGCGAATGAATACGTGTCTCGATCGGCGATCGCCGTTCCCGACAAACTCGACGGTCCGGTCCAGATCCCGCTTCTTCGAGGCGGCACTCTCGAAGGGGAGGTCGTGGACGCGAAGGATCGACCCGTCGATGGAGCGTCCATCGAGGTCATCGGCACGGACCTGGATGGACTTCCCATCGCGGAAAATCCTGCCCTCTCCGCGTTTCGGCGCTCTCACTTCGAGTGGTCTCTCGGCGGACCCAGTCCTCTCATTCCCGCTGGCGAGCTCGGTGTGATGCCAGGACCGATCCCTCCGATCCCCGGAGCGGCGTTCGATCTCGGCGCCATCGAGCCCCTCGTCGGGTCGACGAACGAGGAGATCGTGCCGTGGGTGACGCGGTTCGATGGGACCTTCCGCGCGCATCCAGTGACCCCGGGACGCATTCGTGCGCTCGTGCGTCATCCCGCCTACGTCGAAGGAGTGAGCGAAGCGGTCACCCTCGCGCCCGGAGGGACGGCCAAGGTCAAGGTCGTCTTGCTCGCGGGTGGCACGCTGGAAGGACGCGTGGTCGATGGCTCCGGAAGAGGAGTGAGTGGCGCTCGGGTGGATCTCACGGCGACTCGCGGCACCTTCGAACGCACGACCTTCACCGCCACCGATGGTACCTTCGCGTTCGCCGCCGTCCCCGCGGAAGTGACGATTGGCGTGGCCCGTCCCGACGATCTGTCTCGCATCGTCGTACGAACGACCGTCGAGGTCGAAGAGGGTGGAAAGAAGAGCGTCGAGATCGTGCTCCCGGGGTTGCGCGAGGCCATTCGCGTCGCGGTGACGGACGACTCGAATCGGCCCGTCGAAGCCGCTGAAGTTCGCGTCCTGTCCGTCGATCCCAACGCTCCGCTCCGCCAGACACTGTTCACTGACGCGGACGGCGCGGTGACGGTGGCCGATGCGCGCGGGCTCGATCTGCGCATCGTGGTGGATGCGATTGGCTGGGCGATACAGGCGAAGAGCGTGGAGAAAGCCGGCGAGAAGATCGCGATCGAGCTGTCCCGGGGTGTGATCGTGGTCGGCAAAGTCACTGTCGTCCGCGGGCGGCGGACTCTCGAAGGCGCGAGCGTCACCCTGGTCTCGGAGGGCCGCCGGGCCTCGGCGCTGACCGACGCCGACGGGGTCTTCCGCGTGAAAGACGTAGCGCCCGGCCCGATCCACCTCATCGCTTCGCATCCGGAGTACGCGAATGGCGAGGCGGATGCGGTGGTGACCTCGACCGGTCGCGCGGATCGGCCCTTCGAGCTGCCTCCCATCGATCTGGCCGAGCCGGGAAGCATTCAAGGCGAAGTGCTCGACCCTTCGGGCAAGCCCGTGCGCGGCGCTCGGGTTGCAGCGGGCATCGTTCCCGCTTACCTGCCCGCGGGTGCGCTGCCGTCGGGAATGGTCGTGACGGACGCGAAGGGCCGATTCACGCTGACGGGGCTCTCGCCCGGGCAGGTGGAGGTAGAAGCCTATGCGGTCGACGTCGGGCGCGGAGTGGCTCGGGTGAACGTGAGCGTCGGGCGTCCGACCACCGGGGTCAGCGTTCGACTCGTGAAGATGGCGTCCCAGGACGATCCGACGATCAGCGGAAGCGTTGCGGTCACGCTCGGTGAGCGAGGATCGGGAGACGATCTCGACGTGGTCATCGTTCAGGTCGCGGCCGGAAGCGAGGCGGAGCGCGCTGGCCTGCGTGCGCGAGACGTGATCTGGGCGGTGGACGGTGTGGACGTGAGCTCGATGGGCAACGCCCGGGCGCGGCTGAGCGGCCCGGCGGGGAGCGACGTCGTCGTGGAAGTCGAACGCGGCGGTTCGATGGTCAAGCTTCGCGTGGGACGCGAGGCCGTACGGCGCTGAGCCGTCGCCTACTTCGCCTTTGCAGTGAACTCGACCTCGATCGGGGCTTCCTTTGCGACCTTGTTGCCGAGCGCGCCCAGGGTCTTCTGAGCCAGCGTGCCGAAGGCTTCACGAGGCTTTACCTCGAACTCCTCCAGGCCGATGTTCAACGGCTCCGTCGTCTTGACGCTGACGGACTTCAGCTTGTCTCCGTCGAACTGGAACGTCGCCTCGATCTTGGCGCGCTTCTCTGCCTTGCGTCCGTGCAGGCGGAAAATCGCCGACCGCGGTGGCGGTAATCTTTCGCTCCGCTCCCGTCATCTTGGTGAGGTCGCTCGCCGAGGGATCGACGAGCTTGTCGATCTTGAACTCCACCCAGCGGTTCTTCTCTCGCACGTCAGCGGGAGCGTCGGATGCGATCTCGAGCCAGTTTCGAGCGTGGGTGTTCTGCTGGTCGTTCTTGACCTTCTCGCCGAACTCACCCTTCTCGTCGTCGCGCTTTTGCTGGAACAGAACGAGCTTGTCGAGGTCGACCTGAATGAGCGCGGCGGTCTTGGTGACGTCCTTCACGTCGACGTAGACATCGCCTTTGGTTGCGTCCACGACCTCGCCGTTGATCTTCTCGATCGGCGCGTTCATGAGGAAGCTGACCTTGCTTCCCGTGCCTTCGATCGCGAGGGGGATCGCGCCTTCGCTGGGCTTCATCGCGGAGCTCAGCGCGGTGGCGCTCGGCGCGAGGTTCGGGTTCGATTTCTTGTCGCATCCGAAGAGTACGACGGAGACGGCAAGTGCGGAAATGAGGGCGATCTTCATGGTGTGTCCTGATTCCCGCTTACTACGCACGCGAGCACAAACAGTTTCGCTAAGACCTGGGAATTTTGGACGATCGGCCGGCCCGATCGCCCTACAGCGTCTTTCCATGGCCTGGAACATCTCGCTGCCAGTGCGTTCCTCCGCTTCCTCATTGCTGAAAGCGATGATTCACCCGCGGCTGTCGCGGATCGCCTCCGCGTCGGTCCTACAGCGGCAACCGAATTCACCCGCGGCTGTCGCGGATCGCCTCCGCGTCGGTCCTACAGCGGCAACCGAATTCACCCGCGACTGTCGCGGATCGCCTCCGCGTCGGTCCTACAGCGGCAACCGAATTCACCCGCGACTGTCGCGGATCGCGCACGACTCCACCCATCGTCCGCCCGAGCTGACCGAGCGACGCTGCGGGCTGTTCGCAGTGCTAAAAAAAAACGCGAGACCAGCGTCGAATTTTCGTGACAGGATTTTCGACGCCGGCGAGCTCTTTGTGAGGATGGACGCCAGAAGCGTTCGTTCCTCGCACGTCGGCGGCGCGTGACGGGCGCCCGGGGGAGAAATGATTTGCGCGCCGGGTCGCTCGCCCGAAACGCGTCCTCGGGCGATTGCGGGGCACGAAAATCCCCGTGGTAGGACGTTGGGAATGAAGAGTGCTGATTTCAGTTCGTTGGGGAAGCTCACCGACGGCGCGCTTCTCTCGGAGCTTCATCGGGTGACTCGGGCACACCGGGGATTGACCGCGGAGCTCGTGGCGCACCTCGCCGAGATGAAGGCGCGCAAGCTTCATCTTCGGGAGGCGTGTTCGTCCCTCTTTGCGTATTGCACCGAGCGGCTCGGGTTCAGTGAGGATGAAGCGTGTCGGCGGATCGAAGCGGCACGCTTGGCTCGCAGGTTTCCGTGCATCTACGACAGGCTCGAGACGGGTCGAGTTTCGCTTTCGGTGCTCGGGCGTCTGAAGAGCGTTTTGACCGAGGAAAACGCACAGGAACTGCTCGACGCGGTGAGTGGGAAGAGCGTCCGCGAGACGGAGCGGGTGCTCGCGGCGCGGTTTCCGAAGCCCGATGTGGCGGACAGCGTTCGTAAGTTGCCCGATCGACCGGTGGCGTCGACCCCGCTGGCGTCGAACGTCGAACAGACTTCGGAGCCCGATCCGTCGCCGCCGACCGCTCCACCCGCGAAACAAGAAGCTCTGCCGCGCCCAGCAGATCGCGGCCGCGTCTCACCGCTGTCTCGGGAGCGCCTGCTCGTGAAATTCACCGCGTCTCGGACGCTGGAAGAAAAACTCAGGCTCGCGCGGGATCTCATGAGTCACAAGAATCCCAGCGGCGACCTGGCGACCATCGTCGAAGCTGCGGTGGATCTCCTGATTGCCGAGCAGATGAAACGGAAGTTCGGTCAGACCGAGCACGCTCGCAAAGCGCGGGCTGCCAAACCATCGCATGTCACCAATGCGACCAAGCGCGAAGTGGCCCTGCGCGACGGACTCCGATGCGCGTTCGTCGATGCCCGAGGTCGGCGCTGCTCGGCGCGCGGGTTTCTGGAGCTCGATCACGAGCAGGCCAAGGCTCGGGGTGGGAGCTCCGGGGCGGAGAACGTTCGCGTCCTCGGCCGCGGCGACAATCAGGGCGAAGCAGAGCGGGTGTTCGGGCGGAGGTACATGGAGCGTTGTCGGAAGAAGCGGGACTTCACCGTTCGCGATGGGGCACGAGCGACATACATTCGACGAAGACCGGAGGCGATGAGGTTCGGGTATCTCGAAGGGGTGGGACTTCCGGGGGTCGTCACGTAGTGCGTCGCGCTTCCTGTGAATCCTGATTTCGTTCCATGTCTCTGAAAGCCGCTGTAAGCGTCAACCCGAACGGAAATTCTGGGTCCTTTGCAGAGGTTCAGAATCCCATGAAGTGAACGGGTGTAAGCTCAGCGGTGGGCTTTTCGGGAATCGTGGAGGAGTGCCGATGAAAATCGCGACAATCTTCGTGTTGGGAATGGTGGGGCTTGGAGCAGGAATTTCGGCGTGCGGCTCGAGCTCGAGCGGCGGCGGCGGAGGAGGGGCGGGAAACGGAAGTTGCGGCCAGTACGGCGGCACCTGGACGATCTCCGGGTCTTGCACCGCGGCCCAGTGCACTCTGAGTCAAAACGGATGCTCCTTCACCATGCCGTGTGACGATGGCAGCAGCAACAGCGGGACCATCAACGGATCCGCGATCACGTTTTCCAGCTCGAACTCCAACTGCAGCGGCACCGTCGCGGGGAGCTCGGCCAGCGGAACCTGCAGCTCCCAAGGGCAGACCTGCAACTGGAGCGCGTCCAAGATTGGTGGCAGCGGGGGCAGCGGGGGAGGCAGTGGCGGAAGCGGCGGCGGCAGCGGTGGCGGCAGCGGTGGTGGCACCGGCGGGAGCAGTCCCTGTTCCCAGTGCTTGGGATCCAACTGCGCCAGCGAAATTCAAGCTTGCTCGGACGACGCCGATTGCAACGCTCTACTATCTTGCTCCGCAGACTGCGCGGACGAAGCTTGCGCGACGGCGTGTCAGAACCAGTACCCCGGTGGCATCGAGCTACTGAACGCTGCACTGGGCTGCCTGCAGAGCTACTGCTCGACAGAGTGCGGCTGAGCTAGACGACTCGACCCCGCGTCTCTCGAGGATCCATTTCCGAGGTCGCGAGCGACGTGGGGTCATAGTCACGGCGCCAGGAGTGCGGCGCCGCGTCCCGGGAGCGAGATACTGATCTTGCCGCCCGAAATGGTGACGCTCGGGCCTCCCAGGCGATCGGTGAGGGTCGTGCCATTCGCGAGGGGAAAGCTCGCGGGCAGCGTCACGTCGGTGTTGGTCGGGTTGGGATCCCGAGAGAGGGCCACGATGGCGGCCTTTTGGTCTTCGGTCTCGCGGGAGAAGGCCAAAAAGGTTTCGGTGGCGTAAAGGCTCCGGTACCCGCCACGACGGAGCGCGACGAGCTCCTGGCGGGCAGAGCCCAATTTTCGCGTGCGAGTGAGGACGGCGGATTCGTCTGCGGAAAGCGTCGTGTCTCCACGCCACATGGCGCGGTTGCCGGGATCGGCTCCGCCCCATTCGGCGTACTCATCGCCGTAGTAGAGAAGTGGCGCGCCCGGTAGGCCGAGAAGCCACGAGAGGGCGAGGGCGTGGCGCTGGTAGGGCTCGCTGTCGGGGGGAGCGCCGGCGACGTTGTCCCATTGGCTACTGGGCACGCCTTTGTCGTAGCCGGGTTGCCCGCGATACGTCGCGAGCGTCACGAAGCGCGAGGAGTCGTGGCTGCCGATGAACGGCGTCATGATCGAGCCGGCCGGATACTCGAGGAGCGATTGCTGCGTCCAGAAGTCGGCGTGGAGCATGCCTTGCTCGTCGTACGCGAACACGCGGTATGGGACGCCGTGATAGAGGACGAAGTCGAACTGGCCGTCGAGGGCGAATGGGCCGATGTAATTGCTGATCGTGCCGTATTGCTCTTGATTGCAGTCGACGCCGCAATCGCTCCAGCCCATCGCGGTTTCGCCCATCAGGAAGTACTTGGTGCCGGCGGCCTCGAATTCGTCTTTGACGCGCGTGGATAGATTGCGGATCGCGGCGTCCTCGACGTGCTTGACCGCGTCGACGCGCAGGCCATCGAGATCGAAGGTGTCGAGCCACCAGACGGCGTCGGCCTCGAATTGCTCGCTGACCGCGGGAACCGTCCAGTTCACGTCGGGTAGATACTTCGTGAACAGGCAGTCGAGGCGCTGGGCGGTCCAGTCGCAATTGTCCGTGCCGCACACGCAACCGGTGCGGAACCACTCGGGGTGCTGCTGGAAGTATTCGTGCTCTTCGTGAACGTGATTCACGACGAAGTCCATCAGGATGCGAATACCGTGGGCGTGGGCCTCTTTCACCATGGCGTGAAGGGCGGCCTCGCCACCGATGCGGGGATCGACTTCCCGGGCGCGTATGGGCCAGTAGCCGTGATAGCCGGTCACGAGGTGGAAGCCGTCCGAGGCGAGGTAGGCCTTGTCCGGATTGGTCTGGAACGGAGTCAGCCAGATGGCGCGGACTCCGAGCTGGTCGAGGGTGCCGTCGGCGATCTTTTCCCGAACGCCCTCGAGATCTCCGCCTTTCCAATCGCCGCGGGGATCCTGGACGCCACTGGTGGGCGGCGGATTGTTGGACGGGTCGCCGTCTTTGTAGCGATCGGTGACGATCATGTAGATGAGCGCGTCTCGCCAATCGAAGCGTTCGGGCTCGATCCAGAACACGAGGCGAAGCGGGTCGGACTCGACGCCGTCGCTGTCCGTTGCGCTGACCGACAGCGTGTATTTCCCTGCGGAAAGCCCGGTGGCGTTCACGCTCACGCTGTCGGCATCGACGCTGACGCCGGCGAAGGGTGAGTCGTTTCCGTCGTGGCGCAACGTGGCGCTCGTGGTGTCGAGGGCTTTACCGGTGCGCGAGGGCTCGAAGTGGAGCTTGGCGTCGTAACCGCTGGACGTGATGTTGCTGCTCTCGACCGTGAGCGCGGGCTTCGAACAATCGCGCACGCGCAGGGCGGAGTTTTCGACGCCGTCGACGTACTTCCGGTAGCCCTGACCTGGATCGAGGATCCAGTTGGTTCCGTCGAGGACGAGCTTGTAGCCCCAGTTGCCGGGCGGGATGTCGGCGGTGGCGGTGAACTCTCCGTTCGCATCGGGGCCCGAGAGTGGCGTGGCGAGAGCATCGAACGCGTTCCATTCGCCCGCGACGCTGACGCTCGATGCGGTGGTTCCGGCTTCGGGCTTGAAGTGAAGCGTGACGCTGCACGTGCCACCGCTGGCTCCGCCGGTACCGCCCCCGCCGGTTCCTCCTGCTCCGGTACCGCCCGAGCCACCGAAGCCGGTGCCCGGAGGCGTGGCGTCGTCGGTGCAGGCGGGCGCGAGGGCGAGGGCGCACAGAAAGACGAGAGCGCGCCGCATCAATCCTTACCGCAGAGAGCGAGCTCCGCTTCGAGCTCGGCGATGCGCCGCTCGGCAGCCGTGCGGGCTTCCGCCTCGGTGCGTCGGCCTTCCGCCTCGGTGCGTCGGCCTTCTTCGCGTGTGGGCACGAGCGCGGGTGGCTCTCCGGCGGCGATGCGTAGCGTGGCGGCGTAGCCCTCGGCGGGTGCGACGCACCAGTCGAGATCCAGGACCAGGCTTCGCGCGCGGTCGCCCGTCACTTCTCGCTCTAGCAGATCGTCGTCAACGCGATCCCAGACGCGGAGGCGTTCGCCCGCAGGGCGAGAGACGTCGAAGCGCACGAGCTCGCGCACACCGATCGTGCGATAGCGAGCGATTTTGTCTCGGACCTCCGCGTCGCGCGCGTCGCTCTCGCTGGCGATCTCGATTGCGACATCGGGCGCGCCTCGCTCCCAGGTCTTCCACGTGTGTACGGGATCACCGGCGGACGTTGCCTTGACGTAGCCGTCCGGCGCGACGCACTTGGTGGGATCGGCGGCGTCCCAGTAGACGAATTGCTCGGAGCCGACGGTGTAGGCCGGACCCAGATGATCGCGGAGCAAGTGATAGAGCAGCGTGCGGAGATCGAGATGAAGCTGCGATTCGGGCATTTCGGCCTGCTCCGGGAACACCAGGGGCTCGGGAGCTCGCAGATAGCGTACCCGGGAGCTCAGACCGCCTTCCCGTAGGGGTTGCATGCCGAGACTCTAGCACCGGCGCCGGAAGAACAAGAGCGCGAGCGCGAGGAATGCGGCGCTCGCACCGCGATTTTCGTCACGAGAAGCGAGGCGACATCCGCAGCTGCCGTCGTCGGAATTGTCCGCCGCCGGCGTGACGTCGCCACCCATCCCGCCGGTACCGCTCGTGCCGCCCGAGCCGCCGCTGCCCGCGCCGCTCTCGTCCGCGAAATCCCCGCAGGCGGGTGCGAGGTCGTTTCCTCGAGACCAGAGCGCAAGGGCGTACGCTCCCGCACCGAAGCCGACCATCGGCATCTCGCCCGCGTAGTCAGCGGTGCTCGCGTCGTGAAGCTCGGAGATGAGGCCGAAGTTTTCCTTGGCCTGGGCGGTGATCCAGCTGGTGAGATCGGCGCCGTCGGGATCGCCGGCCCGGTCCATCACCGTGGCCGATCGCAGGTCGACGAATACCCATTCCTGGCTGTCGTACCAGCCGCCGTCGTCGTTGCGCATGAAGCCGCGACCGCTGGCGGGGATGAGCTTGGCTTTCATGCTGGCGAGGGTCGCGGTCGTGGCTCGTCCCTTGGGATCGACGAGACCGAATCCCGCGGCTTCGATGGCAGCAGCGTCGAGGAAACCCGATCCGCTCTCGAGCTCCTCGAGGCTCTGGGCGAGCGTGCCATCGGGGGCGGAGAGCTTTTCGATCAGCGCGTCCCGGGCGCGCTTTCCGGCATCTCGATACTGGGTGGCGCGTGCCGAGTCTCCCACGCGCTCGGCGAGATCTGCGGCGTGGCACAGGCCATTGGCGGCGGTGAGGGTCGTGTACGCGAAGTGCTTCTGGCGGCCATTCCAGTGCACTTCCCAGATCGAGGAATCCGGGGCGATGAGGCCACTCGGTTCCTGGAGAGCGACCAGGACATCGCCGACCTTTTCGCTGACGGTAGGCCACCAGCTGGCGAGGCTCGCGTCGTCGTTCGATTGCTGGACGTACTCGGAGAGCTCCCACAGAAACAAACCGAAGCCGTCGAACTCGATGTTGGGACCATTGTCGTCGAAGTCGGTCTCTTCCACTCCGTCACCGAAGTAGCGAGTGATCGAGATCTGGTACGGATGACCGACGTAGTCCTGGTACTTGCCCGAGTCGGCATCGAGCTGAAACTCGATGGCGCGCTTGGCTTCTTCGGTGTGGCCCGATCGCGCCAGGGCTGCCGTGGCGTAGGACATGTCCCGGACCCAGGAGATGTTCCAGTTGCCCGGTGGGAGGCTCGCGAGGATCTGGCCGTCGCTCACCTGACCCATGCGCAAGATGGCCATCTGCTGCGTGTAGGCCGCCGTCTCGTCCGGGTCGAGGCCGGCGGGGGTTGGGGTGTGCCAGCTCTTCCAGCTCGCGCGCTCCGCGGCGAGGATCGCCGCTGCGGATCGTCCCGCGATCCAGCTGCGGACGGCGTCGACTCGCGGGAGCACGTCGCCCTGATCGTCGAGCACGACGAATCCACCGAACCACGCGGACTCGCCGGTGGCGAGGTTTCCCAGGGACCATTGCAGACCCGCGACGGCGTCATCGGTGGTCGTGCCGGCTCCGTCGCCGAGATCCTGACCGCTGGTCAGCGCGGTGAAGGGATTATCGGGGCTCGCACCGTGATGGGTCGCGAGCTCGAGGGGCGCGTACGCAGTCGTGAGACCACTTCCGCCCCATTCCATCCATGTGCTTCGTCCCGCGTCCCAGGCGACGGTCTCCCCGCTCGCGTCCGGCTCGGGCGCCCCCGCCCCGAGATGGAGATTGAAGATGAAGTAGCCATCGATGGGCTCGGCCGCGCCGCTCGTGCGCTCGACCTTGACGAGGCTCACGAGGGCGCGCTCGGCGAGATCGATGGGGACGAAGTCGTATTCGGTGATGTCGAGCCCCGAGAGCTGGCGCAAAACGACGATGATCCCGGTGCCCGGCTCGTAGGCCACGCTCGAGGGCGTCACGTCCGTCAGCCACTGACCGGTCGTTCCGATGCGAAGACCGGGATAGATGTCGAAGGCAATGTCCCGAGTGGTGCTGCCGTCACTCCGAGCGCGGTACGGGTGCTCCAGAAAGCTCGTGATGCGACCCTGGATCACGTCGTAGCCGACGACCGCGCGGCCGTTCGAGGTGACGAGCTCGCTCGCGGATCGGTGGGGCGCGACGGGGGCAGCGGACGCGCCGAGCGCCAGGGTGACCGACGCGAGGATGGGGCCCGCTCTCATCGCGGGGGCTCTCTAGCGCGGGTCGGCGACACGCGCATGCTTCGAAAACAGAAAAGCCGCCGATCCTCGCGGAGCAGCGGCTTTTCGATTCAATCAGCTCGGACTCACGCGCCGAGGCCGCACTCAGCCGCGCAATTTTGCTGGGTGCAAGTGAACACGTCGGCGAACAACGTCGCGCCGCCGGGGTGTGCCGTCTGACACTCGGTAATGCATGCAGTATCCGAACAGGCCTGCACGCAATCCAGGAGAGCGGTGCAATCAGCGTCCGCATTGCAGGCATCCACTTCGGCCGCGCAGTTGTCCTCCACACAAGGCGTGCAGGTGTCACCACCGCCGCCAGCCGAGCCACCTGCGCCAGCCGAGCCGCCGCCCGTGCCACCAGAGCTCGTGCCAGCCGAGCCGCCGCCCGAGCCGCCCGTTGCGCCCGTGCCGCCGCCGCTGCCGCCGGTGCTGGCACCCGCTGCGCCGCCGGTGCCGCTGCTATCGCTGCTACTGCAGGCAGCGAGCGACACGATCATCAGACCCGATGCGATTCCAAGGATATTAAAAAGTCTCATCTCACCACTCCATTTGCGGCGCCACCAACGAGCCGCGTTACGGTACTCGGGGTACCCGGACGTTAGTATATCGTCAAGTTCAGCGACCGGGCCACACCGTCGCAAATCCAGGTTAACATCCTGAATCAAAAGGAGAATTCGGGATGTGGAGTCGACTCAGAGGTCGCCGCTGAAGGTGTCCCGAGGCTCGCTCTTGTCCCCGGGGAACATCAGGAACACCAGGGGGACGGCGCCGATGGCGAAGAGGAGAGTTCCCAAGATCTTCGCCAGAGTGACGAAACCGGGTTCGAGAGCCAGATAGCTATCCATGTGCGTGGCGGCACGATACCCAAGGCGCTGCGCGGCGCAAGCGGTGATATATCGCGCCCCGTGAAACGGCTGGGCCTGGCTCTGACGGTAGGGATCGTGCTCGCAGGACGGGTGGGTCAGGCGCAACCGGTGGGCGTTCCTCCCGGAGACGTGCCGCCCTCTCCTCCGGTGGACGAACCCACACTCCAGCCTTCCGAGCCCGCCCCATCCCCCGAGCCCGAACCGGAGCCCGAGCCGCCCCCCAAGCCACGAGCAAAGCTCGGGCCGAGCGTCCGCGCGAACGGGAGGCCTCCCGTCGCTCCCCCCGCCGACGAGCCTACCCGCGACGAGACTTATCCTCGCGCTCACTTCTCGTTCGGATCCTATGGGCGCGTGGTCGTCGCTGCGGACGGTCGGGGTGGCGAGGGACGCAACGCGGACGTCGTTGCCTACGGCTCACGAATCGATGAGGGCACCTACGCCGAGCTCGAGCTCCGTCGCGACGACGATTGGGACGCCGAAATCAACTCGCGCATCGTGACGACCCTCGCCCTCGGTGGGCCGCTCTTTCATTACGACGGGCGCTTCGATGCGCAGGTCGCGGTGCGAAACCTGTACGTCGAGGAAAGCGGGATCGGCGACAAGGGCCTGAGCGTGTGGGCGGGTTCGCGCATGTACCGCGGCGACGACATCTACCTGCTCGACTTCTGGCCGCTGGACAACTTGAACACGGTGGGCGGCGGTGTTCGGTTCGACACGCGCGACAAGAAGAGCTTCGTCGCCTGGCACGTCGGGCTCAATCGGGCGGCGGATCCGTTTCAGTATCAAGCCGTCGAGCGTCCCGCGGCGCAAAACCAGCCCGGAACGACGGAAGTGGCGCTGCTCGATCGGCCGCGGGTGATCTCGAGCTTGAAGCTGTCGCACATCGTGCCGCTCCTCGAGCGGGGCGGGCTGAAGGCCGTCCTCTACGGGGAAGTGCATCGCTTGCCGAGCGGGGAGCACGAAATTTCGCCCGGTCGCGTCGAGGAAGTGAAGGGCGACAGCGGCGTTCTCTTCGGTGGGCAGGTGGGCTTCTTCACCGGCGAGCGGGACACGTTCGTGAATCTGTTCTTCCGTCACGGTCGGGGGCTCGCGGCATATGGCGAGCTGGCGACTCCCGAGGGCACGTCCCCCGAGCGCACGGTGGAAGGGGCGCATCAGACCCTGATCGGTCTGTCCGGCAACTACGAGAACGAGATCTTCGGTGTGGTCGCGGGCGGCTACTTCCGGAGCTTTCGTGAACCGACTCCCGAGCCGTTTCGCTTCGGCAACGTCGACGAGGGGATCTTCGTCGTGCGTCCCCACGTGTTTCTTGGCGACCACGCGGGGCTCGCCCTCGAAGGCTCGTATCAAGCGCAACAGCGCGGCGTCCTCAACGTCGCGACCAACAAACCCCTCCAGGCCAAGCTCTGGCGTTTCGGAGTGATCCCGTATCTTTCGCCGGCCGGAAAGGGCGTGTTCAAGCGCCCTCAGCTTCGACTGATCTGGGCCGTCACCCGACGCAACGACGATGCGCGTTCGCTCTATCCGACCGACGACGTGTTCGCGCGGCGCAAGGTCGAGCAGTTCTTCGGCATTGGCGCGGAGTGGTGGTTCAACTCGACGAGCTACGGGAATTGAGAAGAAGGGAGCCGATCATGTCGCGCACTACATCTTGGATCGCCCTGGGTTTTGCCCTGGCCCAAACCGCCTGC
Source organism: uncultured delta proteobacterium (assembly GCA_963781505.1). GTDB lineage: Bacteria > Myxococcota_A > Polyangia > Polyangiales > Polyangiaceae > JADJKB01. The sequence continues at coordinate 442,937 of CAWAHB010000004.1, read as the reverse complement.
ATGAGCTTCGACAACGTCGAAGAACAAAAGATCGGCACCCACGTCGACGATTGGCGAAACGAGGTCGTCTATCAGCTGATGGTGGATCGCTTCGCCAACGGAGATCTCGCCAACGACTATCGAATCGATCGCTACGGGGCCGCGCGTTATCACGGTGGGGACTGGCGTGGCGTCGAGGATCGCCTGGACTACATCCAGAATCTGGGCGTGACCGCGATCTGGATTTCTCCCATCGTGAAGAACGTCGAGACCGATGCCGGCGTGGACGGCTATCACGGCTACTGGACCCAGGATTTCACGCAGCTCAATCCCCACTTCGGAGATCTCGCGAGCCTGCGCCGCCTCGTGAACGCTGCGCACGATCGCGGGATCAAGGTGATCCTCGACATCGTCGTCAATCACGTGGGGCAGCTCTTTTATTACGACATCAACCTGAACGGTCAGGCCGACGAGCGCGTCGAAGGAGCGGGTCCCCTCATCGCTCCGGATGCGCCACCGGAGAATTGTGAGCCGCCGCCGGGCAACTGCGAGACGAGCCACGTCGCGCACATCAACGAGTACGACCCCGACTACGATCCCCGAGGAGTCCAGGCCTGGACGAGCCTTGGCTTGGCGGGACCGGCGCCCATCGTGTTCGCGTACGATCCGGCGACGAACCACATGCCGCCGGAGCCGGCGATCTTCCAGGAGCCGCGGGCGTACAACTTGCGCGGGCGTGTCTGGAACTGGGACGACGACGAGCAGGTGATGAAGGGAGACTTCCCGGGTGGGCTCAAGGACATCAACACCGAGGATCCCGACGTTCGCCAGGCGCTGACCGACGTGTTCGTGCGCTGGGTCGAGCTCACCGATCTCGACGGATTTCGCATCGACACCCTCAAGCACGTCGAGCACGAATTCTGGCAGACGTTCGCGCCTCAGGTGCGGCAGCGTCTCGCCGCGAAAGGCAAGACCAACTTCTTCATGTTCGGGGAAGCGTTCGACGGCCGCGATGATCTCGTGGGCTCGTACACGTTCGACAATCAGGTCGATAGCGCGTTCTACTTTCCCCAGTACTTCACGGTCATTCGAGATGTGTTTCAGAAAGGCGGCGCTACGTCCGCAATCCAGGGCCTGTTCGATCAGCGGCTCGGTGCCGGAGGCAACTACGGCACGGTGGCTCCCGGAAAATGGCATCGGCGTTCCGCCCAACAAGGCGCTGGTGAACTTCCTCGACAACCACGACGTGGGTCGGTTCTTGTTCTTCCGAAACGATCCTGCGGCGCTACAAAATGCGTTGCTCTTCATCTTCACCGAGGACGGGATCCCGTGCATCTACTACGGCACCGAGCAGGGATTTTCCGGCGGGAACGACCCGGCCAACCGTGAAGATCTCTGGACGAGCGGATACAATCAAAATAGCCCGCTCTATCAATGGGTGCGTCGGCTCTCGAAGATCCGCAGGAGCTACGCGGCGCTCACTCATGGGGATCTGAACATCACCTGGTCGAGCGATCGGATCGCGGACGAGCCGGATGCGGGCATCATTGCTTTCGAGCGAAGCGGCGGCGACGCGGGCTCGGCGTATGCGCTGGTAGTGATCAACACCAATGCCAGCCACGAGAGCTCACCCGTGTTCAACGGCACGCCGATGCTCACGTCCCAGCCGGGCGGTACGGCGTTGGTCAACGTGCTCGATCCTTCGGAGGTCGTGACGGTGGCGGCGGACGGGACGCTTTCAGTAAGCGTTCCCGCCACGTCGGGGAAGATCTTCGTCCCTCAGAGCGAGCTGATTTCCGGGCTCTGAACCATGGACGTGGACGAGCGCGACGACGCGGCTCTTCTCGCGAACGACATCGATCGAATCGTCGAAACGAAGAGCGGTCTGCTCGGCGCCAGCTCCTTCCAGCCTCTCGGCTGAGAGGCTGGGTCGGGTTCGGGCTGTGCTACGTTTCCCCTGTGAGCCAAGCGGCCCGACAGCACTACAGCTTTGGCGAATACGTCGAGCTCGAAGCGATGAGCCCGGTCAAGCACGAGTTTCTCCGAGGGGAAGTTTGGGCCATGGCAGGCGGATCGCCCGATCATGCCGCCATCGCGGGGAATATCATTGCGCAACTCTCGAACCAGCTCCGAAGCGCCCGGTGTCGTGTGTTCACATCCGATCTCCGAATTCGTGTTCTGGCGACGGGGCTCGGTACGTATCCGGATGTGTCGGTGGTGTGTGGTCAGCTCGAGCTCGATCCCGACGATCCAAGACATCAGACGGTCACCAATCCCAAGGTGCTGTTCGAGGTCGTCAGCGACTCCACCGAAAAGTACGATCGTGGTGAGAAGCTCGACCAGTATCGAAAATCGACTCTCTCGAAGAAATTGTCCTGGTCGCTCAAACCGAGCGACGAGTCGATGTGTGGCGTCGTGACAAGGGAACTTGGACCGTCGTCGAGCTTCGTGGCGAAGAGTCGCTCGAGCTACTTTCGAATCGAATGCGAGCTTCCGCTCTCCGAGATCTATCGCGATCCCCTTGCGTGAGGCGCGCTTTCCGCTGCTTCGCCGGGCGCAGCATTCACCGATTTCCCCCCTCTGACGGCCGCGGAGTTTTCGGGCAGACTCCTGCCCATGACAGAAGAGCGAGGGGGGCCCTCTTCGGATTCGAGCCTCGAGGAGACGGTGACTCGAACCATCGAAGGTCCGACGTTGGTGAAGGAACTGTCGAGCCCGGCCACCGTGCGCATCACGAAGGCGCCGCCCGCGCCGCTGGCGTTTCCCGAGCGTTACATGGCTCGGAGCGTGCTCGGTGAGGGAGGAATGGGGGTCGTGCGCTTGTACGACGATCTTCAGATCGGTCGAGCCATCGCCATGAAAGAGATGCGAGCGGAGCATCGCGCGCACCCCGAGGCGGGAGCTCGCTTTTTGCGCGAAGCACGCATTCAAGGGCAGCTCGAGCACCCGGCCATCGTGCCCGTGTACGACATTGGTGTGAACACGGATGGGTCCGTGTACTTCACGATGAAGCGGGTGCGTGGGACCACGCTCTACGACGTGCTCACGGCTCTCCGGACCACGCCCGAGCTTTCGGGCGGACGTTTTTCGCGACGCCGGCTTCTGACTGCGTTCGGTAGCGTGTGTCTCGCCGTGGACTTCGCGCATCGGCGCGGCGTCCTGCATCGCGATCTGAAGCCGAGCAACATCATGCTCGGCGATTTTGGTGAGGTGTACGTCCTGGATTGGGGGCTCGCTCGCGTATCGGGTGCCGAGGGCATGGACGACGACAGTGATCGCGTTCGGGTCGATAGCGTGGGCGTCGAGCATACCCAGGCAGGAGCGGTTCTCGGGACACCGGGCTACATGTCGCCCGAGCAAATCGAAGGAAAGCACCCGGAGCTCACGTCGGCCGCAGACATCTACAGCCTCGGGGCGATGCTGTTCGAGATCTTGGCGCTCGAGCCACTTCACACCGCCCAAGATTCGACCGGGCTCATGGCCTCCACCCTCGCGGGCGTCGACGCACGCCTGTCGTGGCGCGCTCCCCATGTCGACGTCGCGCCGGAGCTCGAAGCCGTCGTGGTCAAGGCAACCGTCCTCGACTCCAGGGAGCGCCAGGCGACCGCTCGGGAAATCTACGAAGCCATCGAGCGACATCTCGACGGCGAGCGCGACCTGGAGCTGCGTCGGGAAATGTCCGCGCAGCACGCGGATGCTGCGGAAAAAGCAGCGAAGTCTGCGCGCGGAGGCACCGAGACGGGGCTCTACCTCGAGCGGAGGGAAGCGCTGCGGGAAATCGGTCGCGCCCTCGCTCTCGATCCAGACAACGAGCGCGCGATGGATACGCTGGTGAAGCTCTTGGCCGATCCGCCGCTGGTTCTTCCGAAAGAAGTGAGACAGGACATTGGTCTCGCGGAACGGGAGAAGCTCCGGCGCATCGGTCGTCTCGGCGCGATCGCCTACGGCCATCTATTGCTCTACGTGCCGATCCTGATTTGGGTCGGCGTGCGTCGCTGGGACTGGATCCTCGCCTTTCCCTTGCTGGGTCTGTGCGCCGCAGGAGTGAGTTTTTACGTTTCGCGCCAGAAGGTTCCCCAACGGAGCCTCGCGTACGTGGTGATGATTCTCGCCAACCTCACCTTTGGGGTGACCGCGGTGATGTTCGGCCCGCTGTTCTTCATGCCCATGATCCTGGCGGTGAATGCCACGGGCTTTGCGCTCTACATGGATCGGAAGGCTCGACCAGCGGTCGCGGCGACGGCGGGCGGGGTCACGCTGCTCGCGTTCGTGCTCTGGGCAGTCGATCTCTTGCCAGGCGACTACACGTTCACCCAAGGCGGGCTTCTGATCCATGCGGGCGCACTGGCGCTTTCCCCCGTGCCCACGATGGTGCTCGTCACCGTTGCCAATCTGGCCGCGCTGTTCATCGGTATCTTTCTCACCGGAAGAATTCGCGATTCTCTGGACAAGAGCGAGCGCCAGCTCTTGATCTACGCCTGGCAGCTCCGGGAGTTCGTCCCCGGCGCGGCCCGCGCAGCCACCGATCCCACCAGCACTCGACGAAGCTGATTCAGCGCCGGCCTTCATCCTTCAAACGCGCGTGCTCGAGCACCAGCGTCGAAGCTTCCGCGCCGAGCTCGTCGGCGACGTTCACTTCCTCTTCCGAAAAGTCGAACTGCCCCGAAGTCCAGTCGAGGATGTCCATCAGCGCCCGGCGCGAGCTTTGCGGCCGACCTCCTTCGATCGCGGCAGAGAAGGGTCTGCCCTCGAATACGAACACGCGCCCGGGGCGATCGGCCACGATGAGCAAGACGCCTGTCTTCTTCTCGACGCTCAAGAACGAGAGCAACGATCCCGCAGACACGTGCTCGAGATCTCCCCGGAGCCCGCGTTGGGTTTCGACATCGCCGCCGGCTCCCTTGGCGCGGCGAACCAGTCGATGGACACGAAGCAGGAGCTCGTCAGCAACGAAAGGCTTCGGCAGGTAAGCATCCACGCCCAGCTGGTAGCCTTTGAGGCGTTCGGCATCTCCATCGAGCGAAGTCAGGAACACCACGGGCACCGACGCGAGGGCCGAGTTCGCGCGGATGGTGCGCAGGAACTGCCAGCCGTCCATGCGGGGCATCTGCACGTCCGAGAGAATCACGTCCGGCGGATTGCTGAGGCAGGTAGCGAGGGCCTGCAGTCCGTCGACGCACTCGCGGACCCGATCGCCGCGTTTGATGAAGGGCTCGGCGGCGAGCGCACGCCAGCGGGGATCGTCGTCGACGACCACCACGTCGAGCCCGGAGGGGGAGGCTGGCGAGGACACGCGATGAGAGAATGTCAGGACCCCGCGCGCGACGCGAATTTCTGGGACAAACCGCGGATTTCAGCCGGCGTAGGCTTGGCGCAGGAGCTTGGCAATCGTGGCGAGCTGCATGTTGCTCGTCCCCTCGTAGATCTTTCCGATCTTGGCGTCCCGGTAGAGTTTTTCGACGGGAAACTCCTTGGTGAAGCCCACTCCGCCCAGAAACTCCACGCACAGACTCGCCGTCCGCTCGGCCACCTCCGACGAAAATAGTTTGGCCATCGCTGCCTCTCGAACGAAGGGCAGCCCCGCATCCTTCAGGCGGGCGGCGTTGTACACCATCAGGCGAGCCGCCTCGATTTCAGTCGCGACCTTGGCGTACTGGAATTCCATTCCTTGAAACTCGAGTAGCGACTTTCCGAACTGTTTGCGTTCGGCCATGTACTTCATCGCGTAGTCGAACGCGCCCTGGGACAGACCCAGCATCTGCGCGCCGATGCCGATACGGCCCTCGTTCAGGGTTTCGATCGCGATCTTGTAACCAACGCCGACCTCACCCAGCACGTTCTCGGCCGGGACCTGGCAGTCTTCGAGGACCAGCTGACAAGTGCTCGACGCCCGGATCCCGAGCTTGTCTTCCTTCTTGCCCACGGAGAAGCCGGGAAAGTCGCGCTCGATGAGAAACGCCGTGATCCCTTTGTAGCCCTTCTGGGGATCGGCGTTGGCGAACACGATGAAGAACGTGCTTTCCGCGCCGTTCGTGATCCACAGTTTTTCGCCGTTCAAGATCCACTGGTCGCCCTTCTTTTCGGCGCGGGTCTTGAGGGCGAAGGCATCCGAGCCCGATCCGGATTCGCTCAGGGCGTAGGAGCCGACCCACTCGCTGGAAAGCTTGGGCAGGTAGCGCTTTTTTTGCTCCGCATTCGCCCAGCGAAGGACGCAATTTTGAACGAGCGTGTTTTGCACGTCGACGCACGACGGACACGCTCGGATCGACCATCGCGAGAGCCTCCACGGCGAGGATTGCGTTCATGAACGAGCTCTCGGCGCCGCCGTATTGGCTCGGAACCTCGACCGCCATCACACCGAGCTCGAACAGGCCCGGGATCAGCGCCTTGTGGAGCGCTCCTTCGTGATCCATCGCGCTGACTTTCGGCGCCACGCGCTGTCGCGCGAACGCGAGCACCGAGTCCCTGAACATGCGCTCTTCGTCGGAGAGTTGGGTGAGGGCCGGGTGAGTCATCGTGCGCTCCTCTAGCATGGTCCGCTCGCTAATGGTTCATACTCGCGCCGCCGATGGCGGGAAACAGCTTCGGGCAGGCATTTCGTCGTCACCACGGCGGGCGAATCCCACGGCCCAGCCAACGTGGTGATCGTCGACGGCTGCCCGCCGGGGCTTGAGCTGTCGGTCGATGATCTCCGCGTGGAGCTCGACCGCCGCCGGCCTGGCCAGAGCCGGCTCACGACCCAGCGCAAGGAGTCCGACGAGCCCGAAATTCTTTCCGGGGTGTTCGAGGGCGGACCACCGGCACCACCCATCGCGATCCTGATCCGAAACGCGGACGCCAAGAGCCGGGACTACGACGAGCTCCGGGAGAAGTATCGCCCCGGTCACGCGGACTTCACCTACGACGCGAAGTACGGCTTTCGGGATCATCGAGGCGGTGGGCGGTCGAGCGCTCGAGAGACCGTATCGCGAGTTGCCGCCGGAGCGATCGCGAAGAAGATCCTCGCCCAGGCCCTCGGCGCGACGGTGCTTCGGCTACGTCGTCAGCATCGGCGACATCGATGCCGACATCGACGATCCGGCGAGCGTGACCAGCGCTGCGGTCGAGGCAAACATCGTGCGCTGTCCCGACGCCGTTGCGGCGACCGCGCATGATGGAAGCCATCGAGGCAGCGCGCAAAGATCGCGATTCCCTGGGAGGGGTCGCCGAAATCGTCGCGCATCGGATCCCGCCTGGGCTCGGTGAGCCGGTGTTCGACAAGCTCAAAGCCGACCTCGCCAAAGCGCTGTTTTCGATCCCCGCGGTCGTGGGCGTCGAATACGGAGCGGCATTTCGCCGCGGCGAAGATGCGCGGGAGCGAGCACAACGATCCCTTCGTCGCCGGCCCGAGCGGCATCGCGACTTCCGAGCAATCGCCATGGAGGAATGCTGGGCGGAATCTCCAGCGGAATGCCCATCGTGCTTCGCGCGGCGGTCAAGCCGACCAGCAGCTTGCCGCGGCCCCAGGACACCGTGACCCGGGATGGAAACCCCACCACCGTCGAGGTGAAGGGGCGTCACGACCCTTGCGTCTTGCCGCGCTTCGTCCCGATTGCCGAGGCCATGGTGGCCATCGTGCTCGTCGATCATTTGCTGCGGCAGCGCGCGCTTCAGCCCCTGTCTTCGGCATAGAGCCGCAGGGCGAAGCGCCCCGCAATGGTGTCACGGCACGTGTCCCGCTCGTCTTTCAAGGCTGGGGGGATCTCCTCCGACGGCGGAAGTGCGTAGCCATAGTTCTCCGGAATCAGGACCGGGGCAGCCATGGCTGCGAACGTGAGATCGGCAGCGGTGAAGCGATCGCCGACCAGATAGCGCCGGCCATCGTCGAGCTGGCGAGCCACGTTGGCAAAGACCTGGCGAACCCGCACGCGGGACCGCTCCGCTCCCTCCAGATCCACTTGGTAGGATTTCCGAATCATCTTTCGGACGACGGCCGAGACTCTACGAAACATCCAGCGCTTCACGCGGGGCGTGCCCTGGTCGAAGAGCTCCGCGAAGCGCGGGGCGTCGAGTAGGTGGAAGTACGCGAGCCGTCGCGTGTGGGGTCCGAGGCGTTCGTCGAAGAGATCCTCGAGCTCCCTCGTCTTCGGATCTTCGCCGTACAGGCTGCCGCCGCTCTTCTGGTCCACCCAGCCGAGGATCTCGGTCGAGTCCGCCAGCACGCCGTCTTCGGTGAGCAGCATCGGGACCGAGCGTCCCCCGCTCGGAACCGTGGAGAGCAGGTGGAAGATCGGCGGGTGAGCTTCTTCCACGTACTCGATTTTGCCCGCGAAAGCGCCCAGCGAGCCTTCTCGCAGTAGTGGCTCGGGCCGATGGTGATGAGCCTCGGAATCAAGGCGTGGGCCCCTCGACCCGTCGACCCGTCGTCATGTAGGCTCCGCGCCCCGTGGCAGAGGTCCGCATCCGCGGGGTCGAAAAGCGTTTCGGACAGACGGTCGTCCTACGCAAGATCGACCTCGACGTTCCCGACGGCGGATTTGCCGTTCTGGTCGGACCGAGTGGCTGCGGCAAGTCGACGCTGCTCCGCGTGATCGCCGGGCTCGAAGAGAGTGATGGCGGCGACGATCCGTTTCGGAGATCGCGACGTGACGGGTTTGTCGCCGCGTGATCGCGACATCGCGATGGTGTTTCAATCGTACGCACTCTACCCGCATCTCAGCGTGCGGCAAAACCTGGCTTTCGGGCTCGAGCTTCGCAAGACTCCGAAGGAAGAAATCACCCGACGCATCGAAGAAGCTTCGGAAATGCTCGGACTCGAACCGCTCCTCGACCGGCTTCCGCGGCAGCTTTCGGGCGGACAGCGCCAACGTGTGGCGATGGGGCGGGCCATCGTGCGCCGACCTCAGCTCTTCTTGTTCGACGAACCGCTGTCGAATCTGGACGCAGCCCTCCGCTCTCAAGTCCGCGTGGACATCCGCAAGCTCCACGACCGGCTCAATGCGACCAGCGTGTACGTGACCCACGATCAGGTCGAGGCCATGACGCTGGCCGATCGCTTGTTCGTGTTGAACCAGGGACGCGTCGAACAGTCCGGGCCTCCCCTCGAGGTCTACGCAAAGCCCGCAACGCGTTTCGTGGCGGCATTTCTGGGAAGCCCAGCGATGAACTTTTTCGAGGCGGAGCTCTCCCGCGAGGCAAACGGCTGGCAGATCGCGGCGCCCGGCGTGCGCCTCGAGGTCGACGAATCGATGCTCGGGCACGATCCCGAGCCTCGAAAGGTCGTCGCCGGCATTCGTCCCCACGACATCGATCGGGGCAGCGGAATCGAGGCGGAGGTCGACTTCGTGGAAGCGCTCGGAACCGAATCGTTCGCGCACTGTCAGCTTTCGGGAGCGACGTTCATCGCCCGCCTGGATGGCTCCGAGCGGCCCGCGAAGGGAGAAAGCCTCGCGCTCCGTGCGAAGAAGCAGCACATCCACTTGTTCGATCCCGAGACGGGCGACGCGCTTTGGAAAGGGGGCTCTTGATGTTCGAGGGAACTTCGGCGGTCAACCGGGCTCAGACCTTGTTCTCGAAGCTCGCGCCCCGCACGGTCGTCGCCCGCGCGATCGCCCGAGCGATGCATCGCATGGGGCGGACCCGTTGAGAGCGACCGCCGTCGCGTTGGCCATCGCCATCCTCTTGCTCGCGAAGGGCGCGCGGGCGGACGAGACCATCGTCCTCTGGCACGCATACCGCGGTGATGAACGAACCGCGCTCGAACGCGTGCTGCGCTCCTTCGAGGCGAGTCACCCCGGCGTTCACGTCGATCCGCTCGAAGTCCCCCACGACGCGTATGCGGCGAAGCTCACGGCCGCCGCGCCGCGGGGCCATGGGCCTCACGTGTTCATCGATTCCCACGAGCGCATTGGTGATCTGGTCGAGCGAGGAGTCGTTGCTCCCATCGCGCGGCCGAGTCACGCAGTCCTCGACCAATTCCAGCCGGTCGCGATTGAAGCTCTCGAAGACGGAAACAAGCTCTGGGGGCTTCCCCTCGCCCTCAAGTGTGTCGCGCTCTACGTGAACGTGGAGCTGGTACCCGACGTTCCGGAGACCCTCGAAGGCATCGCCGCGCTGCACCTGCCTGCGGGCGTGTTTCCCCTCGCGTACCAGGTCGACAAGATGTACTTCCACGCGCCCCTGCTGCACGCGTTCGGCGGGCGTCAGCTGGGCGAAGGCGGAAGCTTCGGATTCGACAGCGAAGCAGGTGCTCGGTCCATCGAGCTGGCGCGGGATCTCGTTCACCAGGGCGCCGTTCCGGAAGAAGCATCGGGCGCGCTCTTGACCGAGCTCTTCAAAAGCGGAAAGGCCGCCACGGTGATGAGCGGACCTTGGTTCGCCAGCGACATCGGAAATACCGTTAAATATCGGGTAGTTTCACTGCCTCGGGTTCAGGCGGCGGGAGGTGCTCCGCTCAGACCCTACCTGACGGTGGAAGCGGTCTCCCTCACGCCCCTCGGCGAGAACAACGCAAACGCCCACGCCCTGATGACCTATCTCGCGGGCCCGGAGTCGGCAGAGATCCGATCGCAGGTGGGTCGGCAGATCGTCGCCCGCGAACGGATCCCCGAGAGCGCAAGGCTCGATCCCGAGCTCGTCGCGTTTGCGACTCAGGCCAGGACCGCGGTCGTGATGCCGTCGACTCACGCAATGCGCGCGACCTGGGAGCCGGCCGACCGTGCGCTCAAGAAGTCTCTCGAAGGAACGGTGGATCCCCGCGCCGCGCTTCGAGAAGCAAACCGCCGCTTTGCCGATGTGATGCGACCGCTGCCTCCCGCGCGGTCGCCAACGCCGCTTTTGGTGGTGCTCGGTCTCGTCATGCTCGGCGGTGCGGTGGCCTTGCAAAAGAAGTTTCGAAGCGGCGAATTTCGCCTCGCGCTTTCCCGATCGCTTCCCGCGTATCGCTGGATGATCCTTGCCGCCGTTGCCGTCGGGCTCCTGGTGTTTCTGCCGCTCGCCGTGGGCGCCGGAACCTCGCTGTTCGCGAGCAAAGCATCCGGGGAGCTTCGCTACGTGGGACTCGCGAACTTCGTCGAGATCCTGACTGCGCGGGGCATGCCGCTCTTCGACAGCGGCTCGTTCTATCTGGTCCTCCTCGTCACGCTGCTCTGGACGCTGGTGAACGTTGCGTTTCACGTTGCCATTGGATTCTTCCTCGGCCTCCTTTTGTCGCGACCGGGACTCTCCCTTCGGCCGCTCTACCGAGTGCTGCTCATCGTGCCCTGGGCGGTTCCCTCGTACGTGACCGCGCTCGCGTGGAAGGGAATGTTCAGCCGCCAGTTCGGCGCCGTCAGCGCGTTGCTCGAGCTCCTGGGCGTCGAGCCCTTTTCCTGGTGGGCCAGGTTTTCCACCGCCTTCAGCGCCAATGTAGCGACCAACGTGTGGCTCGGCTTTCCGTTCATGATGGTGGTGACCCTCGGGGCTCTGACGAGCGTGCCGAAGGAAGTGCTCGAAGCGGCGGAGGTAGACGGCGCGACGCGCTGGCAGCGCATGTGGCGCGTCACGATACCGATGGTGCTTCCCAGCATGCTGCCGGCCGTCCTGCTCGGCGCGATCTGGACCTTCAACATGTTCAACGTGGTGTTCCTGGTGTCGGGCGGCGAGCCCGACGGCAGCACGGACATCCTGATTTCCGAAGCGTACCGCTGGGCATTCACGCGACAGGCTCAGTACGGATACGCAGCTGCGTACTCGGTGTTGATCTTCTTGCTCCTGTTCGTCGCTTCCCGGCTCAGCGAGCGAGTCACGCGCGGGGAGGCGAGAGCATGAAAGCCCGGCTCGAAGCTCTTGGGATCCACGCAGTCGTGCATCGCGGCGGTCTCGTTCGCTCTGTATCCGGTGCTCTGGGTCATCTCGACGGCGTTTTCGGCGGGGACCGCGCCGGAGCGCAGCATCATTCCGCTGCCGAGAGAGCTCTCGTTGATTCACGTGAAGGAGTTTTTCACGGCTCCGCACATCCTGTCGCAGATCGCCAGCTCCCTCGGGGTTGCGATCGGAACGGCCGTGGTCGGCGTAGCAGTGGCTCTTCCTGCGGCGTACGCACTGTCGCGGTTTTCGTTCGTTGGAAAAGAATCAGGTCAACGCGCGCTTCTGGCCACGCAGATGTTCCCCACCGTGGCGTCCGCCGTTCCGCTGTACATCCTTCTCGAATGGCTGCACCTGCTCGACACGCGGACTGGGCTCATCCTGTGTTACGCAACCACGGCCGTGCCGTTTGCCATCTTCCAGCTCCGCGGCGCGTTCGATTCCATCCCTCGGGAGCTCGAGGAAGCGGCGATGGTCGATGGCGCGACGCGCTGGGGTGCATTCGTGCGAGTCGTCTTGCCGGCGGCGCGACCGGCGATTGCCGTGACGGTCCTCTTCGCCTTCATGAGCGCGTACAACGAGTTCATTCTCGCCGCGACCATTCTCGGTCGCGAGGAGGCGCTCACGCTGCCCGTGGTGCTGCAGCGCTTCGTTGGGGAGCACGGCGCTTCGTGGGGCACGTTTGCTGCGGGATCGATCGTGGTTTCGTTGCCCGTGATGTTGCTCTTTTACCTGGTCCAGCGCCACATGGTGGCGGGTCTCACGGCCGGCGGCGTGAAGGGTTGACTCCACGCTTGACGTCCGGCGCCCGCGGGTCGATTCGGTCGGCGAGATGCATCACGTGCCCAGGGACACCGGTTGGATCGAGGTCATCACCGGGTGCATGTTCAGCGGAAAGACCGAGGAGCTCATCCGGCGCTTGAACCGCGCTCGCTACGCGCGTCAGAGCGTGAAGATCTTCAAGCCCCGAATCGACGAGCGCTACGCCGCGGACAGCGTCGTCAGCCACTCGCGGCAGGAGCTCACGGCGGTGGCGATCGAGAACGTCAACGAGATCATGGACCACCTCGCTGACGTTGAGGTCGTCGGAATCGACGAAGCGCAGTTCTTGGCAGGCGACGTTGTGACGGTCTGTGAGCGGCTCGCGAACGAGGGCAAACGCGTGATCGTCGCGGGTCTCGATCAGGACTTCTTGGGGCGTCCCTTCGAGCCCATGCCCCGCCTGATGGCGGTGGCGGAATACGTCACCAAGAACCTCGCCATCTGCATGTGCTGTGGCAATCCGGCCGATCGTTCCCAACGACTCGTGCGGCGTGAAGCCACTGTCGTGGTCGGCGGGAGTGAGTCGTACGAGGCGCGCTGCCGTCGCTGTTTCGATCCGGCGCTCTCGGCTCCTGCACAAAAGGCGCTGTTCGGCGACGAAAAGCCCGCCGAAGAGTCCTGACGATTTCGGAGAAGGCCCTTTTTTTCTCGGAAACGTACCGTATATTCGTTGTGGTGAGGACGACTCCCGCGACCTGGCCGGGCGTGTTTCCTGGGGAGGACCCCAGCAAGCCCAGCAACTACTTCTGGTTCGAGGTGGGGGACCGAAATATTCCCCTCCCGCGAGGCGAGGTGATCATGGGGCGGAGCCGAACCTGCCAGATCCTCGTCGACGACATGCTGGTGTCCCGCCAGCACGCGCGGCTCTTCGTTTCTTCCGACTCGGTGTTCATCGAGGACTACGACAGCTCCAACGGCATCATCGTGAACGAGAAGGTCATCCTGGGTGCTACGCGCATCCACGACGGTGATCGAATCATCCTGGGCACCCAGGAATTCGTGATGCGGGCGACGCCAGCACCGGCCATTCCGGACGATCTTCCGTCTCCGCCGCCCGCGCCCCAGCAGCGCAGGCCACTCACTCCCGAGCAGGCCTCGATCAACAACCTGCCTACCCGGCCGGCGCCCGCTCTCGCAATCGTCGACATGCAGGACGACGACGAGGAGCCGACGCTGCTCACGGAGAAGCAAGATGCGCTCTCCACCATGGCGCGCCTGGCCGATCGCATGATGTCTCTCGGTCGGCACGAAGCCGCGGCCAAGCTCCTCACGGATCATCTGCGGGGGATTTTGGCGAAGCTCAAAGAGGGCAAAACGGTGTCTCGCGAGGTCCTCGACATCATGGGGACCTATGGGATGAAGCTCGCCGACGTTACGCGCGACGGATCGTGGGCCAACGTCGCCGTGGAGAGTCACCTGATCGCACGGCGCCCGCTTCCGGCCAAGGCGGTCGCCCTCCTCGAGTCCCAGGGGACGCGCTTGCCGCTGTTCGATCGTTCGTTGCTCTTGTCCTACAAGACAGTGCTCCGCGACGTGACGCCCGTCCTGAATCACGAAGAGCGGAAGCTCGCCGACCGAATCGCCAAGATCCCAACTCGCTGAGCCAGTCCGCGAAGCTTTCTACTCGGACGACTCACGCACCAGCGACCCGAGCTCCTGGAGCATCCGATCCGCGTGCTGGACGCCATCCGTCATGCGTTCATCCTCACCGGCGCGGCGCGTGAGGCGGCCGTCCGGGCTCAGGCGGAAGAGGGACTTCTTGCGACCCACGAGGACTCCGACCTTTTCGGGATCGAGCGGGGTATCGTCGCGGAGATGCAATGTGACGCTCTTCGCCGTTGCCTCGCAGCCGAGGACGCGAAGACGGCGGAGCTCGGTCTTCAGGCGCATGAGCTCCACGAGCTTTCGCGCTTCCGGCGGAGGAGCTCCGAAGCGATCCTCCATTTCCCGGCGAGACATCCTCGACCTCCGCCTCGTCGTTGGCGCTGGCGAGCCGCTTGTACAAGCTGAGACGAACGCCGACTTCCGCCACGTAATCCTCGGGCAAGAGTGCGTCGACATCGAGGCTGAGCTCGGGATCGACCTCGTGGATCACCAACTCCCCCTTGAGCTCGTGGGAGGCTTCCTCGAGCATCTGGCAGAACAAGTCGAATCCCACGCTGGCGACGAAGCCGCTTTGCTCTGCGCCGAGTAAGTCACCGGCGCCGCGGATTTCCATGTCCAGCGTGGCGATGTGAAAGCCGGAGCCGAGCTCCGTGTGTCGCTCGAGAGCTTCGATGCGACTGCGAGCGTCGTCGCTGAGCTGACTGGGCGGTGGAACGATCAGGTAGCAATAGGCGCGTTCGGAGCTGCGGCCGACCCGACCGCGGAGCTGATACAGCTGCGAGAGGCCGAACAGATTGGCTCGGTCGACAATCATGGTGTTGGCCCGAGGGATGTCGAGGCCACTCTCGATGATGGCCGTCGACGCGAGGATGTCGTACTTGCCGTCGACGAAGTCGAGCATCGTTTTTTCGAGCAGTGCCTCGCTGAGCTGGCCGTGACCCACGGCGACCTTTGCTTCCGGAATGAGTGCTTGGAGGCGCGCGGCTCGCTCGTACAGGCCTTCGACGCGGTTGTAGACGTAGAACACCTGTCCGCCGCGGGAGAGCTCCCGCTCGATGGCTTCGCGCAGGATGTACTCGTCGTAGCGCGACACGATGGTGCGGATCGCGCGTCGATCCATGGGCGGCGTCGTGATGAGGGACATGTCCCGCAGGCCGCCGACGGCGAGCTGGAGCGTGCGCGGAATGGGGGTCGCGCTCAGCGTCAGGACGTTGACGCTGGCACGGAGTTGCTTGATGCGCTCCTTGTGGGTCACGCCAAAGCGTTGCTCTTCGTCGACGACCAGGAGTCCGAGGCGAGCGAAGTGGACGTCCTTCGAGAGCAGGCGATGGGTCCCGATGACGACGTTGACCGAGCCTTCCTTCAAGCCCCTGAGGGTGTCTCGCTGCTCCGACTTGCTCTGGAAGCGGCTGAGCGCACGCACCTCGAGGGGATACCCGCTGAGACGCGTCCGGAACGTGAGCAAATGTTGCGCTGCCAGTACCGTGGTGGGGCAGAGCAGCGCGACCTGTCGGCCGGCGGTCGCAACTCGAAACGCCGCCCGGAGTGCGACCTCGGTCTTTCCAAAGCCCACGTCCCCGCAGACCAGGCGATCCATGACCGCGGGCTTTTCGAGATCTCTCTGGACCTCGCTGATGGCCGCGCCCTGGTCCCGGGTTTCTTCGTAGGGAAAGGTCGCCTCGAAGGTCGCATAGTCGTCGTCGAGGGCCTCGAGAGGCTCTCGAGTCATGCTCTGGCGCTCCGCGTAGAGACGCAGGAGCTCGTCGGCCATTTGTCGTACGCGCTTCTGGACGCGCGCCTTCGTCTTCGCGAAGGACTGCCCGCCGAGTCGGTCGAGCTTCGGAGTGCCTTCCCCGCCGGAGTACTTCTGGATTCTGATTCAGCCGGTAGACCGGGAGAAAGAGCTTGTCGCCGCCGGCGTACTCGACGACCAGAAGCTCGACACCCACTCCGTTGATGCTGCGTTTCTCCAGACCGAGATAGCGCCCGACACCATGGTCGATGTGCACAACGGTGTCGTTGGGCTGAAGCGCGCGAAGATCTTCCAGGACCGCGCGGGCCGAGCGCGCCCGTTCGGCGCGACGATGGGCACGCTGGCCGAAGATTTCCTCTTCGGTGACGATGACCAGCCCCTCGGTCGGGATCACACCTCCGCGGACGAGCTCGCCAACGAGCACGCGCACCGTTTCCCGAGGAGCCGCACCCAGGCCGGTGACGACGGGTATGCCTCGGTGGGTCAAAAGCGCAGCCATCCGGTCGGTCTGAGTGGTCGTTCGCGCCGTGATGGCGACCGAAAGGCCTGCTTCGTGCCAGCGCCCGATGCGCTCGATCAATGGGTCGAGGGCGGCGCCCTTTCCGCGCTCTGCACGAGCAGTCTTGACCGCGCGGGAGAGATCCGAGGAGTCCTCCACTGCGAGAGAAGGTGCGTCGACGGACGAGTGCTCGATGGCTTCGAGATCCGAGGCGTCACTCGAGACGACAGCGCTGGTGTGGGCCGCGACGGTGGTCCGGGAGGCGAGTGCTCGGGCCACGTCCTCTTCGCCGAGGTAGAGCGTGGACACGGGAAAGTGTGGGCGGCCTTCGTGCTCGGCCTCACCCGCGCGGGCGCGCTCGAGCTCGGAACGGATCGCGTGTACGAACGCCGGAGGCTCCTCGATGACGAACGCCGTTCCCTTCGGCAAAAGATCGAAGATTGGGACCAGATCGTAGAATGCGGGCAGATAGCCATCGAGCCCGAAAGCGCTCCGGGCGGTGACGACGTCCTCTTCCAGCGCCCGTGCCTTGGCGGATGGGTAATTCACGTGGTCGCACAGCGAGCGCAACACCGCATACGCACGGGTTTGGTTCTCCGTCGTCGTGATGATCTCGCGCGCCGGCGGCAAGTGAATGCGTTCGATGCTCCCGCTCGTGCGCTGGTCTTCCGGATCGAAGGTCTTGAGTGACACCAAGAGGTCACCGTACAGATCGGCGCGGACGGGTGCGTCGGCGTTGCCGGGCCACACGTCGAGGATGCCGCCGCGCACCGCGAAGCTACCTGGATCCTCCACGACGGGCACTCGCAGATAGCCCGCATCAGCGAGACGCTTCGCCACCAGTGACACGTCGATCTCGGTTTCGGCTTCGAGCACGACGGCAATATCGACGAGGGGTTTCTTCGGGGTGACCCGTCGAACGAGCGCTCCGGCCGATGCCACGAGAAAACGCCAGGGCAAGTCCGCACTCAGGTGATAGAGGGCGCCGGCTCGTTGCATCTGTGTGCGACGATCCGGCCTCACGTCGGCATACGCGCTGGATTCGGAAACGGGGAGCACCAAGGGCGTCTCTCCACCCGCTACGGGTTCACCCAACACGGCAGCCCGAGACACGAATGCGAGATCGGCCGCGGCGCGGCGAGCGGCGTCGGTGTCGGCCACGACGTAGACGACATGCGGGGCACCAGCGAGCGCCAGAGCACGAGCCAAGAGGGCCGGTCCCACGCCTCGCGCGCCCACGACGTGGGAGATCCCGACGTGACCGAGGGCGCGTTTCGCGAGCTCCGAGGCGACAACGACCCTGCGGTCCTCCGGAAGCGAAAGTCCGTGCTCGCTCATCTCAGAGATCGGGCTCGCGGTCCATTGCGTGCGCGGCCGCTGCGGCCAAGTGGTTCTGTGCTCGAAGTCGCCATGCACCTGTCGGATGACGGCTCAAAAAGCCTCGAAACGCATCGGCGCTCTTGTCGTAGCTTCCCAGTCGATAAAACAGCACTCCTCGCGCGAAGGCTCCCGGGAAGTCGAGGTCCACTTTTTCCACGGCAGCGACGTACGCGAGCTGTTCCTCGGCTGCAGCATGAAGATTCCGACCATGCTCGGGATGAGCCAAAAGAAAGCGATAGTAGATGCGCCACTCGTTGGCTCCGGGGGAAAACGCAGTCAGGGATCGCAGACCCGTGAGATCGGCCCAGCGAACCCGAAACAGAGTTCGACGCTCTCGATCACTGGCAACGAAGCGGCGCTCCCCCTGGAGCCAGCTGGACTTTTCCGCCTTGTCCAGCAGGTCTCCCGCAAGCTCTTCGATCTCGTGGCCGGGGTCTCGACCGGCTTCCCACGAAGCAAGCGCGTGGATGAAGAGCTCGGTTTGTATCGACTCGAGCCGCAGAAGAGGTTCGTCCCCGTATTTCTTGTGTGCGTCGAGCGTTGCCCGCCGGAGCAGGCGAAGCTTTTCGCTCATTCCGAGGGGATTTTCGTGATGCTCACCGCTCCGAAGTTGCGAAACGCTTCTCCGACGCCTCGCACTTCGTAGGGCAAGGGGTTTTGCTCGGCGGAGTGAACTCGCTGTCTATCGCTGTCAGCCAAGCGTTCCGCATCGTTCCAGTTGACGCGCGGCTCGGGGAGCACGTCCGGCTCGGTCGCTCGCGGCACGACGAAGAGAGCGACTCCTAGCACGATACCAACGGTAACGATGGCGAGCTGCCAGCCTTCGAAGTGGCGCGAAAGCCCTCGGCTCTCGCGGGAGCGTTGGCCGTTCTTGACATCTTCGCTCGCGGCGCTCAAGGATTGGCGAGCATAGCTCTTCATCGAGGAAATTCATGGACGAAAAGCGAATTCACCCGCGGGTCAACATCGAGCTCGACGTGGTTTGCGAGCTCGAGGATCACGCACCGGTGACGGGTCGATCGAAGGATCTGAGCCTCGGTGGCATGTTCATCGAATCGTCCGAGACGCTACCGTTCAACACGAAGCTCACGCTCGTGACCCGCTTTCCGGATGGCGAGGTACGCCTCCCGTCAATCGTGCGATGGAGCAAACCGGATGGATTCGGCGTCCAGTTCCAGCTCCTCGGCGCGCGGGAAACCCACGCGCTGACGAAGCTGATGCGGCAGTAGGCGACCGGTCAGAAGCACTCCGGCTTGAGTCGTTTCGCCCCTTTGGAGTCCTTCTTGTAAGGCGGGTCGCAGTCCTCCGCCGGGAGCATCTTGTACCGGATCGAGGTGCTGCGATCGCCCGTGATGGTCAGGGTCGTCGAGCGGCGCTGGTAGCCCACCTTCTGTAGGAGCAGTTCGTGGCTCCCGGCTTTCAGTGGGACTTGCTTGACGGGCGAAGGGCCCATCTTCTTGCCGTCGATGCTCACCTGGTCGCAAGCGGGAGAGCAGTCGATGGTCGCTCTGCCGTAGCTCGTGCCGCTCGAAGGGGCGCTGTCGTATGGGTTTTGGGGGCTCACGACGGGCTGCTTCACGAGCGCAACGCAGCCGACATTTTCTTTGAATCGAAAGCCGCTGGGGCAAGTCCGGTCGACTTCTTTGACGCAGTCGTTCCCGCGGCGCTCCGTGCCCTTGGGACACACGACGTTGGGCGTCGGACTGGGTGCGGGGTGACGCCGGCCCAGCGCTTGGAGTGTCGCGAGAGTTCCAACCGTCACGATACCCGCGAGCCCTACTCCAGCTGCGAGCCACCACCCGACGCGACTGGATTGCACTCGGCGTGGCGGGTCGGGGCTCGTCTGACCAACCGAGACACCCTCGAGCTGTGGCGTCCACTGAGGGTGCTGGGGCGGCGCACTGGCCGGCCCTTGGGAAGGTGCAGTCCAGAGATTTCCAGCGGGAAGGGCAGCCGCGGTCTGCTCCGACACGGTCGGATTGGAGAGCCGGAGCGGGGGAATGTCGTCGCGCGTCTTCGGAACGCCGCCCCAGGCGGTGAGGCCAAAGGGATCGACCGATGGGGCCGCGTCGAGAGCGACGAGCAGAGCCGCGTACGCGTCACGAGCCGTGGCGAACCGCGCGGCCGGGTCCCGCGCCACGGCGCGAGCGAACCACGCATCGAAGCCGGGGGGCAGCTTCTGGTTGTGGCCGAGCTCGGCAGCGCGCACGGAAGCGGGCACCAGGGGATCGAACAACACCTCCTTCAGAACGGCCTGGAGCGTGGTTCCGTCGGCGCGGGCGGCTTTCCAATAAAACCGTCCGGTGAGCAGCCAAAACGCGATCAGTCCCAGAGGCCACACGTCCGTTCTCGGCGAGATACTTCCCCCCGCCCCGGCTTGTTCGGGTGCCATCCAGAGGGGCGTCCCGAGTGCGGCGGTTTCTGAGTGCGTGCGAGCCTGCTCGGCCACCTTGGCGATCCCGAAATCCAGGATCTTGATCGTGAACGGAACGCCGGGGCGCCGCGGTGCCGCCAAGAAAATGTTTTCGGGTTTTAGATCGCGGTGAACGATGCCCGCCTCGTGGGCCGCGCTGAGCCCGTGACACAGCTGCTCCATGATCTCCCGCAGCGTCTCGCGCTGAGCTCGACCCGTGGCCGCCGCTTCGAGTAGGTCGGTTCCGTCCAGGAGCTCCATCGCGAGCCAGGGTGTCCCGCTGGCCTGATCCACACCCGCGGCGATGACCTGCACCACATGATCGCTTGGAATTTGCGAAGCCACCCGCGCTTCTTGCTCGAAGCGAGCTCGGAGTGCCGCGTTTCTCACGAGCTCGGGATGCATCAGCTTGAGCGCACGCTGGGCGCGGGTGCTCAGCTGCTCGGCGACGTAAACCGCCCCCATTCCGCCCTCGGAGAGAGGGCGCAGGACTCGGAAGTCGGAGGCGAAGATGCTTCCGGGCTCGAGGTGGAGCGCCGCCACTACGCCACGATACACCACCCACGCGTCACGGAGCGCGTGGACTCAGGTCGTTAGCCGAGGTCGGTGCACTCGCCGACGCCGGGGGGATTCCTGGCGTAGTGCACGCAGGTGCCTTCGTTCGGCGGGCACGACGGCTCACCGCCCTCGACCGCTTTGCACAAGCGCCTGCACTCTCCGCCGGCGCAAATGAAACCGCCTTTGCACGGTGCATCGCCATCGCACGCGTCGCCAACGTTCCCCTTGCCGTCCCGGATGCAGGCAGCGTGCCCCACGGGATCCACGATCTGGCAGGTATCGCCGTCGGTCGTGCAGCTCGCTGGGACCAGGGGATCGCACGTTGCCGGAATGCACACGTATGCATTGGCCGGAACGGGTGTGGTGGACCCAGGGGGCGTGAGCAAGAGCGGGCTGAAGCAGCTCTCGTCGGGGGCGCACGCCGACCAGTCCCCACCGCAACAAAGCTTTCGACACACTCCTGCGTTCGAGGCGCTGATGCCGACACAAAAATGCCCGACCACGCAGTCCGACCACGTCGAACACGGCTGACCGGCGGTCTTCGTACCCGGCGCGAAGCACTGGGGTGGCCATGCTCCCGTTGCAGGAGGCTGGTCGGTGGGCAAACAGTTTCGACCTTGGGTGCAGTCCTGCGTCTGATAGTTGCAGGCCCCGCTCTGGCAAGCGGCAGCACCGTTGGGTGCATCCGGAATCGTTCCTCCGCCGTCGACGATGACCGAGCCCCCCCCATCGGGCTTGGGATCCTGCGCGTTCGACGCCGACTCCGAAGAGCAACCAAAGACCAAGAGACCCAGGACGACCGCCGCGCTTCGTGTCACCCGCATAGAATGAACCATAGTCAGCGTGTGAGCACCCAGATCCACAAACCCGTACCCCCGACCCCCAGAAGCACCAACGTGCCTCCGGTCACCGCTGCAAACAGGCGATAGGTCTTCTGAACCGCAGCCTTCGCCGGCGGATTTCCCACAGCTCGAGCGGCTGCCACCGACCACGGCAATACCGCCACGTGGACGAGGACCAGGGCGGCGACGCAAATCCAGAGCGTGAAGCGGAGGACGATCTCCATCTGGGCGGCCTCGAGCGGGGTCATGTGGAGGTCCCTGGCCACGTCCGCGAGCATCTGGCTCCTCGCGCCGAAGCGTCCCGGGCTCATCAGCTCCTCCTTGTGCACCATCATCGCGAGGGGCAGGGCCGCCACGGCTGCGGCGAATCCCACCGGGTAGGCGAGCATGTGGCCGAGAAAAAACCTCCCGAAGAACGCCCGGAGAGGCGTCGAGCGTTTCTTGGGAGTCCCCGCGCTCGGCGCATCGGAGCTCGTCATCGTCGGGGATGGGTAACCTCGGAGCGCGGACCGAGCAATCCAAGAGCGATTGACGCGACGAAAACCGCGTGGTGAATGTCCGCTCATGACCGACGTACCCGAGACTCCGAGCAGTTCTTCAAAGAGTACATCCCCAGCCGCTTCCAGCAGTTCAAGGGTGGGCTCGAGGGCAAGACATCCAACGGGTCGATGGTGTTCCGCGTCGTCGGACGTCTGGCGAGTGGAGCCTCCGCTTGGAGAACGGCGAGCTCCTGCGTGAGCGACGGAATGCGGGACGACGTCATCGTCCAGGTGACCGTCAAACAGGACGACTTCCAGCCGATCATCGTGCAGGGCGCGGTCCTGCAAGAGGGGCAGCCAGTCAAAGCCGAGCAGCAGGTGATGGCGTTCAAGGCGCTGACCGCGGATGCCGAGCGTGTGAAGCTCGTCAAGAACATCCAGGGCACCGTCGCGTTCGTGGTCGATGCGGGAGACAAGAGTCACAGCATCTTCATCACGCCGGGCAGCTCCCAGCCGAATCTCGACAGCTCCCGATTGCAGGCTCGAGTGCAAGATGAACGACTTCATCGACATGCAAACCGGCAAGCAAAACCCGATGCAGCTCGCCATGGGCGGCAAGATGAAGATCGTCGGCAACGCGCAGATCCCGATGGCGCTGTCCGGCGTGTTCGCCTGATCACGCAAACACGTCGTCAACGGCAATCTCGATTTCTGCCGAGCTCCACGGGCCGGATGCGCTCGCCCGCGCCATGCCGCGTGACCTCGGCGTAAGCCACGCTTTGGGGCTCTGCGGTGGACCTCGATGACCTGATCCACGAGGTTGACTATCCAGTACTCGACGACGCCGGCCCTTGCGTAGAGCCGTTGCTTCAGGCCGCGATCTTTGGCGAGGGAGCTGTCGGCGACTTCGATGACGAGGAGAGGCCGTGTGGGGATGATCGATGTCGTACTCGGCCAGGAGGGGCAACGACCAAGTCTGGCTCCGGCTCGCTGTCGGGGAGTGCCGCAAACGGACACTGAACGCGTACATCGGCGCGCTCTCGTTCGGGATCGACTCAATCAGGATCCGGGTCAGCCGACTGACCGTCGATGCGTGAGGCGGCCCGATCGGCGTCATCTTGACGAGTGACCCGAACAGGAGCTCGATGCGCTCGTCCTCGAATGCGCCCAGGGCGACGAGCTTGTCGTACTCGCTCCGTTGGAGCGGTCGCACTTGGTCCTGAGGAACGGCTTCCAAGGGATGCACCTCCGTGAATGTACCATACGGTCGATGTTCGGCCGGGGGGTGCGGCAGTTTCGCGCCCGCCCTGGAGCCGGGCTCAAGGCTGGGCGGACGCAGGCGGCGGAGGCAGCGCTTCCCAGCGCAAGCTCTCGCCGATCTGAGTGTTCGAGGCGCACCGTTCGCCAGCGCTTGAGGCTCATGAAGAACGTTCCGGGCTTCTTTCCCGCGGGTGGAGAAGAACGCGATCAAGCGACCGTCGGGGCTGCACGCGGGGGAATGATTCGAGCCCTGGTTCTGGGTGAGGCGAGTCATTCCTTGGCCTTTCTCGTTGCTCATCACCAGATCGTGGCGGTCGCCACCAACGGCGAACGGAGTAGACGATGCGAATGCCATCCTCCGTGTCGCAGAACACGGGCGCCGCGGCGGTGAAGCCGGCCGGCGAGATCGGCTTGTTGTCCAGATACACGCGCTGCGAGCCGTTCTTCGGCGTGCCGCCGATCCAGGCAAGCTTGCCCGACGGGCTGAACGCGGGGTGAGTCGAGAGCAAGGTCGTCGACACCTTCTTCATGTTCGAGCCGTCCGGATCGCCGACGTAGATGCTCGCTGCCCTTCTGCTCGGCGACGGCCACGGCCATCTTGGTGTGATCTTTGTTGAAGGCGACGCGTGTAAATCGTCGTCTTGAACGGCAGCTTGATTTCCTGATCCTTGGTCCCGGCGAGCATGAAGAGCTTGAACGGGGCGAAGTTCTTGCTGACCGCGTAGTACATGCTCTGGTTCGGGCCCCAGTCGGGCGCAATCGCACGTGAGCTTCGGATCCGTCAGCGGCGTGAGATCGTGCCCGTCCGAATCCATGCTGAAGATGCGATGGTTCTTGCCCCACTTGGCGGCGTACACGAAATGGCTGGCGAACCCCCCGGGCCGACCCGTGAGCGCGCCGAGCAGCGCGTCGGTGATGCGGTGAGCGGTGACGCGAAGGTCGTTCGTGTCGACGATCAGCGACTTCTTGTACACCGGGTCCTTCCCGACGCTCATGAAGTACGCGAGACCGAACACCTGCACTTTCTTGCCGTCCTGCTTGCGCGCCGCCACCTTGACGATGGCTTCCGCGCCGAGCTTCTTCCAGGCGTCGACGTCGACCGGATCGTCCCAGCCATAGGTGCCGGCGGGCGCCTTGGAGTCGGAGATCACCTGATACATGCCGGTGAGCTCGAAATCCCGACGGACGACGCTGCGCACGAGCACGTCCTCGAGATCCGGAGACAGCGACGGCAGAATTGCAATCTTGGGCAGCGGTGCTTGGCCGGATGTGCCCGTGATGGGCAGGACGCCCAGCGCGCTCTCGTCTGGCTTCTTTTCTTGGGCGAGCGCGGTCATCGAGACCGTGAGCACGGCGACGAGCGCGAGCAAGATGCGAAGCAGGCGCGTCACTGGCATTTCTGACCGCTCCCTTGAAAGCTCAAACTGATGTTCGGTGGAAGAACGTCGGGATACATCGGCGGAGGAGGAGGAACTTGTTGTCCCACGGCCGATTGCATGGCGGCTTGCACGCGTCCATCGAAGACGCCATTTCCGCTGGCCTTGCCCACGTTGAATCCGGTGACGGTTCCGTCGGGTGAGACGCTGGCGCTCACCGAGGAATTCAGCTTTTTCAGCTCGTCACACGGGATCTGCCCCGAAGGGACGTGGAATTTCGAGTTGAACCAGCCGATGATCTTTGCGCGATACAGGCTCACGGCACGCGCCTTCAGCGGGTCGGTCTCGGTGCCTTCCTTGACGCCGTCCTTCGCTCCTTCGCCTTCCGCCACGACTTCCGCGTCCGGCGGAGCAGCCGTCGAGAAGCTCGTCGACTTCCTTGGCGACCTCCGCATCCGGCGGCGGCGCCTCGGCGTCCGTGGCGCGAGCTTGCTCGTGGGGATCTCACTCGGGTCGTCTTTGGCTTTGTCCGATGGCGCGCTGCTCTCCTCGAAGCGCTTGAACGGGTATCGGCGCCTGCTTCTTCCACATGTCGGGCAGCTTCGGACGCATCTTCTTCCCGCCGAGCTTGAGCAGCGGCAGGTCGTCCATCACCGGCTTGACGGCGATGGGAATCTCCGGCCGGCATCGCATCTTCGTGAGCCTTGATTTCGGCAGTCGTCCGTCCCGCGACGACCAGCATCACCACGAACACGGTTTGGATGAATCCGGCGCCGATCAGCGCAACGCCGACCTCGGTCGGGATGAAATCGCGTCACTCAGCGTCGTCATCGACTCCCCGACTGGCTTGACGCTTCGACCCCCACCACTCGCTGGAGATTTGCTGCGGCTCTTCGTCGGGGACTTCCTCGAGCTCGGGCTGCACGAGAAGGTTCAGGGAATCCACGCCGCTGTTGCGGGCGGCGGCGACGACCTCGGCCACGATGCCGTAGCGGGCGTCCTTGTCGGCACGAATGTAGAGCTCGCGCTCGGTTTGCACGCGGCGCGACTCGCGGAACGCTTCCGCGACGTGACCGGTGACGTCCTTTTCACCGAACAGTACGCGCGCTTCCTTCGTGACCGTCACCAGAAGCCGCGCGTCCTTCACCGGCGTCTCAGCCGCCTTCACCTCGGGAAGATCGATGCGAAGGCCGGTGGTCAATAGTGGCGCCGTGACCATGAACACGACGAGCAGCACCAGCATCACGTCGACGAGCGGCGTGACGTTGATGTCGCGAAATCCGCCGCGACGCCTTCCGCCGAGCTGGGTCCCCATGCTCAGCCTCCCGCGTAGTTCGCCGCCGGTGCCGGCGGACGGTGAGACTCCTTGACGAGCGGAACGGCAGAGCTCGGTCCACCGGGATCCGCCGCCAGCGTCTCCGCCCACGCTTCGGCAGAGGCGCTCAGCTCTTCGACGAAGTCACCGATGCGCTTGTCGACGTAGTTGAAGCCAATCGTCGGCGGGAATGGCCGCGAACAGACCGAATGCGGTCGCGATCAGCGCTTCGCCGATAGCCGGAGCCACGACGGGTAGACGACGCGCTCTTCTCCACGCCGATGCGCAAGAACGCATTCATGATTCCCCACACCGTTCCGAACAAGCCGATGAACGGCGAGGACGAAGCGATGCTGGAAAGCGTTGGCATCAAGCTCGAAGCTCGCTGCTGCTCCGTCGCGATCGCGCGCTTGGCCACGGCATTCAACAGATCGGAGCTGAGGTTCGGCTGGTGATGACGTTTCGCCAGCTCGATCACGATGCGACCACCAGCGGAGTTTCGATGCTTGAGCGCCAGGGAGATCAAATCCGACGCACTGGAAACACGCTCCACGGCGCGTTCGAATGCGTGCTGCTCACTCGATAGCCGGCGCAGCTGGAGTGATTTCGAGAAACCAGATCACCCAGACTGCGGTGGCGGCCAGAATCAGGATGAGGAGCACGACCAACACGACGCCGGACGAGCCGAGCATCAGGCGGACCGGGTTCAGCTCGGCCGGGTCGATTTGTTGGGGTGCGTACATGTCAGTCTCTTAGTCGCCTAGCATCACATCGACGCGGCGATCGGCTTTCCAGCTTGCCTCGTCGGTTCCGGTCGCATCCATCTCCCCTCGCGAAGAGGTCGCCACCTTGGCGTCGGCGAGGCCCTTCTTGACGATGAACTCCTTGACGTTGTCAGCGCGGCGTCCTCCCAAGACCATGTTGTACTCGGGCTCACCACGGGGATCGGCATGGCCAACCAGCCGCATCTCGCGCCCCTTGAGCGGGCCGCTGATGAAGCAGGTCGCCAGCTGTCCCAGCACCCGGGCATCCTGGTCCCGCACGTTCGCGGAATCGAACGCGAAGTGGGCGTCGGAGTCGGCGATGCCACAGGCCTTCTTGATCTCGTCCGAGATGTTGATCTGGCTCTTGTTGGGGTCGTCCCCGGGCTTATCCGAGTCCGAACCCGCGAGCTTGTTGGGATTGGCGCTCGTGTCATCGGTCCCACCGCTGGGAGCGGTTGGGGGTTTCTTGTCCGAGCCACAGCCGGCTAGACACAGAGCGCCGACGGTCAGCGACAAGGCAGCGAATTTCATATTGATCTCCTCTATCGTTGTTCGAAAAGACGAGCGCTCGAAAAAGCGCGTCGTTCGTACAACGAGGAGGCAAGCGGAACGCTTGCACACCCCGCGGGGCCTTTCGATAGCAGGGTTTTTGCGGGGAAGCACCGCCCGAGCGGTGCCGAAAGCGAGGCTAGGACTCGTAAGTACCTAGAATCACGGGTTAGCGCACCCTGTCCTCGACACCCAGTCGACGGACACGGGAGAGGGATCCGTCCGCAATCAGAGCCAGTCGGGCGGCCACGGCATCCTCGGCTCCCGACCCGCGGGCCAAAGTCCGGTAGACACCCGCGAAGCACGATCCCACGTCGTGACCGATCGCGATCGCGAAGCCCTCGATCTCGTCGGTGCCCTTGGTTCGGCGCGCGCCCAGGGTGAGCATCGTGTCGTAGCCCTCGGGCACTGGGATGGGCCGGCTCTCCATGACCGTCTCCGGCTCGCGCTCGGGATCGGGAAGAGTGGGGCGCCAGAGCCGGACCTGCGCTTCGCACTCTTCGCGCTTGCCAACACGAGACCCTCGCCAGGTGCGGAGCGCGAGCTCCGATTGGCTGGCCCCATGGCGAGCCGTGAACCAGGACTCGTGCTCGTCGTCGATCTGCCAGCTTGCGCGCTCGGGCAGCAGGACAACGAGTGAATAGCGGGCCGAACGAGCTTCACCCCAGTCTTTCGCTTCGAGCTCGGGCGTCGCCGGCGGCAGGGGAGGAGGCGGGGGCTCCGCGCTGTAGCGCGGGCCAGTCGCGTTCGTTGGCGGCGCTTTGGGCCCACAGGCGCCAATGCCCATGAGCAGCAGAAGCCAGAGCCCGCGTTTCAGACTCGAGTCAGCCACTCGGGATGCGAGTCGTCGCTGCCCCGGACGACGTCGAAGTAGCGTTTTTGGAGGGTATGGGTGATCTCGCCCATCTTGCCGCTGCCGATGCTGCGGTGGTCGATCTCCCGAACCGGTGTGACTTCCGCAGCCGTACCCGAAAGAAACACTTCATCGGCGAGATACAGCTCGTCTCGGGTGATGAACTCCTCGCGCACGCCAAGGCCCTCCTCCAAAGCCAGCGTGATCAGCGTGTCGCGGGTAATGCCAGCCAGGATCGAACCCGAGAGCGGAGGCGTTGTCAGCACACCACGCTTCACGATGAAGATGTTTTCGCCGCTGCCCTCGCTCACGTATCCGTTCACGTCCGTGAGGATCGCTTCGTCGAAACCCGCGAGCTTGGCTTCCTGTTTGGCCAAGACGGAATTGATGTACTGCCCCACCAGCTTGCCTTTGGCGAACGACACGTTGATGTGGTGGCGGGCGAAAGACGAGATGGCGCAACGGATCCCCTTCTCGAGTGCGTCGGCACCGAGATACGCGCCCCACTTCCACGCCATCACGTAGGTGACGACGGGATTGTTTGGCGCGTACACACCCATCTGTCCCTCGCCAATCACGGCAAGCGGGCGGAGATAGGCTTCGTCGAGCTCGTTCTCGCGAAGGACTCGGATGCAACCGTCCATCACCTGCTCCGCGCTCACCCGCGGCTTCATCATCACGAGCTTCATCGAGTCGAACAGGCGCTGAATGTGATCGCCCAGCCTAAAGATCAACGTCTCTCCGCCAGCGCGCTTGTAAGCCCGAATCCCTTCGAAGGCCCCGACGCCATAGTGCAGGGTGTGGGTCAGGAGCGGTGCGTTCCCCCCCGCGGCCCAGTCCAGGACCTCGCCATCCTTCCAGACTCGTTTGCCATACTCCAACATGTCGACGGCTCCTCCCCGCGCGGGCGGCGGGGGACCATAACTTCGGGATTGCCCTCGGTCGAGCACGCCCGACCCCCTCCGGGAGCCCCCTCGGGCATGGGCAGTCTTTTTCGGGCTGTCATCTCCCGAGGCTGTGCTAAGAACCGGGGGACTGGAGGGACATTCGGCCAAGGCGGCCGGTCGCAGAGGCTTTCGAGCCCGCGGCGGACGCCGGGCGACCAGGCCCGAGGCCGAGCCGGTCCAGCAGGTCCGCGACGAATTTGCGGGCCCCGACTCGATGAGCTCCGACGAGACAACGTCGAACCGAGGAACCAAAATGGATGAACAACGCCAGAGGCACGGCGGCGGAGGCCGGCGGCGCAGGCGCAAGCATAAAAATGATGGTCGCAGCGCCCCCGTCGAGCCGATTCTGATCGCCGCTCGTCGCCCCAACGCTCCGATCCCTCATCGCGCGCGCCCAGTGGTCGCGCCGGTGCAGCCACCCCCCGTGGTGGTCGCGCCGGAAAACGGAAGCAGCGACAGGGCACGCCCCGAGCCAGTGCAACGGCGCAGTGCTCGCATCGTGCAGCTCGTGAGAAACGACGATGACGCCCGAGAGAAAGAGCGTCGCCGGTTGCTCGATCGTTTGATGGCGAGTGAAACCCGCGGAGCCATCTCGCGCTCGGCTCGCGAGTACGTGGAGGCCGGTCACGCGTTTCCGGAAGAGCAAGCCGTGCAACTGCAACTCCTCGAACACTTCGACGAAGAGCAAGCTCGTGACGCCGCATTGGTGCTCGCCCGGTTGATTCAGCGAGAAGCGCCGCTCAAACGCCCGATTCTCGAGCAGCGCCTTCGTCGCTTGGAAGAGTACGCCGAAGACCCAGCGACCCGCACCGTGGCCGGCGACCTCCGTCGAGCCATTCGCTCCTGAGCCTCGAGGCTCTCCGCGGCTCGCATGCCCGCCGACGTCTCCTCCGATCTCAGCGCTTTCGAGTTCGACCGCCGCTTTCGCGATCTCGTGAACGCGCACGGTCGCGATCGACAGAACGAAGGCTGTGTTCGGTGCGATGGCTGTCGAGCCTGCAATAGCTGCACCTTCTGCCAAAACTCCGAAGGGCTCGTGCGCTGTCACTATTGTGTCGGCTGCGTAGGGTGCACGGACTCGTCACATTGTCGCGGATCGAACAACTTGATGCAGTGTCAACACTGCGTCGAATGCGAGAGCACGACGAGCAGTTCTTACCTCGTGCGCTGTATCGCGCTGTCGCGTTGCACGTATTGTTTTGGTTGTGTGGGTCTCAGCAACAAGGATTTCCACATCCTGAATCACCCCTTCTCGCGTCAAGAGTACTTCGCGATCACCAAGCGGCTCGCGAACGAGCTCGGATTGTGACCGCGATGAGTGAATCCGGTCTCAGTCTCGGCGTTGGCGTTCCCGATCCGGCGATCGAGGCGTTGTGGAAGAACGTTCTCGATCACTGGGAGGAGGACAAGGCGCACATGGCCTTCCTCGAGCACTGCCGGGAGCAAGGCAAGCTGGCGGAAGCGGCAGCGCGCTATCGCGGCATGGCCGGCGATCGCGAGCGGGGTCCCGAAGCGGAAAAGCGATTGAAAGGGGTGCTGGCGCTGGCCCTGGCTGCGCTGGAAACCAGTCGCACGCCGGAAACCATCGTGACCCGGCGTGCCGGAAGCCTGGTGATGATCGTGCTCTTCGTGGCGGCGACGATCGCGCTTTCGGTCTACCTGTCGATGGTCCGCTGAGATCTCAGAAACTCTCGACGAGCTTCGCGAGCTTGACCAGGGTTCGTCGCGAAGGCTTTCCGACGACCAGGAGATTCAAGAGCTCTGGTCGAAAGAGCGCGACCGCCGCTTCGCGAACATCGTTCTTGGATACCGCCAAGAGCTTCGCCTCGCGTTCGCCGGGGACCGGAGCCACATCGGACAAGATCCCCGACGCGATGAAGTTCGCTGCCTCGCCGGAGTCATCCAGGAGATCCTGGAAGAACCAGGACAGGCGCTTCTTCACTTTGTCGAGCTCCCGATCGCTGGGGCCGGTGTCGCGGATGTTGCGGCACAGTGTGAAGAGCTCCTCGAGCACCGTCGAAGACTTCGTGTTCTCGACCTCCGCCGAAAAGTCGAAGAACCCCGCGCCCGGGTAGCCTTCGTATCCCGCTGACACGTCGTAACAGATGCCGAGCTCGTCACACATTCGATGGTAGAGCCGCGTCGACATTCCGTCGTCGAGCACCCGCAGGAGCATTTCGACGGCCGGTTCGTTCGGTGCACCATCTCCGGGAGCACGGAAGCCCAGCCGAAGCGAGGTCTGGCTGGCCACGTCGTTCACATGGCGAAAGCGCGGCTTGTCCTGGGGCGGGACCGTGGGCGGGACGAGGCGTTCGCCCTTCGGCAATTCGGACAGAACTTTCGCGATCGACTCGAAGACGCGGGGGGGAGCGATGGGACCTGCGACGCAAAGGACGCTGCCGAGTCCGGTGTAAAAGCGGCGGTGGCCCGCCTCGATCCTCCCGCGGTCGAAGCGTTCGAGGGTCGCCGTGTCTCCGGTAATGGGAAAGCCGTAGGGGTGGCCTTCGAACGTGAGCTCGCGCACGAGCTCATCGGCGTTCACGGAGTTGCCATCGGGGTCGAGGCCTTCGAGGATCTCCTCGCGCACGATGCCGCGTTCGATCTCGATGCCGTCGAAAATTGGGCGCAAGTAGACTTCGGCAAACAGCGGCAGCACGGCGTCGAACGATTCCGGCGGCACCCCGATGACGAGTGAGCCGTGATCGACGTAGGTCATCGCGGTCAGCGTCCCGCCGAGGGATTCGAATGCCTCGGCCTGCTCGTGGGCGGATGGGTGAGCGGTGGTGCCTCGATACAGCATGTGCTCGAGGAAATGGCTCACGCCGTTCTCGCTCTTCTGCTCGAAGGCCGGTCCGGCGCGCACGTGGGCGTTCAAAACCACTCGGTGCTGAGCGGGCAGCGTCGCGCAAGCGACACAGAGGCCATTGTCGAGAGTCGTGCTCTCGACCGTCAGCCCGGCTCTCGTCACGATCAGCCGTCGCCGGAGCCGTCGTCTTTCGGCTCCTCCAACAGACTCTGGTCGAACGAAATCTTGTCTTTGGCCTGAGCGCGGAGCGAAGCGATGTAACGCTCGACAGCGTCGGACTCCTTGGCTTCGCGCAGACTGCGCATGATGCTCAGTCGATCCTTGTCGAAATCGGCGCGCTTGGCCGGATTCTTTTCTTTGAGCTGAAGCACCGCAAAGCCGCTCTTGGTGGCGACGGGCTTTGGCAAGACGGCGTCCACCTTCTCGAGAGCGAACAGTTTGGAGGCCGCCACTTCGCTGGGCAGTGCGTCTTCCACCGGCGTACTGGTCACGTTGATCTCCGCCGTGGTGGTCATTCGCGGCACCAAGGGATCGGAAAGTGCCGGGTTCTCCCCGGGCTTTTTCGCCGAAGCGGGTGGAGTAGCTCCCGGCGCCATGACGGGTTTCTTTGGAGCGCTTCGAGATGCGTACGTCGCAGCCAGCGCGTTCGAGGCTTCTTCGAGGCCCGTACCGCTTTTGGTTTGTTCGATGAGCTTGTCCGCGAATTCCTTGGCAAGGTCCGTTGCCATCGCGGGCACGGCGAGGCGTCGTGCAATGGTTCGCTTACCGACCTTCTCGATGGAGTCCTTGTCGAGCTTGCCCGCGAACTTCATGACGTGGAAGCCGCGGGGCGTTTCGAGAACCGGCGAGACCTCGCCCGGCTTCATCTTCGCCATTGCGTCCAGGAGCTCTTTGCCGCCGGGTCCGTAGTCCTCGTTCAGGCAGCCGAGCTCACCACCCCAGGCCGCTGCAGCACCCTGACTCACTTCGCGCGCCACGTTCTCGAAAGAAGCGCCTTTCTTGATGCGT
This sequence comes from uncultured delta proteobacterium, assembly GCA_963781505.1. Classification (GTDB taxonomy): domain Bacteria; phylum Myxococcota_A; class Polyangia; order Polyangiales; family Polyangiaceae; genus JADJKB01. The sequence continues at coordinate 409,906 of CAWAHB010000004.1, read as the reverse complement.
CCGAGGGCGTCCTCGGCCTTCTTTCGGAGCTCCTTCTTGGCCTCGTCGCCGCTTTCAGGGTCGACCGAGACCAGGATCTCGCTGGCGAGCACACAGTCTTCCTTCCAACCGGCCTGGGCAGCCTTCCAGGTTTCGTCGACGACCTTCTGGTTCTTCGCCGTCCAGTCATCCACCCGGGCATCCGTCGCGTCGACCGCCCATTTTGCGAACCAATCGCGCTTCACTTCCACGACCCGAGCGCGAACGGTGGAGCGGCTTCGCTCCCACACCGTGTACGCCTCGTTCTCCGAGACCCGCACCCGCGACTTCACGAGATCCCGCATGCGCTGCGCGACGATCTCGCGGCGCTGCATTTCCTTGAACTCTTTGGGGCTACGGTTCGTGGTGTTGCGAACGATGCGCTCGTAGATGCCGTAGTCGAACTCTTTGGTCTGACTGCTCTTCACCGGCAAGAGCCGGATCCAGTCCTCGCTCAGCCGCAATTGATAGGTGAGGTAGCCGGCCTGGGCGCTGGGGAGTGAAACCCGGGCTCGTCCCTCGGAGAGCTCCTTGTCCGCTTCCTCTTCACTCACACTCACGCCGAGTCGGTCTGCTTCTTTCAACAGCAGCTCGCGTTCGACCAGCCCGTCGACGACGGCCTTCCGAAGTCCCATCTCCTTGATGCTCTTCGGAGGGACTTCTCGAGGAACGGTCAGCCCGAACTCGGCGAAGTACTCTTTGCGATCGAGACACGAGTCGAGGACCTTCACTGCGCAGTTACGGCTGAACGTGCTGTTGCCCTGGCGTCCCGGGCGGAACTCCATGACGAACACCACGATGACGGCAAACACAACCGCCCCGATGACGACTTGACCCGTTCCCCCGCGGCGAAAAAACGACAACATGACGGCGACGTAGGCGCGGTCGATACCACGCTCGTCTTGGCCGGTCCATGCTCAGGGACGTACGCGGGTGGCAACCTTGGGCCAGGACAGAACCCGTTTGAGCTCCACCACCAAGGTATCTGTGTCGGCAACCGTGTGCTCGAACACCACTTCGTACCAGGTATCGAGAATGTGGCTCTTGTCGCTGGGATCGTGGATGGGGACGACGGAGGTGGACACCTCCGAGTAGCCCTCGCTCACCCCAGGCTCAGCCATCCGCCGAGCATGCTCGTGAAGCCACTCCGGTGTTTCCCCTTGAAAATCAGATGCTTGGGCCCGCACTACAATCCGCACCACGAAGCCAGCCTCGGTTGTCGACGCGCTCACCCCGCTGTCCATGATCAGGTTCTCGCGGACACGATCAGCGAGCACGACCCGATCCCCGATTGTTCGGTAGACCTCGAAGCCTGCGTTGACCAGTAGCTTCTTGAGCTCTTGGGGGGTCGGACTCGGCATGTGCCTTGCAGCCGGCGATTCGGAATGCCCGCCGTTGGGACTCCTGATGATCAACGATCTCGAATGATTAGAGTGTGTCCCCTCGAAACCCTCAGTGCGTTAGCAACTTCGCAGGTCCGTCGTTCTCCGTCAAGGTCGCGACGGCTCCGTTTCCGGTAGTTGCCGGACTTTCGCGCCATCATCGGAACTTTTGCTATGTTGGCTCCGATCGTGACTCGAAAAAACCTCACCCCACCCCCGGGCATTCCCGACGAACAGCATGGGACACGCCGACGGGCGGGTGGTGCCAGGCGTGAGGCATCCGACCGGGTGAAGCTCCACCGCCCGAGCGGAGAGGTCGAAGGCTGGACGCTGAACGTCAGTCGCGGTGGGGTACGAATCGTCGTCGAGGAGCCGCTGGAGCTCGGCGGCGAATACGAAATCAGCATCGGTGAGGATGAGCACGTGCAACGTCCGTGTCGCGTCGTTTGGGTGCAGGACGAAGCCGATGGCCAGATCGTCGGTGTCCAATTCCTCGACACCAAGGCAGGCGCGCCTCCCCCCGGCACACTTCCGCCACCCCCGTCCGCACCGCCCGCTTGAGGCCTCGCCACCGGGCGCCGAGTGCGTCACTCTCGCCGCCGTGACGCGAGCTCGCGACTGGATCGGGCTTCGGCTGAAAAACGCCTTTCCCGAGTACGAGCCACGCGAGGGCCAGCTCGAGATGGCAGACGCGGTCGAGCGCGCTCTCGCCGAAGAGCGCATCTTGCTGTGCGAAGCGGGGACCGGAACCGGCAAGACTCTCGCGTACCTCGTCCCCGCCATCCTTTCCGGCAAGCGCGTCGTGATTTCGACCGCGACGCGCACGCTGCAAGATCAGATTGCGCTTCGAGATCTTCCCCTCATCCAGCGCGCGCTCGGGCTCGAGCCCCACGCCGTCGTCATGAAAGGTCTGTCCAACTACCTCTGCCTGCGTCGTTTCGACGAGTATCGGCGGGGGAGCGCGCTGCAAGGCGAGCTGGGAGCCCGGCGCGCCCTGCCAGTCGTCGAGGAGTGGAAGCAGCGCACCCGAAGCGGTGACGTGAGCGAGCTGTCCGATCTGCCCGAGGACGACCCAATTTGGCGCGAGGTGAGCTCTTCCAGCGATACCCGTGTGGGTGCGGGATGCCGCTTCTTCGACGAGTGCTTCGTGACCCGCATGAAGAGAGCCGCGGAGAGCGCCCAGCTCCTGATCGTCAATCACCACCTTTTTTTCGCCGACCTGGCGCTGCGCGGACCCCATCCCGCTCACGTGATCCCGGATTACGACGCGGTCATTTTCGACGAAGCGCATCAGCTCGAGGACATCGCGACCGATTTTTTCGGTGTGCGCATTTCGAGCTCGCGCGTCGAGGCGCTGCTTCGGGACCTCGAGCGAACGCTTCGGTTGTTGGCGCCGGGCGATGCGCTGCTAGCGGGCAATCGGTTCGAGGGCCCCGTTCAGGCGGCGCGAAGAAGTGCGGATCTCTTTTGGGTCCGTCTCTCGGCAGAAGCGTTCAAGGCTTCGGGTACGCGGGACGGTCGTGTGTCGGTGGAGCGCGAGCTCTGGGCCGGCGAGCTCGAGGTGCGCTGGCACGATCTCGATTCGGCTCTCGAAGCCATTGCGGCGCTCGCGGAGTCCGCGCGCGGGCGCTTGAGCTCAGGGAGTGCCCAAGGCTCCGCGTTCGTCGAAACCGGAGCGCTCTCCGATGCTCTCGATACCGCGGCACGACGCACGAATGCGATGCGCGACGGTCTCGCGACGGCCATCGAAGGAGCACCGGGGCGTGTGACCTGGCTCGACTCCGGGCCCAAGAACACGGTGCTTTCCTCCTCGCCCGTCGACGTTTCGTCCATTTTTCGTGAGAACGTTTTCGAGCGCGTGCCCGCGGTCGTGCTCACCAGCGCCACTCTCGCGACAGGACGAGACGGCCAAGGATCGTTTCAGTATTTGCGCTCGCGACTCGGCCTCGTCGAAGCGGGGCTCGACGTGACCGAGCGCCTGATCCCGTCTCCCTTCGATTTTCCGGAAAACGCCCTGCTTTACACGCCCCAGGACCTTCCAGAGCCTCGCGCTCTCGGCTTTCAGGAAGCGGCGCTCGAGCGCATCGAGAAACTCATCCGACTGACGGGCGGAGGCGCGTTCGTCCTGACGACTTCGAATCGATCCCTTCGAGGACTCGGGCAAGCGATGCGAACCAGGCTCGGTCAGGTACTGATCCAAGGAGAGGCTCCCAAGAACACCTTGCTCGAACGCTTTCGTAACGAGGGGGACGCGGTTCTCGTCGCCACCCAGAGCTTCTGGGAGGGAGTCGACATTCCGGGTCGCGCCCTGCGTCTGGTGATTCTCGAGAAGGTCCCGTTCGCTGTCCCCTCCGATCCCATCATCCGAGCCCGCGCGGCTCGTCTCGACGAAGAGGGCAAGAGCTCGTTCAACGAGCTGATGGTTCCTGCTGCGGCCATCGCACTCAAGCAAGGCTTCGGTCGTTTGATCCGCAGCAAAACCGATCGAGGCATTGTCTGTTTGCTCGACGATCGGATTCACCGCAAGGCCTATGGACGCAGGCTCCTCGCTGCGCTTCCCCCCGCCGGGCGTGCGAACGACTGGGCTTCGGTCGAGCGGTTCTGGGCGCGCACTTCCGCGTCCTGATCCGCGATTGATTTGTGCATCGCTCGCCGCCGGCTTAGCTTCCCCGCAGATGCTCCCGTTCGCCGAGGCGTTCCAGAAGCTCGGCCTCACTGGCAAGGTCGATGTCATCTCGGTGCCGAGTGGTTACCCGAGCCCGAAGCTCGTGAACCTCGTCTTGCGCCGGCACGCAGGCACGACCTACCTGTTCGAGTGCTCCGCGGCGCGTCCCGACATCGTGCAGGAGATCCACGACGGGCTCAGGGCTCACGGCGTGCGTCGCCTGGATGCGCTGTTCGTCACGCACTGCCATGGTGATCATGCGGGAAGCTCCGGCATCATCGCCAACGTCGGTCGACCCGAAGGCGAGCGGGCGCCGATCCACCTGCATTCCGCCGGCTATCGCTTCCTGACCCATCCCCAGGCGGCGTTTCTGAACGAGACCTACGAGATCTTCCTCACCCGTTCCCACTGGGGTCTTCACGAATACAACTCGCTCTCCGAAGAGCAGATGATCGACAACGCGCTTCGCAAGCGCTTCGCCGGTTACTTCTCCCGCACGCCGAAGCGCGCACTCGAGTTCGTGGACGCTGGCCGCATTCCTCCCGGTATCGCGGCCGTGGAAACGCCCGGGCATTCTCTCGATTGCGTTCTCTACTACGACGAGGAGCTCGGTATCGCGGTGCCGGGCGACACCATCATCTGCACGGGGCTCGTCGAAAAGCCGGAGACGCAGGCGTTCGTGATCCCGATCTTCACGGTCGCCGGTCAAACCTACTCGATGGCCTACGAGCGCTACCTTCTGACGATCCGCGCGCTCCGGAGCTTCTTTGCGACTCATGAAGTCCGCGCCGTCATTCCGCCTCACGGAAAGTTCGCCGTCGAAAATCCCCTCGAGTGGGTCTCCTTCGCCGAGAGCTACTTTCGCGGGATCTATCGAGCTCTGCGCGAGGACTTTCTCGGGGACGCCGACCGTCGCAAAGAGCCATTCTTGGCGAAGGATCTCAACGCGGTCATCCCGAGCGCCGGCGCCCATCCCATCTCAACGCCCAGTCACACCTTTGGCATGCTGTGCACTCTCGCGGACGAGGGATACCTGACCCTCGACGAGCACCCTCACACCCGCCAGATCACGTTCCGCCTCGAAGAGATGCCGCCCGCGGATTACGTCGAGCGCCGGCTTGCCGAGGAAGCGCACGTGATCCCGACGTACCGCGCGCACGCCGGTTGAGCGTCGACAACGTCGCCCTCGAAGCGACCTCGAAAAACGGCGCTCGGGTCACTTCTTGCGACGAGCGCCCTTCTTCTTGCCAGCCCGTCGGGCAGCCTTCTTGGGCGACTTCGTCTTGGCCTTCGACTTCTTGCCGGGCTTCGATTTCTTCTTGGAGGACTTCGTCCTCTTGATGGGCTTGGCCTTCTTGATGGGCTTGGCCTTCTTGGCGGGCTTGGCCTTCTTGGCGGGCTTGGCCTTCTTGGCGGGCTTGGCCTTCTTGGCGGGCTTCGCCTTCTTGGCGGGCTTGGCCTTCGCCTTCGCTTCCTTCTTCGGAGCGGCGCGCTTCAAGCTGATCTCGACTCCGCCGCCGCGGCCGAGCTTTCCGCTCTGACGCTTGGAAAGAGTTTCGGTGACCTTGACGTCGAGCATCGAGAATTCGAAGGGCTTGTCGACGTAGGCGTCCGCTCCGTAGAGCGGGGAGGTCATCTCATTCAGATTTTCACCGATGCCCGTCAACATCACCACGCCGGTGTGCGCCAGCGAGACCGCCTCGCGGATCTTGCGGCAGACTTCCCACCCGCTCATTCCGGGCATCATCACGTCGAGCACGACCAGATCGGGGAGATGCTCGTGAGCGAGCGCCCATGCTTCGTCACCGTCGGTCGCTTCGATCACACGATAGCCGCGGCGCTTGAGGTGGCCCGTGACCAGCGCACGTGTGCTCGGTTCGTCGTCGGCAACGAGCACGAGGGTCTTTCCATTTTGGGGCATCGATGGGGGCTCCTCGGGGTGAGGTGAGAGGGCACATGTCAGCCGAGCGGCCTCTGCCCGGTCAAGCCTCGCGGAGGGGTCCGAAGATTCGGAGCCAAGCTCGGACCTCGCCGTTCCGTCCGAGAGGAATGAGCTCGAACGACCGGCTTCGAGAGGCGCCGCGCTAAGTAATGGAAATCATGATACTTCGTCAGCGGCGTGGTCGAGCGTCACCCGCGCTACCATGACAGGACCCCCTCTGGGCGAAAGCGCTCGGAACTTTCAAGCGTTACAACCGTCAAGTCGAGAGCATCGTGGAATCGTCCGACCCGAAAGCCAAGCCACGGCTGGAAACCCGGCACCTCAGCCGGCTCGCCAGCGCCGCGCGCTGGACCGCATTTCGCCTCCGGCTCGATCGCACCCTCTCGCGTGCGTTCTGGCTGCTTCCGTTGCCGCTGCTCTACGGAGTTGGCGCGCTCACCTACGTGAAGGTGTGGCGGCCAGCCGCCGACACGATCCAGACCTTGCTCTACCTCGGTGTGGTTCCTCTCGCCGCGCTCATCGTCGGCACGCTCCACGCCTGGTTCGCGGCGCGCCCGGGTCACATCGGAGCGCTGGCTCTCGATCGTCACCACGAGCTTCACGATCGCATCACGAGCGCCCTGGCATTCTCGGAGATCCCGACCGAAGAGCGCACTCCGCTCATGGAGGCCGCGATCGAAGATGCGCTCGCCACCGCGCAGGAGCTCAAGCCGCGTCGTGCGGCGCCGTTTCACTTGCCTCGGGAGCTGCCCGTCGTCGCATTGCTGGTGGTGGGCCTCGTGGGCATTGCGTTTCTGGAAGTGCGGACCACTCGTCTGCTCCCGCCCGACAAGAGCTTCGATCCGTTGGTGATGAGCCCGGATGACATCGAGCTGTTCAAAGACATGGCGAAGGACCTCGAGCAAAAGAGCCAGGATCCGGAAGTTCAAACCGCGGTTCGCAAGTTCAATCAGTTGATCGAGGACATTGCCGCGCGACGGCTCGATCGCACCGAAGCCTTCAAACGGATGGAGGAGCTCGAGCGGCAGCTCATGAAGGGCGCCGACGCGGATCGAGAGGCGCTGGAAGAAAGCCTGAAGAACCTGGCTCAAGAGCTGGAAAAGGCCGACCTTTCCAAGCCCCTGGCCGAGCAGCTCAAGCAGAAGAACCTGCCCGACGCGGAGAAGGCACTGAAGGAGCTCGCCGAGCGGCTGAAGGACAAGAAGAACCCGCCCAGCAAGGCGCAACTTCAGAAGCTTCGAGACGCGGTCAAGAAGGCGAGCGAGAAGAACGACGAGCGCTTGAAGCGCCTCGACCAGGAGCGCAAGCGTCTCGAAGAAGAAAAGAAGAGCCTGCTCAAGAAGAAGAACGAGCAGGACGGCGGTCTCAGCGATAAAGACAAGAGCCTGCTCAAAAAGAAGGATCGCGAGCTCGAGCGTTTGGATCGCGAGAAGGACAAGGCGCAGCGTGGCAAGCGTCAGCTCTCCAAGCTGGATCGCGAGTTAGCCAAGGCAGCCGAAGACTTGATGAAGGAAATGGGCGCGTCCGCCGAAGACTTCGAGAACGCGGCCGAAGACCTCAACCGCATGGCTGAGGAAGAGATGACGGAGCAGGAGAAGGAAGAGCTCCGTCGTCGTCTCCAGGAGCTCCGCGAGCTCATGCGACAGCAGGGCAAGAGCGGAAAGGAGCGCATGCAGCGCCTGATGAAGTTCGGGCAGCGAGCGCGCGGTCAGCAGGGTGGAGGCAAGGGCGGCAGCAGCCCGGCCAGGGCATGAAGATGGGCAAGGACGGTCAGCTCGTGCTCGGTCCCCCAGGATCGGGCGGCAAGAGCATCCCGATGCCCGGCAGTGGCAGCGGCTCCGGCAAGGGCGACTCGCCCGGAGCGGGCTCCGGCGAAGGCAAGGGCGGGGACAAGCCCGGCGGCGAAGGGGCCGGAAAAGGCGGCGACAGCTACGGCAGCGGTCACGATGCGAACCTCAAGGGCGAAGCCAGTAATCTGAAAGGTTCGACGAAGGACGTGACCGCCGCAGCCGCCGACACCGGCCAGGGCTCTGCCTCGAGCCAGGTGATCTACGGTGCCGCCCAGCGCGGCTTCGTGGGGCGCGGCTACAAGCAGGTGTACACGGATTACAAGACCGTCGCCGAGAAGGTGATGAACGAAGAGCAGATCCCCCCGGGCTACCGGTTCTATGTGCAACGCTACTTTCAGCTCATCCGGCCCAGGGAGTAAGAGATTCGACACTCGACGTGTCGACCGTCGATGGCGAGCCGGACGCGGCGCGATGCGCAGCCGACCCAGCGGTTTCCCCCCAGCATGATCCCCCCTCCGACTGTTCGAACTCCAGGTAAACGATGACCGACAACGAAGAAGCCAAACAACAAGTCGACGAGTTTCGATCGAAGATCGGCACGCTGCGCGAAGAGATCGCGCGGGTCATCGTCGGCCACCGCGAAGTGGTCGACGGCGTCATCACCTGCATGCTCGCCGGGCTCCCACGCGCTGCTCGAAGGCGTGCCCGGTCTCGGCAAGACGATGCTCGTGCGCACGCTCGCCGAAGCCCTGGGCCTGAACTTCTCGCGCATCCAGTTCACGCCCGACCTGATGCCGGCCGACATCATCGGCACGACGGTGATCGAGGAGACCTCGGGCGGCAAGCACGCCTTCGAGTTCCGCAAGGGCCCGGTCTTCGCCAACATCGTGCTCGCCGACGAGATCAACCGCGCGACGCCCAAGACCCAGAGCGCGCTGCTCGAGGCCATGCAGGAGCACCGCGTCACGGTCGGCCGCACCACGTACACCATCGAGGAGCCGTACTTCGTGCTCGCGACGCAGAACCCGCTCGAGATGGAGGGCACCTATCCGCTGCCCGAAGCGCAGCTCGACCGCTTCTTCTTCAAGCTCCACGTGCCGTTTCCGGGCCGCGAGGAGCTGCACAGCATCCTCGATCGCACGACCACCGAGTACAACGCGAAGCTCGAGCCGGTCATCTCGGCGGAGGAGATCCTCGCGATGCAAGCGCTCGTGCGCACGGTGCCGGTCGCGCGCCACGTGCAGGACTACGCCGTCCGCCTGCTCCAGGCGACGCACCCCGACGGACCCGACGCCCCGGAGAAGTGCGCCGCTTCGTGCGCTTCGGCGCGTCGCCGCGCGGCGCGCAGTCGGTGCTCCTCGCCGCGAAGATCCGCGCGCTGTTCGAGGGACGCTTCGCCGCGAGCATCGACGACGTGCGAGCGTCGGCCCCGCCGGCGCTTCGCCACCGCATTCTCCTCAACTTCGAGGGCGAGGCCGAAGGCGTCGAAGCCGACGATTGCATCAAGGAAATCCTGGACGAGCTTCCCGAGGCGAAGGCGTAGCTCCGAGCTCGGCATGGGCGTTCTCGACGTCTTCAAGCGTGCAGCAGCCCCGGTATCGCGGCGCCTGGGACGCCCGCGCATCGAGAAGGCCGATCTGTTCGACGACGAGTTTCAGCGCAAGCTCGAGACGCTGGCGATCGTCAGCCGTCGCGTGTTCGCGGGACGCATGCGCGCCGAGCGCCGCACGAAGAAAAAGGGCAGCGGCATCGAGTTCGCCGACCACCGCGACTACGCCGCCGGCGACGACTTCCGCTACGTCGACTGGAACGTCTACCAGCGCTTCGGGCGCCTGCTCGTGCGCCTGTACGAGGAAGAGGAAGATCTCAGCATCTACTTCATCGTCGATTGCTCGACCAGCATGGGTTTCGGCGACGGCAAGAAGTTCGATCAAGCGCGGCGGCTGGCGGCGGCGCTCGCCTACGTCGGCCTCGCGAACCTCGACCGCGTGACGATCGTCGCGAGCGACGCGACGAGGTCGTCGCTCGCATGCCGACGACGCGCGGCAAGGGGCGCATCTTCAAGGTGTTCGAGTTCCTGCGCAACGTTCAGACCGACGGCCAGACGGACCTGCGCGACAGCCTCAAGACCTTCGTCGCGCAGCACAAGCGCCGCGGTCTCGCGGTCCTGATCAGCGATCTGTACGATCCGGCCGGCTTCGAGCACGGCATCAACGTGCTTCGCTACAACAAGTTCGAGCCCTTCGTGCTCCACATCGTCGATCCAGCAGAGGCGCGACCGAACCTCAAGGGCGACGTGCGCATCTACGACTGCGAGACGGGCGACGAGCGCGAGGTCACCGTCACGGCGAAGATCCTCGAGCGCATGGAGCGCGCATGGAACGAGTACCGCGAAGAGGTCGAGCGTTTCTGCACCGCGCACCAGGTGCCGTACTTCGTCGCCGACGTCGACACGCCCTTCGACGAGCTCGTGCTGCGGGTGTTCCGGCGGGGAGGTTTTCTGCGCTGATGATGTTTCGCGGGCCTTCCCTTCGCGACTCTCGTCACCATCGCCGCCGCGGCCGGTGGGCTCACGGTGCTGTTCTACATCCTGAAGCTCCGGCGCCGGCCAGTGGCCGTGCCGTTCTCCCGGATCTGGGAGCGCATCCTGCGCGACAAGGAGGCGACGACCTGTTGGTCGCGGCTCAAGCGCTTGCTGTCGCTCCTGCTTCAGCTCGCTCTGCTCTTGCTGCTGATCCTGGCGCTGGGCGATCCGCGCATCGCGGGCAGCTTGATTCACGGGCGTAGCGTCGTCGTGCTCGTCGACGGCAGCGCTTCGATGAAGGCGACGGACGTGGAGCCCTCGCGCATCGAACAAGCAAAGACCGAAGTGAAGAAGCTCGTGCGCGGCCTCGGTGGCTCCGATCGCATGCTCATCGCCCAGATGGACGCGGCCATCACGCCGCTTTCCACGATGACCAGCGAGAACTCGGATCTCGAGCACGCGGCCGAGCAGATCCACGCCACCGATACGCGCGCAGATTTCCGACGCGCCCTTCGCTTCGCCCTCGACAGCTTGCAGGGCCTGTCCAAGCCCGAAATCGTCGTCGTCAGCGACGGCGCTCTCGGCGATCCGAAGGAAATCATGGAGGGCCTCGATCCTCGGCGAGACCCCGGTGCGCTACGTCCCGGTGGGCAAGAGCGGCAAGAACGTCGCCATCACGCAGTTTTCCGTGCGGCGCTATCCGCTCGACAAGTCCCGCTACGAGGTGATGCTCGAGGTCACGAACACCAACGACGAGCCCGCGGACGTCGAGCTCACGCTGGTCGGTGATGGGCAGGTCGTCGACGTGACGCGCCTGGCTCTCGGCCCCAAGGAGCGCTTGCCGCGCTTCTACAAGGACCTCGCCGGCGCCAGCCGCACGCTCGAAGCAACCATCAAGCGCATGACGGGCATCAAGGACGACTTGCCCGCGGACGACCACGCCTATGCGCTGATGCCCGAGCGGCGTCGCGCCCGCGTGCTCGTGGTCACGCCCGGCAACACCTATCTCGAAGCCACGCTCCTGCTCGACGAGTACCTCGACGTGACCTCCGTCGTTCCGTCGAAGTATCCGCCGTCCGGCCAGTTCGACGTAACGATCTTCGACGGAGTGGCGCCGCCCTTGGCGCCGAACAGCGGCGGAGCGCTGTATCTGAATCCGCCCGAAGAGGGCGCGCCGGTCAAGCGCGGCAAAGCGATCTCGATGTTCGGCTTCGACGTGTGGGACAAAAAGAACCCGATCCTGCGCTGGATGGTGATGGGGGACATCCAGGTCGCGCAGGGCTTCACGCTCAAGCCCGAGAAAGAGGACCGAGTCATTGGCGCGAGCGGGCTCGGACCACTTTTGGTCACCGGGCGCAGGAGCGGCAAGAAGTTCGTGGAGCTCGGGTTCGATCCCCGGGACAGCGACATGGTGCTGCGCGTTGCGTGGCCGCTCTTCGTCCTGAACACCATCAACGACTTCATTGAAGAAGACACGAGCTACGTGTCGTCGTTCACGACCGGAAACGTGTGGAACATTCCAGCGCCGAGTGGTCCCGAGATCGCCACGCTTGAAGGGCCCCGATGGCAAGATTCACAGCATTCCCATCAAGGAAGGGCGTGCGGTCTATCTCGGGGATCAGGCAGGCTTCTACGAGCTCACGGTGAAAGCGGAGCCGGAGCCGGTGACCAGCATGTTCGCCGCGAACCTCTCGAACCTCGAGGAAAGCCAGATCACGCCGGTCGAAAAGCTCGAGCTCGGTGGCAAGCCAGCCGTGATGCCGGCGGGCTTCGATCCCGGAATGCGTCGCGAGCTGTGGCTCTATCTGCTCATCGCGGCAGCGATCCTCTCGACCCTCGAGTGGATCACGTACCATCGGAGGCTCACCGTATGAGCCCGCGCGCGAGAAAGATCCTGTGGGGCGTGTTCGTTGCCCTCGTCGGCATTGGGCTGTTCTGGGCGTACCAGAACTACGTGCTCGGCGCCGGCGTGTCGGCCTTCAAATGGGTGAAGGACGGAAAGACCTACGAGCTCCTCGAGCCGAAGACGCTCGGCCTGATCCTGCTCGCGCCACTTCTCCTGTTCATCATCGGCCGATCGCTGGCAGATCTGCCCTGGCAACAGCGTGTCATCGGGGTGATCTTGCGCGTGGCGTTCATCGCGCTCCTCGCTCTCGGGCTCGCGCGCCTCGCTCGCACCGCGGAGACGTCCAAGGTGGCGACGGTGATCCTGCTCGACGTGAGCGATTCGGTCGAAGATCCTTCCATCGAAGAAGCGCAGAAGGCCGTCCAAGCCGCCATCGACGCTCGGGGCAGCGAAGACGTCGTGAAGCTCATCGCGTTCGCGAAGCGCCCGCGCCTCGTCGAAATGAAGGAAGAAGGCGGAAAGCCCGTCGTTCCAGACCTGAACGAGCTTCGCAAAGGGACGATCGACTCGCTCACGAAGATCGGAGTCGAAAAGCCCGGCGCCGGCAGTGACATCCAGGCTGCGATGCAGCTCGCGTACGGCGTGTTCCCGCCAGGCTACCTGAAGCGGATGCTCGTGATGACGGACGGCGTCGAGACCGACGGCGACGTGCTGGCCGAAGCCAACCGCGCCCGGGGCTTCGATGTGAAGGTGTACGCGATTCCGTATCGACGCCCGCCACCCGGCGAGGTCGCGCTTCGCAACATGCACGTGCCGGAGAAGGTCGACATCGGCCAGCCCTTCGACGTGACCGCGAACGTGTACTCCAGCCGCACCACGACCGCGAAGGCCCGCCTGTATCAAGGCGAAGCGCTGAACGGCCTTGACGGGGTGCGCGAGATCGATCTCAAGCCCGGGGAGAACGAGGTCAAGTTCAAGAGCATCGTGCGCGTGGGCGGTCAGGTCACCTACTCGCTCAAGCTCGACGAGATCAAGCAGGACAAGTTCAAGGAGAACAATCAGTACGCCGCCACGGTCGACGTTCCGGGCCGGCCGACGGTGCTCTACGTCGAGGGACAGCCCCAGCGCGCGTCGTACTTGACCAGCGCGCTCAACGCTCAGCAGTTCGACGTGGACGTGCGCGCTCCGAGCGCATTTCCCGGGAGTGTGAAGGAGCTCGAGCGCTACGACTTCGTGATCCTGAGCGACGTTCCCCACGAAGCGGTCAGCATCGCGAGTCAGGATCTCATCGAGCGTTACGTGCGCGACCTCGGCGGCGGCTTCCTGTTCGCCGGCGGCGAAGCCGGCTACGGCCTCGGCGGCTGGGCCCACACCACCATCGAGCGGATCTTGCCGGTGCGCATGGACAGCCAACGCCGGAAAGACATGCCGAGCGTCGCGATGGCGCTGGTCATCGATCGCTCGGGATCCATGACGGGCCTGCCGATCGAGATGGCGAAGGCCGCCTGCAAGGCCACGGTGAGCACCCTCGAGGGCGACGACCTGATCGAGGTCATCGCGTTCGACTCGTCGCCCGTCCGCTACGTGAAGTTTCAGCCGGCGCGCTATCGCACTCGCATCCAGAACGAGATCGCTCGCATTCAGCCTGGCGGCGGCACGGAAATCTTCCCGGCTCTCGACGTGGCCTACCAGGACATCTCGGTCCAGCAGGCGCGGAAGAAGCACGTCATCCTCCTCACCGACGGCGCGCGCCCACCCAGGGTCTGAAGGATCTCGTCCAGGCGATGATCGCGGAGAACATCACGGTGACCACGGTGGGTCTCGGCGAAGGCGCCGACCACGAGCTGCTTCGCATGCTGGCCGACACCGGCGGCGGTCGCTACCACCAGGTGCCGGACCCGAACGCCCTTCCCGAAGATCTTCACGCGAGAAACGGAGATGATCGCCCGTCAGGCCGCGGTCGAGGAGTGGTTCCCGGTTCAGGTCATCACTCACGCGGACTTCCTGAAGGGCATTGCGGTCGAGTCCGCCCCGCTCCTGCACGGCTACGTCGCGACCCAGATGAAGGAACCGCCCGCGCAGCTCATCCTCGCGAGCGATCGCGGCGAGCCGATCCTCGCGCGCAGGCGCGTCGGGCTCGGTCACACGCTGGCGTGGACCAGCGACGTGAAGAACCTCTGGGCCGTCGATTGGCTCCGCTGGCCGGGCTTCAGCAAGTTCTGGGGCCAGCTCGTGCGCGAGCACATGCGATCCAAGCATCGCCGCGAGCTCGACATGAAGACGGAGGTCGTGGGCGATCACGTTCACGCCGTCGTCGACGCGTTCACCCTCGACGAGCGATTCGACAACGACATCGAATCGAAGCTCAACATCATCGGCCCCGAGCCGGGCGGCGCGAAGAAGACGGTGCCCATGCGCCAGACCGCGCCCGGCCGGTACGAAGCCGACTTCCAGCTGGAAAAGTACGGCTCCTTCCTGCTCCGGGCCGAGCACATCAAGACCGACAAGAAGGGCCAGAGCCAAAGCGTCGGCGTCTCCTACGGCCACGTCTCCAATCCGTACCCCCGGGAGTACGCGAGCTTCGAGCCCGACGTCGATCGCCTGGAACGCGCCGCCGCAGCCGGAGGTGGCAAGCTCGATCCGCCACCCAAGGACCTCTTCGATCCCGGCGGCGAAAAGATCACGTACTACGAGCAGCTCTGGAGTCGCTTCATCCTCGCGGCGATCATCGTGTTCCTCCTCGACTTGCTCATCCGGCGCATCCGCATCTTCGATCGCAAGTTCGTTCCGAAGCGACGCAAGGCGGCGTAGCGCGCCCTTTCCTTTCCTTGCTCGCGAGCGAGTGTAGACTAAGCTTCGGACGTGACGGACGCGCCGAGACTTCATCGGTATACCTTCGAGGAATATGTCGAGCTGGAACGATCCAGCCCAATACGGCACGAATTCCTCGCGGGCGAAATCTACGCGATGGCTGGTGGAACGCCGCAGCACGCGGCCCTCTCCATGGCGATTGGCTCCTCACTCACGAACTCGCTCCGCGGCGGTACCTGCCGTGTGCACAGCTCGGATCTCTCGGTACGGGTTCTGGCCCGGACGTGACCGTCGTCTGTGGGCCCTACGAGTACGATCCAGAAAGCAAGACCACGATCACCAATCCAGCGCTCGTTGTCGAGGTGACCAGCGATTCCACGGAGGACTACGATCGTGGAGAGAAGCCCGAGCACTACAAGCGCATCCCGAGCCTGAACGTGGTCGTTCTCGTGTCCCACCGCGAACGACTCGTGGAAGTGTTCGAGCGAGGCGAAGCTGGCGTCTGGACACGAACGGAGGCCAGGCGCGGCGCCACCGTGGATATCAAACACGGCGGAGTGAAGCTCAACGTCGACGAGATCTACTCGGGGGCCGAGCTCAGCGGGTGAAACGCGGCTGGAGCTGAACGAGCGTCTGCTCAGGGCGAACTCTGAAGTTCGGCAAGCTCAATCAGTCGCGAAAAAATGGATTTGTGAAATCAGCGGCGCTTCGACTTGCAGTTTGAGTGGAGGGATCGGAATGGTATCTCCGCGGTCACTGCAACGATACGTCGGCTCAGCGTCCCTTGAGCGCTCTGAGCTCCGCCTCCAAGCGGCGAGCGCGTTCGGCTTCGGCGTTGGCGCGTTCGGCTTCGGCGTTGGCGCGTTCGGTTTCGGCGCTGAAGGCTTCTGAAGGGAGCTGCAAGACGCGGCCGCGTTCGTCGAGCCAGCGGAGCCAGCGGGCGGTCACGCTCCAGAGGGTGCTCTCGACCGCGCCGAGGTGGAGCCCGAGCCGCTCGCACCGCACGCGCCCGAGCTCGTCCGGTTGCTTCGGCACGTACCGAGCGTGGAGCGGATCGAGCTCATAGCCTTCGAGGACTCCCGAAAACGGATCGAACAGGAAGTACTCCGCAACGCGGAGCGCGCGGGCGTAGATGCGCATCTTGTCGCCCCGATCGATGGCCTCCGTGGATTCGGATAGAAGCTCGATCACAACGTCGGGCGCCTGCCCGTCTTCCTCCCAAACGACCCACGCCTTGCGCTCGCGCCGGGTGGTGTTCATCACGACGAACACGTCCGGACCGCGGAAGTCGTTCTTTCGCGTTTGGGTCTCGCTGAAGTAGAGGAACATGTTTCCGCCGACGTAGAAGTCGTCGCGCGTGCGCCATTCGTGCTCGAGGGACTCGATGAGCACCGTCATCTGCTGCCGATGGCGCGCGGACTCCATCGGCTCACCGTCGTCGCAGATGAGCTTGTCGGCGCCGAGCGGGTGGGTCGGGGACTCGGAGGGCTGGGTCATGGGGACGCCTCATGGTAACCCGCCGTCGTCGGCCGCGCAGGCAGGGCGGTTGCGAGCGGAATCGGGTGCTCGCGGGACTCCATGCAGGTAGGGTTGCGTTTAGTAGCACTATTTGCAAGTATGTCTGCGAATGGTCCCGCGCCGATTTTGGCAAAAACGGCTGGAAAGCGCTTGGAAAGAGCGGCGAATCGTCTGGCTCAGCGGGGTTCGCCGCTCGGGTAAGACCGTCCTTTGCCAGAGCTTGCCTCGGGTCGAGTACTTCGACTGCGAGCTTCCACGCGTGCGCCGCATGCTCGCCGATCCGGAGTCGTTTCTGGAGGGGGTTGGCGCCCGGCGCATCATTTTGGACGAGGTGCATCGACTTCAAAACCCTTCCGAGCTTTTGAAGATCGCAGCGGATCACTTTCCGTCGACACGCATCCTCGCGACCGGCTCGTCGACCCTTCACGCTTCGAAGAAATTTCGCGACACGCTGGCGGGCCGAAAACGGGACGTCTGGCTCACGCCCATGTGCTCCACGGATCTCGATGCGTTCTCGAGCTTCGACCTCGAGCATCGGCTGCTCCACGGTGGGTTGCCCGAGCTTTTCCTGTCTCGTGAGCTTCCAGAGCGAGACTTTCAGGAATGGGTCGACGCGTTCTGGGCAAAGGACGTGGTCGAGCTTTTTCGCATCGAGAGGCGCGCGTCGTTTCAGCGATTCTTCGAGCTCACCCTTGCCCAGAGCGGAGGCATCTTCGACGCGTCACGCTTCGCACGGGAGTGCGAGGTGAGTCGGCCAACCATTTCCAACTACCTCGCAGTCCTCGAGGCCACGTGGGTTGCCCACGTGATTCGCCCGTTTTCGACGCGTCGGGCCACGGAGATCGTCAGCGCGCCGCGGGTGTATGGGTTCGATACGGGTTTCGTTTGTGCGCTGCGGGGGTGGGCCACGCTTCGTCCGGAGGATCTAGGTCGATTGTGGGAGCACTACGTGCTGAACGAGCTCCACTCTCGGTTCGGGCGAGCGGACGTGCGGTATTGGCGCGACAAGCGCGGGCACGAAGTGGATTTCGTGCTCCCACGCCGCGGTGCATCTCCCGTCGCGATCGAGTGCAAGTGGACCGCTTCGAGCTTCGGGGGCGCGGGCTTGGCGGCCTTTCGGAGGCGCTATCCGCAGGCGGAAGCTTGGCTCGTGGCGCGCGACGTGGGTCGCGCATATCGATATCGTGTCGGCAGGGAATACGTCGAGATCATGGGGCTCGATCACATGATCCGGAAGATTGCGAAGCTTCGAGTCTTGCCCACTCCGTGAGGGCATCGATTTCGAGCGCTGTACTGAAAGGTTCGCTGACGAACGCGACCGAGCCCGAGCTCACTGGTTCTGTGACGCAGGCATCGTGATCCTGCGGTCTGCGCAGGACGAAGCTTCCGGCCACTCGTCGAAGGCGATCTGGAGCGTTGGGTTTTGAGGAGTCGACCAGAAGCTCGACCAGGGCACCGAGCCACTCGAGCATCCCGTTCCGGCGGCACCGCATTCGCACGTTGCGGCACCGGCGTGAACCTGACCCACCTGAAAGTGCAGGTGGATGCCCGTGGACCAGCCGGTCGTGCCCGCGGTGGCGAGGGCTTGACCGCGCTGAACCGTGGCACCGCAGGAGACTCCCGATGCCAGGCTCGCTCCTTGAAGGTGAAGGTACGTGGCCGCTGTTCCGTCGCCGTGGTCGATCACGATGAGATTGGCGTCATCCACGCAACTGCTCGAGCCGCAACCGTTCGTCGAATTGATCTTGAGGTGAGTCACCGTGCCACTGCGCGCGGCGACCACGGTGAAGGCGCCTCCATTGGCGAAATCCCAGGCGTAGCCGTCGTCGTTGATGTGATCACCGCAGCAAGAGTCGTTGCAGTCTTGGGTGAGCTTCATCGTGATGCCGGGCGGCCACGGCAGTCGGTAGCTGTCGCCGGATGTCGGAAGTGCGCAGTGATCCGGCGTCCCAGCGTTTTCCACGACGCAGCCACTTTCGCAGAACGTGGAGCTCGTCGGCGACTGATTTGCGCCAGGACAGTCGTAGAGCGTGTCCGGATCGGCATCCTGCATTTCGTCGTCGCCGCAGTACGCACCCGCTTGTGACCCGAGGCAGATCGGATTCGTCGCGCTGCCTCCCGTGCCGCCCGTTTCGCTGCCGCCGGTTCCCGCTGCGTTCCCCGCGCCGCTGGCACCGCTCGTGGCGCCGGTTCCCGGCCAGCCTGCGGTTCCACCGATCGCTCCCGATCCTCCGAAGCCCGCCGCGCCACCCGTGTTCGATGCGCCACCATCGTCCGAGCTTCCGCACGCGGCGATGGCGAGCGCGAGTGGGACGAGTCCGACGACGTGAGCCCTCATCCGTCGATGATACACCGAGAGGCGCCGAGTGTCGGGGTTGCTCCGGCAATCAGCGCGATCGGGAAGCTGGAAGCATGGAAGCTGTTGTAGGCTGGAGGGCGTGCAGGATCCGCGCTTCATCCCCCCGCCCATTCGGGAGCACGCGATGCCCGTCGTGGCCGACATGCCGGGTGCGACCAAGAGCGATGCCACGACGGTCTTCATCCTGGGAGTGCTGGGGATCGTCGTCTGTCAGCTGTGTGCGCCGTTCGCCTGGAAGAAGGGCAACACCTATCGCGACGTGTGCATGATCCATGGCATCGATCCCGATGGGCTAGCGACGGCAGGTCGCATTTTGGGGATCGTAGGAACCGTGATTCTCGGCCTGAACGTCATCTTCATGCTGATCTGGATCGGGCTCATGGTCTCGATGCATTGAGGGGCCGTGCAATCGCTTCCCGGACCGCTTGCATGAGCTCTTCCCGCCGGTCTTTGCCGTACGCCTTGGGATCAATCGGCTCGCTGATCGTGACGTGGACCTCGCGACCTGCGTGGACGCGCCAGTCGTGAGGGCGAAGAATCTCCCGCGTACCCCTCAATGTGACCGGCAGAATGCGAGCGCCCGAGTCGAGTGCCAGGTGAAAGCCGCCTTTTTTGAAAGGACCGAGCTCGCCGGTCTCACTGCGGGTGCCCTCCGGAGCGATCCAGATGCTGGTGCCCGCGGCGAGGGCGTCGATCGCGCCCTGAAGGGCTTGCACCGCTCGCTGCCGATCGTGGCGGTCGATCTCGACGAACCCGGCCACACGCATGGCACCCGCGAAGACCGGGATCTTGAACAGCTCCTTCTTGGCCACCATGCGCATCCGATTCTGGAGCGCGCGGAAGAGCACGATGATGTCGTAGTGCGATTGGTGATTGCTCATCACCACGAACGCTTCGCCCGGGGCGACGTGCTCCTGTCCGGTGACCATGAGATTGATGTCGGCGAAACCGACCAGTCGGCGAGACCACTCGTCGATGCGCTGGTCGTAGAGATCCATCTCGCCGCCCCGGCCCGTGGATGCTTCGAGCACCGTGGGCACACAGATGCGCAAGGTCTCCACCACGATTCGGGCGAGGATCGGCACCGACAAGACGCCGCTCATTGTAGAGGATCTCGAGCCGGTGGCACGTCTCGTGCTTTGGGCTGCCCCGATGAAAAGACGCAAGCGGATCCAGGCTCCTTACGTCATGACGATCAGCGCTTTCGCTTCGGTTTCCTTGCTGGCTTGCGGTGGAAACACGAACAGCGATGGAAGCGGGGGCGCTGGCACAGGTGGCACAGGCGCGACAGGAGCTTCCGGCGGCGCTGGTGGGAGCGGGGGCGTCGGCGCATCGGGTGGCAGCGGTGGTGTGGGTGCGACCGGCGGGATTGGAGGAGTCGGCGGAGCGGCGGGGAGCGGCGGCATCGGAACCTGTCCGAGCGATCCTCCCAGCAGCGGATTCGAGCCCTGCACGAGCGACGGCCAGAGCTGCACCTACGACATCAAGTGCCAGAGCGGCGCGAAGAGCTTCGTGTTCGTCTGCAACAGCGTGGGCTACTGGACGCTGGGCGTTCATGCGCCGTGCGATCAGCCCTACGACTCCTGTCCCGGCACGGGCCTCTACTGTCAGCCGGATTCTGGCTGGTACTTGCCGGAAGGAACGAATCCCCCCTCCCCATGTCCCGACACGCCTCCGAGCAGCGGGTCGACGTGTTTCTCAGGTGCCTTCGGGGGTGTTTGGGAACACTGTGGCTATCCGTGCGTACCGACGGGTTGGATGGTCGCCGACTGCCCATACGATCCCAACAGCACTGAATCGATTTGGTCGGTCGGCGCTTGCCAGTGAGGTCTGCATTGACCGCAAAGCGGTGCTGTGGACCTGACACGGAGGAGTTTCCTCGGCATTTTTAGATGGAATGGTGGTTGCACAGGATGGGACTGCGATGCTCCCCACTTGCTCTCCCGAATCCGCGACCGTTCCGCCGCCCCGAACGACGCCCGCGCCCCCCGCGGGGTCGCGCATCGAGGTGCTGGTTGCCGATGACGACGATCTCGTGTGTCGCTCGATCGCGCGCATCCTGAAGAACGAAGGTTTCGGCGTACGCACGGTCACGGACGGCAGCGCCGTCATCGAGGCTTTGCGCGAGCGGTCGTTCGACGTGATCCTCAGCGACATCTGCATGCCAGAAACATCGGGCACGGACCTGTTGCGCCTTTTGCAGGCGTACGATGTGAAGATCCCAGTGCTGCTGATGACCGGACAGCCCGGAGTCGAGTCGGCCACCGAGGCCGTCGAGCTCGGCGCTGTTCACTACTTGCGCAAGCCGATTGCTCCTGCGGACCTGAAGCGGGCGATCGAGGCTACCGTCCGTGGTGGGCGAGCAAGTCCCATTCCCATCTCCAACGGCCCAACCGTTGCCGCTCCCCCGAGTCCCGACCCAAATGACTCCGACGATCTGGCCGCCCGGGTCGATCGCGCGATTGCTTCTCTCTGGCTCGCGTACCAGCCCATCGTGAGCGTTCGGAGCAGCCGAGTCGTTGCCTACCAGGCTCTGCTCCGAAGCGCCGAGCCGACCTTTCGGAGCTCTGGGGAGCTCGGTGTAGCGGCGCGTCGCGTCGGCCGGGAGATCGATCTCGGACGCGCGGTTCGGGTCGAAGTTGCGGCTGCGCTCGAAGAGGGTCCCCAACGGCCATTGATGGTGCTGGATCTCTGGCCTCACGACCTTCTCGATCCGGAGCTCGCGAGCGAAGGCGGTGTACTCGCTCCGCATGCGCGGAGGGTCGTGTTCGCCATCAACCAGAGCCCGGAGTTCGAAGCGCTCTCGGATCTCGAAGCACGCGTGCACATTCTCAAGTTCATGGGCTATCGCATTGCGGTCGACGATCTGGGCGCAGGGGCGTCGGGGCTCGGAAGTCTGTCGCGCCTCGAACCCGACTTTGCGAGGGTCGACTCGGGGCTGGTGCGAGACATCCAGACCTCGGTGGTGCGGAAGCGCGTTCTGCAAACCATGATGGACCTTTGTGACGAGCTCGACATCAACGTGATTGCCTCCGAAGTCGAGCTACCCGAAGAGCGAGACACGCTCCGGCAGATCGGCTGCGATCTGATGCAGGGAAGCTTTTTCGCCAAGCCGGAGAAGAAGTTCCCGCTCCTTGCCTGGACCTGACCGCCAAGCATAGAGTTGCCTCGGCGTGAGGATCGTCGTCGTCGGTACGGGCACCGAGGTGGGCAAGACCCACGTCACGTGTGCGCTTCTGTCGCAAATGGGAAGCGGCGCATCGGCGTGGAAGCCGGTGGAGTCCGGTGGCGGTGATACGGGTGCGCTCTCGCGTGCCGGCACGACTCTCCCGGCTCGGTATTCGTTCGCCGAACCGATTTCCCCTCATCTTGCCGCGCAGAGGCACGACCAAACCATCGACCTGGCTGAAATTGTCGCGCTCGCCAACCAGTACTCTCCGGATCTGATCGAAACCGCGGGCGGGCTTTTTTCGCCACTCTTTGTCGGGATCACCAATCTGGATCTGGTGCTCCAGCTCGCCCCGGCACGAGTACTCCTGGTGGCGCCCGATCGACTGGGGGTTTTGCACGACCTGGGGGCAACCATCCGAGCTGCCAGTGCCGCGGGTTTGAAGGCGGACGCGGTCGTGCTGAGCGAACCCGAGGTTCGCGACGCTTCCACGACGACCAACGCCAGGGAGCTCGAGAGCGTGGTCGGGATCCCCGTCGCAGCTGTCTTTCCCCGAGCGCCTTTCGATGCGGAGCCGAGTCGAAGCGCTGCGCGCGCTACACTCGCGGCGCTAGGAATCCAACCCAAGCGCTAGGCGTTTTGATTCTCGCGATGCGAGGGATCGGAGCGCTGGGCGGACTGTCACTGTTACTCACCACGCTTCCCGCGTTGGCGGACAGCTACGCCTGGGGTGGGTCATCGCGACGCCTGGAGGTCTCCGTGGTCAGCATGGGATTTCACGACGGAGCCGGCGTCGGCGGCTGGGACGAGCACGACGCACGCACCTTCGCTGCGATCGCGAGGCGTTTCGACAGTCTCTTGCCCCCGGGCGCTTTCGTGAAGATCGAGCAGGGCGTGGACGATCTCGATTTCTGGCTGACGCTTCGTCGAGGGCCCCGCACCTACATCATCACTCTACCGGGTGAAGTCGACCTGGAACGAGCGCTTTCGGTCGTGGCGCGTCGCTTTCCGAAACGCAGCGTGCCAGCGGACGAACCGGTGGAGCTCTTCACTCTCCAGCTGTTTGCTTCACGCTCCGAAAGCCACGCAAACCGATTCGTGGAGCGAGCCGAGCGGCGAGGCTTGCACGTGGAGCATCCGTTCTTTTGGCAAGCCTGCTTGCCCTGCTCGATTCCGGAAGCTCGGGTGTGGAGCCGCGGAACGGACGGGTGGTTCCGCGTCATCGCCGGGGTCTTCGATCGGCCCGCGAACGCCCGGCGCGCGCTCGTTCAGCTGAAAAAGCAGGGGTTCGACGGGTTCGTTCGCCAGCTGTGACCGGTGCTAGCATCCGCGGTGATGAAGGCGCTCGTTACTCTGCTCGGTCTCGCGGTTTGTTCTCAGCTCATCGGATGCGACGTCGGATGCATCGAGGACGGCTCCGGTGTCCATTGCACGGGCAAGAGCTTGAAGGAGTTCGTCGGCGCACGTTCTGCGCCCCAAGCTCTCGATCGCGCACCGGGCGCTCCGGTCAACATCGACGTGCAATATGGCAACGTGATCGTCGATCGAAGTGCTTCCGGGAAGGTGGAGGTCGAGTTCGCGCCGTTCGTGTACGCGGGCTACGATCAAGATGCGTCCGCCCAGGCGCAGCTAGCACAAAACCTTCGCACCACCGCGACGGCGGCGGGGGCCGTGACGGTGACGGTTGCCCGGCAAGGTGGAAGCAACGGACTCGGCGCGGATGTCGTGGTCCGATTGCCCGACGGATTCGACGGACCGCTCACGATCCTCAATCGAGGCGATGGTCCGTTGAATCATTTCGGCATTCGGGTGCAGTCCGTGGGCCGAGCGAGCGCGCTCACGTTGACCAATCAGTCCCTCCTCGGTGACTGTTGGGTTCAGGGTGCGCCGACCGTGCGCAGCACGACCGTCCAGTGCGGCGATGGGGTCAGCGTGTTCGACGTTTCCGATCGCGTGGACATCACGAATCGGGACGATGGGCACGACGATGCGAATCCCGCGGTGACACTCCGCCTGGCATCGGTTTCACCGGCGGGCGGCGGCCGTGTGGTCAGCGCCTCGGGCCACGTTGCGGTCACGCTCCCGCATGTGGGGCTGGTGGTGAACGCGCGCTCCCCGGTGCACGGAACGGTACAAGAAGGCGCGCTGCCCGCGGGCTGCACCAAGGCCGAAACCTCCCCCGCACAGAAGACGGTGACCTGCGGTGGCGGTCCGACTTACGAAATCATCGCAGGGGAAAAAGCCCGCTCGATCGGCCAGCCCCACGACAACAACGTGCTTTTGAGCTGGCGCTAGCTTCCGTTTTCGATCCGCCGGCACTAGGTCCCGCCCCCAACCGGAGGCAGTCATGTCCATTTACGATCAGTCCGTGTTTCAGCCCCAAAAGATGCTGGAGAACCTCGACCGCTGGCTGGAAAAGGCGGGCGAGTACGCCAAGACCAAGTCCTTCGATCCGGACACCTTGGTGAGCGCGCGGCTTGCGCCCGATCAGTACCAACTGTCCCGCCAAGTTCAGGCGGCGTGCGACGCGGCGAAATTCCTGGGCGCGCGCCTCGCCGGAGAGCAGGCGCCCGCTCATCCTGACACGGAAAAAACCATGGCGGAGCTCCGGCAGCGCATCAAGACCTGCATCACCTACCTCGGGTCGCTGAAGCAGAGCGCATTCGATGCCGCGGACAAGCGCCGAATTGCTCTGCCGTTCCTCGAAGGCCAGGTGATGGAGGGCGAGGACTACCTGATGGAAATGGCGCTCCCGAACTTCTACTTCCACGTGGCGATGGCCTACGCGATCTTGCGTCACAACGGTGTCGATCTCGGAAAGCGCGACTACATCGGTTCGCTCCGCCTGAAGGACGCGTGACACGCTTCCCTTCTCGGGCTCATCGATGGTAGGCACGAGCCTGGAGGAGATCATGGCAGACCAGGTTCGAGCTTCACACATTCTGCTCATGTACGCGGGGTCGATGCGCTCCACGGCGCAGCGGAGCAAGGACGATGCTTCTCGCGAGATCGCGGAGATCAAGTCGAAGATCGACGGCGGAGCCGACTTCGCAGATCTCGCTCGCCAGCACTCGGACTGCCCATCTGGCAAGAGCGGCGGCGATCTCGGCTCGTTCGGAAAAGGACAGATGGTTCCCGAGTTCGAGCAGACCGCGTTTGGCTTGCCCGTTGGCGCAACGAGCGGAGTCATCGAGACGCCGTTCGGCTATCACGTCATTCGACGCACTGCTTGATCACGAGCAGATGCTGGTCACGGCGTCCTGCCAGCTCGCCGCGCTGCAGTTCTGCTCCAGGGCGAACTGCATCCCGGCCTTCGGCCCGTAGTCGCAAGTGCAGGACAGACCTGCGGGGGACGCCGTGCAAGTGACGCCCCAGGCGTCGCAGCTCAGGCCACAGCCGTTGCCGCCCCCGAATCCAGAGCACGACATTTGTGGTCCGAAGCACTCGTTCAATGCGAGCGCAGCGTCCGTGCATTGAGGGGCGAGCGCTGGGCCGTCACCCGGACCGGCGCCGTCGCACGACATGGGAAACTGAAGCGCGCAGTCGAGGACCTTTTCGAGCTCGGCGGCGCACCCTTGAGCGAGCGATTCGTCGATCGATTGTTTGAGCTGGTTTTTGCAATCGACGACCGCGCAGGGAAGCGGAGCCATGACCTGGCAGACCTGATTGCCCTTGTCGTAGATGGAGCTCGAGCCACCGCCGCCTCCCGAACCCGCGACGGCTCCCGTTCCAGCGACGGCTCCCGTTCCAGCAACGGCTCCCGTTCCAGCCACGTTCCCGCTGCCACCGGAGCTCGTCGCGCCGTTGCCTCCGGTGCTGGTGGCTCCGCTGCCTCCGCTGCCACCGTCTTCGCCCAGCGTCGTCTTTCCGCCGCACGCACCCGCGAAGGCGAGGGCGGTCAACATCAAGTAAGCGTGTCGCATCGGCGAACGGTAGCTCTCCGGCGATCCGCCGGCAATTCACTCTGCGTCGCGAATCAGTATCTTCGAGCGATTCAGATCGTCCATCGCCGCCCGGGGCACATGCGCCGCGAACGAGAGCGTGGTTTTGGTGACATCGAGGCGAAACGGGATCCGAGTGCGTCCCCGATTCGGTCGTGCCTCGAGCCACCCGCGTCCGTAGGCCACGTACTGATCCATCGTCAAGAACCGTTCGAGCCCACCCAGGCCTGCGAGTGATACGAAGCCTCCGAGCTTGGCCTCTCCTTCACGAACGAAAGTGAGACTCGAGTCGCTCGCGAGCGTATCGGCCGAGTGCTTGAGGACGGTGGCGAGCTCTGTTCGCAAGATCTTTTCGTCGGCCGCGAATCCGATCCACGTGATGTTGCCTTCGGGTACGAGGATCACCGAGAGGGACGCGCTCGGAGCCGGATCGCGACTGCTCGGCTGATTCCGATTCGCGCAGTCGTCGAAGAACTTCCCGGGGATCCGCATCTCGTAGAGAACACTGCCCCGAGGCAGTCCGCCCCCGGCCGGGCGGCGAGTGATCTTCGGTAGCCCGGGGCACAGAGTCCTGAGCTCCTGATACGCGAACTTTCTGAGGTCGCCGCCGTTGTAGGCGCGCATGCCTCGGTCGAGCTCCGGCTCGTAGCGCGAGGCGGGCTCCTGGAACGCGACGATGTGCCACCCATAAGTCGACAGCATCTTGTCGTAGATGTAGCGACCGCTGTAGCTCCGGCTCGCATCGGCGCTGACCGAAATCCCCTTCTGCGAACGCGACGGGCGCGCGAGGAAGAAATGTGTGCGCCACCAGATCCGCCGTCTCTTTGCGAAAGCTCGGACCGAGATAAGCAAAGAGCCAGCGAGACAAAGCGGTGCGAGCTTCGTCGACCCTCTCCAGCGCCGGTCCGGACGAAAACCAGGCGAGGGTGGAAGCGTTCGGCATGCGGAAGAACAGGTCGCGCGCGTCGGGTTGCGATGCCACGCTGCCGGCAGTGCGTGAAAACCAGGAGCGGGTGCCTGAAAGCGCGACACTCGCGGAGACCTTCCAGTCGCCCCCGCTTTCTTCGAGGCTGAAACGGGCGTGCTTGGTGTCAGCGGCGAGATCCGCGAGCTCCGGGAGCAGGGTCTCGAACATCGGAGCGAAGAACGCGCGGGCCGAGCCACCCGCCTCTCTACTCGCGAGGGGCGCTAGCATGTGGGCGAGGCGGGAATACTTGTCTTCGCGACCCTCGAGAGCCCGACTGGGGAATAGCTCGAGCACGGCCGAGCCGCCTTGGAAGTCCCGAGTCGGTAGCGTACGAAGGGCGTAGGGTGCGAGTCGCTCGACCGCCTGCCTCGTTCCCGCGCAGACCGCCCGGGCGGGCGAGGCCCCGACGGAGCGACCAATCGCGCAGGCTCCACGAGCGCCTTCGACGAGCCAGTTCCCCTCCCGGGTCCGGCGAAGTGTGTCTCCATCGTCCCCACCTTCTGACAGTCGGGCTCGGGCTTCCGTCAACGAAACGAGGGGGATCGACACGACTGCGGTGGCTCGTTGTGCCAGCAAGGATTCGGGTGAATCGATGACCCAGGCGAACTCGTAGGCTCCGTTCTTATCGACGAGGTCTTCGACCGCGCGCGCGCGTTCGGAGAAGCGTGCCGGCGAGACAATCGGCGCCGGCGCGCCGAGGAGCTCCAGCGCGTCCATCCCCGAACGTGTCGCCCGCGCCAAAAGCCACAGTCCGGCAGGCTCGGGCGCTGCCGACGGCATCGGTTCGTCGCCCCGTGGAGCCTTGGCAGATGAAGCCGTGGGGGAAACCGGACCTTTTGTGGGAGGAGCGGGGCGCGTGGAAGCGCACGCAACCAGGGTCGCAAAACCCACGTAAAGGACCGTCCCACGCACGACGAGGGCGAGCGTACCATGCTAGAGAGCACGCGTGACTGGGCCGCACCTTCTGGGACTCTTGCCGGACGAGCTGCCGCTCGTGCTCGCGCAAAGCGGCGTCACGCTCTCGACGGATGAAGCTCGGAGAGTGATCGCGCCCGTGTTTGCGCCCAGTGGCGCACGGCCGCCGCGGCGTCCCGTTGCACGCGCCAAGCTCGAAGCCGTCGCTCGGATCTGCTCCAGCGATCGCCTCGAAATCGTCGAGCGGGTCACCGATCCCGCGGATGGATTCGTGAAGTACTTGTTTCGGTCGCCAGACGGTGCCCTGAGCGAGGCAGTGCGGATCCCCTTGGAGAGGCCCGGGCGCTTCAGCGTTTGCCTCTCATCGCAGGTCGGTTGCGCGATGCAGTGTGTCTTCTGTGCAACCGGGCGGCTCGGCTTCACTCGTCATCTCGAGCCATGGGAAATGGTGGCGGCCTTCCTGGCGGTTCGCGACGAGGCTCCGGGGCGCGTTTCGGGAATCGTGTTCCAGGGTCAAGGCGAGCCCCTGCACAACTACGACAACGTGATCCAGGCCGCGCGCGTTCTGTCCCATCCGTGCTGCGGCAAGGTGTCCGGTCGAGCCATCACGATCTCGACCGTGGGTTTGGTAAGGGAAATCCGCCGGTACGCAGCCGAGGGTCATCCCTACCGGCTGATCGTTTCACTGACGAGCGCCATTGCCGAGCGGCGCCAGCGCTTGCTTCCCGTTGCGGGTCGCGTCCCCCTCGAGGAGCTCGCCGATGCCGTGCGCCAATACGCGGCATCTTCCAAGGGGCGCACGACGCTCGGATGGGTGCTGATGAGCGGCGTGAATTCCGATGCCAAGGAAGCCGCCGAGCTCGAGCGCTTGTTCGGAGGTCTCCCGCTTCGCATCAACCTCATCGACGTGAACGACGTGCGGGGGGATGGTTTTCGAAGGGCGGACGATCGTGAACGCAAGGCGTTCATGGATGCGCTACAGGTTCTGCGCGCACCGATCGTACGCCGTTACTCCGGTGGCGCGTCCCGCCATGCCGCGTGTGGAATGCTGGCTGCCGTTCAGCATCCCGCCACGCAGTCGATATAGTCTTTGCAGCTGCTGATGCAATTCTGGCTGATGCACGTTTGTACCTCGTTCGCGCCCAGACATTGCGAGCAAGCTGCGTCGGGGGAACCGCCGTTCTGGCAGTAGGTCGAGCACACCCCTTGGCAGACGCTCGTGATTAGGCAAATGCAATCGGTGAGCGTTTTGACGTATTCGGTCGCGCCATCTCCACTCATCATCACGCAACACTGCGAGCAGTTCGGGTCGGATGCGCAAGGAGAGCTTGCGTCGCCCCCACTTCCACTCGCTCCTCCGGCGTCGCCCGCGTCCGCGCCCGCAAACCCGCCGCTCGCTGCGTCGCTACCTCCTGCCCCACCCGAGCTACCCGCGCTTCCCCCGGTTCCCCCACAGAGCCCCGAGCACTGGTCGATGGAGGCATCGCTCGGCACTCCCTTCAAGTCGTCCAGATTCGTGAGGGAGCACGCGGAGATCGACGCAAGCACGCCAGCCAGGGAGACCCACCTTGGTCGCGGAGTCGATCGCACCTTCGAGGTTCCACCTTGTCGCACCAACAACAGGGGAGCAAGATAGGCCAACGGCCAGGATTGGTTGCCTCGCATCTATTGGAAATCGCTTAGCATTTGCATCCCCATTAAGTTGATCCAGGGATCTGCCGTTCCATGGAGAAGAAAATGCCAGGCGACGATCCCAAGAAGGTGGGCCAAACCCCTCTTCGAGAATCCGAGATCCGCGCGCTCGCGGACGATTCTGGGAGCGACGCCGCGGTCTTCGAGCACGCGCCCGTCGGCCTGTATCGGACGTCCACCTCGGGCGAGATCCTCCGTGCCAATCCCGAGCTCGCTCGAATGCTCGGGTGCGGATCGGTCGAGGAGCTCCGCGGCATCAATGCCGTGACCTTCTACATGAACGCCGCCGACCGAGACTCCTGGCAGAAGTCGGTCGAGCAGCTCGAGGTCATCCAGATCGATTCGGCGATGCGACGCCGAGATGGTCGTGTGCTCTGGATGCGAGACATTGGACGCGCGGTGCGCGACGCTGCGGGAGCGGTCCTCTGGTACGACGGCGCGCTACTCGACGTCACGGCCCGGCATCGCGCGGAGCTCGAGCTCAAGCGGAGCGAAGAACGCTTTCGCGGTCTGCTCGAATCGGTTCCCGATGGGATCCTGCGCTTCACCAAGGACGGCGTCTGTGTGGACGCGCGTATCGGCGCGCTCGGAGGAGCACTCCTGCTCGAACCGAACCCGATTGGCGAGCGAATGAATGAGCTGTTCGCAAACGAATTGGCCAACGAGCTGGGCAGCGCAGTGCGCGCATCGCTGGACTCCGGCACGGTTTCCTTCGAGCATCGAGAGCCTAGCTCTCGCGGGTCGTCCTACTTCGACGTGGTCGTCACACCGACCGCTCGGGAGGAGGTGCTGGTTCTGATTCGAGACGTGAGCAACGTTCGACGTCTGCGCGAGCAACTCTATCGTGGCGAACGACTGGCTGCGGTGGGCAGTTTGGCCATGGGCGTGGCCCACGAGATCAACAACCCGCTGACCGCAGTGGTCGTGAATATCGACTTCGTTCGGGATGTCCTGTCTCAGATCGAGGCGGAGTCGTCGGCGACCACGCCCGAGGCGGACGCTTCCCAGCAGCTCGGGCGATTCCGTGAGGCCCACGAAGCGCTCGACGACGCGCTTCAAGGTGCCAATCGGGTTGCCGACGTGGTGAGGGAGATCAAGACCTTCGCGCATCCCGGAGACGAGCGTCCCTCCAGCGTGGACGTAACGGCCGTGCTCGAGAGCGCCACTCGGCTCGTTAACAATCAGATTCGACACCGCGCGCGCTTGAGCTGCGATTTCGCCGGCGTCCCCGCGGTGTGGGGCAACTTTGCGCGGCTCGAGGAAGTGTTCATCAACTTACTCGTCAATGCTGCGCAGGCCATCGAGCCCGGGAAAGCCGACGAGAACGAAGTGCGAGTGAGCGCCTTCGTGGCTCACGACGGACGCGTGGTGGTCGAGATTGCCGACAGCGGCAGCGGCATCCAGTCCGACGATCTGGAACGCATCTTCGATCCGTTCTTCACGACCAAACCCGTTGGAACCGGGACGGGTATGGGTCTCAGCGTGTCTCAGGCGATTGTGGCAGGGTTTGGTGGCGAGATCACGGCGACCAGCAGCTCGACCTCGGGAACGGTTTTTCGAGTCTGGCTGAGCGCTGCGGGTGAGCCCATGCGGTCGCGCCTCTCGACGCGAGCCCCCAGCGGCTTGCCAATGCGAGCGCGCATCGCGGTGATCGAAGACGAGCAGCTGGGCGGTCGCGCCCTCAAACGCGCCCTGGGCGCCGACCACGACGTGTTCGTGAACGAGCAGGCCCACGCAGTGCTCGACCAGATCGAGCAAGGCGCAAAGTTCGACGTGATTCTGTGCGACGTTATGATGCCGGTCATGACGGGAGTCGAGTTTCACCGCCGACTCGTGGCGTCGCACCCCGAGCAGGCGAAGCGATTGGTGTTCATCACGGGTGGAGCGTTCACCGAAGACGAGCGCAAATACCTCGAGCATATCGACAATCAGACGCTGGAAAAGCCCGTCTCGATCGCGACTCTTCAGCGCGTCATCAGCGAGATGTTGGCGAAGAGGCTCCCAAGCGGATAAATGCGCGGGTGGAGCTCGCCCGCTTCCTCTTTCTGTTCACCGCTGCGTTGTTCGCGGGCGCCGTGAACTCCGTTGCTGGTGGCGGCTCGCTCCTTTCGTTTCCTGCAGCGCTTGCGTTCGGGCTCCCACCCGTTTTTGCCAGTGCCACCAACACCGTGGCCCATGCGCCCGGTGGGCTGGCTGCCGCCTGGGCTTATCGCCGCGAGCTCGGCACACGGCGCCGCCTGGCGTTTCTCCTCGTGCTGCCTGCGAGCGTCGGGAGCCTGCTCGGCGCGGCCGCGCTGCTCCTGGCGCCCGCGCGGGTGTTCGAGCTCGTGGTGCCGTGGCTCGTGCTTTCGGCGACGATTCTATTGATCGTCAAGGATGTGCTGTGGGAGCGTGCGAAGGCCCGCGCCAAGGAGAGCCGCGCTCGCGTGGTCGTCGTCGGGTTCGGGCTCGCGCTCATCGCGATCTATGGCGGCTACTTCGGGGCCGGCATTGGGATCGTGACCCTGGCCATCCTGGCGTTGCTCGGCGACATGACGATTCACGAGCTCAACGCGATGAAGAGCGTGATCATCGCAGGCGTCAATGGGGCGGCCGCGGTCGTGTTTTTGGCTCGCGACAAGGTCGACCTCGGAGCCGCCTTCGTCATGGCGTGTGGAACCATTGTCGGGGGATTTGGTGGCGCATCGCTGGCGCGGCGGGTCAGCCCCAAAAAGGTCCGCTGGCTCGTCGTCTCGATTGGACTCCTGCTCTGCACGCTCCTCGCCGTGCGCTACTGTCGTGCTTGATCTCGGCGATGCGTAGGGTTAGTCGGAGCCACCATGTCTCGTGTAACCCGCGCCACCGCCGTCGTGTGTTTTTGTGTCGCCGCTCAGGCTTCCTGCGCCCCCCAGACCTCGTCGGTGCCGCCGAGCGGACCGGTCCAGCCTCCGGCTTCCGGCGGCGAGTCGCCCTCGACTCCGACTGGCCCGGCAACGCCCGCGGAGGCCGACGCGTTCGTACGCGACGTAAATCAACAGTTTCTCGATCTCGCCAAGGACGTTGATCGCGCTGCGTGGGTCAAGGCGACGTACATCACCTCGGACACCGAATACCTCGAAGCGAAACAACGCGAGCGCTTGCTGGAGCTCATCGCCCGCAAAGTAAAAGAGGCTCAGCGCTTCGAAGGGCTCCAGCTCTCTCCCGAGACGGCCCGGGCGCTCTACCTGCTCAAGTACTCGGCTGGCTTGCCTTCGCCCAACGATCCCAAGAAGCGAGCTCGACTCTCCGAGATCGCCACCGAGCTCGAGAGCATCTACGGCAAGGGCAAGTACTGCTCGCCGAAGCTCAAGGGCAAGGGCGAGGACAAGAAGAGCGAATGCCTCGCCCTCGACGAGCTCGACAGTCTGCTCGGCAAGTCGAAGGACTACGATCTCTTGCTCGAGGTCTGGAAGGGTTGGCGCACCATCTCCCCACCCATGCGGGACATGTACAGCGAGTTCGTCACACTCGGAAACGAGGGTGCCCACGAGCTCGGCTTCAAGAACATGGCCGAGATCTGGAAGGGCGGATACGACATGACGCCCGAAGAGTTCGAGCGGGAAATGAATCGTCTGTGGACGGAGGTGAAGCCGCTCTACGAGAAGCTGCATTGCTTCGTGCGCGCCCGCCTGGCCAAGCAGTACGGTGAGGCCAAAGTCAGCAAGAAAAAGCCGATTCCCGCTCACCTGCTCGGAAACATGTGGGCTCAGGAATGGCAAGCGCTCTACCCGATGATGGAGCCGTACAAGGGCAGGGGCGGAATCGACGTCACCAAGCAGCTCGTCGCCAAGAAGTACGACCCAATCAAGATGGTCAAGGTCGGCGAGAACTTCTTCGTGTCGCTCGGCATGGCGCCGCTACCCAAGACATTCTGGGAGCGAAGCTTGTTCGAGAAGCCCAAGGATCGCGACGTCGTCTGTCACGCGAGCGCGTGGGACGTCGGAATGCACGGCGACCTTCGCATCAAGATGTGCATCAAGGTTCAGTACGACGACTTGGTCACGATTCATCACGAGCTGGGCCACGATTACTACTACCAGCAGTACGGAAACCTCCCGGCGCTCTTCCAGGCCGGCGCGAACGATGGCTTTCACGAAGGCATCGGCGACACCTTGGTGCTCAGCGTCACGCCCGGATACCTGAAGCAAATCGGGATTCTGGATCGGGTGGCGGACGACCCCCAGGTCGATCTCAACGTGCTCATGCAGCGCGCCCTCGAGGGCGTCGCGTTTCTCCCGTTCGGCAAGTTGATCGACGAGTGGCGCTGGCGAGTGTTCGACGGACGCACCAAACCGGCCGACTACAACAAGAGCTGGTGGGAGCTTCGGCGCAAGTACCAGGGCATCGAGCCGCCGGTGGAACGCAGCGAGAAGGACTTCGACCCCGGCGCGAAGTATCACATTCCGTCCAACGTTCCGTACACGCGCTACTTCATTGCGCGCATCTTGCAGTACCAGTTTCACCGGGCGCTCTGCCGCGCCGCAGGCTTCCAAGGCCCCCTGTACAAGTGCTCCATCTACGGAAACAAGGAAGCGGGCAAGAAGATGATCGCGATGCTCAAGCTCGGTGCCAGCAAGCCGTGGGCGGATGCATTGGCGGAGATTTCCGGGGAACGCACGATGGATGCGACGGCAATCATCGACTATTACAAGCCGCTCATGGAGTGGCTCGACAAGCAGAACCAGGGCGAGACGTGCGGCTGGTAGCGCCGGCTGGATGAGCTTCGAGATCCTGCGTCCACGGCTCACCTCGGGGCGCCCGCTCGTGCTCGATGCGGACACGTGCGCTTCCTTTCGCGCTCGGGGAGTCACCCTCGACACGCCGGGAGCCGTCGGGCGCCTGCTTCGGGAAAAGCCCGACGACGTTCTCGATCACTATCGCGCCGAGGTGCAGAGCAAGGTGACCGTGCTTTCGGCGCTGACCGCGGACAGCACACCGCGCGCACTCGCTGAAGCGGGGATGGAGCATCGCTCCGCCCTCCTGACCGGCGTGGCGGTGGATCTGGCGTTCGACGCTGCGCGCGGTCAGGACAAACCCGTAGCGGTTGCGGGAGTGCTCGGAAGTGAAATGGTGGCAGCCCTCGACCCGATCCGTTCCCGCGAGGAAGTCGATGAGCACGCGCGCCGAATCGCAACCGCTGGTGTCGAGCTCATCGTCGCTCGTGGCCAGGGCTCGCGTGTCGGGCTGATGAGCGCGGTGGTTGCCGCGGCGTCGACGGAGCTTCCGACCTGGGCGGTCGTCGAATGTGATGCGGGCGGAGTCCCGAGTGTCGGGGGTTACCTCGAGCCGCTTCTCGAAGCGCTGGAGCAGGCGGGGGCCAGCGCCGTCTTGTTCGAGGTCTCGTCCGTCGACGACGGCCTCGTGATCTTGAACGCCGCCCGGGAGCTCGGCGTCCGCCTCGTGCCCGGAGTGTTGCTTTCGAGCAGTCCAGAGAGCGTGCGAGGCTTTCCGGACTCGGGATCCAATCCGGAACGCTGGGCGGCGCGAGCGCTCGAGCTCGACTCCGGCGGCGCCCGGATCATTGGAGGAGGCGCGGGAACCACCGAGGCGCACACGGCCTGTCTGGCGGCCGAGCTCGGAGCCTTGCATCCATCCCTTCCGGCCGGACGGATGTAAGCACCTTGCGCCCGGGCCGTGCCGGCACCACATCAGGCCCCGGCCGTTGCGACAGGCCGCATCACCGTGCTACCCCCCGCCCTGTCGCGCGGGATCCAACACACATGGCGGACGCATCCAACGATTCCGATCAGCGCGAGATCCGCGATCGGGATGAGCTCGCCGAAGTGTTTCGCGCCGTGGAAAAGCCCCGCGACCGATGGCGTATCGGTTGTGAGGCCGAGAAATTCGGCGTGAGCGCGGACGGAGGAGCCCCCCTCGCCTACGAAGGAAAAAATGGCGTACTGCGTGTGTTGCGCGCGCTTTCCGACGCCCACGGCTGGGTCCCAGAGAGCGAGTCGCCCGGCGGGCCGATCATTTCCCTGCGTCGAGAGCAGGCATCGATCACTCTCGAGCCCGGCGCACAGCTCGAGCTGAGTGGTGCACCAGCGCGGGACATCCACGGCATCTGCGCTGAGATGCGCGGTCACATGGCCGAGCTCCGCGAGATCACGAGTGAGATGAACCTCGCGTGGCTCGGCGTGGGCTTTCACCCGCTGGCGCGCCAAGACGACCTGCCGTGGGTTCCCAAGCAGCGGTACTCGATCATGAAACGCTACTTGCCGACGCGAGGCTCGGGCGCAATCGACATGATGCGGCGCACGGCAACCGTGCAAGCGAACTTCGATTTTTCGGACGAGCGGGACGCGATGACCAAGCTCCGGGTCTCCCTCGTGCTCGCGCCGCTCATCAACGCGATGCTCGCGAACTCGCCGTTCATCGAGGGAACCGTCAGCGGCAAAAAGAGCCTGCGGGGCGAGGTCTGGCTCCGCATGGATCCGGACCGCTCCGGGCTCCTGCCTGCACTCTGGAAAAAAGAGGAACTGCGATACGACGATTACGTCGATTGGGCGCTCCAATCCGGGATGTTCCTGATCAAACGAAGCGGCAAGGTCATCGAAAATACCGGGCAGACCTTCCAGAGCTTCTGGGACGACGGCTACCAAGGGCACCGCGCCACCTACGCCGATTGGAAGCTGCATCTGAACACGTTGTTCCCGGAAGCGCGCATCAAAGGGACGCTCGAAGTTCGACCCTGCGATTCCCTGCCGACCGACCTCGCGTGCTCGGTTCCTGCGCTGTACACGGGACTGCTGTACGACGAGCGGGCACTTGCGGAAGCCGATGCGTTCGCGAAAACCTTCGACTACGAAGAAGTGGACCGATCTCGCCCGGCGCTGGTGGAGTCCGGTCTTGCCGCATCCATCGGCGATCGCCCGGCGCGCGAGCTGGCTGAACGCGTCCTCGACATTGCCCTCGGCGGCCTCCAAAGGCGCGCCCTCGAAAACGACCAGGGTCGCGACGAGCGAGTGCATCTCGCGAAGCTCGCCAAGCTCACGGCCCAGGGGCAATCCCCCGCAGATAGGCTCACCGAAGGTTTGACCGCCGGAGATCCCGACCTGCGAACGGAGATCCTGGCCCGTACGCGCGTGTGAGCCCGGTGGCGATCGCCACCCTTCGCCACTGGCGGCCGCTCCGCCGGTCCCCGCGATCTGGCTGAAAATGAGCTTTTGGATGCTGGCGCGCTCTTTGAAAGGGCCAGCGCATGTCCAACGATGCTGACTACGATTGGGTCGCCGTTCTCGATCGCATGTGCCGAAACGCTGCGATTCGCCGTGAGCTCCTGTGGCTTCGCGCCAAGGAAACAGCCGACCAGGAAAGCGCGCGCGATCTGAGGGAAATAGAACCGGGGCTCGTCGAGCACACCGCACGACTCGTGGAGGACTTCCTCGCCCAGGGTCATTGCCTCGACACGCCCGAACAAGAACGTGAGGGTTTTGCGCTCCTGTACGAGGAACGTTTCGAGCATTGGGCGCGGATCCTCACCTCCGGATCGGCGAAGCCCCGGTCTTGACCGACCGCCATCAGGAAGGAATGATCCGTGGATGGCCCAGCCGACCCAGCCGGAGCTCGACGAGCTCGAGGTCGAACCACCCAACATCTCCCAGATCGTCATCGAGGATGACGAGCCGGTGGACAGTTTGCTGCAAGAGAAGCATTCACGCCTTCTCACCGAGCCGCTGTATACGTCGTGGGAAGGACCTCCGCCGTGGGAAGACGGGCGACCGCGCTCGTTCATCGCCGCCTCCAACGTGGGAGTGTTCAGCAGCGCGAGCGAGCCGCCCCTCGTGCCGGACGCATTTTTGAGCCTGGATGTCCAAGTCCATCAGAACCAGAATGAAAAGCGACATCGCACGTATTTCATCTGGGAGTTCGGTAAACCCCCCGACATAGCGATCGAAATCGTTTCGAATCGGCGAGGCGGCGAGCTCGACCGGAAGAAGCGCGGCTACGCGCGGATGCGAATCGCCTACTACGCGGTGTGGGATCCCCTCGGGATCCTGGGCGAGCCCGCCCTGTCGTGCTTCGAGCTCCGCGCTAACGTCTACGTTCCGTTGGCGGAGCCGTGGTTTCCAGCGCTCGGGCTTGGGCTCGCGGTCTGGGACGGAAGCTTCGAGAATCTGGAAGCCACCTGGCTGCGCTGGCGTCG
This sequence comes from uncultured delta proteobacterium, assembly GCA_963781505.1. GTDB lineage: Bacteria > Myxococcota_A > Polyangia > Polyangiales > Polyangiaceae > JADJKB01. The sequence continues at coordinate 372,203 of CAWAHB010000004.1, read as the reverse complement.
CGAAGATGGGAGCCTGATCGTCACGGGTGCCGAACGCGCCCTGGACGCGGAAGCTCATGCGGACACCGCAGAGGCTCGCGCAGACACCGCAGAAGCTCGCGCAGACATCGCAGAAGCTCGCGCAGACACCGCAGAAGCTCGCGCAGACACCGCAGAAGCTCGCGCGGACAGCGCAGAAGCTCGCGCGAATCGCTTGGCGGAAAAACTGCGGGCGTTGGGTGAGGATCCAACCGATTCGTGAGCCGCTACCACCCGCCCGATTCGAGCCACTGGACGCCTTCGTCTCCACCGCAATTCACGCTGGAATCGAAGCCTCCGCAGAGTAGGTGACTGCACTCGGGGTACTTCGCGTAGTTCGTCGTGATGCCGGAGCATTGGGTCAGCGCGTCGTAGGGCAGCTGTTGCTGTTCGTCCGGAATGATGTCGCCCAGGAGGCCGCAAGGCTCCGCGCCGGGTGAACCGCTGCAGCTGGCGAAGCGAACCAAGAGCCCCGGTGCGGCAAAGTCGCTGCACTGATACGGGCTCGGAGGATCCGTCGCCCCGATGACCACCGTGTCCTTCGCCCAATCGGCAGCGTGAGTGGGATTCGAGCAGTAGCAGGCCCCGTTGGCGCAGCTGTGCAGGAGCGGCATCCCATCGCCGTAGCGGCCGACGAAGCGCTGGTGAAATAGGCCGCAGCCCGAGCCAGACGCTTGTGCACCGGTCCACTCTTCGAGCGTCTTCGGGTTCGAGATCCCGTCGTACAGGAGCAAGGCGGTGTGCGTCTTGCCGGTCCAGACGGAAGGCTCCGTCTGAAACGCTTTCGCGCTGGCGACCACGACCAGGGGCGCAGTTCCACCGTGGCTCGTGCCGCCAATGGCGAGCTTGTCGCCAGTCCAGGTGCCGGTAGCGAGGGAACGGAGCTCTTGCATCAGGTGATGCATGCGATTGAATTCCATGAAGTACGGGTACTTCCCACCTTCGTCTTCCGTCGTGTACGGCTGGGCGCACGCCGCGACGAAACCGCGGTCGGCGTACTTTTGTACGAGTGCGTCCATGTCCCCGGTGTCGCAGGTCTGATTCCCGCCCGCCCAATAGACGATCAATCGATCGCAAGGTTTCTCGGCGCAGCAAACGTCCTTCTTGCGGATCAATCGGACATGGCAGTCTTCGGTGCCGGGACCGATCCCGTCGCACCCGGGGAGCGCCACCGCCTGGGTGTCGTACCCCGTGTCGGAGGGGCACACGCCCCCGTCAACGCCGCTCGCGTCCGTGCCGGCGTCGCTGCCAACCGATCCCGCGATTCCGGTGGTGCCTGCCGCCCCACCGAAGCCGCTCGTTCCAGCCGTTCCGCCAGCTCCTCCGGCATCCACGCTATCTCCGCCCGTGCGATCCGAGCACCCTGCGAGCGCCACGAGCACTGCCCCGAGAAATCCAGCGCGCATCCGATGAGTCTACCTCCGCGAGCCTCGCGCGGCCGCTCCCATCGGCATAAGCTCGACTCGTCATGACCGACGAAGCTCGCCTGCTCGCGCTCCGGCCCGAATTTCCCACGCTGGCAAAGAAGACCCACCTCATCAGCCACTCCCTGGGCGCGATGCCGAATCGCGCACGGAAATACGCAGCGGAGTTTCTCGATCAGTGGGCGGACGACTCGATTGAGGCCTGGCATCACCATTGGCTGCCCGCGGTCGACCAGCTCGGCGACCTGATCGCGAAGGTGATTGGTGTATCCGCCGGAACCGTCGTCGTGAACCAGAACGTGTCCACGCTCCAAGCGATGGTGGCGTCGTGCTTCGATTTTTCGGCGCCGCGCAATCGCGTCGTGTACAGCGAGCTCAACTTCTCCACGGTCGACTACGTGTGGCAGGAGCAGCGCCGTCGAGGCGCGGAAGTGGTCGTCGTTCCGAGCAGCGATGGCATTCACGCTCCCATGGAGGAGCTGCTCGCCGCCATCGACGAGCGAACGTTGATCGTCCCCGTCTCTCACGTGCTCTTTCGCTCGAGCGGCATGAAAGACGTGAAAGCGATCGTGAAGAAGGCTCACGAAGTGGGCGCCCTCGTCCTCTTGGACGTGTATCAATCGGCCGGCACGGTCCCGCTCTCTCTCGAAGCGTGGGACGTCGACATGGCGTGCGGAGGCAGCGTGAAGTGGGCCTGCGGAGGGCCGGGCGCCGCGTATCTCTACGCAAACCCCCGCATCCGCGATCGGCTCCGTCCCACGGCAACCGGCTGGTTCGGTCACGCGCGGCCTTTCGCTTTCGAGCCCGGACCCATCGAGTACGCAGAAAACCAATGGCGCATGGTGGGCGGAACGCCCGCCATTCCAGCGCTCTACACGGCGCGGGCGGGCTGGGAGATCCTCTCGGAGCTCGGAGTCGAGAGCATTCGCAAGAAGAGCTTGCGACAAACCACGCTGCTTCGTGGGTTGGTTCGAGAGCGCGGGTTCCAGGTGAACACACCGGAGCGCGACGACCAGCGGGGCGGCACGATTTGCTTCGACTTCGACGGTGCAGCGGATGTGAGTCGCGCGCTTCTCGAGCGGGGCATGCTTCACGACTTTCGCCCGCGCTGCGGGATTCGAGCGAGCCCGCACTACTACACGACGGATGAAGAGCTCGTCGAGTTCGTGAAGGCGATCGATTCGATACGAGGGCGTTGATGCGCGCATTTTGGGCGTTGCTCGTCGTCTTCTGTGTCGGATGCGGTGGCTCCGGTTCGGGCGGGGCTGCCACTGATAGCGGCGCGGAAGTCGGGAGCGGCGGTGTCGGCGGTGGTGCGGGGACGGGTGGCGGTGATGCGTCCACTGATGCGCCGAGCTGTCCTGCGCTTGCCGATGGAGAGATTCTGGGCAGCTACCTGTTCGGCCTGAGCCTTACATTGGCGCCGACGAAGCCAATCTTGTACCGCGCGGACTTGACCGTTGTTTCCGGCACGCTGTCGGTATCGGCGGTGCCCCTCGACACTCACGATCGCACGACGATAGTGGGTCCGCCCGTGAGCATGGTTTCCGACCCGATCGGAGGCGGCTCGCTGCATGTTTCGTCGACCACCATCGTCGTTCCGGGGCCCGCCAATCCGATTACGGGTTCCGAACTGACAGCGGATGTCGAGCTTCAGGGCGAGATGTCTTGTGTCGAGCTCTTCTATTGCGGTGACTTGCTCGGACTCGTTACGAAGCCCGCCACACTCGATCTCGGCGGCTCGACCTTCACTCTAGAAAAGTATCAGACGGGGGGTCAGCTTCCCGAGCCGGTGCATGTGAACTGCGAAATGACCGCTGCCGATTCGCCGCTGCCCTGAGTCAGCGCTTCCCACACCGCTCGATCGCCAGGTCGTTGACCGCCCGCGCAATACACGCCGCCTCCCGGCTCGGCGTTTCGCGTCCGAGGCATTCGTCTTTGCCGTGCTCGATCCGCTGACGAAACGCCTCGCTCCCGAGCTCCACCTTCCGGCGCCGGTCGAGCTCCGCCCGCATCTCGGGATCCTCTTCTTCTTGCACGACTAGATCGAGAGCGAGCTCTTCGATGCGTCGAGCCGCCGCACGGCACTCCGCCGCGTTCGCAACGCGGTCCATGGGGGCCGGCGGCTTACCCTTTTCCTTCTTGGCTCCCCCCTCCTCGCCGTACTCGCCAAGAAGCGAGTGGGGGTCTTGGGCTTCCTTCGCTCCGCAGCCAGCGAAGCACAGGCAGAAAACGAGGAGGACCCGGGACATCCCAGGACCTTTCCTCACGATCGCCCTGATTTCAAGCCATCCTGGGACGTTGCGCCCGGAGAAATTTCGTGTACGAATCATTTCCCGAGCGAGGCCCCCATGTGGAACCCGTACACCGAAGAGCACGAGCATTTCCGAAAGACCGTTCGCCAGTTCGCCGAGAAGGAGATCGCGCCGTACGCCGACGAATGGGAGAAGGCGAAGGACTTCCCGAGCGAGCTATTCAAGAAGGCGGGCGATCTCGGAATCCTCGGCGCGCACTACCCGGAGGACTGTGGCGGCTCCGGCGGCGACTACTGGTTCTCCGCCGTGAAGGCCCAGGAGCTTCCTCGCGGGCACTGCGCAGGCGTGACGATGGCGCTGCTCGTGCAGACCGACATGGCGACGCCCGTCATCGCCGATCTCGGCACGCCGGAGCAGATCGACGAATTCCTCAAACCCGCGCTCGCCGGCGACCGCATCGCCGCATCGGCGTGAGCGAGCCCGGCGCGGGCAGCGACGTTGCGGGCATTCGCACCATCGCCAAGAAAGTGGGCGGCGACTACGTCCTCAACGGCCAGAAGACGTTCATCACGAACGGCGCGCGCGCGAGCTTCGTCACGCTGCTCGCCAAGACCAATCCCGAGACGGGTTCCCACGGCTGCACGTTCTTCCTCGTGCCCACGGACACGAAGGGCTTCAAGGTCGGCCGCCGGCTGGAAAAGATCGGCAACCACGCCTCCGACACCGCGGAGCTCTTCTTCGAGGACGTGCGCATCCCCGAGCGCTATCGCCTGGGCGAAGAGAACATGGGCTTCATGTATCTGATGCAGAATTTCCAGGCCGAACGGCTGATCGGCGCCATCAGCGGCCTGGCCGGCGCGCGCTTCGCGGTCGATTTCTCCCGCACCTACGGCGAAGGACGCGTCGCCTTCGGCAAACCGATCATCAAGCGCGAGGTTTGGCAGCACAAGTTCGTCGACATGTACACGAAGATCGAGATGGCCGACGCCTTCATCATGAAGTGCGTCGACGCCTACAACACCGACAAGTACGAGAAGAAGGAAAACGTCTCCTTCGAGACCGTGAAGCTCATCAGCATGGCCAAGATCATCGCCGGCGAGCTCGTCAGCGAAGTGATGGACACCTGCCTCCAGTTCCACGGCGGCTGGGGCTACATCGAGGAGTACCCCATCGCCCGCGCGTGGCGAGACTCTCGCCTGCTCCGCATTGGCGGCGGCACGAGCGAGACGATGACGTACTACCTCGCGAAGCTGATGGGGCTTTGAGCAGCCCCCTCAGTCCGACTACTGGCTGCCGGTGATGTGGGCTCGGCGGGCGTTGAAGTGGAGGTAGGACGAGTAGGCGTCCTTGTTGTTGTCTGTCTGGGCGTTCGGGACCTTGTTCAGGCTACCCTGGACCGACAGGGGCGTGAGGCTTCCGCCGGGCTTAGGCACGTCGGGTTGGGTTGGGTTGATCGCTGCACCGACACACGGAACTATGAAGGCAGCCTTGCAACCGCCCACAAGGGCGTCGAGCAGCGAGTTGCAGCTCGCTGAGACCGGCATGTTGGCTCCGCAATAATTGTACTCTTTGGAGCCGCTGCAATTCCCACACGCTGTTGAGCCATTCTTCGCAAGTGACTCCGGGATCGGGATCTTCGCAAGCGATGCGACCGTAATGTTGCCGCAGAGGCCCTGATTGGTTTGATCCGCAATCATCTCTGGGAACACGGTTAGGCCGGACGCGAGCGCGCTGGGTGGGGGGGCGGGCGCACTTGGCGTTCCCGAGGTGAGCCCACGGAGCTTCGCGTCCCGCATTTCGAGCAGCGCCGGGCTTCCGCTGAGCAGCAGACTGAGATTTATGTCGCTCGGTCCACCTGTCATGATCTTGGCTGCCAGAGCCCCGCCAGTCAGCTTGCCTGTCGGAAGGCCATTGCCATCGACTCCGGTCTTGTCCACCTTGAACCACCAGTCAATCGGGTTCGAGTTGTTGGTTGGCCAAGCGCCCTTCGCCGGATCGAGCGACCCGGACATGATGCCGAGCTCCAAAGCGTTGTCCGAAGTACCCGTCAGATCGTCGAGCCCAAGTGCCTGCACGATTACGTTGGTGGTCCCGGCGTTGATGCCGTCGTTGAGGCTGGTGTTGACCTGCCCCAGGGCGAGGTTGGTGATCGCTACGTTCCCGAGCTGATTCTTCGTTACCGAGCAGAAGCTCGGAGCCGTGCCATTCATGATGCTTGCGGAGCGCAGTCGCATCACAGCCTCGTATTTGCAGTTTGAGTCACAGCCGTCCAGGTTCGTCGTGTTGCCATCGTCGCACTGCTCGCTGCCCTCGATCGTGCCATTGCCGCAAGCGGCCACGACGATGTTCTGGCATTGCGCGTCGCAGGTGGCGGTCCCGGGCGGCTCACACTGCTCGCCCGCGTCAACCGTCCCGTTGCCGCAAGTCTTCAGCGTGCAAATGCCGCTCTTGCACGTGCCGGTGTTGTTCTTGCAACCGGCGCCTTCTGCCAGCGGTGTGCCACCCGTGCAGGTATGGGCGGTGTCGTCGCACTTGTTGGATCCATTGCAGGCATCACCGGTTTGAGTGCAGTCCCGCGTCGAATCCGTCGAGATGCAAGTAAACTTGCAAGCGCTCGTGCACCCGTCGGTGTCGTCGACGTTGCCGTCGTCACACTCCTCGCCGGTCTGGGGTTGACCGTCACCGCAAGAAGCCGAGACACAAAGGCCGGAAACGCATACCACGTCCGTTCCACAGCTGTCCCCCTCCCCAAGAGGCGTTCCGGCTGCACAAGCGTGATCGGTGCCGCAGGTTTCATCGCCGGTGCAGGGATTTCCGTCGTCGCAGTCTGCATCCGCTTTGCAGCTGAACGAGCAATCGTTGTCACAGCCATCCCCGCTCGTGAAGTTTCCGTCGTCGCACTCCTCGGTGCCGTCGATGGTGCCGTTGCCGCAGTCGTTGCCTGTTGTTCCGGCTGTCCCGCCGTCGCCGCCGGTGCCGGAGTCGGTTTTGCCGCCGCCCCCACCGCCGCCGTTGGAATCACTTCCGCCGCAGGCCTGCAGCCCCGAGCCCACCACGAATAGAGCGCCCGTTACGGCGACACATGCCCCCAAGTGCTTACGAATCATCGGCACACCTCAAGTTGTCTAACCCCGAACCACCGCAGACTAGCATGCCGGCCCGAGAGCCGCAGCCGAAAGTCAGGCAGCGCGCGCGAGGTGGATCTTCTCGGCCTGCCCCGCTCGATAGAAGCGGCGCAGTGTGGCGAGGGCGTTCTGTTTGTCGAAGAGGCGTGACAGGAAGCGCGCGGCCAGGTCGTTCGCCATTCGGTAACGGCGACCGAGCTCGCTATCGGGGGGATGGAGGAATCGAACCTTTGCGTAGAGCGACTCGTGCAGCTCGAGCCGCTCCCGCGGATCGACGATTCGGCTCGTCGCGAACGTGAGCAGCACGAACTTGTCGACCTCGGCCTGGAGCTCGAGCTCCAAGAGGGTTGCCGGCAATCCGGTCCGAGCGCGTTCGGCGACGTACACGAAGTGACTCACACCCTCGACCACTTGCAGCCACGCGTCGGTGGGGGCGGCTTCGAGCTCGGTTTTTTCATCGAGCGGGGGCAAGACGAGGGCGACCTCGAGCTCTCCTTCTGCTTCCCGGAGCAGAAGGGTCTCCCGGCTTTCGGGATCGCCGGTGCGGATGAACTGAGAAACGTCGGGAGCGCCCTCGAGCTCGTAGAAGCGCTCGAGCGCTTGCTGCAAGGTCCGGAGCGTGGCCTTCAATTGAGCATCCCGCTCCCACCAGCGGGAACGAAGCCCTTCACCGCGAGAGCATCTGCCAGGGTGTCCGATCCCGTGCGAAGCCAGCGCTCGTAGAGCTTCACGAGCGCACCTTCCGTTCGTGCCGATCGCACGTTGAGGTCGTCGGCAACATCGGTGATGAGCCGCACGAACATGCGAAACTTCTCGGCCAGCTCGCGGAACACGTCCGGCGCATTGCCCTCGGCGCTTCCTCGCCGGAGCATTGCCGCAGCCGAGTCGTAGGCTCGAGCGCCCAGGGTGCTCACGTATCCGCTGGCAACGCCCCGATTCGACAGGTGCTCACCAAAAAAGCCGCTCACGTAGAGCACACCGTCGCCCAGGGTCCGAAGTCGCTCGAATCGCTCGTGGCCCTCCGCAGAAAGTGCCTCGTCCAGAAGCAGTGTCAGCGGACGCTTGAGCGTTTCCTCCCCAAGCTGATCCGGTCGCGTGTAGTCGACCAATAGCGCCACTACATAACGCGTTGCGGCGTCCGTCGCTTCGTAGCCGCGATTCGTGATCGCGGTTTCCACGACATCGGAAAAGAACTCGGCGATGTTCGCCGACAAATCGATATGGGGCCCCTGATCATCCAGGCAGCGGTCGCGCATGGCGTCCTCCTCGGAGCGGCGAGCGTCGGAGACACCTCAGCGAGGATTTCGACGTTATTCCCAGAACCTCGTGCGTCGTCTCCAACTAGCTACATTCAATATGACGGAGCAGCTACGGATTGGCCAAGTCCACAAGACGTCCGCCGAGCGCATTTTTAGCGCTCGACGGGCGGAGGCTGCCAATGGTGCGCACACGTGCCCACATCTGCCGAGGGTGTGGGCGGTCCCCACCGCACCACACCCAGCTTACTTTCGCATCTCTCTTTCCGCGGGTTTCCCCGGGAACCCCCGCCATATCCCCTCGCCTGCCGATTGAGGGGTTGACTCCATCCAGCGGATAGCTAGATTCCGCGCCAGCTCCTGTTAGCACTCGCTATCGGTGAGTGCTAATCGTAGAAAACCTAGTTGATTCGCGTATTTCCGACTGTTTCTTCAGCCGGATCCGCGATGAAAACCGCCGAGTTTCCCTCGGTGTCAGCAAAGCCAACTGGAGAGAACGTCATGAAGATCCGACCCCTGCAGGACCGCGTGATCGTGAAGCGCGTCAAGGAAGAGGAAAAGACCAAGGGCGGGATCATCATCCCCGATACGGCGAAAGAGAAGCCGATCGAGGGTGAGGTCATCGCGGTGGGCAACGGCAAGGTGCAAGAGGACGGCAAGGTCCGAAAGCTCGACGTCAAAGCGGGCGACCGGATCCTGTTCGGCAAGTACTCGGGCACCGAGGTCAAGATCGACGGGGAAGAGCATCTGATCCTGCGCGAGGACGACATCCTCGGCGTGATCGAGAAGTGATTTAGGGATCAGAGGAGATTAAGAAAATGGCTGCAAAAGAAATTGCCTACAAAGAGCACGCACGAACTCTGATCCTCAACGGCGTCAACGCACTCGCGGACGCTGTCAAGGTCACTCTCGGTCCCAAGGGCCGCAACGTCGTTCTCGAGAAGAGCTTCGGCTCGCCGACGGTCACCAAGGACGGCGTCACCGTCGCCAAGGAGATCGAGCTCGAGAACAAGTTCGAGAACATGGGCGCACAGATGGTCCGTGAAGTTGCCTCGAAGACCAGCGACGTTGCTGGCGACGGCACCACCACGGCCACCGTTCTCGCTCAGGCGATCTTCCGTGAGGGCTCCAAGCTCGTCGCGGCGGGTCACAACCCGATGGAGATCAAGCGCGGCATCGACAAGGCCGTCGAGACCATCACCGACGAGCTCAAGAAGATGGCCAAGCAGACCAAGGATCCGAACGAGATCGCTCAGGTCGGCACGGTCAGCGCCAACGGCGACCTGACCATCGGCAAGCTCCTCAGCGAGGCGATGGAGAAGGTCGGCAAAGAAGGCGTCATCACGGTGGAAGAGGCCAAGAGCGCCGAGACGACTCTGGACGTTGTCGAAGGCATGCAGTTCGACCGCGGCTACCTCTCGCCGTACTTCGTCACCGACCCCGAGCGCATGGAAGTGCACCTCGACGACGTGTACGTGCTCATCAGCGAGAAGAAGATCAGCAACATGAAGGACCTTCTCCCGGTCCTCGAGGCGATTGCGCGGCAGCAGAAGCCGCTCCTCATCATCGCCGAGGACGTGGAGGGCGAGGCTCTCGCGACGCTGGTCGTCAACAAGCTGCGCGGCACGCTGTCGTGCGCTGCGGTCAAGGCTCCGGGCTTCGGCGATCGCCGCAAGGAGATGCTGAAGGACATCGCGACCCTGACCGGCGGTCAGGTCATCGCGGAAGAGCTCGGCCTCAAGCTCGAGAACGTGACCATCACCGACCTCGGTCGTTCCAAGACGATCAAGATCGACAAGGACAACACGACCATCGTCGACGGCGCCGGCGCCAAAGATAAGATCAAGGCTCGTCAGAACGAGATCCGTGGGCAGATCGAGAACACGACCAGCGACTACGACCGCGAGAAGCTCCAGGAGCGCCTGGCGAAGCTCGTGGGCGGCGTTGCCGTGATCAAGGTCGGCGCGGCCACCGAGACCGAGATGAAGGAGAAGAAGGCCCGCGTGGAAGACGCGTTGCACGCGACCCGTGCAGCGGTGGAAGAGGGCATCGTCGCCGGTGGCGGCGTCGCACTCATCCGCGCCCAGTCCGCGCTCGATAGCCTCAAGCTGGATGACGAGCAGCGCTTTGGCGTGCAGATCATCCGTCGCTCCATCGAGGAGCCGCTTCGCCAGATCGTGGCGAATGCGGGCGAAGAGGGATCGATCATCGTGCAGAAGGTGCGCGAAGGCAAAGGCAGCTTCGGCTTCAACGCGGCCACCAGCAAGTATGGTGATCTCGTTGCCGAAGGCGTCATCGATCCGGTGAAGGTCGTGCGTTCGGCTCTGCAGAACGCCGCCAGCGTTGCGGGCCTCATGCTCACGACGGAAGCCCTGGTCGCGGAGAAGCCCAAGGAGGACAAAGCTCCTGCGGGCGGACACGGCCACGGCCACGACTTCTGATCGCTAGTCAGTTAGCTGATCAAAGTCTCGGAAGAGGCGGATCCCATTCGGGGTCCGCCTTTTCTGTTTGATGGGTCCCCGCCTTTCCGGAATGCTCGCGCGCCATGGCACTCCGAGTCGCCGTCTTCTACGGCTCCGTTCGTACCGATCGCCAGGGGATCAAGGCCGCGCGCTTCATCCTGCGAGAATGTCGCGACCGGGGGCACGACACGGAGCTCGTCGATGCCCTCGAGTACCAGCTGCCGCTGCTCGATAGGATGTACAAGGAGTACGCGAAGGGGGAAGCGCCCGAGGCTCTGGAAAAGCTAGCGCGCATCGTGAGGGTGGCGGACGCCATCATCGTGGTGACCGGTGAGTACAACCACAACATGCCTCCCGCGCTCGTGAATCTTCTCGACCACTACTTGGAGGAGTATTTCTGGAAGCCTTCCGCCATCGTTTCGTACTCCGCGGGGTCGTTCGGCGGGGTGCGTGCTGCGGTTCCGCTCCGGGAGATGCTCGCCGAGATGGGCATGAGTGCGATCCCCTCCACGCTGCCGGTGCCGCGAGTGCAGGACGCGTTCGACGACGAAGGTCGACCGAAGGACGACAAGGCGTGGAAGCCCCGGGCGGAGAGGTTTTTGAAAGAGCTGGAGTGGTACGCGGAGGCGCTGCGCGCGGCGCGGGTTCGGGACGGCAAGGACGCTTCTCCCGGTCGCGGTTTCTGTGAAGCGATCGCCGCGTTGGGGAAGTGACCGAGCGGAGCGTTACTGGGCGCGACCGAGCACCAGCTCGTACGGCCCGGCGGCGTCCGCCTTCATCTCGGACAATGGGCTCTTGTGCCGATTCGCTACTTCGCGCTCAGCGTGCAGACCAACGGGTGGTGATCGAAGCTCGGCATTTCGGTGACCCCGGGGTGCGCGGCGGTCACGCCTGCTGAAAAGCAGCTTCCCACGAAAGCGTCGCTCGCGACGTGATCGATGTTGAACAGTCCGGCGTAGCTCGGCTCGGCGCTTTCGCCGACGTCCGACACGAAGTGAAAGGGCTTTCCCTCCCCCACGAACTCGGAAAACTTTTGCGCGCTCTCGTCGAAGCCCGCGTTCTTCACCGGATCCGTGTTGAGGTCGCCGGCGATGACGTTCTGCGCGCCGTTTGCGGCGGGACCGTCCCCCGCTCCCAGATCGACGAAGACCTGCTCGAACTGTTTCACTCGGCAGTCTTGGTCGGCTTGGGCGAGGCCGGAGGTCCCGTGCACGTTGACCAACGTGAACACCTCGCCGTTCGTGCGTTCGATGACGCCGCGTCCAATGCGGGAACCACCGCCGCAACTCGGGACTTCGGCGCCTGAGAGGCCGTCCAGGCAGAGGTCGGCGTCACAGCCCTGAAACTTGCCGAAAGTCTTCTTCACGGCAGCGCACTTGTCGGGCTTACCGAGATTGCACGCCACCTGATAGCCGTCGCCGAGCACCATTTGAACGACGGTGGGATCGCCGGGTTGCCACGTTTCGCACACGAAACCCGGTTTTGCCTCGGGGGGGATGTTCGGGCAGTCCTCGGGGTGGAAGATTTCTTGAAACAGGGCGACGTTGGGTGAGACATCGGCGAAGAACACATTCGTTTCGTCAATGAGCGCCCGCCAGGAAAGGCCGGTTCCATACCAATCCTTCACGTAGGTGCCGGGGTCTCCCGCGAGCTGGGGCGTTCCGGTGTTGAACGTGACCACCACGAAATGCGGCTTTGCCGGTTCGCTCTCGGGATCACTCGAGCAGCCGATGGACAGCAGGGCAAGGAAGAGCGCGCACCGTTTCACGAGGTCTCGGGAAGAGACTATTCAGGTGGTGACGGGCGTGCAAGGGGACGGCCGAGGAGTAAGATGCGCCATGAGCCGGTCGCGCACCCGTCGATTTTTGAACGGGACATTGTTGTTTGCGGCGCTCTTCTTGATGGCCTGCGGCGGGCCGACGTTCATCGTCCAGCAATACGATGGTCCGATCCGAGAGCCAGAAACGATCGCGATCGTTCGCGTCGACGGGAAAGAGCTCTTGGTTCTCGATTCCCTCGACGGCGAGGGAATCAGCGTGCGCGTTCCGGAAGACTCGAGGCTTCACGTGGAAATCCTGCCGGGCAAGCACCGGTTGACCGTGCGAAACATTGCCGACACTGCGGCACCCCTGGGGAGAGCCGTGTTCCTGGCAGAGGTCGGCAGAGTGTATCGCCCGGTGTTCACGACCGCCGGATCAGTGCGCGTGTACGAAGTGGATCGCGGCTCCGATGCTCTCCTGCGTGACGTGACGATCCTCGAACCGGTCGGCGATTACCTGCCGCCTCTGCCCCCGCCGCCGCTTCATCACACGCCGGCTCCCGCCGAGATCGAAGGGGAAGAAGTTCCTCCACCGCCGATCCCCACACCCGAAGAACCCGACGCCGGGGTGGTTCCCGATCCATGATCGCCGAAGCGGTGGCCCCAGCGTCCAGGACTCGAAGAGCGCATCGAAGCGCGAGCAAGAAGTCCTCGAAACCTTCGAGCTGTCCGGGAGCCGACGGATCCTGCGTTACGAGATGACGCTGCCCGTCGCTCGCGTGAACGGGAGGTTGCCGCACCGGCTTCGACGGAAAGCGCTCCGTGCCTTGACTACTGAATGCCGATGCCAGCGTACGGGGAACCTTCCATGACCCGGAAGTCGTCCGCGGGGAGCGGAAGCTTCTTCCAGGATTCGGGATGCTCGGGCGGCGGCTGGCCCGTGTTCTGCGCGGTGCACTCGTACATCTCGGCGTCGTACATCACCAGATCACCTGCCGCGTAGACCCGATCCGGGCTGCCGGGAGCGAGCGTGCTCTGGGCCACCCATTGCTCGAGGCTGTTGAACGGGGTGGCGCTGGGATAGCCGCTGTCGACGAAGTCGATGGGAGCAATGCTGATGTTCTGATTCCCGCTTTCGGTGAAGTTGTTGTACTTGACGAGCGGGATGCTGCCCTCCCAGGTGTTGCTCGTGAAAGTCACAGCCGCAATGTTGGGGCTGAGTGAGAAGATCGCTTCCGGTGGCTGAGCGGCGGGGTCGAGCTCGTCGTAAGAAAACCCGATGTCGCGCAAGAAGTTGTTCGAAAAGTCGAAGCTCGATGACGCATCGCTCGTTCCACCCACGTAACCTCCCAGATTCTTCGTGGAAGCGAAGTAGTTGTGGTCGAACGTGACGTGGCGGTCGCCGTCACCGGTCTGGGGCTGACTCCAGAACGAGAGCAACGAGCCGGCGCCACCGATGAACACGTTGTCGTGAATCGAGATGGTTCCTTCGCGCGACGAGATCTGAGAGTTGTTGTCCTGATACTGCCCGAGTCCGTTGTCACGCCAATGCATGGCGGCGAACGCGATCACGTTGTTCTTCACCTCGGTGCCATCACCGAGATCTTGGATTTGTAGCGCTTCGTTGCCCGTGCGGACGAAGCGATTGTTGTAGATGACAAGGTGCGGCAAGAGCGCCGATGGGGGGCCACCGGTCCAGCCGAAGTACGTTCCCTCGCCATCCGTGTCGTGCACGTAGTTGTCGTGGATGCGCACGTTGTCCATGGTGAGGTCCGGCACGCCATCTTGGTGCTGATTCAGGAGTCGAATGCCCGCGAAACCCGAGCGGGTGATCTCCAGATACTCGAGCTCGAAATCGCTCGCATCGGTGACTGCGATCCCCATGTGAAGATACGTGCCCTTGATGAATGCGTCGTCGCTCAGGAAGCCGTACTTGCCTCGGGAGCCTGAGTACTCGCCGCAACGATGGCCGGGAAACGCCTCGTCGCCGGTGCCCGAGTCCGGATCGTAGCGACCGGTAATGACCCAGTTCTTCCCCCCGTCCACGGTGAAGAGATAGTTCGAACCTGCGCCCGGCGGACCAATCCGCACCTGGCCGCCTTGATTCGTAATCACGAGAGGAGACGCCGGGTCGCGACTCGGAAGGTTGCCGAGGCGCATCTGTGGGTACATGCCGGCGGGAATGTACAAGCGAGATAGTGTTTGCCAGTCGACTTCCGGAAAGCTCGCTTGGATGTCGTCGTAGTAGAGGTTCTTGCCGTCGGTCGCTGGGAGCGTGAACGTGCTCGTCGGTGCTCCGTAGTAGCCGAAGGGCTCGCAGCTCGAGACAGTGCCGCCGCTTCCGCCCGACGCTCCGGTTCCGCCGTTGCCACTCGAAGCACCGCTGCCGCCGCTGCCGCTCGAAGCGCCGGTGCCACCATTGCCGCCCGAATTGGACGGGTTGGCGTCGTTGGAGCCGCCACAGGCAACCAAGAGTGCCGCCACCGAACCGAGCCAGACGAAGCGAATCGGGTCCATCTTCGTCAGGATACGGTAACCCGGACGTGCGGTCATTGACTCGCGAGCGAGTGGGATGTCCGAATCGGTCATTCCCCCACGGAATCAGACCCGCGTTCCGCAGAGCGCGAGCGCGCAGCTCGTGAACTCGAGGAACACCTTCTCGGCACTGGAGTGCGTGGAGATGCAGCTGTCCACGCAGCTCGTATCGCCCGCGCAACCTCCCACGCAGTGCTGAAGCAGAAAGCACTCGAGGTCACCCAAGCAGGCGGAGTTCGTGTTGGCGCACTTCTCTGCAATGCACACAGCGGCTGGGTCCGCGGGACCGCATTCGCTTGCGTCCGGACACTTCGCGATCAGACAAGTGAGACGTGGCCCAAGTGCCGCCACCCCGGATTCGTGGTCGATGTAGCACTGCTCTTCGCAAGCGCCGTCGCCAACGGCGCAAGTTTGGACGCAGGTAACCAAGGCTTCGCACTCAGCATCAGCCTTGCAAGCAGCGCGAGTGAGGCAACAGCGCTCCTCCTCGCATTTCGGGCAGGGGTCGGTGAGAGTGGAGGTGCCGCACGTCTGATTGAGGATCGAGGTGAGCCCGCACTCCGGACATCCCAAACCGGCGCCCTCCTTGCGACACGCCGTGAGGGCACCCAGCGCGGTCTTACCCGCGGTAGACGTGGGAGCTTCGCAGGAGTCCTCGCAGCTCTCGTCCACGGAGCCGGATTGGCCCACCGGGCATGTGCGGAGGCACGCCAAGTACTTGGTGCAGTCCGGTTCGGCGCTGCAACCGGTGATTTCGATAGCGCAGCTGGTCTCGGTACACTGTCCACACGGACTCTGTTCGAAGATCAGTGAGCCGGCGTCACCGGCGCTCCCGCCACCGCCTGCGGGTTGAGCTCCGTCGTCACTCGAGCTGCAGGCTGCCGCGAGCACCACCCCCAGAGAGAGAACTACCGCCAAAGCCGAGCTCCGCACCCTTCCGACCTCCTCCTTCACGATAGAGGGATCCGAGGCTTTCGTCGACGAAGTGTTCCATGCTAGCGAGATCAGCGGGCATGTGGACGAGGGCAGGGGCGTGCGCCTTGGTATGTCTCGCAGCCGGTTGCTCCCGGTCGGCAGACCCGCGGCCGCAATTGGTGGTCGTCGTCGACACGGATGCGCCGGTGCCGTCCCAATTGTCCGACGAAGTCGACCTCTCGCCCGAGGCCACCGTCGACACCGTGCGAGTCGATATCTTGAACGGACTCGATCCCGTCGACGGGCAGACTTTTGCCGAATATGACGCAATAAACTGGCCGCTTTCGTTCGGGCTTCGAGGCGAGCCAGGGAGTGTACGTTTGGTTCGGGTGAGAGCGTTTCGCGCGGTGAATGCAGAGCTCGGACTGCAAGACGGGGAGGCTGTGCGCGATCCCGATCGCAGCGCAACCATCGACCGACTGGCAGAGCTGACGATTCCGACGAGTGGTGTGGAGCACGTGAAGCTCACTCTGTCCTTCGCCTGCATCGGAAGGGTCGCTCAGTTCTCGCCTGGGAGCACTTGCGTCGACGACACGCGACTGTCGGCGGAGCTCAACGAAGGCATCGAGCGAATTTCGGGGTCGAGCGGTGCGTCGCAGGTGGGGACTCATCCGCTCGTGAGGGACATCCCGTGCAAGAACCCCGCGCCCCCAGGGACAGTCTGCGTTCAAGGAGGGTTCTCCTTCATGGGATCCCGCGAGCTCGTGGGCGTTGCGGACGATCTGGCCTTGGATGCAGCGCCATTGCAGCCGACGTACATTGCGCCATTTTTCATGGACGTCACCGAGGTGACGGTCGAACGCTTTCGCACCATCGCATCGTCGTTGACGAATCCGGAGCCCCTCGGGCCGACGCCCACTCCCCCCGGCTCCTATTGCACGTGGGACCCCGACCCGAGCTTCAATCCAACCGCAGTGAACTGCGTGACCTGGGAAACGGCTGCGGAAGCCTGCTCGCTCCTCGGCGGAACGCTTCCGTCCGAGGCCCAGTGGGAGCGAGCGGCCTCCGGTCGCGGGCAGGACCGTCCCTATCCTTGGGGAAACGCACCCCCGGCGTGCTGCGCCACTCACGTGTCGGCATTGGAGAGCTGCAAGCAGCCAGCCACCCTACCGGTGGGCTCTCGTGTGGACCCGACACAGTGCGATGGGCGGGCGGACGTCAGCCGGGACGGAGTCTGGGATCTGGCGGGCAACGTGTCGGAGTGGACCCTCGATACTCCCTCGAGCTTTGGCGCCGAGTACTGGAAGCTACAGGGAGTCCGCTTCGATCCCGTGAGCGATGACCCGAGCATCCAGCGTGTGTTCCGGGGCTCGCATGCATTCGCGGGCGAGGCGACCACTCTCGTGGCTTGGCGCCGCCGGGGCCCATCCAGCACCTGGTCCCCGGGGACCGGCTTTCGGTGCGTGTATCCCGATGTCCAGTAAAGCCCTCGCAATCACGTCGCTCCTGGCGGTGTTGGCCGCCGGGTGCACCTCACCGGCCGAGGAGCGCGCGCAATGGACGGTCGTGGTTGCCACCGATGCGCGAGTTCCGCAATTTGGAGACTGGCTCCTCGTCGAGGTCTTGAGCGATGGGCCTCCCTGTTCCGACTGCCGGCGCACGATTGGTGCCAGTGCTCCCGCGCGCTGGCCGATCTCGTTCGGCATCATCCCGCCTGCGAACGGCACGGCGCGGGTGCGTGCGGTGCTCTTCCGCTCGAGCGAGATCGAGGCAGACGGCCTGCCCAACGATGCGTCCATCGAGGCAGTGGCCGAGCTGCCCGTCGCCTCCGGCCCCACGCGTGTCGCATTGACTCTATCCACGAAGTGCTTCGGCGTTCCCAGTAATCTCGACGCACGCCAGACGTGTCTGCCTGAAACGGGGGCTCTGGGAGCAGAGCCAACGCTGACCGCCATCGATGAGTCCGCTCCATTACCCAGCCCGGGAGATTGGCAGGGCTTCGAGGAGGTCCGGTGCACCCAGCCCGTCGCACCCGAGCAAGTCTGCGTGCCCGGCGGAGCCTTCTTGCTCGGTGGCGCAAACTTCGAATTGGTGGAGGAGCTCGTGGGCAAACCCGAGCACGTCGTCCAGCTGAGCCCGTTTCTCATGGATCGGGACGAGATGACGGTTGGAGAGATCAAGAAATGGTTGCCGCCCGGAGGGCCGTTGCCGGTCGAGCAAGACCTGGATCCCAAGGCGAAGGCTGCTCCATGTAGGTTTCACGCGAACGACACGACGAACGACGCGATGCCGGTCAACTGCATTTCCCATGCTCTCGCTCGAGCGGTGTGCGAAGCGCAAAAGAAACGGCTCCCGACGGAAGCGGAATGGGAGTACGCGGCCGGTAACCTCGAACTGGAGACGACCTATCCGTGGGGAGCCGACGAGGACGTGTGCAGCAAGACGGTGCTCGGTCGGGGTCGAACGGTTCTGGAGCTGGGGCTGACGCTCGACCCGACCAAGGTGCAGGCTCAGGAGGCGACCACCTGCCGTGTCACCCCGAACGGTGCGCTCTTGGATTGGGGACCGGCAGCGGGCGGATCGGCAGACGACGTCACGCTGCTCGGGATCCACAATCTCGGCGGCAACGTGGCGGAGTGGGTGGAGGATCGGTTCGCGCGCTACTCCGACCCTTTCTGGGACGACCACGGCGTGGTCTTGAAGAACCCCGTGTGCGATGAAATCGATTCCGGAAACGCTGCGGTGCGGCCGGTGCGGGGCGCGAGTTGGCGGGACAGCGGGTTCAGCGCACTGTCGGCGGTTCGAAACGCGAGCCTCGACGAGCTCGCCTCGCCCGGCATTGGTTTTCGCTGCGTGGCCCCGGAGTGACGGCCCCATTTAACCATTGAATACGGGCTATTACGACTGAGGGCGCGCAGCGGCGCCTGGCTTATTTTTCGCTGACAGGTTGGATTTTCACCACCCGTTTGCCGGCCCGGTTTCCACACATCCGGCATGGGATCCCGAGAGTCGATCGGCTGGCATTCGATCGCTGTCGCGATCCTCTCGCTCGCGAGCGTTGCTGGCTGCGCGACGCCCACGGACGACATTCCCGATCAGGGAACCGCGTACGACTCGCTGGAAAAGTTCTGTCATACCCGCGCGGTTCTCGAGTGCAGCCCCGCCGTGGTCAAGGCTTGCCAATCCGGAAGCACAGAGGCTTGCGTGGGGCTTCGGGAAGCGAGCTGCATCGACGGGGCGCCTCAGGGAACCACGTACGTTTCCACTCACGCGCCAGAATGCCTGACGCTCGTCGAGCAGATGTACTCGACCACGATCCTCGAGGCCTCCGAGGTGGAGGCGCTCTCGACGGCGTGCGTCACGGATTTGTTTACCGGACCCGGTCCGGCGCGGGCACCCTGCACGACCTCACTGGACTGCGATACGGTGAGCGGTCTCGAGTGCATCGTCCCGTTCGGCTCGTCGAACAACGAGGGGAAGTGCCTCGTGCCGAAGAACGCGGGCAGCGGAATGCCATGCACCGGTGAAGCCGATCGCTGTCAGACGGGCTTCTACTGCGATCCCCTCATCCAGGTGTGCACGCCGTCCGCCCCTGTTGGGCAGACGTGTGCCGGCAACTTCCCGGGCGCGTGTGTGAGCGGAGCCGAGTGCCAAGGCGGAGGATTGATTCAGGCGCCCTGGTGCGTGGAGCTGGCGCCGCCCGGCGCCCATTGCGTCGAGGACACCGACTGCGCGGCTGGGCTGTGTGATCGTCCGGCCGCGAACGGCAACGGGACCTGCACGGAGACGCTGGAGCTCGTGGCGATCGCGGCGTCGTGCCAGGGCTTTCGGCCATGATGCGTCTCGTCGTAGCGCTCTCGCTCCTCGTGCTCGCCTCGTCTTGCGCGAAGGCATCCGATTCCAGTCGCGATTCCACGAGCGGTGCGGGCGGTGGCGTGAACGTCGACGGCGGGGTCGAGCCGAGCTCAGAGCGCTGCCTGGCCGCGGCGAACGAGCACTCCAGCGTTGGGTGCGAGTACTGGGCTGTCGACATGGACAGCATCGAGTCCGCTGCCAGCGGATGCTTCGTTGCGTTCGTCGCCAACACCGCTGACACAAATGCGAGGGTTAGCGTCAGCTTTCTCGGCGAGCCCGCCGACCTGTCACAGCACGCGAAAATCCCGAGAGGCTCGGGTGCCGGTCTCGTCTACGACGACTACGACCCGTCCGTCGGGCTCGAGCCGGGTGAGGTCGCGATCCTATTTTTGGCGGGCCTCGCCACCACCGAGCCCGCAAAGAATTTTCTCGAGCCGGTCGCATGCCCCTTCCTGCCCATTCGGACCACGCTCGCGCAGGTCATCGGAACCGGGGTTGGAGCAGCGTTTCACATCCAGACCGACGTTCCCGTGGTTGCCTACCAGATGCTGCCCTACGGCGGGGGCACGGCCGCCATCACGGGTGCGTCCTTGCTCATTCCCACCAGCGCTTGGGACGTGAACTACATCGCGGTCAACGCTTGGGGTGAGCCCCAGGCGGGCTCGCTCAACATCATCGCCTCCGAGGACGACACCACGGTCACGATCCTGCCCAAGGCCAACGTCGTCGGCGGTGGCGTGGTGCCCGCGGCGCCCGCCGGCACACCGCTCGTCACGAAGCTCAATCGCGGACAGCACTTGCAACTGTCTCAGCTTGCCGAGCTTTCCGGCAGTCCAATCGAGGCGGACAAGCCCATCGGCTTGTTCGGAGGAGCGCCCTGCATCGACATTCCCACTCACGTCATGGCATGCGACCACGCCGAGCAGTCCATTCCGCCCATCCGCGCGATGGGTTCCGAGTACGTGGGAGTCGGCCATCCCCAGCGCACGTCGATGCCGGAAAGTCCGCCGTGGCGGATCCTTGGCGCGGTGGACGGCACGGTCCTCTCGTTCGATCCGCCGATCCCGGGGGCGCCATCGTCGCTCGACCTCGGCGACGTGGCAGAGTTCGAGGGCAACGGCCAGCCCTTCGTCGTCAAGAGCCAGGATCCGGATCACCCGTTTCTGCTGTTCGGATACATGACCGGTGGTTCGAGTCTCCCGGTCCAGACCGGAATCGGCGATCCCGATTTCGTGCGCACGGTTCCGTCGGCGCAATGGCTGTCGAAGTACGTGTTCTTCACCGATCCCACCTACCCCGAGACGAGCCTGATCGTGACTCGTCGCTACGGAGATCCCGCCCCTGCATTGGATTGTGGGGGGGAAATCGGGCAGTGGCATTCGGTGGGAGCGGGCGACTACCAATATGCCTTCATCCAGCTCGTGACCGGGAACTTCGAGCCCCGGGGCGGATGCGACAACGGGCGCCACACGATGAGCTCCGAGAGCCCGTTTGGCTTGACGGTGTGGGGTTGGGGCAACATGGCGACGACCCCCGTTACCACCTACGTGTCGTACGCGTATCCCGCGGGTGAGAATCTCGAGCCGCTCAATACCGTTGTCATCCCGGCCGGCAACACGCCCAAGTGATCAAAATCCAGGGTCGTCGTCGATGAGCGCCGGGACACGCGCGCGCCACTCGTCGGGCTTGCGCACGATGGCGGGTCGCTCCGGAAGCCGTGGGTACGGAAAGGCGACGCTCGGTGGCGGGACCTCACGCTCGATCACCCAACGGCAATGGTCCTCGTCGCACGCTTCGACGTAGATCACACGCCGACCGCATCCCCATACACCGGCCGTCGCCTCGTCGATGCGAACGAGCCCAACTTCCGAGCAGCCGAGCTCGAACGCGGCGCGGTTGTGCAGCCCTTGCGCCGTAGCGGGCGGTGGGCGCTCACAGGCCGCGAGGGCAAACACGCTCCCCGCAAGCGACAACCATTCCGAGAGCCTCATATGACACTGAGTGTTCCTGCTTCGCGGGGCTCGGTCAAGGAACGGAGAAAAGACGGCGGTGGCGTGTGAGGGTCACGCCACCGCTGCGGCGGGGATTCACTGGGTCGTGTTGGTCTCCTCGTTGGGCTGTATGGCAGCGGTCTTTGGAGGCTCGGCCTTCGCGGCGCACTTCACGTCGATGGTTTGCGGGTTGTAGAGCCCGAACGTCACGGCATCGAGGAGTCCGTTCCCGAACGACGTGTGCGTTTCGATCTCGGCCCAGCCTTCCGGACAGAGCTGCTTTAGGCGGTAGGGTCCGCTCGCCTCCTCGGTTCCCCCAACGAATCCATGGTGCCAACGGTTGTCGGCTTCGATCGGCGCTTCCCCGACGGGTTTTCCATTCTTGATCGTGGTGGAGTAACAACCGTTCGCGGCCATTGCGACGGCGGCGAGCAACAGGAGCTCGTAGCGTTTCATTGCGACACCTCGTTCTGGCTCGAGATCTGGGACGATGCGACCTCTTGGGGTTCACACGTCACGTAAACCTTGCGTGGTGCGTAGATTCCGAGAGTGACTACGGTGAGCGCGCTGGTGCCGACGTTGCCGCCGGTGCGAGTGACCGCCGTGCCTTCGGGGCACCACTGGCGCGTGTCGTATTCTTTGTCTCCAACCAGCCCGAACACGAAGTGATCCGACCACTCCTCGTGCGTCGGCTCACGCTTCACCTGGGAGGGGTCCTCGACGAACGTCGCCTTGTAG
Source organism: uncultured delta proteobacterium (assembly GCA_963781505.1). GTDB lineage: Bacteria > Myxococcota_A > Polyangia > Polyangiales > Polyangiaceae > JADJKB01. The sequence goes on along the minus strand of CAWAHB010000004.1, from coordinate 349,870 downwards.
CAACCCGAGGTCGACGCCAACGTCAGCGCGGCTACCAGAAAACCCAGCGTGGACGAGCTTTTCCGAGCATTCGCTTTTCGATCTCTCACGTCTTTTTCCGCCTTTCGGAGAGACGGGAGTTCAAGGTCCGTGCCACCTCGGGTAACGCAAAAATGCGGGAGATCGCGGCCAAAGTCCCGGACGCGTCCGCCGGTAAAGCGGACACCTGTCCGGACACCGCAACCGAACCGGCGTCTTTGGCGTACTCTTCGTCATGACCCGCGCTCTCTTGGCACTTCTGCTTTCGAGCTCTCTCATGGCGTGCGGTTCGGGGGACTCGTCGAACCCCGACTCGTCGACCGGAGGCGCCGGTGGAAGCGCCGGCGGTGGCACGGGAGGCAGTGCAGGGGCGGGTTCGTGCAACGACGATCCCCGCTTTCGGCCGCCTGGAGGCGTGTGTGTCGAGCAGGTCAGCGGTTCGGTCGTCGACGGGGCGGGCGCACCCGTCGCGGACATTCAAGTGGGCGTGTGCGGGTCGATCTGCTTTTACGGAAACACCGACGCAACCGGAGCGTTCGTCGTCGACGTGTTTTCCCACATCATCCCCGGTGACTACGCGGCGCTCGCCCACGGTCGGCCCTCGCTCACGAATTTCTATCGACAGGTTCCAGCGGGCGCGCAGGGAAGCTTCGCCATTGGATCACTACTCGTGCTCGATCTCCCGGCGAGCGGTCCGTCGCTCGTGGTGAAGACCGACAAGCAGGGCGCGCCAGCGCAAACCGTCACCTCGAACGCCGTCACTTTGGATGTCGCGGCCGGGGTGAGCGTGAAGCTCGACGTTGAGGATGTGGCTCTCGGCGACTTGGGGAAAATGTTTCGAGCGCTTTCGATTCCCGCCGAGCACCGATCGAGCTTCGTGGACGATTCGTTGAACGTCGTCGCGCTTTACAATTTCATGCCCTTCGAGGCTTCTTTCGTCGAAGAGGGGACGTCGGTGTCCGCCACGGCGCAGCTGTCGATCGACAACGAGGCAGGCTTGCCTGCGTCCGCGCTGGTGGAATTTTTGGCGTTGGGCACGTACCTGTATTCCGACTGGGTCAAGCCCGGAGCTTTCGAGGTGGTCGCGACCGGCAGCGTGTCGAGTGACGGGACCAAGATCGACATGGATCCGGGGCAAGGCATCGAGCACCTGACCTGGATCGGAGTTCGCGCCAAGTAGCTGGAATGACCGCGCAGCACTGGGGGTTCATCGACCAGTGAAGCGCTTCAGCCCCGTTGGATGGGTGTTCTTTTCGGTCCTCTTGAGCGGCGTGGTTGGCTGTGATCACGCGACGAAGCATCTCGCGGCGCGCGAGTTGCCCCATCCGGTGCAGATCGTTCCCGGCGTTCTCGACCTGCAGCTCGCCAGGAACACGGACTCCGCATTCGGGCTTCTCGGGAGCTTCCTCGGCGCGGATGCCCGGTGGATGGTGCTCACCTGGGTGACGGGACTCATCACGCTTGGCGCGCTCGCATACGTCGTCGCTCGCTACAAGAAGATGATGCCCCTCGAGCGGATCGCCGGCGCGCTGGTCGTGGGCGGTGCCGTCGGGAACTTTTCGGACCGCATACTCCGCGGCCACGTGATCGACTTCATTCATCTCACTCATTGGCCGATCTTCAACGTGGCTGACATCGCCATCTGTGTGGGTCTCGGTCTCTCGATATTCGCCGGTCGGGTGTCCCGGCGCCGCCAGCCCGCGCTCGGACCGTGATACGCTCGCGCTCCGATGCGGCTCTCGGTTCTGGCCTGGACATTGATGGGCTCGGCGGTCGCATGCGCTCCGGCGGTGGACAAACCCCCGAGGAGCCCGCCAGGGCCCGCGGAGAAGCCCGCCGTACCAGCGTCGACGGGAATTGCTGAAATCGCGTCCGGATCGGGCCTTTTGTGCGCGCGATTTTCCGGCGGCACGGTCGCGTGTTGGGCCACTGCTCCGAGCGGCGGAGTCGACCTTCGCACTCCGAAGTTGCTCGACGTGAGTGGCGCCAAGAAGATCTGGGTGGTGGACAAGCGTGTCTGGACTTTGCACGAGAGCGCGAAGCTCACGTCGCTGGCGATCGATGCGGACAGCGTCGATTCTCCGGTCGAGCCGGAGCTGAATGCTGCACACGCGTTGATCGCGGATGGAGTTTCCTGCGCTGTTGGCGAGGATCGAAGCGTGGGGTGCGTGGTTCGCGAACAGCCCAAGTCGACTCCACGCCGCGTCGACCTTCCCGAAGCGCGGGCTGCGAGCGACCTGGTCCTGGTGCACGAGGGCGCCATGCCGTGGCTCTGCGGGCGACTCCCGAATCACGAGCTCAGCTGCTGGAACATGCACGGAAAGCGCGCGCAGCGCGGCGGCGAGGTGCAGCATGTGTGGGGCGGGGAGCGACTCTGCGTGCATCAAAGCGACGGTTGGCTCTCGTGTTTGCGCGACGATTCGTCGTTCGAAAGGAAGATCGTCTGGGATCGGATCCGGCGCTACGACAGGTTGCTCGGTGTGGGCACGGGTCGAAACGTCGGCTGTGCCGAGATCGACGCAAACCGCGTCGAGTGTTGGTGGTGGGAGCAGAGCTACGACGACAACGCGGATGCCGGCGTCGAGTACGACGGGGAGCTGAGAAGCGATCCGGAGCTCGTCCCCGGGCTCGACGCGATCGCCGCACTTTCGGTAGGGACCGCCCACGCCTGCGCTCTCGAAGCGAGTGGTCGGCTCGTTTGTTGGGGTTCGGTCAGTCCCGTTCCCGAAGCCCCGCGGTCGACGCGAATGCCATTTACCCGCGCGAACGCGGTCGCGATCGGTGGCAAGCACGCTTGTGCGATCCAGAACGATCGCGCCTGGTGCTGGGGGGAAAACGAGTTCGGTCAGCTCGGTCGGAGCTCGATGACCCGAGCGTCGCGCACGCCCCTGGCGATCGACGACACCGCACCAGTGGTGGAGCTTGCGCTCGGCGAGCGACACACTTGCCTCCGCACCAGTCAGGGACACGTGCACTGCTTCGGCGACGCCACGGATGGCCGCCTGGGGCGCAAGCCGGGTCAAAGCCCGCTCGTCAGCATGGTTGCCGGGATCGAAGGCGCGACTCGCGTTCGGGCGTCGGGGGATCTCTCCTGCGCCATCGACGCAAAGTCGAAGCTTTGGTGCTGGGGCAAGCTGGACGGTGAGCACGCGACGAGTGGCCCGGTGGTGTTGGCCGAGCTCGACGGCGCCTCCGACGTGTCCATCGATTCTCGATTCGTCTGTGCACTGATCGGTGATCGAGTGCTGTGCACGGCGCGCAAACGCAGGAACCCCAGTGTCGCTGAGAAGCGGGTCGCGGTATCGAAAGATGTCGTGGAGCTTGCCGGCCGTTGCGTGAGAAAGACGGACGGAAGCGTGGGTTGCTTCCGCTGGCGCGAGGGCGACCTGCCCGAGCTCGGCGAAAGCCGTTCGGTCGACGGTGTCGGCGTGGAGAACGCCCGGAGGATCTGGGCTGGACGGAGCAGTGGCTGTGCTCGCCTCTCGGACGGTTCCACCCGCTGCTTTCGTCCATGGCGCGACGGCGAGCTCCCCGCCGACGAGCTCCCCCCGATCCCGCCGAGCTCGCCGGTGGCTTTTCCGGGGACGATTTCGAAACTTGGTGGACGTCGCGCTCGGCTCCACGCTCGTGTGTGCGGTCGACGCCGAGGGGCACCTGTGGTGTTCGGGGAGCCTCGAGCCGTCACCTCGACGCTTGCCTGATTCTGGATGGAGTGCTTCGCCCATCGAGGTGACCCTGCCGGGATCGGTCGACCCTTCGAGTGGATCGCGGTAGACACCACGCGGTGGAAGCGCCGTCGCTCGCCCTGTACTCCGACTTCGCCAGAGCGGGCTGGGCAAAGCTTCGTGGCTCGACACCACTCACGCTATCCGAGTCGGATTTGGAGCGCCTTCGCAGCGCCGACGAGCATGTGTCGCTCGAGGAAGTGACCGAGCTCTATTTGCCACTCTCGCGCCTTCTGAATCTGTACGTAGCGGCAACCGCGCAGCTTTCGCGGGTGAGTGACACGTTTCTCGGAAGCCCCGCGGCAAAAGTTCCCTACGTGATTGCCGTGGCCGGGAGCGTGGCCGTCGGCAAGAGCACAACGTCACGCATTCTCCGCGCGTTGCTCGCCGAATGGCCGGATCACCCACGCGTCGACCTGGTCACTACCGATGGATTCTTGCATCCCAATCGCGTGCTCATCGAACGGAAGATCCTCGACAAGAAGGGGTTTCCGGAGAGCTACGACGTACGCCGGCTGATCCGATTCTTGATCGATGTGAAAAGTGGCCAAGAAGAGGTGACAGCTCCGGTCTACTCGCACTTGAAGTACGACATTCTCGAGAACGAACAGCGCATCACGAAGCCCGACATCCTGATCCTCGAAGGTCTGAACGTGCTTCAGACCGCCGCACCGGGTGGAGATCGTCAACCACGGGTCTTCGTGTCGGACTTCATCGACTTTTCCATCTACATCGACGCCCACGAGGCAGCCCTGGAAGCCTGGTACATCGAACGGTTCAAGCGCCTGCGGGCGACCTCCTTTCGCGACCCCGACTCGTACTTCCGAGGGTACGCGGCGCTCTCCGACGAGGAAGCCACGACCACCGCCCGGCGGATCTGGCAAACCATCAATCTCCCGAACTTGCGTGAGAACATTCAGCCAACGAGGGAGAGAGCTCGATTGATTCTCGACAAAGGTGACGATCATCGAGTGGAGCGTGTGTTTCTCCGAAAGCTCTGAGGCTCGGGACCGTCAGCGGCGGATCGGCTAAGATTTCGCCTGCAGGAAACTCGATGAGCGACGTCCCCCCTCCGCCTTCCCCGACCTCGGGTCGTGCCTGGCGCGTCACACGACAGGCGCTGGTCACGACCGGGAGTGCGTCGAAGACCGCTGCGATCTGGCTGGCTCGCCGAACGGCTGCCGTCTACCACGCCATCGATCCCGACGTGCGGCAGTCCGTCGCCGATTTGCCTTTGGCGGCGACGACCATGCTCGGCGCCAGGAAGCGTGACATCGAAGCGTTGCCCGACGACGGCCATGCACCAATCGTCTGCATCCACGGACTTTCCGGGCATCGCCAGAACTTCTTTCCGCTCCGAGGCTTGCTCTACCTCCATGGCCGACGGCGTGTGTACTCCATCGGGTACGACGACGCCGCACCACTCGAGGAGAGCGCTCGGACCCTCGCGCGCGTCGTGGAGGAGATCGTGGCCGCCAACGATCTCGGCGAAGAAACCCGGATCGACCTCGTGGCTCACAGCATGGGGGGCATCGTGGCCCGACTCGCAGCGTTCGATCCCGCGTTTCGACGCCGCATCCGGCACCTGGTCACGCTGGGGACTCCCCATCGCGGAACCCTGGCTGCGCGCTTCATGGCGACGCCGCGGACACTCGATCTACGACCGGACTCCGCGCTGTTCGCTCGACTGGACTCGCAATTGCCGTGGCCCGGACCGCCGAGCTCCCCGCGCTTCACCGCATTCTGGAGTCAGTCGGATGTCTTCATGCTGCCCGCGTCCACGGCAACGCTTCCGGGTGCGGACAATCGGGAGCTTTCGAACATGTCCCACACCGGATATCTCACGCGCCCGAGCGCGCTCATTGCGATCCGCGAGGCGCTCGGCTGATCGACTAGCGGGACGATTTTCGCGCGAGAAGCCCCCGCAGGCCCCGCGCCCAGTGTCCGACCTTGAGCGCGTGGAGGCGGTCGGGGGTCGACTCCAGTGCCGCGATGTAGTTCGAAAGCCGGCCTTCGTCGACGAAATCGGCCGCGCCGATCGCCGCTTCGAGCTCCGCGGTCAGCGCGCCGGTTGGGGCAAAGCGGAGCGCGGTCAGTAGATCGAGCACATAGTCCAACCAGCGACCGTTTCCGCTCGCGTGTCCGAGAACCAGGGCATAGTGAACCGCGCCATTCCTCGCCTCATCGTCGATCGCGCGTCCAGCCCGGGCGTCCGCGAGAACGCGGTTGAGCTGTGACTGGAGCATCGTGGCGGCGTCCTCCAACCGTCCTTCGGCCAGCGCCCGGTCCACGATCTTGCCGATCAGCTCGAAGAAGTTGCTGGTGCGCGTGCCCGGGCTCGAGCGCTCGGGAGAGGCTGGGTCGTCTTCGTCGTCATTCGGTTTGATGAACCACGCCGGCCGCGCCAGCGGGATCTTGTCCGACAGTGGTCGGGCAGGGGCGTCGAGGACGACCACTAGCTCTTCTTCTCCGACCAGCACGCGGTCGCCGTTCACGAGCCGCACCGGATCGACGCCAATGCGTTCGCCGTTCACATACACGCCGTTCGCGCTCGCCACGTCCGCCACGTGAACCCCGTTGCGACTGACGCTTACCCGAAGATGTCGTCTCGAAATGTGCGGCGCGTCGAGCACAACGTCACACGTCCGATGTCGACCGACGAGATAGCTCCCCGTCTCGAGAGTGATGTCTCGATGTTCGTTCCTCAGCCGGACAGCGACCGGCGAGGATTGAGGCGCTTCCGATGCCATGACCCCGATACCTGGAGAGCTCAGTATAGCCCTCAAATCGGCGCCCGGGTGGTCGCAAAGCGAGCGCGTCCCGGGTCGAAGGGAAATTCCACTCCAGGTCCATGAGCCTACGTGGGCGCGAGAATCGAGCGCACCGGGTCACCCTCCTTCAGCAGCGTTCCCGGTCATGAAATCGGCATGGTTCGGGTGTCTGGGCGGCGTCGCATTGCTGGCGGAGAAAGAGAACGAGGTGGCCCGCAAATCGAGAGCAATTCCGCGAACGCCCGCGCGATTCGGCTTCGGCCGACGCTCACGAGGGATCCTGAACCGTCAATGCCTCTCCGCGCCTTGGCGGTTGGTCCTCTTCTTTGCCGCCCAATGAGCGGCTCTTCGGACCTGCATCACTCTTCGTCGCACTCGATTACGTAGAACATTGCGCTCTCCCGGGGAGTCCATTCCACGAGGTTCAGCCCGAGCTCGCTGACTTCACGCTGAGCGGTCGAAAGAGCCTCCGGATACCCGCTTCGGATCTGCACCACGTAGCTTCCACGCAGTCGCGTTTTGCAGGGCGCTTTGCAGGGCACCTGGGCGGGCTCGGATTCCGTCGAGGTGCCGAGCTTCTTCGACAAGAATCGGAGTTTGGCCTCGCAAGCGCTTTCGGCGACGGCGGCAGGCGCGGGGAATGCGTCTGCGCTGGCCGGTGGTGGGACAGCTGACGCTTCGTCAGGGCTTTCGAAATCTTGGGACGCTCCCGCCCGGTGCGGGTCGAGAGGCAGGTCGCTCCGCGGGTCGCGGGTCTGGGGCACAGTTTGCGAGCACCACCGCGGCGGCGAGCGCTCGACACCACACTTCGACCCTGCCAATCACTCGCCTCAGCATACTCGGTGAGGGCGACACGTGCTCGATGGCCGCCACGCTCGTGGGTTCAGTGTGATGTCGGAGCCGGTCAGCACCGAGGAACGCCGAGCACGGAACGCCGAGCACGGGCTCACCGTGGTGAGCGAGACCGCGCATCCCCCCAACTCGTCGGAGCTCCGGGACTTCTTGCAAACGGCTCGGGAAGTGCCCGACAAAGATTGAAAACCAACGAAAATTCGGCAGATTTTCGGTAGAACCCGATGCTTCTCAGAGCGTCGCTGGTCGCCCCCGCCGCTGCCCGCTACTCTCCCCGAGCTTCTGCCTCTAGATGACCGAGCGAATCGTACCAAGAGCGACTTATCGCCTGCAGCTACGTCCTGGATTCGGGTTCCGAGAAGTGGCGGAGCTCACCCCGTATCTACAGTCGCTGGGCGTCAGCCACGCGTATCTTTCGCCGCATCTCCAGGCCGTGTCGGGCAGCGCACACGGGTACGACGTGGTCGACCACACGCACGTGAACTCCGAGCTCGGCGGCGAGGAAGCGCACGAAGCGATGTGCCAAGCCCTTTCGCAAGCCGGGATCGGCATCGTCGTGGACATCGTTCCGAACCACATGGCGATCTCTTCCGAGCACAACCGCTGGTGGTGGGACATTCTCGAAAACGGTCGAGCGAGTGTGTACGCCGATTACTTCGACGTGGACTGGCGGCGGCTCGAGGAGATGCAAAACGATCGCGTGCTCTTGCCGATCCTGGGGGATCACTATGGGCGGGAGCTGGCAAAAGGACGGATCGGGCTCGAGCGCCGGGACGGAGACTTCGTAATCCTCGTGTACGATCGCGCACTTCCCCTCGCGCCGCTCTCGTTGCCGGAGATCCTGGAACGCGCGTCCACCAGAACGGATTCGGACGAGCTCGCGTTTTTTGCGGATGCGTTGAGGCGCCTTCCAGCACCCACGTCGACCGATCCCACCGAGGTTCGGCTTCGCCACCGCGACAAGGCCGTGATTGGGCAGATGTTGACGCGCCTCTTTCGCGAGGTGCCACGACTGGCGGAAGGGGTGGACGGGGTTCTCGCCGAGATCCGCGCGGACCCGGGCCAGCTCGATGTCCTCCTCGAAAAGCAAAACTATCGCCTCGCTCATTGGCGCACCGCTCGTCACGATCTCGGCTACCGACGATTCTTCGACGTGAGTGAGCTGGCCGCGCTTCGGGTCGAGGACCCTGCCGTGCTCCGCGACACGCACGAGCTGATCTTTCGCTGGGTCCGTGAGGGGCGCGTGCACGGGCTGCGCATCGATCATCCCGATGGATTGCGAGATCCAGAGGCGTATTTCGAAACGCTGCGCAAGACGGCTCCGGATGCATGGATCGTGGTGGAGAAGATCCTCGAGCGCGGCGAGACTTTGCCAGCGAGCTGGCCCGTCGACGGGACGACCGGGTACGATTTCATGCGCTTCGTGACCGGGATCAACGTGGATCCGACCGGTGTGGAAGCGTTGGGTAACCTACGCGAACGCTTCAGTGGCGAAGTGTTCGTCGATTGGGAGAGCTTCGTCGTCGACAAGAAGCGGCGCGTGGCCTCGGAGCTGTTGAGCTCGGAGCTGGAACGGTTGTCGGCATTCGGGCGTCGGATGTGCTCGCGCCATCGTGAATCACGGGACTTTACCCAGGCCGACATTCGACTCGCACTCACCGAGATCGCCGCACACATGCCGGTGTATCGAACCTATCTGCGCGCCGGAGGCGCGATGTCTTCGGGTGACAAACAGCTCCTTCGCCATGCCGCGTCGCGCGTCACGGGCGAGCGGCCGGACGTGGATCCGGAGCTACTCAGCCTGCTCGTGAGCGTGCTCTCCGGCGAGCGAGACGGACCCCTCGAGCGGGAGCTCGCATTTCGCTTTCAGCAGCTGACCGGTCCGCTCATGGCCAAAGGCGTGGAGGATACGTCCTTTTACTGCTGGGGACGGCTGCTCGGGGCCCTCGAGGTGGGGCACGATCCCGGGGAGCCGGCAGTTTCGCTGTCGGAATTTCACACCGAATGCCAACGGCGCGCGCGCGAGCTTCCGATCTCCATGCTGGCGTCGTCCACCCACGACACCAAGCGCAGCGCGGACGTACGCGCACGCCTCTGCTTGCTCTCGGAATGTGCAGACTTCTGGGGGGAAACCCTGGATGCGCTTCGGCCGCACCTCGAGACGCACGCGGCGGACGAATTGGATCGTCTCACGATTCTCTACTTCTTCGAGAGTTGGATCGGAGCGTCGCCGATCGATCCCGAGCGCATGGCTCTATACATGCTCAAGGCCGTCCGCGAGGCCAAGACCCACACTTCGTGGGCGCGTCCCGACGAACGCTACGAAGGAGCGCTCGAGGCCTTCTGTCGGGCGTGCATGGCGGACGCGAAATCTCCAACGGGAGATCGAACGCTTCGTCGGCTGGCTCAGCCCCGCGTGGCGCGCCTCGGCGCTTTCGCAAAAGCTGCTCACCCTGACGGCGCCGGGCGTGCCGGACATCTATCAAGGAGACGAGCTCTGGGACCTCAGCCTCACCGATCCCGACAATCGGCGTGCCGTCGACTTCGCTCTGCGCCGTCGTCTGCTCACGGAAGCACTCGAGACGGAGACAGCACTCGAGCGAAGCCCCGAAGGGGTCGAAAAGCTTCTATTGACCGCCCGCGCGCTCGCTGTTCGGAAGAAAAGGGGCGAGCTTTTCCAGGGCTATTCCCCCCTGTTGGCGCAGGGTAGCCAAGCGGAGCACGTGGTCTCGTTCGTCCGCGGCGACGGACTCATCCCCATAGCTCAGCGACTCTGTCTGGGGATCCATGAACGTGGTTGGAAGGACACCGTGCTCGAGCTGCCCACCGGCACTTGGCGCGATGTTCTTTCCGGAGCCACATGGCAAGCCGGCGCCCATCGCATGTCAGACCTTCTCGAAAGGTTCCCCGTGGCATTGCTCGAGCGGGAATTGGGATGAGTCGACTCGAAGTTTGGGCACCGCTCGCGACACGAGTGGAAGTCGTCGTGAACGAGACGCGCCTGGTCATGCAGCACGCCGAGGACGGCTTTCATCGAATCGACCACCCAAATTTGCAGCCGGGAACACTCTACGAATTTTCGCTCGATGGCGGGCCGCCCACTCCCAATCCATGCTCTCGAGAGCAACCAAAAGGTCCCCATGGGCCGAGCCGAATCGTCGACGTTGCGAGTTTCGATTGGAGGTGTGAGTCGTTCGCCGCGCCACCACTCGGCGCGGGGATCTTGTACGAGCTCCACGTTGGAACGTTCTCCACCGAAGGGACGTTCGACGGCGCGCTCGGGCGACTCGAGCACCTCGCGACACTCGGCGTCACACACATCAGCGTGATGCCCGTCTCCGAGTTTCCGGGTGAACGCGGTTGGGGTTACGACGGTGTGGGTCTGTATGCCGTCCACCGTGCCTATGGCGGTCCGGAAGGGCTTGCGCGCTTCGTAGATGCTTGTCATCTACGCGGAATTGCTGTGATTTTGGAACGTCGTCTACAATCACTTGGGTCCGGACGGAAACTATCTCTCCCGCTTTGGGCCGTATTTCACCGAGGAATACCAGACGCCCTGGGGAGCCGCCGTGAATCTCGATGGCAGGGGAAGCGACCAGGTGCGGCGCTTCTTCATCGGCAACGCCCTTGGCTGGCTCCGCGACTATCGGATCGACGGCCTGCGGCTGGACGCCGTTCACGCGTTGCTCGATCGAATCGGCGACGCACTTTCTCGAGGAGCTAGCCGACGAAGTCGCAAAGCTCGAGCTGGAAACGGGACGGCGTTTGGTGCTGATTGCCGAGAGCGACTCCAACGATCCTCGTTTAGTGCGCTCCCGCGATCTCGGAGGCTACGGCCTTCACGCGCAGTGGAGCGACGACTTGCACCATTCGTTGCACGCCTGGCTCACCGGAGAGACGGCGGGCTACTACGCAGACTTTGGTACCGCGAAGCACGTAGCGGAAGCGTTGGGGCACGCATTCCTCTATCGCGGGCAGAAGAGTCATTTTCGAGGTCGACGACACGGGCGCGCCCCCGATGGCCTGACAGCGGATCGCTTCCTCGGTTACAGCCAGACCCACGACCAAGTGGGCAATCGAGCTCTGGGCGAACGGCTCTCGAAGCTGGCCGGCTTCGACCGCGCGAAGGTCGCGGCGGGCTTGGTGCTGACCGCTCCCTTCGTCCCGATGCTATTTCAGGGCGAAGAGTGGGGGGCAACGTCCCCATTCTTGTATTTCACCGACCACACCGACCCAGAGCTCGGACGCCAGGTAAGCCAGGGTCGGCGGCGAGAGTTCGAGGCGTTCGGGTGGCCCGCCGACTCGGTGCCCGATCCCCAGTCGAAGGAAACGTTCGAGCGTTCGAGGCTCCACTGGGAGGAGCTCGAGCAAGAGCCGCATCGTTCGATGCTCGCGTGGTACCAAGACCTCGTGCGCCTTCGACGAGAGCGAGACGACCTTCGGGATCCCCGGTTCGAGACTTTGGTAGTGACCTCGGACGAACGAGGCTTCGTACGCGTGGAGCGCGAGCGCACCACGATCGTGGCAAGCGTGGCCAAGACGGCCATCGATGTCGATGTCGAGGTGAGACCGGGCGAAATCCTGCTCTCTTCCAACCCGAACGCGATGCTGTCGGACGGCAGGGTGCGGATGCCACCGAGCTCCCTGGTCGTGCTCGAAGGAGGCTCTTAGTTGGATCGGACATGGCCCGGTGAGCCCTATCCCCTCGGCGCGAGCTTCGATGGGTCAGGCACCAACTTCGCGCTGTTTTCCGAAGTAGCGGAGCGTGTCGAGCTCTGTCTCTTCGATGAGCACGGTGCCGAAACTCGCCTGGATCTCCCCGAGATCACTGGTCACGTGTGGCACGGCTATCTGCCCGCCGTGAAGCCCGGGCAACGCTACGGGTATCGAGTGCACGGCCCCTACGAGCCCGAGCGCGGATTGCGCGCCAATCCGTCCAAGCTCTTGCTCGATCCCTACGCGCGCTCCATCGACGGCAAGCTCGAGTGGGACGAGCGAGTGTTTTCCTACGAGTTTGCCGACCCGGACGGCAAGATGAACACCCAGGACAGCGCGCCGTCCATGCCGAAGTCCGTGGTCGTGAGCCCATACTTCGACTGGAAGCAGCACGCTCGTCCCCGGACGCCGTGGCACCGCACGGTCATCTACGAAGCCCATGTGAAGGGAATGACCGCGCGTCACCCAGGCGTGCCTCCGGAGCTCCGCGGCACCTACCTCGGCCTCGCTCACCCGGCGGTGGTCGAGCACTTGACCGGTCTCGGGGTGACGGCCGTGGAGCTCATGCCGGTCCACGAGTTCGTCCACGACCACGGCCTCGTCCAGCGAGGGCTCAAGAATTATTGGGGTTACAACACAATTGGCTACTTCGCTCCTCACGCGGAGTATGCGAGTCGCCCTGGCGAGCAACTCGTCGAGATGAAGGAGATGGTGCGGCTGCTGCACGCGGCGGGTCTCGAAGTGATTCTCGACGTTGTCTACAACCACACTGCCGAGGGCAATCATCTCGGCCCGACGCTCTGCTTCCGGGGCATCGACAACGAGTCGTACTACCGGATCTCGCCGGAATCGCCGCGTCACTACGTCGATTACACCGGCTGCGGAAACAGTTTGAACATGAGGAGCCCGCACGTCTTGCAGCTCATCATCGATTCACTTCGCTACTGGGCTGGCGAGGTGATGATCGACGGATTCCGTTTCGATCTCGCCTCTGCGTTGGCCCGCGAGCTTCATGCGGTCGATCGGCTGTCTGCGTTCTTCGATCTGATCCAACAAGATCCACTCCTGCGCACGGTGAAGCTCATCGCCGAACCCTGGGACGTGGGGGAGGGCGGCTATCAGGTCGGCAATTTCCCTCCGCAGTGGTCCGAGTGGAATGGACGCTACCGGGACACGCTCCGGGACTTTTGGCGAGGAAACGACGCACTTTTGGGGGAATTCGCGTTTCGCTTCACGGGCAGCTCCGACCTCTACGATTGGACCTCGCGTCGGCCGAACGCGAGCATCAACTTCGTGACCGCGCACGACGGCTTCACGCTCCGCGACCTCGTTTCGTACGAAGAGAAACACAACGAGGCGAATGGCGAGGACAATCGCGACGGAGAGAGCCACAACCGTTCCTGGAACTGCGGCGCCGAGGGGCCGACTGACGATCCACAGGTGCTCGAGCTGCGGGCGCGTCAAGAGCGCAACGTGATCGCGACCCTACTCCTGTCCCAGGGCGTCCCGATGTTGCTCGCGGGCGACGAGATCGGACGCACCCAGCACGGCAACAACAACGCCTACTGTCAGGACTCTCCGATCTCGTGGATCGATTGGGAGCACGCGGACGAATCGTTGCTCGATTTCACCCGCTTCGTGATCGCGCTGAGGCGGCGCCATCCCGTTTTCCGCCGCCGTCGCTTTTTCGAGGGTCACAACGTGCGGGGCGTCGAGCTATCCGACATCGGTTGGTTTCGTCCCGACGGCAAACTCATGAGCGAGAGCGATTGGCAAACATCGTTCGCGAAATCCCTCGGTGTGTTCTTGAACGGCGACGGACTGGGCCCGGACGACCGAGGCGAACGCGTGCTCGACGACCACCTGTACGTGATGCTGAATGCCCATCACGAGGCGCTCGGGTTTCGCATCCCGGAACGGCTGAGCGGTCCCTGGAGCGAGGTCGTGGACACCATGCGCATCGACGGCCGGGGCGAAGCCGATCGGGTACTCGAGGCGGGGGCTCGAGTCCGGGTGGGCGCCCGATCCCTCCGAGTGCTGATGCGACGACGGGAGCCTCGCTCGGCTTGACCCCTTGGACCGGTTGGCGCCGAGCAGCGCGTTTGTCATAGTCGCCAGATGCCCGTGCGCCGGGACAAGAGCCCGAAGAGACGCCCCCGAGTCACGCGGAGCTGGAGCAAATGGTCCGACGAGCAATTGCTCGATCTGCGTTTCCGCGATCTTCCGGTGAAGATCTCGGGCTCGTGGCTCGAGGAACCGATTGCGTTGCTCTACGAAGAGCTCGAAGCACGAGGCATCCAGTTTCACCCGCACTTTTGGCTATCGAACGAGTGGTTTTCGCCCGATGGCATTCCAGGCGTGGCGATCCCGTTCTACCTCGCGCATCCGCGTTTGATGCGCCTCGAAAAGAAACAGATGTTCGAGGTGGAGGGCAGTCAAAAGAGCGAGTGCATGCGGCTCCTGAGACACGAGAGCGGGCACGCGGTGCAGCAAGCATTTCGTCTACACAAGCTCGAGGGCTTCAAGCGCTTGTTCGGGCGGTCGTCCCAGGCGTATCCGGAATACTATCTGCCCAATCCCGCCAGTAAGCGATTCGTTCACAACATCAAGTTCTGGTACGCGCAATCGCATCCCGACGAAGACTTCGCGGAGACGTTCGCGGTCTGGCTCGCTCCGCGCTCTCCGTGGAGGAAGCGGTACGCTGGTTGGCCCGCGCTGAAGAAGCTCGAATGGGTCGATCAGACCATGCGCTCTCTGGTGGGCAAAAAGCCCGTCGTTCGCAGCCGACAATGCCCGGATCAGCTCTCCACACTGAGCCAAACGCTCCGCGATCACTATCAGAAGAAGCGCCGTCGATTCGAGCCGGGCGAGCAAGTTGCGTACGACCGTGACCTCAAGCGCATCTTCACCGAAGAGAACGGCACGTTGCGCGGCGAACCGGCTGCAGCGTTCCTACGTCGTCACAAGAAAGACTTTCGTGGAGCCGTTGCACGTTGGACGGAGGAGTACGCGTACACGCTCGACGTGATTCTGCACGAAATGATCCAACGCAGTACTCAGCTCAAGCTGCGAGCAGTTGGCTCCGAACGCGCGTTGAAGCTCGATGTTGCCGTGCTGCTTTCGGTGCGAACTCTTCAATACGTTTTCCGTGGTAGAGAGTGGCACCCGCTTTGAAATCGCTCCGCGTACTCGTCATCATGCATCCCGATCTCGTCCCTCCGGAGGATCTCGCCGGATTCGACGAGAGCGAAATCAACGACTGGAAGACGGAGTACGACGTGGTGACGGCGCTCGAAGAGCTGGGCCACAAAGTGATGTCGCTGGGGATCTCGGACGAGATTCGACCCTTGCGTGACGCGGTTCAGGGCTTCAAGCCCGACATCGTCTTCAACCTGCTCGAGGAGTTTCGAGGTGAAGCGATCTACGATTAGAACGTGGTGGGACTGCTCGAGCTCTTGGGCGTCCCGTACACGGGCTGCAACCCGCGAGGGCTCGTGCTGTCCCGCGGCAAGGCGCTGTCCAAGAAGATCGTGAGCTATCACCGCATTCGCGCTCCACGCTTCGCGGTCTACCCTCTGGGCACGAAGGGGCGAAAACCGAAGAGCCTGAGCTTCCCTCTATTCGTGAAGAGTGCGAACGAAGACGCTTCCGTCGGGATCTCCCAAGCGTCCGTGGTCCACGACGCAGACAAGCTCGAAGAGCGCGTGCAGTTCATCCACGACCGTGTTGGGTCGAGTGCGATCGCGGAGGAGTTCATCGAAGGGCGAGACATCTACGTGCCCGTGCTCGGCAATCAACGCCTGCGAGTGCTCACTCCCCAAGAGCTCGTGTTCGCGCGGAAGGACGAGGAAGCGTCCAACATCGCGACGGAAAAAGCCAAACACGACGTTAAGTATCAAAAGAAGTGGGGCATCGACATCAAAGCGGCCGACCTCGATCCGGCCACTCGCGATCGCTTGATCAAGACTACGAAGCGCATCTTCCGCGCGCTACAGCTCGAAGGCTATGCGCGGGTGGACTATCGATTGGACAACGAAGGCAGAGCGTACTTCCTCGAAGCGAACGCCAATCCGGACCTGGCGCGTTACGAGGAACTGGCCAACGCCGCCGAGTCCAGCGGTCTGTCGTATTTGCAGCTGATACAGATGGTCTTGCGGCTCGGGCTGAGTCGGAGGCGCTGAAGGTGCATTCCGCTTGGTCGCAATAGATGGTCGCGAGCCGCTGGTCATTCTAGGTCTCGACTCATGACAGCGCGTCCGCCTCGCGAGACTGCGGCTCTCGTCTTCGTTCTCTCCTGCCTACCGACGGCCTGCAGCAAACGGTCCGCCGAACCGCGCGACCGGTCGGAGCCAACCGTTGCCACGACCACGGCGAGCGTGCCGTCCGTCGAGAAGGACCTGGTCATCGAGCGGGAGATCGGCGATCGCGCGGATGCGTTGTCTGCCACTCTGTATCGCTACGATCGAAAAGTCAGTCGCGGCGAAATTTGGGTGGCGCGGGTGCGCCCCAAAGCAGCGCGGATCGATCTGCTTCCCTCCTCCGAGCCCGCGCCCCTCGCGAAGGTTCTCGCCGGCCACGAGCCCCCGGGCGATTACGTTGCCATCAACGGCGGTTTCTACGACGCAGCCAAGCCAATGGGGCTCGTGATCGTGGACGGCAAGACGCTCGCTCCGGCGACGAAGCGTGGGGGCTCGGGGATGTTTCTCGTGGATGAGCGCGGTCCCGCCATCGTTCATCGAGACGAACGCGAGGCGTTTTCCCCTCATCCACGCATCGCCATCCAGAGCATCGATCGCCTCGTGGATCGAGGAAAAGTGTTGGTGAAGGAGCATGGGGACGCACGACGCGATGCACGATCGGCAGTCGCCATCGAGGAAGATGGATCGGTGCTCTTCGTCGCAATGTTCGACCGAGAGGCTGGCGAGCACTCGGCGTCGGGTACCGTCCAGCTGAACGGACAGGCGTCATCGATCGGCCTGACACTGGGTGAGGCGGCAGAGCTCTTGGCCCGCGACCGAGCCCACGGTGGATTCGGCGCGCGCTTTGCGTTGAACCTCGATGGCGGATTCTCCACATCGATGCGCGTTCATCTGAAGGGAGCGACGCTGGAGCTCGTGGCGCATCGCGCGACGATCAACGCGCTCATGGCACATTGACTGCGGCGAAAATCTACTAGCCCGTGCCCAGCAAGTCTGTTACCGACCGGCCAGCATGAACTGGGCACCGCATCTCAAGCGCTTCGAGGATATGGACGATTCGGACGAAGCCAAGTGGGCGCTCGCCGATCAATTCATGCAAGCAGTGGGCGCTCAGGTGTTGCAGGGCCATCAAACGGTGCAAAACCGGAGCGATGGCGAGCTCGAGCTCCGCGGCAACTGGCATGGCTACCCAGCGCGATTGAAGCTCAGCATGGCGTTCGGCACTCAGGAGTGGGAGATGAAGTCGCCCAATCCGACCGGCGCCACGTTGTATCTTCATTGGGATCCGGATGCCGTTCCGAGTGTCGGCCAGTTCAGCGGCAACTTCGCCAACGACTGGGATGACGACGGCAGCGGCGCCAAGATGTTCTTCGGCAAGGGCTTCTATCTGGATGCAGAGGAAGACCGTCCGATAGCCGTCTACCAGATGCTGCCGGAGTCCGTGCGCAGCGCCCTCTGCACCTACATGGTGGGCGATCGCATTCCGCGGTTCTACGCCTACGGACATGGCTCGATTCTCGTGGGCCTCGATCGTCCCCTGCACGAGCTCACTGATCCGGTGAACGAAGTTGGCCGCGGAGTCTGGCTCGCGGGTCAGGTAGCGTGGGGTCTCGGGCAAATCGACGTGAGTACGTTGCCGGCGGATGAGCAACCGGCCGCCGCTGGGCTGCTGCACAAGATGACGTGTAACTATTGCCGCACTCTGTATCTGTGGAGCCAGTCGCAGACTTGCCCCAATTGCGGCGCGCCTCCCCAGGGCTGATTCGAGAGCGCTCTTTCAGCTCGGATCTGCTGATGCGGGAACCAGACTCTGCTCGCTTTCAGGGTCATCGCTCTTCGTTTCGGCTTTGCTGGCTCGCACGGCCGCCTTTCGACCGCTCACGAGGTGCCAAGTGAGAATGGCGAAGAGACCAATCACGAACGCGCCGACGTAGTAGGAGCCGAGCATCGGATAGCTCGACGTGGTGAAGTTCGCCACCTTGCGCGTGCCCAGGATCACGGGCGTGAATGGAGCTATCTTGAATGGAGCATCCGGGTTCAGGTTGTGCCCGAAGTGATGCATCATGTAGTAGAAGCGACCGAACGCGAAGAGCGACACGTACGAGGTGATGACGACCAGATCCACCAACGTGCGCACGTTCCCGATCGCCGCGGTCCGAAGCGCGAGGACGACCAACAGCCCGAGTGCGAATGGAAGCCAGTCGAGATCCGGAAACATTTCCGGGTCGATCTTGTGCATCCCGATGTAGTGGTTGAGCGTGTTGATTTCCGCGATGTCTTTGCCCTCGTGACCCCCTTCGAGCTTGTAGCTGTAGACGTTGAGATCGAGTCCGCGAGGATACTGGGCTGCCTGCAGGTGAATGTTCCAGAGCGGCGCCGTGTAGTGCATCACCAAAGGCACCACCAGAAGAGCCAAGAGGAGGCGCGCGGGCTTCTTGATCGGGCGATCGAGGAAAGCGTAGAACTGGTCGGCGAGAAGCTTCACTTCATTCCTCCTTCTCAGACGGCATCCCCCCGTCGAAACCACCGCGCGGCGAACGCAAACGACGCTAGGCCCACGAACACCGGCCAGAGCGCTCCTAGAACGAAGAGCGCCGTGCCCCCCAATCGGTGTGCGAGATAGAACCCGACGGGCCCGAGAACCGAGAGCTCTGGATCAACGGCACTCAAGAGAGCAAGTCGCGCGGCTTCGACTGGGTTGACCGCTGCAAGCGCGAAGACCAGGCGGGCAGGCAACCGCCACTCCAACATCAAGCCGACGAGTGCAAAGTCGAGCAATGCAGCAGTCGTGAGCCACGTCAGGAGCACGACCATCACCGCCTTGGCTTGATTTTGTACCGTCGTGGTGATGAGCAGTCCGAGTCCCACGAACGCGACCAAGAGCCCCGACGAGACCGCTGCCGCGCGAAGCAACATCGGCCACGGAATGTCCTGGTCGAGGGCGAATCGGCCGACGAGCGCTACCGCGAGCAGCACCAGCAACAAGGGAACGCACAGGAATCCGAAACGCACGGCAGCGACGGCAGTGAAATAGTCGAGACGACTCACCGGTTGGCTCAGCACGAGCTCGAGCCCACCACTTTCACGTGCCCCGTTCACGACCAAGCTCGTTGCCGAGAGTCCCAAGAGCGGCAGCACCAGCACCAACGTGTGACAAAACGAGAGCAGGACCCGCGACGTACCAGTGTATCCGAGCACTGTGCTCTCTCGCAGACCGACGAGAATGAACAGCCCTGCCAGGGCGCCGTAGACCAAGAGGGCGAACAGCAGCCACCGCGACCGCAGGACCTCTGCGAAATCCAAGCGAGCGACTGCCACGAAACCTCGGCGGCTCATTGGTCACCTCCTCGAGCGCTCTTCTTTCGAGACAGAGCCTCCTCGCGCGCCTGCGCTAGCGAGATGGCACCCGGGGCTCCGCGATCGACGGCAGCGAGGCCGTAGCCCATCGGGGAGGGATTCTTGTGGACGAATGCGACTTCCACATCGGCGATGAAGCGGTCGTCGGAAACGTGGTGGAAGTAGACCGCCTTTTCTTCGGGGTGCTGAGCGCTCTCGTACTCGAACAGGCAGCCCGGGTCGTCGAAGTCGAGGACTCGTCCATCGTAGGTCTGGATCTGCGCGGCGAACGCCGGCTCTCCAATGTGCATGTGACAGTGAGCGCAGGCTTCCTGATCCCAGATGATGGGCACGGGACC
Organism: uncultured delta proteobacterium; assembly: GCA_963781505.1. GTDB lineage: Bacteria > Myxococcota_A > Polyangia > Polyangiales > Polyangiaceae > JADJKB01. The sequence continues at coordinate 329,894 of CAWAHB010000004.1, read as the reverse complement.
TCGACTGGTTCCCCCCGGCGCAAGTGACCAGAACACGCCGCCGGCGAGAATCGCGACGACTGCCACACTCGACACGATCCAGATCAGTCGGGAAAAGCGTTCGGTCACGGCTCCTCCTTGCTCTCGCTCGTGAGCTCGAGCCGTTCGAGATCGCGCACCACGATGTTCTCGAGCTGACCGTTCATGCGCCGGGTGACCTCTCGGACCGCACGCATCTTGTCGTCGCGCGAAACACGTTTTCCCCACCAGCCGCTGGCGGCGAGGGAGTAGCCGTGGTCGTCGAGCCACTCCTTGACATCGCTGCTGTTGACCAGGATCTCGATGAGCGCCTCTCCCGAGCTCGCCAGATAGGGTGCAGCGGGGCCGTCGTATGCGAGGTGACCTGCGTCGAGAGCGACTACGTGATCGACCAGATGACGGATTTCCTCGATGCGATGCGAGCACAAGATGAGTGTTGCGCCTTCGCGCCGCTCGGCGAACAAACGGAAGAAGTCCTCGCGCGACTGAGCATCGAGGCTCGCCGTGGGTTCGTCGAATACATAGAGTGATGCGCGCACGCCGAGGGCGAGAGCGAGCAGGAGTTTCTGCTTCATTCCGCCCGACAGATTCTTGAATGGCTGCTTTCCAATCTCGTCGAGATCGAGGCCGAGCTTTCGAGACACGTCGGCGACTCCGTCCGGGCGCGCGTCGCGCACGGAGCAAACGAAGCGGACGAGCTCTGCGACCGGTGCTCGGATGGCCGGCGCGACCTGCGGCACGTAGGTCATGCAGCGCGCAATTTCGTCGCTCCGCGGAGAGCCATCGAACAGGACCTGGCCGCGATGAGACAGAAGTCCCGTCAGCACGCGAATCAAGGTCGACTTGCCCGAGCCGTTCGGTCCGACCAGCGCTACCGCTCGCCCACTCGGAATCGAGAGGCTCACGTCATCGAGCGCCTTCACGGTCCCGAAATGCTTTTGAACGCCGATGAGCTCCAGCTTCATGGCGATACCTTCATTCGCGGGTGGGGATCAGAGAGCACCTTGCGGGGTGGAAACAGCGGCGCCACGTGAGAGATCACATCCGTGAGCCAGAGCGCCGGCGTGCCACGAAGAAATTCCAGCTCGGGGCTCGTGCGGGTCAGGTCCCCAGAAAGACGGCGGGTCTCGTAGGGGATGTCGCCAAAGCCGTCACCATCCAGGTCGTAGCCCGCGTAGTCATCGAAGTAGTTTCCGTTCCACATCACGCCCAGGGCATCGCCATTACCGTCCACTCGGACGTGCTGCAGGTTTCCGCGGAACGTGTTGTCGACGAAAGCGTTGTGATGCTGGCTCGAATGAAAGTCGATCGCGAGCTGCCCCAGCGCAAAGAGGTTCCGCTCGAAGCGGTTCTCGTCACCCTTGTGGAGAGGGCTCGTGTCCATGAACACGCCAAGCGTGTTGTTGACAAAGGCGTTGTCGACGACCCGAAGGTTTCCGGACTCTTTGAGCCCGAGGCCCATTCCAGCGGCGCCTTCCGAGTGCAAGAATTGGTTTCGCTCGATCTGGAGATTTCGGCTGTACATCGCGAACACACCGACGACGTTGCGCTCGTAGCGATTTCCGCGCACGACGTTCTGATGGGAGTACATGAAGTGCGTCCCATAGCGACCGTCCCTCACCAGATTGTTTTCGACTCGGTTGTTCGACGAATACCAGATCACGACGTCGCGTCCTGCCAGCACGCGATTGCCACTCACGACCGAGTCTCGGGTCTCCCAGAGCCGAATCGGATCGCCGCGAAGTCCAATGGTCGCTTCCTCGGTGCCGTGAATCAGGTTGTTGACGATCCGGATGCGTTTTGATTGATTCACGAGAACACCGAACACGGCGCGGCGGATCTCGATGCCTTCCACCCGCACGTCGTCGCCTTCGATGTCGATGGCGGCGTCCAAGAGGTCGTAGCGGGCGCCGCTCCCGTCGATGGTGAACCCGAGCAGAGCGACCCGCGAGCTCGCGACCGAGACCGTCGTGCCACTGCCCTGCGATTGTACGATGGCATCCTGGGGGCCAAAGAGGATGAGGGGATGGGTGATGCGAAGCGGGCCCGCATGCGATCCGGGTCCCAAGCAAACGGTGCTGCCGTTCGGCACAGCGTCGAGGGCGGCCTGCACGCTCTCCCCCGAAGCAACATCGATCGCGCAGTGGGGACGCGGAACTTCGGCTCGCGCAGCGGTTGGCTCTCCTGGCAGGCGCTCCGTCGCTGCTGGGCGCCCGCAGGAAGAAATCGCGAGCGCGCCGATGACGAGGGCAAAAGCGAAGAGTCTTCGCTTCGTGATCCCCTCGTATCGGCGCGCCTGGGGAGACATCGTTACTTCTTTGCCTCTTCTGGTTTCTTCGCCTCGGGTTTCTTCGCCTCTTCTGGCTTTGTTTCGTCCGGTTTGACGGCAGCGCCTGCCGGCTCGACGAGGAAGTACCCCGCCATTTCGAGATGGAGTGCCGAGCAGAACTCCGTGCAATAGAACGGGAACGTTCCGGCTCTGTCCGCGACGAAGTCGATGTTGACTTCCTTGCCGGGCTCGAGACTCACGTTCACGTTGTACTGGTCGATCGTGAAACCGTGGGTCGCGTCGTACGCTTGCTCGAGGTTGGTCACGTGCATGTGCACGTGGTCTCCTTGTTTGACGGTGATGGTGTCTGGCACGAAGTGACTGCGTACCGCCGACATGTAGACGTGGACGCCGTCGTCTTTGCGCTCGACTCGCGCTTCGCCCTCGGCCTTGATCGCGTTGGGATCCCTGCCCCCAATGAGGGGGTTTTCGCCGGGCTCATAGACCTCGATGGGCTTCAGCTTGTCCGCCTTGATCATCTGCGCGTAGTGGGGCTCGCCGAGCGGGATTGGCAGGTCGTAGAGCAGCTCCATCTTCGGCTTGCTCGTGTCAATGAGCTGGAAGTTCTGCGGCAGCAGCGGACCGACCGGGCTGAAGCGGTCAATGGCCCACTTGTTCATCGACACCAGGTACTTGCCGTCCGGGCTGACCGTGTCTCCTTCGGCCGCGACGATGTGACCGACGTTGTAGTGCACGTCGATCTTGTCGATGACTTCCAGTCGCTCGAGCGACCACTTCGCGACCTTCGTCTCCAAGAACAGTGACGTGTAGACGTTGCCCTGGTTGTCGTACTGCGAGTGCAGCGGTCCGAGTCCCACCTCGATTTGGCCGCGGATCGAGTCCTTGAAGTTCAGGATGGGCACGCCGTAGCGGTCCTTGCCGTCGAACTTCTTGGCATCGATGAGAGCCTTGATCTTGGCGAAGCTGTAGACGGTGCAATGGGTATCGAGCTTGCCGCTGACTACGAGCTCCTTGCCGTCGGGCGTCACGTCGACACCGTGCGGGCTCTTCGGTTCGGGCACGAAGTGCAGCAGGCCTTCTTCGATCGATGTCTTGAGCGGGATGACTTTCATTCCCGCAATGACAGTCGACTTGGTCTTGGCGACCTCCGCGGCTTTGCGCCAGTTGATGATGTGCATGTAGTCCATGTCGTTCTTCGACGCGCCGGACTCGAGTGACGGACGGCCCTCCTTGATCCCGCCATACGCGAGCTCCGTGTCGAAGGAGTTGATGAAGATCCAGCCATCGCTGGCGAGCTTGCCGGCGTCGGTCAGGTCCTGCATGTACGGCGGAAGCTCCATCGCGAACGAAGCATCCTTGTCGATGCGGCCCTTTTTCCGGTCGAACTTCCAGAAGATCACCGCGCCGCGATAGTCGTCGGCGAACTTGTCGATTGGCGAATACGCGCCGCCGAGCGGGGCCGGATACTGGGAGCCTTCGATGACGTAGTCCGTGTCGGGCGTGACGAACGTTCCGCCGTGGTCGGATTGGAGCAGACCGCTCTTGATGATCTGTTTGGTGGCAAAGTCCTTGAGGCTGATGACCGCGATCCGCGCGTTGGCCTTGTCGTTGATGAACAGAAATTCGCCGTCGTAGTCGCCCTTCGTTTCGGACAGCGCGGGGTGATGGGCGTCGCCCCACGTGAGCGGCTTTCCGTCGGGGCTTCCCGCTTTCAGGAGGTTGCCCGTCTCGTCGCCGTAGCCGTAGCCCTGCCAGGGCTCCGGGGTGAATACGGCGATGTATTTCAGAATGCGCATGCTCGGCACTCCGATGACGAGGACCTGCCCGCTCTGCCCGCCAGACGCGAAGATGAAGTACTCTTCTCGCCCGCCGGAAGGCGTGTAGGTCTTTGCCGCCGCACGAACGTTCTCATCGTTCAGGTTGCGAGCCTTCATCAGGCTCTCCAGATTCTCGGCTGTGACCGCTGCGTCTTTCCGGCACGAACCAAAAATCGGTACGAGCAGGATGAGCCCGATCAGAGCTGCAAGAGGCTTGAGTCCGCGTTTCATGAGATCCTCCTGGACAACGTCGCGATCTGCGGCGTCAGCGTCTTGGAGCGCCCCCTTGCAGGAACCGTGCGCAACTCCGAGCGAACGTCGGCACGACTGCTGCAAGGCCGCTAGCGAAGGAGCGTCTCGATGAAACTCTCGAAGCTAGTTTTCCTGATTGGTCCGGCCCTCACTCTCGTCCTCGCCTGCAACAAGCCCCCACCCAGCGGAGAGTCCAGCGGCGCGACGAAAACGGAGGCGAAGAGCGGTGGCGTCGACCCATCCATCGAGGCGAACAAGATTTTCGGCAAAAATGCGTCACTTGCCACGGAGATCACGGGGCGGGGGATGGCCCCGGCGCAGCCGCGCTGACTCCGAAGCCGCGCGCATTTGCCCTTGCGGAGTGGCAAAACTCGGTTACCGACGAGCAGATCGCCAACACCATTCTCTTGGGTGGAGCCGCCGTCGGAAAGAGCGCAGCGATGCCGTCCAACCCGGACTTGAAGTCGAAAAAAGAAGTCGTCGCGGAGCTGGTGAAGATCGTCCGGAAGTTCAAGAAGTGAAGCGCCGGGGTCGCATTACCATTCGGTATCGCTGGTACGCTCTCGAGTCCGGCTGACGTTACCGACCGGTAGCGCTCACGAAAGACCACGCCTTCGCATCCACTCGGCTCCCAAACGCTCGAGTGTCTCGTCACCGAGCGACCCAGCGAGCGGAAACACGATCTGCTCTTCGCGCCGGAAGTGCTCGGCGAGCAGATCCAGGATGCCCAGCAGGCTGTTTTTGGCCTCCGTGATGTCGGTCTCGCGCAGAGTCGCGCGGATCATTGCTGAAATTTCGGTGTGCTCAGCCGCCATCACTCGAAGGGGCTCCTCACCGATGCCCGCACGCGCGAGCGCAGGAAACAAAAGGTCGTCTTCGAGCTCTGCGTGGCTTTCGATTGCCGGCGCGATCAACGCCATTGCCAGGCGCACTTCCTCGACGCTGCCCGCCTCGAGCCCGAGTGCAGCGGCGCGATCGAACAGGGGGTAGAAGAGCGCGTGCTCGCCCAGAAGGCCGTCGGTGATCTTCATTTTGGATTGCAGAGGCGCAGATTTGAATCCCCCCCGCAGCCAAGATGGGCCCAAGTCCCCGCAAGAGAAATGACCGATGTCATCCGTTACGGAAACGGTGGTCCCTGCGGCTCTCCTCGCGGGCTCTCGACGAGGCTCTGTGGCGAGCTGTCTTTTGCAATGGCCTTGGATGCTTGACTGAGCAGGTCGGGTTTCACGGACACGTCGTGTTCCTTCCCGGCCGTACTACCGTGACAGCCTCCGCAGAAACCGTTGAAGAGCTCGCGCCGGAACGACAAGGTCACCCACTCGCCGGGATAGTACTGAGTCTCTTCCAGTTGGTGATGAAGGGCAGGCGCGCTTTCCGCCGCGAGCTGCGCGCGAACACCAAACATCAGCGGGACGCCAACTGGTATCTGCGCTCGCGCCGATCCATCCTCTTCGAGATCGACGCTGCCAATGCGGCGGCGGCGAGCGTAGACTTTTCCATACTCGTCTTCGGTGATGTAGGGGCTCGAAGCGTCGAGACTGGTTTCGCTTTCCGGTGGCAGTCCCTCCCAGAGCTCGAAGGAGCTCATATTCTGGATCTGGCGGCTCGAGCGCGTGTTCTGGAACATCAGGCTGGCGATCAAGGGGAAGTCGAGGAATGTGAGTTGTGCGCGATCCGTTCTCGGTTCTGCGTCATCCGTGGTGTAGATGACGGCGCTGCCCGTCGGATCCGCCGGCGAAGATCGGAAGACGCCGTGGCTCACACGACCGAACACGGCTACTGGCCAGAGCTCGTCCGCGTTTGGATCGGAGAGGGCAGGAATCGGTGTGCGTGCACCGTTCGTAGGATCCACGACGACCGCGTCGAAGTTGCCGCTGAAAGCCGTGATGTCGACCACGTTCGATGCATAGCTCACGAGGATGCTTCCGTTTGGTAGGACGGATGGGTTGCGGTAGGCACCCTGAGTGCCACTGACACGACCGGTGGCTGCTGGGTCGATCAGCGTGAGGGAGTGCTGAAAGAACTGCGTCCGTGCATAGTCGATCGCGGCCGGATCGACTGCGTAGTCGGACGCGGACTGGCTTGCGCTGTCGGGACCCAACGAGCGGTTGATGACGGCCAGCGCCCCTGCCTGATGAATCGCGCCGCGGTCGCTGAGGATTGCAGCAAAGTTCCCGTCCACCAGGTGGATGATGTCGGTGAGCTGCAGATAGCCGACGCTACTGCGCTGACCGAACAGCGGGTGATAGTCGCCGCCGTCGACATTGATCCGGCGTCCGGCGAGCTGATAGAACCCCGGCTCGCGTTTCTGTGTGGTGAACAGAAGTTGGCCATTGAGCTTGAAGCTCGGCTGGAGCTCCTGGTTCGAGAGAAACGTGAGCTGACGAACGGAGCCGTTTTCCACGATGTAGAGATTCGAGTTGAGTTTGGCTGGATCGGCCGGGGTGCGCAGCGGGCCCTTGCGCTCGGCATCGGAGCGGATGTTGCCCCGAGTCGATGCAAACACCAACGTGCCGTCGGGGGCGAAAGCGGGATCGAAATTGTCGATCATGAAGCCATTGTCGGGGACGGCATTGCCCGCTTGATCCACGGGAGGCGCATTGACGATGGGATCGGGTGCGCATCCCGATCCGTCCGGCGACATCGTGTACACGACGAGGGGCGCTCCCGCGACGCTCCTTGCGGCGAATGCAAGGGTCTTCCCATCCCACGAGACACTGGGACGACGGACGTCCGCCGTTACCGGGTCGAGCCCACAGCTTCCCAGAAGACTCGTGTCGTTTCCGCCGACTACGAGATCTGCCGTGGTGGTATCGAGTGACGCATCCACCCGGCGGAGGTCCGAGCCGGGCATCGAGGCGTCGTAGTCCAGTACGCTGTCGCTTCCGGGAGCCGGAGCCCGCTTCACGTAGATGACCGCGGAGAGCGGGGCAAGGTTCTTGGTTCGCTCGGCACGTTCTTTGGCGAGCCATGCCACGATCACGCAATACGGATCTTGGGCGTCGAGTGGTCCGTTCTCGGCTGCGGCGAGGTCGCATTGGGCTGGATCGCGACCCGCGAACAGAGCGCCGCCGCGGTGCTTGATTCCGCGCTCCAGAACGGGCGTGCGATTCTTTCGCAGCAACCGGCCCGCATTCGGATCGGGCGACTCGAGCGCGACCTGCTTCAAGACAGCGGCGTAGTTGTCGCGAGTCGTCGCCAACCCGAAGCGGCTGGCGCTCCCCGCACGCAGCTTGAATCCGTTGAATGCGGGTGGCGAGTGGCAGCCGAGGAGCACGCAGGCGCGTTTCACGAGCATCGGCTGCACGCGTTTCGCAAACATGTCGAATCCAAGATCGGCAGGAATGTTCGTCGGACCACCTTTGGCGGTCACCCACCCGAGAAGGCGCTGGTACTTGGCGTCTTGGGGAGAAGAGAAAAACCAGCCACCCTCGTGATAAGTCCCGCCGTAGGACGGGGAGAGAGGCCGGCGCAAGAGCTCGCTCTCGGCCGGCTCGACGGCTGTGTAGTCGCTTGCCGAGAAGTAGTTCCAGCGCTTCTGCTCGGGAGTCACTCCACACGACAGCGGGAACGCGCCTTCCGGCGCGCCGTGGCAGTTCTTGCCAGCGCAGTTTTCGACCAGGAAGTCGTTCACGTCGGAAACGAAGGTCGCGTAGTCGGCGCCCGGCGGATCTTGGGTCGGGTCGAACAGGGGATCGGATCCGATGCGGTCGACGCAGGGTTCCTTTGCAATCTTCTTGGGTGCGCTGGGCGCGTTGTTCTCGACAGCGCCGCGCTCGAGCCAGCGTTGGAGCGTCGCGACGCTCGCCGACGCGCGGTCGAGGATGGAGCCACCCGCGTGGGGGATGTCGGTGGTGATGGTTTCTTTGGTTCCATCCCATGCCGCGAGCTCCATCGACTGGGGTGGCAGAGCCTTCACCAGCAGGGCCTCCGAGTCGTAGGGACCGTAGCGCGTGAGGAGATCTCGCCGTTTGGTGAGCATGTCGTAGCTCGTCACGTCGAGATTGCCGAGCGCGTTGCCGTGCTCGTCTGCCGTGACGTGACACAAGGATCCCGTGGCGCTCGTCGCACAAGAACCGACGAGAATCGGAGAAATCTTGCGCTCGTAGTACGTGCCGCTCGGCTCGACCTCCCGCTTCGCGCAGCTCACGAAAAGGCCCAACACGATGACGGGGATCAAGTATCGGTGGGTCATCACACTCCTCCGACCTGATCCTGCGGCAGGGGGGCCGCGAGATCGCTGACGGGGATCATGTGCACTGCGTCAATCGCCGGAGCTCGGGGATATGCTCCGACCGGAGGAACGAGATCCCATGACACTCAATCGGTACGAGCAGTCCATCGTTCGCAACGCCGACTTCTTCATGGCGATGCAGGACGAAAGCGGCTTCATCAAGATCCCGGCCGACGAGTATTACGGCGTGGCAGGCGACGCTTCGCTCATCGGCCACGCGATGTCGATTCGCACGTACGCCTGGGTGCTCACCGGCGAAGCGAAGTACCTGGAATCGGCGCGCAAGAGCGCAGTCTTCCTGGCAGAGCGTCAGGACGAGAAGGGCGGGTGGCATCACGATGCTGGCTACTCTCTGGATGCGGCGCAGTGCGTGATGGAGGGTTTTCTCACTTACGAGCGGCTATCGCGTGACGATCGATTCCATGACGTCTTCGTGCGTGCAGCAGACAGGATGATTTCCGGTACGGTCACCTTGGAAGGGGCACCGCTCATCGGCAATCTCACCGAGTGCGGCGAGTACGCCCACTTTGCCTTCATGGCCTGGAAGCAGTCGGGCCTCGAGCGTCACCGCCGGGGCGCTGAAGCGATTTTGAAGAACATCATGGACAGCTTCGATGAAGATGCAGGCTACTGGAATACGGCTGTGGAACCGGAGATCGGCCCCGTGATGAGCGCCCTCAAGCCTGTCCTGAACCCCATCCTCCGAGTGGCGGTGGCGCACAGCAACATGAAGGGCAAGACCATCGCCAAGATCAGCGAGTTCATGTTGCCCCTCGTGATGAAGGGGCACGCCCCGCAGTACAGCCTGGGCATGATGGATGCCGAGAGCCTCCTCGACACCCATGACGGCTCGCTGGAGCTCCCGCGCCTGCGCGACCAAACAGCGCGCGCCATCAAATGGGTGGAGACCCATTGTGCGGGACCGGTGCCGGGCAGTCTGGTGGAGTCGAAGGCGGTGCCGGCGGCAGATGCGGTCTATCCGCTGAGCTCGATCAACAATTCCGAAAACGCCAGCCTCTGGCCGACTGCCGCCTATCTGCTCGCCCTCGTTGGAATGAAAGATCGCGCCGCATACGAGGCTCGCGCGCGCAAAGTAGCCGACTGGATCTGCTCGATGCAGGACGACGATGGTGGACTTTGGACCCACCAGGATGCCTCCGGTCGGCGTTTTGGGGAGAAGTACGGCAACATCAACTTCTACGGTTCGGTGAGCCTCTGGTACTTCAACGCCGTCTACGAGCGAGGCAGCGAGCCGGCGCCTCCGACCACATGACGTCCGTCATTTCCCAAAAGCGGGAACCGTACGAACGTTCGTGTAGCCATGGCACGACAAGCCGAAGGCTGGCTCCTGGAAAAGGCCGGCGAACCCCCAAAATGGAAACCGCTCGAGCTCGACGCGCCGGGCCCGGACGACGCGGTGGTGGAGGTCACGGCATGCGGCCTGTGTCACACCGATCTCGCTTTTGCCGACGGATCCGTTGCGCCGAAGCACGCGCTTCCGCTGGTGCTCGGACACGAGATCACGGGAGTCGTTCGCTCGGCGGGTGAGCGCGCGAGCGATTGGGTCGGGCAGAGCGTGCTCGTGCCCGCCGTGATGCCGTGCGGAGACTGCGTGTTCTGTCGAGCCGGCCGTGGAAACGCGTGCCCCGCTCAGAAGATGCCCGGCAACGACATTCACGGCGGCTTCGCGTCGCACGTGGTGGTGCCCGCTCGCGCATTGGTGTCCCTCGACAGCGCGCCAGACGACGTTCGCATCGACTCGCTCTCGGTCGTTGCGGATGCAGTATCGACTGCGTATCAAGCGGTCCTGCGCTCGGGGCTCGCAACAGGGGACGTTGCATTCGTCGTGGGAGCGGGTGGAGTCGGCGGCTTCGTCGCGCAGATCGCGAAGGCCCGTGGAGCGCACGTCGTGGTGTGCGACGTGGACGACGCGCGTCTCGAAGGCCTGCGCACCCTCGGAGTCGACCAACAGGAAAACGTGACGGGGCGTGAGCCAAGGGAAACCCGCAAGAAGCTCCACGGGTTCGCTCGAGAGTGGGACACGCCGTCCCTTCGCTATCGCATCTTCGAATGCAGCGGGACCAGCGCGGGACAGACGCTTGCCTACACACTGCTTGGGCCGGCAGCGACCTTGGTGATCGTCGGGTTCACGCGGGAAACGGTGAACGTACGGCTCTCGAACCTGATGGCCTTCGACGCCACGGTGCATGGGACCTGGGGCTGTCCGGTCGAGGTGTATCCCGCCGTGCTCGAGCTCGTTTACGAAAAGAAGATCGCGCTCGAGCCGTTCATCGAACGAGCGCCGATGTCGAAGCTCGACGAGCACTTGCGCGCGCTCGCCGAACACCGACTCACCCGCCGCCTGGTTTTGGATCCGCGCCACTGAGCGCGACGAATGCGAGGGAGAATGCCATGGCCGACCTGATCAATCACGAGCTGCTTCCGGGCTACGAGTTCCGTCACATCCGAGTGTCGACTCGCCCGATCCTCGATCGAAAAGGAAATACGGTCGATGGTCTTCACCAGCTCACCATCGCCCTCGCGAACGAAAAGCAGCTCAACTCCTACACGACGAACGCGGTCAAGGAAGTGATTCTCGCCTTTCGGCGAGCGAGCATGGATCGACGCGCAGTGAACGTGATCTTCACTGCGATCGGCGACCGCGCGTTTTGTACCGGCGGGAACACCGAGGAGTACGCGACCTACTACGCGAACCGGCCGCTCGAATACTTGCAGTACATGCGGCTCTTCAACGACATGGTCACGAGCATTCTCTTGTGTGACAAGCCGGTCATCTGCCGAGTCAACGGCATGCGGATCGGTGGTGGTCAAGAGATCGGCATGGCCTGCGACTTCTCCGTCGCCGGCGACCACGCGCGTTTCGGCCAGGCCGGACCCAAACACGGTTCTGCACCCGACGGTGGCTCGACGGACTTTCTCGATCAGTACGTCGGGTTCGCGCCGGCGGTGGAAAGCCTGGTTCTGTGCCGACCGTGGTCGGCGCACAAGGCGATGCGCCTCGGGTTGATCAACGAGATCGCGCCGGTTTACCGCACGAAGGAGGGAGCCTTCATCCCCAACCCGTTCGTTTTCGTAGACCGATACGCGGACGACTTTGGTCGAGTGGTCTTCGGCGAATGGAAGGAAGGAGAGGCGAAGGAAAAAGCCAAAGCAGAGGTCGCGGCATGCAGCGTCGACCTTTCGGAGCTCGACCGTACGGTCGATCGCTTGGCGACCGAGCTTCTATACACCTTCCCCGATTGCACCCGAAAGACACTGGAGAGCGTGCGCAAGAAGAAGCTTTCCCATTGGCAATCCAACAGCGAAAGCAACCGGTCGTGGCTCTCGCTCAATATGAGCACGGAGGCTGCAGCGGGCTTCCCAGCGTTCCACTTTGGTGCCCGTGACGACCGAGAGATTGACTTCGTCGGCTTCCGCAAAGAGCTCGCGGAGGGAGTCCGATTCGATGACGACCTCGTGCGCAGCGTGCTGCCGAAGTCGTCCCTAGAAGGTTGGGAGAAGGCGCGGTGATCGACACGCGGATCGTGGAGGGAGGCTCGCTGCTCCGGATCACGTTTCAACGTGAGAAGGGCAATGTCCTCACCGGGACGCTCATGCGTGGCATCGAGACGGCGCTCGCCGATCACGCGCACTTTCGTGAGATCAAATGTGTCGCCATCGAGGGCGAGGGAAACAACTTCTCCTTTGGAGCGTCGGTGGAGGAGCACCGTCGCGACCAGGCGCCGGAGATGCTGGCGACGTTTCATTCACTGGTGCGGCGCCTCGTGACCTACCCCTTACCCGTTGCGGCGATCGTTCGCGGTCGATGCTTCGGGGGAGCGTTCGAGCTGGCGCTCGCCTGTCGCTTCGTGTTCGCGAGCCCTGGCGCCGTCTTTGCTTGTCCGGAGGTGAAGCTCGGAGTCTTCCCGCCGGTTCTCGCGGCGCTCGGACCGACGCGGCTCGGGCTCCCTCTCGCGGAGCGCCTGGCACTGACCGGCGGGGAGCTTCGTGCGGAGGAGGGGCGAGCGAGTGGCTTCGTCACTGAAATCGCCGAAGATCCCGTCAAGGCGTTTCTGGAGTTTCACAGAAAGAGCTTCGAGAGCGCGTCCGCGTTTGCGATTCGTCAAACGCTCGATGCGCTCCGGCACGGCTCGCGCATCGTCGAGCTCTTGCCCGTCCTTTCGCTCATCGAACGCAGGTACGTGCGGCGGGTCGTCGAAAGCCATGACGGCAACGAGGGCATCGCGGCGTTTCTGGAAAAGCGGAAACCGAACTGGAGGCATGCGTGACCCGATCGGCTCGAGACGAGATCTTGGCTGCTGCTGCTCGTGCGGTGGCGGAGCACGGATTCCACGGCATGAGCATGCGCGACCTCGCCAAGCGCACCCGTCGTGCGCCGGCCACGCTCTACAACTACGTGGCGTCCAAAGACGAGTTGCTCTACGCGATTCAGCACGAAGCGTTCGAAGAGCTGGCGGGCGTTGCGGACCGAGCCGTGGCTTCCGCCGACGAACCCGAAGAAAGGCTTCGCCGCTTCGTGTATGCGCACGTGGAGTTCTTTGGCAAGAAACCGCACCTTTTGCGCGTGCTGATTCACGAAGCCAAGGCGCTGCCCGCGAATCTTCGTGGTGAAATCCGCGATCAGAAGGACTCCTATTTCGAGAAGGGGAGACTTCTCGTCGAAGCGGTCATGCGCGCGCGGGCAACGAGTGAGCCCGACGCGCTCGAGGTCGAGCGTCGGACGTACTGCCTGTTCGGCATGTTGAACTGGACCTATGGCTGGTACGAACCGTCGCGCCATGGGGGTACCAAGGAGCTGGCGTGCGCCATCGAACGCACGGCACTGGGAGGGATTGCGCAATGACTCTCGACAGCGACGCACCCGATCCGCTGCTGGACGTCCTGGCTCGCTTGCGGGTCCTCGCGGACGACATCGAGCTCGAAACCGTACGCCGCTGGAAGCTCACTCATCCGGGTCGGCTTGCGGTAGGCCACATGCCCATCTACGTCCCGCGACCGTTGCTCGAGGGCATTGGTTGCCTGCCCGTTGCAATCTTCGGTGGCGGCGATCGCATCGACGTCGTCCGCGGCGACAGCTACTACCAATCGTACATCTGTCACATTCCACGCAGCACTCTCGAGCTCGCCCTCAGCGGCAAGCTCGACGTGCTGGACGGCATGCTGTTCCCGGCCATTTGCGACGTGATTCGCAACTTGAGCGGCATGTGGAACATGCTCTTCCCCGATCGCTACGCGGCGTACGTGGATCTTCCGCAAAACTTCGATCCGGAGATCGGCGGTCGGTTCTACGAGCTCGAGATGCGGCGCATCGCACGGGAGCTCGCTACCCGGGGAGCGTGGGAGGTCGATTCGGGCAAGCTTTCCGCAGCGATCTTCGACGAAAACGACCGGCGTGAGGCCCTCGCGACGCTCGACGAGCTCCGTCGATTGGAACCGTATCGATTGCGCGCTTCGGAAGCCTATCTAGTGGCGCGTGCGGGTGCGGCGCTCGAGGCTCGCGAGCACGCAGCGCTCATCCGAGAGGTCCTCGCCGTCGCGAAGCAGCGAGAAGCGCGGGTCTACGACAACGTGCGCGTCATGGTGCGTGGAGCATTCTGTGAGCAACCGCCGATCGGCTTGATCAAGACGCTCGAATCCGCGGGCTGCGACATCGTGGATGACGACTTCCAACTCGGCCTGCGCTTCATCGAAGGCGCCGTCGAGCACGCGCCGGGAGAGGATCCCATCCGGTCCCTGGCGACGGCGTACCTCCGCCGCGGGGTTGCCACCGCGTCTCGCTACATCGGTGAAGAAGAGAAGGGCGCAGCTCTCGTGGCGCGCGTCCGAGCTACGGGTGCCGAAGGCGTGATCTTCGCCGCCGCTTCGTTCTGCGATCCCGCCCTGCTCGATCAGCCCATGCTCGAAGCAGCTCTCGACCGCGCGAAAATTCCACACACCAGCCTGAAGTTCTCCGAGAACACTGGACAGTTTCAGGTCATTCGGGAGCAAGCCGGCGCCTTTTCGGACGCCGTCCGGCTCTGGGGGAGCGCAGCATGACGACGCAGGCGACCACCGAACGCGAAGAAGCCGCCAAGGATCCCAGCCAGATCCGGCAAAAGCGGATGATTGCGGACCACTTCGAGCGCCTTGCCCGAGCCAAGGACGAAGGGAAGAAGGTCGTCTACACCTTCGTTCCGGGAAACGTCACCGAGCTCTTGCTCACTCAGGACATCTTGCCGGTCCTGCCGGAAATCAACGCGCTCCAAAGCGGCATGCGCAAGCTCTCGGGGCAGTACATCGCCGAGGCAGAAAAGCTCGGACACTCGGAAGACGTGTGCACGTACGTGAAGTGCGACCTCGGAATGTTGAAGAGTGGAAACATCGGCCCGACGGGCACGAAGCTCCCCGAACCCGACCTGTTGCTGCTCTCGTACACCGGTTGCTTCACGTTCATGAAGTGGTTCGAGCTTTTGAAACAGGAATACAACTGCCCGGTCGTGATGCTCCACGTGCCGTATCAGACGGACGGTCAAATCACGCCGGAGATGCGCAAATACGTGATCGATCAGATCGAGCGTGAAGTCATTCCAGCGCTCGAGCGCGTCACCGAAAAGAAGCTCGATCGCGACGTCCTCGCCCACAAGCTCGCCCTCTCCCGAGAAGCGGAGAATGACCTCGTCGCTGTTTGGGAGAGCGCGCAGCACACACCTTCACCCATCGACGGTTACTTCGGCGGCGTCTACTACATCGGCCCAATCTTCAGCGCGTTCCGCGGGACCGAGGACGCCGTCCTCTATTACAAGGAGCTCCGAGCCGAGGTGGAGGAGCGCATCCGGCTCGGAAAAGGCCCGGTCACTCCTGACGGCGACGCGACCGAAGAGCGCTTTCGGCTGGTGGTCGAAGGCCCCCCCAACTGGACGAGCTTCCTCGATTTTTGGCGCATGTTCAGCCGCGAGGGCGCGACCGTCGTGTCGAGCACGTATACGCGCGTCGGGGGTCTCTACGACACCGGCTTTCGTCACGACCCGAAGGACCCCATCGGCACGCTCGCCGACTACTGCCTTGGTTGCTACACGAATCTCGGGCTGCCAACGCGCACGGCGCTCCTCGCCGACTACATCAAGAAGTATCGCGCCGACGGATTTCTGATCAACAGCGTGAAGTCTTGCAACTCGTTCTCGGCGGGTCAGCTCTTGATGCTGCGCGAGCTCGAGAAGCGTACCGGTGTTCCCGGTGGGTTCATCGAGAGCGATCTCGGTCGACCCACGCTACTTCGGCAAGTCCAACATCGAAAATCGCGTTCAGAGCTACTTGCAGATGCTCGAGGCGAGAAAGCAGGGCGCATGAAGGTCGTCGTCGGCGTCGATCTCGGCTCCACCACCACGAAGGCCGTGCTCCTCGACGAGCAGCGGCGCATCGTGGGCAAGGGCATCACCAACAGCCGGAGCAACTACGAGGTTGCCTGCTCGGTCGCGCGGGAAGAGGCGCTCACCGCGGCGCGCTTCACGCTCCTCGAGCGCGCGCTCGGCGATGAGGATCGTCTCGTGGCCTTGCGTGAGGGATTTCGCCGGGAGCTCTATCTCGACCAGCTCGAGGAGCTGGGCGAGGAGATGCGGAAGAACCTCAGGAGCCTCAACTACATCGGCGATCGAGCCGCGCTCGAGCCGGCGCTCGGGGAAATCCTCGAAAGCATGCGTGAGGAAGCGCGTCGGCTCTTCGGTCCTGGACAGCCCAGAAAGAGCGATTTTTTCAGGGATTTGGCCGGAGCGAGCTTCATGGCTGCTGCCGAGACGGTCTCGAACGCACGGCGGGTCCGTTACGAGCGAGTCACGGGGATCTTCGATCGAGCGATCCTCGACGTCGAAACACGACTCATCCGGCGGGACTTTGGACCTCTCATTCGTCGCGCCGCGGGCACGGAGCCGATGCTTCGTTCAGTGGTCGAGCAAGCCGCGACCCAGCCGATCGAAGAGATGAGCTTCGTCGGAACCGGGTACGGCCGGCAGACCCTCCCGTTTCCCAAGCAAGCGGTGAAGAGCGAAATCCTGTGTCACGGCCGCGGTGCACACCGCGTGTTTCCGGGAACCCGTACGGTTCTCGACATTGGAGGTCAGGACACGAAAGCGATCCAGGTCGACGAGCGCGGCGTGGTCACGGGCTTTCAGATGAACGATCGCTGCGCGGCTGGTTGCGGCCGCTATCTCGGCTACATCGCCGACGAGCTCAATCTCGGCCTTCACGAGCTCGGGCCGCTCGCCCTCGCTGCAGAACGCGTCGTCAAGGTGAACTCGACCTGCACGGTGTTCGCCGGAGCGGAGCTTCGGGAACGCCTTGGACTCGGTGAACGGCGCGAGGACATCCTCGCGGGGCTTCATCGCTCGATCATGCTGCGCGCCATGAGCCTTCTGGCTCGCTCCGGTGGGATCCAGAACGAGTTTTCGTTCACCGGCGGCGTCTGCAAAAATCCCATGGCCACGAAGGTGCTCGGCGAGCTCGTAACGGAGACCTACGGCGACGGCATCACGCTCAACATGCATTCGGACAGCATCTACATGGGCGCGCTGGGCGCGGCCCTCTTCGGTGTCGACGATCTCGAGGCGGGTCGGCCAGCGATCTTGCCGACGTTCGTCCAAAAGCAGCTGGGAGGTGTGGCATGAGCGCGAAGCAGCACGTGACCGCTGGGGTCGATCCCGGTGCCAGCGCGGTGAAAGTCGTCTTGATGAAGAGCCGCGCGGGCAGCGACGGGGAAATCATCGCCAAGACCGTGCAGCGCATTCGCAGGCGAAAGGTCGCCGACGTCGTGAACGCGGCATTCGAAGAAGTTTGTCACGAAGCCGGCATCGCTCTCGCCGACTTCGACTACGTGGCCAGCACCGGCGATGGAGACAGTGTTCGCTTCGCTACCGGTCACTTCTACAGCATGACCACCCATGGCCGAGGCGCTCTGTTTCTGGAACCAACCGCGAGAGCCGCGCTCGACGTCGGGGGGCTTCACGCCCGTGGATTGCGGATGAACGGCGACGGCCGCGTACTGTCCCATCGCATGACGAGTCAATGCGCGAGCGGCAGCGGCCAATTTCTCGAAAACATCGCGCGCTATCTCGGCGTGCCACTCGACGACGTCGGAACGCTCTCCCTCGAAGCCAAGGTGCCGGAGAAGGTTTCGAGCATCTGTGCGGTCCTCGCCGAGACCGACGTGATCAACATGGTTGCCCGCGGCATCGCCACCCCGGACATCCTGAAAGGCATCCACCTCAGCATCGCCGGGCGACTGGTGCAGCTCCTGCGCGCAGTCGGCGCGGAGGGAACGGTGGTGCTGACGGGTGGGCTGTCTCGGGATCGCGGGTTGGTGGGCGCCATCCGAGAGATCTTCGAGCAGGAAAAGACGAAGAAAACGCGGCAAAAACGCGGGGACGTGTCCCTCGTCACGTTCGACGACGGAGTTTTTGCGGGCGCCATCGGGGCCGCGCTCCTCGGTGCCTACCGTCATCGGCAGCTCGCGGAGCGTGGTCGCACGCTCGGGAAGAAGGAAGCGCATGTCCATGGATGATCTCTCCCGCGAACCCGGCTCCCTCGAGACGGACGACGTTGAGGTGCGCACACTGTCCAAAGACGACCTCGCTTGGATCGTGCGCATCGACTCTCAGCACAGCGGCCTGTCGCGGACCGAGTACTATCGCATCAAGCTCGACGAAGCGGCTCGCGATACTGGGATCCGCATCTCCCTGGCGGCCTGGGTGCAAGGGGATCCCGTGGGCTTCTTGATGGGACGGCTCTACTACGGAGAATTCGGTCGTCCCGAGCCCGTCGCGATCCTCGATTCGATCGGAGTCGCCAAGGCGTTTCGGGGTCGCAACGTGGCGCAAGCGCTGATGAGGCAGCTCGAAATGAATCTCCGGGCGCTCGGGATCGAGAGGCTCGAGACGGAACTGGCCTGGGACCAGCTCGATCTGCTTCGCTTCTTCCAGCGCTCGGGGTTCGTGCTGGCGTCGAGGCTGTGTCTCGAGAAGCGATTCTTGGCGAGTTAGCCTCCGCGCTCAGCCGCGAGGCTCATGCCGCGGGCTCCGGGCCCTTCCCGCTCCAGCGGTGCAACTTGACCGCGCCATTGTCGATCTCGACGTACGTCCCGCCGTGCATCCAGTTGCCGGAGTTGACGTAGAGCTTGCCCGGCATGAGCTCGACTGACTCGGCGTGGTGAGTATGTCCAAACACGACGGCGTCGAATCCGCGCTTGAGTAGCATCTCGGCCGCTTGATGGTAGACGGAGGGCTCGCTGTTCTTCGAGCGCTCGCTCATGCGATCCTTGAGCTTCTCGTAGGACGACCACACCCGATACATGTCCGGGTAGATGTGCAACAGCGGACCGGCGGCGCGCGTGAGCACGTCGTAGAGGCGCGGATGCTTGACGAAGAACGGGTCGTACAAATGCCCGTGCTCGATCCGGATGCGCTGCGATCCCGTGGAGAGATTCAAGAACGGACAGATCCGGATTTCTGCCCAGCTCTCCAGGTAATGCTCGAGAACGATGTCGTGGTTGCCGACCACGTAGAAGACCTGCAAGCCCGTGGCCAAGAGCGCGCGGATTCGGTCGATGACGCGCACCGTGTCGTTGGCGAGGTTGGCAAAGCTGGTCTGGAGGATCTCCAGTCCGTCCCCATTGATGCACACGTTGTAGCGCTCACGGCGCGCGTGATCGAAAAAGGCTCCGAGCGAATGGCTGGCTTCCGAGAACGGATTTCCGATGTGCAAATCGGACACGACCAGCACACGATCGAGCTCGGCTTCGATGATCATCGGCGCTCGGTCCGAGTCTCTTCTGGAAGGTACAAAAGGGCATCTCCACCGCGTTCGTCGAGCAAGCCCACGAGCCGCGCATTGAGCATGCGCACACGCCCGCTCAGCCGATGCAACATCTCGAACGCGAAGGTCGGATCACGTCGCATGCGGACGAGAAGAGCGCCCGCGCTGATCACGAGAAGGGAAGTCGCGCCCACGGCACGAGCCGTGGCGTCGCGAGGGAGCGATTCGAGCAGGCTCATCTCGCCGAAAAAATCACCCCGGTCTAGGGTTGCGAGCTCGATCTCGCGCTCCCCGACCTTCTTCGTGATGCGGACGCGCCCGGTCTGAATCACGAACATGTCGCGCGTGTGGTCCCCCTCCTCGACGATGATGTCGCCGTCGGCGTATTCACGCTCGAGCTCCTTGGCGTGGGACTGGGTGCGGGGCATGGGTGCGGGCACCATCGTTCAACCCTCGCGGGGCGTCGAGCCCCGAAAAGGCCTCGGTCACAAATGCCTCGCGCGACCTCCGCTGTCCCGCGTTACACAGGCGCGTAGCCATTGAATGATCAAGCCTTCGATGACCTCGTGATCGGCGCCGGCATGGCCGGCCTGACGACGGGTTCCCTGCTCGCGGCCGAGGGGCGACGTGTGCTCGTGCTCGAGGCGCACGACACGCCCGGTGGGTACGCACATACCTTTCGAATGGGCGAGTATCGATTCTGCGCCCAGGTTCACTACATCTTCAATTGTGGCGAAGGCGAACCTGTCTACGAGCTCTTGCGCAGGCTCGGCCTTCACGAACAAGTGCGATTTCGTCGGCTCGATCCCGAGGGGTTCGATCACATCGTGGTGGCGGGAGATCGCTATCGGATCCCGAACGGGCTCGAGAAGTATCGCGATCGATTGATCCATCGCTTCCCGAACGACGCGCTGCCGATCCGCCGGTACTTCCAGACCATCATGGCACTCGGCCGCGAGCTCGATGTCTTGCCCAAGTCCCCCAGCTGGCGTGACTTCCTGCGTGCCCCGATCTGCTTTCCTCACTTGCTTCGCTATCAGCGCTCCACGCTTCAAGAGCTCTATGACTCCCTCCGCATGCCGCCCCGCTTGCAGGCGGTGCTGGCAGGCCAGGCTGGCGACTATCTGCTGCCGCCAGATGAGGTTTCGCTGCTCCTCCATGTCGCGTTGGTGCGGGGCTACGATCGAGGCGCTTACTATCCCGAGAAGCACTACCAGCACTTCATCGGCAGCATCGCGAACCAGATCTCGGCACGGCCGGGCTGCCGACTGATGCTCGAGACGGAGGTCGAGGAGATCGTCGTCGAGCGGGATCGGGTCGTGGGCGTGCGGACCAAAGGCGGCAAGACGTTCACGGCGCAGCGCTATGTCTCGAACATCGATCCTCGCCGCACGGCAGCGCTCATCGGCGAACGTGCGCTTCCGCAGAGTTATCTCGAGCAGCTCCAGTACTCGTACTCGGGAGCCACGATCACGCTCTACTTGGGCATTCGCGGCCTGGATCTCCGCGATCATGGATTTCGGATCGTTCAATGTCTGGCACTACCCGAACGACGATCTCAATTCGACTTATCGCAGACAGCTCGTGGACCAAGATTTCCAAGAGCCCTGGCTGTTCCTGTCGACCCCCACCTTGCACACCGACGAGCCTGGCCTATGTCCGCCGGGCACGCAGATCCTGGAGATTGCCACCAGCGCGCCGCACGCGCTGTTCCAACGACTCCGAGATCGGGATCCCAAGGAATACCACCGGCTGAAGAAGCGCATCCGTGACCGCATCTTGCAGATCGTCGAGGAGCGCTACGTGCCCGGCCTGTCCCGTCACGTCGTGAGGCGAGTGACAGGAACGCCAACGACGAACGAACGATACTGTTGGGCGCCCGAAGGAAACGCCTACGGCTCGGCGCTCACTCCAGCGAATGTCGGACGGACTCGCGTGCCCTTCGAGACGCCTCTTCGGAACTTGTGGGTCGTGAACGCCACCGCGGGGTACCCGAGCATCGCGGGAACCGTCGCGGCAGGGATGGAGCTGGTGTCGAAGCTCTCCGGTCCAAAACGCGCAGACTCTGCGGGCTGACGGATCGGGAGCGAAAAGCGTTCGCTTGCAAGGGCCCACTCCTCCAACAAATGACGGAAATCATCCCCGGAATGGCAATTGCAAGGCGGGAGGAATGGGTGTGCGCGAAGTACTCGAGCACTCTCCAGCCTTTGCTGGCGCCAGTGCAAAGGTACTGGAGCGCATGACGGCCAGCGCAAGCGAGCAAACTCACGCTCGGGGAGCGTACCTCTGGCACGCCGGGGATCCCGCGGACACTCTGGCAGTGGTTCGCACGGGCTTGTTCAAGGTCGTTCGGCCCGCCGTGCAAGAGCGGAACGCGATCTGCGCGCTCGTGGGGGCCAGAGAAATCATCGGGGATTTCGCTGATCTTGCAACACATTCCGTACCCCGTCGATGCCATCGTCGCCACCGACTGCGCCACCGTGATCCTCCTGCCCGCTTCCGTGCTCGTCGACTCCCTCCCCCTCTGTCCAGAGCTCGCGGCTTCGCTCGCATGTGCTCTGCAGGCAAAGCTCGTGGCGCTCCACGACAAGGTGGACGTCCTCAGTGCCGGCTCGGTCGAAGCCCGGCTGGCCACCCTTCTGTTGAAGCTCTACGAGCGCTTCGGAGACGAGTGCGAGGACGACACCGCGATGATCCCTGTTGCCCTGTCCCGCCGGGAGCTTGCCGACTTCGTCGCCACTTCATTCGAGACGGCCATCCGCATCATGAGCCGGTGGGAGAAAAGCGGCGTGCTCGAGACCCAGCACGGAGGTTTCGTCATCCGGGATCTCGATGCCCTCGGACGCGCCGCCAGTGGCGTGGCGTAGACTTTGCGTTTCTCGATAGCGCCATGCACCCCCATCAGCATCCCCATGCCGAGCTCGGTCCAGAGCCAGGTTTCCTCTATTCCCGCGCACCACGTCGCGTTTACTGGGAGTTGACCCGCGCTTGCGGTCTCGCCTGCCGACACTGCCGTGCGGAGGCGCAAAGAATGCGCTCTCCCGACGAGCTATCCACCGAGGAGGCGTTTGGAGTGCTCCGGTCACTCGCCGCGGCGAAGCCGACGCCGGTGGTCGTGCTGACCGGCGGCGATCCGTTGGAGCGGCCGGATTTCTTCGAGATCCTCGACTACGCCAAAAGCCTTCAGCTGCACGTGGACGTTGCTCCGAGCGTCACGCCCAAGCTCACTCGCGAGGCGGTGGAAAAACTTCGTGCTCACGGTGTGGGCGCCATGTCGCTGAGCTTGGATGGCTCGGATGCCGAGCGGCATGACTCGCTCCGCGGCATCCCGGGGGTGTTCGATCGCACTCTCGAAGCGGCGGACATGATCGTCGACGCTCACATTCCGATGCAGGTGAACACGCTGGTCACCGCCAACACGCTCGACGATCTGCCCGCCATCCACGGAGTCGTCGCACGGATGAGAGCGAAGCGATGGAGCCTGTTCTTCCTCGTCACCACGGGTCGAGGCTCCTTGCTTCCGCAAATCGAACCCGAGCAAGCAGAGGAGCTCTTCGACTGGCTCGTCGAAATGGGACCGAAGTCGCCCTTCGTCATCGCCACGACTGAAGCTCCACAATTTCGGCGTTACCTGCTCCAGAAGAAAAACGGCTCCGATCGGCGAGTGCCGGGCGCGGGGATCCGGGATGGAAACGGCATCATGTTCATCTCGTTTCGGGGTGAGGTAATGCCATCGGGGTTTCTTCCTCTCAGCGCTGGCACCGTGCGCGAGGCAAACCCACTCACTCTCTATCGAGAGTCCAAGCTCTTCACCAGTTTGCGGAACACCGCCGACTTCGGGGGTCGCTGTGGAAGGTGCGATCTGAGGGACGTGTGTGGGGGCTCCCGCGGACGCGCGTTCGCTGCCACCGGGGATCCGCTCGCGGAAGATCCGCTCTGCATGCGACCCGTGTAGCCAAGCCGCGACTCACATCAGCGAAAGGGAGCGCGCCGGCGCCTCATTCGGGCTCGGTTCGACCAGGTTCTTCCGGAGCCAATCGGCTTCACCGAGCGAGTCGACCTCGGCACGCTGCTCGGCGAGCTTTTCGTAGCAGTACGGCAGCATCGACTGAAAATGAACGTACAGGACCGAGAGCGTCGCGAGGGCCTCGACGCCAGCGCGGTTTTTCATGACCACCGTTCGGAGCGCCCGCCAGAATGGGCCGCGAGTTTCAGGGTTACGGCTCATCTCACGACACAGGCGGAGGAACGTGCGGACGTTGCGGCCGAAGATGCGCCAACCGGGCACGAGCTTCGGCAGCGTATCGATTCGACTCGCGACGTTGGCGCAGCGTGCGAAGTAGTTCTCGGCGTTGAAGGAGTGACGCATCACCCGCTCCAGATCAGCGAGCACGTCAGCGGCCGGACGCTGGGGCCGGAAGCGGAGGCCCGCCGAGATCTGGTCCCGGGCACCCTCGCAAATGTCTTCGCGGGCAGCGGGGAACAAGCGGCCCTCGCGGTCGAGGCGCTTGGATAGCTGCGTCCCTGGCAGCGGATAGACGACCCCTGCCATCACCCATGGCACGCAAGCTTCGTCGATGCAGTGAATGATGCGGTCGGCAATGTCGGCCGGCTCGCCGTCGAGCCCGAGCAAGAAGCCGGAGTGAATCGTCGCGCCCGCAATGCGATAGATGCGATTGGCCGCTTCGGCGATGGAGAAGCCGGTGTTCTGCGGCTTCTGCGCGCCCTTGAGCGCGGCTTCGTCCGGCGTTTCGATGCCGACGAGCAAGTATTTGAAGCGTGCGGCGCGGAAGAGCTCGAGCAGCTCCGTGTCCTTGGCGATGTTCAACGTCACGGACGTGGAGAGCTGGAACGGATAGTCGTGCTCTTCGAGCCACCCGATGAGCCCTCGAAGGAACGGCTTCACGTCCTTCATGTGACCCACGAGGTTGTCGTCGAAGAAGTCGAGCTGACCGCGGTAGCCAAGGCGGTAGAGCACATCGAGCTCAGCGAGTACTTGCGGCAGGGATTTGGTGCGGTACTGGTTTTTGAACAGATCGATGACGTTGCAAAACTCGCAATGATACGGGCAGCCCCGCGAGTACTGGACGCCGACGTAGAGGTAGTCGCGGTGATCGATCAGATCGAAGCGCGGGATCGGGCTCTCTTCGAGCTCGGGCAAGCGTTGTGCGCGATACAGCCCGTGCGTCGCCCCGCGGGCGAGATCGGCAAGCAAGAAGGGCACGGTGACCTCGCCCTCGTCGAGGCAAAGAAAATTCGCGCCAGCCTCGGAGTAAAACCGCGGATTCAATGTCGGGTCGGGTCCGCCCACCACCACCGGCAAACCGAGCGCGCGGGCCTGCCTCACGACTTCGAGGGCGCGCTTGCGATGGACGATCTTGCTGCCGACGAGGACGATATCGGCCCACTCGAAGTCTGCGTCCGAGAGCGGCCGAACGTTCTCGTCGACGAGGCGCAGGGACCAATCTTTGGGCAAGAGACCAGCCACCGTGAGGAGACCGAGGGGTGGCGTCATGTACTTCACGCCTGCGAGCTCGCATACCTTTTCGAAGTTCCAGAAGGAGAAGCTCTCGAACTTGGGCCAAACCAGTAGCGCGTTCATGGGAGGGGCACGCTAGCCCGGAGCGTGTGCGAGAAGGTCAACAACTCCCGCGTGCATGACGGACGTCAGGTGGGTGCGAGAGCCACGTTCCATGCAAACGCCGTCTTGCGTCAGATGCGTACGGATCGCAGGACTGACGGGCGTCAGGCTTCGGCGCTGCGTGACGCCTGAAGACCGAGGGATTTGGTCGTCACGCTCGAGTGGGCTTTGCTGCCACCCGTTTGAACGCGACCAAACGGTAGCGAAATGTCTGCCAGACCCCCGAGGCCCCTCGGGTGGAGCCGGAACGCTTCGCGGGTGTCGTGGCGCTTCTCGCCGGTGCGATGCTCGGTGCGCAGGAGGCCTGGCTGCTGCAAGAGCCCGAGCGCACGGCCCGCGCGAACGCCCAAGTACAAAAGCGGAGTCAGGGACGAAGCCGCGAGCTCGCTGGCGCTCGGCGCCCCGGTGGTGCGCACGAGATCTTTTCGAAGTTGGCGAGCGAGTGCGCGCGCCTCGGGGCTCGGAGCAAACGCGATTGCCGCGTTCGTGAGTGGTAGCACCGCCCGAGCGCTCTGCCGCAGCCGTTCTGCTCTTGCACGCAAGAGGGGGCTTGGATTGTTGTTCAAGTTTTCGAATCCGGTGAGCCATACCCGTGCGAGCCG
The DNA here is from genome assembly GCA_963781505.1 of uncultured delta proteobacterium. Classification (GTDB taxonomy): domain Bacteria; phylum Myxococcota_A; class Polyangia; order Polyangiales; family Polyangiaceae; genus JADJKB01. The sequence continues at coordinate 304,240 of CAWAHB010000004.1, read as the reverse complement.
GAGGACGCTCGGTCCAAGGCGGCGGAAGTCTTCCCGAGAGATTTCCCGCTGCAGCTTCTCGACGGGTTCCGGGCCGCTGAAATGCGGATGGGAAAAATGCATGCTGAACCCGTCCCAGCGACGGAGGTCCGGTGCTCGCTGGTAGATCGGCAAGTAACGTCCCTCTCGAACGACGGCCTCGTGGAACGGAGTCCCGGGAAACGCGAAGTAGATCAAGCACTGCGTGAGCGCCGGCTCGAGGGCCATGAGCTGTTCGAGCTCGTCGCGAATGCGCGCCTCGTCCTGGTAAGGAAAGCCAATGATCATGCTGGTGAGCTGAGCGCAGCCCACCGACTTCAGGTCGGCGTAGAGCTCCGGCAGGCTTCGTCCACGCTGTTTGGTGTAGCCGGCGTTCGAGCCCTCGAACGCATTCCAGACGAGGTCGAAGCCCATCTCCGCGATTTCTCTGACCGTGAATTGCGAGAGTCCGCGCACGCTCCCAAACCCCATCAAGCTCAAGGGCTCGCCGGCTTCCCGCACGCAGTCCAGAAATTCGCGAGCTCGGCGGGCGTGGAGAAAGAAGTCTTCGTCGATCAACACGTGACCGCTCATCGGAACGCCGTCGGCCCGTGCGCGATCCCGCGTCTTCGCCAGGGCGTCGTAGATGTCGCGGCCACTCTCCGCGAATGGGACATATTTCGTTTGAAAGAAATGGGATGTGCAGCAAAAATCGCAAGCATTCGAGCAACCCAGCCCCGCGGTGACGTGTCCAACTACGCTCGGCTGCTGATGACCGAGCACTTGCGCCGACGGAATGGGGGCATGAGGATGACGGAGCGGTTCGTCGAGGGGTTCATTCAGCAAGCGTCGCAAGAAACCGACGCCTTCCTCGCGGCAGATTGCCTCGGCGTAGGGCGACAGCAGCTCGTCCGGGAGCACGGTGCCGTATCCGCCGAGCACGATCTTCGCATCCGGTGCGTGCTTTCGGATGAGCCGCACCATGCGCTGGACCTTGTGGAACGTCGCGACCACGAAGTTGATGCCCACGTGGCTGTAGGCTCCCGTTCGAAGCTCCCGCACGAGCTGGCGTTCGGACGGGTAATGCAGAGTCACGGTGGGCGTGATCAGATTCTCTGCCAAGTAGTCCAGCGCCCAGACCCGAATGGTTTGACGCAAGCTAAATGGGCCCTGGGCGCGCGTGACCTGGGCATGAAACAGCTCGGCGCCCACGGAATCACCTTCGCCTGCGCCTCCGAATGGGCGGCAAACGCTGGTGAGCAGAAGCTTCTGTGCGGAGATCATGACGCGGTGTACGCCCAGCTCTGTCAGCTTCCTGTCACGAGTCGGTCAGCAACTCGCCGAAGTTGATCGCTGTCATGTGGCGCTCCTAGCTCCCCGCGCGCGCCTTCGAATGGTTTGGGCTAGAATGGTCGGAGGCGTGGCAAACGAGCGCACCCATCCGTTCCTGTTGTCGGTACTGGTTATCGCGGCATCGGGCTGCACGACCGCCGAGCCCATCGCCCCGGCCAACGTCGAGCACCCGAAGTACCTGGCGTTCCAGATGTTCTCTTCTGGCCCTGGAGTCGACACCTCCCAGTTGTTTTCCGGGACTCCGGTCGAGAGCGACGTGGACGAGCTACTCGGGCTTCTCGGAGGTGAAACCGGCTCCGGCGACCGAAGACTTGCCTTCGCGATTGGCCCTTTGACCTTCAACTACACCGACGACGAATTGCGCCGCGACATCCACGAAGGATTTCGGATTGCGCTCGAAAAGAACATCGCAATCGCTTTTCACATCGACGACTCGATGATTTGGAGCGTGCGAAGTGACCTGTGGAGCAATCCCAACAACGTGGAGTGGACCGATTGGGATGGTACCGTTCACGAGCACCGGGTCATCGGCTGGCTACCGACCACGCTCGCTCCACCCATGTGCTACGAGAGCCCGGAGATCCGGGCAGAGGTAGCTCGCATTGCGAGCGAGGTGATGGGTCCTGCGATTCGAGCCGGCATCGACGAGCTTCGAGCGGAATCCAAGGAGCGTTTGTTCGCTGGCGTGATCGCCGGTTGGGAGACGCGCCTGGACGACGATAGTGATCCGAAAGTGCCGCTGGGATTCTGCTCGCTCACCCATCTGGGATTCAGCGCGACAAGTCCGCCGGCTGACCTCGACGGCGAGCTCGAAAACGTCGTGCAGCGTTGGGCTGCACATTGGAGCGAGCAGCTAGTGCTCGGAGGAGTAGACCGAGATCGTATCTACACCCACATCGCTCTGGGGGGCGTTCAGGTGCATGCACCACCCGAAGTGGCGTTCAACGACTTCAGCCATGCAGGCTTCACAACCTATGCGGAGAGCGTACCGCGGGTGGTGGATGGAGAAGTGGGCGAGCTCTTGAGCTCTCGGCACAATCCTCCGTGGGCGATGGTCGAAGGGACGAACGTCTCTCTCGCCGATGCGTTCAACGGCGGTGGTTCGACGGAGGGGAAGCTCGCCTGGGACCGATACCTGGGAGCGTTCTTCAATCGCAATGCGTCGCTGGTGAACATCTTCGCGTTTCAAGAGCCGGACACCGGGATGTTTGGTCCGATCCACGCGGAGCCCCGAGGCGGTCGCCGCCTATCTCTCATTTCTCCGCGGGGAAGATCTGCCCGATCCCGATGCGGATGACCTGAAGAATCTCCGGGCCAATCCCAGCACCGGCCCGACACCTGGGCAGCCATCAGCCTTCGATCCGAGCGACTTGACGGTCGACTCGACCAGCCCGACGCAAATCAAATTGTCTTGGGCCAACAACGCGCAGGACATCACGATGTTCGTCATGCAACGCTGTCAGGCTGCTGGGTGCAGTGACTTCGTGAACGTCGCAGCGCAGAATGTGGATGCCGGGACGACGTTCGCGGATCCGAGCGTGGCGGGCGGCTTGACGTATCGGTACCGAGTGTTCGGGATCCGAGGCAGCGTTTTCACGGGTTCATCCAACGAAGTCCAGGCAGTCGCGAACTGAGTCGAGGCTCCGCTTTCGGCACTGGGGAATCGGTGGCACAATCAACGTTCCGTGCTCCTCCTCGAACAGATCGCCACCTGCAAAGCCGTCACGGACGATCACATTCGCGATGCGCTTTCCGCTGCAAAGTCGTTTTCCGAGCCGAGCCCGCGGGAAAAGTCGCTGGCGCTGCTCGGGCGCATGGTCGCGATCGCCAAGCCTCGCACCGGCGCACCGCGCATGCTCGTTCTCCTGGCCCGGATGGCCAAGCGCGACTGGATTGAGGGCGATCTGATAGTTCGCTTGATCGGCGACACGGAGCTGTCCGTGCTCGAGCTGTTCGCAGACGATGGCGTCAGCCGAGAGCGCATCGCCGGCCCCCTCCGAATCGACGTACCACTTGCCGAGTTCGCTGACGCGGTGGTCACTTCCCCCGCTCAATTCGTGCCTCTCCAGGCATCCGAACGCACGGACCGGCGGTTCGAGCTTCGCGGCACCCGGGACTTATTCGCTCAAAACCGCAAAGCGTCCATTTCCGCGTTTGCTTTCGATCTCAATCCGGGGCTGGGACCGACGCCGCCGGGGACCGCGCAACCCACTCAAAGGAAGAATCCGTCCTTCGAGAAGCTGGCGGCGGTGCTCGATATGCCCGACGAGCTTCGGAGCTCCCCAAGACCAAAACCGGTCCCCAAAAAGCCTCCACCTCCGCCCAGACGCTCCGGTCGGTGACTCATTCAGATGCTGTCGAATCCGGCGCAAAATCAGCGACGATGACGGCAGTTCCATACGCGAGCAGTTCCGCAGCACCACCCATCACCATGCTGGTGGTGAAACGCACCCCGACGATCGCGTTCGCACCCTGGTCGCGCGCCTGCTCGCACATTCGATCGAGTGCCTGTTCCCGACTCTCGCCGAGTAGCTTGGTGTATTCGCGGATCTCACCACCGACCACGTTCCGGAAAGCTGCCAGTAGGTCGTGTCCGACGTGTCGCGCGCGTACCGAGTTCCCACGCACGAGCCCGATGACGCGCATGGTCTTCTTGTCGGCCACCGTATCGGCCGTCGTCATCAGCATGTCGCGACCGAAGCCCGTGATGGCCCCGGTCGACGATCGGATGAGGGCTCGGTCGCTCATTGGTCGATCTCCTCATACGGGTCGCGACCCGAGGCGCGGACGCGTACGCAGAGGACGTAGCCCAGCAAGCCGACAGCGCCTACCGCTCCCAGCCCGAACGCGACCTTCACCAGCGGCGGCAGGTCGGCATCCATCGCAATGTGGTAGCCCGCCCAGCCCAAGAGCAACAACACTGCCGTGAGCAACAGCAGGAAGCTGCCGCTGATCAACGTGCGGGTGGATGCGGTCGGACGCGGCGGTTCGATTTGGGCGTCCCGGAGGATGCGTGCGGTCATGGCGTCGGTCGTCTCTTTGATGTGAGTGAAGTCGTCGAGCTCGGCCGTCAGCTCCGGATGCTCGGTGAGGTAGGCATCGAGCTCCTGCCGCTCGCTCGCCGACAGCACCCCGTCGACGGCTTTCATCAGGAGTGCTTCGTAGTGCTCGCGGGGTTTGCTCATGCTGTGCTCCTGTCGGTGCGGTCGGCACGATTGGCAAACGCGGGGTCGCGGAGCAGTCTGTCCCGCAACGCCTTACGGGCGCGATACAGGCGGCTCATCACGGTGCCGAGGGGACAGTCGACAATGAGAGCGATCTCGTCGTAGCTGGCGTCTTCGAAATGACGGAGCTCGAGGATCGTGCGGAGCTCTTCGGGCAGCGCGGCAATGGCGCGCGTCACGGCGCGAGCTCGTTCCGATTCGAGCAATCCGCCGTCGGCAGCGGCTCCCTCGAAAGCGAGCTCCTGGTCCGCGTCACTCACCACATGCTTTTTCCGGCGCAGGCGGTCGAGGCAATGGTTTTTGAGAATGCGATGGAACCACGGGTAGAAGGGCTGCTTCGGGTCATAGCGATCGCTGGCGCGGAGCGCACGCACCGCCGCCTCCTGGCAGGCGTCTCGGGACTCGTCGGGATCGCCGAGCAGGCGATACGCCGCAACGTAGCCACGGCGCATCGCCGCCCCGAGCTCTGCCCTCACGTGCTGGGACACGTATGGGATCGCTGCTGGCGCTGCGGCGCTCATGCGTCAATCCCGCTCAGCCAACCAGCAGGCGCAGGAGGGCGGCGCCCAGGCAGGTCCCGAGCAGCAGCCAGGTTCCGCCGTGGGCCCAGTTCAGGGTCCAACCAACACCGAAGACCTTGGGGACCAGCATCGGGCCCTTCGGCTGGAACATGCGGCGGGCGAACTTGGCCAAGGTGGGCGTGCGGAAGTCGTAGGGCAGGAACCCTCCCAGGCGGCCCTGGATCTCGTGGTTTTCTTGGGTCATCGATAGCTCCTGCCAGTACTACGCAGGGCAACGACCACTATTCCGGAAATCGACCTCGGCGGGGCTAGAGGAGCGCCCGCAAGAGCTTCGCGAGCTCGCCCTGCTGACCCTTCGTGAGTAGCTTTCCGAGCTCTTCGAGGAGATCGGCTTCCTGACGCGAGTGCAACGCGTAGCCCTCCTCGAATCGCTCGTAAGCCGCGCGCAATGCCGAGCGGTCCGGGTTCCGTCCCGCCAAGTGCGTGAGCCGAACGAATCGCTCCACAAATCGCGTCGTGCCCGGCTTCCAGTCGATCGATGGTCGGGATCTTTGCGGGAACGGTGGTGCGAATGAACGGGAAGAGACCCTCTTCTTCGTTCGCAAAGTGTTCGAGGAGCTCGCTCCGAAGCATTTCGAGCTCCCCGTCAGCTCATCGACATTGGACTCGGCGGTCTCGTCGCGGACCAGACGACCGATGTCGAGCGCGAGCTTTTCCAGGTGGACGTGGGTGTGCTCGAGCTCACGCACGACGTCAGGTTCAGCGGTGGCGGTCATCGTTCGAGTCCGCATGGCGTACCTCAGCACACCTTTCCAGTCGAGCCTGTCTCAGGCTCCCCGGACCGGTTCGAGCCTCGCGGTGAAGTGTCGAAGGATCGGGGGTTCCTCCACGATGCGATATCCGGGGATTTCACGGAGCCGTTTGGCGACCCGCTCGGCAGTTTCGATCACCCAGTCCACGTGAGAGGCCGTGTAGACCCGACGCGGAAGCGCGAGTCGCACGAGCTCGTTCGGAGCGGCGCTGCCGAACATCAAGCTGCCGACCTCCACCGCACGGACACCGCCTTCGCGGAAGAGCTCGACGACCAGCGCTTGCGCGGGAAACGATTCTCGCGGGAGGTGGGGCAACGCCCTCTGTGCATCGATGAAGACGGCGTGCCCACCTGGCGGCTCGACCAGGGGTAGTCCGGCGGCCCGGAGCCCACGGGCCAGGTACGCCACGGTCGCTTCTCGGTACCGCAAGTAAGCGGGGTCGAGCGCTTCGATCAGACCAACGGCCATCGCGTCCAGGTCGCGGCCCGCGAGGCCGCCGTAGGTCGGAAAGCCTTCGCTCAGGATCAGGAGCACCTCGAAACGCCGGGCCCACTCGGGGTCGCGCACCGCCAGGATGCCACCGATGTTGACGATGCCGTCCTTCTTGGCGCTCAGCGTACAGCCATCGGCAATCGAGAAGGTTTCGTGGGCGATCTCCTCGGGCGAGCGATCGGCGTGACCGGGTTCGCGCTTTTTCACCAGCCAAGCGTTCTCCGCGAAGCGCGCTGCGTCGAGAAAGAGGGGCACGTGGAAGCGATCGCAGAGCGCGCGAACGCCCCGAAGGTTCGCCAGCGAGACGGGTTGCCCTCCGGTCGCGTTGTTGGTGAGAGTGAGCATCACCAGCGGGACTCGGCGCTCCCCACGCAGCACCTTCTCCAGCGCCGCGAGGTCCATGTTGCCCCCGAACAGAGGGTCCCCGACCGCGGGCAGGTCTTCCGCGATCCCGCCCGCGTGCTCGAGGTTGGCCCGGGTGGTGTCGAAGTGCGTGTTGTTGGGAACCACGTCCCCGGGCTTCACGATCGATTCGAACAAGATGTGCTCGGCTGCGCGTCCCTGATGCGTGGGGAACACGAACGGGTAGCCGGTGAGCCGCTTCACGGCGGTCTCGAAGTGATCGAAGGAGCGGCTGCCCGCATAGGATTCATCCCCGGCCAGCAGCGCTGCCCACTGGCGATCGCTCATCGCCCCAGTTCCGGAGTCGGTGAGCAAGTCGATGGTCACAGCGTGTGCCGGAATGCGAAACAGGTTGTACGAAGCCTTGCGTAGTTGAGCCTCTCGCTCCGGCACGCTCAAAAGCGGAATTGGCTCCACGGCCTTGATACGAAAGGGTTCGATGATCGTGCGAAAGGGAGCGTCGATCGGCATCCCTTCTGATAGCGCAACGGTCGAGCAGCGGAAGCTCGCCCATGACATCCATCATCGGGACGACTCAGAGCTCTTCGCGAAGCTCGCCCACTTCCGGGTAGCGCGTCGTGATGTAGTTCAGGCCAGAGCCAGGTTCACACAGCAGTCTCCGAATCGCCCCCGCAACCGAGGCGGGCTTCTGTCAGCAAATCCACCCAACGATCGCGCGGCGAAATCAGCTGCGCGCCGGAGCCTCGACTCCGGCGACCTCGGCAAGCCTCGCCATGCGCTGGATCACGAAGCCGCGGGTCGTGGTCTGGAGCACCCCTTCCCGATCCCAGCGCGTCATCACGCGGATTGCGGTCTCGAACGAAGTCGAGACGAGCTCCGAGAGCTCCCGTCGCGAGATGGCTACGGGTATCGACGCGGTTCCGTCGTCGAAGTCGTCTCCGAATCGCTCGTAGAGCTTGATGAGCAGGAGGGCCATACGCGCTTCGACCGATCCGGCGCTCAGGACATCCACCTTGTCGTGCAGGGCGCTGAGCTTGGAGTGCATCGCGGATGCCACGGAGAGCGCGAGCTCCGGGGTCTTCTTGCTGCCCTCGATCAAGAGTCCCGCCGGAATTCCGATCACGCTGGCGGTGTCGGTGGCCACGATGGCATCGGCGGGATAGGGGATTTCCCTCAGAACCGCCAGGTCACCGACCGTTTCCGGTGGCCCGAACAGCCCGCAGATGGTGCTGCGTCCGCGCGTGGCGGGCCGAACCACCTTGATCAATCCGACTCGGACGAGCGTGATGTAGACGGGCAGATCACCAGCGCGCCACAGATGATCGCCCCGGGCAAAGGTACGGATGCTGGCCGAGGCCGCCATGCGATCGAGCAGCGCGGGCTCGGCTCCAGACAGTGCCGGAGCTCGAGCGATGAACTCCCGTACGCTCATGCAGAGAATCGTTGCAAGGGACGTTCCCTAACGCCGGCGCTGCTCCATCTCCATCGCACGAGGAAACAGGACCTCGGACTCGAATCGCAGGTGCTCGGCGAGGTCCGAACACACTCGTTCCACGAGGGTAGAGAAGGCTCGATCCTCCGCCGAAACGTTGATTTGTGCGGCGAACCCAGCGCCGGCACGACGCATTCGTTCGGCGTGCTCCAGGGAGCGCTCGTGGTCCCGGAGCATGACGCCGATCGGGTTCCGGACGCTGCCGAACGCCGGCTCGGGGATGGGGCTCGCCGAATCGAGCTGTCGCAAGTACGGAAAGAGCACGCTTTCCTCTTTCCAGATGTGGGCGAGGAGCTCCGCGACGAAGTCGGAGACGAGGCCCGAAAGCGTCACCAGCTCGCTCGACCGAATGCTCTTTGCGGATTGGAGCAAAAGCGGCAGCGCCGCCCGCTCGCGGGCGTGGAAGTGGGAGACCACATGGTCGACCAAGGCGCCGAGCGAGGAGTCGATCCAGTCCTGGGCGGGACGCTCCACGTTGGCGCGAACCTTGCGACTTTCATACCTAGCAGCACGAGCGCCGACTCTTGGAGCGGCTGGATACGAGGCCGTAACAATGGGCTGAGGTCGTGTTACTGAGCAGTAACGTGGAGAGCACATCGGAGACCCAGGAGCTGTTCGAGCGCCTGTTCGAGTCAGCCCCCGACGCCATCGTGGTGGTCGATTCCGAAGGGGGTGATTCAGCGCGTGAATCCCCGCGCCGAGCTCACCTTCGGCTATTCGCGCCAGGAGCTCGAGGGAAAGTCGATCGAGATGTTGGTCCCGTCCGATGTACGACCGCGGCACGTGGGACTCCGCAACACGTTCCTGCGCCACCCCGAGGAGCGTCGGATGGGGGCGGGCTTCGATGTGTGGGCCGAGCGCAAAGACGGTAGCCGCTTGCCGGTGGAGATCGCCCTGGTCCCCCTTCGCGCCGACGAAAACCCGACCGTTCTTGCATTGGTCCGCGACGTTTCCGAGCGCCATCTCGCCCACCTGGCCATCAGCGAGGCCCATGATGCTCTGGAGCAACGGGTGGCAGAGCGCGAGCTCCAGCTGCGGGAGGAGCACGCGAAGCTGGTTCAGACAGAGAAGCTCAGCTCCATCGGTCTATTGGCCGCGGGCATTGCTCACGAGATCAACAACCCGCTCTCTGGCGTGATGGGTTGCGTGAAGGCGTTGAAGGAAGGCCGAATTCCCGATGAGCGACAGAGCGAGTACCTCGACACCATCGAGGAGGGCCTCGCCCGAATTCGAGCAACCGTTCAGGGTCTCCTCGACTACTCCCGCCAGCGCACTCCCTCACCCGCCTCCATCGACGTTGCCGACGTGATTTCCTCCGCTCTCCGCCTGATTGAGCCCATGGCGGACAAGAAGCGTGTCGAGCTTCGGGGCCTCGACGCCCTCGTCCCCGTTTGCGTCTGGGCCGATCGCGGCCAGCTGATGCAGGCGGTCGTCAATGTCGTGATGAACGCCGTGCAAGCAGCGCCCACGGGGTCCTGGGTGCGAATCGACCTTCTTTCTGCAAAACGGGTCGGGATCCGTGTCACCGACAGTGGACCTGGGTTTTCCGCCGATCACCTCCAGCGTGTCTGCGATCCGTTCTTCACCACCAAACCGGAAGGCGAGGGAACGGGGCTCGGGCTCGCGGTTACCTTGGGCATCGTGAAGTCCCACGGCGGAGACATGACCATCGAGAACGACGCCGATGGTGGCGCTCGAGTCACCTTGTGGTTGAATCGACCTGGGGGAACCGACGATGTCGACCACTGATACGGCGCTCGAGATCCTCTTGGCCGACGACGAGCCGACCATCCGCCTCAGCGCGAGCGACGCGCTCCGGGCGCGGGGCTACCACGTCACGTTGGCCTCCGACGGCGCTCAGGCGCTCGATCTGGTGCGCTCGAAAGTTTTCGACCTGGTGATCAGCGACATCCGAATGCCCAAAGCCGACGGGCTCGAAGTGTTTCGCGAAACACGAGCTCAGTCGCCGAGCACGGCGGTGATCCTCATGACCGCGTACGGCAACGTCGACGACGCGGTGAGCGCACTCAAGCAGGGAGCGAACGACTACTTGACCAAGCCGTTCGATCTCGACGAGCTCCTGCTTCGGGTCGAACGGATCGCTCACCAACGCCGGCTCGAGACGGAGCTCGCGCGGGCGCGCCGGCATCTGGCCCGGGAGAAATCCTCGGAGATCGTGGGGGAATGCCCGGCGGTTCAGCGACTGCGCGAGCTGATTTCCACGATCGCGGAGAGCGACGCCAACGTGCTGATTGTCGGCGAGAGCGGCACCGGAAAGGAGCTCGTTGCCCGGGCCCTGCACGAACAGAGCTCGCGTGTCGCGCGGGCCTTCGTACCCGTGAACTGCGCCGCGTTTCCCGATGCTTTGCTCGAAGCCGAGCTCTTCGGTCACGAACGCGGTGCGTTCACCGGAGCGGTCAAGCGTCGTGACGGGCGGTTCCGAGCTGCCCATGGCGGCACGCTGTTCCTCGACGAGATTGCCGAAATCCCGCTGCCAGCTCAGGCAAAGCTCCTGCGGGTCTTGCAGGAGGGAACCTTCGAGCCCTTGGGTACCAACACGTCGGTCAGTGTGGACGTGCGAGTCGTGTCGGCGACCCATCGCGACTTGAAAGAACGGATCGCGCAGGGTTCGTTTCGCGAGGATCTCGTACTATCGGCTCAAGGTTCTCGACATCCGCATTCCCCCGCTTCGGGAACGCATGGCGGACCTGCCCCTGTTGGTCGAGCACTTCCTGAAGAAGCGCGGGGATCGGAAGGCGGGAATCACTCCCCGAGCCTGGGCAGCCATCAGCGCCTATCCCTTTCCCGGCAACGTTCGCGAGCTCGAGCACTCGATTGAGCATGCCGTGGTCCTCTCTCGAGGCGGGGAGATCGACCTCGAGCACCTCCCTGAGGACATGCAAGCTGGCGTCATCGCCGACGAGCCATCGGGTGAACCGCTCCGTCCGCTCTCCGCAGCGCTCAAGGCATTCGAGCGGCAGTACCTGCTCCGCGCCCTCGCCGCGGCCAAGGGACAGCGCTCCCACACCGCCGAGCTTTTGGGGATTTCCCGCAAGAACCTGTGGGAGAAGCTTCGAGCGCACGACCTCAGCGACTCCGATTTGGAAGAGTGACCGGCACGCAGGTTGCAGGTGATCGGGTCGAAGAGATCCATGGCTGAGCGCGCGTTTCTCCCGCGGGAGCACGGATTCTGGGTGATGCTGACCGCGGTCGTCGTGACGGCGCTGGCGCGGACCGAGATCACCCTCTGGGTGGCGCTCTCTGGACTGGCGACTGTCATGGCAACCCTGATCGGCGCCGGACTCTTGCGCTACGAAGTGCGCAAGAATCGTCGGGCTCAGCTCGTTTCGGCTGCGGCGTTCGGACTCGTTGGAGCGCCCATCGAGGTCGCCGGGGGAGTCCCGGTCTCCCTCGCGCTCTGGATTGCCGGCGCGTGGGCGGCCATCTTCGTGTCGGGCGCGCTCTTGGTCCGGGGAGCTTTTGCGCGGTCGCGGAGGAAGGGCGGGGCGAGAGCCCATGAATTGGGCGCGCTCGGTCTCGCCGCAATGGCCTCAGCTCTGTTCGCGAGCGTGGGGCTCTTCGCCCAGGCGCTGGCGACGGGCGTCGCGTTCGGGCTCATGCTCCTGTTGGTGTCTCGGAAGCCGACCGTGAAGCAGCTTCGCCCCGTCGGGCTCGCTTTGGCTGGTATCGATGCGCTCGCAGCGCTGGTGATGAGCGTCTGGTGAAGCCCGGGCGTTCTCTCGTGCACCCGTCGGTTCGGGACTTCGAAGGACCGGCGTTTCTCGCCAAGGGCTTTCGTCCCTTCTTCTTCCTCGCATCGGCGTACGCGGCGCTGTCGCTCCCTCTCTGGGTGCTCTCGCTGTCCGGCCACCTCGCCGTCAACACTCGTTTCATCGCACCGTACTGGCACGCCCACGAGATGGTGTTCGGGTTTGCGCTGGCTGTGATCGCCGGGTTTCTCCTCACGGCCGTTGCCAACTGGACGGGACGGGAGACGGCGACTGGTCTCCCGCTGGCGCTCCTGGCGTTGCTCTGGATCGCTGGACGCGTCGCGGTACTCGCCGGCGACCTCTTGCCGGGGCGGCTCGCGGCCGGAATCGATCTCGCGTTCATTCCCTCTCTGGCCATCGCGCTTGCGCGACCCATCATCAACACCAAGAATCGGAGAAACTACGGCTTTCTCGGCCTGTTGGCGCTCCTTTTCTCGGCAAACTCGATGATGCACGCCGGAGCGCTGGCAAAAGGATCACGCCTCGGTGTCGAGCTCGTGGTCGTGATGATCGTGGTGATCACGGGTCGCGTGCTTCCGATGTTCACGAAAAATACGACGCGGCTCGAACACATCCGTTCGCATCCGCTGCTGGATCGCGCGGCGATTGGAGCGACGGTCCTTCTCGCGCTGGCGGATGTGGGCGGCGTCGACGAAACGTGGACCGATCGCTTGGCACTGGTCGCTGGCATCTTCGTGCTCGCACGCATGCTGCACTGGGGAGGACGACACACTCTTCGTCACCCGCTTCTCTGGATCCTCCACGCCGCGTGTGGCTTCGTCGGGCTCGGTCTCCTGTTGCGGTTCTTCGTTCCCTGGTCGCCGAGCACGTGGCTGCATGCACTCACTGCCGGCGGGATCGGACTGGCCACGCTCGGCATGATGGCGCGCGTCGCTCTCGGGCACACGGGGCGGATGCTGGTGCCACCGAAGCTCGTCGTGGTGGCGTTCTGGCTGTGTCTCCTCGCGGCGTTGATACGCGTATTTGGGCCGCTTGCCGGCAGCGCGATCTACCTGCCCGCGATGATCCTGAGCGGCAGCGCGTTCGCCCTCGCGTTCGCCCTATACCTGGTGGCGTACGCGCCGATGCTGAGCGCAGTCCGGGTCGACGGTCGACCGGGGTGATCCGATCGGCCTCAGCAAGGCGCATGCCGGGAAATTTTGCCCGCTAACAGGCGGAGCCTGTGAGTCGGCAGCCGCGCTGGGCGGCTCGCGGCGATATGCTCGGGCGATGTACGTGACCCAATCCATCCAGCGGCCCCACGGAGTGAACGTGTTCGGTTCGTGCCTGATTCGAGTCGATCCCGACTACGCATCGGTCCGCTTTTCGGTTTCGGCGGTGTGCCCCGAGCCCCGCGACGCTCTCGAACAGACCCACGGCGCTGCTGATCGTGCTCGCAAAGTGCTGGCGCGCCATCAGGTGGCGATGCGCGAAGTGCGCTCGTCCCGGGTATCGCTCAGCGAGTGGTACGAGGGGCAAGGCGAAGCGCGACGAGCGGTCGGATACCGAGCCCAGGTCGGGTTTCAAGTCTTGATTCGCGACCTCGGCGTCGTCGAGCCATTCCTTCTCGACGTGGTGGCGGCGGGCGCCAGACAGATCGAAAGCGTCTCCTACAAGTCGAGCCGGTTGAAGGAAATCCGGAGCGACGCTCGAGCCGGTGCGGTCGCGGCAGCTCGAGCCAAAGCCGAGGTGTACGCGACCGCGGCGGAGCGTCATGTGGGCAAGGCGCTTCACATCGAAGACGTGAATCCGGATGATCTCAATCGTCGCAGTCACATGCCGGACGTTGATCTTGCCGATCATGCCGAGTCCGACGCGTCCGGGGGTGATCCGGGGGGAAGCATCGTCGTCGCCGGCGCGGTCATGGCGTGCTTCGCGCTCATCGACTGAGTTGACGGCGGGTCTCAGCGGGTCTTGATTCCGCGAATGCTTCGCCTCTACAGCTTCTTCGGTTCGAGTGCGAGTTGGCGCGTTCGCATCGGGCTCAGCCTCAAGGGTCTCGACTACGAATACGTTCCGGTCCACTTGCGCAAGAAGGAGCAGCTCGTCGACTCGTACGCGAAGACGAACGCGATGCAGCAAGTTCCGACGCTCGAGATCGGTGGCGAGCGAACCCAACGGATCACCCAGAGCATGGCGATCTTGGAGTGGCTCGACGAGGTGCATCCCGAGCCACCCATTCTTCCCAAAGATCCGTATCTTCGAGCTCGCGCCCGAATGCTCGCAGAGCTCGTGAACGCCGGGATTCAACCGTTTCAGAACCTGTCGGTGCTGCGCTACCTGAAGTCCCACGGGGGCGACCCCGAAGGCTGGCCGGTCCACTTCGTCTCGAAGGGCTTGTACGCGTTCGAAGAGGAAGTGGCGGAGACTGCGGGTCGCTTCTGCGTGGGCGACTCACCCACGCTCCCGGACTTGTTCCTGGTACCCCAGATCGCTGCGGCCCGGCGCTTTGGGGTCGATCTCGGATCGTGCCCGACCATCGTGCGCATCGACGCGGCTGCGAGCGAGCTCCCGGCATTTCTGGCTGCGCGACCCGAAGAGCAGCCTGACTTCGAGCCCAGCTGAGGGGCGCACTTTCTGCGCCGATCTCCGCCGGCCCGAGCGGGTATCGTCCGTCCATGTCCGATCGTCGTACAGCCACCGTGGACGGCAACGAAGCCGTCGCTTCCGTCGCGTTCCGCGCGAGCGAGGTCATCGCCATCTATCCCATCACTCCCGCGTCACCGATGGGTGAGCTCGCGGACGCATGGTCCGCGGCGGGACAGCAGAACCTCTGGGGAAACGTTCCCAGCGTGATGGAAATGCAATCCGAAGGCGGCGCCGCTGGGGCAATCCACGGCGCGCTACAAGCCGGAGCGCTCGGAACGACCTTCACGGCTTCCCAAGGCTTGCTCCTGATGATTCCGAATCTTTTCAAGATTGCAGGAGAGCTCACACCGTTTTGCCTGCACGTCGCCGCCCGCACCGTCGCGACTCATGCGCTCAGCATCTTCGGCGATCATTCGGACGTGATGTGCTGCCGAGGCACGGGTTTCGCCATGCTCGCCTCGGGCTCGGTGCAGGAGGCGCACGATCTCGCTGCCATCGCCCACTCGGCGACGCTCACTTCGCGCGTCCCGTTTTTACATTTCTTCGATGGCTTCCGGACTTCCCACGAGGTTTCGAAAGTCGAGCTGCTCGGTGACCAGGATCTTCGAGGACTGATCGACGAGGAAGCGATCCGCGCGCATCGAGGACGGGCGCTGACGCCGGATCGCCCCGTGCTTCGCGGCACGGCCCAGAACCCGGACACGTTCTTTCAAGCGCGAGAAGCCGCTAATCCGTTTTACGACGCGTGCCTGGAGCACGTGGAACGGGCGATGCAACGCTTCGGAGATCTCACCGGGCGAAGTTACCGGCCATTCGACTACGTCGGCCATCCCGAGGCCGAACGCGTTGCCGTGATGATGGGATCGGGCGCCGAAACGATGCACGCCACGGTGGACGAGCTCGTTCGCCGTGGGGAGCGAGTGGGCCTACTCAAGGTGAGGCTCTTTCGCCCATTTTCGGCGGAGCGCCTGGTCGCCGCCCTCCCGGCGAGCGTTCGAAGCATCGCTGTGCTCGACCGCACCAAAGAACCGGGCGCCCTGGCGGAGCCGCTCCACGCCGACGTGGTGACGGCGCTCTCCGAACACTGGACCGGAACGGCCCCGCGGGTGATTGGCGGACGCTACGGTCTCTCATCCAAGGAGCTCACGCCGGCGATGGCAAAGGCCGTGCTCGACGAGCTCGGGCGCGATGCACCCAAGCGACGCTTCACGATTGGCATCATCGACGATGTGACGAATCTGTCTCTGACCTGGGATCCGAGCTTCCGCATCGAGCAAGAAGGCGTGCGTCAGGCCGTCTTCTGGGGTCTCGGATCCGACGGCACAGTCGGCGCCAACAAGAGCACCATCAAGATCATCGGCGAGGAAACCGATCAGAATGCTCAGGCCTATTTCGTTTACGACTCCAAGAAGGCAGGCGCGGTCACGATCTCTCATCTGCGCTTTGGCCCAGAACCGATCCGCGCCCCCTATCTGATCGACGCTGCTGACTTCGTTGCTTGCCATCAGTTCGATCTTCTCGAGCGCTACGATGTGCTGGCCTCAGCGCGTGAAGGGGCGACGTTCCTCCTGAACAGCCCGTTTGGCGACGAGCTCTGGCAGAAGCTCCCGCGCGAAGTGTCCCAGACCATCGCCGACAAGCGGCTCACGTGCTTCTTCATCGATGCCCACGCCGTTGCAAAGGAGCACGGGCTCGGAGGCCGCATCAATACCGTGATGCAAGCCTGTTACTTCGCGCTTTCCGGCGTGCTCCCCAAAGAAGAGGGGATGAAACAGCTCTCGAAGTCCATTCAGAAGAGCTACGGCGTTCGCGGCGAAGAAATCGTGCGGCGCAACGAGGCTGCCGTCCAAGCGGCCGTTGGTCATCTGCACCCGTTCCCTCCGCGGCCCTCCGGCGCGCTGGGCGCGAATCGTCCCGCCGCGGTTCCCTCGACGGCTCCGGATTTCGTGACGCGCGTGACAGCGATGATTCTCGAAGGCAACGGCGACCTGCTGCCGGTCAGTGCGTTTCCGGTGGACGGCACGTTTCCCACTGGCACTGCTCGCTTCGAGAAACGAAACCTCGCCCGGGAGATCCCGCTCTGGGACAAGGCGCTCTGCATTCAGTGCAACAAGTGCGCGCTCGTCTGCCCCCACGCTGCGATCCGAGCCAAGGTCTACGATCCCGCGGCCCTGAGCTCCGCTCCCGAAGGCTTCGAGTCCACGATCTGGAAGAGCGGGACACTGAAGGGCAAGGGCTACACCATTCAGGTCGCGCCGGAGGACTGCACGGGCTGCGGAGTGTGCGTCGCCGTGTGTCCTGCGAAGGACAAGAGCAATCCGCGACACAAGGCCATCGACATGCAAGCGCAAGCGCCCCTTTTGGACCGGGAGAGGCGAAGCTTTGCGTTCTTCGAGTCGATCCCCGAAACCGATCCGACCCTGCTCGAGCACGACGTTAAGGGATCGCAGCTCCGCGAGCCGCTGTTCGAGTTCTCGGGCGCGTGTTCGGGCTGCGGCGAGACGCCGTACATCAAGCTTCTCACCCAACTCTTCGGCGATCGACTTCTCGTCGCGAATGCGACCGGATGCTCCAGCATCTACGGCGGCAATCTTCCGACCACGCCGTACACGAAGAATCGCGACGGTCGCGGACCGGCCTGGTCCAATTCCCTGTTCGAGGACAACGCAGAGTTCGGCTTCGGTTTCCGTCTCGCGCTCGACTATCGCGTGAGCGAGGCGCGCGCGTTGGTCGAATCCTTCGCCGCCACGCTGGGCGACGAGCTCCCCCTCGCCCTACTGACCGCCGATCAGTCGAGCGACGCCGGGATCGCCGACCAGCGTGCACGAGTGATGCTGCTCAGGGAGCGTCTCGCCTCCTCTTCGAGCGCCGCGGCAACTCGCTTGCTCGCCAGCGCGGACTACCTCGTGAAAAAGAGCGTCTGGATCGTGGGCGGGGACGGCTGGGCGTACGACATCGGTTTCGGCGGGCTCGATCACGTTCTGGCTTCGAATCGAAACGTGAACATCCTCGTCCTGGACACCGAGGTCTATTCCAATACCGGCGGGCAGGCTTCGAAAGCCACGCCGAAGGGTGCGTCCGCCAAGTTCGCATCGAGCGGCAAAGAGACCGCGAAGAAGGATCTCGGCCTCATCGCGATGAGCTACGGGCACGTGTACGTGGCCAAGGTGGCATTCGGAGCCAAGGATGCCCAGACGGTGCGTGCCTTTGCCGAAGCCGAAGCCCACACGGGTCCGTCCATCATCATCGCCTACAGCCATTGCATCGCTCACGGCTACGACCTGGTGTATGGCCCGCGGCAGCAAAAGCTCGCAGTGGACTCGGGTGCGTGGTCGCTCTTTCGCTACGATCCACGACGCACGGAGCAGGGCGAGCATCCCCTCCAAATGGATTCGGGGACGCCGAAGATCAGCATGCTGGACTACGCGCGCAACGAAGCTCGCTTTCGCATGGTGGAACGCGCCGATCCAAAGCGCTTTGCGAAACTGATGTCCGAAGCGCAGGAGGACACCAAACGCCGCCTCGTGCTCTACGAACAGCTTTCACACTTCGCGATGCCGAGGGAGGAATAGCATGGACCTTTCGACCAAATGGTTGGGTCTTCGGCTGGAAAACCCGTTGGTTCTGGGGGCCTCCCCCGTGGCGGACGATCTCGACGCCGTCCGGCGCGCAGTGGATGCGGGCGCTGCGGCAGTGGTCATGCGCTCATTGTTCGAAGAGCAGATCACGCTCGACTCGTTGGCGCACCAACAGCACACGGAGAGGCACGCAGAGTCCTTTCACGAGGCGCAGTCATGGCTGCCCGCGCCGATGGAGTTTTCCCTCGGGCCCGACGACTACTTGGAGCAACTTCGACGCATCAAGGCGGCGGTATCAGTACCGGTCCTCGGTTCGCTGAATGGAACCACGCCTCACGGGTGGTTGAGATACGCGAAGCTCATCGAGGAAGCTGGCGCGGACGCGCTGGAGCTCAACGTGTATCAGCTCGCAGCCGATCCGGAGGAAAGCGCCGAGCTCATCGAGCAGCGCATCGTGGAGATGGTCAAAACCGTCTCATCGAGCATTCGCATCCCGCTTTCGGTCAAGCTGTCGCCGTTTCACACGGCATTCGCCCATTTCGCCAATCGCCTCTCGAAGGAGGGTGCGGCCGGTCTCGTGCTGTTCAACCGCTTCTATCAACCCGACATCAACGTCGAAGAGCTCGAGATCGAGAACCGACTGCGTCTATCCGCACCCGGCGAGCTCCTCCTCAGACTGCGTTGGCTCGCGATCCTGTATGGCCGCGTTCCGGCCTCTCTCGCCGTCACCGGAGGCGTCCATTCGGCTCTCGATGCGGTCAAATCGGTGATGGCAGGAGCGAGCGCGGTGCAGATGGTGAGCGCGGTGCTTCGCCAAGGACCGGGTCACTTCCGGCTGGTCAAAGAAGGTCTCGCGAGTTGGCTCGAAGAGCACGACTACGAGTCCCTCGAGCAGATGCTCGGGAGCATGAGTTTGCTTCGCTGTCCCGACCCGCGAGCGTACGAACGAGCGAACTACATTCACCTGCTCCAGACCTGGCATTACGGGCACGATATCCCTCAAGCCTGAAGGATTTCGCGCTATTGACTTGCATATTCGGGGGATCGGGATTAGATATCACCCGCTCTCACGAGCGAATTGGCAGGTCGATCCGCAGTCAGCGGCGTTTGCCGCACGTAAGGACAGCGAAGAGTCGACACGCCAGCCCCGGCAGTGAATAGCGCTGCGTGAACGCACGCAGCAGTCGCGGCCGGCTCGAAGAGCAGGAGAAATCAGTACAAGTGCATTCCATTTCCGAAACCGTTTCTTTTAGTTCTCTCGGCCTGAATCAGGCCCTGGTGCGTGCCGTCGAGCACGAAGGCTACAAGACCCCCACGTCCGTCCAGCACGAGGCAATTCCTCACGTTCTGGAGGGCCGCGATCTATTCGCAGGCGCCCAGACTGGTACCGGCAAGACCGCAGCATTCTTGCTACCCATGCTTCAGCGCCTTTCTGCGCCGGGGCAGCGGGGCAAGATCCGCGCACTCGTGCTCACGCCCACGCGCGAGCTCGCTTCGCAGATCGGTGAGCGCGCCCAGGCCTACGGTCGCAATCTTTCCGTGCGTCACGGCGTGATCTACGGCGGCGTTGGCCAGCGCCCGCAAGAGCGATTGCTCGAGCGCGGCATCGAGCTTCTCATCGCAACTCCGGGCCGTCTGCTCGATCTGATCGAGCAAGGCTTCGTACATCTCGACGGCGTCGAATGCTTCGTTCTGGACGAGGCCGATCGCATGCTCGACATGGGCTTCATCCACGACGTGAAGCGCGTCGTGCGCGAGCTTCCCTCTCGCCGGCAGACTCTGATGTTTTCTGCGACCATGCCCAAAGACGTTCGCTCGTTGGCGTCGGGCCTGCTCGAAGATCCCGCTCAGGTGGCCGTCACGCCGACGGTGACAACGGCGGAGACCGTGGAGCAGTCGCTCCACTTCGTCGCCCACTCGGAAAAACGCAAGCTCTTGGTCTCGCTGTTGGCAGACTCGGCTCTGGCGCGCGTGCTGGTGTTCACTCGAACCAAGCACGGAGCGAATCGCGTTTCCGACTTCCTCGAGCGTTCTGGAATCGTCGCCGCGGCCATCCACGGCAACAAGTCCCAAGGTGCTCGCGAGCGAGCCCTCGAAGGCTTCCGGCGCGGGGCGGTCACCGTGCTCGTCGCAACGGACATCGCAGCGCGAGGCATCGATGTCGAGGGGATCTCCCACGTCATCAACTTCGATCTGCCAAACGTGGCGGAGAGCTACGTGCACCGCATCGGTCGCACCGGTCGTGCTGGGGCCAGTGGGCGAGCCATCTCGTTCTGCGATCCCTCGGAGCGCCCGCTGCTTTCGGACATCGAACGCTTCATCCGACAGCGCATTCCCCGGGTCGGTGGCTCGGACGTGGCCCCGACCACGGACTCGTCGGGCACGGAAGCGACCGCACGGCCCGCGGCCCGGCCGCCTTCGCGTCGCGGCAATTGGTCTCGGCGCTCTCGCGGACCGCGCTCCTTTCACTCGCAGAGCAACTGAGGCGCGCTACCATCGGAGCATGCGGGCTTCGGTTTGCATGCTCTCGCTTTCCCTCTCCGCGCTGGGGGGTTGCGGAGCTCCGCTGCGCGAAGCCCACGTAACCCTCCTGCCGGAGGAGGCTTCGCGAGACTTCCCGGCGCTCGAGGACCTCGAAGTGGTCGAGGTCCACGAGTCCGAGTGGAAGCAAATCGTGCTCCACCGGCGAACCCGTCCCTGCGACCGGCGCGCCCACCAAGTGGGCAACGATACCGTCGCGCTCCTGCGTGAGGCACTCCGTTCTGCGCCGCGAAAGGGCCTCGACGTCGACTGCGACACCGATGCTGCGAGCCTCACGGTGGACGGCAAGAAGATCGATCTCGACTTCGTGCGCGCCGAAGTCGGCAGCGACGCCAGCGGAAAAGGCGCTCGGTTCGAGGGCCTCTCCACCAAGACCGGCACGCTCGTCGACGGATTGATCCACGCCAAGCACGAAGATCGGGACGGCATCGTGGTCACGAGCCTGCGCCCCTACATGCCCGCGCAGCTCGGCGCGATCTTCTTCTGGCAGAAGGACGACCGTTACGAGCTCTACATCACGCCGTACGGCGACTCGCCCCGCGAGGGGATCTACGTCACGGCTCCCATCTGGGATGGCGGGGAGTTCCGAGTGGGAGTCGCGAGGTTTCGCGTGACGTCGGACTGACCCGACTTTGCCGGGGATTTTCAGGCTATGCTTGGCCTGAGTGCAACCCGCGAAAAAGCGCGCAACCTACCAGGACTTGCTGGCCCTCTCCGACGAGCAACGCCGGGAGATCGTCGATGGCGAGTTATTGGCTGCGCCATCGCCATTGCCGCGCCACTCCCGGGCCCAGCGGGCGCTCGGCGGATTCCTGGGCGGTGGCTTCGACGACGATGGCGGTCACGGCGGGCCTGGAGGCTGGTGGATCCTGATCGAGGTCGATATCGAGTTCGATCCCCACCACGTGCTCAGACCGGATATCTCGGGTTGGTTGCGTGAAAGGCTGCCGGATCCCTGGGACCAGCGCCCGCTTTCGGTGGTCCCGGACTTCGTGTGCGAGGTTACTTCGCCCAGCAACGCGGCGCTGGATCGAGTGATCAAGCGCCGCCTCTACGCGCAGTTTGGAGTTCCGTACTACTGGATCGTCGACCCCCAGGCGCGCACGCTCGAGGCGTTGCGGCTCGCGGGAGACAGCTGGCTCGAGCTCGGCAGCTACGGAGATGGGGACGTGGCCCGCATCCAACCCTTTGAAGCGCTAGAGCTCGAAGTCTCCCGCCTGTTTCCACCACTGCCCGACGCGCGACAAGGTTCCTGAACTGCCGCGCCGTGCTAAGGCAGGGCGCATGTCCGTCATCGCCCTCGCTACCCAGACCGTTCGCGCCGCCCCCGCCGAAGCCTTCGAGAAGTTCGTCGATTTCCGCAACTGGGAGCAGTTCATGCCCCCCGAATTTCGTCCCGTCTCCGGTCCGTCTCGCGTGCTCAAGCCGGGCGACCGAGTCAAGATGCGCCTCGATGCGGGAGCCGTTCGGCTGCCGGTTCCCGTCGATGTGTTCTCGATGGATCCTCCCCGCGAGGTCGTCTGGGGCGGAGGCAACAAGCTGCTCCACGCGCGCCATCGTTTCGTCTTCGAGGACGCCGGCGATGGCCAGACGTTGGTGAAGTCCGACGAAGAGTGGACCGGAATGCTCTGTTCGGTGGGTTCGGTGGCGAGGCGCTTGAAGCGGCAGGCCGAGGTCGTGGCAAAAGCACAACTGTCGGGCTTTGCGCGCTGGGTCGAAGGCTCCACCTGAACATCCCTGCGGGGGTCGACTTTCGCCCGAGAACGTCTCTCTGCCGCGGCGGTATGAGCGGAGCATGTCGTCCCATCCCGATCCCAGCCTATTCGTGATCTTTGGCGGCACCGGAGATCTGTCTCGCCGCAAGCTCCTGCCGGCCCTGGCGCGCCTCTGGGCTCACGGCGAGATCCGCGGTCGCTGTCACGTCCTCGCCGTCACCCCGGAGACCGAGCACGACGATGCTTCCTTCAAGAAGCTCGCGCGCACTGCGCTGGCCGAAGCGGGGATCCACGACTCCATCGCGGGCGAGCTCGAGCGGGTGCTCCACTTTCAATCCACCGGCAAAGGGACGCCCGAGGATTATCGCGCGCTGGCCGAGCGAATCGCGCTCATTCGCAAGGAGCACGATCTACCGGAGAACCTCGCGTTCTACCTGGCGCTCCCTCCAGGAGCCGTGCCGAGTGTGGCCACCGGGCTCGATGCGGCGGGCCTCAGCAAGAGCGAACGAGGTTGGGTCCGAGTCGTCGTCGAAAAACCCTATGGCAAGGATCTCGCTTCCGCCGCCGAGCTCACCGAAGTGCTCCATCAACACTTCGACGAGAAGCAGATCTATCGCATCGATCACTATCTCGGAAAAGACACCGTTCAGAACCTGTTGGTCTTTCGGTTCGCGAACGCGATTTTCGAATCGCTCTGGAATCGCGAGCGCGTCGATTGCGTCGAGATCACCGTCGCCGAGAGCCTGGGTGTGGGAACCCGCGCCGGGTACTACGACAAGTCCGGTGCGCTCCGGGACATGGTGCAAAACCACATCACCCAGCTTCTGAGCCTGATCGCGATGGAGGTCCCGACCGCCTTCGAGGCGGACGCGATTCGCTACGAGAAAATCAAGGTATTGCGCTCGATTGCCCCTCTCGATCCCAAGCGTGTGGTGCGGGGCCAGTACATCACCGGTCTCATCGGCGGCGAAAAGGTGCCGGGGTATCTCGAAGAGCCGGGCGTGCCGGCGGATTCCAAGACCGAGACGTTCGTTGCCTTCAAGGTCGAGGTCGACAGCTGGCGCTGGAAGGGAGTGCCGTTCTACCTCCGAACCGGCAAGCGCCTGGCAAAGCGAACCACACAGATTGCCGTTCGGTTTCGGGACGTGCCCATCAGCTTGTTCAAGAACATGGACATGGCGCTCGACACCGCCGACGTGCTCTGCATCACGCTACAACCAGACGAAGGCTTCAGCCTTCACTTCGACGTGAAGGTGCCGGGCGCTGGCTTCAACCTACGCCGCATTCCGCTTCAGTTCCGCTACAAGGAGCTCTTCGACGAGATGCCGGAAGCGTACGAGACGCTTCTCCTCGACGTGCTCGAGGGAGACCAGACGCTCTTCGTGCATGCGGACGAAACCGCCGAGTCGTGGAAGCTCTACACGCCGCTCCTTTCGAGCAGCCTCCCCATCTATCCCTATACCGCCGGCAGCTGGGGCCCGAAGGAAGCCGAATCCCTCGGTATCCCCGAAGCCGACCTGGTGCGCTGACCCGAGGAGAATGAACATGACGAAGTCCGTCTACGATCAGCTGCGCGAAATGACGGTGGTCGTCGCCGATACCGGCGACCTCGCATCCATCGAGAAGTTCAAGCCCCGGGACGCCACCACGAATCCGTCGCTGATCACCGCAGCGGCCCAAATGGAGCAGTATTCCGAGGTAGTCGACGACGCCCTGAAATGGGCTCGGAAGGAAGCGGGAGCGTCCGCTTCGGCTCGCGAAGTGGTGGCGCACGCCATCGATCGCCTGAGTGTCGAGTTCGGTCTTCGCATCCTGAAGATCGTTCCCGGCCGCGTCTCGACGGAGGTCGACGCGCGCCTTTCGTTCGACACGCCCGGCACGCTGGCCAAGGCTCGACAGCTGATCGGTCAGTACGAAAAGGCCGGCTCGTCTCGGGATCGCGTCTTGATCAAGATCGCGTCCACCTGGGAAGGCATCCGCGCAGCCGAAGAGCTCCAGCGTGAGGGCATTCACTGCAACCTGACTCTGCTCTTTGGTCTGCACCAAGCGGTTGCCTGTGCAGAGGCGAAGGTCACGCTCATCTCGCCGTTCGTGGGCCGCATTCTCGACTGGCACAAGAAGCAGACCGGACGCGACTACCAGGGTGCGGAAGATCCCGGCGTTCAGAGCGTCACGACGATCTACGAGTACTACAAGCACTTCGGACACGAGACCGAGGTGATGGGCGCGAGCTTCCGCAACATCGGAGAAATCGAAGAGCTAGCCGGTTGCGATCTCTTGACCATCGCACCCAAGCTTCTCGACGAGCTCAAGAGCGCCGAACGCCCACTACCGCGAAAGCTCGATCCCGCCCGAGCCAAGTCGGCCAAGCTGGAAAAGATCGCCATGGACAAGGCGACATTCGAGCGCATGCACGCCGAAGATCGCATGGCCAACGAGAAGCTCGCCGAAGGCATCGAGGGCTTTTCCAAAGCCATCGTCGCGCTCGAGAAGCTCCTCGAAGCACGTCTTGCCTTCACCGAGGGCAGCGCAAAGCTCACGAACGTCGCTCGGGAGCTCTTCGGCGTTTACGATCTGGATGGCGACGGCGCCATCACGCGCGAAGAGTGGGCCGGAAGTCAGGCCGTGTTCGATGCTCTCGACAAGAACGGCGATGGGCGCATCACGCCCGAGGAGCTCGCCGCCGGCATCGGCGCTGCCCATTGGCTCGGCACCTGAATCCTGTCGATTTGTAGCGGCACTGGGCTTCGGCGCGTATGCTCGCCCGGCGATGGCCAAAGTCTGCATCCAGTGCGACAAAAAGATCGGCCTCTTCCAGAAGCCGCTCGACGGCATCTACTGCTCGGAAACCTGTCGCGACGCTGCGAAGGCACAAATCGTGGAACACGAGCGGCGATCCGCGGAGCTGGTCGTCGAGTCTCAGCGTGCGGCCGAGCAACAGGCTCGCCAGAGTGCGGCGGCCGAGGCAGAAGCATCGCGTCGTCAGTCCTGTGCGAAGTGCGGCAAGCCCTGGACCTACGTGCAAGGCGGCGGCCCGGAGGGCACGAACAGTGGCCAGTGCCCGACCTGCGGTTTTTCAGCGACCTTCATCGACATAGAAACCTGTCCGACTTGCACGGGCTTCTCGCTCTTGGTCGCAGCCGACAAGACCGCCCGCTGCCCGCGCTGCAAGTGGCGCCGTCACTGACGACGTCGTCGACGCAGTAGCAGAAGCCCGAGCGCCGCGAGGACGAGCCCATTTGGGTGAGTCGAACGAGCCAGGCGACAGCCACAACCCGAGTCGTCGCCCTCGGTCGAACCTCGAGACGTGCTCCCGCCACCGCCGTCGCCGGGAGTCACGCCGCCATCGAGCCACGACGAGCCCACCGTGAAGATGCCGAGGTTCGTCCAGCCCAGGCGCGGTTCGGGATCGCCCGTTCCCCCTTTCGCATCCACGAACACCTGATGCGTTCCGTCGAACCCGGTCGTTGCGAAGGTGAGCGACCAGCTCACATCCAGGTCATTGCCGTTTTCCGTGACGCTAGTCTTTGCGCAATCGAGTGAGCCGTAGACGGAATCAAGGGTCTTGTTCTCTCCGGGCGCGCAGCCCTCGGGACTACCGTCGAGGTGCAGAACTCCCGCTTCGTAGCTCGCGCTGACCGCCGGAGTCCCGCTCGTCACCTCATCGGCAACCCAGATTTGCACGATGCGAAACGCCTGAGCTCCCTCGCAGTGGGTGTACGTCACCGCCAGATCGGCCGAAGGTCCCGAGCCATTTTTGGGCACCAGGGGGCCGGCTCCGAGGCAGGACGATCCGGCGTCGGCTCCGGCGTCCGGCGGCGCGGTCGGTCCGCCGTCGTTCCAGATCTTCAGATTGCGGAAGGTCGCGTTCTTCACGCCCGCGTTGTAGCGATGCACGGTGCCGAGAAACACGTAGCGCAGATTCATGATGACCGGCGCCGATGGGTAGATCTGGTCGAGGACCGTCGCGCCATCTCGCAAAAGCCAAGCGTGTCCGTCGTCCCAGCCGATCTCGTAGGTGTAAAACGTGGTGATGTCCCAATTGAGGGGATCGCTCATCGGCTCACCGGGCTCGGATGCTGCCCCGCCGTGAACCAAGAGCTTCATGCGATTCGTGCGATCGAACCCCCCCGGACCCCCATTGCAGTAGTCGGTTTCCTCCATGGCCCAGGCCCACAAGAACTGAACCGACTCGTTCCCCGGGTCGTCGATGTTCCCGCTGCCATTGTTGTCGACCGCTGCGAAGATCGCGCGACAATCGGGAAATCCTCCGACGCCGTGGTCGACACCATTGACGCCGTCCATCTCGAAGATCACCCGCCCCGCCGTGATCGGTGTTCCCAGGTCGTACACGATCTTCGTATCGAACCCGTCTCGCGTCCATCCCGCCGACGAGAACGTCCCGCCCGTGACCGTCTGCCCCCCGCCGCTCGGCGCGGTCAACGGATCATCGAGCACCAGCGTCGGTGCGGCGTGGGCGCTCGCCGCCAAGAGTGCACAGAATGCGAGCGAGCGAAGCCTCATGCAGCTCACGAGCTTATCACACGGCTGCCGACACGCTCGCCATGTGGAACCGTTCGCTCGATAGCGCCGGCACCCGCAACGAGCCCACCCAGCTCGGAACGCGCACGGTCTTTTGCGTCGCGTTTTTGCAGCGCGCGAGGAGCTCGATGGGCGAGTGATTGAAACGGAAGTTGTTCACCGGATGGGTGACCTTGCCGTTTTCGATCAGGAAGATCCCATCCCGCGTGAGACCCGTCACCGTGAGCTCCCTGGGCTGGAGCCATCGGATGTACCAGAAGCGCGTCACGAGGAGCCCTCGTTTAACGTCTTTCACCAGGGCATCGGTGCTGGGAGCGTCGCCGCCCGAAAGCAAGAACGTCGAGTGTTCTCCGGTGGGCTCGACCTTCTTCTTGTCCGCCCAGTAGCGCGAGTAGCCGAGGGCCTTCAATGTCCCTCGATCGAACCAGGTCACCGGACGGAGCGGAATGCCTTCGCCATCGAACGAGGGGCCGGGCGTCGCGTCGTCGTGGGGATTGCTCGTCAGCGAGAGGCGCTCGGAAATGAGCTTGTCCCCCAGCTTGCTCCCGCCTCCCTTTTTCGAGAAGAAGCTTCGTCCCTCGTCCGTCGTCCGCGCGTCGAGGGCGCCCAACAGGTACAGCAATAGATCACCCACTGCCTGGGGTTCGAGCACCACGTCGTAGTCGCCGGGCGACAGCGCTTGGGGCTGCTTTGAGCGCACCGCCTTGTCGATCGCTGCGCTGGCGATTGCCCGGGCATCGATGGCCGGTGCGCGGGTTTCCTCCGCTCCTGCCCATCCCGATCCAGTTCCATCCGGAGTTCTCACGGTGAGTGTGAGCGACGCGACCGTTCGTCGGTGTCGCGCACGAAGACCAGCGCTCGTAGCCAGGACGCGTTCCACGGCAGAAGTGGTGTAAAACCCGGCGGGGATCACCTTCTGGCTGTCGCCCGCTTGGATGATGGCGCGAGCGGCCTCCGCTCGGTGCTCGTTGCCGAGCTCTGCGGTCGCCTCGTCGTACTCGTTGCCCGAGGGCTCGTACTTTTGCGGACCGAGCACCGGCATGTGCTCGGGATCCTCGGGGGTGAGCTTGGCCATGGTGATGGAGCGCTCGACGAGGGGCTCGAGCCGGTCCGGATCCATCTCGCTGCTCGACGCAGTGGCGTGCCGTTTTCCCACGCCGACCGTGAGCCAAACGTCCGCCACGTCGGTGTCCCCCGCCGTCGTGATGTCGCCCACCGCAAAGCGCGTGTTGCGATCGCGACCAAAGCGCACTTCGACGCGTGCCTCGGCCTCCGGCGCGTGCTTCTTCACGAGCGCCACGGCGCGCTCGGCGAGCTTTTCGAGATCCGGTTTGGCCATCAGCCCTTCCTCTTTCCACCCGTATCCAGCACGTTCACGTCGCGAAATCGCGCTGGGGGACAGCCGTGGCTCACTGGGTTCGATTGCCCGGGCTCACCCTTGCCGTCGTAGAGCGTTCCGTGAAGCTCCCACCCCTCCTTGCCGCCGAGCAGATCGCAGCTCTTCCAGAACTCGAGGGTATTGGACTGATAGGCAACGTCCCGCAAGGCGTGGGCGATCTTCCCCTTCTTGATCTCGAAGAACATCTGCCCGCCAAACTGGAAGTTGTACCGTTGCTGATCGATCGACCAAGAACCGTCACCGAAGATCAAGACACCGTCGTCGGTCGCTGCGATCATGTCCGCGAGCTTCGTCGACTTGTCGCTGGGTTCGAGAGAAACGTTGGGCATGCGCTGGAATGCCACCGAGCGATGATCCTCGGCGTAGGAAGTCCCGCGCGACGCTTTCTCGCCGACCCAGCCGGCTTGCTCTCGGGTCGTCTGGTAGGCGGATAGCACGCCTTTCTTCACCAGATCCCAGCGTCCCGTCTTGACCCCATCGTCGTCATAAGCGCAGGACGCGAGCCCACCCGGCGTCGTCTTGTCCGCGTAGAACGTGATGTCGTCGTGGGCGTATTCGAGCTTTCCGAGCTTGTCGACGGTCGCGAAGGAAGTCCCGGCGAGATTCGCCTCGTACCCGAGGGCGCGGTCGAGCTCCGTCGAGTGCCCGATGCTTTCGTGAATCGTGAGCCACAAGTGATCCGGCGCCAGAAGCAGCGTCCGCTTACCCGTCCGTACTCGCGGCGCTTTGAGCTTCTCGAGGGTTTCCTCGGCAACCTTTCGCGCCCCCTGGGCGAGCTTCCCGTCGGTCACGTGCTCCCACCCCGCCTGCATCGCCGGCACTTGATGGCTGCGGGTGACGAAGTCGCCCTTCTTGTCGTCCTTGGCGGTGAGCTCGTAGCCCGCTCCCACCCGCACGATGCGCTGCTCGATGAGCGAGCCCTCGCTCGTCGCCAGCATTTTCCACTCGTCGAAGGCCTCGCACCACGCACTGCAAAACGCAATCCCTGCGACCTGCTTCGCCTCGTCCCAGATCGAGAGAGCGAGGCTCGCCTTGTCCGCCAGCGGCACGAGGAACGGGTCGACCTGCATCTTCGTCTGCCACTTGTCCCGATAGCTCGCCGTCGGCGCCAGGTCGATCTTCCGCTTGCGCGCCCCCGCATCCGCCTTCGCAACGAGCACTGCGCGCCGTGCAGCATCCACCGCGTCCTCCGCGCTCACGCTCGCCGACGACGCAAACCCCCACGCTCCACCCGCGATCACCCGCACCCCGATCCCGTAGCTCTCCGTCGACACCACGCTCACCAGGTGATCTTCTCGCGTGCCAACTCGTTCGTTCCTGCGCTTGTGGATCCGCGCATCTGCGTACGTCGCCCCCGCGCTCTTCGCCGCCTCGAGGGCCCGCGTCAGGATCCCCTCGAGCCCGAGCCCCTTCGCGCCGTGCTCCGGAGGAGTTGCAGCTTGGCTCCCGATCGGGCTCGGAGATTCTGCTCCCCGGGGCGTGCACGCCGGCACACCCACGAGCGCGATCCCCTCCAGGAAATGCCTGCGCGAAATCATGACCTCACGTACCCGACGGCGCCGGAGCTTCCAAGCGGGAAGCGGTCGAGGCGGGGTTTGTTCAGCAATCCCTAGTCGATTGAGTCCTCGCCCGCGCGACTGGCACCCCGGAGGCGAAGTCAGTCTTCACCAGCGCCGTCGCCGTCCTCTGCGCGAGAAAGCTCTGCTGAATGGACGGAAACACCCCTGCCGCGGAGTCAGCTCGCGGCAGGGGTTGAAGCCCACTCTCAACAGGTCAGTGGCAGCCCTGTTGCGTCGTGGAGGTCGTCACGCTCGCTCCGCAGGAGTTGGTAGAACAGCTATAGAGCGTTCCGTTCGCGCCACACGCGACGTTGGTTTGGAAGCCCTGATTCCCCTTGCCGACCTGGCTGCAGTCGTTCTTACTGCAGCCAAACCCGTTGGAATAGATGGGTTGCCCACCCGGAATGAACGTCTTGCCACAGCCGAGGCAGAGGCTGCCGAGCTGCGCGCCGCAAGGTCCACACGTGAACCCATAGATATTCGGGTGCTGCTTTTCGACGCCAGCGCTGCAGTTGTAATCGAAACTCCCATCCCCGCGCTGAATCACGAAGTAGTCCGTTTGCCCAGGCTTCGCGCTCGCGTTGCCGTCGTAGCAATCGTCGTGATTCTTGACGAACTTTCCGCCCGGAGGCAGTGAATTGGCGCAGGTCGCTTGAGGTTTGAGTGGATCGCCGTATCCGTCGCCATCCGTGTCGGCGTATACCGTGATGCAAGCTTCTCCGGTGCCACACGTGGCGTTGCCGCAGGAACAGGTACCGGTCGAACACGAAGCCGGCGCAGCGCATTTGGTGTTGCAACACACAGCACCGATGCACTCGCCGCTCTGACAATCGGTGCCGTCCTTGCAAGTCCCGCCATCGTCGTTCTTTAGAACGCACGTCCCGCTCGCGTCGCAGTGATTTTCCGCGGAGCAATCCGCGTTCGACCCACAGCTCGTCAGGCACTCATCCGTGCCACACACGTACGGTGCGCAGTCGAATGACGCCGGTTTGCACGATCCAGCCCCGTCACAGGACATCCCGCTCTGCACCCCCGCACTGCACGAGTTAGCCTCTCCGCAGCTCGTCGAAGAATCCGGGAACGCACAAGCACCCGCGCCGTCGCAAGTTCCCCCACAGACGCCATCCCCGCAATCGGCGTTGGGGTCGGTGCCCTCAGCCACTGGCGTACAGATGCCCTGAGAGCCCGGAAGCCCGCAGCTCGAGCACTCCCCGTCGCAGGCCGAATCGCAGCAATAGCCGTCGACGCAATACCCGCTCGCACACTCGGACTTCGAGCTGCATGTCGTCTGCGGAGTCGAACCGGCCGAGCCCCCCACACCACCGGCAGCGGCGGTTGCACCGGTGCCGCTCGTACCACCCACTCCGCCACCGTCCGCGGCGCCACTGCCTCCGGCACCTCCGGTGCCTCCCGAGCTCTTGAAGTTGTCACCGCTCGAACAGGCGCTACTGAGCGCCGCAGCGATTGTAAAAAACGCAAACGTCGAAATGATGCGATGCATGATTGTCCTCCGCAAAAGGGCTGTTCAACGGGCCCTTTCGGGAGGACTGGAAGGCGAGTTGCGAAGAAAGTATCTCGGAGATCGCGAGCGAGATTGTGCACGGAACGTGAGCCGCTCTTCGTCCACTCCGCTCACACTAACTCCGGCCAGAACTCTTTGAACAGCCCGAGCGAAGCTCTACCGGGCGCGGCGGCAGCTTCCTCAGGCAGTTCGAGTCCCTGGACCTGGCAGACTTTGGTGACGAGGAGCTAGAAGGCGTGCTCGAGTTCGGTCAGTCCAGCAGCCCCCGCACCTGTACCTGTCGTTGACCCTGCTCCGTCCGCCCCGCCGGCAGCGGCTAGCGTAGCAACGGTAGTGGCGGGTGTTCCGGACGGTTTGGATCCGGTGTACGCGACGCCGATGCTCGGCCCGCCAGCGCCTCCGCCGCCAGGACCACCATTGCCCCCATCACCACCCTTACCGCCGTCGCAAGCGCTGTTAGCAGCGCCGGAGGAGAGCTTTTTGCCACCGAGTCCGCCACTGCCACCGCCCCCTCCAGACTGTGCGCCCCCACCTTTCCCTCCGGCCCCTCCGCTCTTTGCGACGAGGCTTACGCTTGCGAGTGAAACCGTGGAACCAACACTGACGAGTGCGATGCTCGCTCCCCCGCCGTGACCGGCACCACCGCCCTTTCCGCCGCACCCGCCACCACCACCCGAGCCGCCCGACGCACCCGTGTTGCAACCAGCGGACGGAGCCTGCGCACCACCGCCGCCGCCTCCGCCCTGACCGGGTTGGCCCGGGGTGCCCGGGGTGCCATCGGCGGGAGTCCAGCCAGAGCTCGCAATCGTTCCGGCACCCGTGCCGCCGGGGCTTACGTTGCCGGGCGTGCCATTGCCCCCGGCGTTTCCACCGCCGTTGGTTCCCCCCACAGCGCATGACCACCCCCCCGCGCTCTCCCCAAACCCGGGATTGCCACCACCAGTTGGTTTGCCAGCGTTTCCGTTGCCGGCACTATTCCCACTGCCAACACCACCACCACCACCCTTACCGCCGACGCTCCCACTCGCGGTTGCATTACATTGAGTTTCGACCTGCGCACCACCATCGCTCGGAGTCGTGCAAGCATCCTTTCCCCCATTCCCATTCGCTCCCGCGGCCGCTGCCGTCGTGAATGTCGATCCGTCGTCTCCCGGGGCCCCGGTACCGGCTGTGATCGAGCTGCGCGCGATCGCAACACCATCGCTATTCGCGATGAACAAACCGATGCTTGCCCCGCCCGGCGTCGTCGCGTTCGCCGCGGTGATGTCGAAGTCTTCCACGCGCACACTCGTCGCGATGGATTCGATGCGTAGCGCTGTCGCGGCCCCCTCGAGTGTCGACTTCTTGGACGTGGAGTAGGCCCAAGTCGAGCAATCGAAGCCGCCGAAGAGACCGAGCCCGTCGAGGCTTGCGCCGATCGTCAGCGTGCTCGATTCTGCGTAGCCACTGCCATCGTCGCAGGCGAACACGTTCTTCGTACTGCTCCCCGCTTCCGTGACCGCCTTCGACAGAGTTTTGTACGGGTTTGTTCGGCTCCCATCGCCTGTTGTGTCGTCGCCGGTCGGTGAGACGAAGACGCCGTACTCCTCGTCGATCAGGCAGATCTCGTCGCCGGGACTCGCGCTGATGTTGCACGTACCACCGCCGTCGCCGCCGACGCCGCCGACGCCGCCAGCGCCGCCACTAGCACCCGTTCCACCACTCGCGCCCGTTCCTCCGGTGCCGCCACCACCGCCTGGTGACCCGCAGGATTTGTTTGCTTCGCAGTCGTCACTTTGGCTGGAGCAAGCCAAAAGTCCCGCAAATCCCAAAACCGCAGCCAAGCCCACCACACCAAGATTCAAGAAACGCATAATGCACCCCGGGTTCAGAAGTTTCCGACGATCGAAACGGAGAGTCGACGCTGGCCGATGTCGACTGATGGAGCCGCGCGCCACGCGGCTGGTTGGGTTTTTGTAGCACTCGTCTCTCGCCAGATCAGGTAGCCGGCCGTGAACGCAGCACCCACACCGAGCGTGACGAAACCAATTGTCGCGAGATTCTTGTTTCGGTCCACGTCATCGTTGGCGGACTTGAGATCCGCGCATGCCGACGGAGCCGACGGGCCCCCACACGGATTCCCGCTTGGTAGGCCATTGGCGATCGAGTCCGCGTCGTCTTGGGCCGAGCTGGCCTTGCTAAGAAAGATCAATCCGCCAGCGAGCCCGAGAACCGCAACGCCACCTCCAATGAAGGCCGGGAAGAGCGGTGCCTTGTGAACGGTCGAACCCCCATCCACTCCCCCGCCCCCGTTCCCATTCGGCTCCCCGCTTCCTCCACCCCCTTCGGTAACTTCGAGCTGGATTGCGCGGGACTCTCCCTTGTCGAGGGCGACGGTGCTCTTGTCCGTCTTGCCGTCGAGCTTGGCTTCGATGGTGATGGCGCCGGGCGCCACGAACACTTCGCCTTCGAGGGGGGACTTGCCGACGGGTTGGCCGTTGACCAGCACGTCGGCGCCTTCGACGTTCACGCTGACCGTTACCCACGCGACGAGCTTTTTTGCTTGGTCGAAGCGGGCTTGGGTTTTGGCGCGGGCTTCGGCTTGTCCGGCGGGCCAGTGGCGGAGGCTGAAGGCGAGATGTTCTGCGGCGTCGCGCGACTTTTCCAGGGTGAGCTCTACGTCTCCGAGGTTGCCTGCGATGTCGTAGGTTGCGCTCAGGGCGAAGGCTGCTTTGAACCTTTTGTTGCCCACCCCCGCCTCGCGCGCTTCGCGCACTCGGCTGGCCCCTCCCTTATGCCGTGCTCGGGTGCCGCCTGTTGCGGTGAACCTGGTTGATACGGTCATCGCGGGCGGCACCCTGCGCGCGGCATGGGAGGGGCGGCGCCTACTTGCGGTTGCGGGCCGAGTGCGATGGTCGACTCCTTTCGCTGGGGGTTGCGACTCGATGCACGCACTCGATTTGTCTATCGAAGCCGTGGAAGGTGTGCGCTCATTTTCCTTCGCTCGCGAGACCACGGTGCTCTGTGTCTCGTCTTGAGCGAGCTGCGCTGCCAGCCTTCCTTTGCCCGGTCGCGGCCGGGCTCCTCCCTGCGGCGCAACCTGTGCGCCGGGCTCGTCTGCAATCGTCGGCTGATCCGGGTCGACTGAACGGCGTTGCCTCGAGCGCGCTCCGCGCACGAGCCCGTCACACATCTTGCGCCAGTCGCTCGAAGCCCGGCCGCTCCCTCCGGGCAAAGGAGGTTTCATGCATCGCATTCTCTCTCGTTCCCGTTCGTTCGAGCTGGAGCTCCGGGCTCGGCAGCATCGCTCATGCCTCACGCCCAGTGAGGCTCTCCTATGGAGCGCAATCTCGCGCGGGCAGCTCGGAGTCCACTTCAAACGCCAGCAGGTGCTCGGTCGGTACATCGTGGACTTCGTCGCTCCGCGGGCGCGGCTCGTCGTCGAACTGGACGGCGGGTATCATTCGCGGCGCCGCGCGGCGGATGCACGCAGGGATCGGGCGCTTGGGCGCATGGGGTATCGGGTCGTGCGGGTGCAGTCGGAGGTTGTGATGCGGGATCTGGTGCGCGCTGTTCGTGCTGTGCGCAATGCGCTCGGGTAGGGCCGTGTCGGACGCGATTGTTGAGCTACGGAAGCACTAATTCGTTGTCGGAAGCACCATCGATACCGTCGTTGGTTCCAGGCGTGCCGCCGAGGCCCTTTGCGCCGGCGTTACCGTGCGCGAGATTGCCGCCGGTCGCGGTGGGCTGGCTGCCCTTGTAGGCGATTGCTGCGGAGATGCCGCCTGCTCCACCACCGCCGGAGGCTCCCTTCCCGCCCGCAGCTCCAGCACCACCCATGCAACCGCCCGATGCCGGATTGCCACCATTACCAAACACCGCCTGTCCAGCTTGACTGCTAGCGCCAGTGCCTCCATCTCCTGCATCTTTCGCAGCGAGATCACTGTCGTTCAGAGCTACGGGTGAGTCGAGGGCGAGGAGAGCGATGCTCGCGCCCCCGCCGCTTCCTCCAGGTCCACCCGCTCCACCGCAGCCGCCGCAGCCGCCGCCACCGCCGCCGTTCGCGGTGGGACTACCGCCCGAAACTCCACCGCCACCGCCTTGACCCGCCCCTCCAGGATTTCCAGCCACACCCGAGGCTGGAAGCCAACCCGTGGCGCCGAGAATCCCAAACACTCCTGCGCCGGCTCCACCCGCGGGCGACACGCCAGGATTGCCGTTTTGGCCTGTGCCACTTGGGGAGCAGGACCCCGGGACGCCACCCTTGCCTCCGCCGTTGGCAGGAAGACCATTGCTGCCAGAGTCCGGACTGGGACCGTCTCCGCCTCCTCCACCAATGCTGCTGTCGCCAGCCGGACAATCGCATTGCTTCGGGTTCCCCCCCGACAATCCGCTCGCGTTCTCACCGTTCAGTTCAGCCTGTGTCTTTGGAAAGGTGTACGGCACGAGCGTTCCGTTGGTGCCGGTTGCGCCAGTCCCCGCTTCTAGCTTGACACGCGTCAGCGAAACGTTCGGGCTCGTTTTCACAAATGCCGTGATGCTCGACTCGCTACCCGCGACTCCATCCTTCGCGACGAACGCGACGTTCTTCGACCGCAACATCGTCAGTGACCGAATCGATCTCGAGCGCGTAGCCGGAAGTTGTGGGCGAAACACTCGGTTTCGTATTGGATTGATAGAGCCACGAGCTGCAGTCGAACCCACCGTAGATCTTTGCGCCAGCGGCAATCTTCACGTGCTCGTCGAACGTTCCGTTGCACACGATGATCACCTTGGCTCCCGCGGCCTTTGTGACAGCTTCTGTGATGCTCTTCAGTGGATCGGCTTTTGTTCCGTCGGCACCGTCCGTTCCGCTCGCCGAGACGAACACCGCGTATTCTTCGCTGACGAGACACGCCTCTTGGCCCGGACTCTTGGTTATGTCGCACCCTCCTCCATCGCCTCCGACCCCGCCGGAACCCCCTTGGCCGCTCGTCCCACCGTTTGCACCAGTACCACCGCTGGCGCCGGTGCCGCCGCTGCCACCGCCGCCCGGCGAGCCGCACGACTTGTTCGCCTCGCAATCATCGCCCTGATTGGAGCACGCGAAGAGCGCCGCCGCACACCCGACGACGGCAGTCAGACTCAACACACCAAGATTCAAGAAACGCATGATGCACCCCGAGTTTCAGAAGTTTCCCATAATCGAAAGGGACAGTCGACCGCGGCCGATCGCAATGGATGGAGCGGCATGGACGGCTTGCGTCTTCGTCGCGCTGGTTTCGCGCCAGATCAAATAGCCGGCCGTGAACCCTACCCCCACTCCGAGAGTCACGAAGCCAACGGTGGCAAAGTTCTTGTTCCGATCTACATCGTCGTTGGCGGACTTGAGATCCGCGCACGCAGAAGGTGGCGCCGATCCCGCGCACGGATTGCCGCTCGGCAAGGTCTTGGAAATCGCGTCCGCGTCGTCCTGAGCAGATCCAGCCCGGTTCAGGAAGAGCAATCCCCCTGCCAGACCCAGCACCGCGACTCCGCCACCAATGAAGACCGGAAACAACGGCGCCTTGCGCACAGTGTTTCCCGGTTCCGTCCCGCCGTCCTGCGTTCCGTCCGTCGCTCCATTCGTGCCTCCACCTTCGGTAACCTCGAGCTGGATCGCGCGGGACTCGCCCTTGTCGAGGGCGACGGTGCTCTTGTCGGTCTTGCCGTCGAGCTTGGCTTCGATGGTGATGGCGCCGGGCGCCACGAACACCTCGCCTTCGAGCGGCGACTTCCCCACGCTCTTGCCGTTCACGACGACGTCGGCCCCGTCGACATTCACCGTGACCGTCACCCACGCGACGAGCTTTTTTGCTTGGTCGAAGCGGGCTTGGGTTTTGGCGCGGGCTTCCGCTTGTCCGGCGGGCCAGTGGCGGAGGCTGAAGGCGAGATGTTCGGCGGCGTCGCGGACTTTCTCCAGGGTGAGCTCTACGTCTCCGAGGTTGCCTGCGATGTCGTAGGTTGCGCTCAGGGAGAAGGCTTCTTTGAACCTTTTGTTGCCCACCCCCGCCTCGCGCGCTTCGCGCACTCGGCTGGCCCCTCCCTTATGCCGTGCTCGGGTGCCGCCTGCTGCGGTGAACCTGGTTGATACGGTCATCGCGGGCGGCACCCTGCGCGCGGCATGGGAGGGGCGGCGCCTACTTGCGGTTGCGAGGCTGAGTGCGAGCGGTCGATTCGCTTCGCGAACGGTTGGGATTTGAGCACGCAGCCGATTTCGTATCTCGAAGCCGTGGAAGGTGTGCGCTCATTTTCCTTCGTTCGCGAGACCACGGTGCTCTGTGTCTCGTCTTGGGCGAGCTCACGCTGCCATCCTCCTTTGTCCGGGAGCGGCCGTGCTCCGCCCATCGGCGCAACACGTGCGCCGGTCTCGATTGCTTCGTCGTGCTGGCGCGGGTCGATTGGTGCGGACGTCGCGTGCGTGACGCTCCTCGCGCGAGCCCGTCACACGTCTTGCGCCAGTGCGGTCGAAGCCCGGCCGCTCCCTCCGGGCAAAGGAGGTTTCATGCATCGTGTCCTCGGTCGCTCGGCAGAGCTTCACACTCGCGCAGGCATTCTTCGTTCGCGGCTCACGCCCAGTGAGGCTCTGCTCTGGGGCGCCATCTCCCGCGGTGCTCTCGGGGTTTGGTTCAAGCGGCAGGTCGTGCTCGGGCGGTACATCGTCGACTTCGCCGCGCCGCAGGCGCGGCTCGTCGTCGAAGTGGATGGTGGGTATCACTCGCGGCGCCGCGCGGCGGATGCGCGCAGGGATCGGGCGCTTCGGCGCATGGGGTATCGGGTCGTGCGGGTGTCGGCGGAGCTTGTGATAGGGGATCTCGCTCAGGTCGTGGATCTCATTCGCGCTGCGGTTGGGGTAACTCGCGCTGCACGACAACGGCCGCGTTAAAGTCCCGCCACCGAAGAAAGTATCATGGGACTTCGAGATCGGGCGCCGCCACGCCGTCGAGACCGTCGTTGAGACCGGGCGTGCCGCCAATGCCCTTGGTCCCTCCGGTGCCTGTTGTTGGCGAGGTGTCAACCAGCGTGGGTTTGGCTCCTTGGAACACGACACCAATGGAGACGCCGCCTGCACCACCCGCGCTCGAGCCGCCAGCGCCGCCTGGTCCGCCTTTCCCACCTTGGCAACCGCCAGCGCTTCGCCCCCTGCCCGCCGTTGCCGCCCAAGCCCATTCCGGCTTGTCCCGCTACACCAGCGCCCCCATTGCCAGCATCGCTAGCAGAGAGTTGAGAGCTCTCAACTGTGACGGTTGATGCAAACGAAAGTAGTGCGATGCTCGAGCCGCCGCCCATTCCACCCTTCGCGCCTGCTCCACCACATCCACCAGCCGCGCCGCTGCCGCCCCCACCGAGTCCGTCCCCTCCACCGCCGCCACCGCCCTGTCCCGGAGAACCGGGCATGCCGTTCCCGCCGTCACCAGCCACCCACCCGACCTGCGACAGCGAACCGAGGGCGGATAGCTTTCCATCATCCCCATCCGGACCAGCATTCCCGATCTTTCCGATGTCGCAGATCGCGGCGGAACCCATTCCGCCTAGGCCTCCTCCGTAGTCAGGTAGACCAAGAGCTCCGCCGGTTGGCGTTCCCCCGTTTCCGCCCTTGCCGCCTGTGGTGGAACCGCCCCCAGGGCAGGTCGGGTACGATTTCGCCGCGCCGCCCGCTAGAAGATTGGCATCGTTCCCGCGCAGATCGAGCGGGTTGGGAAACGTCGTGAAGTTGGTCAGGCTTCCTGCGCTCCCGTTGGCGCCCTTTCCTGCTTGGAGTTGTACGCGGCGCAGCATCACGCTCGTTGAATTCTTAACAAATGCTGTGATGCTCGACTCCGCGCCGGCAGCTCCGTCTTTGGAGACAAACCCAACGTCTTCGATGACGATGTTACCGCTCGGCGATTCGATCTCGAGGGCGTAGCCCGTAGTTGTGGGAGCTATGCTGGGTACCGTGGTCGGCTGATATGCCCAGGAGTCGCAGGCGAATCCTCCGTAAATCCTGGCGCCGCCAGAAACCTTCACGTGCTCATCGAACGTACCGTTGCATACAAGGATCACCTTGGATCCGGCCGCCTTTGTAACGGCCTCAGTAATGCTTTTCAGCGGCGCAACTTGCGTCCCCGCTGCACCATCAATACCTGTTGGGGAAACGAAGATCGCGTACTGGTCGCTCACCAGGCATGCGTCCTCGCTTGGACTCTTGGTGATGTTGCAGGCCCCGCCATCCCCACCGGTTCCGCCGGTGCCACTTTGGCCGCTTGCTCCCCCGGTTGCGCCCGCCCCACCTGTTCCGCTCTGGCCGCCGCCTCCGCGCGATATGCGCCGCAGTTCGCGTCTTTTCGCAGTGCGGAATCGCTGCCGCAGCGCTAGTGAGTGCAACGAGCGCTGAAACGAAGCCAACCAAGTCCGGCAATAATCGCGCTTTGTCGAGCCATCCAGACATGGAAGCACTCCTCAAAATTCGTCCAACTGACCCCATGAAGCTCCGCGCGCAGAGGCGTGACGAGGGGGCTAAGCGGACGAGTTGCCGATGCGTGGTGCGCCGGCGGTTGTCCGGGAGGAGAAAATATGTCGTGACGGTGCCGGCGAGCGAATACACCGACCTACGTTGAGCGAGACCGTGGACAGGTTTCGCTGCACTCTTTCGACGATCGATCAGCGCCGAGGTCAGCGCATTTGCTTCGGAGTGCCGCAGCCGCAGCGTTTCGACCGACCTGAGTTGCCAGGTCGTCGGCGTCGGTCGCCGCTCGACGCTTCGCGGAGTGAAAGTAGAACCAGCTGCCCACTGCAACCAGCGTGAGACCACCGCCGACAATCAGCACCAGCGTCTTCGGTTTGAGGCCCCTCGTCGAGACGTGAGTGCCGCCGTCCGTCCCGCCGTCCTGCGAGCCGTCCGGCTCCCCGCTTCCTCCCCCCCCTTCGGTCACCTCGAGCTGGATCGCGCGGGACTCGCCCTT
The DNA here is from genome assembly GCA_963781505.1 of uncultured delta proteobacterium. Lineage (GTDB taxonomy): Bacteria > Myxococcota_A > Polyangia > Polyangiales > Polyangiaceae > JADJKB01. The sequence continues at coordinate 263,832 of CAWAHB010000004.1, read as the reverse complement.
GTCGAGGGCGACGGTGCTCTTGTCGGTCTTGCCGTCGAGCTGGCTTCGATGGTGATGGCGCCGGGTGTCACGAACACTTCGCCTTCTAGCGGGGACTTGCCGACGGGTTGGCCGTTGACCAGGACGTTGGCGCCCTCGACGTTGACGGTGACCGTTACCCACGCGACGAGCTTCTTGGCTTGGTCGAAGCGGGCTTGGGTTTTGGCGCGGGCTTCCGCTTGTCCGGCGGGCCAGTGGCGGAGGCTGAACGCGAGATGTTCGGCGGCGTCGCGGACTTTTCCAGGGTGAGCTCTACGTCTCCGAGGTTGCCTGCGATGTCGTAGGTTGCGCTCAGGGCGAAGGCTTCTTTGAACCTGTCGTAGGCCTCGGTCCAGTTGCGGGCTCGATAGGCTTCGTTGCCTTCTTGGAAGAGCTGCCGGGCTTGGTCGAGGTTTTTGGTCGAGGTTTGGGCGGACGCGATGCTGCACGGGAGTGTGCAGGCGACGAGGAAGACGAGCGCGAGGAAGAGGCGGACGGAAGTGGTCGTGAAGCGATGACGTGAACGCGTCATGACGAAGCTCGAGCGCTGAAGCTCACTGATTGATGGGCTCAGCGGGGGAAGGGGTGGTGGAAGGAGGGGAAGGTTTGGACTCCGGCTTTTCGCCGGATACGGATTTGGGCTTCTTGGCCGTAGAGGGTTTGGGGGCCGTTGCGCTTGCCGTCTCGGAGGTCGTCGGCGCGGGGTGCGCGCTGGCGCTGGCGGTCGCGGGAGGATCCGTCGGATTCACGGTGGCGGCTGGCTTGGGCGGTTGCGCTCGAGGTTTGGGCGGTTCGACTGGTGGCGTGGGCTTGGTCGCCGGAGTCTCCGCCGGTGGCGTGGCCGAGGTGTCGGAGGTCTCGGAGGTGTCGGACGTTGAAGCGCTCATCGCGCGGAACAATGCGATGCCAATCGTGAAGACCGCGATGAAGCCGAGGATGCCGACCCACACCAGGCCACCCATGCCGGGTTTCCGGGAGGAGTCGGGAGCAGTTGCTTCTACGTCGTGCTCGCTGGGAGCTCGGGTTGCGGCGCGCGGCGGCGACGGCGGCGTCGGGTTCCGAATTGCTGGGCGGGCGTTTTTCGATCCGCGGAAGCTTCTGAGTTGCGGCGGCGCGTCGCGGGTCGGGGCGATCATTTACCCGGACGAGGTCCATCTCCAAGGTCTTGTGATTCGCGGGCTTGGGTGCAGCGTGCGGGGGCACGTACGCGCTCGCGTGATCCGGCGCTGGGCCAATCATGCCATCGGGCAGCGTCACGTTTGCCCGGCGGTTCATTGGAAGCGTGTCCTTGGGACGCGCGGTGAGAATGGCGTCATCGACCTCGTCCGGCTCGGGATAGAGCAGCGGGCCCGTGCGGTTCGTCGGGATAGTGTCCTTCTTGCCGAGGGCGTCGCTCGTGTCGATCTCGTCGAACGCGGGGGTGCCCTCAAGGGGCGTGTCCCCGAGCTCGGCGCCGGCGCCCGAGTGGGAAGGGGGACGGTCGTCGCTCATGCCTCCTGCCTTCAATCCCTCAGCGGAGCGGGGCGGGCAAGTTCCACCGGCCTTCCCGGCTCTGGTGCGGGGTTTTTCGTGCCGACGGGGATGGGTCAGCTGGGCCACCGGATGGGTGCTTCGGCGCCCGAGTGGGGGAGTTGCGAAAAAAAACCAGCGGCTTGGGCGAGGCCGGTCGGCGGGACGGGCACGTGACTTTGGTCTGGGAATTCGTGAAACTCGAAGCGGAGACTTTCTGGGGATGGCTTTCTTACGCGGGGATTGGTCACCACTGGTGATCGCGGCAAGCCTGGGGGCGCTGGCGGTACCAGCTTGCGGATCGGATTCGAGCTGCGAGGACACGAGGAGTTGCTCGTCAGCAGGCGGCTCGGCGGGGATGGGAGGATCCGGGGCAACGGACGGCGGCGGGGACGCAGCGGTCGCATGTGAGACCGCCGCCGACTGCGACAACGGACTCGCTTGTGATGGGATCGAGCAATGCGTGAGTCACGTGTGCGCGGCGGGGTCTCCGGTCGATTGCTCGGGCGACAATCCCGACAGCCTACATTGCACCGCCACCTGCATCGAGCCCGGCGGAGCTTGCGATGTGCAAGCAAACGACCTCGACGGTGACAAGCACTTCGACCCGGACTGCCCGGTGACGGCGAGCCCCCAGGACGATTGCGATGACAGCGAGGCCACCGTCTACCCCGGTGCGGACGAGATCTGCGATGGGCTCGACAACGACTGCGATGGCCAGGGGGACTTCACCGACGGGCAGGTGCTAAGCGGTACGTCCGACAACTTCGTGGTGTCGCCGACGGCCGCGGTCCATCCTGCGATTGCCTGGTCCAGCGCAGAGCAGAAGTACGGCGTCGTCTGGGAAGACACGCGCGACGGTATCGAAGAGGTGTACTTCACGCTCATGAGTCCCCAGGGCGACAAAGTCGGTAGCGAAATCCGTGTTTCGAACGCCCCGAAGCCCAGCATCACCCCGCGGATTGCGTGGGGAAACAACTCCTGGGGCGTGGTCTGGTCCGACCGGCGCAACGCGGACGCCGACATCTACTTCAGCCGGCTCGACGCTACGGGCTCCGCCATTGCAGCGGAAAAACGGCTCACGACCGATACGGCTCTCAGCGAGACGCCCGACATCCTCCCCGTCGCGGATGGATGGATCATCGTCCTGTCAGACTCGCCGGCGAAGAACCTCATGGCGATCCGCATCGACCTCGACGGCGGCGTGGTCAAGCCCAAGGCCGCACTGGGTCCCCAGACCGGTCAGAACGCCGTTCCGCGAGTCGCGCTCCTCGGAAACGAATTTGGGGTGATGTGGTCAGAGCTCGGGTCGACGACAGCGCAGTTTCGAACCCAATTTCTGGTGTCGGATTTCGATTTTTCGGTGTCGAAACAGACTGCGCTCTCACCGGTCGTCGCTGCCAACAAGGGAGGGCTGATGGGGGACCTCGCGAGCGACCCAGCTTCGGGTACTTTTCGCGCCGCGTGGTTCAACAAGGATCTACCGGAGTACTCGAGTTACGCGGAGCTCGATGCTCAGGGCGTGGTGGTGTGTGGGCCCGTCTCGGGTGGGAGCTCGATCACGGTGGGCGGTCACGGTGAGATTGTTCCGTTCGAAGGAGGGTCGGTAGGCATCATCACCAACGGAGTGGGCGCAAACACCGCGGTTGCGGTGGTTGTCTACCCTTCCGGTTGCTCGCAAATCCTTCCGGCACCGATCGACACCGCGACCATCAACGAGATCAACCCGTACTTTTCTGGCGCCGCGGCCGGCGAAGCTGGCGTGGCGCTCATCTGGCAGGATTCCGCCAAGAAGGCCCTGCGTCGGCGCACGATGGGGCCTCACCTCTGCGATTGAATCGAGGAAACTGACCGCTGACGTGGCCGAGCCTTGCGGGGATAGATGACCGCTGCACGTGGCAAGCTCGACAAAAACGTCGTCCGCCGGTACACAGCTTGTGACTAGCTTCATGACGTCATGAATCGCTTCTTCGCAGTCGTTTCGTTGGCAATCGCGGTTGGGCTCTTCTGCTCTCCGGTGCTCGCCCAAGGGGAGCCGTCTGCGGCGGAGATTGCGGTGGCTCGCAAGCTCTTTTCCGAGGCCAGTTCCCTCGAGTCCAAGAAGGAATGGGCGGCGGCCGAGGGAAAGCTGCGTGAAGCCCTCAAGATCAAGGAGACCCCTGGCCTTCACTATCACCTGGGGTATTGCCTCGAGCAACAGGCGAAGCTCGTCGACGCCCTCGTCGAATACGATCGGGCTTCCGAGATGCTCGAGCAGGGGATCAAAGCGCCGGATGTCGCCGAGCTCGTTGGTCCCGCGCGCGATGGAGTGAAGAAGCGCGTCGCCAGCGTGACCTTGAAGGTTTCCGACGAGGTCGAGGACGAGACCATCGAGATCGACGGCGTGAGCGTCAAGCGAGCGCTCGTCGGGAAAGCCATTCCGGTCAATCCGGGGCATCGCGTGATCGGAGTTTCCGCCCCCGGGCGCCAGGCGTTTCGGCGCGAGCTCGATCTCACCGAAGGAGAGTTACGCGAGATCGAGGTGACCTTGCCCCGCCTCGGCAACACGAAGGGTGGACCGACGAAGGGCGTGGAAGACGACCAACCCGCTGAGGGAGCGAGCGGAAGCGCGAGCAGCAGCGGCATTCCCGCTCGGACATGGGTGTTGCTCGGAGAAGGCGCCTTCACGGCCCTCGCGATTGGCGGCGCTGTGCTCTTCACGCTCGACAAGAATCACGCAGCGGATCAGGCAGATGCAGCCCAAGCCGAAGTCGATCGGAAGAGTGGCAACAGCAGCTCCGCATGTCCGGACAAGGGCAACGTGATCGGCGTCGAGAACGACTGCGGTCAGCTCAAAGACTTCACAGATCAAAAGGACCGCTCGAAAACCTTCGCCACCCTGAGCTTCGTGGGCGCCGGAGTGGGCGCTGCGGCATTCCTGACGACGCTCTTCGTCTGGAAGACGAGCTCGTCAAAATCCGAAGCCCGCGTGCCGCCCCATGTTGCACCCAACGTAAACCTCGGCCCGCGCCAGGCGTTCGTTGGTGTCCATGGGAGCTTTTGACGGGGAGTCCTACGACGGAGGCCGCGCGCGGTCTTACGGCAACGGCGAGGCGGATGCCGTGGGGGGAGCGGTGGACGCCGGGGACGCGGGCAGGACGAGGACGAAAGACTTCGGGGCGGTTTCGTAGAGGACGGCTTGCTTGCCGAGCGTCGCTCGATCGTAGAGCTTGACCCAGGGCAGTGACGTCCAGGGCTCTTCGTCTTTGATGTACTCGGGGACGATGAGATCGAGCTCGACGTACTTGCCGGAGGTCTCTTTGGAGAGCGCGGGTCCGTAGCTCCACGCTTCGCGACCGGGACGCGGGGTGATGTCGTTGTGGAGCGCTCCGCCGTAGGCGACGACGATTCGATCGGACGCTTTTGCCTTCTGGTTTCGCGCGAGCTCGCCTTCGACGACCTGGGTGGTCATTCGGGCAATCATTTCCAACATGACGCTGATGTCGTTGGGTCCGGCTTTGGTGATTCGCTCGAGATCTTCACACGAGGGACGCAAAAGATCGGGAGTGATGCCCAACGCTTTCGCGCGTTGCCCGAGGATCAGGTACTCGTTTTGGTTGGACTGGGCTTGGGGCTTGGTGACGGGCTTCTGCTGTTTGGCGACCTGCTTCGTTTCCTTCTTGCATTTGTCGTTGGGCGCCATGAGCTCCACCAAGAGGAAGCTCGCCCGGTTCGCGAGAGCGGGGAGCATGGCTTCGGTGAAGCGCTTGGTCGACGACTCGATGTTCTCGGTTCCTCGCTGAGCGTGCGCCTCACCGATGCCGAGGACCGCCGGTTTCTGATTCGAGAACGATCGCGAACGCGTCGCGGATGTCGTCGAAGGAGCGGCATCCGAGGCCACCGCACGCGTGGCCCTGTTTTGGATTGGTCGCCGTGGGCGTCGGGGTCGACGGGGTGTCCGGGGTCGTCGAAGGGCTCGGGGAGATGGGAGTCGTCGTGGGCGCGTCGGTCGCTGCGCTGGCGGTCGGTCGACCACAGGCTGCCAAGAGGGGCAGGAGAGGGGCGAGCGACCCGAGAAGAAGCACAGGATGCGAGCCAAGGCGCTGAATCGTCACGCGGGCGAGGGTATCACGGGGCATTCCCGGTGAGACCTCGGGGCGCCCGGCAGGCTTGGGCTCGCTCGTGAAGTTTGCGCCGGCGTCATGGGCGTCCTCGGCGAGATCTCGAGGCGCCAGCAGCTTGGGCGGCGACGCGAACTTGGCGCTGGCCGGGGCTTTCTGGTGACGAGCGCCTGCATCGTGCTAGCGCAGGGCGTTCGCGCATGAAACGAGCCTCCGTCGCCCTGTTGTCGGTCGCGGTCGTGGCGCTATTGGGTGCCCCGCCGGTGCTGGCGAAGAAAACGAAGAGCGGCTGTCCCGGTGGGATGGTCAGCGTCGGCGGGAAGTTTTGCATCGACGCGTACGAGGCGAGCCTCGACGTCGTCAGTGCGAGTGGTCGCACGCTGCGGCGTCATTCGCCCTATCACATGCCCGCAGACGGAGTCCGCGTGGTCGCGCGGAGTCGCCGCAAGGTGGTGCCGCAAGCCTACATCAGCCAGGAGCAGGCGGAGAGTGCGTGCGAAGCCGCGGGCAAGCGCCTGTGCAGCAATGAAGAGTGGGTATTCGCTTGCAAGGGCAAGAACCCGACGCTTTATCCCTACGGAGACGAGCACGTGGAGGGCCGCTGCAACGACAAGGGTGTGTCGCCTCTCCGCAAGCTACACGGCAAGGAGGAAGGGGTTGGGGTGTTCGGCATCGAGGCGATGAACGATCCGAAGCTCAACCAGATCCCCGGCACCGTCGCGAAGACCGGCAAGTTCAGTCGCTGCCGGAGCTCCTACGGTGCCTACGACATGGTGGGGAATCTCCACGAGTGGACTTCGGATCCCACCGGCACGTTTCGGGGCGGGTACTACCTGGACAACAAGATTCATGGCGAGGGCTGCAGCTACCTGACGACCGGGCACAACACGAAGTACCACGACTATTCCATCGGGTTTCGGTGCTGCAAGGGAGGGAGCAGCGGGAAGAGTGGCAAGAAGAAGTCAACGAAGCCGAGTAACTCGAGCGGGAAAAAGGTGGTGGTCGAGGCGGGAGATACCCTGAGCGGGATCGCCCAGAAGAATGGCGTGAGCGTGGACGATCTGTGCCAGGCGAACGGGATCGACCCCAAGGACCCCATCATCCCGGGCCAGGAGCTCACGATTCCGTAGCGGAATGGCGAAGAGCGACTTGCGAGAGGCGTCGGCTCGGCCTAGATCAGCGAAAGTCGAAGATCGGGACGCTTGGGCCGTCCAACGACTCGATAGGCGGCGACGGTGCTTTTTCGATCCATGCTTCGGTTCCTTACGCTCGGCACGTTTGGCCTGTGCGGCTTGATTGTTGGGTGCTCCAGCAATCCGCCGAACGATCAGCAGTGCGCGGCCAAGGCTGCGTTTCAGCTGTCGCTCAGCGCCTACATGAGCTCGCTGCCCGCGGACACCAGCATCACCGTGAAGTACGGCGGAGGCGAGGAGACGTACGCGCTGTCCGATCCGGTGCACAAGGAAGAGGCGGTGCTCTGCGACGCGAATCGCGCCGACGCGGACGCCGGTGATGTCCTCGGGCTCGTGTGCGCTTTGTGGACGCAAGGTGCCGCGACCGTGACCGTGAAGGCATCTGGGTACCCGGACATGGAGCGAGCACTCGAGGCGGAAGCGAAGAACGAGTGCATCCAGACCGTGCCGGTGGATCTCGTTCTCGGTGGGGAAGACGCCGGAACGCCCTGAGTTTCGCGCGGGGAAAATCGCCTCGTTGATCGGGGAGACGCCGAGGGCTACACCTCCGAGCCCTGAGGAGGGAACCATGACCGAGGGACCGCAGATTGTGGAGCGCGAAGGATTCGCGCGCGCAGACGAGCTTCGTGTGCTGGATGACGTTGATTCCGCCTGGCAGGTGACCGGCCATGGCCCGCGGCTTCGAGCGGTACGCAAAGCTGGTGAGGCCGTCCGCGAGCGGATTGCCCAGGGACCGCGGGTCATTTCGGTACGGTCTCTTCCCGTCACGACTCTGGGCTACCCGGCAAAGTACGCGTTTTGGGGCGCTCCGCTCTCGCCCGCGCCCTACGTGATCATGACGCATCGGGCGCTGCTCGTTCAGTTTCTCCAGCGTGGTGAGCAAAAGACGATCTTGTTCAATCCCACGGACGACGTGGCGGCGAGGCAGACCCCGTTCTTCCAACGCATGATCCGTCGTGTCGGGGATTACATCGCGTTCAACGTGCTCGCGAAGCGCTTCGACTCGCTGGAGCATCAGCTCTCGCAGTTGGGTGTGTCGCCCGAATCCATCGACTACGTGGCGTTCGACCACTTCCATACTCAAGACTTGCGGCCGCTGCTCGGAACCCGAGATGGCTCGCGCAGCGCGCGCTTCCCGAACGCAAAGCTCCTCGCGCCGCGTGCGGAGTGGGATGACTGGGACGACTTGCACCCCATGCAACGCGCTTGGTTCGTGGCGGATGGCAAGAAGGACGTGCGAACGGAGAGCGTCGTGCTCACCGATGGCGATTTCGATCTCGGTGACGGTCTGCTCTTGGTGAGGACGCCGGGCCACACGTCCGGGAATCAGACGCTGTTCTTCAACACACCTGATGGTGTCTGGGGTTGCAGTGAGAATGGGACCTGCGCCGACAACTGGAGCCCGCTGGAGAGCAAGATTGCTGGGCTCAAGGCCATGTGCCGAATGCAAGATCTCGACGTGATCATGAATGCGAACACGCCGGAATTCGGAGCGACTCAGTACACCTCGATGGTGCTGGAAAAGACGATCGTGGATCGGCTGAATCGCGCCCCGGGGTTCTGCCAGATGTTCCCATCGAGCGAGGTCACCCCAATGGCGATCGCGCTCGGATTGAGCCCAACCATCGTTCACGGCGGGCTCGTGTACGGCGAGGTCACCCGGTCGGAAGCCCGGCGTCGAGCACCGGAAACCGAGTCGCGGGCGAGCTTCGGCGCCGCGGAATGACGCCACTCACATCGTGCTGATGTCGACGCGCTTGGCGTGGGAGCGCAGGACCGCGCGCTCGTGGCCATACTCGTCGTCCCCGAGCTTCCCTTCCGCTTCGAGGGAGACGATTCCGACCTTTGGGCAGAACACCGTCGTCACCTTGCGTTGGGCGACCTGGTTCTCTTCGACGGTCTCCAGGCAGCCGCTGAAACGCCCGGCGGGCACCTCGATTTGCTTGTCGATACTCGTGACGCGAACGTCGCCGAACTGGCCCTTGAATCGGGACCCCGCCTCGAGCGGGGCCTTGAGGAGCCATCCTCCCGTGGCGAGCTGAACGCCTTCTCGGACGATGCTGAGGCGCTGAACTTTGCCGCCGACCGAGAGCTCGACCGAATCGGGACGAGGGCGGGAGATGTGCATCATCAGCACGCCCTTCTCCCCGGTGTTTTCCGAGAACGTTTCGAAAGCGCTGACGGAGTCTTCTTCGAATGGCAAGAAGCGTTGGACATCCGTGATCTGGACACCGGGCTCGGGGTTTTCGGCGTTGGGAGTGGCGCTCTGTCCTCCGCACGCGGCGGTCGAGAGCGCGGCGAGCAGCCACGTCGTGCGGTCAGTGATGTTGCGAATAGACATGCAGAACCAGAAACAGGAGGAGCAAGACCGACGCTAGCAAGAGGTACTTGATCAGCGGATTGGGATCCACTCGCCGACGGAGCTCGAGAGCAGCATCCCGAACCTTCGGATCCTCCGCGCGCTCTGCGAGCTCGGGAGCTCGCTCGCGCACGGTTCGGAAGTCTCCGGACTCGAACGCTTCCACCAGTCGCTCGAGATCCGGATCCTCGGGGAAATCGAGGAGAAAGCGCGGACGTTCCCGTCCCTGGGCGTCGAGCTCCTCGCGGACGGAGGGCGAGGCCGCCCTCTTGCCCTTCTTCTTGCGCTTCTTCTTGCGACGGCTGAACGTCTCGTTTGGCGGGCGCTTCTTCGGTGGGCGCTTCGTCGGTGGGTTCGCCAGTGGACGATTCTTCGCCCGAGTCTTCGTCTTGAGATTCGCCGTCGCTCATGACGGCGGGGAGGGTAGCACCAAGCTCAGTCGAGTGCGTCGGCGGAACCAGTCAGGTCAGAACTGGAAGTACACGAACGGCACCGCGTCGGCTGCGGCCATCTCTCGCAGCGCGAGGGCCACGCAGAACAGCGCCATGCCCTGGGCGACGGCGGGCATTCGGACGAAAGCGCGTTGGGCGGCTTGGTACCAGAGCTCCGGTGTGAAGTGGCTCACCAGACCCAGGGCGAGCATCGCGATGACGGGAGCGGGAAGGTTCGGGTGATAGTGAGTGAGAGTTCCGATCTGGGAAAAGACGATCGCGGCCTTTTGAAAGGATTCCGCGCGAAAGAAGACCCATGCCGCCAAGACGACGTGGAAGGTCAAAAGTACGGACAGAGCGTGCAGAGCGAGGGAGGGGCTCGGCTTTCTGCCACGCCGCGCGCGCCACTCGGTAAAAGCGCGGTTCACCGCGAGCGCCGTGCCGTGAATTCCGCCCCACACCACGAAGGTCCAGTTGGCGCCATGCCAGAGTCCGCCGAGGAGCATCGTGAGCATCAGGTTCACGTACGTCCGGATCGGGCCGTTGCGATTCCCGCCGAGCGGGATGTAGAGGTAGTCGCGAAGCCAGGTGGACAGCGAGATGTGCCAGCGTCGCCAGAAGTCCTGGATGTTGTGCGCCTTGTAGGGCGAGTCGAAGTTCTGCGGAAAGCGAACGCCGAGGAGCAGCGCGGAGCCGATCGCAATGTCGGTGTAGCCGGAGAAGTCGCAGTAGATCTGGACCGCATAGCCGATGACGCCCGGCGTAGCACTCGAGGGCCGAATACTGCGTTGGGGCGTCGAAGACTCGGTCGACGAGATTGAGGGCGAGGTAGTCGCCGATGGCGATCTTCTTGAAGAGCCCGATCGCGATCAGGAACAGCGCTTCGCTGCCCTCGCGGGGACTGAAGCGCGGTGGGCCAGCGAGCTGCGGAAGGAGATCGCGCGGGCGCACGATGGGACCGGCGACGAGGTGAGGGAAGAATGCGACGAACGCGAGGTACTCGAAATAGCTCTTTTGCGGCTCGAATCTGCCGTCGATAGACGTCGATGACGTAGCTCATCGACTCGAACGTGAAGAAGCTGACGCCGATCGGCAGCGCGACGCGGAGGGTGACCTCGGGTAGACGCACTCCGAGCTCACCGAGAACGGCGTCGAGCGCTATCGATGCCGAAGTTGAAGTACTTGAAGACGGCCAGGACGCCGAGATTCACCACCACGGTTCCAGCGAGCCAGAGCTTGCGGGAGCGGTCGGTCTTCGCGCGATCGATCGCGTGGCCGAGCAGCCAGTCGGCGCTGGAGGACGCCCAGATGAGTGGCAGGAAGCGCCAGTCCCAATGGGCGTAGAAAACGTAGCTCGCCCCGAGCAGGAACAAGAGACGGACGCGTCGGGCTCGCAGCAAGAGGAACAGGCCGATGGGCGCGATGGCGAGGCCGCCGAGTTGCCAGGGTGTGGTCGACGCGATGGGCACACCGAGGGACGCGAGGGCGAGGCCGAGTGGGTCGCGCCCGAACTGGTGGAAGGTGAGCCAAGCGAGCGCTCCGAAGTTCGTGACGATACTGACGAGCACGATACGGATGTCGGGCGGACCCTCCGTACCGGACTCGGTGCGAGTGAGTGCGAGGGTGACGAGAAAGGACGCGACAGCGATGCCGATGCTCTGGGAGAGGGAGTCCCGAGCAACGCGAAGACGAGAACGGCGAGCCACGGCAGGAACGGAACCCACCGACGCCGCACCAACACCCACGCCCCGATGAACACCAGCGCGAAGAACTTCGCGTAGGCGAGGGTGTTGAAAAGCATGCTGCCCGCATTAAGAAAGGTTTCGGCGCGAGTCGAGCGCTTCGATGAAAATGGCGATTTCGACCGGCCTCTGCGGTTGACGGCCGACGGTTTGAGGAGAACCTTACGGACGATGCTGAAGCGTGGCCTGGTCGGGCTGGTCAAGGGACTCCTCGTCGGCGGAGCCCTGGCGGCTGGGCTGGTCTACGGGCTCGGCGTGCCCGTGTTCGCCGCATGGCTCGCCTATCTGATGGCCATCGTGACCGGGGCGCTGACGGGGCTCGTCGCCGGTCGACCCATTTGGGCGAAGGACGCGCGCATCGAGGCCGGGCTCAAAGCTGCCGCGGGTGCCGTCGTTGCCGCGTTGGCGATGTTCGGGATCCGGCAGTGGCTCGGCGTGTCGTTCGACCTCGGAGATCTCGGTAAGGGAATGCTGGGGGACTTGCCCCTCACCAGCTTGCCGTTGATCGCAACGCTGCTGGCGCTCTTCTTCGAGATTGACAACACGGGCGAGGAACCCAAGGGCGAAGCTGCGAGCAAACAGCGAGTCGCGTCCGGGGAGAAGGCGCGACTCGAAGACGCTCTGGATGATCTGGTGGACGAAGACGCGAGCGCGAGCTCCGAGAAGCTTCGACACAAGAACTGAAATGCCGCCGGCTCGAATCGCGCTCTGGGTCGCGAGCATCGCGGGACTTTCCCTCGCGGTCCGCTCGATCTTCCTCGGTCCGATTCCGATGTGGGTCGCGCTCGTGTCGTTCGGCGTCTACGCGACCTTCTGTACGCTGGGCGTCATCATTCCGCAGCTCGAGATGTACGGCGATGTACAATGGCGGGGCGAGCCCGGCAAAAAGCAGGTGGCGCTGACGTTCGACGATGGGCCGAACGACAAGACGACGCGGAAGGTGCTCTCGGAGCTCGGTCGGCGCGGGCACAAAGCCACGTTTTTCGTGGTCGGACGCAAGGCCAGGCTGCATCCGGAGCTGGTGCGCGAGATCCACGAAGCCGGACACGGCATTGGGCTCCACGGCTATCAGCACGACCGCTTGTATTCCCTCAAGCCACCGCGCTACGTCGCAGAAGACATCGAACGTACGCGCAAGGTGGTGGAAGAGGCCTGCGGCGAGCGTCCGGTTTGGTTTCGTCCTCCGATTGGGTACGTGAGCTCTCGAACGGCCTCGGGGGCGAAGAAGTCAGGTGTTCGCACCATCGCGTGGAGCGTGCGGAGCCTCGATGGACTGGGCGGCGAGCGATCCAGAGCGCGTCGCCGAACGTGTGGAACGAAAGCTCATCGACGGCGCGGTGGTCCTCTTGCACGATGCTGCCGAGCGTGACGATTTCGAGCCGGCGAGCGTCGCCGCCTTGCCCGCGATTCTGGACGCGATCGAAGAGCGAGGGTTTCGAACGGTGCTCCTCCACGAGATCTTCGACGAGGAATAGTCGAACGACCGTCAGCGGCTGGGAGCGCTGCTATCGATGGCGTCCGCCCGACACAGCTCCAGGACGAAGCGCGCACCTCCGCCTTCGGTTTCTTCGAGCGCAATACTGCCGCCGGAAGCATCGACCAGCCCGCGACAAACCGCCAAACCCAGCCCCGTCCCTTTGCCGGTTTCCTTCGTGGTCACGAACGGCTCGAACAATCGATCACGAACCTCGGAGGCGACTCCCGGACCGTTGTCCTCGACCTCGAGACGGACTCCGAGATCGGAAGGCTTGGCCCGGATGACGACCTTGCCTCCAGAACCGACCGCGTCGGCGGCGTTCATCACCAGATTCAGGATCACCTGGACCAATTGCTCGCGACTCAGCGTCACTTCGGGAAGATCGGGGAACACGTCCACGGCGAGATCGATGTCTTGGAGCGTCCTCTGCGGGCTGACCAGGGCGACGGTGTCGTAGACGGCGGTTTCCACGTTGCCGGGGGAAGGCTCGTCCGATTCGCCCTTCTTCGCCGCGGGCCGGGCGAACTGGAGCAGGTCTCTCAGGATGTTGTTCACGCGCTCGGTTTCCTTGCGCATCCGCAACAGGAAGTCTTTCTGCTCTTCGGGCTCGAGCCCGCCAGCAATCAGGAGATCTTCGAGGCCGATCAAGGCCGCGATGGGGTTTCCAATCTCGTGAGCCAGGCCTGCGGCGAGCCGGCCGACAGAGGCGAGTCGCTCGGAGCGCACCAAACGATCTTGTGCGACCCGCAAGCGACGCGTGGCGCGTTCGACTTCGTCGATTCTTTTTCCGAAGGGCTTCCTCTTCCGAGAGAAGCTTTTCGGTCATCGTCTTCAGACTGACGCCGAGCTCCGAAAGCTCCCGGGGTCCGCCCCGAGGCACCTCCAGGCGACGCGCGCCGAGAGCCACACGCTCGGCTGCGCGGGACAGCGCATCCAGGGGCCTCACGATGGATCGCGTGAGCGCGAAGTAAGCGAGGGTGAGGAGAGCGAGCGCTACGACGCCGGTGTAGAGGCCAACGAGTCGCACGAGCGGGGCGGCCTTGGCGGACTGGTCGTCGGTGCGGACGACGGCCACCACGAGCCCCTGAGGCCCCGGGACGGCGACGGCGACGGCACGACCGTGGGCGGTCTCCACCTCGAAGACGGCTTCCTTGGTCACGTCGAAGGGGCCCCGGAGCGCATCGACCGCGATGGGCTCACCACTTCTCGCGACCGGCCGGCCCTCCGTGTCGAACACGCCCAGTGCTTCCACGCCCTCGGTTCCGATCTCGGCATCCAGCAGGCTCGTCAGCTCGTTCGGTGAGCGGCGCGCGCGCGCTTCTGCGACATGACCCGCCACTGCTCGGCCCAGGGCTCGGGCGCTCTGCTCCCGGACCTGCTGCAAAGTGAGGCGCGTGTACGTGGCGACGGCGATGAACAGCGGCACGAAGGCGAGCAGCATCAACCCGCCGAGAAGCAGCAAGATCTGGAGGCGTAGCCCCGGCTTCACCAGAGACCCCTCATCTCACATCGCCTGCGAGTTGGGAAAGAGGCCGTGGGCGGTCGGAAAGTGGGCCCAGGAGCGCTCGGTCTGGTAGCGGCGGACGTGAATGGATCCGCTCGTTCGGGCAGCGCTCGCGATGCAACGGGGGCTTTCCCGCGTGTCGGGCCTGGTGCTGAGCATCCTGTGTGGCAGCTATCTCGTGCTTTGGGTGGTCGACCCGCCTCACGAGCTCTGGAACATGCTGGTGCTCGCGGTGCTTCTCGGATCCCTGGGGCTCCGGATTTCTCGTCGGCTCGGCCGACTGGCGCCCGACAGCGTGGCGATGCTCGACCTCGAGCTCTTCACGCACCTGGTCGTTGCCGCGTACGTGCTCGTCCTGTATTCGCCCGGCAAGCTCGACGGACCCATCCATCCCCTCGTCTACGCACTGATGATGGTGGCTGCTGCCTTCGCGCGTCCGGCAGCGGCATTGGGGACGGCCGGGTTCTGCGTGCTCCTCGAGGCGGCGATTCGCGTCGTCGGGTTCGGACAAGGGCCCGACGAGATCGCTCCCCACGCGGCATTCGTTGGGGTGTTCGCGTTCTTGAACCTGAGCCTGTTCCGCGCGGAGATTGCCCGGGTGCGCCGTCTGTCTCGCATGCACATCGAAGGCGAGATCGAGCGCATGAAGGCGGCGGCGAGATCCTATCGCTTGCTCGGTGCCCCGACGTCCGCCGTGGAGCGCGGCAGCATTCCGCCCCGCGACGATGGCGATCGCTTGCTTCGTTCGGGAGTGGACGAGATCCATCAGGCGCTCGAATTCGCGCTCGAGGTGTTGCGCCGTTCGCTCGGGCTTCGCACCGCCGTCTTGCTCTGGCTCGACGACGACAAGCAGAGTTTGCACATTCAGGAGATTTCGACGAGCGACGACAACATCGCTCCCGGGCCGTTTTCCGCGCAAGGCGGCATCTTTGCGGCGGCCCTTGCCCGAAGCCAAGCCGTTTCGCTGCACGGATCGAAAGCGGTGCAGCACACGGTCTACTATGGGGAAGAGCCGCGAGTCGGGTCGGTCTGTGCGGCTCCGCTCGTCGAGCACGGGCACGCGCGGGGGCTTCTCGTCGTCGACCGGGAGTCGGACGAGCCGTTCACTTCGCAGGAAGAAGAGCTGGTCGTCGCCACTGGGCGCTTCGCGCTTCGAGCCATCGAGAACGAGCGTGTATTCGTGCAACTCGAGCGCGCGAAGATCGAGCAGGGCAAGCTGTATCGCGCGGTGGAGGCCTTGGCCCAGGCGTACACCGAAGGGCAGGTCATCGAAGCCTGCGTCTCGAGCGCACGAGAGCTCGCGTCGTTCGACTTCGCCGTCGTGACCCTGTTCGATCGCACCACGAACGAGCACGAGATTTGCGCCGTGAGCGGGGAGGGCGCAACCGAGCTCGTCGGGCAGCGGTTCCGTCACAATTCCGGACTGGTCGCGATGGTGGTGGCGAACCGACATCCGCTTCCCTACCGCGGCGACTACGATCCGGCCCGCCAGGTGGTCTTCACTCGTCGCCTTGCGCCGCCCGCGATGCCTTCGCTCTTGGTGCTGCCGCTCTTGGTGCACGAACGAGCGCTGGGCACCTTGATACTCGGAGCGCGCCGACGAGCGGCGTTTGGTGAAGCGGTTCGTCCGACGCTCGAAGTACTCGCGAGCCACGTCGCAGTGTCCCTGGCGAACTCACGCATGCTCAAGCGCCTCGAGGAGATGGCGACCACCGACGGTCTGACCGGGCTTTTCAACAAGCGTACGTTGACGGACATGGCCGACCAGAAGCTGAAGAGCTCGCTGCGCTTCAAGAAGCCCCTCAGCCTCCTGGTGTGCGACCTCGACCACTTCAAGCGCGTGAACGATACCTACGGTCACGACATCGGCGACATCGTGATCAAGGGATTTGCCGACGTGCTCAAACGAACGAAGCGCGACACGGACGTGGTGGGGCGTTTCGGGGGCGAGGAGTTTCTCTTGGTTTGCGAGGAAACCGACGCCGAGGGTGCTCGTCTTTTGGCCGAGCGCATCCGCACGGAGCTCGAAGCCACGCAATTTCACAGCGGGGAAGGCACGCTCCGGGTCACGTGCTCCATCGGTGTCGCAACGTTTCCTCAGGCCGGACGGGACTGGGAGTCCTTGTTCAAGGCTACGGATGAAGCGCTCTACGTGTCCAAACGTGGCGGGCGCAATCGCGTCACGGTGTGGTCGCCGCGACTTCAGGGATTCGCGGCCTAAACGCGACGAAACTGCATGCTCGCGGCGCGCGCGGCGGCGCCATCGGCGTCCTCGCGATCGCCAATCACCAGACAGCGCTCGGGGTCGATGCCGAGGCTCTTGGCCGCACGTAGGTATCCATCCGGATCGGGCTTCAAACGCCGGGGACCGTTGGGCTCGCCGCTCGCGACCACGACATCGAACAGATCCGAGCCGCCCAGGGCTTCGAGCTTCTTGCGTGCTGGGTAGTCGCTGACCAGCGCGGTGCGTCCTCCGCTCCGACGGAAGCTCGCTATCTCCTCCAGAAGAGACTTGCGCCGAAATAAGCGAATCCACTTTCCCGGACGCTCCACCATCCATCGCTGGACGCGTTGCTCGACCAGCTCTTCGTCGACGCCGAGCGCCGAAGCGGTGCGAGCGATCTGCAGCGAGAACGGGGTGTCGGCATCCGTGCCCGGGTCATCCCGCAGATGCTCGTGCTCGTGGCGGAAGCGTCGCAGGGTCGCGACTGCGCTCCAGCCCGAGAGCGCGAGCTCTGCGGCCATCGCGAGCTTCACCCAGCGGGCCGCGTACAGCGTTCCGTCGAGATCCACGAGCCATGCATCGGTACGCGTCTCGCTCATCGAGCGTGAGCTTACGCCGCGGCGGTACGGTAGGGACCGCCGTTCGGAGTCTTTTTCCTGAAAAAGCCGGCGCCCCGGGTCGCCACGACGGAACCGAGCCCAATCAGGACCACCGCTGCGGTGACGAAGCCGCCGAGGAACGGAATTGCGCCGATGAGCAGGAACAAGGCGCAGCCCACGGCGAGGTGCACATAGGGGCTCTTGCTCTTGTGCTCTACCAGCGCTCGCCCCGCCGTGGTCAAGACCGCGCAGATCCCCGCGTAGCCGCCGAACACGGCCACCGCCAGAGCGCAGATCGCAATGGGGATCCCGATCAGGGTGACGCACAGCGCGACGAACACGATCAGGAACACGATCGAGCCGACGATGCCCAGTGCGAACGAGCGCATGGGTCGGGCGGCCACCTCGCCTTGCATCGATTCCATGCGACCAGTCGCGAGGGCGAGAAGAACTGCACCGAACACGAACAGCAGAGCCGAGCGCGTCATCGCTCCACCGATGTCCCGGAGCACGCTCCCGATGCCGCTCGTGCTCGCTTCCCCGTTGCTCAGGCGAATGTCGGAATGGCTGTCCTTGCCACCGCGCTTCACACGGCCGCCCACGGTGCCGACGTCTCCATCCACGGTGGCGCCCTCCTCGACGTTGACGGATCCGCCGATGACCGCGATGTCTCCTTCGACGTGTGCGCCGTTTTTCAACTTCGCTGAACCGCCCATGACCGTCACGTCCCCGGTGACCGTGCCGAGCACCTCGGCCGAGCCGCCCATCACGACGAGATCGTGAACGACATCATCCGCTTCGACCCGGGTGCTGCCTCCGGTCACGACCCGATCTTCGCCGCGCCGGGTTTCGGCGCGAGATTCGGAAGCCACGCTGGCGGACGGTGCTGGAGCGGGCGGTGGCGGCGCTGGTGCGGGCGGCGGCGAGGCTGCGCTTGCCGGGGGGGTACGTCGGTCGCCACGTGAATGTCGATGAGAGTCCCGTCGCGATGCGCGACGTAGTGACCGTCCGAGAGCAGGAGCTCGAGCACCTTGCTAGCGGGCTGATCCTTGACGTGGACATCGACGGGATTGCCCGGCGGGATCTCCACCACCACGCTCCACTTGGCTTCATCGGCCAGGCGCCTGAGCGCCTCGGAGCGGGAGAGATTCGTGACGGAGAGGGTTACTTTGGGATCGTCGTCCGGCCATTCCCCCTCTCGCGCCACGTCGGCGCTAGCGAGGCTGGCAAAGAAGACGAGCAGCACCGAGATCAGAGCTGCGAGATGAATGCGTCTTCCCCGTAGGGGATCACGAAGCGCGTCATTTTCCGACTCCCTGACGAATGGCTTGTCGCGGTGCCAACCGCGCAATGGTGAGTCCGATCGCCACGAGCACGATGGCCGCCGCAAACCAGGCAATGGTGACGAGGGTGGCCTGGCCGGCTGCGGTGCGAACGAGTGTCATCGCTGCTCGCAGCGTGACTGGCGCACTTCGCATCAACGTGGCGGGAAGCTCCGGCAGCCACGAGGGGGCGTGGAGCAAGCTCGGGATCGCGCCAATCACGGCCAAAACGCAAGCAATGGCGATGGCGGCACTGGGAAGCGGGCGCCGAACGGGCTCGGAGGCACGGACGACCCCAGGCATCGTGAGGGCGTCGCCCACCGACACGGCGAGGAGCGCCAGCTCGCCCAGACGCTCGGTGCACGCATCGCAGGCGCTGGCGTGCTCGAGAGCGCGGGGTGGCATCACTTCGTCCTGGCCATCGGCAAGAGCGGTCAATGCCAAATCGCTGAGATGCCCGTCGCTCTCGAAGGCTTCGTCGTCTCTCAACAAATGGCGACTCATTGCAGGACTCCCTGTTGTTCGAGGGCGGAGGCGACTGCGCGCCTTCCCCGTGAAATCCAGGTACACACTGTACCGATGGGAACGCTCATGCGCTCGGCAATGTCGCGATACGCAAGGCCTTCCACATGAAATAGGACGAGGGCTTTTCGGAGATCGGGGGACAATTGGTCCATGGCATTGCGCACCAGCGCACCCTCTTGTGCGCGCTCGAGCCTTTCCTGGGCGTTCGGGGCCGAGTCGGGAACTCGCTCGACGAGCGCTTCTGTCGTGTCGTCCGCCCGCTCCGATGCGATGAGTCGTCCGCGGCGCTGTCGGGCGCGTACCGCATCGAGGGCGACATGGCGCGCGATGCCGATGAGCCACGGCCGGAGCGGCTCTCCCGGGCGCAAGCGGTCTCTGCCCTTGTAGGCGCGCTCCAGGGTCTCGTGGGTGCAGTCCTCGACATCCGCATGGCGAAGGCTCTGTCGGAGGATGGAACGCGATCACCGCGCCCAAGACCGGCCGCAGGCTTTCGGCTTCTGCCGCGAAGCCCGCGTCGATGGGCGCAGGCTCTCGTGACTCCTCGTTGCCCATCTCGATGGCGAGCATCCTCACCCACCTTTCGTTCGGGCAGTCCCGTTTATTTCAACCGTTAACCATCTGAAAGTACTGCAGTTTGTGACAGGAAGAAGGCTCGGGCGACGTTGAAACGGGTTTCGGTCGGACCCACCACCCGGACGATGTGGACCGGCACGGTCGAATCTCGGAGAAGTGCCCTTGGGTGGGGGCGACCCTCGCGGTCCGTCAAAAAGCGGAGCGAGGGGCGATCGGCGGAGGGGGGCGAGGCGGATGGGGCGACGACGGCCCACTCTCCCGAGTCGAGCTCCACGACGCTACCGACGGGCAAGACACCGATGGCATCGACCAGAATGCCAAGGGCCACGAGAATCGGCATCGGTCTCGTTGATGACGGCTCGGAGCGCGTCGAATGCAGACTCGGGTGGAGTGCTGCCCCGGGGTGCAATCCGCTCGAACAGTCGTCGTACGACGAGAAGGAGTCGTGAGGAAAGGCGTGGTTCAATCTCCCCGCCATAAAGAGGACCGAGGCCGGGACGCTCGAGCCACGCCACCTCGAATGCCGTCGCCGCGGCGCTTTCGAGTGCGGCGGAGCGCGCGGACGCAAGTGCGAGCGCCGCCGATTGCGCGGGGACCAATCCGTCGAGCTCGTCCGGCAGATGATGGAAGATGGAGAGATCCAACGAGGCAGCTCCCGCAAGACGTGCCCGTCCCGCGTCGACGAGAACTGCCGCGAGAGCTAGGCGCCGCAGGGCGCGAGGGTCGCGGATGTGCCGCCGCGCTGCAGCGACGACGAGGAACGCGGACTGGACAGCGCGCGCAGCGTCGTCCCGTGCGGAACGTCGCCAGTGTCAGTACAGCGGGCATGACGGGATTCGCAGCAGCAGCTGCGATCCCTTGCGCGATCCGCTCGAGGGGTTCGAGAGACGGAAGGGTCTCGCTAGCCTCCGCCAGCTCGGAATACATGCGTTCGACGACGGCGACCGAGGCCGTGAACAAGCGCGCGGCGACTTCGCCCTCGGTTCGGCCGCGAGAAGGGGGTGCCTCAGTCGTCACGCGGACGCTCCTTGATCGAAGCCGGGGGCATGCTGGGTCGCGGGGGCGGCTCGCTCGGGGCGAGGCGGTGCTCGACTCGAGCGAGAGCGCCCTGGGCGGCGCTGCGGACCTTTTCGCTCGATCGGATACGCCAGCGCGTGTGGTGCGCGAGCGCTTCGATGACCTCGGCACTGCTCCCGATCCGCCCCAGAGTCTCAGCCGCCAGGGCGCGGGAATCCTCGTGGGATCCCGAGCTGAGCAAGCGGTTCTGATCCAGGAGATCGAGGGCCAGCGCTTCGGCTCGAGCGGGCGCCAGGATCGAAAGAGCGTTGAACATCAGACGTTTTTCTTCGTACTCGAGCGAATCGAAGTTCGAAGACCGAACGCGTAGTGCGAGATAGGGTGCGGCGAACTTGATCTCGTGATCGCAGATGGCGCGGAGCGTGAGGATCCGTTCAGAAGCCACCGAGTCTTCGAGCAATCGTTTGAGCTCGGCGCGCAATCGTTCCCCGGACGCTCCGTCGCGGGTGCCCAGTGCTTCGAGTCGTACTGCCGCAAACGGGCTCTCGGCGGCTAGCTCGAGGCCGTCCCGTACGGCCAGCGTCTCGATGCGCCCCAGCAAGCGCACGATTTCCAGACCGAGCTCCGGATTGGCTTCCTGGGCCAGCTGCCCGAGGGCGGTTTCGTGTCCGGTGATACCGAATTCCAGGTGATGCAGGACCTGCGCGCGAAGTCGCTCGTCGGCGATGGCCGGCAGTGATGGCACGAGAACGGATGCCGCCTCGGCGTCGAGCAATGGGACCAGCAGCCCCAGCCCCTCCAGATCCTCTTCGTCGGCGCGCACGGCGGCGAGTTTGTGGAACAGCGTTTCGAGCATTTTCGGCGAGCTGAGAGCACGGAAGACTTTTTGACGACTCTCGTCGAGCTGAGAGCTCGGAGCGCGGACCGAGTTGGTCACCTGGCTGACGAGGGCGAGCACTTCGTGAGGATTCGTGTGCGCAGACTCTTCGAGAAGCGCTCGAAGACGCGGCGCGAACGCGGCCAGCGCAGGGTCGAGAGTCGGGCCTTCGAGCGCGCTCATGATGATGTGGGAAAGGCGTGTTCCGTCGAGCTCGCTGTCCCGTTCCAGGGGCTCCCCGCGCAGCGCGTCGGTTTGCGCTTCCGCGATGGCCAGCGAGAGGCCGGTCAGCGTGTCGGCCAGTGGCTCGCCCATCGCCGCCGGCTTTCGGCGACCACTGTCCCATGCCTCCTCGAGTTGGAAGCTCGTATCGAAATCGAGCAGCGAGAGCATCTGGTTTTGACGCGCTTCGAGAGCGTCCCGAGTCGGGCGCTGGAAGCCCGCCAGGGGATCGGGGGCATGAAAGAGCACGTGAGCGAAGTCGCCGTCGTAGAGCTCGGTGGCGATGTCCGTCCCAAAGCCTTCGCGCGTCGAAAACACGGCGACGAGCTCCGAGAGCTCGGCCCGGTCGATGCCGGGGAGCAACGCTACGGTTTGGACGCCGGCCTTGTTCAATCGGCGCACGGGGCCGGCAAGGGCTCCCGGCGCTTCCCACACGGTGCCGGCTTGGGTCGTGATTCGGTCCGCCTCGATGCGGCACGCGAGGCCAGCGGGGTGGGGCGAGAGCTCCTCTTCCGCAACGCGGGTCAGGACATCGAGCGATTCGGAGAGCGCTGCGCTGTCGGGTCCGCTTTCGAGGCTGACCGCCATGCAATCTTCGAGCGCTCGCAGCACCTTTTCCAGCGACTCGGTTTCGCGCTCGTCGGTGGTCGTGATGCCGAGCAAGAGGTCTGCCTCGCGGCGTCGGCGAACCGACGGAGGGCTCGGTTCGGCGAGGGTCATGCTGGCCATCGCGGGATGAGTGTCGGCCCGGGTTCGAACTCGAATGTCGTGCGCGACGGGAATGGGAGTGGTGGGCGCGCGATGCGGCATCCCTTCGGGTGGCGGCTCGCCCTCGAGGCGAGGAGGTTTGCGTTCCGCGTCGGGTGGTTCCGTTTCGGCGAGCCGAATCGGATCGAACAGCGCGGGCGCAGGCACGGTGCTTGCCGTTGCGCGCGCCTGGAGCTCCCGAGGCCAGTCCGGAAGCTTGACGTGAGTATCGGATGGCGGTGGAGGCGTGAAGATCTGTGGGAGCCCGTCGCTCATCATCGGCGGCAAAGGCGCGAGCCGTGGCGGAGACAAGGGCTCTCGGGACGGGACGAGCGGCGGAGCGCCATCCCCCTCGGCCGTGAGTGGCGAGCGAAGAGGGAGCGCGTAGTGGATCTCGCGAAGCTCGTACGCGCCCCGCAGCGCTGCCAAAAACGAACCGGCGTCCCCAAAGCGCGCGTCCGGATCTGCGGCCAGGGAGCGATCCACGAGCTTTGTCAGAAGGCCAGGAGCTCGTGGATACACATCGGCGAGCTTTCGCGGCAGCGCAGCCCCCGGGCGCGCACCGGTCGGTGGTCCGCCGTACGGGCTCTCGCCGGTGAGAAGCAAGAACAGCGTGGCTCCGAGCGCCCAGATGTCGCTGGCCGGCGTCGGAATGGCGTCGGCGCGATCGAGCTCCGGCGCGCGGAAGGCGCTCGCCACGTCCACGGATTTGGGGGAACGCGCTCGTGCACGAAGACGGGACTCTCCGAATCCGATCAAGAAAACTCCGCCGTTCTGCGACAGGAGCACGTGGGAGCCGCTGATCGCCCCATGCACGAGCGTTCTCTGATGCGCCGACAGAACCACCTCCGTGGCATCGCTGACGATGCGAATCGCTTCCCCCGGTGGAATGCGGCCCGGCCGGCGTAGTGCGAGCGTCACGAGGCTCTCGCCTTCCACCAGACGAGTCAGGACGTACGGCCCTTCGTCGCTGTCCCCGTCGCTGGAGATGCCGAGAGCGCGCGTATGCTCCACCTCGTCCGCAATTCCGAGGCAACGGCCGAGCTCGGCGCGGGATGCGTCTATCTCCGGATGCAACAGCTTGAGCACGGAGCCATCGGTTGCGTAAACGTCGAACAACGCGCCGACGCTCAGCAAGCGCTCGAGCTCGACCCCGGGCAAAAGCTCGGTGCCAACCCGGGCCTCCGCTCGCGAAATCTGCTCGGGCGAGGGGGGCATGCGAGGAGCGAGTCTAGCTCAATCGACCAAGCGCAGGCCGGTCGGGATTTCGTCGCCGAAGAATTCGGCGCGCTCCCAATCGGCGACCGGGACGAGCTCACGCACAGCTCGAATCCACTCCTCATCCGATCCGGCCGCTTCCAGGGCCCGAACGCTGCGGTCGCGCAACTCCGAGCTCACGTCGCGCGTGCGGTCGCCGGTCACTCGCGCCAGCAGCATCGCAGCCCGGGGGGCGGTCGCGAGCCCCGCCCATTTTTCTCGGAGCAAATGATCCAGCCATTCCTCGGCTGAGCGAGTGCGCACGACGTGGTGCACGCTCGCGTACGCGGGCGCGCGAAATCCGATGCGGCCGAGAGCGCCCCAGAGTCGGGGGTTCTGTTCCGTCCAGGTGCGCTCGAGAAGCCACGCGCCGAGCGCTTCACGTCGCTCGCTCGGGATCCGCTCGAGAGAAGCCGCGAGCTCGAGCATTTCATCGAGTGCTTGGGGCTTGAACCCCTTCGGCTTCTTCTTTACGCCCGGTGGTGCGACGAACGGATCGACCAGGTCTCGAATGCGGGTCTGCAGTCCCTCGTCGAGACCGCCCGCGACCCGTCGCCACGCGATCCAGAACTGCTGCCAGCCCCGGGCCTCTTGGTGAAACGTGAGCCCGTGCTCGAACAGCGGTGAGAGCTTGCGAATGCGCGCTGGGTCGAGCGGATGGCCGTACCCCGGTCGGAGGCAGTAGCCCGCGAGCATCCAGAACACACGTTCGTGGTCCACGGTTCGTCGGCGGGACTTTTCGTGCACCACCAGGACATCGAAGAGCGCTCGGAGCAGTTCTCCCGACCAGGTTTCTCGCTCGCCGAGCAGCTTGGAGAGCGCTCGATTGAGGTCCTTGACCTCGCGCTCACGCACGTCGGCGGAAGCCTTTCCAAACACCCGTTCGATGGCTGTCTTTGCCTCGTCGAAGCGCAAGCTCTGGGGGCGCACGCTCGCGCGGGGGCGGTCGGAGGGGAGGCTGGGCGGTTTTTCCTCCACGTCGCGGAGCTCGAACGCGAGAGCGAAGCGTCGCGGCGACGAGCTTTCTCGCTCGACGCACGCGAGCTCCAGCGTACCAACGGGAGACAGCTCGCCTTCGAGCACCACTGGGAGGTCGGGTTCGGAAGCCTCTCCCGCAAACGTCGTGGCGACCGGGGGCAATCGAACGAAGCGGTCTTCGTCCGGAGTCACGATCTCTCCCGGCGCATGCACGGGTCCGGAATCGGATTGAAATAGCTCGAAACGTACCGGCTTCCCCACTCGAAGGGTGAGGCTTCGACTCGCGATGACGTGGCGTTCCCCTTCTCGCGATCCCCGGGGCACGACGGAGATCGCGCGGCCGCCCTCGACTCCCAGGTAGTAACCGTGGGCCGCCCCTCCGCCGATCAGCTTGCCGTGACCGGCGAGCGCGAGCGCATACAGAGCCGCACCCCGGGCAACTGCCAGATCAGGATTGCGTTCCGCCAGTCGGGCGACGGGCTCTTCGTGCCACGACGAGAGCACCTCGCACAGCCGAGCTCTGATGCCCTCCGCGCGGAACACGCCGCCGTTGGCCAGAACTGCCGTCAAGGGAGAGTCCCCAGCGTGGCGCGCGACGAAGGACGCCACGTGACGCGTGATCGCCGGATCGTGTTCGTAGGGCAGGCCGAAGGCGACCAAGCCCGCGCGTCCGCGCCTCGGGACTTCGTCCCGGGTGACCAGTGGCAAGAAACCATCCAGCACGATCCGCTCGCATTCAGCGCGCTCGAGCTCCGTCCGCAGCGTGTTGCCCACTAGCGCGGAGCCCGCGCCAGCCAGCGCGATCGGGATGGATTCCGGGGGCTCGCTCCCGAGGAGGCGCTCCTTGGCGACCCGGCACGCGAGAGCGAGCTGACCGAATCGCCGAGCGTCCAGTCGATCGGGAGCAGCAGTCAGGCGAGGCTCACAGGCGTGGGCCAGCGCGAGGTCCATGTTGTCGCCGCCGAGCAAGAGGTGTCGGCCGACGGCAACGCGCTCGAAATCGATCGCACTCGGCCCTCTGGGTTCGACCCGGATCAAGGTGAGATCCGTGGTGCCGCCCCCGATGTCGCAGATCAACACGAGGCTGGGCGCGCCGCTTTGCCCCAGGAGGGATCGGAACCGTTCTTCACCGAGGTGAGAGAGCACGTCGTAAAACGCAGCCTGCGGCTCCTCGAGCAACCGCACGCGAAGCCCCGCCGCGAGCGCGGCGTCGACCGTGAGCTTTCGGGCCGCTTGATCGAACGACGCCGGGACGGTCAAGACGACTTCTTGCTCGGCGAGTGGATGCTCGGAGTAAGCGTCGTCCCAGGCGCGCCGTACGTGGGACAGTACGCGCGTACTGGCCTCCACCGGGGAGATCCGATGGAGAGCTTCGTCTCCCGATCCCCACGGCAGGATGGCGGCGGTGCGATCGACGGCGCTGTGGCAGAGCCAGCTCTTGGCACTGGTGATGACCCGCCCCGGGACCTCCTGCCCTCGACGCTTCGCGAGATCACCGATCACCCACGGAGCATCTCCCCAAGGATCGCTGAATGCTTCGCCTTCGATGGGCGCGTACAGGCACGAGGGCAGGAGCGGGCGAGCATCGATCTCGCCGACCCCTACGAGCTGGGGCAGGCTGAGAACGCGAGGATCCGCCCTCGAAGTGAGATCGGTCCAGGCGACCACCGTATTGGTGGTGCCGAGATCGATCCCGATCGCGAGCTTCGAAGCCATCGGCCAAAAGGTTTCTCCGCGCGCTGGGCGTGGCAAGCGTTATCGTCCCGACAATGACCGAAGTGCTGGTAGTCGGCGCGGGTCCGACGGGATTGATGCTCGGTGGGGAGCTCGCACGACGTGGTGTTCCGTTTCGCCTGATCGACAAGGCCGAGGCTCCTACCGAGCTTTCGAAAGCGATTGGTGTTCACGCTCGCACCCTCGAGATCCTCGATGACCTGGGCATCGCGGAAGAGCTCGTGTCCCGCGGCGTGAGGCTTCGCGCCAGCCAGCTGTTCGCGGACGGGAAGTTGCTCGTGCGCGCGAGCTTCGAAGAGCTCGACAGCCGCTTCCCGTTCGTGCTGAGCGTGCCTCAGAGCGCTACGGAGGCCGTCTTGACCGAGCACCTCCTCGAGCTCGGCGGCAAGGTCGAGCGCGGAGTGGAGCTCGTCGGGCTCGAGCAAGACGAAGGCGAGGTTCGGTGCCAGCTCGCCAAGCCCGACTCGAGCGTGGAATCGATCTCCGCTCGCTTCGTGGTGGGAGCCGATGGCGCCCACAGCTTCGTGCGAAAGAGCGTGGGGCTCCAGTTTTCGGGATCGAGCTATCCCGAGCAGTTTCTCTTGGCGGACATTCGCGCCAAGTGGTCACTTCCGGACGACATGGTCGCCGTGTTCTTTTCGACGGACGGCCTGCTCGCCGCATTTCCATTGCCGGACGGACGAGCGCGTTTGATCGCTTCCAGTGCCGTTGGTGCGTCGGAGGAGCCCCGCCCACCCACACTCCAAGAGGTGCAGGAGCGCTGGAACAGCTCCAGTCACTTCCCCGCCGAGCTCGACGAGCCGCGCTGGCTCGCTTCCTTTCGTCTGCACTGCCGTCAGGTCGCGCGCTACCAGGTCGGCCGGGTGTTTCTCGCCGGGGATGCAGCCCACATTCACAGCCCCGTGGGTGCGCAAGGCATGAACACGGGAATGCAAGATGCACACAACCTCGCGTGGAAACTCGCGCTCGTGCACTCGGGAAAAAGCGGTCTCCGAATCCTCGAGTCGTATCAAGCGGAGCGCCATCGGGTGGCCGTCAATGTTCTGCGCAGCACGGACGCGGCGACCCGCGTCGCGACGTTGCGCCATCCGGTCGCGCGCGCGGTGCGCAATCGTATCGCGCGGGTGCTTTCGGGGTTCGAGGTCGTTCAGGAACGAATCGCCCGCACTACTGCCGAGCTCGATCTCGGCTATAGGGCCAGCCCGATCGTCTCGGAAAAAAAGAGCAGCGTCCTCACTGCGCGCTTCGGTTCGGACTCTGCCGCCGAAGAACCCAATCTCTCGGCGTGGCGCTCCTTCGATCTCGCTCCGAAAGCGGGAGATCGCATGCTCGATGCCGAGGTCACTCCCGTCGCCACGCGCGGCCCGATCCGGCTCGCACAAATCGTCGATGCCCGCCACCACACCCTGCTTTTGTTCGACGGACGGGCGAGGAACGTCAGATGGGTATGCGCGGCTTTGTCGAATCGCGCGGGTCGTACGCGACCGGTATCCAGCTCTGGTCGATGTTCACGTCGTCGTCCCGAGCAACGAAGCGCCTCCGGATCTCGCTTGGGACGGCTCCGTCCTGCTGGATCCCGAAGGAGAGCTCGAGGTGCGGTATGGCGCGGTGGCCGAATGCGTCTACTTGATCCGGCCCGATCTCTATGTCGGCTACCGTAGCCAGCCCGCGGACGAGGCATCACTGCTCGAGCATCTAGGGAAGATATTCTCCGCGCTGTAGGTTGTGGCCCGACGAGGGTCGATGTCGGGATCCAACGCCCTCTCCGAGCGCATTCCCGGTCAGATTTGGCTCGCGGCGGACCCGATCTCGCGGACAACCAAAGCGCGCCCAGCGAAGTCGATGTGAAGCTCCACTGAATCCGTTGTCCGCTCGTCAGCAACTCCCGCTGCAGCGCGTGGCCAGACAGCTGAAATACCCAGAGAGCGCGGGCTTGCCCGATGCCGCCGACGGGCACGCGGTATCGCCGCAATCGAGTAGCTCCTGCAGGGTCCCTGCGTTCATGCACTCCGACGACGTGGCGAGGCAGTTCATGAGCGAAATGCAGTTCGAGTCGTTCACGCAGGTTTCCGCCTCGAGACAACACTGGCTCTGCAGGCATGAATCACAAATGGGATCACCGACCGAGACGCCGCAGCTCTGGGTCCCACCGCTACCGCCGTAGCTCGTGCCTCCGAAGCCGCTTTGCGCACCAGTTCCCGCGTCGTAGCCCCCGAGACCGCCGCTGCCGCCTAAAGACGTTCCTCCGCTGCCGCCGACGCTTCCGCCACTTCCGCCGCTACTGGACGCACACAACGTGGAGCAATGCTGCGTGGTCCCGCCGCCGCACGTGCACATGTTGTAGCAACTGGTGCAGCCGTCGCAGGAGCCCTTGGAACAAGTCGAGCTTTGTCCGGGTGTGGCGTACGCACCCACGTCGTCAACGGGCGTAGCGCAGCCCAGTAGCGCGATAGCGAGCACACCCCCGCCGAAGCGGAAAAGGATCCTTCCCGTCATGCACCTCTCCTCGTCGGGCTCGGCGATGCTCGCCGCTACCCCGAAGCTCATCGGTTCGGGCGTATGCGATGCACGCCGATCGGACTACATTCACTCACCGAGGCGGTCGGCCGGGGGGCCTAGCAACAGCAGCCACCGCCGCACAAAAGCGGTGCACCGTTGCTGACGTTCACCTCGGCAGAGCACCCGCTCGAGTTGCACGCTTGAACGTGGACGAACACGACGCCGTTGGCGCATTCACTGGTGTCGCACATCCCCACCTCGGTGCTGCAGAGATCTGCGGACAGCTTGTTTCCGACTAGTTGCGTGTGCTTGATGAAGCCGCAGTTCCAGACGACGTTGTAATACGTGGCGAAGGGAACGCCGCTCCAGCTGACGAGCCACGGATCGCAGCACCCGCAGGTGGGGCAGCCTTGAACCCCGGTCGGCGCTGCCGGTGGTCCCGTCGAGCCTCCGGTCCCGCCGCCGCCTCCGGTTCCGCCCGTGGCGCCGGTTCCGCCCGTAGCGCCGGTTCCACCGGTTCCGCCCGTGGCACCGGTTCCGCCCGTGGCGCCCGTGGCTCCGGAGCCGCCGCTTCCCGCGCTGCCCGCGGCACCTCCCGCGCCACTGGTTGCACCAGTCCCGCCGCTGCCTGCTGCGGCGCCCGCCCCGGCAACCCCGCTGTCTCCTCCGCCACTCGAGCTTCCGCTCGTTCCCGAGACCCCGCCGCTCGAGATGGCGCCCGCACCGCCGCCCGCTCCCCCGACCGATGCATCGGTGGCTCCACCACCACCCGAGCCGCCTCCTTGAACGCTCTCGGAAGTTGCGCAGCCGATCGCGCAGATGAGCACGGCACCCGAATAGAGTCGCCGTGCTTCGAGCCCCATGACGGACTTAGCTTGCCCGAGCTCCGAGGCGAGATCCAGAAGCCGCCATCGAGGCTTCGTATTATCCTGGGAACATGGCTCGAGCTCTGTGTGCCTTCGTTGGACTGCTGCTCCTGTCCGCGTGTGGCTCGAGCTCGAATGCGACGGGGGGTGGAGGCGGATCCGCTGGAGTTGTTTCTGGTGGAGGCAGTGGAGGGTCTTCGGCCGGCGCAGGTGGCACATCGGGATCATCAGGCCAGGACGCCGGGCCCGACGCGTCGGTCGGCGACCCGGGCGCGCTGCTCGGCGACTTTCAGCTCACGTATTACTGGGTCACTACGGAGGACGAGTTCACCGGTCCGAAGAACACCGATCTGTTCGATTCGAGCTGCAACCTCCTGGCCACGGTGCCAGCGGCATTCGAATCGTCTCTGGCGCTCGAAGGGACAGGCCGCTTGAGCGATGGGCGTTTGTTGAACGTCGACGGTTCCTGCAGCTGTCCCACGTCACCTTGCTACATCGAAGCAGACGCCAATCACCCCTGGGGGTACGGCGTGCAAGGCAAGGCGTTGGTTCCCTTCCGTTCGTTCGCCGTCGACAAGTCCGAGATCCCGTACGGGACTCCGCTGTACGTTCCGGAGCTCGACGGGCTCTCGATGCCTGGCGATGCGCCCTGGGGAGCGTTCGTGCACGATGGTTGTGTGAGTGCGGACGACACCGGGGGCGGAATCGTTGGAAAGCACGTCGACTGGTTCGTAGCGCTGAAGGTCCACTACCAATCGCTGGATGGCGACCTGGGCCTGGGATCGGTCACCGTTCACGAGGGCGGGACGCGCTGTCCGTAGCTCAATGAATCATGTACGTCGCGAACACGGGATCGTGATCGCTCGAGTCGTTGAGCCCGTGGGGAATCGATACCGACGCCGTATCGAGAAGCGCTGAAGCGTTCGCGTCCATGAGCTGATCATCGTAGAGCTGCGGAACGCCACCAAAGTTCACGCTGTAGCGCTGGGCTGCATCCACGAAGGACCCCGCGCTAGTGAGAAGCAGTGGCGCCGTCTCACTGAGGGCTTGAATGGGCGGCGTGCCCGGAGCGGTGTTGAAATCACCGAGGACGATGATGGCCGCGCTCGGGTCGTCGTATTGAATGCCCGTCAGAGATCTCGCGAGTGTGCTCGGCTTCCGCCAGACGTTTGAGCTGGCTCTCCGCGTCGATCTCCGCCTTGAAGTGAACTCCCCCGAAGACGACGTGACGACCATTCACCTTCATGTGTACTTCGAGGAGGTCGCGGGCATACTTGTAGGTTCGCGTGGGATCGGTGGACGGATGAAAGTATTCGTCCTTGTGGGAAGGCGCGACCTGGAACGGGACTTGACTCATCACGCCAATGTCGATCCCGCGGGGATCGTTGCCCTGGGTGATCTCGCGATGAGGATACGATCCGATGGCGTTCGCCAGGTCGTTGAGCACCGCAATGTTCTCGACCTCCTGGAGGATCGCGACGTTGGGGTTCTCTTGGGTGAAAATGGCGGCGATGGCGGCCAGCTTGGTTTGATAATTGGCCGTGGTCTCGACCTGCTCATCCGCCGCTGGGATCTCGTAGCTGTCACGAACGTCGTTGAAGAAGTTGTAGGTGTTGAGGGTCATCACCTTGAGTGGCTGGGGCGGCGCGGCCTCTGCCTCGATGGCGGCATCGGGCGGATTGTTGTCAGCGTCGCGGTCCGGCACCGACAGGTTCTGATCGGTGCCCGGACAACCTACGGCAACCAAGGGAAGCAGGAGAAAGAGCGCGAGGCGGCGCATGGCGCTCAGCATGACCCAGGGTGCGCTGCGCTCCTAGCCCCGTCTCGCTTCTGGCCGCACGATTGTGCTAGGAACCCGCCTCTTCCGGCCGCCCCCGGGCGATCGCCGGAACATTTGGGTAACGCTTCGGTGACCCGCCAACACGAGACGACATGAGCGACGAAACGCCCCCCGCTGACGAGGCTCGCGCAATGCATGCGCTGGAGCGTGCGGTGGAGTGCGCCGAGCGCGGGGTGAGCGCGCGCCCGGTCGTCCTCGTGGCGCGCCAGGACCTCGAGCCGCTCGCGGCGGACGACGTGCGACCGCTCCTCGACCGAGTGATCATGGGTGCTCACGCCGACGAAGGACTCGACTCGTTGCTCACGACGGGGGTGCTCGACTCGATGCTGCCCGAGGTGAAGGCGATGGTCGGCTTTGGGGACGGCGAGTGGCGTCACAAGGACGTGTGGAAGCACACCAAGCAGGTCGTCTGCCAAAGCGTCCCGCGGCTCGAGGTACGCTGGGCGGCTCTCTTCCACGACGTGGGCAAGGTTCGAACCCGCAGCATCGACGCGAATGGCGAAGTGCACTTCTTCGGGCACGCAGAAGTCGGCGCGCGCATGTTCGACAAGCTTCAGAAGCGTCGGCCGCTCTTTACCCAAGACTCCCTGCGGCAGACGATTCGCTTCTTGGTTCTGCATCACCTCCGCGCGAGCCAATACGACGGCAAGTGGACGGACAACGCGGTGCGACGCTTCGCTCGGGAGATGGGGCCGCACTTGGAGGATCTCCTGTGCTTGTCCCGCGCCGACATCACCACGAAGCGACCAGAAAAGAAGCGTCGAGGGATCTCGATGATCGACGAGCTCGCGGTACGCATCACTGATCTCGCCGCCGAGGATGCCAAGCTGCCTCCGCTCCCCACGGGGATTGGCAGCGACATCATGCGGGCTTTCTCGCTACCGCCCTCCCGCAAGATCGGCGACATCAAGCGAGCGCTCGAAGCGGCCGTGGAGGCGGGGGAGCTCGAGGCGCGGCAGGAAAGCGCGTTCTACGTGGAATTTTTGGCGGAGAACAAGTCGCGCTTCGGAATCGAGTGATTGCGGCGCGAGCGGCGTCGCAAGAGCGAGATGCCGAGCAAGAAGCCGAACGCTCCCGCGGCGCTCCCTGGCGAGTAAAGGACGACGAAAACGTTGTCCTGCTTCATCTCGTCGGTCTCCGCGGTGCGAAACTGCATGTCGTGGAGGTTCGCGGGTCCGAGCCGGGCGTGAAGGCGCAGTAGCGAGAACGGTTCTGGAAACAGCTTGCCGTAGCTGGCGGCGAGTGGGGGAGGTTTTTCCTCCTCGCTGGTGCTCACGTCGGGCTTCAAGTAGGCGCCGAAGATCTCATCCGCTCTGAGGTCGAGCTGGCCGGCTTCCAACAGGAAGGTGCCCCCGGCGAGCTGATGGTCGGAAACCTCCTTGTAGTTGCTCGTGCTCTCAGTGAGCGCCCGGATCTGCGATTTCGATATGCGGGTCGTGTCGTAGTTGGCCGGCAGCATCGGCGCGATGCTCATCAAGTAGAGGAGCACATCGACGCGCTTCGTTGGTGGGACCGACTGCGCGGACAACTCGAACGGATACCGGAGCTCCTTCAAGGGGATCGCGGGTAGTTGGATCTCGATGGGTGCGAGGGAGCCGCGGTTGGATTTGGGCTTGAGCCGTGCGGCCAAGAACAACCATTTGTTCTTGATGTATTCATCGAGGGCTCCCTGAAAGGCTTTCGGAACCGCAAAACGTTCCTTTTCGAGCCACTCTTGCAGCGAGCCTCCCTCTTTCCCGCCAACTACGACGTACTGATAGGTCGTGGTCTCGCCGCGCTGAATCACTTCGATTTCATCTGGCGCGCCGCCACGAGGAGCGCCGCCCGCCAGTGGGAGGCTCCCGCAACATCCCGACGAGCCTCCCGACGAGCTCTGCTGATTCATGATGCGGACCCGAGGCGCCGTTCGTTCGGCGAGCGCCGCGAAGAGCCTTTGATCGCCGTCGTACACTGCTAGCGGCGCCTTCTGGAGTGGCAACAGAAACGCGAACTCCTCGGCCGCACCGCTGTAGCCCACGCTGATCAAGAGAACCGTTCGATCGACGCCGGAGGCAATCAGCACCTCTTGGTCGACCATGCTGCCCGGGCTCTCCTCGCTGAAGACTAGGCCGCCACACGCGTGGCCAGCGCGGGGAAAGAGCAGCGCCAGTAGCAGCAAGGAAAGCACCCGGACGCGGAACGTCATGGGCGCGGATGCTCGCACGCCCGCTGGCACCGAGACAAGGTCAGGGAGGAAGTGGTACGCCCGCGCGGGAGAGCGCATCCCGGAAGGCGACCTTGTCGTTGGATTTCAGGAAAGCCTCCTGGGGCTCGACCAGACCGGATTTCACCAGGGACAGCAGGTGATCGTTCATGGTCTGCATCCCGAGCGTCTTGCCGGTCTGCATCACACTGGCGATTTGATACGTCTTCCCTTCGCGGATCAGGTTTGCGACCGCCGGGGTGGTGATGAGAATCTCGTACGCTCCGACCCGGCCTCCGCCCTTCTTCTTGCAGAGCACCTGGGCGATGACCCCGCGCAACGACTCGCTGAGCATGGTGCGGATCTGTTCCTGCTGATCGGGCGGAAACTGATCGACGATGCGATCGATCGTGCCCGTCGCGCTGGTGGTGTGAAGCGTTCCGAACACGAGATGGCCGGTCTCCGCGGTCTCGAGCGCGATGGCAATGGTCTCCAGGTCGCGCATCTCGCCGACCAGCACGATGTCCGGGTCCTCGCGCAAGGCGGCACGCAGCGCGTTCTTGAAGGATCGTGTGTGGGTGCCGACTTCGCGCTGGTTCACGAGGCAGCGCTTGTTCGGATGCACGAACTCGATTGGGTCTTCGATGGTGATGATGTGATCGGCGCGGTTCAAGTTGATGTAGTCGACCAGCGACGCCAGGGTCGTGCTCTTGCCGCTACCGGTGGGACCGGTGACCAGCACCATTCCCTTGGTGAGCCAGCAAAGATCGAGGACTTTCGGCGGCAATCCGAGTTTCTCCACCGGCAGGATCTCGAAGGGGATCTGGCGGAACACGGCGCCCGGACCGTTTCTGTCCAAGAAGCAGTTGGCGCGAAAGCGCGCGACGTTCTCGATCGCGTACGCGAAGTCGGTATCCCACTCGTCCGTGAGCTCTTTCTTGCTCCGCTCGGGCATGATCTCGAGCAAGAGCTTCTTCAGCTCTTCGGCGCCAGGGGGCGGATGGGTTTCGACCGTGGTCATCGTGCCGCTCAGTCGCACCATGGGCGCAACTCCGGTCGTGAGGTGCAGGTCGCTCGCTCCGAGGCGCACCATCTCCCGCAGCAGCTGATTGATGGCGGGCTCCCCACTCCTTACTTCGACCTTCGGCGGCTGAATGCTGGTGCGAACCGCCTGAACGCGGGGCATCGGCGGCTCGAGCTCTGGACGACGTTGCGTCGCCAACGGAGACACCGCTGCGGAGCTTCCATCCGGGGCCAATCCGGGAGTGATGATCATCTTCATGCAGTCGGTGCGCTCCAGCTCGACATCGATCATGACCGGCACACCGTCCGAGTCGTGGGCGAAGCTCACACGCCCGTCCTTCTTCAACGTCTGAAGCTTTTCCGTCGAGGTCGCTTCTTGCAGCAGAAACAAGAGCTCCTTGTGTTCGACCCGGGTGCTGCTGAGCTTTTCACCGGTCGGGAACATGAACTTGGCCGGCCTGTCGCTCACTAGCTCGAGGGAGCTTGCACCATGCCGCAGGAGGTGATGAACGTAGGCGTCGAGACGCATACCTCCGAGCTAAGCATTCTTTTTCTCGGCCACCAAACGATCACGGCATTGGGTGAGCGAGGAAGAACTTCACCATCTCTTCGCTGGCCGAGATGTCTTGGGTGAGCTTCCCGATGCCCACGTTCTGCCCGCCCGGCCATTGATGGCCCCCCATGTCGACGGTGCAAAGGCGTACGGCACTTCCGGCCTGGCACGCCGCCCACTCGACGCAGGTCGAGTCGCCATTGTCATAGACCTTTGATGAAGCATCCGTGCAGCCAGCGTTGGTTCTCCAGTACGTCGTCGTCGCGTCCACGCTCTCGGCGCCTCCGAGACCGAAGCCGCCATACGGCACGACGATGTCACCGGTGCCGTGAAACTCGATCACCGGGAGCGGCCTCGTGGGGTTGCATTCCTTGACCGCTCGCGGCCCGGAGACCGGTCCAATCGCAGCGATGCGTTGGGAAAGCTCGCAGCCCAGTCGATTTCGAAAACATCCCGCCATTGGAAAACCCAGCCGCGTAGATGCGTTTCGGATCGATGCAGAGTTTTTGCTCCAGGGCGTCGAGCAAGTCGCTCACGAACTGGACGTCGGGACGCTGGGTGGACGATCCCGATCCACAGCAGCTGCCCGCGTTCCAGCTGTTCCCGATCCCCTGGGGATAAACGGCGATGAATCCGTTCGCTTCGGCCACGGGAGTCATCTTCGTCGTATTTTCGATCTTCTGGTCGTCTTCCAGGTAGCCATGGAACACGAGGATCAGGGGAACCAGCTTCGTGCCGTCGTAACTCGTTGGAACGACCACTCGGGCACTGCGGGCTTCCCCACTCGAGGTGACGGACAGCTCGCTCGTTCCGGGCGGCTCGACGGCCAGCGCGCAGCTTGGAGCACCACCGCTTCCGGCGGCTCCTCCAACACCAACGGAACCACTGCTTCCCCCGCTGCTGGTCCCCGCCTCACCACCACTTGCGGCGCCAGCTTGTCCTCCGGTCGAAGCGTCGTTCTTCGAGCCGCCGGATCCCTTCAACTCGGATTCCGACGAGCCTCCACACCCAACCGCGCAAGACACGCAAACCAGGGCCACGACCTTGCGCAACATGAATCAAGGGTAGCGGATCGGATCCGGCTTGTCGTCCGGACGTTGTCCGAAAGATCGACGCACGCATGTCTGGCGACGGTGCAATTTTCGAGCGCTGCTATCGCTCGACCAGGATCGAAATCCGGCCGGACAACGTCGACTCGGTCATTTGCCGCTGGCGTTGCAACGGTCGATCAATCCTTCCTGGTCGCACGCAGCGCCGTCGCGACGCCGCGAACGCCGTTTCTGAGGCCGGTCACGAGGGAGCTCGGTTCGGGCGCGCCAGCGTCGGGGACCGGCGGACAGATCCATCCAGGGATCTTCCCTTCATGCACGATGCCGTCGAGCCCATACACTCGCATCCGATCCATCGGGATCCCTGCCGCGAGCGCAGCAGCCACGTCGCCCGCGAGATCCGAGGGAGCGCGATAGCGATTGCCGGGCCCCAGCCCGACCCCACGATCGCCGACGACGCCGAGATCGATCCCCGCTCGATCCCCGAAGCGTGCGAATGCATCCCGCGCATACTCGTGGACGAGCCTCGGACCGAACCAGCTTCCGCCGAGCTCGGCGAACGCCGTTTGGTAGACCATGAAGCTCACCTCGTCCCACTCGATGCCGCTGAGCACGATGTCGAGGGCATCTTCCAGCGTCGTGTCCTCGGCGGGCGCATCCAGAATCAAGGGATACGTCACCGCGTGGACGCGAAGCCGCGCCGAGTGGAGTCGATCGATGGCGCCTGCCAGTGTGCTCCTCGCGGCGTCGAAGCGAAGTCGGTTCAGATTGCCGGCGAGCTCGGTCAGCAAGCGATCGATTCGCCCTCCGAGTCCCCGCAACCGCTCGGAGAAGTCGAAGCGCGGCTCGAGATCGACGCTGATGCCCGTGAGCGCTGGGCCGGCGCGTTCGGCTTGCCATCCTGCGATGCGATCGAAGGCGTCGCGGGCCTGCTCTGCGTTGAACTTGCCGATCCAGTAGCCGAGCTCTTTCGGTAGGAGCGGCCAGGCAAATACCGGAACTCCCGCGTCGGCAGCGCGGCGGGTCAGATCCGCAAACGAGCGCTCACCAATGCGTTCGAGATCGAGTGCGAGATGGAGGCGCGATCCGGCGGCCGCCAGATCCACGAGCGTGCGCGCGACAGCGTCGTCGTCCATCAGCTCGGCCCACACGCCGAGACTCATGGTTTGGCATCGCCGCCGTACACCAGCTGGCGTCGAATGCGAGAGAGCGGCGCGTCGTCCCGAAGCTCGATCTGGTCGCCGGTCATCACCACACCCAAGTCACGCCACATCGCGTCGAGGTCGATCTTCTTGCCGCGCGTCGCATGGGATTTCGCCAAACGAGCGAGCACCGACGCTCCCGTCGTGCGATCCGCGAGAGAGAGAGTCCGCCCAAGGGGCCAGACCTCGCTGGCATTGCCGCCAGCGTCGAGCACCCCGACGAGACCGTCTTCCAGGCCTCGCTTGCCATCACTCTGTTTCCTGAGCTCGAGATCCGCGACGAGGCAAAACAGTCCGCCACCCCAATAAATGTCCGCGTAGTCGTCCGCGTTTTCGAGCCCCTTGCCCATCGCTGCCAGCCCTTGGGGCATGTCGTGGGCGAATTCCTTCCATACGTCCGCTTCGCTCCGCCACCCCGCGCGGGCGCGAATGAGAGGCTCGTAATACGTCGCCAGGCCTTCGTCGTACCACTTGCCTTCGCCGTTGAAGGATGGAGTTCCGAGGTGAAATAGCTCGTGCACCAGGATCCAATCGCCGTACAAGCGCTCCCGAGGTGTGTGCTCCCCGACCAGCACGATGACCCCGGGGGAGCTCTCCGGCAGGACCTTGCCGAAGACGACGCCGTGTCGATTCGGAATGGGCAAGAGCACGACCAGCGCATGCTCCACCGGAAAGCCTCGCCAAAACTGGCCGACGACCCTGGCGGAATCTCGAACCCATCGGTAGAGGAGGTCCTGAGATGCGTCGAGGGGCCCGTCGAGCACGACGATTTCGAGCTCCGCTTGTCGAGGCGCGCTCTTTCGTTGGAACGAGTGGGCGTGCACCGGTAGGTCGAAGTGTCGGGAGGTGAAGTCGCCAAACACCGCGTACGTAGCGACGGAGATCTCGTGAGCGAAGAGGCTGTAGCCAGAGCCTTCGCGTCGAAGCCCCGTCGTGAAGCCCGTGTGGGTCGGCGTGTGCACTTCTACGTGGACCGCTAGATCCGCGAAGGTCGGTTCGGGTCGCAGGAGCCAGGTCGAAACGGGAGCCACGAGAGAGCGCCCGGTCCGCAACGCGACATCCATCGCGGAGGCGTCCTTGGCAACGGACTCGAGATCGATTTCGTAGTGGATCGCTGCTCGATTGGTGGGCTCGTCGAAGCGAAACATGTCGGCGTGCCGTTCGAGATGCTTGCCATCTGGGTCTCGCACTTCGCTCAGATGTCCGAGGGCGGCGTTTTCGGATGCCACGAAACCTCGAAGGGCGTGGCCCGCGCAGCGTGCGTCGACCTCCAGCACCGTGGGCCGGTCGCTCTTTACGGTGACCTCGTACCGGCAAGCGGGTGCGCCGTCATGTTTGGGAGTCGCGGAACGGGGAGGGCTTGCGCACGACGATAAAAGAACGAGAGCGCCGGTCAGTGCGGCGAGAGCTCGAGTCACGGCGCGACCTCTTGCGCGGGGGCAGCTGGGCTGGCGAGACTCTTGGCGAGCGCGAGGGATGCCAGCGGCGCAATCAAACCCGGCAAACCCTGCTTCGGTGCGAGCTGCCCTACGAGGCCGAACAAAAGGACGAGGGTGCGCTCCACGTAGAAGTATCCCTCGGGGTACTCGACGCTTCGCATGATGTCTCGGAGCTGGCCGCGCGCTTGCTCGTAGCCGGATAGTTGCTCCATGGCCTTCCGATCGAGCTGGGAAAAATCCGTGATCTTCACCTTGGAGAGCACCTTCAGGTACTCGCGTCCCACGCGTGCCAAGAGCTCCTTGTCTCCGCCTTCGGCGACGAAACCCATGAGCTCGAGCCCGCGGAGGATCTCTTCGTCGTTGCGCGTGATGGCTCCCATCACCACGACTCGCATTCCGTCTGCGAGCGCCGGTGTGACTTCCTCCACTGCGCCGTAATCCAGGATCACCAGCGTGGGACCCGGGCGCACCAGGAAGTTGCCGGGGTGCGGATCGGCATGAAACACCCGATGTTCGAGCAACATCGCAAAGTAGCATTCGACCAGGAGTCGACCCACCGCTTCCGTGTCGATGTTCTGACGCTCGAGAGCCGGCAGGTCGTTGATCTTCGAGCCTTCCTCGAAGCTCATCGTGAGAACGCCCTTGTCGGTGAGCTCGTCGATCACGACCGGAACGATCACGTCATCGCGACCGCTGAACACTTTACGCAGCCGCTCCATGTTGCGGCGCTCGTTTGCGTAGTCGGTCTCTCTCGCCAGCATGGCCGAAAGTTGATCGAGAACGCGCTCCATCCGCGAGATGAGCACGATG
Organism: uncultured delta proteobacterium; assembly: GCA_963781505.1. Lineage (GTDB taxonomy): Bacteria > Myxococcota_A > Polyangia > Polyangiales > Polyangiaceae > JADJKB01. Next base: position 223,961 of record CAWAHB010000004.1, on the reverse strand, counting down.
CGTTTCAGCACCGGAAGGATCGAACGAAGTACGGCGAGATCCCGTCGGATCAGAATTTCGATACCAGGGTAGAGCACCTTGACCGCGATGGGTCTGCCGTCGAGGGTCGTGGCCTTGTGCACCTGGGCGAGGGATGCGGCGGCCAAGGGCGTGCGATCGAAGCTGCCGAACTTCGAGAGTGCGTCGTCGCCCAATGCTTCTCGCAGGCGTCCTTCGATTTCCTTGAATGGGCGCGAAGGAACCTTGTCCTGGAGCTTCTCGAGCGCGGACCCGTACGCACGTGGCAGGAACGTGCCGATCACACTCAGCACCTGACCGATCTTGATGAACACTCCGCGCAGGCGAGTGAAGCCCGTCGCCAGTCGGTCGGCGTTCTTCTGGTGCACGCGCTCCCATCGCGCGCGCATCCGGCGTCGGCCGACGAGCTTTCCCAACAGCCAGTGCGCGCCGTACGAGCCGAAGATCGTCCAGAACAGGAGCAGGGCACGAAACGAGCGGAGCACGAACGCCTACCGTAGCAGGGGCAAGAGGCTTTCACGCCGTGTCGAAGGGACCGGTTGGAACCGGAATTCCCCCCGCTTTTGGCGGAAGGCGACCCCTGTATTTCCATTCAGCGGGATCTGGGTAGACTGTCCGTCCCATGGCCAGCCAGGATCGCCCGGGCCGGCGTGGTGCGCGACCCAAACGTCGCAACGCACCCAGCGACGGGCAGATGTTTCGCCGAGCTCTCGGGATTGGGCTCGTGGGCGTTTTCGTGGCGCTCGCGGGACTCAGCATCGACAAGGCAAAGGTATCGCGCATTGCGGCGGTGTTGCCCGTCGTTGCGGCGAAGACCGTGGAGCCCAAGGCGGAGGAGCCCAAGCCGCTGCTCTGGCCGGCGCCGCTCAGCGAAGCGCTGCGCAAGAAGGGCTATCACGAGTGCTTGCCGCCCGATCCCATCGGGCTCGGACCGTATCAGCCCTACAAGAACCTCAGCATGGGTCGCATCGCGATTCCGCAGCGAGGCGGTCACACCCCCGACATGGGCTACGACGTGGTGATTCATTTCCACGGGTACAGCCCGGTGCGAAAGACACTCGTGCAGGTGGCGCGGGGCGTCACCTACGTCGGCATCGATCGCGGCATTGGCAGTGGAGTCTACTCCAACGCGATGAAGAACCCGGAGACGTGGCGCACGCTTCTACGGTCCATCGAAGGCGCGCTCAAGAAGGAATCGAACGACGATCGCGCCCACATCCGCCACCTGGCGATCTCCGCATGGAGCGCCGGGTACGGCGCAGTGAACGAGATCCTCAAATACGATCCCGACAAAGTCGACGCCGTCATCCTCCTCGACGGACTCCACGCTGGATGGAATCCTCGGGTTCCCACTCACAAGCAGAACGCCGACTCGGCGCTGCCGGGTCCCATCGAACCGACCTTTCGCTTCGCCAAGCGAGCGCTCGCGGGCGAGAAGATTTTCATCTTCACCCACTCCCACGTGGACCCGGAGAAGTATCCGTCCACGGAGGTCACCGCCGATCTGATGCTGCGGGACTTCGGTCTCAGCCGCACTCCCATCGATCCCAAAGGCGATCGTTTCGGGCAGGTCGGCACCGTCGACGTCAAAGGCTTTCACCTCTGGTCATTCCAGGGCACGAACGAGTACGCGCATTGCACGCACATCTCGTACATGGCGCAGGCGCTCCACGTGATCGAAGCCGCATGGGATACTCCCGAGCTCGATCGCAGCGTCGAGAACACTCCCGCGCCGACACTCGGTAATGGAAAGAGCGACGAAGGGGACGAGATCGAGCTCACCCCAGTTGCCGGGGACGCCGGCACTGCGGAGGTCGAAGCTCCTCTCGACATGCAGGAATCCGCGACGGCCGCCCTGACCACGGCGGGTCTTCCGAAACCCATCGACCCGGCGCCACCCGCCACCCGAGCTCCCGTCGTGACGCCGAGTCCCGCGCCGCCTCCCGCTCCCCCAGCCGAGCGCCCGGTGGGCGGCAGCGAATAGCTGGCGCGACTCTTGCGAAGTCAGCCCTCGAATGGCTTCTACATCGTCATCTCGGCTGCGGGCACTGACGAGCGCGCCCGAGTTGGCACAGACTGAGCCGGAGGAACGCTGATGCACACACGTTGGTGGATGGTTTCACTGGGAGCGATCGCTCTCCTGGGTTGCGGTGGACAGTCTTCGAGCGGAGGTACAGGCGGAGCGGCGGGTTCCGGAGCGAGCGCCGGAAGCGGAGGCAGTGGCGCCGGGAGCAGCGGCGGCAGCGGCGGAACCGGGGCTGGCGGCGCCAGCGGAGGAACTGCTGGAACGCCGGGTACCGGAGCGACGGGCGGCTCGGCGGGCACCCCCGGCAGCGGAGGCGCGCCGTGCTCGGCGCTCGAGCCCGCGTATGCCGAAACTCTGGCCAAGGCAAAAGAGTGCAATCCAAATGTCGACATCGAGCAATGCACCGAGCTCGTAGACGACGCGCTGGCGTGTCCGTGCGGGCAAACGTACGTGAGCGCCGCGAACCAGAGCACCCTCGGCACACTGAAAGAGATCCAAGCAGCGTGGAACGCCCAAGGCTGCGGCGAAGGCGTGCTGTGTCCCGACATCGCGTGCCAGGTCGCCTCGTTTGGTCAGTGCACTCCCAACGGCAACGGCTCGGGCACTTGCCAGGACATGTTCGCGAACAACTGACGAATCACCGAATCGCGTACAGATAGCCCTCTTCGTTGCCCACCAGCAGCGTGCCGTCTTCCGCGACCGCTGCCGGTGAGTACGTTGGGGAGCCGCTCGCGACGGTCCATTCACACTGGTTGCCACCGGGCTTCGGTCCGTTGCTGCCCGCCTGGCTCGAATCACCGATGTAGATTTGCCACGCGACCTTGCCGGAAAGCGCGTGCACGGCGTAGACCGTGCCGTCGAAGCGTGGCACGTACACGAGATCCCCAGCGGCTGCGGGCGATGCCCAGGACGGAAAGTAGCAAGCCCCCACGGTGACGCGATACTTTACTCGCCCCGTCGACGCCGCGACTCCGACGATGTCTCCGGAATACGGCTCCGCGTAGACCAACATTCCGGCAATCAGCACCGGCGTCGAGCGAATGTTGCCCCAATCGTCAGCGCCCTTGGCACGCCAGGTGACGTTCCCGGTCTTGATATCGAGGCCGTAAATCGCCGGCTCGCCGGTGTAATAGGTGTCCCGCGCGAACGGTATGATCAGCGTGTCCTTCGCAACGATCGGCGGCGAGTAGATCTGGACGGGAACATCCCGTCCCTTGCCACTCCATGGGTGGCGCTTCACCGCTTGCTTCCAGATCTGCTTGCCTGACAGGGAGAACGCCGCGACATCACCGCCTTCCGATGCCACGTAGATGTTCTTGCCGTCGGAAGCCGCACCTCCGCGGATGGCGCCCGTGAGCTGGGCCTTCCAGCGCTCCTTGCCGTCCGCGGTCGCGATGGCTCGCGCGTAGCCGCCCGCGTCGCCGACGACGACCAGATCGCCGATCAAGAGGGGATGCGTGTACATCTTGCCCGAGCCCCGAGCCTTCCAGACCACCTTGCCGGTCTTGATGTCGAGGGCGTAGAGGTGCTCGTCGTCCGACGTTGCGAACACGAACTGGTCGTTCGCGGCCACCCCATTTGCGTCCTGAGCGAAGTGCGCAAACCATGCGCGTTTGCCAGTTCTCAGATCCAGCGCGACGACGCCATCGCCTGGATCCGGCTTGTCATGGGTCTTCCCCGAGCTCGGGACGACCACGAGCGTCTTGCCGAGCGTGATGGGAGCGTTGAGCCAAGATTGGATCCCCACCCGGCTCTTCCACGCGATGCGGGGCTTGTTCAGCATCATGTTGGCGCTCGAGGATCCCGTCCGCTGAACGTTTCCGTGAAACTGCGGCCAGCCGGTCGTGCCCGTGACTTCGATGTTCGGCGGGTCCTCGACCAAGGCTGGAGGAGCCGCCGTCGGCTCAGCTGTCGCGATTTCAGCCGGGGCATGGGTAGCCACCGGGCCGGGCTCGCTCGTTGGCGCAGCGGTGGGTGGTTGGGAGGCTGGGGGAGGCGTACAGCTCGAAAGAATCACGAGAAGCGGCCAAACGCGGTGATGCATGCGCAAACGGAACCGCCCCCCCGGGAAGCTGTCAACGCTCGACTGGCAGATCGTCGCGAATCTGCCGCTGATTCTCCAGAGGTGTTGATCGCGCCGAAAACGTCCCTAAGCTACTCGAGTCGGTGGGGTCCGTGTCCGGGGGCCCGCCTGTCAGGGAGGAAGAGGGAGGAAACGTGTCTCATTTGTCGAGCGTCCGCGCCGCTGCTTCGCGCACGAAAACCGTGTGTGGCAGTGGTGCGTCCAGCGCCGACGATGTGAGCTCCGCGGTTCGAGAAGCCCTGGCACATGCCCAGCAGGCATTCGCAAGTCGCGCCGCGTTGGGGATCCTTTTCGTTTCGCCTCGATTTTCGATGAGCGCAGCCTTCGAGGCAGCACGAGCGGTTCTCCCATCGACGGACTTCATCGGTTGCTCGACGGCGGGAGAGATCACCGAACAGGGCGTCATGCACGGCGGCGTGTGCGTGATGCTCCTCGGAGGCATCGGCGGTCACAAGGTGACCCTTGCGGCGCCGAATGGATCCGACGTTGCAGCGCTGACCGACAAGCTCGGTCTCCGGAACTCGACGGACCCGCGCGGTCGTGCTGTCAACTTCTTGCTGCTCGGAGACGGCCTGTCACCCCTGCTCGAAAAGATCGTGGCTCTTGCCATCGGTACCAGCGGCGCTCACATCGTTGGCGCGGGCGCGGGTGACGAGCGTGATTTCGAGAAGACCGTGATCGGTGTCAATCAGCGCGTGTTCGCCCAAGCGATCGCGTCGGCACGCATCGTGACGGATCGACCCTTTGCCATCGGGCTGGCGCACGGCGTGAAACCGGCGAGCCGGCGCATGACGGTAACCCGTGCGGAGGGTCACGTCGTCTTCGAGATCGATGGTCGGCCGGCCGTGGATGTGTATCGGGACTACGCGCGGGAGCGGGGAGTGGACTTCGATGCCACCAATCAGCCGCAATTCCTGGTCGAAAACGAGATTGGCGTGCTGCTCTTCGAGGATCTCGTGCGGGTGAGAGCCCCGCTGGCCGTCGTCTCCGAAACCGCGCTTCGGTTCAGCGGAGAAGTTCCCGAGGGTTCGAGCGTGTGCATCGTTCGAGGCGAGCACGACGAGATCCTGGCGGCGGCAACTCAAGCGGCTGAGGAAGCGCGATCGCGACTCGGAGTTACGCGGCCCGCGGGCGTGTTGGTTTTCAGTTGCGTCTGCCGCAATCTGGTTCTCGGCGAGCGCTACCCCGACGAAATCGCTGCAGTGCGCTCGGTGTTCCCGGATGTGCCGATCGCCGGATTCGTCAGCTATGGGGAAGTGGCGCATACCACCAAGCGCCTGGACGGCTATCACAACAACACGATCGTGGTCGTCGCGATCCCGGAGTGATCACGCAGCGTCGGCGGCGTCTTTTTTGCCGCGGAGCTCGGCCAAGATCGCCTCTACGGTCTTCTTGGCGTCCCCGAACAGCATGCGGGTGTTCTCCTTGAAGAACAGCGGATTTTCGATTCCCGCGTAGCCGCTCGCCATGCTGCGCTTCATCACGATGCAGGACTTCGCTTTCCACACTTCGAGTACTGGCATGCCGTAAATCGGGCTCGAAGCATCGTCGAGGGCGCTCGGGTTCACGATGTCGTTGGCTCCGATCACGAGCACTGCATCGGTGGTGGGGAAATCTGGGTTGATTTCCTCCATCTCGAGCACGATGTCGTAGGGCACCTTGGCCTCGGCCAGGAGCACGTTCATATGGCCCGGCAGCCGTCCCGCAACCGGATGAATGGCGAACCGAACTTTGACGCCCCGATCCTTGAGCAGACGCATGGTTTCCCAGAGCGGGTATTGGGCTTGGGCCACCGCCATGCCGTAGCCGGGAACCACCACGATGCTCTTGGCCTTGGACAGCAGCGTGGCCGTCTCCGCCGCTTCGATGCTGACGGCTTCGCCAGCGGGCTCGCTGCCCTTCTTCGGTGCAGCCCCTTCGTCGGCGCCAAAGCCTCCGAAGATCACGCTGAGGAACGAACGATTCATCGCCCGGCACATGATGTAGCTGAGGATTGCGCCGCTCGATCCGACGAGCGCTCCGGTGATGATCAAGAGGTCGTTGTCGAGCATGAAGCCCGCCGCGGACGCCGCCCACCCGGAGTAGCTGTTGAGCATCGAGACCACGACGGGCATGTCCGCTCCGCCGATTGCCATCACCAAGTGAACCCCCAGCACTCCGGCGATGGCCGTCATGATGAGCAGCGACTCCACCTCGTGGCCGACGAGGAACCTCGCGCCCAGCCAGACGGCGGCGCCAACCATCGCGAGATTGAACCAGTGGCGTGCCGGCAAGAGCAGGGGCTTGCTGCCAATCAGGCCTTGCAGCTTGCCGAACGCGACGACAGAGCCGGTGAACGTCACCGCACCGATGAACACGCCGACATACACCTCGACCTCGTGGATCAAGGCTTCGACGTGACTCAAGTGCTCCGGGGGAGCGAGATGGCTGGCGATCCCCACCAGGACCGCTGCGGCACCGACGAAGCTGTGCAGGATGGCGACCAGCTGCGGCATCGAGGTCATCGCGACGCGTGCGGCGAGCAGAGCTCCCAAGAGCGCGCCGGCGCCCACGGCGACCACGAGCAGCGGATAGCCCGTGACCCCGTGGCCGGCCGCCGTTGCGCCCAGCGCGATCAGCATGCCGATGATCCCGAACAGATTTCCGCGTTGCGCCGACTTCTGCTTGCTGAGCCCGCCGAGGCTCAAGATGAAAAGCACCCCGGAGGTGAGATAGGCGATGGTGAGAAGGCTCTGGGGCATTATTGGTGAAACATTCGCAGCATCCGCTGAGTAACGAGGAAGCCACCAGAGATGTTCACGGTCGCGATCAGCACGGCAATGGCACCGAGAATGGTCGCCGCCGAGCTGAGCGGACCGGAGATCTGGAGCATCCCGCCGATCAAGATGATCCCGCTGATCGCGTTGGTGACGCTCATGAGGGGCGTGTGCAGGGCGGGGGTCACGTTCCACACGACCTGCCACCCGACGAAGCAAGCCAGTACGAACACCGTGACGTGCGCTAGCAAGCTGGGCGGCGCGACCAGGCCGAGGCCCACGAGCGCGGCTGCACCCGCCAAGACGCCAATCACCGTTCCGACGGGAGAGCTCTTCTTGCAGGGAGCTTCCACTTGCTCCTGCTTCTTCGCTTCTGCCGGAGGAACCGTGCTGGGGATGCGCGGCATGGGAGCTTTGAGCTCGGCAGCGACCACTTTTTTCGGTGGCGGCCACATCAGCTCGCCATCCTTCAAGACCAGCGCACCACGCACCACCTCGTCCTCGAGATCGATGTGAAAGCTCTTGCCGCCGCCCATGTCGGCCAGCAAATGGAACAGGTTCGTGCCGTAGAGCTGACTGGCGGTGGGAGCGAGCCGGCTCGGCAGGTCCACGTAGCCGATGATCACGACGCCGTGATGCTCATAGACCTCGCCCGGGTGCGTGACCTGGCAGTTTCCGCCGCTCTCGGCGGCAAGGTCCACGATCACCGATCCCTGCTTCATGCTCTCGACCATGTCCCGGGTGATCAGGATCGGAGCGGGCTTTCCAGGCACCAGAGCGGTCGTGACGATGATGTCGACGTCTCGAGCTTGGTCACTGAATAGCTTCATCTCCGCGGCGATGAACGCCGGGCTCATTTGTTTTGCGTAGCCGCCTTCGCCAGACGCGTCCTCAGCGAAATCGACCTCGAGGGCTTCGGCTCCGAGGCTCTTTACCTGCTCCCGCACTTCCGGTCGCGTGTCGAACGCGCGCACGATGGCTCCGAGGCCTCGTGCCGCACCAATGGCTGCCAGGCCGGCGACTCCCGCGCCGATCACCAAGACTTTGGCGGGGGGTACTTTGCCGGCCGCCGTCATCTGTCCCGTGAAGAAGCGCCCGAAGAAGCTCGCAGCCTCGATCACCGCGCGATAGCCGGCAATGTTTGCCATCGACGAGAGCGCGTCCATCTTCTGCGCGCGGGTGATGCGCGGCACCTGGTCCATCGCGATCGCGGTGGCCTTGCGCGCGGCGAGCCTCTCGATGAGAGCCGTGTTCTTCGCCGGGAACAGAAAGCTCACGAGGATCGCTCCCTCCGGAAGGAGGTCGACCTCGTGACGCTCGAGCGCTGAATGCTCTTCCGGGGGTTGCACCTTCAGGACGATCTCGGCGCTCGACCAGAGCTTCTCGGTGTCGTCGATGATGCTGGCGCCGGCCGTCACATAATCTTCGTCGAGGAACGAAGCTTTTTCCCCCGCACCGGCCTCGACGAGCACTTCGAAACCGAGGCGACAAAACCGCGCCACCGTTTCCGGCGTCGCGGCCACACGACGTTCACCGGCGCGGATTTCTCTGGGGATGGCGAGCTTCAAGACTGACGGGCGCTAGGCTACATGGATTTGGCCGCCCCATGGGCGCACATCTTGCGGGGTGCACGACGGAAATCATGTCGGTGGCACGATGAGAAGGTTCACGATCCCGCCCGCGATCGGCCGATTGCGATCCTCCTGCCACGCCTCCACACGCACGCTCGCGACGCGACGTCCCTGCTTCGTGATGACCGCGTGAGCGTACGTATCGACCGGGTGACCCGAGCGGAGATAGGCGACCGTCAGGTTGATGATTTTCGGCAGGACGACGGTTTCCGCCTCCCAAAAAAGGCGAAAAGTCGCGGTCGATTCCAGTAGAGCTCCGATGGTTCCCCCGTGGAGCGCGGGAAGGACGGGATTGCCGATCAGGTCCTTGTGAAACTTCAGGGTCCCGATCAGCTCTCCGTTTTCGAGCTTGGCCCCGATGCCGAGCCACTTGGCGTAGGGGATTGCTTCGGTCAGCTCGTGGAAGTCGCCGCTCGACTTCGCCTTCGTGATCAGATCGACCAGCGAGCTCACGAGGTGCGCCCTATGATGGGCGGGCCCTTGCTTTGAACGACGAAGCTCCCGGCGGCCGCCGCGATGGGATCGCTTTCGTCGTCGTGGAAGGCCAATCCGCGGACGAATGCGATGGTGCGCGTCAGCTTGTAACACTGTGCCTTGCAGCGAACATCGCGTCGCGGCTCGGCCATCTTCAAGTAGTCGATTCGCAGATCGAGAGTAGCGATGGGAGCTGGCAGCCCGAGCTTCATGAACACTGCCGCCCCGCAGGTCGCGTCCAGCAAGCTCGTGATGGCGCCTCCATGGAGAACGCCCGTCGTTGGGTTGCCGACCAGGTGCTCGGCGAACGGCAAGACGATCGTTGCCTCACCCTCCTCGAAGTCCACGAAGCGAAGCCCCAGAGCCCGATTGTGGGGTACCGCGTGGGTGAAGCCCTGGTCGAGACGGGCGAGCTTTTCCTTGCGGTCGTCGCTCATGGGTCGGATTCGACTGTAGCCGAAACGCCAAGTACCGGAATTCATGGCGCAAAAGGAAAGCCTTAACGGCCCCCACCCCTCCGGCATGTGCAGGGTGAGTCCGCGACGACGCGGTCCACAAGGAGAAAACAAAACCGATGCGCCCCCTCAAAGTCATTGCCACCGTCCTCGCTCTCAGCCTGCTCGCTGCGCCCGCATTCGCCGACGGCGCTCATGGAGCGAAGTCCCCGGCCGCCGCCAAGGCACACAAGGAGAAAGCGGCGAAGCGTGAAGCACGCATCATCGAAGCGATGAAGAAGGAGGGCATCAGCGAAGCCAAGGCCAAGCGCGTCGTGGCCGTCGTGAAGAAGTATCGCGGTGAGATGCGAACCGTGCACGGCGATGTCAAAGCGAATCGAGCCGCCCTGAAGAAGAACGCGAACGACACCAAGGCGAAGCAAGCGCTCGCCGCGAGTCGCGCCAAGATGAAGAGCATCCGGGAGCGTCAGCAGAAAGAGGTTGCCCAGATCCTCACTCCCGCAGAACAAGCGAAGGTCAAGCAGCTGATTCAGAAAGCACACAAGCACGGCAAGGGTCAGAAGAAGCAGAAGAAGCAGAATTCCTGAGTCCCCCCATACGAACCCCAGCCTGGCGGCACCCAACGTGGGTGCCGCTTTTTTTCCATGGCGATTTCACGGCGAATTCACAGGAAGGCGACGCGCTTCCTGACACCCGAAGGGCCGAAGGGGTGGAAGGGCGGAAGGAATCGGGGGATTCTTAGGCGGTCTTTCGGACGCGTCGGGTCTCGGTTGTCGTGTGTCTACGCCAGACGACTTGGAGGCATGGGATCCGGAGAGGGAGCGCGACGCGCCAGCCCTGGAGCAACGGGCGCTCGTCGAAATGACGCGCTGTGTCTCTCGACACCCCTTCGCCCAGGACGCGAATTGGGACTACCCTCCGCGCCAATGCCCACCGCTCATGTCACGAATCTCGATGCAATCCGCGAAGCGCGGGATCGCATTGCGCAATACGCGCACAAGACACCGGTTTTCACCTCGAGCACCCTGAACCGTCTCGCAGGGCGCAAGGTGTTCTTCAAGTGCGAGAATTTTCAGCGTGTGGGCGCGTTCAAGTTTCGCGGAGCTTGCAACGCCATCATGAAGCTCGACCCCGATGTGGCCCGTCGCGGGGTGGTGACTCATTCGAGCGGAAACCATGCTCAGGCCGTGGCACTGGCCGCACGACTGCGGGGGATCGCCGCTCACATCGTGATGCCGACCACGGCGCCCGACGTGAAGCGCACGGCCGTCTTGGGTTATGGAGCCGAGGTCGTGCCCTGCGAGCCCACCCAGGCATCACGAGAGAGCACTGCGCGCCAGGTTGCCAAGGACACCGGTGCCACGCTGATTCCGCCCTACGATCACGCCGATGTGATCGCGGGGCAGGGGACGGTGGCCCTCGAGCTCATCGATCAAGTTCCCGAGCTCGAAGCGATCGTCGTACCCATCGGTGGTGGAGGGCTGATCTCCGGCATTGCGATCGCCGCCAAGACCTTGCAGCCGGATTTGCGCGTGTTTGGCGCCGAACCGATTGGCGCGGACGATGCCGCTCGGAGCAAGGCGGCCGGCAAGCTGCTCCCCCAGACGGATCCCAAGACCATCGCGGATGGACTCCGCACCGGCCTCGGAGAGCACACGTGGCCTGTCGTGCGCGACTTAGTCGATCGCATCGTCACCGTGAGTGACGACGAAATTGTCAAAGCCATGAGGCTCTCGTTCGAGCGGCTCAAGATCGTCGTCGAACCGAGCGGCGCGGTGGGTGTGGCAGCGGTTTTGGCCGACGTATTTCGCTCGATGCCAGGTCTGGGTCGCGTGGGAGTCGTGATCACCGGCGGAAACGTCGACCTCGACTCGTTACCGTTTTCACGAGCCTGATCCCTCGTCGGACGTGCCGAGCTTCCAACCGCCCTCGACCAAGAGGACCACTCCGATGCTCACGATCAGCGAGTAACGCGGAACCTTCACGTCCACCAGCTCGCCGGCGGATTCGGGAGTGAAGCGTCGCCGTCCGTCCACTCCCAGCCATAGCGCGAAGGGCGAAACCGTCACGGCGCCCCGGAGTCCGGCTGCGAGGGTCGCGGTGGATTGGGTCGACGAAGCAACGCTGAACCATTCGAGACCCCCGCCGACAACGGCGCCCACTGGGTAACCGGAGTTGAACGGTGCGCCCCACGCGACTCCGGCACCGACGTCGAACAGAAATGTATCGTAGCGATCGCGAGCGCGTCCCAGGCGCGCGGATTCCCAGATCGTCATCGCGAATGGGTTCTTGCCCAGGGCCACGTCGAGCTTTGGCCCAATCTGCGGTCCCAGGGGTTCTCCGGTTGTCTCGATCGCGAGCGCCAGTCCAAAGCCTCCGTTGGGGAGTGCTGGCGTTTCCGGTGGCGGCGCTTCCTGAGGCTCTTCCCAGGTCGGCGTTTCTCCAGGCGTCGGCGGCGGAATGCGATTGGGTTCCGTGCCGCGAACGACGCGACCCGTGATGCGCGTGCGTGCCTCGAGGGCGTCGAGGAACGCTTCGAGCAGGCTGGCATCGTCTTTCACCCGAATGAGCTCGAGGGGCGGACCGTCCCAGACGACCTGTGAACTTTCCCCATCGCAGGCAAAGAGCAAAGAGCGAGGGAGCTTCTTCGCGTTCTTCACGGTCAGGCGTGCCCTCGCGCGGAGCTCTTCGGCGTCCTTTTGCCCCAGTCGGGCGCAATCGACGTTGATTTCGACCGCGGCCGCGCGCGTCGAGACAGCGAACACCCCGAGAAAAGCCGCGGTTTTAGCCAACCGACGCACGAGAGCGGAAATCTAGGACGTTCCCGCGGCCGATCCCAGAGCCATGCTCAATCGACTAACCTTGGGAGACGCTGGACCCAGTGCCCCCTCCCCGCCCTGCAACTCTGGACCTCGAAGTCGTGGACCTTCCCGATCGACAGGAAGTACGCGAGGTGCCCGCTGACCTCCTCCGCCTGCTGTATCGCCAGCTCCGGGGTCTAGCGGGCGGGCGGCCGGACCTCGACGACCTGGTTCAATCGGCGGCCGAGCGGGCCCTGCGCTCCTGGCCCAGATTTCGAAGGTCGCTCCCAGCTCTCCACGTGGACCTATGGCATCGCTTACCGCACTCTCATCGATCACGACCGCTGGTATCGGCGTTGGCGACTGCGCTTTCGCCTCGCAGCCGAAGACGAGAATATCGAGCCCGAGGGGGATTGGGATGGTGAAGGGAGCGTGCAAGAGCTCGAGCGCGCGAAGAAGCTGCACCATGCCCTCGATACGCTGCCACCGGCCAAGCGCGCGGTGCTCGTGCTTCACGATCTGGAAGGTCTCGAAATGAAAGAGGTAGCCGGCATCGTCGGGACGAACGAGCGCACGGTGCGATCCCGTTTGCGCGACGGCAGGAAGAAGCTCGCCGACCTCTTGGGCGACGACCCACTATTTCAGGAGGCGGCACCATGACCGCTCGCGAAGAACGAGTTCTCAGCGTTGCACGGGAGGTATGGGACAAGACCCGCCCCGGCGACGAACAAACCGAACGAGCCGCGCAGCGCATCGCGCGCCGGATGCGCATCAATGCTGGACGACGCACCTCGAGGCGTCCGGTCGCAATCCTCGCATTTGCGGTCGTGCTCATCGGCGCGCTCGCGTGGGCGTCGAGTGGCGGCCTGTTCTCGGAAGAAGGCGGACGCCGACCGGCTCCCACACCGAAGGTCGACCGGGCGGGCGGAGAGCCGAGCGTGGTTCCGCCGACCGAAAAGCACGGGGCGAGCCGAGCTCCCGCAGCAAAGGAGAAAGCTTCGGTCGTCGAAACCGAGGAGCCGAAGCCCGAGATCAAGCAGGGTCCGACGAGCAAGCCAGCGACCACCTCTGCGAGCAAGTCTTCCAAAGCGACCCCCACTCATGATCCCGTGGCCGCTGCGAGCTCCTGGCGTGAAGTGGACGAAGCGCTCGACGCAAAGGACGACACCCGAGCCGAAAAGGCGCTGAGTGGTCTCGCCAGCTCCAAGGACGCGGACACCCGTGCGAAGGCCAAGCTCGGGCTCGCTCAGCTCGCTCAATCGAAGAACGATTGCGACAAGGCTCGGAGCCTTGCGCGGGAAGTTGCCGGGACACCGGACATCGATCCGGCCGTCGTGAAACGAGCGCGTGCAGTCGAGAACGCCTGTCACTGACAAATCGGGAGGATGAGATGAGGTACTGGCTCGTTGCGGCGCTTGCCCTGTTCGTCGTCGGATGCGGCGGTTCGACGAACGACAACTCGGGTCCGGGAGGGAATGGCGGGTCGGGCAACGGCGGATTGGGCGGCGGCGGAACCGGCGGTAGCGGCGGAACCGGCGGCAAGGTCGTCGTTCCCCAGCCGACGGACAAGGCCGACGTGCTCGTGATGGTCGATAACTCGATCAGCATGGCCGACAAGCAGGTGGTGTTGGCCGAGGCACTGCCCGCTCTGGTGAGCGCACTCACCACGCCGCCCGTCGATGGCAGCGGAAAGCCACTCTACGCGCCCGTGAAGGACATCCACTTCGGGGTCATCACTTCGAGCTTGGGCGGGCATGGTGCGGACATCTGCGGTGACGGTACGTTCTGGCACGCCCAACGATCAAGGACATCTCGTCGGGCAATTGCGGCCGGGCCTCGAGAGCTTCCAGAACCTCGGATTCCTCTGGTGGGACCCCGACAACAAGTTTGGCGGCCAGCCCGACGTATAGCGCTCATCTCCAACTTCCAGACCCACGTTCAGGCGCGGGGGAGCAGGGCTGCGGATACGAGGCCTCTCTCGAGAGCTGGTACCGGTTCTTGATCGATCCGGAGCCCCCTCTCGGTTTCTCGGTCGGTAGTGATGGGCTCGCGGAGATGACGGGCGTCGACGAGGTCGTGCTCCAGCAGCGCAAGGACTTCCTACGACCCGACTCCGCGGTCATCGTCGTGTTGCTCTCGGACGAAAACGATTGCTCGATGAAAGAGGGCGGGCAGTACTGGGTCTTCGCGCCAGGGAGTGGGGGCGGCCAGCGTTTCACTTGCCGCGAGGAACTTCCGCCTGTGAAACCGATCCGAACGGACCCTGCTGCCGATCGTGTCAGAGCGCCGAGCCGACGCCCGCCGGCTGTGCGGACACCGCGACCGATCCCGTCGTGCGCGCTCGGCCCCAACGACGATCTCAGCGACCACCTGAACCTCCGCTGCTACAATCAGAAGACAGCGCTTCGGCGTCGACGGCCTGTATCCCACTCGCCGCTACGTCGACGGCCTCACCAAGCAGCAGATCGAGGACCGCCAGGGCAATCTGGTGCCAAACCCGCTCTTCACGGACTACACCGGGCAGGGCAAGACTCGCTCGCCGAACAACGTGCTGTTCGTTCCCATCGTCGGTGTGCCCTGGCAGGATCTGGCGACGGACGATTCGCATCAGCGGACCCGCGCTCACCTATCTGACCTCCGACGAGCTCGCGCAGAAGGGCCGCTGGGATTGGATCACCCCCACGTGCCAGAACATGGGCGCCGACGGGGTATGCGACACGTGGAACCTCGCTGACGAGCCCGATGATCCGTTGATGGTCGAATCGATCCTCCCTCGCAGTGGAACCAATCCGGCCACGAACGCGGCACTCGCCGATCCCAACTCGGCTCCGGGCGCGAACCCAATCAACGGCCACGAGTCCAACATTTTCATGAACAATGATCTTCAATACGCGTGCATCTTCGAGCTACCCACGCCGCGTGATTGCACCAGCGTCTCCACCGGTTCGGGTTGTGACTGTTTTAGCAACCCCGACCCCAGCACGCTGATGAGCCCCCTGTGCCAGGGCACCGACGGCTCCTACAGCACCGTGCAGCGCTACGCCAAGGCCTATCCCGGTGTACGCCAGCTCGAGGTGGCACGCGATCTCGGACCGAACGCCATCGTCTCGTCCGCATGCCCGAAGACGCTCGGACCGACGAGCCCCGCCCACGCCTACGTGCCGGTGTTCGATTCTCTCGCGCGCCAGCTCGTCGGGCGCCTGTTGCCCTGAGCGGCACGATCACGAGCACCGGCGGTTAAGCGCGGAGCTTCTTGTACTTGATGCGATGTGGCTGATCCGCGTCCTGGCCGAGGCGTCGCTTCCGATCCGCCTCGTAGTCCTGGTAGTTGCCTTCGAACCACTCGACGTGACTCTCGCCCTCGAATGCCAGGATGTGGGTCGCGATCCGATCGAGAAACCAGCGATCGTGGGTGATGACCACGATGCAGCCGGGGAAATCCAGCAGGGCGCCTTCGAGGGAACGCAACGTGTCGACATCGAGATCGTTGGTCGGCTCGTCGAGCAGGATCAGGTTCCCGCCTTCGCGCAGAAGCTTGGCAAGGTGCACGCGATTGCGCTCTCCGCCCGAGAGGCTTCCAACCCGCTTCTGTTGGTCGCTGCCCTTGAAGCCGAACCAGGAGCAGTACGCGCGGGACGCGACTTCGCGTTTGCCGAGCTCGATCTTGTCCTCGCCCTTCGAGATCTCTTCCCACACGTTGTGGTCGGCGCTCAGGGAATCGCGGCTCTGGTCGACGTACGCGATCTTCACCGTCTCGCCGATTTTGAGCGCGCCCGAGTCGGGCGTTTCCTGACCGATGATCATTCGAAATAGCGTCGTCTTGCCGGCGCCGTTCGGTCCGATGACTCCGACGATGCCGCTTCGCGGTAAGCGGAACGTGAGCTCGTCGATCAGTAGGCGGTCTCCGAATCCCTTGCTCAAAGCTTCGGTTTCGATCACCAGGTCGCCGAGGCGGGGTCCGGGAGGAATGCTGATCTCACCGGCGTCCCCGCGCTCCTTGGTTGGCTTGGTTCAACAGCTCCTCGTATGCCGCGAGCCTCGCCTTGCTCTTGGCCTGACGCGCGCGGGGGCTGGCGCGGACCCAGTCGAGCTCCTGCTTGAGCTTTCGCTGGCGTGCGCTCTCCTGCTTCTCCTCCAACTGGAGGCGAGCGCTCTTCTGCTCGAGCCACCCGGTGTAGTTGCCCTTGAACGGATAGCCTCGGCCGCGATCGAGCTCGAGGATCCACTCGGCGACGTCGTCGAGAAAGTAGCGATCGTGGGTCACGGCGACCACGGTGCCCGTGTACTCGTGCAAGAAGCGCTCGAGCCACGCGACGCTCTCGGCATCGAGATGGTTGGTGGGCTCGTCGAGGAGCAGCATGTCCGGGCGACCCAGCAGGATCCGACACAGCGCAACGCGACGCTTCTCGCCGCCGGAAAGGTGCTCGATTTCCGCGTCCGAGGGTGGACAGCGCAGCGCTTCCATCGCCACGTCCACCCGCTGATCGAGGTTCCAGGCGTCCTGCGCCTCGATCTTGTCCTGGAGCGCGCCCTGCTTCTCGAGGAGCTTGTTCATCTCGTCGTCGCTCATCGGCTCGCCGAGCTTCATGCTGAGCTCTTCGAATTCCGTCACGAGGGCCTTCACGTCGCTCACCGCCTCGTCGACGGCCTCGCGCACGGTCTTCGCGCTGCCGAGATCGGGCTCCTGCGCGAAGTAGCCGACCTTGATGCCTGGATGGGGCTTTGCCTCGCCCAGGAATTCCTTGTCCACCCCTGCCATGATTCGGAGCAGCGAGCTCTTGCCGGAACCGTTGGCGCCGATGACGCCGATCTTGGCGCCGGGAAAGAACGCCAAGTTGATGTTTTCGAGAACCTTTTTGTCCGGAGGGTGAACCTTCGTCACCTCCTGCATCGTGAAGATGAAGTCCATGGCGGAGCCTGTTTACCGGGCGCCGGTTCGATCCGCAATGCGCGTGGCGACCGCTCGAAAATGGGGCGTCGGACGACAAACCCATCGTGCCGACCCTGCCGCTTCCGCCGCCGCTCTAGCCGAGGTCTAGCCCAGGTCTTCCATCGTGGCGCTCACGCTGGGATCGCCGCAGCCCAGGACTTGGGCCAGGTATCCATCCGACGAACGCGGCAAGGGCTTCCAGTGAAACCCCCACATGGTGGAACGTCGCGTATTGCTTGGGCTCCCAGGTCACGAGCTCGAGGGGTGACAGGCCCAAGCTTTCGAGCTTGGCCAGCGGTTCCTCGGTGTGGGGATACGCAGCGTTGATCATCTCACGGGTCACCTGGACCCATGCCGCGGGGTTCGATGCCGCATCCAGCGTCACACACGGGTCGCCGAGCGTGGGATCCGACGTGAGGACCTCGCCGATGGCAGACTGAATTACCGCCCGACGGCCCGACACCATGACGCTTCGGTAACAGCGCCCGACGAGCGGGTCCATGACAATCGCTCTGTCCCGCTGTTCTTCGATCTTTGTCGCTTCAGTCGATTTCTACCTCGACGCCCCGCGCTTCGAGGAACCAAGTGATGGTTCGCAGGGTGGGGGCCGCCCGTCCACCCGGTTGAAAGCTCACGGAGCTCCCACCCGCCTCGAGGCGGACGGCAAACTCGAGCGACGCCAGTTCGTCGTCGGGGACATGAACGCCGATGCGGACGCCGTCACTGACGGTGATCGCTCCGAGCTTCTCCCGCTGCGACCCCACGATGCGATGGACGGAGAGCGTCCAGCTGTCGAGCGCGAGCTCGAAGCGAGTCCTTGTGCGGGACCTTCGAAATCAACGCGCCAGTAGCAACCGCGCAAAAGACGACTGCGACGCACGCTGCTCGCAGGCGCCACGGATCGTCCACGGAGAGCGCCGCCACCCATCCAGCGAGAGTCGCGAACCAAACGGTCCAAATGTAGGCCGTGATTTTCGACCTGGCCGGTAGGACGATCTGCGAGCGAGCCGGGATCCGGTAGACCATCGTCAGGCGAGGGGTTCGATGCCGAGAGCGGAGTCATCGAGGACGTGCCCAGCCATCACCCGTCCAGCGCATACATGCGCGCGTACTCCGTCATCCCCATCGCTTCCCAGAACCCCGTCGCGCGAGAGTTGTCGATCAGTGCGTCCAGCGTGATGCGAGTCCCGACGAGGATCTCCCGCCGCAGCATCTGAAACGCGGCCCGACCCACGCCCTGGCGTCGGCGGTCGCGGACGACGAAGAATTGACGAAGGTAGACTCCGCGCCCTTCGTTGTCTCGATAGAGCGCGTACGCTGCGACGTGGTCCGCGTCGTAGAACAACACGCCGGTGTACTCCGACGAGAGCCAGCCCCGCATGCGCGTCTCGAGCTCCGCGGGGCTCTTCTGGGTGTCGGAGCCTTCGTCCTCGATGAGTTGGCGGTTCAGCTCCGCGAGATCCCCAGCGTCCGCGAGGGTTGCCAAGCGGTAGGACAGCACGGCGCCCATTCTACGCCGTTGGATCCTGTCCCACTCGCAATCCGCAGTGAGCACAACTGCGGCGCAGCGGGAACCAGGGGCCCGACAGGGCATATCCGAAGTGGTTCTGGCAGCGCGGGCAACGATAAAGGACGTAGACGACCCCGAGTGTACCGGCGGCGGGAGCCGCGAGGAGGCCCAGTGGGTGGTGCCAGAGCATCGCGGCGACGATCAGCAGCTGGGCAGACCAGCCGGCGAGGCGCCGACGCCACCAGCCCCGCCAGGCGATTCGTTGGCGCGCGCGGCAAGGCTGCGTCCCCGTGTTCCTCCGATGCTGGATGCGGGCGCGGTACGGTGAGCTCGGCGGAGGGAACATCGGATCGACCGATCAACCGGTCGCGCCGCGCGGTGATTCCTAGGGTCGGACGATCCAGGCCAGGTCGGTCACGAACGCCGATCCACAGTCGCGAACTCGGAATGGCGCGTCGGCTTGGGAGCCGTCTGCGAGAACGGTTTCGATGTGATTGCAGCCGTTCGTCTCGCTCCACAGAAACGCGATCTTCGTTCCGTCGGGCGACCACGCCGGATTGGTCCCGGGATGGGTCGCTACCTTGACCACGTTCGAGCCATCGACGTTCATCACGAAGAGCTGACTTTGCTGGGTGGTGTCCGCGAACACCATTCGGGTGCCGTCGGGGGACAGGGCTCCGGCGGAAGCATCCATGCGCACGAGCTCCGGAGTGCCATCCGGCAGTGCCTTCTTCATGATGCGACGGGTCTGCTTGCCCCCGGAAACTTCGACGATCGTGTAGAAGACCGCGCTCTCGTCGGCAGTGGGCTGGGGATGAAGCTCGAGCTCGTTCGGCAGATCGGGGCCCAGGTACTCGAAGGCGCCGTCCGAGCTCTGGAGCCGACCGAGTCGATAGGTGTGGTTCGTGTTGTCCGTCATGAAGTCGTAGCGACGACACACGTAGATATGCGCATCGTCCGCAGAGAAAGCATGACACTCGTCGTTGATGTTTCCGTACGAAAGCACGCTCGCGGTCTGAGCCCCGACATCGTAAAGCCACGTGTTCTGGATCGCGTCGCCGAGGGTGAGCCCATAGTGCGCCTCTTGCAGCGGATCGCCGCACGCGAACGCGATCGTGTTCGTGTCGTGGGAGACGCCCATCGACCAGACGCGGTACGCAGAAAAAATCGGCGTCTCCCCCGTTCCGTCGGGCTGGATCGAGAGCACGAGATTCGGTTGAGGGTTCCAGTCGTTGAACAAGAGTTGCTCCCCCGACGGGATGGGACTCTCGGCGGAAAACCCGATGTCCTCCGGCAACGGCTGGGGCACGCCCCCTTCGGCGATCGCATCGGAGCCAGCATCCTCGACGGCGCCATCCGTGCCCGAGTCCGTGAGCTGACCGCCGCTTCCGCCCGCTCCTGCACTGCCGCCCCCGCCGGCCGCCGCACCATCGGAGTCACTGCTTCCGCAGCCCGAGAGCGCAAACATCAAGCAAACACACACACCCGCGTTTCGCATCGCGGCGGAGCCAAGCACGACCTTGCGCGTCGCGCAAAGCCTCAGCCGACGACCGCGTCGTGAAAGCCCCGAAGCTCTGCAGAGAGCAACTCGCGCTCGGCAGGCGAGAGGCGCGGCAATTCGTCGGAATCGGTCCAGGAATCGCTCGGTGTCCACCCCGCGGCGTTCGAGGGTGCGCAAGCGCTCCGCGGATGCTTGGAGGAGCCTCTGTCCGCTGTCGTCATTCGTATCGCGGTACGCGCGCCGGCCTGCTGTCTCGATCTCGTCGATGGCATCGAAGCGTCGCGCGAGCTCCGGTTGGGTGCGTCGCAGGCCTTCGTCGATCGTGAGCTCGTTCATCGCGCTCTCCGGAAGCGAGGTGACGAACTTCGACTCGTCGAAGGGAATGTCGGAGTCGCACGCCGTGCAGCGTTGGCTTGCGTACACGAACCGTCCGCGGCCGAGCGGGATGAAGTAGAGGTGCCACATGCGTCGATGATCGAGCAGGAGAAACCAATGAAGGTCGAGACAGCTCGGACAGCGATCGACGATCACGCCCCGCTGTTTCGCGCGCTCGGTGGTGCCGAATACGAAGACCATGGTCAGGAATCGAGTGTGAGAACCAGTTTGCCGACAGTACGACCCGACTCGATGCGTTCGTGGGCGCGTGCCACATCCTCGAAACTAAAGCACTCGACGTCGTGCGCGTGAAGCTTGCCCTCCCCGAGCCAGCCCAGCAAAAGCCCCATCCCTTCGCTGAGCAACTCGGCGTGGTCGAACAGATACGACAAGTTGAACGCCATGACGCTCTTGTTGTCGTTGGTGAGGGTCAGGGGATTGAAGCGCGGAGTCCTGAGCCAATCGATCGCGAGCTTCGGGTAGTTCGGGCGGCCCCCCGTTCGGGACATCATGCTGTGAAAGCCGTAGATCACCAGGCGTCCGGTCGATCGCACGTGTCGATAGCTCTCCCCGAGGGTCGCGACGCCATTGGCATCGAGCACCACGTCGTAACCATCCGGCGCGAAGTCCTCGGCAGCTTCCCAGAGATCTTCGCTGCTCTTGTCGATGACTCGATCGAATCCGTGGCTCTTGGCAGCCTCGATCTTGTGCGGGCCGCCGACCACTCCGGCGGTCCGACAGCCGTGGGCTTTCGCGATCTGCCCGAGCGCGCCGCCGACGCCGCCGGCTGCGGAATGGACGAGGACATTTCCATTCGGACGCAGGCGACAGAGCTCCACGAGCGCGTACCACGCTGTCAAAAAGACGCTCGGGAACCCCGCAGCGTGCTGTTCGTCCATGCCGTCGGGGATAGCGAACACCTGGTGCCGCCGGACGCGCACCTCGCTCGCGTAGCCGTCGAAGCGTGTCACTCCGAACACGCGGCTTCCGAGCGCGAGATCCGTCACGTCCGGCCCGACCTCTTTCACGCGCCCCGCAAACTCGAAGCCCGGCGTGATCGGCCAGCCCACGTACTTCTTCGCGGATTCGTACAGACCCATGCGAACGATGCAGTCGGCGTAATTCACGCCCACCGCGCTGGTCGCGACGACGACCTCGCCGGGTCGCGCCGAAAGATCGGGATG
This sequence comes from uncultured delta proteobacterium, assembly GCA_963781505.1. GTDB lineage: Bacteria > Myxococcota_A > Polyangia > Polyangiales > Polyangiaceae > JADJKB01. The sequence goes on along the minus strand of CAWAHB010000004.1, from coordinate 202,217 downwards.
GGTTTCGATCTTCAGGCGATCGAAGCTTCCGGAGCCGTGGATTACGATCTTTTTCACGGTCGCGATGAAAGACTCGACTCGTGGCTTTTGACAACTCAGCGCGAGATCGCCACGAGGGTGGGCTCGCTCAGCGCAGTTTTGTCGCACGGCGAGCACCGTGAGCTTCGCCGATGCGCTCGGGGCGTGGAGCACCTCGGCTCCCGAGAGCGGGATCGCGCTCGGCGTTCCGGAGCCGTCTGCCAGAGAGCGCCAGAGAGAATTCTGCCCGCTGTCGCGCACCACCCATTCGACGAGGCCCGCGCTGGCGGTGGGACGCACCGCTTGATCGCTCGATACGTGGCTGATCTCGGTTCCCGGTTGATCGACAGCGGCAAGAGGCACTGCCATGAGCGAGTACTCCTGGAGTTTCGGCACGGGATGCACCTCGAGCCACTCGAGATACGCGAGCGTCCCTTCGCTTCCGAGCATCGGAAACGCCTGCTTGCCCGGTAGGGCCCGAACGCTGGCTGTGCCGGTCGATCGATCGACCACGATGATGTCCGCGAGCGAAGTTCCGTCGCCCGAGTAGACGCCGAGGGGGTCCTCGGAAAAGTCGCTGATCGCCACGTGAGTCTTCGATACGTCGGCAAAGCGTTGTTGACCGGGTCCCCCTGCCACCAGGGAGACCTCCTGCGTGGTCGCCGAGAACAAGAAGACATCGCTGTCGTCGGCGCTCGAAAATCCCGTGAACACCACCGCGTCGTCGGTGGCGCGGGGTTCGCCCGCCTCGTCGAAGCTGCCGGCCAGTGTTTGAGTCGCCCCGTCCACGCGCACGCGCACCACGCTCTTGCCCGACTCGTCCGCTTCCCAGGCCATGACGAGGGAGCGCAACGTGGGCCGGCGGGGTGATTCGGATGCGGGAGCGATGGTTTGTTCGTCGCCGTTTGCGAGATCTCGGAGGACGAGATCACCACTTTTGCGGCTCACGTACAGCAGCCGACAATCGTCGACCACGTAGGACGGATATCCATCGAGATCGACGTCGGCCACTGCCACTCCCTGGGCGTCGGCTGCACAGTCGACGTTCGAGGATCCCGCTGCTCCGCCATTCCCGGAAGCGCCGCTTCCAGCAGCCCCGGCGTTTCCGTCCGCCCGGCTCGAGCCGTCGCATCCCAGCGCCGACCAGCCAATCAGCAGGTACACGATCCGGTTCACGCTCGCCCCGCTTCCCGGAGACCGAGTCGAACCATCTTCTTCTTCAAACCCTGACGGGTCATTCCCAAGCGCCGCGCTGCGTGCGTGATGTTCCCACTCGCGGCTTCGAGCGCGGACAGCACTTCCTCGCGTTCGCGATCCGGCGTGGGCGGATGGGGAGCCAGCCGCACGGCTTTTCGTTTGAGCGCTCCGCGGATCTCGCGGGCCAGGTGCTCGAGCTCCACACGGGGCGTTTCGAGCGCTGAAACGCGTTGCATCTGGTGCTCGAGCTCGCGCACGTTTCCGGGCCAGTCGTAGCTCTCGAGAGCGCGAGCGGCTTCGGGTGCCAGCGTCGCGCTGGAGTGCTCTCCGAGCACATGCTTTGCGATGGGAAGGATGTCCTCGCGCCGATCCCGAAGCGCCGGCACTTTGATCTCGAGCACGTTGAGTCGATACAGCAGATCCCGCCGGAAGCGATTGGCCTCGACTTCGCTTTCGAGATCGCGGTTCGTCGCGGCAAGGATGCGCACGTCGAAAGGCTTGTCCTCGTCGCTGCCCACAGGTCGATAGCTCCGGGTCGCCAGCACGCGAAGCAGCGTGGCCTGGCGTGCGAGGGGAAGCTCGCCGATCTCGTCGAGCAAGAGAGTTCCGCCTTCTGCCCGGGCGATGAGTCCTCCCCGCGCGCGCTCGGCGCCGGTGAAGCTGCCGCGCGCGTGACCGAAAAGCTCGGCTTCGAAGAGCGAGTCGGGCACTGCTCCGCAGTTGATGGCAACGAACGGGCCACGAGAGCGAGACCCGTGTTCGTGCAGGGCGCGTGCGAAGAGCTCCTTCCCGACGCCGGTTTCGCCGTGGATCAGGACGGGCAAGTCGCTGTCGATGGCCGCGTCGAGGCGGGAGAGTGCTCGCTCGAGGGCCGCGCTTTCCCCGAGGATACCGGGAAACTTCCTGTGTCGTCCGCGCAGCGGAAGCACCGTGCTGGGATCGTCGAGCAAACCGCTGGGCAAGCGAGTCGATTTCGGTGGGACGGGTTCCGGTACGGAGCCGATTCGCAGCACCACACCTGCCAGCAGCGCCCAGCGCCGCGCTCGGCTGGCGTCGAGGTCGTCGAAGCGACCGCTCACGAAGCGATGTTCGAGAACCAATCCGGCTCGTCCACGCTCCGCCGCGTCCGGCGCCAAGACCACGATGCGCGATCCACGGCCTCCACGTGTTTCCACGGTGGGCTCGTGACAGATGCCTTCGCGGAGCGCGCGATGGAGCATTTGCGCGTCGAGTCGCTCGCCAGCGTCGGCGAGGGGGAGCCCATCGAGATCGACTCCCCAGGCGTCGAGGACGCTGCCCTCGTCACCGAGGGACACCACGAAGGCCCGCTCCGCCCCGCTCGACGAGAGAGCAAACCGCGCGAGCCCGAGCGCGGCCAGATCGCGGTCTGCCCCGCTCGCCAGCTCCGACAGGAGCCCCCAAATTTGTTCGCCGTCTCCCAAGAGGTCGTCATCGTAGCTCTGGGGCGGAGGAGGGGCGAATCGGGCCACGCTGCGCTGGCGCGCGACCGAAAGAACCTCCAGCGCTCGGGATTCAGGCTCCGGAAGCCCTGCGCTTCGCGCCTGACGCGCCGCGCGAATCGCGAGGCGTGCTGCGGTTCTGCGATCGGCAGGCAGCGTTTGGAGATGAGCTCTCGCCTGGGCAACGAGGGCTCGAACTTGGACCAGCGGATCGCTCATCAAAATGTCTTCCTCGATGCTGGCCACGTGCTCCAGCGCACGAGAGCCGGCGCCTTCGAGGAGCGCAACGTCGGCCCGCAAGAGGGCGAGGTCCGCCTTCACCGGTTCTGGAAGCTCGGCGCCAGTGTGCTCGGCTTCCGCGATGAATCGCTCCGCTCCTTCCGCGTCGCCTTTCCGCACCGCAACGTCCGCCAGCGCTGCGAAACACCACCCGAGGCCGGACGCCTGAACGAGAGCTCGACAGAGCTTTACCGCTTCGTCGAGGGCGCGCTCGGCTTCGTCGAGTCGACCGAGCTGCGCGAGACTGAGCCCCAGGTTCAAAAGGCACGCCCACAGCCCAGCGCGATCGCCGAGGGCGCGCTTTGCTTCGAGGGAACGCTCGAAAGCGTCCCGAGCTTCTTCCACCCGACCGCGAAACAGCGCGACGACTCCGCGATTGTGGTGGAGGCGCGCGATCTCTTCCTTGTCGCTCACCGCCCCCGTAGCGAGGGTCGCCGCTGCGCGACCGAGCGCGGCGTCCGCTCCGGACCAATCCGACCGGTAGAGCGCGACCGCACCGGACGTCGCGAGTGCGAGTGCGATCTCTGCGGGATCCGTTCTTCGTTCGGCGGCCGCGAGGGCGCGCTCCGCCATTTCTCGGGCGTCGTCGGCGCGCCCGCTCCGGGCGAAAACCTCCGCTTGACGTTGCCGCGAGAGCACCTCGAGCTCCGGCGCCGTCGATTCTCCGAGCCAGGTCACGACCTCCGGATGCAGACCCGCGCTTCCTCCGCCGCGGGTCAGGCGGTCGAGGGACTTCAAGACCTCGGCACTGCGTCGTTTCGGATCGGCCGCCAGGGCGAGAAGCGCGCGGGTCTCTTCGGAGCGAAGCCCTGCTCCCCGCGCGAGCTCTGCCGCTCGGCCGAGCAATCGTTCGCGATCCGTGGGCGGGTGGGGACCCTCCGCCAGCGCGAGCAACGTCGACGCATTCGTGACCACCCGATCGGCGAGCAGGATTTCCGCGATCGCATCCACGACCTCGAAGTCGGCCAGCGCATCCGCCAGGTTGGTTGCGAGGGTCGGATGAGTCAAAACCCAGACTCCCGATCCCCGACGGGTCACGAGAGACGCCTTCGCGAGACTCTGCGAGGGCTCGTCGAGCTTCGGAACCGGAGAGCTCCTCGGCCAGCGCGAGCTCCAGCCGGCCTCCGAGAACCGAAAGAGCACCCAGGAGCTTTTTCGATTGTGGGCTCAAGCGCTTGGCTCGCTCGAGCGCCGATTCGCGGGTGAGCGGGACCTTGCCGAGTGCCGCAACGATGAATCCCGGATCTCCTCCGCTCGCACGCTGGAGCTCCGCGGCGCGATCCTCGTCGACCCCGAGCTCGCGGAGCAGAGCGCGCACGCCATCCAGGTCGAGGGGTTCGAGGGTGCAAGAGGGCGCGCCGTTGGGCGCCGCCTCGACCGCGGCGATCAGGTCGACACCTCGCGCGGCGGAGGGCCGACAGCGAAACGCCTCCACGGCGTCGAGTACGTCGCCCGGTCCGAGCTCGAGATCGTCGAGCGCCACCAGGAGCGGCCTGGCGCCATCGGTCACGAAGGGCCGTGCCTCCTCCGCGCCCCGAAACCAGGCCACCAGCCGAAGACAGAGCTCGGCATCGGCGCTAGGAAAGCGCACGAGGCGTGCGTCGCGCCCGTCGAGCAGCGCTCTCGTCACGACCTCTTCGAGCACCTGACTCTTGCCCGAGCCCGCACGACCGGCGACATAGCGAACCCCTTCCCGCCGCTGGGAAAGCTCCACAATCTCCCGCTCCCGGGGAGACTTCGAAAGGGAAGACCCCCGCTCGAGGCGAGGGTCGCTCCGCACCTCTCGAAGAGCACCGAGAAGCTCGCGAGCGCTGGCGTAGCGGTCCGCGGGATGCTCCGCGAGCAGCCGCTCGATTGCGTCCGCAGTGCTTGGTGCCACCCACGGAGCGATCCGGCGCAGAGCTCGATCTTTGGGTGGTTGGTGGGTCGCGACCGCAAACGCGAGGGCCCCCAGAGCGTAGAGATCCGTCGCGATGCTCGGTGGGTTTCCAAGAAGGAGCTCTGGCGCCGCGTAGCCCCTGGAAATCGCCACCGCGAGCGATCCGGTCGCGTGAGTGACCGCCGCACCCAGATCCAGCAACGTGACTACGCCCGACGCCTGATTGATGCGCACGTGAGCGGGTTTCAGATCTCCGTGGACGAACCCGGCGTCGTGGACAAGCAGGAGCGTCCGGGCCGCGTCGATCACGATCTTCGTCAGCCTCTCTGCGCGCTCGCGATCGTTCTTCGCCCGTGAAACCCAATCCGTCGCGTCCGGTCCGTCGACGAAATCCTCGACGAGAAACGGAAACCCCGTTCGTGTATCGCGCCCGTAGTCGTGCGCGCGGACCAAGCCCGGCGCGTGGAGTCGCATCAAGAGTGCGAACTCTCCGGCGAGGAGCTCCTCGTCGAACGAGCCCTCTTGCCACACCTTCGCGACCAGCGGCCGCCCGGGCGCCTCGCGATCGGTCACCCGAACCACGACCGCCTGGGCTCCCCGGCCCAGAACGTCGCCGGGGAGATATCGGGGGTGGGTGAGAAGCATGGAGGTCACCTTAGGTCCCCAGTTTGCAGGAAGCGAACCAAGTACCTAAATATCTGAAACTCAACATATAATTTGGACCAATTCACAATAAATTGGCGGCAAATCTATGCAGTTACCGCATGGTAGTTACCATCGGGTTGCCACCCCAGGCACACCCTCGCGCTTTGCGTCCTTCTTGGTAACGTCGCCGCCCCATGCGCATCGCGATCGCCGCTTTCACGTTCTTGCTCGTGAGCACGCTGTCGGTCGCAACCTTCGCCGAAGAGGTTCGCGTCTCGACCTCGGACGCTACGGCTTCCGAGGACAACTTCGTCGAGCTCGGAGTCTTTCTCGGTGCGATGTTTCCCTCGCAGCGTCACAACCTCGAGGACGCCGACGTCGAGCAAGGGCTGAAACCCCATCGCGCGTTTCGTCGGGTGGGACCGGACTTCGGCGCGCGCGCCGGGTACTACCCGATTCGGTACGTCGGTCTCGAGCTCGAGGGGGCGTACATGCCGACGCAGACCGAAGATGGCGACGGCGCGGCGCTTTGGGCAGTGCGCGGTCATGTCGTGGGAGAGTACCCGTTTGGCCCCATCACCCCATTCGTTCTGGTTGGCGGCGGACGGCTCGGTGCCAAGAGCGACACTACCGGCAAGGATTCCGATCCGGAAATTCATCTGGGTATCGGCTTCAAGATCCCCGTCACGCGTGTGGTTGCCCTTCGCCTCGACTTCCGCGACGACATGACCCAGAAGGACAACGCTGAAAACGGCTCGCAGACTCATCATCGAGAGGTTCTGCTGGGCGCAGCGTTCGACTTCGGTTTGAAAAACCCTCCGCCGCCCCCGCCCAAAGACTCCGACGGGGACGGCTTCATCGATCCCCGCGATGCGTGTCCGGACGTGCCGGGAGTCGCTCCCGACGGTTGTCCCGCACCCAAGCCCAAGGACACGGACGGCGACGGGATCGTCGATCCAGAGGATGATTGTCCCAACGTGGCAGGGATCCCGCCCGATGGCTGTCCCGACAGGGACAGCGACAAGGACGGAGTCCCGATCCCGCAGGACAAGTGCCCCACCCAGCCAGGCCCCAAGCCAGACGGCTGCCCCGACCGCGATCCGGATCAAGACGGGGTTCTCGATCCCGACGACAAGTGTCCGACCCAGCCGGAAACCAAGAACGGGTACCAAGACAAAGACGGCTGCCCCGACGACATCCCCGACGAAGTGAAGAAATTCACCGGAACGATCGAAGGCATCGAGTTCGACTTCGGCAAGGCGAAGATCCGAGCGGGCTCGAAGCCCAAGCTCGACGCCGCTGCGAAGGTTCTTGGTGACTATCCGGAGCTCGTCATCGAAATCAGTGGGCATACCGACAACGTCGGACCCCACCAGCGGAACATGGATCTGTCCCTCGCTCGTGCCGAATCCGTCAAAGCCTACCTGGTCGAAAAGGGAGTCGACCTAGGTCGTATCGAGACCCGAGGTGCCGGCCCCGACGAGCCGGTCGAAGACAACAAGACGAAGAAGGGCCGGCAGAAGAACCGGCGCATCGAGTTCAAGCTCATCACGCACTGACGCGCGCGACGCTCGATGACGCTGGTCTGCGATGCACTTCGATGGCCATGGGTGATGAGCCCCCAGCCAACAGCGCTGCGCGCACGGCGACGAACGGGATCCGATTCCGAACCGAAGAGCGCTTCGACTACCTCGCTGATCTTCACCGCGCCGTTTTGCGTGATGAGGACCTCGACATCGAGGGGCACGACGCGCCCGACGATGCCGGCTTCCGAGAGCACACGCTCGGCGTCCTCGTCGCCCAGAGTCAGTGTCTTCACGAACGCTCGCGCATCGACGAGCTTTCCGATCCCGTTGATGTTGCGCCGAACGCGAGCCTCGGTCTTCGCGAAAAACTCGTCGATCAGCGCTGAAATCTCGGCGTTCGATGGGGCGCCGTCCGCCGCGAGCCCGACGACGTATCGCGCCCCGGTGATCAGGCGGCTCACTGCCGGGTCGTTCGGGCCCAGAAGAGCTGCGCCCGTGAAGCGGATCCCACCGGCACTCGCGGCTTCGAGCCGCGTCAGGAGTGTTTGGGGATCGGGCGCATCCAGCAGCTTGGCGTCGACGAACTCGTCGAGGCTCGCCACACCGAGCGCGAGGGCCGGACCGAACGTCATCGCAGGCTTGGGATGAAAGCCTTCGGTGTACGCCGTCCGCACGCCCGCTCGTCGCACGACCCTCGGTAGCTCGCGGATCAAGTCGAGGTGTCCCAAGAGCGCGGCGGGACCGCACTTGGAGAAGCGAAGCCGCCAGCGTGCCGGCGTGCCTCCGCTTCGCACCGGTCGATACGCTTCCGGCTGCTTCTTGGGCTGGTTCGGAACGACGGGGAGATGCACGCCACGCTCGAACGCGCCCATGCGCCGCAAGAACCCGATGCGCTCTTCTCGCATCGCGCTCAGATCGCAAGCGACGCCGCAGTCGTAGCAGACGAGCTTTCGCTGATCGGCTTCGGCCTCCGCCACGTTCGTGTGATGGATGAACATCCCCCGAGTCTTGCCGCAGGGTGGGCTCAAGCGGCTGGCGAGTGCCTTTCGATACTCGCGCGCGAGAAAGCCGTCCTCGAGCCCCACGTCGAAGTGATCCCACGGGAGCCGCCCCGTCACCGGCAGCGTCCCGAGATAGATGCCGGTTTCGATGCCGAAGTGCTCGAACGCCTCTTGCCAGAGCTCGACCTTCGCCTTGCCTTCCCAGCTGTCGAAGCGCGCGCCGCGCAAGTAAGCGCGCTCGATGACGTCGGCGAGGCGCCGATCCCCGCGGGCGATGATGGCCTCGAGCACGCTCCCGCTCGCGTCGTGCATGCGAAGCACGAGGCCCTTGAGTCCCCGCGCCGCGTCCCGAAGCAAGGATTGCTTTTGGGCGATCTGCTCCGGCGTGTCCATCGCGCACCATTGAAACGGTGTGTGAGGCTTCGGGACGTGCACGCTCACGCTCACCGTGACCCGGGGACGCTTTCCGAGCCGTTTGCCGACAGCGAGGGCGTTCTTCCCCACGTCTACGATGCCGAGAACGTCCTCCTCGGTTTCAGTGGGCAATCCGCAGATGAAGTAGAGCTTCATCTTGTCGAAGCCCCGGGAGAACACCCGTTCTGCTGTCTCGAGTAGCTGAGCTTCGGTCACGTTCTTGTTGATCACGTCGCGCATGCGCTGCGTGCCCGCTTCCGGTGCGAACGTGAGCCCGCTTGCCCGCACTTTGCGGAGGTCATCCAGAATGTCCTCGGCAAGCCCGTACGCGCGGAGCGACGCCACCCCGAGGCTGACCCGCTCCGGTGCGGTCTTTTCCACCAGGCTCTTGATCATCGGAGAAATCGAGCTCACGTCGGCCGTCGACAATGCCGTCAGGCTGACCTCGTCTTGTCCGCTTTTTTCCAGAGCCGAGAGCACGGTGGACACGACTTCTTCGGGAGCACGCTCCCGCACCGGTCGATAGATCATCCCCGCCTGGCAGAAACGACAGCCTTCGGTACAGCCCCGGGCTACCTCGATACTCATGCGATCGAAGATCGCCTCGGGCCCGCCCACCGGACCATCGTCGGGAAACGGAAACTTCGAGAGGTCCTCGAGCAGCCGACGCTCGACCGGAAACGGTGCACCGCTCTTCGAGCCCATCACGACCTCGAGGCTCGTGTCCGGATCGATCGCGGTTTCGTAGAGCGATGGCACGTACACACCACGGATCTTCGCGAGCACGGCGAGTCGTTCCTCGCGCGGGCGGCCTTTGGTCTCTGCCCAGGTGAGCGCAATCTCGCGGGTGGCCTCTTCGCCGTCTCCGATGAGCACCGCATCGAAGAACGGGGCCATCGGCTCGACGTGGGTCGCGACCGGCCCGCCGGCGATCACCAGCGGGTCGTGGTCGGAGCGGTTCGCACTGCGAAGCGGGATCCCACCCAGATCGAGCATCGTGAGAATGTTCGTATACGTGAGCTCGTACTGCAGGCTGAAACCGACGACATCGAAGTCCGTCAGCGGCCGGCCGCTTTCGAGGGAAGCCAAGAGCCGACCGTGCCTCGCGAGAGCGGCTTGCATGTCGAGCCACGGCGTGTAGCAACGCTCGGCGAGCAAGACCGGGTCGTCGTTCAAGAGCTTGTACAGGATGCGATAGCCGAGGTGGCTCATCCCAATGTCGTAGACGTCGGGAAATGCGAGGCACACCCGAGCGCGAGCCGCGCTCCAGTCCTTCTTCCGACTGCCGTGCTCGGCGCCGGTGTAGCGGTTCGGTTTCTCCACCTCGTGGAGAAAGGACGCGTAGGGGTGATCGACGAGGGTAGCCATCCGAGCGAACGGCGAGCCTAGCGCGAATTCAGGGAGAACGCTTCAGGAACACCCGCTGCTCACCGATCCCGAGCACGCTCACCCGCTCCCTCGAGACGCGTCGGGTTCGAATCGCTTTGTCGAGGGCCCCGAGCGCGTCGCCCGGGAGGTCGCGGCCGTTCACGAAGGTACCGTAGTGGATCGGGAGCATCCAGCGCGCGCCCAGGTCCTCGAACGCGACGACGGCCTCGTCGGGATCGACGTGAGACTTCCGCATGAAGCTTCGCGGCTGGATGGGGGAGATGGGCAAGAGCGCCAGATCGATGTGAGGAAACCGCTTCCGCGTTTCCTTGTAGTGGGGCCCATACGCGCTATCGCCACCGAAATAGACGGTCACGCCGCGATACTGGATCACGTAACCGGTGAACGTGTGGTCCATCCATCCAATGTCGATGCCGTAGCGCATCCCGTTGTGGATTACCGGCACGGCCGTGATCCGGAGACCATCCTTCTCGAAGCGCTGCCAACGGTCGAGCTCGACCACCGGAAAGCCGAAGTCCGTCAGGTACACGAGGCCACCGCGGGGCATCACCAGCGTCCCGACTCGGTCTTGGATTTCGTCCAACGTGCCGAGGGACAGATGATCGAAGTGCATGTGGCTGATCAGGGTCGCGTCGACCTGCGGCAGATTTTCGACATCGAGGCCGGGCTCCACCAATCGGGCGGACATCTGGCCAACGCTGCTGGTGAACACGGGATCGGTCAGCACCAGCTTGTCCTCGATCTGGATCAGGGCAGTAGCGTGCCCAATCCACAGCACGGCGAGCTTGGCGTCTTTTCTCACGGGATTGTGGAGCTTGCTCACTCGCGCGGGCGACTCGAACAGCGGCGAAACGAAATGCCCGAAGTCGACGACGCATCCACTCGTGACAAGAGCGGCGAGAAGCGCCAGCGCGCGACGCGAGATCAAAACACCCTCAGCTTCAACGCTGCGATGATACGCGCGGGCTCGAGCCGAGCGGCGTACGCGACTTCCAACCCGACGAAGCCATACAGGACGTAGAGACCCGTTTCGTAGGCCACGGCCTCCTGCTCTCCGAATCGCAGGTACGACGCCCCGAGTGCCAAGGACAGATATTCTCCGCGCTGAGCCAATGGGAAGTAGCTGCGGATCCCCGCCCGCACGCCCAGGTGATCGTCGAGCGCGGTCAGGTACTCGGGGGAGAAGTGAAGCTCGACGCTCCCGCTCTGCCGAGTCAAAGGCTCCACGACGAAGAAGCGCCACGGACTGAGCTCGCGATGGATGCCAAACGAGTAGAGGACGGGTGTCAGCTGCCACCGAAGTCCAAAACCGGCGGCCGGTTCCCCCAGGGTGAGCTCCGGACTCGGCACGAGCTGGGCGCCCAGCCACGGCCAGGTCGGATGGATGGCCGGCTCTTCGGCGCCCAACAATGCAATCAGGGCTCCTGTGGCACAAATACCAAACATTTCGATAGGTTGAACGGGTTCGGCAAAGATTCAAAAATCGCCCGTTATTGAAGCTGGAGGGAGATTCGGGCGTCTACTCCCCGTATACGCCCGTGTGGGTTGGCTTTTTTTGCCCACCCAAAATTGGGCCGATCGCATTCGTAGCAGAGAAGATTCGCGGTAGTAGCCGGCGCGCCATCGATCGAGCCCTAACGTAACGCCCCCAGCGGCGAGCAGAGCGCCAGCAACATCACCAGGAGGAAGAGAATGATTCGTCGCATTTCGTCACTTGCCTTTGGGATCGCCATTGTGTTTGGCGCAGCAACCGCTCTCGCGCAGGGAGAGGAAGAGGGAGGCGGAGACTCCGGCGGCGGTGATGCTGCTGGTGGTGACGCCGCCCCTGGTGGTGACGCCGCCGGTGGTGGCGAGGCCGCGGGCGGAGGAGCTGCAGCTTCGACGTCCGGTGCGGTCAGCACGGACGCCATGCCGGAGAGCAAGGGCGCATTCAGCAAAGCCGGTCAGATTGCCATCTCGGGCGACCTCGATCTTTCATTCGAGAGCCGTTCGAGCAAGCCACCAGAATCCCCCCGGTGGCAGCGCGGCGAAGTCCACGACCATCACCATCGGCCCTGCCCTCGACTACTTCGTCGTGGACAGCGTTTCCATCGGCGGCAAGCTTCTCTACAGCTCCGTGTCGGGAGACGTAACCGAGAGCAGCACGATCGGTATCGGACCTCGGGTTGGCTACAACCTCGGCCTGACCGACAACCTCTCGCTTTGGCCGAAACTCAGCTTCATCTATGGCATGACCACGGTCAAGGCCACGCCGGATGACATCAAGGGCACCAAGATGACCGTCGGCGTGGACGTTCCCCTCATGATCCACCCCGCTGAGCATTTCTTCATTGGCATCGGCCCGTACTTCGAGCTCGACCTTTCCAGCAAGGTGAAGGTGGGAAGCGCGGATGGCGACGGCCCCAAGGACACGGCGTTTGGTCTTCGCACCACCGTCGGCGGCTGGTTCTGATCACCTAGCCGGATCGAAAACCCGAAAATCGAGAGCGCCGTCCCGCAGGTCGGGTCGGCGCTTTCGTTTTTGTTTCACGCCCGGCTGTGAATTCGGCTTCACTTCCCGCGGAAATGAAGACAAATTGCGGCCCGCCTTTTTTGGCATGCACTTCGCTCTGCCGAGCCCCTCATGATGAAGCTCTTCCTTCCCACTCTCCTCGCCAGCCTTCTTCTCGCTCCGCGTACCTTCGCCCAGGGTGAGCCGCCTCCGCCTCCGCCCCCGGTGGGAGAAGCAATCCCTCCGCCCCCTCCTCCGCCCCCTGCGGCAACCCCTGCTGCGCCGACTCCCGCGCCCGCTCCCGCCCCAGCGACCGCTGCCGCGGCTCCTACCGAACAATACGCATACCCGGCGCCCCCGCCCGCCGCCGAGGACACGACCGTGCACAATCACGACAGCTTCTACCTCCGGCTCGCCCTCGGCTTCGGCGGGATGGTGATGGATCGCGATGGGTCGGGCGAGAACGCAGTCACTGGCGGCGCTTTCAACGGGAAAAGTAAGATCCAGGGTGGTGGCAGCGCTTCCGAGCTTTCGATCGGAGGCACCATCGCCAGCGGTTTCGTGCTCTGCGGCACGCTCTACACGCAGACCGTGTTCGACGCGAAGCTCGAGCCGGAGAGCGGCTCGGACGTTGGTCTTGGCGGAAACCTCAACTTCCTGCTGCTCGGCATCGGGGTCGATTGGTTTCCGGACCCGAAGGGAGGGTTTCATTTCGGTGGGACATTGGGAGTTGCCGCGGCGGTTGCGCAGACTCCCGACAACTCACTCTTCGACAACCTCGGCGGAGCGGGCGGCGCGCTCAGTCTGGAGGTTGGCTACGACTTCTGGATCGCCGATCAGTGGTCCCTCGGACCCATGCTGCGCATCACCGGCGCGTCGCTCCACGGTGAAGACAGTGTGGGCAATGTGACCGCCAAGGAAGACGACACGATTCGCGCGGCGTCACTGATGTTCAGCGGCCTTTTCCACTGAGGATTTGTTCGTGGTAGAGCGCTCTCGATGAGCGCCATCGCTCCTTGCCGGGTCGCAAGCCGCCACGATTGGGCCGAGGGCCTCATGACCCTCGGGCTCGACACGCCCATCGAGCCCTTCGAGCCGGGGCAGTGGGTGAACCTGGCGTTGCCGGTCGGCGGCGAGATGGTGCGGCGCGCGTACTCGCTTGCGTCGGCTCCGGCGGAGCGCCCCGAGTTCTACCTGTCGCTGATCCCCGACGGGGCGCTCAGCCCGGGCCTCTTCGCCCTCGCTCCGGGTGACTCCATCGAGATCGAGACCACGGCGTACGGTTTTTTCACTCTGCGCTGGGTTCCGCCCGCCGAGGAGCTCTGGCTCGTCGCGACCGGTACGGGGCTCGCTCCGTTCATGTCGATCCTTCGCGACGAGGAAGTGTGGGAACGCTTCCGCCGGCTGGTGCTCGTGCACGGAGTGCGGGAGAGCGCGCATCTCGGCTACCGGGACGAAATCCTGGAGCGCTCGAAAGCGCATGAAGAAAAGCTCGCGTACGTAGCCGTCGTCAGTCGGGAGCCTCAGGCGAAAGACGCCCTCCACGGCCGCGTCACGACCGCCTTCGCGAGTGGCGAGCTCGAACGAGCCGCGGGCATCGAGCTGTCGCCCGAACGCTCCCACGTCATGCTGTGCGGCAATCCCGAGATGATCACGGAGCTCACTTCGCTCGGCGAGAGTCGAGGGCTTCTACGCCATCGCCAGCGCAAGCCCGGACACATCACGGCAGAGCGCTACTGGTGACGCGTCGCTCGGTCAGCGGGGTTTGCGTGAGCTGGAGATCACGTCCCACGTATCGTCCCGCTGCTTTTCTGCGACCTTGACCAGCTGCACGTGAAGCAGCACGCGAGTCACTCGAGAGGTGACACTGAGGCGAGGTCGCCCTGCGGGGTCGGTGGTCTGGAACACCGCTTCCGCATTGGGAGTCGGCAGAGGAAACGACAGCTCGTTGCTGTCGCCCACCCGCTTCTGACCCCCGACGAGCTGGGCGCCGATGAATGGATGCTGCGTTTCGGTCCTGCCGCTGGCCAGATCGATCACCTCGATGCAGCGGAGCGAGCTGTCGAGCCCGTAGACTCGGTTCTTGGTCCAGATCTCGAATGCGGGCGGCACCTTGCGCGTGACGCTAGCGGTGCTCGAGATCCGGCGCACTTCCACTTCGACGGGAGGCCTCGGCTGGGCATCGGTGACGACGGGCTCGTGAGCTCGTGCCTGCGCCGGGATGGTCGGATTGACCAATGCGTAGTCCGTTCCCGGTCCAATCAGCGTAGCGCTCTGCTGACCAGGATCCGTTCGATCGTCGAGACCTTCTTTGAGCTCGGCATCGGCCTGGGCTTCGGCAGCTTGGGCCTTTTGCACCGCTTCCGCCCAGCCGGGCGGCGCGGACCCAACCATCGTCGACTCGTTGTCCGGCAGAGGGAGCGTACGGCTGACGGGCTTTGGCGGCTTCTTGCCCGACATGTCCGCCAATTCTGTCAGAACACGACGCCTAACGACAACCTACCCATGAGGTAAATCGGGTGAAATGGCCCGTTTACGTCGGCTACGGAGTTGAGTTGGGGGTCGAGGGCGAGGGCGAGCTGGCCTTTGCAGCCCTGGGAGCTCGCGTCGTTCACGGTCGTGGCCGTGTCTGGAAAGCAGCGCTCCTCCTTGTTGAGCTCGACCCCGATGCCGAAGCCCGCGGCCAGAGTGAAGAAGCCCCAGCGGTGATGCGAGCCGATGTAGCCGTAGAGCTGTCGCTCGGTGTGGGACACTTCGTCGATCTTCGTCCCTGCGTCGTCTTCCGTTCGATAGGTGTACCCGTAGTTCGTGAGGATCAGGCGCAGCACGTTCCCCTCGAAGGGTTTGCCTTCCAGCCAAAAGCCCACACCGAACGACGCACCTGCCATCGAACCGATTCCGTTCGAATGCTGCGTGAGCTCCGCGTCGAGCGTCTTGAAATTCAAGAGCGGCGGGTGGCTGTTGGTCACGAACACCGGCACCAGCTCGAAGCTCAAGAACTCCCAGACTTCCGTTTCGAGCTCGAACCCGAGGCGTCCGGCCAAGAGCCAGTTCAGAGGATCGATGCGAACGGAGATGTCGGGCATCTCGAATTCATCGTCGGGCTTCTTTGGCGGTGGCGGCGGCGGTCCATATCCATAACCGGGAGGAGGTGGCTGTTGGCCGTACCCGGGAGGAGGCGGCTGTTGGCCGTATCCGGGAGGAGGCGGCTGTCCGTAGCCGGGCGGAGGCGGCTGCCCGTAACCAGGAGGAGGTGGTTGCCCGTAACCGGGCGGAGGTGGTTGTCCGTAGCCGGGCGGCGGGGGTTGTTGTGCGTCCGCAGCGGACGCCACGAGGGTTGTGGTCGCCAGCACTCCCAAGCAGCCAAGAAATCGCATGGGGGAAGGATAGCGCGCCCACGGCGATAGCCGAACGAAACGAAATCCAGCTCGAAATGCGCTCATTTTTCGATGGTGATGCGTTCGAATGTCTCCACGTCCCGCGCGGAGCCGACGATCAGCGGAACGCGCTGATGAAGCTCGGTGGGAGAGACATCGAGAACGCGTGCCGAGCCGGTCGTTGCCCGTCCGCCGGCGGCTTCGAACACGAACGCCATCGGATTCGCTTCGTAGAGCAAACGGAGTTTTCCCTTTGGGCTCTTTTGGTCGGCGGGATACGCGAAGATCCCACCTTTGAGCAGCGTTCGGTGGGCGTCCGCCACCAGTGAGCCTACGTAGCGGTGCGAGTACGGCCGCCCGTCCGCGGCGTCGGTTTCCTTGACGTGCTGGACCCAGCGCCTCACGCCGTCGGTCCATCGGCCCGAGTTGCCCTCGTTCACCGAGTAGATGTTCCCCTTGTCGGGACAGCGAACGTTTTCGTGGGACAAGAAGAACTCGCCGGCGCCGGGATCCCAGGTGAAGCCGTGGACGCCTTTCCCGGTGGAGAGCATGAGCACGGTCGACGAGCCGTAAATCACATAACCCGCTGCCGCATACTCGCTGCCCTTCACGAGGAAGCTCTGCTCGGAGACGGTTTCGTCCTTTTGCATGCGGATGATCCCGAAGATCGTTCCGATGGAGATGTTCGACGTCGATGTTGCTCGAGCCGTCCAGGGGATCGGCCACGACCAGATAGCTGCTCTGTGCACCCGGAAAGATCACGGCGTGCTCCAGCTCCTCGCTCGCCAAACCGGCGCAATGGCCTCGACGACGGAGCACGGCAATCAGGGTTTCGTTCGCGATGATGTCGAGTTTCTGGACGCTTTCCCCCTGAACGTTCGTCTCGCCCGTCCAGCCGAGGACGTTGGCGAGCCCGGCCCGCCGAACCCGTCCGGTGATCAGTTTGGCGGCCAGGCTGATCTGATTCAGGAGCGACGTGAAGAGACCCGTCGCGCCGGGCACTTGGAACATGCCCTCCAGAATGAACGTCTCGAGGGTTGCTCCGGCGTTCGTCGCGTCGGGTGGAGTCCAGGAAGCTTCGGGCATGGCTGACTGTCCCCCAAAGGGGCCCTCGGTTGAAAGGCGGACGATTAGGATCTACGTTCCCGGCCCGCGTTCAAGCGGGCATTGATCGATTCTCGATCCGGCAGCGAGACAGCCCGAAACCACAAGGGGACAAGATGGCGCACACCGACCGCGTGAAAGAAATCCTTTCCTGGTACGGCTCCGACAACCCGGGGACCAAGACGCAGCTTTCCCGGCTCCTGAACACCGGTGCGCTCGCCGGGACGGGCAAGCTGGTGATCTTGCCGGTCGATCAGGGTTTCGAGCACGGGCCAGTGCGCTCCTTCGCGATGAATCCCGACGCCAACGACCCGGAGTATCACTTCCGGCTCGCCATCGACGCCGGTTGCAACGCGTATGCGGCGCCGCTCGGGTTTCTCGAGGCGGGAGCCGACAAGTACGCCGGCCAGATCCCGCTCATCCTGAAGCTCAACAACAGCGACTCGCTTTCGAAAGTGGAACCTTGCTCGGCCATTACCGGCAGCGTCGAAGACGCCCTCCGCCTCGGGTGCGTCGCGATTGGTTACACGATCTACCCCGGCTCGGATTTGCGTAACTCGATGTACCAGGATCTTCGCGAGCTCACCCTCGAGGCGAAACGCAAGGGTCTGGCGGTCGTGACCTGGGCCTATCCCCGCGGCAAGGGTTTGAGCAAAGAGGGCGAGACCGCGATCGACGTCGCAGCCTACGCGGCGCACATCTCGGCGGAGCTCGGCTCCCACATCATCAAGATCAAGACCCCGACCGCTCACATCGAGCAGGCGGAAGCCAAGAAGGCCATCGAGCAGGCCAAGGTCGCCATCGGCACGTTGGCCGAGCGAGTCCGGTACTGCGTGCAGTCAGCCTTTGGCGGCAGGCGCGTCGTCATTTTCAGCGGCGGCCCTGCCAAGGGCACCGACGACGTGCTCGCCGAGATCCGCGAGATCCAACAGGGTGGTGGCTTCGGGTCGATCGTCGGACGCAACGCTTTCCAGCGCCCTCGAGCCGAGGGAATCGACCTTCTGAAGAAGATCATCGCCATCTACAAGGGCTGAGGCCCGAGCTCCAGCGCACGAAGTCCCACGACCTCCTTGAGTTTCTCGCTGGCCGGGTGGCAGTATTCCGCCCCCCGAAACCTTCCCCGCGACCAGAGGAATCTCGATGCCATTTCAGATCCACACGGCTTCCGGAGATCCGGCAGCCGCCGCCGTCGACCTGCTCGCCATCGTCGTCACTGAAGGCGCCCTCGACAAACAGAAGCTAGTGGGGGAAATCGATCGAGCCCTCGGTGGAGCGCTTCTCGAGCAAGCCAAGCTTTTCGATTTCGGTGGCAAGGCCGAGCAGTGTCTCGACCTGCCAACGCTCGGAAAGCTCAAGGCTCGGCGCGTTCTCTTGTTGGGTGTTGGCGCCAAGCGCGGTGTCGAAGCTGCGCGCTTGCGGGCGGCCGTTGCAACCGCGGCCCGGTTTGCCAATGGCATCAAGGCCAAGACGGTGGCCTTCGCGTTCCCGCCGGAGCCGGTGGACTTGCGCGCGGTGGCAGAGGGCATCGTGCTCGGCGCGTATCGCTTCACCAAGTACATGACCGGCGATCGTGTTCCGAAGATCCAGCTCAAGGAAGCGAAGATCTACGTCGCCAAGAACGTCCGGCAGTGACAAGGCAGCGGTCGAGACCGGCCGGCGAGTTGCGGAAGCCGTGTGCATCGCCCGAGACGCAGTGAACGAGCCGCCCAACGAGCTCATCCCGGAAGAGATGGCGCAGATCGCGAAGAAGATTGCGAAGAAGAACAATCTCGGCGTGAAGATCCTCGACAAGAAGGGGATCGCCCACGCGGGGATGAAGCTTCACTATGCCGTCGGTCAGGGCAGCGTGAACGAGCCCCGATTCATCCATCTCTCGTACGCTCCGAAAAAGGCGAAAAAGAAGCTCGTGTTCGTCGGCAAAGGCCTCACGTTCGATTCCGGAGGTCTGTGCATCAAGCCAGCCCCGGGGATGGGCGAGATGAAAAGCGACATGGGAGGAGCTGCTGCGGTGCTCGGCCTGATGGCCGCCGTTGCGGCGGTCAAGCCCAACATCGAAGTGCACGGCATCATCGGTTCGGCAGAGAACATGCCGGATGGTGCTGCGTACCGCCCGGGCGACATCTTCGGATCCCTCGACGGAAAGACCGTCGAAATCATCAACACGGATGCCGAGGGTCGACTCGTGCTCGCCGATGCCCTCGCATACGCCAGCCGGTTGCAGCCGGATCTCATCGTCGATGCAGCGACGCTCACCGGCGCCTGCGTGGTCGCGCTCGGCAAGACCTGTTCGGCTTTCTATACGGCCGAAGAGCGCTTGGTGCGCGACATGGAGACGGCAGCGAAGGAAGCCGGCGAGCAGCTCTGGCGCATGCCGCTGCTCGAGGATCTGAAAGAGCAGCTCAAGAGCGACGTTGCTGACCTCAAGCATCTCGGCGATCGCTGGGGCGGGTCCATCAGCGCGGCACTCTTTCTCCGGGAGTTCGTGGGCAAAGTCCCGTGGATCCATTGCGACATCGCCGGTCCAGCCCTCGCCGACGGAGCGAAGGGAATGTACCCCAAGGGGGGAACCGGGCATCCGGTGCTGACGTTCCTTCGGCTCGTCGAAAACGCCGCACGCTGACGCGCGATGCGTGTCTCGTGGCGCCTTGCGTGGATCTGCGTCGCGCTCGCGCTCCCCGCGTCTGCCCATTTGCGTTTCCCGGCGATGAAAGCGGAGCGCTTCGTCGAGCTTCGCCTCGGTGAGGAACCGATTCGCGTTGGATACCGGGTCGGTCTCGGGGTGACCCGGGCGGCGGCGGAGCGAACCCTCGCCGACACCGATCACGACGGGAGCGTCAGCGCGAGTGAGGGAAACACCGCTCTCGACCGCCACACCGACGAACTCCTCGCGGCGCTCGAGGTGTGCACGGGGCCGAACCTCGAGAAGCTCAGCTGCAAGAAACTCGATCGCCGAAGCGTGGAGCGGGTCGCGGCCGAAGGCTGGCTCCCCGACGAGAGCGGCCACCTGCATTTCATCTGGACACTGCGGCTCTCGGAGGCCGCGCGTCAGATCGGTGCGATCCGAGTGGCTGATTCCTACGACTCCTTTGGTGGTGTGGTCGAGATGACGGATGTCGAGATCCAGGCGCCGTCTCACACCCCCCTCACGCTTGCCGGCGAGGGGGGGCGAAGCGCTGGGCTCGCCACGCACTTCGTATGGCTCGAAGCGCGCCGTGCCCCCGGCCCGCGGGTGATCGTTGCCGCTTGGGCGCCGCCCTCCACGTCATGGCGCAAGCTGGCGGTTTTCGCCGCGGTCGCGGTCGCCCTCGGAGCCCTCGCCCTCGGGTGGTCCCGACGGTCATCCCTGCGCTAGGCTCGGTTCCAATGGCCGAGGCCACCCAGCGCGAACTGCCCATCTCAGCACGCACGAACATGCTGCTCCCGGGCGTGTTCGCGTGGCTCGTCACGATTGGCATACCGGCGGCGGAGCGGGGTGTCGCGATCTGGCCACGCATCATTTCGATTCTCGTGCTCGGACCGCTGATTGCTGGACCGGTTGTCGCGGTCAAACAGCCGCGGCTCGGCTCCGCCATCGGCATCTACGGAACGATGATCCTGGCGCTCCTGTCCTGGATCCTCCTCGGAGGCGCGGTGAGCGTTCAACATCTCGATCCGGTTCGATCGGCCATCGGAAGCGTTGGTTGGGTTCTGTTCGCATTTGGCTGGGGATCGGTGCGCGACACTCGGGCGATCCCCGAAGACGATCCCCGCGCGATCCTGGGTCCCGAGCTGGCTCCGCGAGCCCAGCTTCCCCAGGGCGCGACCCTCGTGCTCGCCTTCGGAATCGTGGCGGCCACGCTCCCCGTGTTCGTGGCCTGGAGGGTCGAGCGTCCGAGCCACGCACTTTTGGCGCATGCTTGCGCCCTGCTTGCGGCAATCGGGCTCGTGAGCTCCGCATCCAAGATCGCCAGCGAGCGTCAGCACTACAAGATGGAAAACTCCCCCTCCACGCGCTTTGCTCGTGCGGTGAGGCCGCTCACGTTGCTCGCGGTGGTTCTCATCCTGCGCCTCATTTGGACGATGCTCGGTTAGAGTGAATTCGTGGCAAGAATCGTCGACATGGTCAGCGTTCTCCTGCTCGTCGGAGCCGCGCTGGCCTTTGCCGTCGGCGTCCACGCGCTGGGCGATCGCCGGGATCTCGATGCGCTGTACTGGCTGGTCGTGGGCGCCCTGACACTGCGATCGTCGACGGACATCCTGCGCCCAAAGGGCGCTTCGCGTTGAGATGCGCTCTCTTTGGGTATGCATTTTCTCGATCGGAATCAGCCCGGGCTGTTCGGAGCCGACCGGCTCGCACCTTGAGTCCAGCACCTTGCCGGAGGGAATCGTCGCTCGAGTCGGAGAGGACGAGATCTCTACCGAGCTCGCGCGAGAGGTCGCAGGAAGCCAAGGTGTCTCCAAGACAGACGCACGCGATCTCTTGATCGGAGACGCTCTCTTCGCCGCGTACGCTCGAGAGGAATTCCGCGGCACCGGCTTGGTCGAAAGCGCGGAACGCGCCGCTCTCGCCCGCGCCACGCTGTCGGTTCTCCAAGAAGAAGCTCGCGCACAGGGAGCACCCACCGATGCCGAGATCGGGGCGATCGTGTCCGAACGCTGGTCCGACTACGATCGCCCAGCGTTGGCTCGTACCAAGCATGTAGTAGTCGTCGTCGAATCAAAGGACCAAGAAGCGAAAGCAAAGCGCGTCGCGGACAGCATCGCGAAGGCGGTTTCGGGCGTCAAAGATCCAGACGAGTTCGAACAGCGTGCAAAGTCGGTTCCCACTGAGGGCCTCCAGGTTCGTGTGGAGCAGCTCGACCCTGTCGCGCCGGATGGTCGGGTCGTTGTCCACCAGCAGCTGCCCCCCGGCGCCCCCGAGCCCAGATACGACAAGGACTTTGCCCGAGCCGCCACCGATCTCGAAACGGTCGGCAGCCAGAGCCCCGTCATCCGCAGCAAGTACGGATTTCACGTAATCCTGCTGCTCGAGAAACTGCCCGCCATTCACTACCCGCGGCAGCAGCTCTCGAAGCTCCTCGAGCACGAGGTCATCGATCAACGTGCGCGCCGCTTGCACCAAGCGCTTCTCGAGCGAATCAAAAAGTCGACTGCCGTCGTGACCGGGCGCGCCACGAATGACTACTTGATGCGCGTACCAGTGTCGGACGAGGCCCCCTCGAAATGACACTTCAGCGCCGGAGCTTGGTGGGTCGAGATCAAGCCACCACCCCATTCGGCGCGACTCTGCTTCGGCTGTGCGACGGCACCGGAGCGATGGGAGCTGCATTGGTCGACTATGTTTGCGAGACCGTCGACTACGCAGGCACCGCTGATCCGTACGACATCCGGGTCGCGGCAGCCGAGTGGCGTCTGATCCTGCGGCTGCTGCAGGACAGCCCGGTGCCCAACTGGCCGGACACGTACGAGATGCTCGTCGCGGCCAAGAGCCAGAGTTTCGCCGTCGCCGCTTTGCTCGAGGGCTACGCCATCGTGCTTCAGCTCTTGCCGTATTGCTTCAAGGTCTCGCCCCGAGCGATCAACGAAGCCGTTCGAGAAATTTCCCGCGAGGCCGGGCTCGATGTTCCAGCTGACTTCACCCGAGAACACTGGTCCCGAGTGGAGGTGAAATCCGTCGCGAAGGACCGCCGTCGCCCGCAGGCAGTTTGGATCGGGAGCTCCTGGTCGAGCGTCGAGCTCCTCGGGCGTTACGACGCCACGCACCTGGAGCGCGGGGAGGTTGGGTATCGTGCGCGTCTCGGGAATGGCGAGGAAGTGAACCTCGTGCGAGAGCGCATGGGTCGCTGGTACGCGGAAGATTTGCTGTCGAGCTGAGCTTTTCGCACAACTTGGTCCGAGCACCTCCGACGTGGGCTCCATGTCTGATTCCATGAGCTGCACGACCAAGCCCCGAGAACACGACGATTACGACAACTTGTGCCGTTCGGATGGCGCGGGCGGATACAGCAAAGCCGATGGCTCCACGGCCTATTCCAGTGGGAAGACCTCGGCGAGCCCCAAGGCGGCGTCCGCCCCGGCGGCCAGCGCGGCGGCCCCCACGAGCTCGGCCGGCAAGACGGCGCCGCCCGCGACGACCAGGTCGGCGCCCAAGGCGCATCCCGCTGCCGTCGCAAGTCTCGTCAAGAGCCAAGCGCCCTCCATCAGTGCTCGAACCGCCCTCGTCGAGCGCAGGACCGCCAACGGATATCAGGTGCAGCTGGGTGTGGTCGAAGCCAACGTTTCAAAGCGCCAGGTTTCCGCGGAGGCGTCGGTGGCGAAGGCGCGCATTCCGATTTCGCAGCACAGCGCGGTCAAAGCGGAGCTCGGCACGGTCAAGGCACACGGGGGACTCGAGAATCCCGACGGGAGTCGAGGGGTCAGCGTTTCCGCCGGTGCCAGCGCTGGCAGCGTCGCCTGGGAGTACGAATCGGGTGCGGAATCGATGTCCGTGGCCTTCGGTGCCGGTCTCGAGGCGAGCATGAGCATCGGTGTCCGTGACCAGAACGGCAATGGAATTCCCGAGACCTGCTGGAGCGCAGGAGCCGAGGTCACCGTCGGCGCCTGTGTCGAGGACGCGGCGCCCCAGCAGAACGACGGTCCAGCAAACGGCGCCGAGGGTGCAGGTTCCACGGATCGCAAGTCCGACAATGGCTCCGGCGGGGCATCGGGGTTCTGATCCATGAAGTCATCCAAACCCTCCCCGAACGCGATCCCGCTGTCTTCGACACGCCGCACCGTACGCCGTGTGGTGCTGCTCTTCGCCGCGGGACTCGGCTTCGGTACCTTGCTCCTGATTGGTCAGGCCCCGTTCGACGTCGCGCTGTTCAAGCTCGGTCTCTGCGCGACCCTCGAGATCGCCGTCGTTCTGAGCCTTGCTGCGACCATGCTCACGACGGACGTGATGGTGAGCGCGGACGGCGCGGAAATCTGGACCCGAAGCGGATGGTTGAAGGTCCCATTCGATCACGTATCGTCGTGGGATCGGGTTTCCTGGGATGCGCTCAAGCTCCACCGAGTTTGCTTCATCGAGGTCACTGGCGGTCCCGAGCGGGGACGGTTCTTCTTCGTTCCGGCGAACGGCGCGGAGTGGACCTTCGACTGGTATCGTGACGGAATGCCCGAGCTCGAGGCGGGCGGTGGGGTTGCGATCACCTGCTAATCACGGGACATCGCGCAACCGATACTTTTCGTTGTAGCGATCCCGATAGACTGAATGGCATCGCCCGCAGGTGGTGATGGCGCCCGTCAGTCGTCCCTCTTTTGCGGCGATGGCACCGTCGCTGGCGAACTTTGCCCAATTCCCCCACGCTTTCGGTTCGGGGTTCATGTGGCCGATCGCCTCGAAGTGCTTCACGAGGGCAGGTAAGTCCTTCTTTGCCAGCGCGAGGGCCATGTGATGACGCATCCAGTGCTGCATGGGACACGCGGGTTTGCCCGGTGCGCCGCAGGTGGGCGCTTCGGCGGAAGCGTTCGCCGCAAGACCGACCACGAAAATAAATGCCAGTGGTCGGAGCACGCTACACGTTCTTTTCGAGCCAGTTGCTCACCGGTGCCATCGCAGCAAAGTGCTTCCTGCAGTAGCCCACGAAGGCCTTCTCGCCGAGCTCTTTGGGGTGTGGGGTTTCCAGGATGGCGAAGAGCCCCTCGTGGAGCAGTAGCTCGGCGCGTGCATGCTCGGGATCGAATCCGCGCGGCACGCTCTTGCGGGTTGCTCCGCCGATTGTGTACGGCCCGCTCTTCTTCACCTTCGTGAGGAGCTTCGAGAGCATCGCGCCCCTCTTCGAGTCCACGACCGCCTTTCGGAAAGCATCGAGCTTGGGCTTGTCGAGCTGATGCATTCCCGCACCAATGATCAGCTGCTTGGATGTAGGTCGAAAGAAAAAGCCTGGAGTGCTCCAGCTCTTGTCCTTGCCCTCCCA
>CAWAHB010000004.1:0-172500 GCA_963781505.1 uncultured delta proteobacterium | reverse complement strand
GCCCCAGTAAACGGCGGCCGTAACTATAACGGTCCTAAGGTGAATTCGTTGCCTTAGTAAAACTGAACCATATGCGGGAACATCCTCGATAACAGCCGACCAGTACTCATCGGTGCTTGCACCGGTAGTAAAAATCTGGCGGACATGGGGACAATCCGCAGGGAAGGCCCGCAATTGCAGCGGGAACCCTCAGAGACTTGATGTTCGGGGTTCGACGTGAAGCTAGATGCAGGATGGGTGACAGGCTTCGTGGATGGTGAAGGCTGCTTTCACATCGGTGTCGCGAGACACGCAGAGATGAAAGTCGGCTATCAGGTACTTCCTGAGTTCACTGTCGTGCAACACGAGCGCGATGTGCAGGTTCTGCACGGTCTGAAGGAGTTCTTCGGCTGTGGCGTAGTTCGCCGCAGCCACGGAGACCGGATGGCCTACAGAGTCCGCAAGCTCGAGCATTTGCGAGAGCGCATCGTCCCATTCTTCATGCAGCACTCGCTCAAGACGGGAAAGCACCAGGACTTCTCGAAGTTCCGGCGCGTCCTCCTGTTGATGGAGCGAGGCGATCATCTCTCCCTCGACGGCATCGAAAAGATTCGAGCCATCGCGAGTGAGATGAATCGTGGGCGGACCGGCGAGTCCGCAGCGTCGACCAAGGTAAAGTCCGGCTCTTCTGGAAACAGTTGAGATTGACTGAGCGAAATTCCTTGTCGGGTAAGTAACATTGCCCCGGGCGGAAGTGATTCCGTCCACGCAAACCGGCTCAAATCGGTGAAGCCCTCCCAGCGCCAAAAGCAGGTGCGCTGCGGGTAATACCGAGGGTAAGATCAGCCAGACAACTGGCTGGGATCCCGTAACGACTCAGGGGTTGAGATCCCTGGATGTGCTCCTCGGAGCGCATAACACGCCGGCCCTGTTCTTTACCGATGGACTTGGATTCGTACATCTCTGGCTTCGTGGACGGCGAGGGCTGTTTCTGCGTTTCGTTCCAGCCGAGTCGACGACATCGATTCGGGTGGGAGGTTCGACCGAGCTTTTCGGTCAGCCAAAATGCAGACAGAGCTCAATTGCTGCACACGATGAAGGAGCGATGGAACTGCGGGTCTATCCGACCGGATCGATCCGACAAGACCATCAAGTACGAAGTGAGAAACGTGGATGACTTGGTGGAGCGAGTGCTTCCCCACTTCGTCGCGTTTCCACTGGTGTCGTCGAAGCAAGCCGACGTGCAGAGGTTTCAAGACATCTGCAAGTTGGTTCAATCGAAGCGACACCTCGAGCTCGACGGATTCGAACGCATAGTTCGACTCGCAGTCGAGATGAACCCATCGGGAAAACGGAAGTACTCCGCAAGCGACATACTCGGGTCGCTCGGAACAGGTGAACGTATAGTCTGTGCCACGGGAAACCGTGGAATCCACACGAAGTTCCGACCTGCACGAATGGCATAACAACATCCGCACTGTCTCGACCAGGGACTCAGCGAAATTGCATTGGGGGTGAAGATGCCCTCTACCCGCGGAAAGACGGAAAGACCCCATGAACCTTCACTGCAACTTGGCAGTGATTTTCGGGTTGTTCTGCGTAGGATAGGTGGGAGGCTTTGAAGTCGGGATTCCGGTCTCGGCGGAGCCAACGTTGAAATACCACCCTGGATAATCTGGGAATCTAACCTACATCCATGATCTGGATGAGGAACACTGCCTGGTGGGCAGTTTGACTGGGGCGGTCGCCTCCTAAATCGTAACGGAGGCGTGCGAAGGTTCCCTCAGGCTGATTGGAAACCAGCCGTAGAGTGCAAATGCATAAGGGAGCTTTACTGTGAGACCGACAGGTCGATCAGTTGCGAAAGCAGGCATTAGTGATCCGGTGGTCCCACATGGAAGGGCCATCGCTCATCGGATAAAAGGTACTCTGGGGATAACAGGCTGATCGCGCCTGAGAGTTCACATCGGCGGCGCGGTTTGGCACCTCGATGTCGGCCCATCGCATCCTGGGGCTGGAGCAGGTCCCAAGGGTTCGGCTGTTCGCCGATTAAAGCGGTACGCGAGCTGGGTTTAAAACGTCGTGAGACAGTTTGGTCCCTATCTTCCGTGGGCGTAGGACACTTGAGAGGAGCTGCCCATAGTACGAGAGGACCTGGGTGGACGTACCTCTGGTGATCCGGTTGTCAGGCCACTGGCATAGCCGGGTAGCCATGTGCGGAACGGATAACCGCTGAAAGCATATAAGCGGGAAGCCGGCCTCGAGACTAGGTGTCCCTGCCGCAAGGCACTAAAGACCCCTCGTAGACTACGAGGTTGATAGGCCAGGTGTGGAAGCGCTGCAAGGCGTGGAGCTAACTGGTCCTAATAGGTCGTGCGGCTTGACCACTCTTCTAAGGCACTATTGTAGTTGGCGTCCGGAGTCGGGCCGACGAGCGCATCGCGCAATTACCGCGGTGTGAATCGTCTCCTGCGACTCCGAACGAAAACATTCGGACAGCAGTTTGCGAGTTGTAGCTCGTCATCACGCGAGAGCGTGGAGAGCGAGCTCCTTGCCAGTAAGGACGCGCCCAAGATTCCGGTGGCGATATCGAAGAGGCCATACCCGATCCCATCTCGAACTCGGAAGTCAAGCTCTTCGGAGCCGATGGTACTGCACGGGGGCCCGTGTGGGAGAGTAGGACGCTGCCGGGTTAATTACCCGACCCCGACTGGGAAACCGGTCGGGGTTTTTTTGTGCGCCGAGCAGGGCGCTGTCTTCCCGATTCCGTGAAGGAGGCCCATCGGAGCTTCGAGCTCGGACCTCGGACGCTTCGAGCTTCGGGGCGCGAGCGTGGTGCTCTAGGTTCTGGAGATGAGCGATCGCATATCAGGCGCGTGTGTTTGCGGTGCGGTGAGGTACTCGGTGCAGGGGCCGTTTCTGGCTTTCCAGTACTGCCATTGCAGCCGATGCCGGAAGGCGACGGGATCGGCCCATGCGGCCAATCTGTTCGTCTCGGTCGATCAGCTGAGGTGGGAGGCGGGGGAGGAGCACGCCAAGCGGTTCGACCTGCCGGAAGCAAAGTACTGGAGCCGGTGCTTTTGCGATGTTTGCGGGTCGGGGGTGCCGTGGCTCACTCGCACGGGGAAGGCATTTCTGGTGCCGGCCGGCACCCTCGATGTCGATCCCGGCATGAAGCCGACCCGAAACATCTTTTTCGGGTCGCGAGCGCCGTGGTTCGTTCACGCGAGCGAGCTCGAAATCCACGACGAAGCGCCGCCTCGTGCTTGAGCCTCGAGCGATACCGAGCTCACGGGCAGGGCGGGAGCGCGCAGTTGTACTCGCAATACCCGTCGATGCAGACCTTGAGGGCGCCGCAGGTTCCGCAATTGATGGTGCCCCCGCAGCCGTTCGATTGGCTGCCGCACTGAACGCTGCAAGTCGTGGTTGGCGTGCAACCACAGACGTTGGTCGGGCCACCTCCACCGCAGGTGTCTGGAGCCGAACAGGAGCCGCAGCTCAGCGTGCCGCCGCAGCCATCCGAGATGGTGCCGCAATTCTTCCCCTGGGCGCTGCAGCTCGTCGCGGCACATCCGCATTCATTGGGTTTGCCGGCGCCACCGCAGCTGTCGGGTGCCGAGCAGGCGCCGCAGGAGAGGGTGCCGCCACAGCCGTCGGAGATCTGCCCACAGTTCTGGCCCTGAGCCGAACAGCTAGTTTTCGCGCAGCCACACACGTTCGACGTGCCCGTACCACCGCAGCTTTCGGAACCGGAACAGGACCCGCAATCGAGCGTGCCCCCGCAGCCGTCGGGGATGCTGCCGCAGTTCTTGCCTTCGGCGCCACAGGTCGTGGGTTTGCAGCCGCACACGTTCGTGGTGCCGGTCCCGCCGCACGTCGCGGGACCCGCACACGATCCACAGTCGAGGGTGGCGCCGCAACCGTCGGGAATGGTGCCGCAGTTCTTGTTCTGGGCGGGACAAGTGGTCGGGACGCATGGCGTGGTGCCGCACTTGTTGGCTCCAGCGCCGCCACAGAACTCTCCGCCCGAACACTTGCCACAATCGATGGTGCTTCCACACCCGTCGGAGATCGCCCCGCATTCGGCCTTGGTGTCGGTACACGAAACGGCCGTTTCACAGCTGCACTTTCCTCCGTTGCCACAGGTCGCTGGGAGCTTGCAGGTCCCGCATACGACGCTGTTCCCACAGCCGTCGGTGAGCGTCCCGCATTCTTGTCCGAGGTCCGCACAGCTCTTCGCGGTGCAGCCGCAAGCGTTGGCAACGCCACTTCCACCGCAAGTCTCGGGTGCTTGGCAGGTCCCGCACTCGAGCACCTTGCCGCAGCCATCGGAAACCTGGCCGCACTCGGCCCCGAGCTCCGTACAGCTCCGAGCCACGCACGGCGTGTCTCCACACTTGTTCGGGCCAGCGCCGCCACAATACAGGCCGGTCTCGCACTCCCCGCAGTCGATGGTTCCCCCGCAGCCATCGAGGGTTTGGCCACACTCGGCTCCAACGTCGGCGCAGGTTTTTGGCTGGCAGGCGCCGCCATCGGTGTTCCCACCTGCACCAGTCTTGTCGGCGTTGTCTTTCAGATCGTCGAGGGAGGACGACAGGGAGCAGCTCGCTGCCGCGACTGCGGCGAGCATCACCGCGCATGCCGCCATCACGTGTCTCGCCCCCAGAAACGCGAGCCTCGCCATCTTCACCTAAGCTAGCCCATGCACCCGTACACTTCCACGGGCTTGTCCCGCGAGGCTCATTGGCAGTTTTCGAATCGAACACTACCGAAAACGCGCTCTTTGCCCTCGGCAACGGTGCAATCGAGCTCGAGCGAGCCTTCCACCAGCCAGATTTCGTTCACTTGCGTATCGGTTTTGCGGACGTCCACGTTCAGTGTGGTGCAGCGTTCGCGACTGAACTGAACCGCCTGATTGTCACCGCCGGGAATGTTGACGTTGACCAGCTTGCCCTTGGCGGCGTCCACGATGACCCTCACGCCGAGACGGGGTTCCGCTCGCGAGATCAGGTCGACTCCAAAGAAGCCCTGATGCTCACCGGACTGGCAGCGATCCGGATGCATGATCCACTTGCCGAGCTCGCCGCCGGTGGATTCGATAGTGCCCTCCGGTCTTTTCGATCCGGTGGCAACACAGACCCACACCCCGAGGAGCGGGCCTAGCAGGAACAACGCCAGAGTTCCGAAGCCCGCGATCCAGATCGAGCGCCCCTTCCGGACCGTGCTGGGAGGTGCACTCTGCGGTACCGAGTCGAGGGGCTCTTCCGACTCCGATTCCAACTCGGCCAGCTTTGCCCGGAGTCGTGAGGCCTCCTCTCGACTCTCGGACAGCGCGCTTTCGAGCTGGGCGAGTCGCTGGCGCATCGCTTCGCGGTCATCGCGGTAGCCGGTCACGGGAGCGAATCGTACACGACTCGCGCCCGAAGCTCGGCGGGGGTGGGGTACTGGCGGCGGCTTGGACAGTGGCTGTCGTCTCGATCCAAGCAGCGGATTCCTGAGCGAAATCGCCTGCGGGGACGTTCCGGCCCAGTCCGGGCGTTTTCGTCCCGTGGCAGAGGTTTTCAAGCTTCTCGCCTTCGGAGTTACGCTCCCCGCGGCGATGCGACGTGCGTGGTGGAAGATCGGCGCTGGTGCCGTTTGCGGCGTTCTGCTGGTACTCGGACTCGCGTTCGCCCCGATCGTGCGAGCGAAGGCAGCGACCCAAGCCGAGCGCCGCGGTGCGAGGATTCGAAGTCCGATCGGTCCGACCGGGGCTCGGACGTGTATGGCTACGGGACGTGAACATCACGGTGCCCGACGTTCCGGCAGTCGAGCTCCACCTGGACAGCGTCGAAGTCGGGTTGAGCTTCGGGCTCGGCGTGAAGAGTGTTCGCGCCCATGGCGGAGCACTGACCGTTCACGGTGAGCCAGCCTCCGTTGCCCGCCAACTGGAGGACTGGCGCGCAAAGCTTCCCCAGGGCGGAAAGGGCGGAAGCTCCACGGCGCTCTCGGTCGACGGATTGGCTGTCGAATGGCAGGAAATATCCGAGGAGGCCGAACCACAGCTGGCGTGGGGGGTTCGTATCGAGCGGGACGGATCTGGCGAAACCGTGAGTGCGGATTTCGTGCGTACTCGAACCCACGGTGCAACCGTCGAAGTCGGAAACGCGAAGATCACCCTCGCGCGCAGGGATGGCCGGAGGGTGCTCGAGCGGGTGACCGCGGAGACGGTGACCGCTGACGTTGATCTCGACTCCGACGAAATTCGACGATTATTGCGGGAGAAGATGGCCATTTCGGCGCCGAAATCCCCGAAAGCCGAGAAACAGGAACGAGCTGCCAAGGACGCGGTTTCCAGCTGGAACACCGAACGATTTCCTGGATGGCGAACGGGGCGGGCGCTGGCAAAAACGGCTGGGTGCTGTGGCCGCTGTCCTCGCGGACACACTGCCGGACAGTGGTGCTCTCGATCTGGACGGAGTCCGTTTGCGCATTCGGCATGGCAAGGATCTCTTGAACGTCGGGCCCGCTCATCTATCCGTGGCGCGGGGTGAAAAGAAGGTGGCCGTTGCCCTTACCACCGCCCCGAACGCGGCTCATGCGCTCAAGCTCTCCCTCGATGTCCCTTTGGGAGGCGGCGGTGTGAAGGCAGCGGTCGAGGGCGGCCCAGCCAGCCTCGGCGCGCTGGGGGTGCAAGAAGGCGACCTTGGCTTGCACGACGTGGACAAGGCGATGCTCGAAGCGCGTGGGACCACGACGCTGTTGGCGGATGGGTCGCGTCTGGAGTGGTCCGGCTTGATCAAGCTCTCCAACATTGCGCTGACGAAATCCTGGCTCGCGCACGATCCCGTGAGCGGGTTGAATCTGTCGCTCCGGGGACGAGGTTCCGCAGGCGTGGACGGCAGCTACCTCCGAATCGAGCAGGGGGATCTCGACGTCGGAAAGATCCGTGTGGAGCTTCGGGGGACCCTCGAGCAAGGAATCGAGAAAGACGGAAAAACGGCCTACAAGAAGCTGAGCCTCGAGGGCGGCGTGCCGCTGGCTTCCTGCCAGTCGGTACTCGATTCGATCCCCCACGGACTCGCTCCTCTGCTCGAGGGCATGCAGATGGGTGGCACGTTCGCCGTCGCCGGCAAGCTCGATTTGGATACGAGAAACCTCGACAAGATGGTCGCGCGTTGGAACGCGACGAACGAATGTCGCGTCACGAGCGTTCCCGCGGATGTGTCACCGCGCAAATTTCAGCAGTCGTGGGCACGCCAGGTTCTCGGCGTCGACGGTCGCCCCACCACCATCCAAAGCGGGCCCGGCACTCTGGGATGGGTGCCCCGCGACGCCATTTCGAGACACATGGAGACGGCCGTCTTGATTTGCGAAGACGGCGCCTTCTTTCGGCATCATGGGTTCGACGACGAAGCAATTCAGAATTCGCTTCGCGAAAACATCAAGGCGGGACACTTCGTGCGCGGTGCGAGCACGATCAGCATGCAGCTCGCGAAGAATCTGTATTTGCCGCGAGAAAAGACCGTGTCGCGGAAGCTCCAGGAAGCCGTGCTCACGATGCTGCTGGAGCAGGAGCTCACCAAGGATCAGATCATGGAGCTCTACCTCAACGTGATCGAGTTCGGGCCTGGTCTGTACGGGGTCGGGCCAGCGGCGAATTACTACTTCAACACCAGTGCGAGTCATCTGTCCCTGGGGCAATCGCTGTATCTCGCCTCCATTTTGCCGAATCCCAAGCGGCAATACTTCGGCGCCGACGGAGCCGTCACCCCTGGCTGGACCGCTTACCTCCGCAAGCTCATGCGCATCGCCGTGAAGATCCGCCGAGCCGATGCCCGAGATCTCGAAGAGGGACTCGCGGAGCAGGTGAAGTTCAAGGTGCCGTATGCCCGGGAGATCGAGGACGACGAACCCGAGCCAGCGGACGAAGCGTCGCTGCCGGGAGCTCCGCCTCCACCGCCCATGTAGTCACTTTTCGCCGCGGGCGCGGAGCACGAGAAAGAACGCCCGCAGGCGCTCGGCACACTCGGCGGCCCGGACATCGCCGGTCACTTCGAAGCAGTGATTGAGTCGCTGGTCTTGGCCGATCGAGAACAGTGAGACGACGGCTCCGGCCTTGGGATCCTTTGCGCCGAAAACGACCCGCGCGATGCGTGCATTGACCAGAGCGCCCGCGCACATCGCGCACGGCTCGAGAGTGACGAACAGAGTGGCGTCTTCCAGTCGCCAGTGCCCGCGCTTCTTCGCGGCCTGGGCGAGGACCAACACCTCGGCGTGGGCCACCGGATCGGCATCGATCTCCCGCCGGTTGTGGGCCCGGGCGAGCTCGATCTCGATCCGCTCCAACGACCACGGCGCCGATGGGTACGTCCCCGTGCTCGGGGGCTCGGTCGGCCTCGGCGAGGGCCACGCCCATCCACTCTTCGTCCGTGGCCATCGCTTCGAGCCTGGCGCACCCGGGAGGATTCGAACCTCCGACACCCGGTTCCGTAGACCGGTGCTCTATCCAGCTGAGCTACGGGTGCTCGACCCCGTCGGGACGAGGGCGGCATTGATAGCACGATGGCCGCCCCGCTCAACCGATGAAATTTTGCGGTTTTGAGGCGACTCTACCGGGATGGCGTCACCCATCACCCTGTGTGGCTCGCTCTCGCTCTATCCGGTGATGCTGGGCGCTCGGATGCACCAAGCCGGCTATTGCGAGCTCGGCCTCGCATTCGCGTACGTGCCGTTCGAGGTCCGGCGCGAAGGCTTGCACGGCGCGTTGGACGCTATGCGTGCGCTCTCGATCCGCGGGTTGGGCGTTTCGATGCCGTTCAAGCTCGATGTGATGCCGCTGCTCGACAAGCTCGATCCTCTGGCGGAACAGATTGGTGCCGTGAACACCATCGTGAACGACGACGGCGTACTCACCGGGTACAACACGGATGCGTGGGGAGCGGCTCGCGCCCTCGAGGAAGCCATGCCCCTGGCGGGCCACTCGGTCGTGGTGATCGGGGCGGGAGGAGCTGCACGCGCCGTCGTGCATTCGCTGGCAAGCGAAGGAATGCGGGTCGTCGTCGTCAATCGCACTGTCGAAAAGGCTCGAGATCTGGCCCGCACGATCCCCGGAGTGACGGCGGGGCCGCTCGCAGATCTCTCGGCGCTGAAGTGCGATGCCGTGGTGAACTGCTCTTCGGCGGGAATGAGCGACGTTGAGGGTCCGAGTCCCGCTCTTCAGGCGCCCTTGGGCGCGGGCCAGGTCGTCATGGACATCGTCTACAAGCCCATCCGCACCGAGCTTCTCGCCGAGGCCGAGAAGGCGGGCGCGCGCACTGTGCATGGGGGGCGGATGTTGCTCCACCAGGCGGCGCGACAGTTCGAGCTCTACACGGGGCAGCCCGCTCCGCTCGACGCCATGGACCACGCCCTCCAGTCCGGACTCCCGTGATCGCCTCCCGGGGGTCACGATGCGGGAAAAATGGCTTCGGAAGCCACTCTGCAAACTTTACCTAGGCCCCATGACCCCCTGACATGGCTGCCAGGTGCTGGACTCGAGGGGAAATTTGCGGCCCACCGGCCAGGAGGAGATTCCAGCTGAAAACATGCTGGTTTCTTGATCGGCACGCTTGCTGCTTAAGGCACAACGCTTCTGCGGGGCTTTGGGTCCTGCCTTCTCTTTCGACTTAGCCCCGTATAGCGGGGAGCCCCGGGGATGGGGTGCTCGTAGTTTCCGGCTTTCTTAAACTTTCATTCTTCTCTTACGACGAACTTCACCGGACGAACGATCTTGGAAGACCCAGTGGGCGCACCGCTGGGTCTTCGCGTTTTGTGGTGCTGGATCCGGCGACGTCAACGGCGCGGCAGTCCGAACAGCATGTCGGTTTGAGCTTCGGCGTGGCAGCGGGCACAGAGTGCCAGCGGGCCGTGCTCGGTCGGTCGGCCGTCGTCGCCCAGGATGTGGAAGGTCCAGCGTCCATCGCGTTTCTCCATCAAGTAGATGGGACCGTCGTGATGGAGCGCGGCCACGACTGCGCCGTCGGGAAGAGTGACGCCCGGTCGAAGTGAGAGGTAGGCGTCGCGGCTCTCGGGGCTGACGCGCACCTCCATCTGCCAGCCGCCGGCGCCATGGCCACGTGACGAGAGCGGCGACTCGCTCACGCTCTGCCAGCGCTGAAGCTCGGAAAAGCGAGGCCAAACAGCCACCGGCTTCTTGGAGGGAGGCGGCGCCTTTCGCTCCGAGGTCGCGGGGACCGAGGCGACGGGCGCTTCACGACCGCTGCAAGCAGCTACGAGCGCGGCGAATAAAAGGAGAGCTTGTCGCAGACGCGGCGCATGGTAACACGAGGTCAGCATGTTGCCCGGCGCGCGGTGCGCCCTTTTCATAGTCATTCTGGTTGCTGGCTGCACCGCCGCTCCCCCACCTCCGCCGCGTCGTGCGTCGTCGGTCGAGACCGAGCCAACGGTCGACCCTCCCCTCGGCGATCCAATCTCTGATCCCCACGAAGGCGTGTCGGGGCGAGGCTGGTTGGGTGTGGAAATCGTTCAAGCTCCGACCGGGGAGGCGGGTGCTCTGGTGAGGAGCGTGGTTCCTGGCTCGCCGGCAGAAGCCGCGGGTCTGCGAGCCGGCGATCGGATCCTCAGTCTCGACGGCCATCCGGTGAGCACCCCGGAGGATCTGGTGATTCTCACCGGCAGCAAGGCGCCCGGAACGCGCGTCGCGGTGGCGCTGTCCCGCGACGAAAAGCCGCGACTTCTGTCCGCGACTCTCGGCGAAGCCCAGAGCGACGACGAGATCATGAACAAGCAGTACGTGGGCGCTCCGGCACCGGCGCTCCAATCCCTCGAGATAGTGAAAGGGAGCGTCACCCCCACACTGACGGCTCTGCGGGGCAAGGTGGTCGTGATCGAGTTCTGGGCTCCTTGGTGCGCGGTCTGTCGGTTTCTCGTTCCGAAGCTCAACGATTGGAGTGCGCGCTACTCCGCGCAAGGCGCGGTGGTCCTGGGCATCACCATGGATCCGGTGGTCTCCGCGTCTCATGCGGCCGATCAGCTCGCGATGGAGTACCCCGTTGCTTCCGATCCCAGCGGCAAGACCACTCTTGCCTATCGGGCCAATGCCCTCCCCACCGTATTCGTGATCGATCGCAACGGTGTCGTGCGCAGCGTCAGCGTGGGCTATTCGTCGGCTCAGATGAAAGACGCCGAAACGCTCATCCAGAAGCTAGTGTCCGAATGACGCGTCGCCTTGCCCTTGCCGCCCTGCTGCTGGCGACGAGCGCGAAAGCGCAGGTGGACGTAGCGGCGCTGTCCCGAGCCGGTTTTCCAGCCGGAACGCTCGATGCTCTCGTCGAGCTCCCCCCGGGCGCTCCGGCACCTCCGGGCATGGTGAGCGCCGCCCCCGGGTTTGCCGTCCTCCGGGCGCCACTGCCCACCCTGGCGGCCCTCGCCGAGGCGCATCCGGACTGGCGGGTCACCTGGGCTCCACCTCGGCATCCGCTGCTCGATCAGGCGGGGGCGACGACCCACGCCAGCTTGTTTCGCAGCGTGACGGGCGCAACCGGCAAGGGAACGATCGTCGGGATCGTCGACACGGGATTCGATCCCAAGCACCCCGATCTTCGAGACGCGAACGGAAAGAGTCGCGTCGCGTGGGTGCTCGACTTTTCCAAGCAACCCGCAGGTCGCCATCCAGCCCTCGAAAGCGAGTACGGGTGTAGCGGACTTTCCGGTTACTCGTGTGCTGTGCTCTCGGGGGACGATCTCGATGAGCTCGTGGCTAGCGATTCGCCGCTCCTGCCCCGGGACTCCCTGGGACATGGTACCCACGTCGCCTCCTTGGCCGCCGGCAATGGGCTCTCCCAGAATCCCGCGCGCTACATCGGGTCGGCGCCGGAAGCCACCTACGTGATCGCGCGAGTGACCCGAGGAGCGGGCGAATCGATTCTGGATCCGGATGTCCTCCTGGCCACGCGCTTCGTATTCGATCGCGCCAAGGAAGCCGGTCAGCCCGCCGTCGTGAACCTGAGCCTCGGAAGCGACTTTGGCGGGCACGACGGGCTCACCTCTCTCGAG
Organism: uncultured delta proteobacterium; assembly: GCA_963781505.1. Lineage (GTDB taxonomy): Bacteria > Myxococcota_A > Polyangia > Polyangiales > Polyangiaceae > JADJKB01. Next base: position 160,485 of record CAWAHB010000004.1, on the reverse strand, counting down.
CGCGGCCTCGCTGCCTTCGTGGGATCGAACGAGCCGGGCCGAGCGATCGTGGTGGCCGCGGGCAACAGTGCAGGCCTGTATTCCGCAGGAAATTCCGCCTATCCCCCGCCCTACGGCATCTACACCGAGGTGCACGTGCCGCGGGAATCGGACGTACGGGTGCCGATTCTCACGCCACCGGTTCCGAACCAGTCATCGACGACCGCAACGATCTACGTCTGGATCTCTCAGCGTCCGGGCGATCGGCTCGAAGTCGGGGTGGACGATGCCGATGGGGAATGGGTCGAGCCGCTGATGCCTGGTGAAGGGGCCAGCTACCAGAAGAGCGGCGTCGAAGCGACCGTGGTCAATCAGAGCTATGAGTCGGACAGCCCGCTGATCCAGGGATCGAACGGTGCAGTCGTCGTGATCGACGGCACATGGAAGGCAGGAGCCACGTTCGGTATTCGCTTGCAAGGGCATGGCACCGCCCGACTCTGGGTCCAGAGCGAGGGAGATCTCAGTGCGGGCACGACGACCGGAGCGCTCTTTCCGCGCGCCACTCGCGAGGGAACGATTGGGATTCCGGCATCGAGCCCGGCGCTCATCGCGGTGGGGGCCACGATCAATCGCATCGGCTGGACCGATCGGGATGGCGACAAGATCAAGATCGGAAAGATTGGAGGCGTCGATCCCCTGATCGACTCCTCCGCATTCTTCAGCGGCAGCGGTCCGAACTCCTTGGGGCAAATGAAGCCCGACATCGTGGCTCCGGGCGTTTTCGTCATTGGAGCGATGTCCTCCCTGGCCGATCCGAAGAATGGCGCGACCGGAAGCATCTTTTCCGTGAGCAGCGCCTGCGGGGACCATCCGGGGTGCCTCGTCGTCGACGACTTTCACGGCATCACCAGCGGCACCAGCATGTCGGCTCCCATCGTTTCCGGGGCGATAGCGCTGCTTTTTGAACGCGATCCCACTCTCACGGCACCCGACGTGAAATTGCTTTTGCAAGCCGGTGCGCGCGCGCTCAAGGGGGATTCTCTGGAGCAACAAGTCGGACCCGGTGAGCTCGACTTGAAAGGCACCCTCGCCGTCATGGATGGGACGCCCGTGGACGCGCTTCCCGATCCGACGGAGAGCTGGATGACCCTGGCCAGCTCCTACGCTCACCCCGATCCCAACTGGCCCCTCGAAGGGCTGGTACAGCTCCGCGCTTCCGACGAAGGCATTGCCGATGGCTTCGATGCATCGCGCTTGCGCCTCGAAGTGCTGGGCGGAACCCTGTCGCGACCTCTCACCCGCAGCGCACCCGGCTTCTGGCAGTTTGCTGCGACGGCGCCGGCGGGGAGCGGGGGCGGCAAGCTCGAATTGCACTTGGTCCTCGACGATCAGCTCTTGATTTCCCGCGTCGTCCCCATCGGCGTGGATCTTTGGGTGGCCAATGATGGGGTGGATTCTCGCGGTGGCTGCTCCGTGTCGCAGCAATCCGAAGATGGCGGGGGGCTCGGCTTCTTTTTCGCGCTCTCGGTCCTCATGCTACGGAGACGGCGATGAGACGGTTCGTCCTCTATCTCCTCGTCGCGTCGTGCAGCCCGCAGCCGCAGACCGAGCCGCGTCTGGCGGACAATCCCATCCCCGCCCCGCCTCCTCCCGCAACGCAGGCGACCGGCGATGGCGAGCCCGAGGCCTCTCCGCCGCCAGCGACCGTGCAATCTGCCAAAGTGGTGCCGCCGCTCTCATCGCCGAACGCGACGGCCAAACCCGGCGAGCCAACACCTCCACCGAGCGACGCGGGAGCCTCCGGTGACGCGAGGACTGAAGCGCTGCGCCGCATCGGAACCATCGGACAGCGCTGTCACGAGAAGAATACGCCCGATGTTGCCGGGAGCTTCTCCCTCCAGATCGCCCTCGAATCCGACGGAAGCATCGGAAAAGTTCGTGCAATCGAGGCCAAGAGCACCAAGGCCCTGGTGGGCGGCAACTTCGAGCGCTGTCTCGTGGAAGGCGTGAAGAAGGAGCGCTTCCCACCCCCCGGCGGCGAGGACGTCGTGCTCGAGGTGCCGCTCTCGTTCAAGCCGGCGAAGTGATCGTCCGCGCTATGGCAACGTGTCGGGGATGCAGCCGAGAAAGGTCCCTCCGCCGCAGATGCAGTCGCACGGAGGCTTGCCGGGGCATGCGTAGTCACACTCGCACAGGCAACCGTCGGACTTTGCCATGCAGTCGATCCGATCGAAGCACTCGCACGCACTGAGCTCTTCGCACGGCTTGGGGAGGCAGTTGGCGAACGACACCTTCCAGCTCGCGCCATCGCACTCGGCGATGGTCGAGGGCGACCCGTCGGCGCACTGCCCGTAGGTGCAATATTGGGAGATCGAGCCGCAGGGATCGACATCCCCGCATGCCTCGCCTTCGGTGGGTGGCGTTTCGGGGCATGGCGGCGGCGGGGGCGGATTGCAGGTCGAGATGAAGCTCATCCACTTGCCGTCCTGACACTGGGCTTCCGAAGCCGGGCAGCATTCACCTTGGCTGAACGAGCACGAGGTGCCGTTTGGAAGCGAGCACGCCGAGCCATTGGAGGGAAAGCTAGTCGGACAGCCCGACGAGCTCCCGCCCAATCCACTGATGGCACCCATTCCACCCGAGCCGCTCACGGCGCCGGTTCCCCCGCTGCTCGAACCCCCCGTTCCGTTGTCTTTCGAAGTGGAGCCACCACACGCAGAAAGCGCTGCGACAGAGGCCGCGATGGTGATCACGAAGGGCGCGCGTCGTTTCGACATGAAAGCTCCTTACGAAGCGGCACGAGTTGTGCCGACCCGGACACCGCGATCCGACCGGAACCCCGAGGGATTGCGGAGAGGTCGCCAATCCCCGGAGGTGGAGCAAATCGCGTGCCGCCGCGTCAGAGCTTGGCCAGATAGACCGTGCAGCCGTGGGGCTCGAAGGGTGCGTAATCGGGATCGAAGGGGTGGCGCAAATCGATTCCGCCGAGGTTCGTCCCGACCACGATGATGCCCCGGGCGCCGGACAGGTCCACCAGGCTCTGCTCGGCTCGCGTTCCGCGTTCCACGAAGGGCGCGTTCAAGCGACGGAGCTCCTTCCCTGTCGCGTCGACGGCGACGAGCGTCCACTGGAACGATACCGGCGGCTCCCACTCTCCGCGAAATCCGAGCTCCACGTTTTCGGGGACCTTGTCCAGATCCAACCAGATGTAGATGGAGCCGTTCGGCGCAATCGGGCGTACGGGTGCAACGCGACGGGGCAAGTCGGAAAACGGGATGTTCCAATCGAACCGCACGCGACCGAATGATCCGAGCCATCCGCTTTCGAGGAAGTGTGCGCCGTCGTCGCGATCGCCGAGAAACGCTCGAGCCGCCGCGAAGTCCACCATCGTCTCGGCATATGCCCGAGGCGTGGTGAGACTGTGTCGGAGAACGTCGAAGAACGTCGGGGGAGTTGTCCCACAGGAGCTTGCGCGGATCGGTGAAGCCTGCAGAGCTCGCGATCAAGCTGGAGGCAAGCGCTCCGGGCCGTCCCGCGCCCCGCGCGGTTTCGAGGTACCAGAACAAGAGCGCGGCCCCCTCGGAGAATGGATTTCGTTCGCGGGTCGCGATCGCAAGTTGAGGATTCGCTTGCACGTCGTCGATGACGGAAAAGTCCCTGTTCGTGGGATCGCCGACGAGCAGCCAGAGATACTCCGCGTAGGCACGTCGAAGGTGAGGGGTCTCCGCCGGATCCAATCCGAGGGCGATGGCCTCTCCCACGCAGAGGGTCGCCGAGCGACGGAGCTCGCTCTTCACCTCGGTCGAACCGAGAACACAAAACGCTCGAGCTCGATCGAATCGACCGAGCTCGGGAGGATCATGGCCAACGACCAGCTCCGGCTGCCTCTCTTCGAGATAGAGGTCGAGCTCCCCCAGAGGTGCGGGGAGCGATAGTCCCGCCACCACGTCGAGCCAGGCACCCTCCAGGGACCGCAAAGCCAGCAAGGCTCGTTCGCCGCTCACCCCTTTGCCCCGATGGACGCAGGCGGGCACACGGAAGGAGCAGGCAGGGGTCTCGACAGGCGTCGGTCGGGCGACCGGAGAGCTCACTTCCGCGCCTGTCGGGAGGCGCGGATCCAGCTCTACGGGAGCCTTTTTGTCAGGTGGTGGACCTCCAAAGAGAAGCCCTGGATCCTGTTTCTGCGCCGAGGCGGAAACGGACATCAGCACCAGGCCGCACGCGACCCGAGTCGCGACCCATTTGGCCCGAGATTTGACAGCGTCGTGCACCGCCGCCCTATACTGGCATACCCTGCGAGGGGTTTTTTGCATGGCCTTGCCCCAATTCGACGCCTCCCAAACGGTGAAGTTCGATATCGCGCGTGGTTCGGTCGAGCTCCAAGGCACTGGCGCCCGGCTGCTCGTGCCCCCCGACGCGCTCCTCGAGCTCTGCAAGCACGCGGGGGATGACGCCCTCAAAGACTTCGGACAAAAGCTCGGGACCGAGGCGGGTCGCCGGATGGCGGAATCTGTTGGGGCGATCGGCGGAAACCGCATCGATTGAAGGTTTCGTCGATCATCTCGGAGGGAACCTCGCACTCGTGGGGCTGGGATCGCTCAGCGTGGAGCGATGGGGCCGTGCACTGGTCTTCGTGGTGGACGGCTCCCCGCTGGGCGCGGCCGGTGATGGATTGCTCGCTGCCGTACTCGAAGGAGCCTTGCAACGCTGTCTCGGCCGCGAGACTCGAATGGTGGCGCTCGAGCGAGCTGACGGACGAGTCCGACTCCTGGCAACCAGCGCAGGTGGCGCCGAAAAGGCCCGAGCGTTGCTCGCTCAGGGAGTGAAGTGGGGAGACGTACTGTCGCGCCTTCATGACGGGGGTGCAAAGTGAGCCAGGAGCAGATCAATCGACTGCAGGGGCTGCTGGAGCGCATTCAGAAGAATGCGACCGTGCCTCGCGCAGTGGCCGCAGCCGCCGCGCCACCCGCAGCCGCCGCGATCACCGGCGAAGAAGAGACCATCGCGCATGCGCTCGAGGACGAAGACACCGCCGAGCAGCCGATTCCTCCCGCGGCCGCCGCGCCGGTGGAAGTCGAGCTCTTGGGGCAAGCGCCGGAGCTCGACATCGTGGAAGTGGAGCTCGGCGAAGAAGAGATCGTCGACATCACCGACGTTGAGGATATCGGAGCGGTCGAGCTGGCGACGGAAGAAGAGCCGCCCGCGTCGTCGCGCCGGCCCATCGCTGGGAACATGAGCGAAGCGCTCGCCAAGGCCGCCGATTCGGCCGACGTGGATGATGGCCGGGAAATTCCCCTCAAGACCCCACCCCCGGAGTCGGGACCCCAGGCAGCGCCGCCTTCGACAGCCGGTGCACCTACCGAGATCGACGAGCTCATTGGTGAGCCCATCGAGCATCCACCGGCTCCGGCCCATGCCATCGTCGACGAGCATGCCCCGTCGGGAGTGATCGAGGTCGCCGAGCGCGTCGAACCTCAGGTCGTTCAGCGAAGCTCTGCAGCATCCACGAACGTACCCGCCATCTTTCTTGCGTCACGCTCGTTCCAGCCCCACAGCTTTCTCGAGCTCCTGGACGCTTCCCTCGAGCTCGGCCGCTGACAGCCAGCGCACGGGCTCGTCACGCAGCCAGGTGCGCTGGCGTCGAGCGAAGATGCGCGTGGCGCGAACGACTTCTTCCGTGAGACTCGCGATGTCGACGTCCGCCTCTTCGAGTGCGCGAGCCACTTGCTTGTAGCCGATGGATCCCATCGCCCGGGTGTGGCGGTGGCGTTGGCAGAGATCGCGAGTCTCGTCGAGCCATCCCGCTCGAAACATTCGCTCGGTTCGGGCGCGGATCCGCGCGTCGAGCTCGGCTCCGTGGCGAGAGATCCCGACGAGCTGGTGGGCGTAGCGAGACTCGCGAAAACCATGGGCTCGTTGATGCTCGCTCAATGGGACTCCGGAGATTTCGTGGACCTCGAGGGCTCGACTCACTCGCACGAAGTCGTTCGCGTTCAAGCGATCGGCTGACTCCGGATCGACTTCGCGGAGCTTTTGGTGGAGAGCTGCCCGCCCTTGTCGCTCTGCCCATTCGCGATGACGCTCTCGGATCTTCGGATCGCCGGGTGGAGCGGACGCCAGACCAAAGAGTAGCGCCCGTAGCCAGAGGAACGAGCCTCCGCACACGATGGGAACCTTGCCGCGAACGAGGACCTCTTCGATGATGGTGGCCGCACGCTCGGCGAACCCAGCGGCGTCCAAGAGCTCTTCCGGCTCGAGCACGTCAATCAGGTGGTGGGGAGCCCGCGAGCGTTCCTCGGCGGAGGGCTTTCCCGTGCCGATGTCGAAGTAGCGATAGACCTGCACGCTGTCGGCACTGATGATCTCGCCGCCCACCGACTCAGCGAGGGCAAGAGCGAGGTCGTTCTTGCCGGATGCGGTGGGCCCGACGATGCAAAGAAGCGGCGGGCGCATCTAACGACGTCCGACACGACGATCGAGCTCGTGCCAGCTCGTGAACGTGACGACGGGCCGACCGTGGGGGCAATGTCCAGCGAAGTCCGCGTCGTCGAGGGCGCGCAGCAAGGCGGTCGCTTCCGTGCCGTTCAGAGCATCCCCCGCGCGGATCGAGCCGTGGCACGCCATGGTGGCCAGAGCGAGATCCACGGCATCGGAAAATCCGCGCCCCCCCGACTTCATCACTTCGCTCAAGAGGTCGCGAACGATGCGTTCGGGGCTCGCCTTTTGCAGAAGTTTGGGCACGCCGTGAACGCTGAGTGTTTCGGGCCCGCGTACCCGGAGATCGAGCCCGACCGACGCGATCTCTTCGGCGCGAGCTTCGCAGAGCTCCGCTTCCGCAGGGGTCACGTCGACGAGGACCGGAAAGAGTAGCGCTTGGGACGAAACGGCGCTCGAGCGATACGCTTTTCGCAAACGGTCGAACGTCACGCGTTCCGCCGCAGCGTGCTGATCGAGCACGTACAGACCATCCTCCGCTTCACAGATCAGGAAAGTCTGCTTCACTTGCGCGACGAACCTCAGGCTCGACCAACGCATCTCGGGGTGCGGCCGGATCGGAGACCGCGTGGAATCTTGCACGGCAACGAGAGGACCTTCTGCGGCGCCTGTGGGCCATCGGCGTTCGGTCTGGCTCGGCGTCGTCTCGGGAGGCTCGGTCTGGGGGACTGGATCTGCGGTCCGCGTCGCTGTCGAGCTCGGATCCGCGGTGGGAGACAGTCCCCAGGGATCGGCCTGGGTCGACGGCGGCATCGTGCTTGTCGTGGGGCGTGCTACTTCCTGTCGCCGGCCCCAGGGCGAACCTCGGGAAACGGGAATCGAGAAAGCGTTCGAGAGCTCCCGGGACAGAATCGAGTAGAGGGCATCGGTGGCCGCTCGGGGATCGGCGAAGCGCACCTCCGATTTTTGCGGATGCACGTTCACGTCGACGAGCTCGGGTGGAAGATCGAGATAGACGACGCCACCGGGATAGCGTCCGCGCTCGAGCACGCTGCCGTACGCTTGCGCGATGGTGAGGGCCAGCGCGCGATCCCTCACCGGGCGATCGTTCACCAGGATCTTCAGGCCGCCGGCCCCCGCTCGGGCATGCTCGGGACGAGACAGATAGGCTTCCACGCGCAGTGGGCCGCGTTCCCCCTGGCAACATGCGAGGTCGTTCCCACCGGCCGTCACCTGTGCGACGCGCTCTCCGCGATTGTTGGCACGGAGCCACTCCCGCACCGGGCGCTTGTCGCGGTGCAAGGTGAACGTCACGTCGAAGCGGGCGAGGGCAGCGCCTTCGACGATGTCCGTGACCCGCCCGGACTCGGTACCCGTGGAGCGAAGAAACTTTCTGCGTGCGGGCACGTTGTAAAACAAGTCGCGCACGAGGACTTCCGTACCGACCGGCGCACCCACCGGGCGGATCGAGGGCTCTCCACCGCCTTCCATCGTGAGCTCGAATCCCGCGTCCGAGCTCACGGCACGGGTGGTGATGGAAAAGCGACTGACGCTGGCAATGCTCGGCAAGGCTTCGCCGCGAAAGCCGAAGCTCCTCACTCGCTGCAGATCGTCGAGGCGGACGAGCTTGCTCGTCGCATGACGCAGCACCGACAGGCCGAGATCGCCCTCGCTCATCCCGGCGCCATCGTCGACCACTCGAATCAGGGCGACGCCGCCCGCCTCGATCTCCACCGCGCAGCGGGAGGCAGCGGCGTCGAGAGCGTTTTCGACCAACTCTTTTACGACGCTGGCCGGGCGTTCGACGACTTCACCGGCGGCGATTTGATTGGCGAGCTCGGGAGGGAGTACCCGGATCTTCTGCACGGCGGCCTTCAGCGCTCTTCGCTGGCACTGGGTTCGGGTCGGGCGAGGACTGCCCGCGCCGAACGTCGTGTGATGGCAATGGCGCCGAAACCGAGAGCAACGAGCTCCAAGCCGAGCCGCACGCGGAAGGACCACCACCACTTCGCCCGGACCAAGCGATTGAAGTCGGCTGGGGAGATGCTGGGGGGGCGCTCCTCCACGCCGCTCGTGGCAACCGCGTCCACGACACTCGCGCGAACTGGCTGGCGCAGGGCATAGCCGACGATCACGATGGCTGCGTTGGCAACGATGACCTGCACGGCGAAAGACGGTGAGGCGCGACGACCGAACAGAGCCTTGGCGCTGACGGTGACGAGCATCAAGCCGAGGATCAATTGGGCGATCCCCACCGGCAGCGCGACCCGCGAGCTGTGAGCAATGCCGTCGGCGATGGCGTGCTTGAGAACGCCGTCGAGTGCCTGGGCTCCGAGCGCGCTCAGCGTCGTCGAAAACGGATTGCGAACGATCTCGATGACGGCGAACCCCTCCGCCGCGGAGTTCATCCCGACGAGCCACAGCGTCACCAGCGCGATCACCAGGTAAAAGGGCCGTCGCCCGGTGGTTTCGTTGCTTTCGGCGGACACGCTCTCGACCCTCTTCGACTATATCACCCGAGTCACAAAAGACCCGCCCGCTCTGCAGCTTCGGCCACGCCTCCGCCCTCCCACATGTCCGCGGTCAGGACCTCGTTCGCAGCGGCTTTCACCGACTCCGGCGCCTGCGCCATCGCGTAGCTCTTGCCGGCGGCCTCCAGCATCGTCACGTCGTTGATCCAATCGCCGACGGCAACCGTTTCTTCGAGGGTTGCGCCATAGTGCGCGGCGATGTGACCGAGCGCGGTTGCCTTGGTGATCCCAGCTGCGCGAACGACCATTCCCCACAGGCTCGAGTCGTTCTTCCGCGAAGCAAAGATGCCGACCTGGAGATGCTCGCTGGCCGTGGACTGGATTCGAAGGGCGGCTCGCCGAATCGGCTCTTCCTCCCCCAGTGCCAAAAGCGCGGAGACGGAGCCCGCCTCGTCGAACGTGGCGCGATTGATCATCGAGGGCAGGCGGACTGCGCGCTTCGTCCAAATTCGGACGAACGCGAGGTACTCCTCGCCGCTCTCGTCGTGCAAAACGGCGTCGTCCGCGAACAGGAAGGTCACGGGACGGTCCTCTTCGAGGGCTTCGAGCAGAGGCGTCGTGGCCCGTCTATCGATGGGGTGGCTCAGGAGGTCTCGATCGTTGTGGGCGTCGACCACGTGACTTCCGTCCAGACAGCCCACCGCGCCGGTGATGCTCAGGCTGCGAACGATGTCCCGGGTGCCCGAGTACATTCGCCCGGTGCAGACGCTGACGTGGACACCACGAGCGTGCAGGGCGCGGATTGCCTGCTCGTCGCGCTCGTGGATGGCACCGTCCGGATCGAGGAGCGTGCCGTCGAGATCAGTGACTAGCAGCTTGTAGCGCGCCAGCTAAGCGCTCGCGACGCTGGGGTAGACGGACACGCGCTTCTTGGTGCGGCTCTGGAACTCGTACGCAACAACGCCGTCCACCAATGCGAACAGGGTGAAGTCGCGACCTACGCCGACGTTTCGGCCGGGGGCAATGGTCTGGCCGACCTGGCGAACGAGGATGCCGCCAGCGTGCACGCTCTGACCACCGAACACCTTGACTCCACGATACTGCGCGTTGGAGCCGCGTCCGTTTCGAGTCGAGCCGCCGCCTTTCTTGTGTGCCATGTCGCCCTCAACCTTGAATGCCGGTGATTTTCACCGAAGTGAGCTGTTGTCGATGGCCCTTCTTGCGGCGGTACTTCTTGCGACGCTTGAACTTGAAGATGACGAGTTTTTCGTCGAGCTCCTGCGCAACGATCTCCGCAGAGACCTTGGCGCCGGCCACCATGGGTTTGCCGATCTTTGCGGTGTCGCCGCTCAAGAGGAGCACTTCACCGAACTCGATCTTCGTTCCAGGATCGCCCGCGAGCTTGTCGACGGCGATTGTCTCGCCTTCGGTCACTCGATACTGCTTGCCGCCTGTGCGGATGACTGCGTGTGCCATCGAAAGGGCGGGGACCCTATACCGAGGCGCCGGGCTGCGCAAGGTCACCCCTCCGCCGGTCACGCAATTTGCGCGAGTTTGACAGAACTACGGAGTGACACTATACAGTCCTGAAAGGCCTTCGGCCAACCGGCCGGACGGCATCTGGAGGACTTGGATGATCTCCTTCGAGCTCAGCGAAGACCAGCAGCTCATCATGACGACGGTCTCGGACTTCGCGAAATCCACGCTTGCGCCCCGGGCCCGAGAGCACGAGAAGAACCGAGAGATTGGACCCGACGTGGGGAGAGCCATCCACGAGATGGGGCTCGCCCTGGCGGCCATCCCCGAAGCTCTCGGGGGTCAGGGTCTCGGACTTTTGACCGCGACGCTGATCAACGAGGAGCTGGCGTACGGCGATGCGGCCGCGCTCTTCGGCCTGCCGGGCTTCGGCGCGTTTCCCGTGGCAGCGCTCGAGCTCGCGAGCGACGAGCAGCAGAAAGCCCTACTCGCACCCCTTGCCGACCCGAGCCGGCCCGACGCTTTCGGAGCCGTTGCGTTCAGCGAAAAGAAGGCAAACCGGGAGCGGCCCGGATTTGTCAGCGTTGCGAAGAAGACGGCGGACGGATTCGAGATCACTGGCTCCAAGTGCTTCGTGTCGAGCGCGTCCCTCGCCGAGTCGTTCATCGTTTTCGCTCAGGTCGACGAGAGCGCGGGCTGGAATGGCATCGGAGCGTTCATCGTACGAAAGGACAATCCGGGTCTTCGGATCTCCTCGCGTCAGAAGACACTCGGTCTCGATTGCGCGAGCTTTGGAGAGGTCGTCCTCGAGAGTGCGAAGGTTCCGAGCGCCGATCGCTTGCTCGGCCGAGGCGATTTCGTTCGCGACGTGATCCGTTTCTTCGCGAAGTACTCGCTGTTGGTTGCGTCGCGGCAGGTCGGACTCGCTCGCTTGGCTTTCGATCTCTCCCGCGAGTACTGCGACATCCGCAAGGCGTTCGGCAAGCCCATCGGGCATTTCCAGGCGATTGCGTTCACGCTGGCCGATCGCCACATGGACACGGAAAGCGGTCGCGATCTGGTGCGACGCGCCGCGTGGGCCTGGGACTCGGGACGGGAAGAATCGACCTGTCTCTTGTACAGCGCTCGGGCGATTGCTCACGCCCACGAAGCTGCGATGCGGGCCAGCGACGACGCCGTCCAGCTTCATGGCGGCGCCGGTTTCATGCGGGACGTGATCGTGGAAAAGCTGATGCGCGATGCCAAGCAAATGGCTCTGGCCGGTTACACGGCAGAGCAGGCCGACCAGCTCGCTGCTGCGGTGGAGGTGGGTGCCGATCTCGGATCCGGCCCTGCTCTTGCCGACGAGCGAAACCCAAGCGGTCTCTACCTGAGGAGCTCGACATGGACTTCGAGATGAATTCGCAGCAGCGCATGCTCCAAGAAGCGCTTCACGAGCTCGGCAAGAGCGTGATCCGTTCCCAGAGCTTGGACTGGGACAGGAAGAAGAACATCGACCTCGATTTTCTTCGAAACTTCTACAACATGAGCAAGGCGCTCCGCGGGGACAACAACCCGATGGAGGACTTTCAAGAGGGTCCCAAGCAACGGGACACCTCGAAGCCCGTGCAGACCAATCGCACCGCAGCGATCGGCGCCGAGGAGCTCGCATGGGCCGACGCCTCGATCATGCTGAGCTTGCCCGGCCCCGGGCTCGGTGGACCTCCGCTGCGCGCCAGCGGCACTCCGGAACAGAAAGAACGCTTCTTCAGCATCTTTCGCGACATGGAAACGGAGCTTCGCTGGGGCGCCTATGGGCTCACCGAGCCCGGCGCGGGCAGCGACGTCGCCGCCATCCGCACGAGCTGCAAGAAGGACGGCAACGACTACATCTTGAACGGCCGCAAGTGCTACATCACCAACGGCGGGCGGGCTTCATGGGTCGTGATTTTCGCGACCATCGATCCCGCGCTCGGCCGCGCGGGTCACCGCGCTTTCGTGGTCGAGAAGGGCACGCCGGGATTCTTCGTCGGAAAGATCGAAGACAAGATGGGTCTTCGCGCCAACGAAACGGCGGAGCTCGTGCTCGAAGACTGTCGCGTGCCCGCGGACAATCTCCTCGGCGGCGAAGAGAAGTACCAGACGAAGGAAGGCTTCATGACGGCGATGAAGACCTTCGACAACACGCGTCCCCTCGTCGCTGCGATGGCCATTGGCATCGGGCGCGCCGCCTACGAGTACGCGCGGGACTTCGTGAAAGACAACTACGTGCTGTCCCGTCCCGTTCCCCGCTATGCCGCCATTGCAGAGCGCCTCGCTCGAGTCGGGCGCCAGCTCGATGCCGCGCGCATGCTCACTTGGCGTGCCGTATGGATGGCCGATCATCATTTGCCGAACGCGAAAGAAGCGAGCATGAGCAAAGCGCTCGCTGGGCAAGCTGCGATTCGAGCCTGCATCGACGCAGTCGAGATTTGCGGCGCTCACGGTTGTCTCAGCGAGGACCATGCGCTGCTCGAAAAGTGGTTCCGCGACATCAAGGTCTACGACATCTTCGAAGGCACCGGGCAGATCCAGCGCATCGTCATCAGCAAGCGCCTGCTGACGGATCTCCGTTCGTTTTGACGAGGATCGGGGTCGCACCACCCCGCGGCCTGGGGCATTTTTCCCCAAACGCCGGGGCGGTGAGCCGCTTTTACGAGACGTAGCGTCCTCTTCATCGCCGGGTCCTACGGGACCCAACAGGAGGATCCTCTACATGACCATGCGAAATGCTCTTGCTCTAGCTGCGATCGCGTCTCTCGGTGCTCTGGCGGCTGCTTGTGGTGGCGCGCCCGCGACCCCCGACGCAAAGGCCCCTGACACACCGGCCACCTCGGAAGCCAAGATGCCGGAAGAAGCCCCCGCCCCCAAGGCGGACGGCGACGAGAAGAAGACCGACGAAGCGGCTCCCAAAGAGGAAGAGAAGAAGGACGAGGGCGGCGGCGAGTAATCGCCAGAGGACCGTACGCACACGGTCGAAAAGGGCGGCTCTTCATGGGGCCGCCTTTTTTTCATTTGGGTGAGCGTGTGGACTCCACGAGATTCGTCGCTGGTAGAAGGTACGTCAGTCCCGCGCCAAATGTCGTCGACCCCTCGTGAGTGATGCGCGCACCCGCATCGAGCGCGATCTGGTCGCTGGCCTGCAGCAGTGCGCCGATGCCGACCGCATCTGCGTTGAAGCGCTGGGTTCGGAGCTCGAGTGCGGGGCGCAGTCGCCAAGCGAGGGGTCCTTCGACGCGGGCCAATGAAAACCAGTCGCGCTCGCGTCCCAGGTTCGCATGCCACGCGAACCACTTCGTCGCGCCGGAAAGCGCAAGCGTGAGGTCCGGCGCTTCGTCGAAGCGGCTTGTGGAGCTCGTGGCAAGCGAGATACTCGGACCCAGCCCGCCGTGGAGGCTTCCAGCATGTAGCAAGCGGCGAATCACGAAAGCGTTGGCGCCGGTGTGGGGCTGTTCATTTTCCACGACTGGCCAAGGCGACACGATGCCCAAATCGAGCCCGGCTGCGACACCTCGGGTGACGGCAACCTCGGATGTCTCCGCATTGGATGCGAGCTCCGCGCTTTGGGTGCCCACTACATCCGCGGGCATCGCTTCCAGAAATTGGGCCCACGCGGGAGCTGCCACGAGCAGCACGAGCAAAGAGAGCGGACCAGCGCCACTTGGCTTCATCGACAGTGGTACGCACGGGGAGGAAAAGCGGATCGACTCGGCGTTTCGCCGAGGGAACGGGGGTCATTCCGAAGCGCATTCTGACCATGGGCTAGCTAGTTCGCTAGCGCTTCGAAGTGCTCGATGAACTTCCGCGCATGGGGAGCCGCGTCGCGGCGACACGAGATCACCTCTGCAGCCGCTCGCACGTCCCCGCTGAGCCCGAGGCCGTCGAGGCACATCTCGAGGAGCGCTCGAAATTCGGCTTCCTCGCGCTCGATTGGCGGTCGAACGCCCTGTGGGAGCTCGATTCGCCGGCGTGCCGCCATTCGCAGCCGCATCTTGAGCGCGGAGAACAGAAACACCGCGGACCCATTCATGTCGGCGAGCACGGCATCGCGATCTTCTTGCCAGCGTGCGTCGAGCATCGAATCGAGAGTGTGCCAGCTCGGGCTCGAAAGCGCGCCGGACACGCAGCGAAAGAATCCCCGTTGGGCAAGGTGGTGTGCCGGGTCGAAAAACTTTCCGAGATGACGCAGGTCGTGGAGAGCGAATGCGAGGCCTTCTTTGGGCGAAGCCTCGTCGATGAGCGATACACAGCGTTGACCCTTGGCCTGGAGCTTCACGATCTCGGCGGGCGAAAGCTCGGACCGAAAAAGGAGAGCTCGCTCCGGAGACAGCGACCAGTCCGCGAGCGCATGGGCCTCGACTGCGCGCACGCCGGCAACGTGGTACTCGGCAAAGAAACGAAGCGCAGCGCTGGTTTCGGCGCTGGTCAGTGGCCGAGCCCGACGCGCTTGTCGATGACGTGCCCCATAACAAGCGCGAGCTCGGGCCAGGATGAACTCAGCAGTCTCGCTTGCCGGCTCTGTCATCCCTTCACCGCCACCACGCTGATCCGGTACTGCTGGTAAACGCCTCGTGCGGCCAGCACGTAGGATGCGATGAAGGCCACGTCGAGCAGGGGATCGAGGCTGCGATAGTCCAAGAGCGAAAACCAGCCGTAGAGGAGATCGCCAGCGACCATGCACACGGTGGCCATCGACAAGAGGCCCCACACCCAGAACAGTGCACCTCCTCGCAATCGGAGTGCCATGCGAGCCAGGATGACGGTCGGAAGCAGAGCAATGATGTCGAAGGCAGGATACGCGACGTTGATCGCGACTTCGATCCACGTCCCTCCAGCCGCCAGGACGGGTCGAAGCACGAGAAATCCGAGAGCCAGAAGGGGTACGCCAACCGCCACTACGAGCGTCAGCTCCGAGCGCAGCCGGAGGAGTAACCCCGTCTGCGCGTATGCGCGGATGAACGCCAAAAAACCGAGCAACATCGCCGGGTAGCCGAGTACGAAGAACACGTCGGCAGCCGAGGGAAACGGCGCCGAGACGAGCCGCACCATTTGGTAGAATCCGAGGACGGACTGGCCGAGAGCCCAGGTGCCGAGCCAAAAGGCCACCAGCGAAAAGCCTGCGCGCATCGCACCGCCGCGGGCAAAGCTTCTTCTCGTCAGTCCCGCGGCGATAGCACCCAGCGCCAGCGCAGCGATCTTCGAAAGCGCCCCGACGTAGAGCAGTACGCTCTGAGTGAGCAGCCGCTGATAGAGCCAGGTGTCGGCCCAAACCATCTTGGGCAAGAACACGAGTGCAATGATGGGCGCGTACAGGAACAGAGCCCAATCGACTTTCGAGCGGGAGGTCACGCTTCCTCCAGCAATCGGGCGAGCTCGGTCTCGAGCTCGGAAATCACTCGGCATGCGCGCGCGTCACCAACGAAGACGTTGAGTCCGGGCGCCATCCACTGAACGAGCTTCCTGCATTCGTCGGTGGTGATCGCCTTGACCTCGGGCGCGAGCTTCGCGATGTAGCCGCGCACCGTTGCATCGGCCATCCCTTCGCCCAGGTAGGGCGCGAGGATGGAGCGGATCACCCGCCGAACGTCGGCGGTGGATGCAGTCCCACGCACCAGAGCAGGGTATTCGGGGCGCGCCTATCAAACCAGCGGGATCAGGGAACGTAGCCCTGGCGCGCAGGCCCGCCGCGTCCGGTCCCCCACAGAACACAGTTCGTCGAGGATCCGGGCAGGTCCCAGATCTGGACGCCGCCCTGACTGCCGCCGAGAGCATCTTTGAGGGAGATGACCAGCTCGAGCTGGCCGTCGCCGTCGAGGTCTCCGACCGCCGGGGCGGCCATCGAGCCACGTCCGAAGATCTCGATCTTGAAGAGCTCGTTGCCACCGGCGTCGAGAACCACGAGATGCGCTGGCGTGTCGGGCTGCTTCGGTGCGCCCGACGAGAACGTCGTGAACAGGATCTCCGGCTTTCCATCGCCGTTCAGATCGGCGATCAGCGCTTCACTCGCACCGGTGTAGGGCGATGCCGTGGTCGCGAAAGTGTACGTCCAGAAGACCTCGCCGTTCGACTTGAACGCGTACATCTTTCCGTCGTAGGCCGGGACGACGATCTCTAGTCCCTTTTGACCATCGAGATCGGCAACCGCTGGGCTCGGCGCCGTGATCACGATGTTGTTGCCGACGTCTCCGTAGAGCAGCGGCGCTCCCGTGTTCTTCGGCGGATCCCAGCCGGCCGGACGCGTCATGTCGTGATTGAGCACCCACACGGTGATGCCCTGGTTGTCCGTGCTCTCGGAGCTTTCGTGATCGCCGGCCAGCACGACTTCCTTGTCGCCGTCACCGTCGATGTCCGCGATCACGGGGGGCGAGTACGTGAACTCGCTTCGATCTCCCGTGCCCCATCCCTGCTTGGAGAGCGCGAGGTCGTGATAGGCCTCGACCGACGTGATCACCTTGTCGCTGAAGCTGGGATCGGTGGGGAATGGCGAGCCGTCCCCATGGAAGATCCCGAATCCAATCGCGTCGTAGCTCGACACCACGTCGAGGACGCCGTCGCCGTCGAGATCGCCCGCGCCGATGTTCTGATTGTATCCGCCAAAATCCCAGCAGGCTTCGGCGGGGGGAGGCGGATCGCAACTCGCCTCTACTTGGGGCCAACCGGGATGCATGGTTCCGTCGAGCTCGTACACGGTGGTCACCGGACCCGAGCTCGTGTGATTGACCAAAATTTCCGCGGTGCCGTCCCCGTCGACATCTCCGGCTGCGATGCTTCGGACCTCGTCGCTCGCGCCAAAGTGCTGCGGCCAGCCCGACTCGAGCTCGCCATTCTTGTCGTAGAGCGCGACATTGATGTTCGCCGCACCGTCTGCATCGCTTCCCACGGCGATTTCCACGCTGCCGTCGCCGTCGAAGTCACCGACCACTGCCGACGACCACATCCGCGTCGACCCGTGCTCGGGGCTGTTGGACGCGCTGGATCCGAACGCCGTCTGCCAGAGCGGCGTTCCGTCGAACTTGTATGCGTACAAGACCGAGTGCCGGGCCGCGACGATGTCGAGCTTCCCGTCGCCGTCGATATCCACGAGCGCTGGCGACGCCATCCAGTTTTCGTCCCAGCTTCCGTCGAGAGTCTTGTTCAGCGTGGGCGCCTGGACCGGCCCGGTGGCGCCACTTGCCGTGTCGCAGGCAGGTGGCGGAGGCGTGACTCCACCGCCCGATCCGCCTCCGCCCGTTGAAGCGTTGCCGGTACCGCCGCTCCCTCCGCCACCGGACGACGTGGCCCCTGTCCCGTTTCCGCCCGAGCCTGCGTCCCCGCCTCCCGAATCTCCACACGCAACGCTCATCAGCGTCACGATGCTTGCCGCACAGAATGAAAAGGCCGCCGAGTGTCGCATACGACCAGTATATCCCCGATTGCGCTCTTCCTCCCCGGCGTTATGTAATCGGGTCGGATGCCGCTTTCCGCCTTCCACCCCGCCGTTCGCGATTGGTTCGAGTCGACCCTCGGCGAGCCCACGCCTCCCCAGCGGGACGGTTGGCCCGTCATTCGAGACGGACGGCACGTTCTCATCGCGGCGGCCACGGGTTCTGGAAAGACGCTCGCTGCGTTTCTGTCGGCGCTCGATTCACTCTTGCGACAAGGCGACGCGCTTCCGGACGAGACTCAGGTGCTCTACATCTCGCCGCTCAAGGCGCTGGCAAGCGACATCCAGAAGAATCTCGCTTCGCCTCTCGCGGAGATCCGTCAGCTCGATCCAACGCTGCCGGATGTTCGCGTGCTCGTTCGCACCGGGGACACGCCGCAAAAGACCCGGGCCCAGATGGTGCGAAAGCCGCCGCACATTCTGGTCACGACACCCGAGTCGCTCTACATCTTACTGACGAGTGAGAGCGGTCGACGCATGTTGCGAACCGTGCGGACCGTCATCGTCGACGAGATCCACGCGCTGGCTCGAGACAAGCGCGGCTCGCACCTCGCCCTATCGCTCGAGCGTCTCGAAGCACTGACCAGCGATCATTCGGTGAATCGCATCGGGCTTTCGGCCACCCAGAAGCCCATCCAGGAAATCGCCCGCTTTCTCGTAGGAACCGGGCGCGACTGTCACGTCATCGACGGCGGGCATCTGCGTCACATCGATCTCGAGATCGAGCTTCCGCCGTCGGAGCTGTCCGCGGTCTGCTCCCACGAGGTTTGGGAGGAAATCTACGAGCGCATGAGCGAGCTCATTCTCGCTCATCGAACCACGCTGGTGTTCGTGAACACCCGCAAGATGGCGGAGCGCATTGCCGCTCGTCTCGGCGCGAAGCTCGGCAAAGAGCACGTCGGCTGCCATCACGGCTCGCTCTCCACGGCACTCCGTCACACGGCCGAGCAAAAGCTCAAGGCAGGTGAGCTCAAAGCTCTGGTCGCGACCGCATCGCTCGAGCTGGGGATCGACATTGGCAACGTCAATCTCGTTTGCCAGGTCGGGGCGGTGCGCTCCATCGCGGTCCTTTTGCAACGCGTGGGTCGAGCGGGTCACGGCGTGAACCGCATTCCGAAGGGTCGCGTGTTTCCTCTGACCCGCGATGAGCTCGTCGAAGCGGCGGCGCTCCTTTCGAGCATCTCCTCCGGCACCCTCGACGCCATCCGCCCGCCGGAAAAGCCCCTCGATATTCTGGCGCAGCAGATCGTCGCTGCCTGCGTGGCCGAGACATGGGACGAGACCGAGCTCTATCAATGCTTCTGTCGCGCCTACCCGTATCGCGATCTTTCCCGTGAAGACTTCGACCGCGTCGTTTCGCTGCATCATGGGGAACGCTGGTCACTGCTTCATCGGGACGGTGTGGGGGGACGCCTCCGAGCGACGCGCCGCGCGCGGATCACCGCCATCACCTCGGGGGGCGCCATCCCCGACAACGCGGACTACCAGGTGCTGCTCGAGCCCGAAGGTACCCTCGTCGGCACCCTGAACGAGGACTTCGCCATCGAGTCGAGCGCCGGCGACATCTTCCAGCTCGGAACCACGTCCTGGCAAATCCTCCGCGTCGGGTCGGGCGTCGTACGCGTTGCCGACGCGAAAGGCGCTCCGCCGACGATCCCGTTTTGGCTCGGCGAAGCGCCTGCGCGCACAGCAGAGCTGTCCGCGGAGATCAGTCGCGTTCGGGAAACGCCGAACAGCGAAACCCTGTCGGCGCCCGTGGTCGGACAGATCACCGAGTATGTGAATGCCGGCGTCCGCGCTCTCGGTGCGCTCCCGAGCGACACGTGCGTCGTTCTCGAACGCTTTTTCGACGAAAGCGGCGGCATGCAGCTCGTGGTTCACGCTCCCTTCGGTGGGCGGATCAATCGAGCCTTCGGGCTAGCGCTCCGCAAGCGTTTCTGTCGCCACTTCGGGTTCGAGCTCCAAGCGGCGGCCAACGAGGAGGCCATCGTTCTCTCCCTTGGACCTCAGCACAGCTTTCCCCTCGAGGAGGTGTTCGATTACCTCCACCCCGGGACGGCGCGCGAAGTCTTGATGCAGGCGCTTCTCGCATCACCCATGTTCAAGACACGCTGGCGCTGGAACGCGTCGCGCTCGCTACTCATCGATAGGACGCGCAACGGCAAGCGCACTCCGGCGCCTCTGGTGCGCTTGCGTGCCGACGATCTCCTGGTGAAGAGCTTTCCGGACGTGATGGCGTGTGGTGAAACGCTCGCGCCCGGCGACATCGAGATCCCAATGGATCACCCGGTCGTGCAGCAAACCATCGAGGACTGTTTGAGCGAGGCGATGGACATCGAGGGCTTCCTCGAAGTACTCCGCGGCCTGCGTGACGGACGCATTCGACGGCACACCGTCGATACGCCCGAACCCAGCGTATTTTCCCACGGCATTCTGGCCGCCCAGCCGTACGCGTTTCTCGACGACGCCCCGCTCGAGGAGCGTCGGACGCAAGCGGTTCTGACCCGTCGCACCCTGGACGTGAAAACGGCCGACGAGCTCGGCGCTCTCGATCCCGAAGCGATCCGCCGCGTGCGTGAAGAGGCTTGGCCCATTCCCGAAAACGCGGAAGAGGTTCACGAAGCACTGCTGTGGATGGGCTACGTCGCTCGGGACGAGGCCGCCGCATGGTCCGAATGGCTTTCCGAACTTCGCTCCGCGGGCCGCGTCGTTTTGGAGGGCGATCGTTTCTTTGCGACGGAAGCCCCGCGGGATCCCAAAGAAGTCCTGCGCGGCCGCATGGAGGCTCTCGGTCCCGTCGAGAGTAGTGACCCACTCCTGCTCGAGCTCGAACGCGAAGGCACGGTCTTGCGAGGCCGATTCGAGGGGAAGGCCGGCTGGTGCAATCGCCGCCTCCTCGCGCGCATTCATCGCTACACCCTGGAACGACTGCGCAAGGAGATCGAGCCGGTCACGGCCGCGGATTTCTTGCGATTCCTCGCCTGCTTTCAACACGTGGACGAAGAGCATCGGCTCGAGGGGCCGCGGGGAGTTGCGGAGGCCATTGCGCAGCTCACCGGGTTCGAGATCCCGGCGTACTCGTGGGAAGCCAGCGTCCTTCCTGCTCGAGTCCGTGGCTACCGTCGCGAATGGCTCGACGAGCTGACCCTTTCCGGCGAGGTCGCTTTCGGTCGCATTTGGGGAAGCGCGACCGGTGCGATTCGTACGACCCCGATCTGTTTCGTCCCCCGGGACGAGCTCGGCAATTGGCTGGCGCTCTCGTCGCCCCCCGATCCCCAAGAAGCCCTGGGGGCCGCGCGGGAGATCCTCGGCGTGCTCGCGGCTCGCGGAGCGGTCTTTCCCCAAGAGCTCGCTCGCGCTGCGCGACTCCTGCCCGCCGAGCTGGAGAGCGGGATCGGGGAGCTCATCACCCGGGGTCTCCTCACGTCCGATTCCTTTGCCAGCCTGCGCACACTGTTGGTTCCGAGCTCCCGCCGCCGCACGGCGGCCCGGCTTGCAGGGCGCTTTTCGCTGCTGCCCCGCGATGCTGGCGAGCCAGTGTCCATCGAGTCGGTGGCGAAGACCTTGCTTCGTCGAACGGGTGTCGTGTTCCGCAAGACGATCTTGCGGGAGAAACAGCCTTACCTCTGGCGCGACCTCGTCCGCGTCTACCGCACGCTGGAAGCCCGAGGAGAAGTGCGCGGCGGTCGTTTCGTGGCCGGCTTCGATGGAGAGCAATACGCCCTTCCCGAAGCCGTCAGCCTGCTTCGCGCCGTTCGTCGCCGCGGTGCGACGACTCCGATTTCGGTGATGGCTGCCGATCCGTTGAACTTCCGCGGGATCCTCACGCCCGACGAGCGCGTGTCGCCGCTGACACGCAAGCGCGTCAACGTCGCCTGACGGGCAGCCGCACGGATGTTGCCGAAACGACAACGTCCTTCACCAAGACGTTGCCTGGTCTCCACTCGCGCCTGCCATGTTGCGCGGGAAGGAGATAGACGAAATGAATGACTTCTCGGAGCGAAAGCCAATGCTGGTGAATGGACGGGGCGTCCTGGGTACCTTCGTTGCACTCAGTGCGACGTTTGCCGAGCGGACCACGAACAATGCGTTCGGCGCGTTGCGTGATTCGCAAGTCGAGCTCGGAGGCAGCGTGGATGCGACGTTTGGCTGGCTCGATGGGATGCAGCATTCCGGCAACAAGATCGCGCGAAACCTCGCCCGGCGCGTGTTCGAAGTCAGCCTCGACGCCATCGATTTCGGCGAGCACACCCTGACCTCGTGGATCGGCGCCTTGCGGACCACCGGTCATGACGCCACGGAGCTCGCAGCGCGCACGGCCAATACGATTGCCATCGGCCCAGATGTGCGTGCAGTCTCCTGAGATCCCCGCGAGCTAGGTCTGCTGTGGCATTATCGCGCGGCGGAGGCGATCGTGCGGAGACTCAGATTGGTGGTCAGAAGCGCTCGAGGGACTTTGCCCGTCGTCGTCGCGGCGGGGGTCGTGTCGGCGAGCGCGTGTGGTTCGAGGAGCGGCCTCTTGGATCCTGCGAGGACTGAAGTCGACGCCAGCTCTTCGGGAGGCGGATCGGGAGGCGCAGGAGCGGGGATCAACTTCGGCGGGACCGGTGGCGGAATCATCATCGATGCGTCGACTGGTGGCGTCGGCGGCAACTCTTTCTGCACGAACGACATGTTGGAGGAGTACAGCGTCGAGCTCCCGCCCGAGGGCGTGCCCGCGACACCGGGACAGATCTGCAGCGCCACGGTCGAGCCGGTGGAAAGCGGCCGCGCAGCTCGAGTCACGCTCCAGAAACTGCCAGGCTCGATCCAATCGGCTCAGGGTTTCATCGAAATCGAGCCGGCGCTCGAACCACGGGTCGTGGGAGTGCCGGTGGTCGAGGTGATCGATGCAACCGTACCGGCGCTGCTCGGAATCTCCGTCACCAACGTGACGAAGGTGAACGGCGGATTTTCCTTCGACGCGAGCTGGGTAGATCCAATTCCCGAGAATGTCACGACCTTCGATGTTTCTGCCGTCGTTCGCATGACGGTGCGCATCAGCCTCGAGCTGTCCTGCAGCGCGACGGAAACACGGATCGTCCACGCGGCCACGGACGTTCACTTGTGCATCGGCGAAGGTGATGTCGAGTGGGTGAGCTCGGGCGACACCTGCATCGTGTGTCGAGTGATCGCCGAAATGGCACCGAGTCCCATCGTGCCCGACAAGTCCGTGGATGCTTTGCCATTGGCGCGCGCGCTTCGCCTTCGCATCGTGGAGCTCGCCCGCGTGTCCAACACCGTCGTCTTGCTGGCGGAGAACGATGGCGGCGATGGTCTCGAGTACGAGTGGCATTGCTCCGATGGTCGAGTCGAAAGGCTCGCTCCCGACATCGTGGCCTGGACTCTCGAAGAGGGGATGCCCGCTCCGATGATTCAGGCCGCCGTCATCGGTCCTTCGACCGCTGCAGTCGCGAGCTTCGCTTGGAACGACGCGGCATGACCCGACGACTTCCACTCCTCCACGCCGAGGTCGAGCGCTCTCCCCAGCGCTCCCAGCGGGCCGTGTTGATTGGACCCATCCAGCAGGAAAACCTCGCGCTCGGCTACCTCGCCGCCGCGGCGGAGCGCGCGGGTCACGAAGCGCACATCGTCGCTTATAGCTATCGCTCGGATCTCGGATCGGGCGCTGCGGGAAACGCTGGCGCTCGAACCCGATCTCGTGGGGCTCGGAATCGCCTTTCAAAACAACATCGAAGACTATCTCGCATTCATGCATGCCTTGCGAGAGCGGGGCTTCGCAGGACATCTCACGTGCGGCGGCCACGTGCCGACGTTCTGCTACGAGGAGCTGCTCTGCGATGTTCCGGGGCTCGACAGCGTGGTCCGACACGACGGCGAGGAAACCATCGTGGAGCTCCTCGATCGGCTCGGGAAGGGTGAATCGCTCCACGGGATCCCAGGGCTCGTCTGGCGTGAGGAAGAGCGAGCGGTGAAAGGCCCTCTACGCCCGGCGGCGCGCGATCTGGATGCGCTCGCCCCTCCGAGTCGCAGCGCCGAGCCGTATGCGGTCGGCGGCATCATCGTCGACTTCATGATCACGGCACGCGGATGCATCGGCGAGTGCAACTACTGCAGCATTGCGGCGTACACCTCCGAGCAGCAGAAACGCTATCGGTTGCGTGAGCCCCAAAGCGTCGCCGCGAGGATTGCGGAGCAGTACCACCATCGCGGCGCTCGCGTGATGTTCATCCAGGACGACCTGTTCGTGCTCCCGAGTGAGAAGAAGAACGTCGAGCGAGCCGCGCGTTTCCGCGAAGAGCTCGAAAAACACGGCGTGGGGGACGTTGTGTTCTGGGTCAAAGGCCGTCCCGAGTCCATCACGCCCACGGTCTGTGCCGCACTGAGTGAGATGGGCGTGATTCACATGTTCCTCGGTGTCGAGAGCGCCTCCGCCGAACGACTGGATTATCTCGGCCGCATCCACGAGCCGAGCCACAACGAACGTGCGCTCGCGAGTTGTCGCGGGGCCAGCATCGTTCCGTCGTTCAACTTCATGTTGTTCGATCCGGATTGCAGCATCGACGACATCGACGAGACGCTCGATCTCGCATCAAAGCATCTGGATTTGCCCTGGAACGTGTGTCGTACCGAGATTTACTCCGGGACCGCGCTTCGCGAGCGCCTCGCCGAGGAAGGGCGCCTGGAGGGCGACTATCGGAGCTACGGGTACGTGATGCGCGACGAACGTGCCGAAGTTCTGTTTCGGATCCTCAGGATCAGCATGCACGAGCGCGCACTCGAGATCGAAAGCCTGCTCAATCGATTGATCAGCTTGTCGTTCGCCCGGCAGCTCCACGAGCACTTCTTTCCTGGATCCCACACGGACGCCCTCGCTCGTAGCGTCGTCGAGCTCGGGGTCGAAACTCGCGCCGACACGGTCGAAGAGCTCCGCGCCGCGCTCGCCTTCGTCCGTACCGAAAACGTACACGACGAGGCATTGGTGCGTCGCTTTGCGGTGTCTCGAGCGCTCGCCGTCAACGCACGGGATCGCGAACGACGCCGGCGCTCGGAAGAGCTGTGGCAACACCTGAACCTTCGTGGAGCCACCCTGATGGCCAAACGCGGAGTGGGCGTGCCCGCGGGCGTTCGGGGTGGGTGGGCCGTCGCGGGCGGCTCGTGAGCGCTCGCCCGCCTGAAACAACCTGAAACCCCGCGGATGGGCGTGGCGTTTTGTGGGCCGAACGGGCAAACTGTCGTCATGTGGGTTCGTGTGCTCCTGGCTTCGTGTGCGAGTGCGTTGCTCTTGCTCTCTGCGTGTGGCGACGACGCCCCGTTCGAGCTCGGGACCGCGGCGGGCGGAGCGGGTGGCAGCGCCGGTGCGGTGAGCGGGGGAGGCGGGAGCGCCGGAACGGTGAGCGGAGGCGGTTCCGGCGGCAGCGGGGGCACGGTCTTCGATAGCGGGGTGGATGGCAGCGCCGGATCCGGAGGAATCGACAGTGGGTCGGGTGGGCAGCCGCAAGAAGCCGGCGCACTGTGCACGGACAAGGTGCAGAATGGGGACGAGACCGACATTGATTGTGGCGGCAGCTGTCCGAAATGCACACCGGGCAAGGGCTGCAAGTCACCCAGCGATTGTGGCAGTGGCGTTTGCACCAATCTCAGCACGTGCGCTGCAGCAACCTGCAATGACAAGGTTCAAAACGGATCCGAAACGGACGTTGACTGTGGAGGGACCTGTCCTTCGTGCAAGCTGCTCCTCAACTTCGACGGGATGGGGGCCGCCGGAGCACCGCCCTCACCCAAGATAGGTCCGGCAGCCTTTGGGCTCACCCCAAATGATTTCTGGAACGCAGTCGGTCAGCCCCAGGGTTCTCCGTTTCCGCCGAACTGGACCATCTCCGGTTTGAAGTGGTCGGACGGAACGCCCTCCGGCGTGAAGGTCGACGCAGCCAATCTCAATGGCGCCTGGGGCTGGACGCCGCCCCCCGCCAACGGCGACAAGATGTACGAAAGCTATTCGTACTCGTGGAATGGCGGGAGTGCGTCGCTCACGTTGACCGGCCTTCCGAGTGGTTCGTATGTCGTCTACGCGTACGGTCACGAGAACGCGCCTTCGAGCAACAGTGGCTACTGGGCGTCGACGCACATGGTGTCCAACGGGCCTGCTGTCGCGATGACCCCGACGAAGTACACGGACGCGACAGGCGGCTCGTTCAACTCCACGACCTGGGTCGACGGAGGTCAATACGTACTGCTCGCTCCGATCCAGCTGAATACGGGTGAGCTCCTACGTATCAACATCGAGCATGGCACCCAGGGCACCGGCAACGCCGGCTGCCTCTGGAACGGGCTTCAGATAGTGCGCCAGTAGGAGCTTACTTCCGGAGCAAGTTGCCGAAGTCGTCTTCGCCGGTCGGCGGCGGTGAAGCGGGCGGTGCCGCCGAGGCACTCTTCGAGGGACGAGGAGGCACGCGCGCTGGGACTGCTCGCGTGACCCGTGGCGCGCTGGGAGTCGGTTCGGGAGCGGATTCCACGGGCGGTGGGCTCTTGGCTGGGGACGTTGCGCTCACCAGTGGAGCGACTTCGCTCTTGGGAGCGAGCAGCGTTTCACTGGAACCGGCCGCTACCGCCGGCTCGGCTGGAACGGACGATGGAGATTCCGGAAGCGCCGAGCTCGACCTTTGGCGGGCCAGGGTGATGGTTGCCGTGGCCAGGCCGCCGGTGAGCACGAACGCCACCAGATAATAGACGCCTCGCTTCTTCGGCTTGGGCGGGGGATGGATGCGAGCGGGTTGGTCAGCAACCGGACGCTCGTTCGCAAGGGGCCGATCCCGCACCGTCGCCTTGAGCGACTCGATGTCGTCGCTCTTCGGAGGATCCGAAGTGAGCGTCGCGACGCCGGGCAGCTCGTACGCGGTGGAGGCGAGCTGACCTGGATTCCCGGCCGACACCACGGTCTTTCCCAGGGACGAGGGCCCCGGAGCATCCACCGCGGCAAAGGCCTCGCTGACCCCCGGCAGGAAGCGCTGCGTGTCGTCGTGAGAGTCATCGAAGGCGGTGAGCTCGATCTTCGTCGTGCTGGCGCTTGCGCGCTCCATTTCAGCCAGCACCCGCGCGCGGTCCGCCAGGGAATCCATCGCGGTGCGCTCCACCCACTCGGCGACCTCGCTGCTGGGTGCTCCCGGCAAAACGCGTTCGATGGCAATGGCCATTTCCCGAGCGGTTGCGTAACGACCGGAGGCATCGATGTGGAGTCCACGGAGCACGATTTCTTCTAGCTCCAGGGGAATGTCCGGCCGAAGCTCCCGCGGGCGCGGAACTTGACCCTGCATCACCCGGCGGATGACCTCCATCGTGTCCGACGCTGCGAACAGGCGCCGTCCGGTGAGAGCCTCCCAGAGGATGACGGAAGCCGCGTAGACGTTGGTGCGGCGGTCGACCGGGCGACCGTCGAGATGCTCGGGCGCCATGTAGCTGATCTTGCCCTTGATCTCACCCGAGCGAGTTTCGTGGAGGCGTTTCGCAGCTTTTGCGATACCGAAGTCCGTCACGCGAGCGAGCCCATCTGTTCCGACCAAGATGTTTTGCGGACTCACGTCGCGATGAACGATGTTCAGGGGTTCGCCGCGTTCGGTCTGCGCTTCGTGAGCCGCATGCAAACCATTGAGAGCCCCAGCAACGACGCTGACGGCGATGCGAGCGGGAATTTCTTGGCCTCGCGACGCCTTGAGCAGCCGGGCGAGCGATTCGCCCTGGATGTATTCCATCACCAGGAAAACTTCCTGCCCGTGGGTGACGACATCGAGCACGGGCACCACGTTTGGGTGCCGGATGCGCGCGGCGAGGCGAGCTTCGTCGATCAACATTTCGACGAAGTCACGGTTGCCCGCATAGCGAGAGTGGAGACGCTTGATCGCTACGGTGCGCGTGAACCCGACGGAGCCGAGCAAGCGTCCGAGGTGCACGGACGCCATGCCGCCCTTCGCGATCTCACCGTAGAGCGCATATCGGCCGAGCACCGTAGGCTCGTTGGAGCTCGACGCACGCATCCCCACCAGCTTACCAGGATGGCTGCCTCGATGTTTCTCAGGGCGTTCGGCCGACTATGCCCAGCGATCCCGGGCCGAGTACCAGCGACGCGGAAGTGTGCGAATCGTTCTGACTTGCCCCAATCACGAACAAGGTGATGCCGGCACCGAGCAAGACCGCCCCTCCGATCAGCCCGAGCTTTCCGAGGTTCCTTCGATCCCTTGCGTCGTTTCCTTCTTGAACCGAGCTGGGATCGGTGCAGATGCGGCCCGGGCACTTCGAGGCGATGTCGTCGATGTCGGAATTGGCGCTCAGGTACACGTAGCTACCTACGCCGAGTACGATCAGGCCGACGCCTCCGCCAACGAGCCCGATTGTGCGTAAAGTGCTCCCGCTCGACGAGCGCTTCGCCGTGGACTGGTCGCGAGCAGGGGTGGCCGACGGCGATTCAGAGCCCGGTTCGGTTGCCGTGGGAACAACGTCCGCGTTTGCGGGTGCCTCCCACTCGACGACGATCTCTTTGCTCTCTCCCTCCTTCAGCTCGACTTCGGAGGAAAACCGCGATCCGTCGTCCGCGCGCGCGGTGATGGTGTGTTTGCCGGGATCGGCAGGCAAGCTGGTCGCGAGCGCGCCTTTGGGCAACACCGCGCCGTCCAGGAGAACTTCCGCACCGGAGCGTTGGACTTTGACCGATACGCTGAGGTGCGGCACTCGAGGGTCCAGGGCTTCGAGGCGTTTTTTCGCGGCCTTCTCTCGGGCTCCATCGTGGGCTTCGCGCGAAATGTCCACGAGCTCGCGATAGTGACCGCTGGCGCTCGCGATGCGGCCGGCTTTCTCTTCTGCGAGCGCGAGGCCTTGGAGCGTGCCTCGCGCTGGTTCGAGGGCGTAACTGGCCTGGAATTTCTCGATGGCTTGGTCGAACTTCTTCTGCTTCGCCAGGCCCACGGCTTGTCGAAAGAGAGCGTCCGCAGCGGCACTCTGCTCACCGCTTTGAGCAAAAGCCTGCGTTGGCAGGGCGGCGCCCACGAGCGTGATGGTCACCAAGGCCATGAAAACTCGCATGAACAAGCCGAACATCGATGCGCAGTCTACGGTGAACCGTGCGCCCCGTGAAGCGAGCATCTGAGGCGCCCGCTCTCGATTTGCGTTCGCCACCGAGAGCGTCGAAGCGTGTGATACTCTCCCCTCTATGCTCGGGCGAATTTCGGCGTGCGCCGCAGTCTGTTTCTTCACAATCGGCATGGCATCCTGTTCCTCCAGCGACGGGGGAGGCGAAGCTGGTGGCAGTGGTGGCAGCGGTCAGGGTGGCAGCGGTCAGGGTGGCACCGGTCAGGGCGGCACCGGTCAGGGCGGCACCGGTCAGGGCGGCACCGGTCAGGGCGGCACCGGCGGAAGCTCGAGCGATCCCTACGCTTTGCAGCGCCAGGCCTGCATCGACAAGATCAATGCGCTGCGCGCGACCAAGGGACTCGCGCCCTATGCACGCTGGACCGAGAAGGAATCCTGCGTGGATCAGCAGTCGACCGGCGACGAGGCAAGCGGCAAGGCTCACGACAACTTCGGCAATTGCGGAGAGTCGTCCCAGAACGAGTGTCTCGGAGGTGGTGCCGCAAACATCGAGCAGTGTCTCGATTCAATGTGGGGAGAGAAGGACGCGACGAGCTGTTCCGGCTGTGATGCGTGCGCCGACAAATACACGCCGAACTGCGCGAACTGCGACTTCTACGGAACCAACGGTCCGCAGTGCGGGCACTACGTCAGCATGAGCGCCCACTACTACACCAAGGCAGCCTGCGGCTTCAGCGCCGGGGGCGGTTGGGCGACGATCGACTTTCAATAGTGAGCGGACGAATGTCCGGTCGCCTGTCCGCCTAGCGAACGCTCAGGCTGCCTCGGCGCCGCGCCACAAGCGCGTGAGCCATCGCCAGGGGAGCTCGCGACGCGTGGCGCTCGCCGCACCGACCTCGATTGCGATCACCGACGGCTCCAGCGCTTCGACGACGACACGCCCCTTTCCGCAGATTTCGGCTCGCTCTCCCGGCCTGAGGACAACGTCTCCGGTGCTCGGGCCGGTCACCCACAGCGAGCCGGTGAAGCACACGACAATCGCTGGGCCCTGAAGTGGAAATCCGACGACACCAGTGAGGATCTCGGTGGAAGATGACATTGGCTACCTCGCTCTTTTCGAGCCCGGTCCTTTCAACATTCATTCCAACCGGAATTCCGCTGGCAGGTTGCGTCGAGCTCCGGAGCTTTGCTAACGGTTCTCGCGATGGCTGGAGGTGGAGGCGGCGGCAAAGGCTGGATCGTCATGCTCGCTGGTGGCGTTGCCGCGATCGGGATCGCTGCACTCGCTCATCACTCCGTCCCGAGCTGGCTTCACGCACTGCTCTTGGGTGCGGGTGGCCTCGCAACGGTGTTCGGTAGCTGCGAAGCGCTGATTCTCAGCGTGGAGGGTATCGGCAAGCGACTCGGTTGGAATCCGTTCGTGGCGGGCACGATGGGCGGTCTGGCCTCCAATGTGCCCGAGCTCGTGATGCTCGGCTTCGTGCTCGCGGCAGCACCACGTGTCGGGTTCATCGTCACGTGTCTGACTCTGCATGTCGGGTCCCTGGCGTTCGGCTTGTACAGCGGCTTCCTGCCGCGGGACGCTACCGGCCACGCAGCTCTTCCCATTCCGTTGGTGAAGATCACGACGGATCTATTCGCCGCGGCCGCGGGTGTGTTCCTCGGCGCCGGCCTCGTGATGCTCATGCTGAAGACGTTCGCGGCAGGGAGCCACCGCGGCGAGGGGCTCGGCGTCATCGATCTCTATGTCATCGGAATCGCGCTCCTCGGCGTTCAAGTGGTCGCCACTCGCGAGCTGGTGAAGAACTTCAGCGGTGTGGACGACGCCGACGATGCTGCCGACGACGGAGACGCGCCCGGCTGGGGCAGCATTGCAGGCTTTGGCGCCCTCGGGCTCGGCACGTCGGTGATCGGCGGTCACGCTGTTGGCGATTTCGCCGACGTGCTGGTCGGTGGTCTGCGAGCGGCGGGCTATCCGGAGATGGTAGGAGCGATTTTGCTCAGCTTGTTCGCCTCCGCGGGCGCATTCGCCATGATCATCACATCGCACACGAAGAAGCTCTACGACGTGGCGCTCGCATCCGCTGCCGGTCAGGTGAGCCAGGTTCCCTTCGTCGTGCTCCCGGTTGCGCTCATCATGCTGGCCATTCTGGCGCAGACGGGCGTCATCGCGACCAGCGCCAGCGGCGCCGTTCTGCCGATCGATCTCGAGACCACCAGCGTCATGCTCCTCGCGTTTCCCCCCATGTTGCTCCTCTGGAAAGCCGTGCAGGACGACGGCAAGGTGAGCTGGGTAGAGACCGCCGCCATGGTGTGCGTGTTCGGAATCGTGATCTACATGCTGGCGGTGCACGGTTGACGACGGTCCGCGAAATCGATTGGCAAAGCTGGAAGCCAGTCGATCGCGCCACGCTCCTATTCGTCGTGCGCGGCGACGAGATTCTTCTCATCCGAAAGAAGCGAGGCCTCGGTGCCGGCAAGATCAACGGCCCGGGCGGACGCATCGATCCGGGCGAGCTCCCCCTGGCCGCCGCGATTCGTGAAGCCGAAGAAGAAGTCGGGATCACTCCCATCGAGCCAAGCGAGTGCGGCGAGCTCTCATTTCAATTCGTGGACGGGTATTCGATTCACGTCCACGTCTTCCAGTCCGCGTCGTTTCATGGCGAGCCTCGTGAAACGGACGAGGCCATCCCCCTTTGGTTCGCCCTGACCGACATTCCTTACGACGAGATGTGGGCCGATGATCGCATCTGGCTTCCGCTGATGCTGAAGGGCACCCCGTTCGTGGGACGCTTCATTTTCAACGTCGACGAGATGGTCGACTACGAATTCGACTGAGAGTCATCACTCCGCGGCGCCGAGAACCGAGGCGGCGTCGCAATCGGCGGTCTCTTCGTGGTGGCGAAACCACGTCTCGAGGAGCTCCACCAGGACCCCCATGAGCTCGGTCTGTCTTCGTTGGCATTCGTCCCGAAGCCGCTCGAGCCGCTCCAAGAAGACGCTGTGCATCTTCTTGTGCTCCGCGAACTTTGCGTACTCTGCCTTCTCCATCAAGAGCTCTTCCGCCGCGAAGTGCCCGCTCACGTCCGCAATCAATCAATCGAGCAAGACGTTCACCTCTTCCCACGGCGAGCCCGAGTCGTGTGCGTGCCGCAATCGCCGTATCGACCCCGCCAGGTGGCTATGCTGCGCCGCCACACCATCGGGCAGCGTTGGGATCCTCTCACGCGGTACGCTCATCGTGCCGCAGTTTTTCTGGAGACCGGCGGGCCGTCAATAGCGTTCTCCGGCTCAGTCAGTTTCTATCGAGCGGCCGTTTCGCGGATGGTCAGGGCCGCTGGGTTTACCGACTCGGGCGTCCCGAGGGGCGATGTGGATGCTACTGACACCCAGCTCGGAACCGCGTTGCAACGGAAGAAAGCCACATCGCCCCCGTAAATGCGCTCGCCGAGATTGGCTCCGAGTTTTTCTCCGACAACGTCGGGTCCCGCGAGCTCCGTATTCGAGAGGTCCTTGAACTCGCAGTGGCTGTGAAGCCATTCATCCTGTTCTTCGCTCGCCAGGACGACGGGTATGCGATTGCCCGTCGTCGTCGGTGGAACGATCTGGGCCGCGCAGCCGGACGCCAGCGTGCAGGCGCCGGCGAGTAGAAGAAGAAGAAGAGCTTTCATCGAGAGCCTCCCGTGCCGTCCGTGGTCGCCACCTTCGAGAGGTCCATCGCAGGCGCCGGCACTAGCTTCGCGGGATTTCGACGACGTACCACACGCACGATATCGCCTTCGACGTGGACGTTCGTGCAACCTGGCCACACGGGAAACCAACTCAGCACGGGCACGAAGTCACTGCCGCAGTGAGCCGTCGAAATGCGGAGATTGATCACCGCATCGCCTCCGGCTCGAGCTACCTGAGCATTGATTTCCTTGGAAATGTCCTTGGTTGGGGTGAGCTTCACACCCGAGTACAAGATGCCCCACGCGGTTCGATCGTCCTGGAACGTGCCGACGATCTCGCGGCGTTCCTAGTCGCCATCTATCACGGCGCGCCGCCGGTCCATGGTGTCGCTTCGCGGAAGAGCCACCACGATGGGTCGAGGCTTGGTCTCGTCCCCGAATACCTCTCCCAACAGGCTCTTCCCACGAAACGGGGGATCGTTCGGTAGGCCCATCAAGTCCGCGATGCTGGGCGCCAGGTCGATTGCGCTTCGAGAGACCTCGATGCGCCGCGCTTTCGCTCCGGGGACGTAGATGAAGAGCGGCACCCTCACCAAGCTCTCCCACACGTCGTACGCGTGCCGAAAGCGTCCGCGTTCGCCAAACCCTTCCCCGTGATCCGCCGTGATGATCATGATGAGCAGGACGTTGTAAGGCCGCTTCGGCGCCGGCTTGGGAGGGGCCACGCTGGCCGAACGAACCACCGACGCGACCGGTTTGGGCGAGCTCTCTTTGCTCTCGCTCGAACGGCGCGAGCGGGCGAGAGCGAGCACAGCCAGGGGGAGGGCTGAAGCAAGCTGATTACTCTTTGAGAGCACCATGTGACGACTACTCGGGCCTAGCTCGGAATCGCTGCAAATAGCGCCAAAAATACCTCGCAACTGTTGGCTCTTCGCCCCGACAAGCCCCCATCGATTCGAGGAGTCAATGGCTGAGCGCAACTTTCAGGAAGAGCTAGACCGGGTCATCGAACAGTTCGAGCGCGACAGCGAGACGCTGGAGCAGGTCTGGGACGCACTTCGCGCGTGGGGGTCCGAGCCCATCGATGTCGACGCGAACGAGCTCGTCGAGCTCGAGGAAACATGCAGCGCAGAGCCTCAGGTGCGCACTGCACCACAACTGCTGACCAGCGCGACCCGCTGCTGAGCCAACGAAAGAACAAGGAGAACGAACATGTCCGTCCCCGGTGTCAACAACACGTCCGCAATCGGCAATTACGGAGTCCCCAATTCACTCACCGCGGAGGGTTTGCTTCTCTACTGCCAGTCGCAGCTCAGCGATATCGATGGCGATATCAAGGGTTACATCGAGCAGCAGAAAAAGGCGATCGCCGAGAAGCAAATTCTGTCCGAACTCAAGAATACGCTGTCGAAGTATCAGCCGCCGAGCAGCGCGAAGCAGAAGCTGGAAATTGCGGCGGCCTACGGAGAAGCGAACTTCAAGCTCAAGGAGCTCGGTGACACGGAACTGGCTGCGAAAGTCGAAGGCGCGTTCCATAGCGTGTTTCCGAGTGGAGACATGAATGTCGCGATTGTCTGGTCGCAGAGTGGAATGATGGATATTGGCTCCGAGAAGCAGAAGGCCCAACTCGACTCAGTCTTTGGCGCGTGGACCGCGTCGAAGACCAAGGAGGGATGGGCTGGAACAGTGGGTGACGTGACCACGATGGTCGAGGACCTGTCTGGCAACGCCGAAATCAACATAATCCAGCTCCAATCACTCATGTCAAAGCGACAGACCGCCGTCCAGCTCACGACGAACATGATGGCAAAGCAAGACCAGACGGCCATGTCGCCTATCAACAATATCAAGTGAACACAATGTACGCGCATCACCCGTTCCCCACGCAACTTCCGGCGACTACGTCGCCGGAGGTTGCGATCGAGGCACTCTACGCAACCGGTCACTCGCTCCACGCGCAGGACCGCTTCTCGGACGCTGCAGCAGTGTTCCGCATCATGATCCAGGCGGCGCCCGAAGACGAGCGCGGCTGGCTCGCACTCGGGGAATGTCACGAGCGCGCCGGACACAAATTGATCGCGCTCGAGCTCTATGGAGCGGGAACGGTCGCGGTTCCAAACGCGGTGCGCTGCGAGCTCGCCCGATTTCGCCTCCTGTACGACACGGATCGCATCAGCGAGGCTGACGAAGCGCTCGAAGCAGCGCGGTCCGCCGCTTCGGAGTTGGACGACGAAGAGTTGAGCGAATTGACAGAGCAGGAAAGAAGGGCACGCGCATGACGCTTTCTCAGGTAAACGGGTCCAATTCGGTCGCGACTGCGCAGTATGTCCCCCCCGGTGCAGCGCCGATGGCGCAGCCGGGCTCGCTCATGCCGGTGCCGACCGCGCTGCCGACCGATGATCTCTCCGCGTTGTTTGCGATCATGGCGAAGAATCGTCAGCTCGGGATGCAGCACTCCGTCAAAGACATTCGAAACACACAAGCAGCCCGTCGTCGGGCGTTTCAGCGCGCGAAGGCGGCGCTAGCCAAGGCTCTCAAGGCGAAAAAGAAGGGGGGATTCTGGCGGAAGCTCGCAGGAAAGTGCCTCAAGATCGCCAAAATCGCGGTCGTAGCTGCCGCCATTGCAACTGCTGTCGGGACCGGTGGCGCAGCGGCTCCGGTCGTGATTCTCGCGTGGTCAGCGGCGGGGATGTCAACGGCAGCCTTCATTCAGGGCGAGACCCATTACCTGCAAAAGATGGGGATGAGCGACAAAGCAGCCGGCTGGACCGAGTTTGGTCTCACGGTGGGCGCAGGCGCCGCTGGTGGTGTAGCCACCTTCTGCTCAGAGAGCAGCCTCGCGACCGGTTTTTCCAAAGCGGCTGAAGCAACCGCATTGGGTGCTGGGGTCGCAGGCGGTGTCGCGACCTGGCAGGCGTCGAAGTACGAGGCGGAGGAGCTCGACCATCGCGCCGACGCTGTGGCTGCCAAGGGCGCGGAGCAAATGCTCGAGAGGATGATCGCCATGATGCTGAGCGACCTCGAGCATTCCGAGAAATCCGACGAGCGAACGCTCGACCATCTCAAAGGCGCCATCGAAGCCAAGGGTGAGGCGCTTGTCCTGGCAGGAAAGAAGGTATGAACATGGGTCCGACATTGGAAAACACGAAATCGCTCGTCGCGGCGGTGAATCAAGCAGCCGCGGGTCAAAACACGACGCAGGCAAGCACGACGGCCAATCCTACGACGCCGCTCATGCCCGACCCGCTCGACGCGATGGCGATGGGCGATGATGCGATCGCGCAGATCACCGCGCTTCTGGCGAAGAGCTATCGGCAGGATAGGAAAGACTCCAGAAAGTTGGCGATGGCTGAGGAAAAGCTCTGCGCCGAGGAAACTGCCAAGCGAGTCCGCGCCATGCACCAAAAGGCGGATGCCATACGCCAGGCTGGGGTGCGTGAAGGAGTTTCCCAAATTGCGTCAGGCTGCGTTCAAATCGATGGGGCGCTGAGCGATTCCGAAACCAAGAAGGCCGTCAGTAAAGGGCTCGCGACGGGCTACGAAGGAATCGGCAAGATCGGCGCAGGCATTTCCAAAGCCGATGCGGACGATCGAGAGGCTGATGCAGCGGAGCACGAAGGGAATGCCGAAACGGCAAAAAAGCGTGCGGAGCGTCATCGTGATGACATGGCCGACGCAAAGCGCATGCTCGAAAAGGTGGCGGACTTCCTCAAAGAGATCCGTTCCTCGCAGAACGCCTCCGCGTCTGCTGCGATTCGTCGAGTGTAATTCCAGGCTTTTCCCGGCCGTGACGCACGCAAGCATTCCCGCTTCCGTGCGTCGCGCCCCGCTCCTCGTTCTGGTCGTGAAG
Organism: uncultured delta proteobacterium; assembly: GCA_963781505.1. Classification (GTDB taxonomy): domain Bacteria; phylum Myxococcota_A; class Polyangia; order Polyangiales; family Polyangiaceae; genus JADJKB01. The sequence goes on along the minus strand of CAWAHB010000004.1, from coordinate 124,083 downwards.
CTATGTGGAAGGAGCAACGACGATTGCGGCGAGTACCTTCCGCTCGAGTCAAGCATCCGCTGCATCCGCAGCAGTGAAGTTGGACGGGCGCGGCAGCATTTCGCAAGCTGGCGGACTTCACAAAGCGAAGTCAGCTCTAGGATGCGCAACTCGGCTGGGGTGGTCGAAGAGTGCGGATGGAGGCGAGGAAGTCGAACAGATTCACGGTGTGGGCGGCGTCGGCGGCGTTTTCTCTGGCGATTCTCTCCGGATGCTCCTCGTCCAGCTCGGGCGGTCGTGGAAGCGACAGCTGCGAGTTTGCATTGGACGGAGAGTGTGACGAGCCGCTCGATTGCCCGTACGGCACCGACTCTACCGATTGTTCGGGAAGCCCCGCCTCCGGAGGAAGCGCGGGAACGGCGGGAGCATCGACTGGCGGAACATCGACCGGCGGAACATCGACTGGCGGAACTTTGACTGGCGGAACCTCGGCTGAAGGTGAGGCTTCGACTGGCGGAAGTTCGTCCGGCGGAAGTTCGTCCGGTGGAAGTTCGTCCGGTGGAAGTTCGTCCGGTGGAAGTTCGTCCGGTGGAAGTTCGTCCGGTGGAAGTTCGGGCGCCTTCGCCGACTGACGAAAATCTGAGCTGCCGCTCGACGTTGGGGTGGACGAGGACGGAAGAGGGTCTCGGCAGTCGGCATCACCACCGCTGCCCGGCCGGAGCGCCTAAGAGCGCCGGTCCCTTCCCGTTGACCGGAACCACGGGTATTCCTTTCGAGAGCCGAGCGTAGAGATTCTTCATCACGGCGAATCGTTCGGGTTCCTTTTCGGACAGGTCGTTCTCCTCTTTTGGATCCTTCACGACGTTGAAGAGCAACCAGGTCGTGTCGTCGCCCATGGCGACGATCTTCCAGTCGCCGTCGATCACCGCACGTCGGCGGTCCATGATGTCGCTGCGCGGGAGGTCCACGACGATGGGCCGGGGTTTGGCCTCGTCGCCGAACACCTCGCCGAGTAGGCTCTTTCCGCGGAACGGCGGATCGTTCGGTAGGCCCATCAGGTCCGCGATGGTGGGCGCCAGGTCGATGGCACCGCGCGCGGTTTCGATGCGCCTTGCCTTCGCGCCTGGCACGTAGATGAAGAGTGGCACCCTCACCAAGCTCTCCCACACGTCGTACGCATGTCGGGAGCGCCCGCGCTCGCCAAACCCTTCCCCGTGGTCCGCAGTGATGATCACCGCGGTGTTCTTGCCCCACGGCTGCGCGAGCGCCCAATCGACGAGATCCCCGACCCAGTGATCGGTGTAATGAACCTCGTTGTCGTAGAGCGCTCGCGGGTCGCTCCCGAAGTCCGGCGACTCCTTGTGTCGAAAGTAGGTGTAGTGCGGGTCGAGAAAGTGGAAATAGGCAAAGAACCGCTTACCATCGGAAAGCTTCGTATTCTTCTCGTCCGACAACATCTTCTTCGCGAGCTCGTTCAGCGGTTCGCTCGTAATGTTGGCGACTCCCGTAACGTCCAGCTCGGTTCCCGGTAGCAACCGATAATCGTCGAACCCCTGTCCGAGCCCCATGATCGGCTTGAAGTATCCGTGCGCATGCCCCGCTAGCGTGCGGTCGCCCACCTTCTGCGCGCGCTCGCTCACGAACAAATTCTCCTCCGGCCACAGCGTGAAGAAGTATCCGTCGCGCGGCATCTCGCTCGGATACTTCCCGACCAGCGCCGGCACCACGCTCTTCGCCGTGTAGCTCGAGATCGAATAGGCCCGCGGGTACAGCGTGGACTTCTTTGCGAACGCTGTGAGCCAGGGTGCGCACTGCCGCGCGTAGCCGGCCCAGGGCATGTCGGCTCGCAGACTATCGATCATGATCAGCAGCACATTGTAGGGCCGGTGTGGCACTGGCTTGGCGGGCGGCGGAGGCGACGATGTCGGCGCGGAGGTCACTCCAGGCCGGGATCGTGGTTCCTCTCGCTCTTTGGAACAGGAGCACGTGAAAACGAGCAGCCCTGCGCCGGCGAGAATTCGGCTGAGCCTCTGCATCGCGTGTCCCAAACAGCATATTCTGCCGCTCATCGCCAAGTCACGTCCCCGCGGACGGGGTTTTTGCCCTTGCAGGCAACGAAATGACGAAGCGTCGACTTCCCGCTATGATCCCGCTTCCGTGCGTCCTGCCCCCCTCCTCGTCCTTCTCCTCTCAGCCGCCCTGGCTGGCGGAGCGGTAACCCAAGCGCCCGACGCTTCTGCGCAGCCGAAGAAGGCCGCCAAAGCGAAGAAGTCGGCGAAGGGGAAGAAGAAGGGGAAGAAGGGCAAAGAGGAAGCCGACGAGGAGGAGACGCCTGCGACGGACGAAGCGGCTTCCGAGAGCTCGGAGCTCAAGGGGAAGGAAGAGAGCGGCAAGCCGGCCGCGGCGGGGACGAAGAAGGGCTCCGGCGGGGGCGGCGGTGGGCCTTCGGTCGTGGAGACCAAAGGTCAGGACGGGGGCGTGAAGACCTACAAGTTCGGGCCTGTCGAGGTCGAAGGTCGGCTCAAGTCCCCCCAGGTCGTTTATTTTTTGCGCCGCGTTCGGGCCGAATTTGCCGCCGGAGCGCTGGGCCATCGATCTTTTTTGGGGGAACTTTCTGACACTCGGCGGAACCCTGCGCTGAAATGATTGTCCAAACGCGATTGCCCGGAGGTCTTGGCTGATGGCTCTTCCCCCGCCTCTCCCCGTAGTTCTGAGAACCGCCGCTGTTTGGGGCACCACCGTGGTGGCCACCCGCCAGCTCGCTGGCGGCGAGTCGCTGTTTTTCGGCGAGAGCGAGGCAGCCGTCCTGCCCAAACCCGACAACAGCCCGATGGCCGATGTGCCGATTCGCGGCGTTGCGAGCGGATGGGAGCTCGACGCCCGTGGGGCCACCGGCGGGCTTCTGTACCTGCGCGGTCGCAAGGAAAACCCCGTCGATTTCGGGCGGACCGGGGCGCCGATTCCGATCGTAGCGGGCGACTTTGGCGTCGTTCAGTACGGGCCGAACTTCAGCGTGTTCTTCCAGTTCGCCAACGCGCCGCCAATGATGCGGGACAGGGTGCGGCTCGATTGGGCCCTCCTCCTCGCGTTCTTGTTTTCGTTCGTGGCGGTGTGCGGAGGTCTCGCTCTGGTGTGGGCCATCACGACTCCAGTCGGCATTCCCAAGCCGCTCGAGCTGACGAGCGCCGCGGAGCTCGCGGTGCAATTCAACTTGAAGGATGAGCCCGTGGAGCCCGAGAAGCAGACGGGGAAGGACGACTCCGACAAGGGCAAGGGGATCAAAGATCCTGGCGCCAAAGACAAAAAGGACATGGGCGGCGGAAAGAAGATCAAGGGAGCGGAGGGACAGCTCGGCAAGAATGGTCCCGCGGACAAGACAGAGCTCAAGGGCGACATCAAGAACAACCTGGGTGGCATGAGCGAAGTGCTTTCCAGCGACGTGGGCGAGGAAGTGAAGAAGACCCTCGGCACGATCAGCTCGGTCGCAGAAGCCCTCGGCGGATTGCGCTCGGACAACATCGTGCTCGGACGGGGATCGGGAACGGGCCTCAAGGGCAGCGGTGCCGGTGGTGGGGGTGACAGCGACGGTGTGCCGTTTGGATCGGGAACCCTCGACACCGGTTGGGGACCCGGCAAAGGCGGCGGATTCGGATCCGGCAGTGGCGGTCCCGGAGGCAAGGGGCTCGGTGGCTTCGGCAAGGGCGGCAAAGGCGGCGGCAACGGCTCTGGAGACGGCGACGGAAGCGGCGGTGAGAAGAAGATCAAGGGAAAGACCCAGGCAGCCCCCGGGCAGGGTCTCACTCCGCAGCAGATCTCCCGCGTCGTGATGTCGCGCTACGGTGCATTCCGCGCCTGCTACGAGTCAGCGGCGGCCTCGAATCCCCAACTGTCCGGAGCGGTGAGCGTGAGCTGGAGTATCACCCCGGGCGGATCGGTGGGCGGAGCCAGCATCGGGAGCTCGTCGCTCGGCAACGGACGCGTCGAGGGCTGCATCGTGCGGCAGTTCAATCGCTTGAGCTTCCCCACGGCGGACAAGCCGACGAACGCGGGCTGGACCTTCAGCTTCAAGCCCAGCAAGAAGTGAATCAGTCCCGATGGCAGAGGAGCCAGAACCGAAGCGCTCGAAGTCGAAGGATTTGACGGACGAGACTCTCGGCTTGCTTCGTCACGACCAACGGCTCGCTTGGTATCGCGGCAGCATTCGTTATCAGGGGCGGGACGTGAGTTTCTCGTTGCCCACGGACGCGTCGGGCGGACCAGCTGCGTTCCTGCCGCGTGCGAAGAAGGTCCTCGCGACACTCGATGACTACGCCGAGCGCGCCAAGGCGTATGCTGCCGAGGAGCTACTGAAGGTGAAGAACGACTCCTGGCTCGAAGAGGGTCAGGAGAAGCTCACCACGGCGATGTTCGTCGAGCGGATGCGGCTCGACGCGCTGAGCTTCGACGAGGACGGCGGCGTTGCGTTTTATCATCAGGATGGAGATCTGTTTTGGGGCCACGCCATTCAGGTTTCGATGAACGCAGCAGACTGCTTCGTGGGCGCCGAGATCCCTGGCTGAATGCCCCACATTTCCCGACACTGACGAGCTGGCACGTTCGTGGCATATTTGATTGCCGAAGCTTCACCGAAGGACAGGTTCATGCTCAAAACTACCGGGTTGGTGCACCACTCCCTGGGGGGAATCGCCCCCGCGCCTTGGGGTCGAGGCCCCACACTCTGTCTGTTGGCGATCCTGGGTCTCGCGACCACCGCATGCGGGAGCAAGGACGAGAAACGCACGCTCGAACCGGTCCAGCTGGGCATGACCTCGGACATGGGGGCCATCTACGACGATGGCCAGATGCAAATGTACCAGGTGAACCTGGGCGTTCCGTTCCCGATTCGCGCACCCACGGCGGATGAAACTGCGTCGCTTCAGGGAGGCATCGAGCCCTACGGCGTCGAGCCATTCGTGAAGAACGACGACGTGGAGATCCAGATTTCCTGGACGCTGAGCAATCTCGATCCCGATACACATTACGTGGAGCTGCTCGTCGATCCCTGGAACGAGTTCGGGCGCTACTATCCCGGTCTCTCGGTGACCGACGTACAGCGCGAGGAGTCCATGCCGAACCTTTCCGGCAAGGACATTCCGTTCGAGCTTCCGGGAACCAACAGCACTCGCTCGTCACGTCGCCATGGGGTGTTCACGTTCCAAGACATGAACGAGCTCGCGATCGATTTCGCAACCGTGATGCAGATCATCAAGGTCGCGCCACCCCCTGATCCGACGGCCGACGCCGAAGACAATCCCGTGGTCGGGCTCGTGAATCACACCTTCGCGGTGGAGAATCACTCGTACGCCGATCCGTACATCGAGGCCTACATTCCCCAGGTGATCGCCGGACTCACGGGAATCGACATCGGGATGCGGACCTACGAGCCCGCGAACATCGCCGTGGAAATCTTGGTCGAGGTCGTGGGCAAGGGCTCGAACAGCGATCGCGTCGTGCCGCGAGATGGCAACGATCCACTGATGCCCGAGCAAACCGTGATCGTCACTATCGGGAGCTAGCCGAGCTCGAGGGGGACGGTCGCACGACCTCGTCCGGAGCTGGTTCCTCCGGTTCGGGGTTTTGCGGTGGTGCGTCGGAGAACAAAAGGCGAGCGGCGATCTTGGCGGTCTTTTTGGGATCGAGCTCGATGAAGACGCGCACGCTGTGCGATTCTTGGGACGCACGAAACTGGATCACGGGATCCTCACCGAGCTCATGCACGAGATTCTCCTTGAGGTCCGTTCGCATTCGCTCCACGAGCTCCGCGATGTCGTCGCAGCTCTCTCGGTCCGGACAGCCGAGGACCAGCTTGGCTTCGAAGCGAGGGGAGACGTTGATCCGAAGCGCGCCCGCTCGGACCGAGGCGAGCGGGGAGAGGCGCGCGACTTCGGCGCCGGCGAGATGCTCGAGCCAGCCTGGCGGGGAGATCCAGGTTGCGATGATCGCGCCTCCTTTGCCGCCGACCGAATCGCGCAGCGTGGCGTGCTGATCGTCGGTTGTCAGCGGCGCGACCTTGTCGTCCGAGGCGTCGATCATTTCGCGCAGATACCAACCCTCGCTCAGGAGCAGCGGCCCACCGTTTCGGACGGCGACCTCGCCCTTGCTTCGGCGATCGCGGATGGCGACGAAGGAGCCCAGATCGGTGCGTGCGGGCGAGCCACCCCGATCTTCGATGACCCGTACGGCGCACTTCGTGATGGGTGCCGAGGAAAAGTCCCCAGTCACCGCGATACCGAACGGCGGGGAGCGCTCGTCGCTTTGGGCTCCTTCCGTGCGATTGGGTATGGTCAGCACGACGGCGCGGGCGTGATCGATCGGATCGAAGCCGCAAATCTCTCGGACGCGCGAGCCGATGATCTCCTTACTGCCTTCGTCCACTAGGCCCGACAGGGGGCTCTTGCGGAGCTTGATCAAGTCGACCCCGACCACGAGGCTCGCGCCGGTGGGAAAAGCTGCCAATGCGGAGCGGGGAGCGAGGGCGCGGGGCTGGGGAGCCTGGCGCCGGATCACGAACACGAAGATCGCGAACGCGACGCACGTCAAGAAGACCCAGAGCTCCGTGGGCCAGGACTTTGGGCTCACTTTTCGGATCCCGCGCCGTCAGTCGACGACGTCGTCACGGCGCCGCCCGTCGCTCGCCCTTCGTCCCTCGGGACGCGCCGGGAAAATGCGTCGATTGAGCGGAGAGCGACGTCCGACCAAGGAGCGACGGCCGCCGGGCTCCATGAAAAGCTCCTGGAGCTCTGCTGCGTCCTCGGCGCCTCTCTCCAAGACCTTGGCCGCGTGGTCGTCGCACAAGAGAACGATGCGTTCGCCGACCAGGACCCGTCGTGTACGCGGTTTCTTGGGCCTGGAAGGAGTCGTACCAATTCGGTCCAAGCCAGAGCAGACTTCGCAGCTTCGCATGTTACCGACGCTGTCGCGGCGGCGAGCTTCGGGCCAAATTTCGAGCGCCCGCGCTTACTGAAGCTCATCGCTTTTCAATGGAGCGCGCACGTTGCTCCGTCCACTCGATGACCTGCTCTTCGGGGCGGGTGCCGAGGAAACGGCCGAGCTCCTGGATCCCGGTCGGGCTCGTCACGTTGACCTCGATCAGCTTTTCGCCGATGAGATCGAGACCGACGAACCAGAGACCGTGCTGGCTGAGTGAGGCGCCCACCTCACGTACGAGCGCATCCTCGGTGACGGTGAGATCGGTCGGACGGACCACTCCACCGACGTGAATATTGGCTCGAATGTCGTCCGGCCGAGGGATCCGCAGGATTGCCCCGAGCGGCTTGCCGTCGAGAAGCAGCACCCGCTTGTCACCATCGTTGATCGCCGGCAGGTACTCTTGGACGAGCACCAGGTCCTTCCCTTCGTGAGTGAGCAGATCGATGAGCGCGCGCGTGTTGCGATCCTTCGGTGGAAATCGACACCACACCGCTGCCCCCAGCACCGTCCAGGGGCTTGAGCACAGCCTGACCGCCGACCTCGCGCAAGAATTCCAGAATGCGCCACATCTCACTCGACACGAGGGTCTGAGGCATGTGCTGGGCGAAGTGAAAGGTAAACAGCTTTTCGTTGGCGTCGCGCAGCCCCTGGGGATCGTTCACGACGAGCGTGCGATCTTTGATCAGATCGAGCTGTTGGGTCAGATGAATGTAGGGCGAATCGAACGGTGGGTCCTTGCGTACGAACACCGCGTCGAGCTCGGCGAGCGCGACGTCGGTGCGCGCTCCTAGCGTCACGTGGGGCGTCGTGTCGCTGACGCTGAGCGAGTGGCAATGGGCGAAGACGTCCTTGCCCAGATTGTGGATGTGAGCTGGTTCGCAATGCAGGGTGTCGTGCCCCCGCGCACGAGCGGCGCGCAGGAACGCGAAGCTCGTGTCCTTGTCCGGGATCATCTTTTCTGCTGGATCCATCACGAACAGGAAACGCACGGCGAACCGTCCTTTTCAAAGAGGCTGGGAGATCGTATCAAGAAATCGTGAAGCGTCCGAAGACCCGTCGTACGCGCTCTCATGTGGTGAAACGGTGGCTGTTTGGCAATGCCTCGGTCCCCAGCCTGTGCTTCTTCGCCCTGCTTTTGCTGCTTCCTGGTGCGCCTGCCGAGGCGGCAGGCCAAAACAGCGCCGCGGCGACGGAAAACGACCTTTGTACGCGAGAGGCACTGGCCCAAATGCGAGCCGGAGGGAACGCGATCGACGCGGCGGTGACGGCTGCGCTGGTGGGAGGGGTGGCCAGCCCGACCTCGAGCGGGATTGGTGGAGGCGGGTTTGCGGTGGTCTGGGTCGCGTCGGAAAAGCGCGCCATCGTGCTCGATTTTCGCGAGGTCGCGCCCAAGAAGATTGACGCGGCGGCGTTCGAGCAACGCCCCTTCGATCAGAAGACCCGGGGCAAGTACGTTGGCGTGCCCGGGGAAGTCGCGGGGCTCTTCGAGCTGCACAAGCGATACGGCAAGCGAACTTGGAAGGAAGTGGTGGAGCCAGCCGCGCGCCTTGCGAACGGCGGGTTTGCCGCTGGGGCTCATCTCGCCGGCTCTCTCGCGCCCTATGCGAAGGTGTTGCGTCAGGATCCCGGGCTCGATCGCGTGTACTACCCCGGCGGAAAGCCGGCTCGCGCCGGCACACGGCTGAAAAATCCATTGCTCGGAGCCACACTCGACAAGCTCGCGACCCAGGGACCACCGGCCCTCTACCAGGGAGAGGTGGCCGACGATCTGGTGCAGACGACCCAGGCGGCGGGAGGTGCACTCGCGAAGGATGAGCTCGGCCAGTACCAGCCCGTCGAGCGGAAGCCCCTTCACGTGAAGTGGGAGGGCTACGACATCTACACGATGCCGGCTCCCTCGGCGGGTGGGTTACTTCTTGCGGGAGACTCTGGCGCTATTTTCCAAGGCAGAGCTCGAAAAGCTCGGCTTTCAGAGCGGAGCGTATCAGCACTCTCTGGCGGAAGCGTTCCGAGGCGCGCTCGCCGATCGCATGCGTTACTCGAGCGATCCAAAGTTCGAGAAGGCGGGCGCGGCGAAGCTCCTGGAGCCTGCGCGCATGGCAGCTCGCAAGAGCAAAATCGCGATCGATCGGACCCATGCGTTGCCTCGCTTCGGTCTCGAGGAGCACGGCACTCATCATCTGGTGACCGCCGACGCGAACGGCAACGTCGTTTCGCTCACCACGACGGTGAACCGAACGTTCGGAGCCAAGCTCACGGGTGTGAAGAGCGGCGTGGTGCTGAACGACGAGCTCGACGACTTCACTGCACAAAAGGACGTGATGCCGTTCGGAATGAAGGAAAGCCCGAATCGCCCGCGCCCGGGTGCGCGACCGGTTTCCAGCATGACGCCGACCATCGTCGTGAAAGACGGCCAGGTCGTACTGGCGATGGGAGGCTCGGGCGGCATGACGATCTCGACCAACGTCACGCAGCTCTTGCTTGGGCGCCTGGCATTCGGCAAGAGCGTTGCCGATCTCGCCAAGACACCTCGCTTCTATGTTCTCCCCGGCGGTGGCACCATCCATCTGGAAAAGGGCGCGAAGCAGGCGCTGGTGGATGACCTGGCTTTCCGAGGGGAAATCGTGGCGACGATGCCGTTCACCCAGAGCGCGGTGCAGATGATCGCCATCGAAGGCGGCCGGAAGATCCCCGCCGCCGATGGACGAAAGCAGGGCAGCGCGCGGGCGGAATGAGCGTCAGTTCAGCGTGAACGACATCGAAACGTAGTTCGGCTGATCGGGCGGATTCATGCTGGCGGGGGCGCCCTTCTGGAAGTCCACGCCGAACGACGGACCCGGTGGCCAGATCACGAACGCAGCGTCCTCTTCCACAATCTCGAGCATCAGGCGATACGGACCGTCCGGGACCGGGTTCCCGTTGACGTTGGTGCAGTTCCAATCCGCGGCATGCATTCCGTGGCTGGATGCCGTGGCTGCAGTCACGGCGTCCACCTTGTTGCCACCAGAGGCAGCGTTCCATTTCACGAGATGAATGATGCGCGACTTCGCCCACACGTTGAGCGACTTCACGAATTGACCCTGGGCGTCGTGATCCAAACGGCACCGATGTTCTTGGGCGAGTATTTGCCGTGATAGGTGAGCGTCGTGAACTCGAAGTGCATGGTGCATGCACCGGAGTTCGACCCGCCCCCAAGACCGGTGCTGCCGCCACCACCATTGCCCGGAACGCCGCCGTTCCCTTCGTTGCCAAAGCCGCCGTTCCCCTCGTTGCCAAAGCCCCCGTCGCCACCGAATGAAGGCGCAAAACCAGCGGATCCACCGCTGCCGGGGACCAGGCTGCCACCACCGAGATCCTGACTCGGCGCCCAAAACGCTGGATCGCTATCCGACACGGAACCGCAACCAATCAAGGCAAACGAAAAAATTGCGGCTAGGGCAGAAGTAGGTGTCATTGGCTGGAGCGGCGGTACACTGCCGCCGCTTTGGGCATTCGTCAAATACAAGTGTGGTTCCTGCTGACCTTTCTGGCCACCACGGTTTCCGCGTGCGCGAACGTCGCCGCGTACCAACGCGGTCGGCTCGCACATCCGACGATGGATCCCGAAGACGGCGTGAGCCCGGGACTCGAGCACGTTCGCGCGGTGCAAGAGGGGGCAATCGGGGGCGACGTGGGCGCGTCGTCCGGTTGCGGGTGTAACTGATTACGTCTGCTTGCTTGAATGAACAATTCGCGTGTTCGACTCGCGCTTTCGTTCGTGGCGATTGCGCTCTTCAGCGCAGTCCCGCGCTCCGCCGTAGGTGCGCCTCCAGATGAGCTCTCGAGTGCCGTCGCACGCACGAAGGCGGAGCTCTCGTCGTACACCGACACGGATCACGTCTCCGTCGTCACGCCCTCGGTCGGCGCCGATGTCCACGATCCGCTTTCGGGTTGGTCAGCCGCCGGCACCTACCTCGTCGATATCGTTTCGGCGGCGTCCGTGGACATCGTCTCGACGGCAAGTGGGCGCTGGAACGAAGTGCGACACGCCGCGACGCTGCGATGGTGGCTACAAGCCCGAGGATCTCGGGGTATCCGTGTCCGGAGCGGTATCGCGGGAGCCCGACTATTTGTCTCTGAGCGGCGGAGGCGGCGTCTCCTGGGAGCTGGCTCAGAAGACGGTGACCCCGCATCTCGACTATTCCTTCGGTCACGACACGGCGGGTCGTACGGGGACGCCCTTCTCCGTCTATTCGCTCACCATGAACCGCCACACACTGAGCGCGGGCGTCGAGCTCCTGTTGGATCGCGAGACGGTCGTCACTCTCGGTATGGATGCCATACTCGAGAGCGGGCACCAGGAGAAACCGTATCGCTTCCGTGCCAATGTTCGCCTTGGACGTGGCGCCAGAACATCACGTCCCGGTGCTTCGGTCGAGAGAGTGAACGCTCTCCGGCTTGCCCGGACGTGTGACGCGAGAGCTCTGCCGACGACCCGCCAGAGGTTTGCGTTCAGCGCACGGCTCGCGCAGCGACTGTCGGACTCCACGTTCATCGTGTCCGAACGCTGTATACGGCGACAGTTGGGGACAGAAAGCGTCTACCACCGACCTGCGGATGGTGTTCGACGGGTCGGACCGCATTGTACTTTTGGCCTCACGCTCGGGTTCACACCCAGTCGGGCACATCGTTTTGGCAGCTTGCCTACGTTGCGGATGGCGCGCCGGGTGGTCCCCTGAGCGTCCCGAAATTCCGTACGGGTGATCGGGAGCTGAGCCCGCTCGTATCAGGAGCGGCTGGGCGCCGGCGTCCACTGGAACGTGGGTGGCGCGGACGACCCTTCGGCGGATGCATTCGTGTTTCAGGTGGAAGGAATGGCGACGGTTTCTCCCAAGCCCTGTTCATCGATCAGCGATTGGCCGTGTTCGGGTCCACTCAATTCCAGGCGGCGTTTTGATGACAAGAGTGTTCCCCTTCTTGCTCGTGCCACTCGCGTTCATCTCGAGTTGCGCAGATCCCGTGCACGACGATCGCGTGGATGCCCTGGGTCCCGAAATGCCCGGCGTGGCTGCGGGTCCGCTGCATCGTCCGAACCAGCCGTGCCTCGAATGCCACGACGGTCGCGGCCCAGCGAGCATGGAGTTTTCGGTCGCCGGTACCGTCTACCGCTACAAAGACTCTCTCGATCCCCTCGCGAACGCGCTCGTTCGTTTGATTGATTCACGAGGTCGGACCACGTTCACGGGGACGAACTGCGTCGGCAACTTCTTCGTCCAGCCGGCGGATTACGATCCTGAGTTTCCCATCTGGGTCACGATCGAGTTTGGCGGCGTTCCCTCGGACATGAGCACGCCCATCTTCCGGGACGGCTCCTGCGCGCGATGTCACTCCGATCCCGCGGGCGAAGAGTCCTTCGGTCATGCTTACTTCATCGAGACGGGGTTGGACCTTCCAGGGAGTAGCTGCCAATGAGGCGATGGTTCGTGCTCGCCGCTCTCTGGCTTGTCGCCGGTTGCGCAGGACCTTCGGGAAATGACCGGGAGCTCATCGAGGCCCCGCCCCGGGACACCTTCGAGCCGGTGGCGGACGTTCTGGAATCGCATTGCGGCTCGCTCGATTGCCATGGTGCGAAGCCACGCAACTTGCGCATCTATGGCCAATACGGCTTGCGCATTGGCGGCGTGACCGGGGGCGATCCCACGACCGCGGAGGAATACGACGCGACGTTTCTGTCGGTGGTCATGCTGGAGCCGACGGTGATGAGCGAGGTCGTCATCCAAGGTGGGCGAGACCCGGCGCGGCTCACCATGGTCCGCAAGGGTCGGGGGGCCGAAGCCCACAAGGGCCACAACCCCATGCCCATCGGGAGCGACGCTGATTACTGTTTGCTGAGCTGGCTGGCGAGTCAGCCCACTCCCGACCAATGCGCCGCGGCAGCCGAAATCGAGCGGCCGGTCCTGCCCTGACTCAGACCCCGAACATGTAGCCGACGTTCAACGACAGCGCCGTCCCGCTCGACGGAAAGAGCTGCGTCAGTTGGAGCTCGAAGATGGGCCCGTGATTCGGCGCGACTGGTAGATAGATCCCGGCCCCTACGCCCGCAAACCAAGGTCCCATCTTCTTGTAAGCGTCGAGCTTCTGCTGCGGTGGATTGTCGGGTTGATTGGGAGGCGGAGCGACGTTCGGGTCTTCGATCACGTCCGACGTCGATGCGAGCGTCGACTTGAGCAAGGCCTCCACCGAGAAAGAAGTACGGCTGGACGCCGGCGTTTTCGTAGGCGGTCTTTCCGAGCCAGTAGGAAAAGCGTGCTTCGGCGTGAAACGGAATGAAGCGCCGGCCACCGTCCGGCTGCGGACCTCCGCCTCGGAGCACGTATCCCAGGCGCAGGCCTAGGTCGTAATTGTCCCAAGCGTAATCGGAAGCGAGCTTGAAACGGGTAGTGGCCAACAAGATGCCGGTAGAGACCTGGTCACGCTGCCCGATGATGGGGGTGCCGTGATACTGCGAGCCCGACTTGCGAAAGCAGGTGAAGCTCCCATCCACCTGGCTTTGCATCGCGCAGACGTTCGTCCCGCCGACGAAAGCCGCATCCTGAGCGAGTGCTCCCCCGATCCACACGACGGACGGCGTGCGCACGCGTCGAGGTGGCGCGGCGTTCGCTGCCAGTGGGGCCGCCAGGGCTCCGCAGAAGAGCAGAAGTGGCAAGAAGCGCAAGACGGGCGCTCAATACCACGAAAGGGGTCAGTGCAGAGACGCGACGACGAGCTCTGCGCTTTCGCGGTCGTCGAGATCGCTGGCGACGGCGTAGCCGACTCCGTGCTGCTCCACGGCAGCAATCGAGTAGCCCCTCCGCGAGCCGACATACACCGGGGTATTGCGCACCACGGTGGGCTCCAGCGTGGCGCGGAGCGGTAGATGGGCGGAATTGTAGACGTAAAGCGTGACGCGATGTCCGTCGAACGAGTAGCGAAGGGAGGCAGCGCGCTGGCTGTGCTGCACGGGAACGACGCTCGCGCCTTCCCAACGCAGGCCATACTTTTGCAGGCTTGGCCCGGGAACACGGACCCCCACTTCGGGTTCGAGCTTTTGCATCAACGATGGCTCGGTGACTTCGGGAGCGGCCGCGCGTGCGTGGTAGTTGACGAGCTCGTCGATCAGTTGATCGACGGTGGCGGTGACCGTGGGTGCGGTCGTCGCCATGTTGGTGCTATCCGTGGTCGCGCGGATGCTCTTCGCCGAATCGTCGCGTGTGGCACCCCACACCAAAGTGAGCCCTGCGGCAGCAGCGACCGGAACGATGAATCGCCAAGCGAGAGGCCGACCGCGCTCTTCCCAGCGCTCCGAACGATCCATCTCGGTCTGCCGAGCGCGTTCCGTCGCCAAGGCGCGGGTCACGCGATTGACGAATGCGGCGGACGGCTGGGCTTCGGTGACCACGCGGCGCACGCTGTGGCGCACGGCCTGGGAAAGCTGAACACGCTCCCGGCAGCAAGCGCAGTCCGTGAGGTGCTGTTCCATTTCGACGACGCGCTCGGGCGGCAGCTCGCCATCCATGAACGGCTCGAGGAGCGCGGCGGAGCGACGACAAGGTGCGCTCATCCCTGCGCCTCCTTCTTGGCGCGATACGCTCCAAGGTCGACGGGTTGGGTTTCACGGCCCACGGCGGGCTCCGGCCCGACGATGCCGAGGTCGAGCGCGTGCTCGTACAGGCGCGCCTTGAGCAAACGACGACCGCGGTGCAAGCGCGACATCACCGTTCCGATGGGACAGCCCATGATGTCCGCGATCTCGCGATACGAAAGTTCTTCAACGTCCGCGAGGACGACGGCGAGGCGAAACTCTTCCGGCAGCTCCTCGAGCGCCGAGCTGGATTTCGCGTTCGAGCACCGGACGGAGCGCAGCCGACTCGGGGTCGCGCATCGAGGCCATGGTCGACGCGCTGATCCATCCATCCGCCAGCGGGTCGGCGTCGGGTCCTTCGAGCACGGAGCGCTCGAGACCACCACGGCGATAGCGGTTGATGAAAGTGTTGGTGAGGATGCGGAGCAACCAGGCTCGCATGTTCGTTCCCGCCTCGAACTGATGGCGAGCACGCATGGCCTTGACCATCGTGTCCTGCACGAGATCCTCGGCTTCAGCGACGTTTTTGGTCATTCGAGTGGCAACCGCGAGCAACGAGCCGAGGTGGGAAATCGCCTCCCGCTCGAAGTCGACACTGTCCACGCCTTTTGGCCGAGTAAAAAGTGGCACCGGATCCTCGTTCTGGGAACCCGGTCACTATGGGCATTATTCCTTCTTTTGGCTCGTCGACCCGATACGTTTTTCCAGCTCATCGAGTCGTTCGTTCAGGCGTCGAACCTCGGTCTGAAGGTCGCGAAATGCGGAAAAGTTCGGTAATACCGTGCGGATACGCTCGTCGATTCGCTCCTGCCACTGCTCGAGCGTTGCGCGAAGCCCCTTGGATTGGGGGTCCTTGCCCTGAGTCAAGTCGTCCTCCTGGGGTAGCACCATCGGCGGCGGTTCACTCTCCCCGGGTTCTTTGGGGAGCAAGCGACCGATCGGGCCCTCGCGCAGCTGCGAGAGCAATTTCTCACCGCGGTGCCGGATGAGTGCCTTCAGCGTCTGAAGCGGGATGCCCCGCGGTCGCGCCTTCAACTCCTCGGAGATGATGAGCGCGAGGGTGACGTCGGTTTTGTCTTCCTTCGTCGAGTTGTCGATGATCTGGACGTCTTCACCGGCTCGAACCATCTCGGCGATCTGGAGCAGCGTGACGTAGCGGCTGTCCTTCGTGTCGTAGAGCTTGCGATTCGAGTAGCGCTTGATGACGCGCCGATCCAACGGACTCGATTCGTCCGGGCTGTCGATCATCGGGGTTTCATCCACGACCACCCTGCCACATGGAACCAGGTATGCCGCAGAGCGTCAAGTCCCGAACAATATTGATTAGCTGGCTACCCGAGTCACGATCCCATCGAGCTCGCTCTCGCAGAGCTCCTGGATCGATTCGAGGAACGAAGGGAAGCTCGAGCGACGCAAGCCGATCTCGTTGATCCAGGCAATGACCTCGTATTCACCGTCCCGAGAGACAGCTGGATTGAACACGAAGAGCGTCGTCGCTTGCATGTCGATGCCGAACGGAATCAGCACTTTCGGCTTCCGATTCGATGGCACAAACTCCGTCACGGGGGTTTCTGCGGCCTCGAACGTGGCGTGAGCCGCCTCTTCGTAGGCCCGGATCCCGAGGTTTGCGGTGCCAAGGAGGCTCGCCCCGTCGTAAAACCTGGGCCAACCGTCGTGCAGCCGCAGGAAGGCCTTGTAGCTCGGTGGCAGCGGTCGACCGATGCGGCGTTCGGCGGCGGCGATGGCACGCTTCGAGGCGCCGGGGCTCGGGGCCAGGCTGAAGTCGCGATAGGGCGCGAGCCGCTGGATTTCGTGCTGCAGCGTGGCGATGGTTTCGAGCTCTCGTCGGAAATCCCGCATGAGCCGAGCTATGCGGGACGGTCGGGAAAAGGTCCAGAAAACGGCTAGAGTCCCCCGGTGCCGCCCCGGATCGAGACTCGAAACGTGAGTGTTCGGTACGGCGAGACCCCCGTGCTCGATGGGGTGACCATGGAGGCCAACGGCGGTGAGCTCCTGGCGGTTCTGGGCCCCAACGGGGCGGGCAAGTCGACGTTGGTTCGCGCTCTATCCGGGACGCTGGGAGTTTCTGCCGGAGACGTGATGCTCGCCGGGCGCGATGTCCGGGAACTCTCTCGGCGCGAGATTTCCCAGACCCTGGCGGTGGTTCCCCAAGACAGCGATGTCGCGTTCGGGTTCACCGTCCGCGAGGTGGTGAGCATGGGACGAGCACCCCATCAGTCGGGGCTGCTTTTGACCCGGCCGGAAGACCTCGAGGCCATCGACCAGGCAATGGACCGATGTGGCCTGGATGCCCTGGGATCACGCCGAGTCGCCGAGCTGTCGGGGGGAGCGCCGGCTGACGACCATCGCCCGCGCGCTCTGCCAAAAGCCTCGAGTGCTGCTCCTCGACGAGCCAGCGGCACACCTCGATATCCGACACAGCGTCCTCGTGTACGCCCTCGGTCGTCGTGAGGTGGAAGAGCGCGATGTCGCATGTGTGGCAGTGATGCACGACCTCAACGCCGCCGCGAAATGGGCCGATCGCGTGCTGCTCCTCGGGCATGGGAAGGTTCGCGCAGTGGGGCGCCCGGAGGAGGTACTGGTCCCCGAATTGCTGGAAGAAGTGTTCGGCGTGCCCATCCGGGTCGTTTCGACGGAAGACGGCGGACGCTTCTATTCGGCTTGATGGCGCACGTGCGGCCGTTTCGTCGGTTTTTCGGCCGCTTCCGCCACATTCGCTATAGCGGAGCAGATGCGCCGACTCGTCCGGGTGATGCTTCTCGGCGGAGCCCTCAGCGGCTGTGCGGGTGCGGATGGCCCCGATGGTCTGCTGAACGTTGCCGACTTTGCTCCTCGGCGGGCGGAAGTCGGCGACCGGCTCGAGGTGATTGGATCGGGCTTTCCCGAAGGCAAGCCCGCAACGGTGACCTTCAAGGGCGACGTGTTCCGTCCAGGACAACCGCCCGATCGCGGTGTCGAGATCGTCGCGAGCGCTTCGAGTAGCTCGCAAAACCGGATCACGTTCTTTTTGACCGACGAGATCCAGGCGAAGTTCTGCAGCAAGGGTGAGTCGGCCGACCATGCGACCTTTCATGGAGATGTCGTCGCGGCGCTCGCCCCCCGCACCTCGGCGGCGCCGCCGGTCACCGGCACGGTGCACGATGTCGAGATCGACTTTGCCGGTCCGGCGGTGGCGAACGACCTTCGCGCTCGTCGCGAATCCGAAGGCAAGGCTGCCGCCGAGTTCATCGGAGTTCGGTTCGAGGGAGCCGCGAGCCACGCCGGGGACGACCCACCTGGGCGGTTCGTGATCGACAAGGTGGCTCCTGCCGGTCCGGCCGATCGCGCCGGGCTCCTTCCCGGAGACCGCATTGAATCGGTGGAAGGCGTTCGTGTGAACCGTGTGAGTGATCTCGCTTTCAGCGGCGTCACGCGATGGGCCAAGGTCTTCGTACGCCGCGGTGCCCAAAGAAGGCTCGTGGAGCGGAGTGTCGACGTGCAGGGTTTTCGCCCCGCGACTCCCCGAGACCTCGCGAGTGCCGCCGTGCTGGTGGGCATTGCGGTGTTCGCGTTGTTGTTCTCCTTCGGGCCCGTTGCGAGGCTCCTCGCATTCTTGGCTCGGCGAGTCGCATCGCGCTTGCGAGGGAGCCGAGGAGCGGGGCCGTTCGGGGTGCGTCGCTTGTGGTCGAGCCTATCGGAGCTCGGCGAGGGCGACACCGAGCGCGCGCCCGCTCTGATCCGTGTGATCCCCTACTTCCTGTTCCTCGTGGTCAGCGCCGGAGCGACGACCGTGTGCTTCGGTCGCGCCCTCGTGCTCCCCGACCTGGATCTGGGTCTCGTGGTCGTGGCCAACGCAACCTTGCTCACGCTGGTGGCGTTGATGAGCGGGGGCTGGCGGGGGCCGCGCAGCTGGTCAATCGCGTCGGGAATGAAATCGGGGTTCGCCGTGCTCTCGTGCGAGCTCCCGATCCTTGCGGCACTCGGCAGCGTCGTCGTGTGCACGGGCAACGTCCGCCTCGGGGACATCGTCGCCGAGCAAAGCGTCGTGCCTTGGGGCTGGAACGCGTTCCGAAATCCGGTGTTATTCCTCGCGTTCGTCCTTCTGGTCGCGGCGTCCGTGCCGCGCTCCAGTCGCACGCGGGGAACTCTGGCGGAAGCGGATCTCGAGTCCTCCAGTCAGCGAGAGAGCCTTCTGGCCTACGTGGAGTGGGGTCACCTGCTCGTGGTCAGCACGGTGGGCTGCATGCTCTTCCTCGGCGGATGGCGCACCCCGGATGCCTTGCTTTTTGCCGGACCGATTTGGGCATCGGTTTCGAGCGCCCTCGTTCTGCAGCTCAAGAGCTGGTCGGTGCTGGGAGTGATCGTGTTTTTGCGCTGGGCGATCCCGGCATTGCGCGCTGATCAGCTGGGCTCGCTCTGGTGGCGCTGGGTGTTGCCAGCTGTCCGTCGTGGTGCTCGCTTCGAGTGTGGCTTGGGTGAGCTGGATGCCCATTGCGCTGTCGCGGTCCCTGGAAAATCAGCTGGGATACGTGCTGTTCGGGTCGACCGCAATTTGCCTCCTGGAGTTTGCTCGGCGCGTGCGACGAGACGTGCACGGGCCGAGCGCGCCGCGTCACCGTCAACCCCTGGCTCTGACGGCCGACGTTGATTTGACGGAGCCCCGCGGCTAGCGTCCGCGGCGCATGCCCGAGTACGCCGGTCCGCTGCAGTCCATCGGCATCGCGGCGTTTCTGTGGCTCGCACCCATCGTGCCGCTCGTGGCTGGCCTGTACGCTGCGTTGGCCGGACTACCGTTGGCGCGCGGCGTTCGCGTGACGCGTGGCATCGCACAGCCGAAGAACGTGTGTTTCGGCGGATGCCTGACAGCACTGGGGATTCGTCGGCTTTCCACGCCGTGGAGCTCAACGCCGATGGCAGTCGAGCGCTCTATCTCCCATGCCTGGGGCATGTTGCGAGTCGGTTCTCTCGACGTGAGCTTCACGCTGGTGCTCGAGCCCACCAGCGCGCTCCTCGCACTCAGCTGCCAGCGCCGTGGTCACCGCGGCGCTGCTCGCGCTCCCGGTGGACGACGAGCATCAGCGGCGAAGCTCGGTGGGGCTGGCGATTTCCCTTTCGGGGCTGCTGTTGGTCGTTCTGGCAAACGACTGGGCAGTCGTGCTGGTGGGATCGAGTCTCGCTGGCGTCGGAAGCTACATTCTGTCGACCGGCGACGGGCGCCTCTTTGCAGTGGGGCGAGTCGCCGACGCTCTCGTCGTTGCCGCCGCTGCGGTGTTCCTGTGGGGGCTGGCAGGAGGCTGGACGGGTCGGGGCGACTTCGTTCCGGATTTCCGACCCCGCATCGTGAGTGTCGAGCGCGGAAGCGCTTCGCCCAAACCGGACGACCCAAACACCCAACGGATCAACCCGGGTGGCCGCACGACCATCTCCTCGACCGCACTCCCCGGGTCGACGGTGTCGCTGGGCGGCGCCGAGCTTTGTGAGGTGGACCACGATGGGAAGGAAGGGGGCGTGGGAACCATCGGGCGTCCGTGTACACGACGCGTGCAAACACTCCTTTCGCGGGGTTGCGCGTTGCAGCAACGCTGACCGACGTGCGATTTCGGACGGGCGCGGGGACTCATGATCTCGATGTCGAGAAGGCGAGACTCGCGCCCGATCGCGAGACGCTCTTCACTGTCGCTGGAGCGACGCTGTCACTCCGAGACGCGCGAGAGCAACTGCTGCTGCGTGACGGCACGGGGACCTATCCAGTGCGAGCCACGCTCACCAAACGGACCTTCTTCTCACAGCCTTTCTTCGGTGTGCTCGCCATGCTCTTGGCGCTCTCGGTGTTGGTTCGGTACGTCTTTTTCCCGACGCGCTGGGTGACCGGCGTGGATCCCCGAGTCACAGCGGGAATCGTTGCCACGGAGCTGGCAATCCCGGCGGTGCTGCTCGCCCGCGCGGACTTCCTGCTTCTCTCGCGCCCCGCGCCTCCGCGGTGGTTGCGTCACTTCTCGCCCTCTTGGCGATCGTGCTCGCGGCCCGGGCGGCCCACGCGAAAGACGGCCGCACCGCCCTCTGCCAGATCGTGGTCTCCGGCTACGCGACGGCGATATCCGGTCTCGCTGTCGGCGCGCACGCATCGGCCGTTGCCCTGGTCGTCGTCACAATCGTCGCAGGTGGTGCCCTGCTTCTGGCGCTGGGTGCGGTTCACGCCGGATCTCTCGACGAGAGTCGGAGCTCGGGACCCAATATCACGCGGCTGGCTGGACTCGCTGCGGTCGCGCTTTCGGGGGCGCCCATCCCGCTCGTGTTCGCGCGGGCCGGAGTGATCGAGGAGATGGCTCGCACCGAAGCCTTCGGGTTGCCGTTCGGGTGGATCTTGACGGGCCTCGCGCTGGTTTGCGGCGGGGTGTCCGCGTTCGCCGTGTGGCGTGTGTACTTCGTCGTGTTTGGTAGTCGGAAGAAGTCCCGCCAACCGATCGACGATCCCAGAAGTCGGGCGGGCATTGTCGTGCTCTCGGTCCTTGGAGCGTTGGTGGCGCTCCTGGCCATTCCGAGCGGCGTCCTCGCCGACGGGCTTCCCGCCTGGCCTCGATCGCTGGCTGTCCTTGGGAGCCATCGAGGAGCTCGCCTCTCCCGGCGCGCCCATCGAGGGCCAGGTCAGGCTGGCGCTTCTGGCTTTCAGCGCGGCCAGCGCCATCGTCGGCTTCGTGCTCGCTCGAGCTCGCTACACCGCGGACTGGAAAGAAACCGAAAGCGCCCGCTGCGGTCACCGCGCCCTCGGTTCTCCGGAGCTCGCGCTGCCGAGCTGGGAGCTCGCTTCTTTTGCGAAGGTCGTGGACGCGTTGGACCGTGTCGTCGAACGGACCGCTCTTGGACTCGAACCGACCGACATGGACGAGTCACCCGCCGAGGCGCAGGAAGAAGAGGCGGTCGCCAAAAAGAAAAAGCGGAAGCCGAGGGTCGACAAGTGAAGCTCGCGCTGAAGCTCTTGGTGTTTCTCGGTATTTGGCTGAGCGCGACCACCGCGCTGGCGGCCTCGGATCTGAGCGTGAGCAGCAGTCTGCCCGTCGAGCTCACCGAACAAGCATCGGGATTTCGGCGCAAAGCTCAGCATCGAGAACCGCGGAACCGCGCGACTCAAGATCGTCGACATCTACGCCCGCCCGGGTGCGAGTGCGGATGATCCGCGATTGGTCGACGGAGTCACGGGGCGTTTCGAGGGTGGCGGGACCACGACGGTGCTCGCGCCGGGCGAGGCCAAGCAGATCGTGATCGATTGGGATCCGGTGAAGGGACGACCCCTCCACGAGTTTTACGGGCACTTGACCATCGAGCTGGATGCTCCCCACTCCCCCGTCGTCATTGGCGTGCACGCGGCCCCCGACACGACGACGTGGTCGCGATTGCATCCCTTGATTTGGCTGAGCGGGCTCCCTCTCGCGGGGTTCATCCTGATCTCGCTCCTGCGCTCGGTCAGCTCTCGCAGGGACATGGCGGAGCGATTGGTGACCGCGATCGCGGTGGCTCAGGTCGCTCTGTTGGCGCTTCTCGCCTCTTCATTCGACGTGGGATTCAGTCGATTCGAAGGAGGAGATGCGCTGCAATTCATCGAGCGCGTCCCGCTTTCGCGATCGATGGGCATCGAGTACTTCGTCGCGCTCGACGGGTTTTCGTTGCCGCTGGCGCTCGTTGCGGCCGTCCTGCTTCTGATCGCGGCTCGAGCCCGGGCGCCGAGCTTGCCGCGTCCCGAACACTTTTGGGCGTGGATGCTGGCTCTCGATGCGGGGCTCGTTACGGCGTTCGTTGCTCGGGATCTGGCCCTGTTGTTCGTGGCCCTCTTGCTCTGCGTCGTTTCCACGGTCGTGCTCTCCGTGGTCGCGTCCCGCGACGGCCGGCGCGCCGCGCGGGGACTCGTACTCCAGCTCTCGGTTGCCACCGCGTTCGTCGGCATTTGTGTTCTGGCAGATGTCAGCGAGCTCGCATGCGCTGTACCTCTTGGATGGCACGCCGGTCGCTCGAAGCTTCGTGCTGACCGAGCTGCCCACGGCGGATTTGCTCCACTCAGCGCATCGCTGCTCGGCACCCATCCGGTGAAGGTGATCTACTGCGCCCTGTTTCTGGGATCCGCGCTTCTGCTCGGCGCCCCACCGCTACACGGTTGGCTCTCTGCCCTGCTGACTCGATCACCGGCGGCTCTGGGCGTGATGGTGGCTGGCGGGATCCCCACTCTCGGCGGATATCTGCTGCTTCGCGTTGGCTATTCGGTGTTGCCGGATGGCTCGGGCTGGGCGGCGGGCGGCGTGGCTCTTTTCGGGATCGTCGGTGCGCTGTACGGAGGTGTCGCTGCGCTTTCGGCATGCGATCTGACGTCGCCTCGCGATCCGTGCTGCGAGCAGCCAGGCTGGGCTCGTGCTCGTTTCGCTCGCCTCTCTCACCGCCATCGGAGTGGAGGGGGCGGTGCTGCTCTGCGTGTCCCGGGCGCTGACATTGGCGGGCGTGCTCGCGGTCGCCGCAATGATCGAGGCCCGAGTGCACACGAGTCGCTTCGATCGACTCGGCGGAATCGTGCGCGAGCTTCCCGCCTTCTCCGTGTTTGCCGGAGCGTTGTTCTTCGCCGCTGGACTGGGCGGTGGGACATTGCCGCTGTTGGGATTCTTCGCCACGGTCACTGGCGCTCTTCCAACGCTGCGATGGGCGGCGTTCGCCGTTCCCGTCGTGGGATTGTTCGGAACACTGGCGTACGCGCGGGCGTTCACTCGGGTCTTTCTCGGAGAGTTTCCCTCGAGCTGGAAAAAGAGCCGGTTCTTGGAGGCCCATGGCGGAAAGCTTCCGCTGCTCGACGAGCGCGAGCTCGGTCTCCTGGTCGGCGTAGCCGGACTCGTCATTCTGCTCGGCTTCTGGCCGGCGCCACTCGCGCGCGTCATCGATTCGAGCGCGCTGGATCAAGCGGAGTACGCGAATCCTCCCGGGGCTCTGGAAATCGTGCAAACCGAGCCGGATTCGTCCACGCGCGTCGCGTCTCGGTGAGCTGGTCTCCGTCGAACACGATATACTCGGCCCATGGGTCAGAAGTGCCAGAGCTTCTTCGAGGAAGCCGAGCGAACCGGCGGGCTGGTGGCCAAGATCAAGCTCGCCAGCTTGGCGCAGCTCACGTCCGCGGAGGCTGCGGTTTGCGACGACAACGAGGACACGATCGCTCGACTCGAGCGAGCCATCCGTACGATTCGTGAGGAAGCCGCTGCGGAAGCCCGTGCCTCGAGCCCCGATCTCGGTCCGGTCGTGCTCGGCCCCGCGAGCAGGGACGAAGCCCAGACGTTGCGCCTGCACCTTCGCACCTACCGCGATCTCATGACGCAACGCGCGTTGCTCCTCAGGGACTTGGACTCGACGATCCACCGCATCGACGAAGCGGCAGCGACGGCGCTCCGAGTCGAGCGGGTCAGCGTTTGGTTCCTGGACGCAGCCGCTGCGAAGATCACCTGCGCGGACCTGTTCCAGCGCACGCCCAACACTCATTCATCCGGGGTCGAGCTGTTTGCGAAGGACTTTGCGCCGTACTTCCGCGCGCTCCGCACCCAACGAACGATCGCCGCCAGCGATGCGCACACTGATCCGGCGACTTCCTGCTTCTCGGAGTCGTATCTGAAACCGCTCGGTATCTCCAGCATGCTCGACGTTCCGATTTGGCACGAGCAGAAGATGGTCGGCGTAATCTGCCACGAGCACGTCGGATCGCGCCGCAACTGGAACAGCGACGAGGAGACTTTTGCGTACCTGATGTCGGACTTCGTCGCGCTCGCCCTGGAGCGCCCGCAGCCCAAGTAGCATCAGGGAACGAGCGCCGCGCGCAGTCGCTTTTCCTCTTGGCCGAGCTCCCCGATGACTTCGAGGGTGCGGTCACCAATGCGTTTGTAGGTGCGAACTGAGCCCGGCTTGTCGAGCAAGTCACCAAAGTCGATGGGCTCACCGAACACGACGATGACCGGCGGTCCGGTTCCATCGAAGTTGCCTTTCACTTGGCGCACGAGATCGTTTCCGAGTCCGTTGATGAACACCGGCAGGACCGGCACCCGCGAGCCGTGAATCACTCGCCCGACGCCGGGCTGAGCGCGCAGGAACGTGTAGGGATCATCATCCTTCTTCCGCGTGCCCTCCGGATGAAGGCCGGCGAAGGCGCCGCCGCGCCTGAGCAGCCAGGTGAGCTCGTCGAGGCTCACGAGGTTCAGAGACTGGCGCTTCGTCTCGCGAAAAATCGGCGGATACATCGCAAAAAAGCTCATCACGCCGTTCACGAACAGCCCAGCGGGGCGGTCGTAGAAGAACTGGGCCCGCACCGGAAACACGATGCGGTGCGGTAGACCACGTCGCACGAGCTCTGCGGTCACCACGTAGAGATCGAAGAAGCTCCGGTGATTGGCCACGCAAATGAAGCTCTGGGTCGGGTCGAGGGGCGGCAGCCGATCGAGGCCGTGCACGTGGCGCAAGTGTTTCGTGAAATGGTGGATCCAGGTCGAGCCGATCCTGCGCTGGCAAAAGCGGATCGCGCGGTCGAGCCTTCCCGGTTCGAAGGTCTTCCTCACGAATCCGATCTGAAACCGTTCGATGGGGCGAAGGCGGTTACCACCGCGATCCAAAATGTTGGGGCGGTCCATGAGGCTCACGGGCTGCGATCGAACACGATGTCGATGTAGCCGGGCGCCGGTACCAGGTCGCCCAGCTCGTCGATCAACCGGTGCGTCACGGATTCGAAGTCGATCTGGCCTCCCGCGGGGCGAATGGTGAGAGTCAGGTGGGGCTCGAGGTCGCGGTCGGCATTGAAGGTCGACAGGATCTCGTAACCGATGATCTCGTCCAGAGAAGCCACACAGCGTTCGACGGCACTCACCAGAGCTTCGGGCGGAGGATCGGCGCCCTCGGCCACGAGGGTCTCCTCGAAGTCCTGAAGGGGAATTTGCCGCACGTATCCCACCAGTGGAACGGGTCGTCCCTGGGCGATGCTGCCGACTTCCGTGCGCCGCAGCATGAGCTCGGAATCGTGCATCGGGTTTACGACCACGCCCACCACATGCTCCTCGTCGACGATCTGTAGGGCGAGATCCAGTGCTACCTGAGCGGGCACCGAGCAATATTCCAGGGGGTTGCCCTCGGTCATCCAGCCCACCTGGGCGATCATTGGCTCGAGGATGTCGGCGCGGGTGAACACGGGACAGAAGGCGTTGCCCTCGTCGTCCGCGAGCAGGTGGGGTTCGATGGTCAAATCGTCGGTTAGCTCCACTTCGTGCCCGTGGGGTGCTCCGCTCACGCTCTTCGCCAGAGGAAGCAGGAGCTGTGCGTCTCGGAGGTGTTCGACGAGGAGAGCCACGTCACGGCGGAGGCCGCGACGCGCAGCACGCACGACTTCGGTCAAATCGCCAGGTTCGTCGGAGGGAGACAATGAGCCGGGAACTATACCGGGTTCCATCGTGGCGGAAGACGCTTTAGCGTTCGAAGATGAGCGAGCTAAGACGGAAGCTCTATCCACCCATCGAGCCGCGGGTCACTTCGAGACTGCGGGTCTCGGAGCTTCACGAGCTCTACTACGAGGAATCGGGCAACCCGGAGGGAAAGCCAGTCGTGTTTCTCCACGGCGGGCCCGGTGCTGGCTCGGACGCGAAACAGCGCCGATACTTCGATCCTGAACGCTACCGGATCGTGCTGTTCGATCAACGGGGATCCGGGCAGAGCAGCCCGCATGCCTGCTTGGAGGAGAACACCACGTGGGATCTCGTCGAGGACATCGAAAAGCTTCGCCGCCACTTGGGCATCGAGCGCTGGCAGGTATTTGGCGGTTCGTGGGGTAGCACGCTCGCACTCGCGTACGCCGAGAGCCATCCCGATCGAGTCACCGAGCTCGTACTCAGAGGCATCTTCATGCTTCGGCGCTGGGAGCTCGAGTGGTTTTATCAGTGCGGCGCGAGTCACCTTTTCCCGGATGCTTGGGAGAAGTACCTCGAGCCCATTCCAGAAACCGAACGCGGGGACTTGATCCGCGCGTATCACGCACGCCTCACCAGTGAGGATTCGGAAGTGAGAAAACGAGCAGCTCGGGCCTGGAGTGTGTGGGAGGCGACGACCAGCTTTCTTCAACCGAATGTGTCCCACGTGTCCCACGCGGCCGAAGATGATTTCAGTCTCGCGTTCTCTCGCATCGAGTGTCACTACTTCATCAACGCCGGATTTTTCCGTTCCGAGTCGCAACTGATCGACGACGCCGAGAAGATTCGACACATCCCGACGTTCATCGTTCACGGACGGTACGACGTCGTCTGTCCCCTGGAAAACGCCTGGGATTTGCGTCGCGCTCTGCCCGATGCGGAGCTCGTGATCGTCCCGGACTCGGGACACTCTGCGCTCGAACCGGGCATCGTCGACGCGCTCGTTCGAGCGACGGATCGATTTGCAACCTGACGCGCCGCGCCGTTCGATCCGCGTTGCAGCAAGACACAGAGAGCGCTATTTCGCTTCGGCGCTCGGGAGGTGCTTCGTGAAATCTTCGATCATCATCAGCGTTGGGTTGGCCAGTTTCTACTTGCTTGGGCTCGCTGCCTGTTCGTCAACGAACTCGGGCGGTGGCGGTACCGGTGGCACCGGTGGTGGGTACGGAACTGGTGGTAGTGGCACTGGCGGCGCGAGCGGAGGCGCTGGCGGTGGCAGTGGTGGGATCGGAGTCACTGGAGGCTCGGGCGGCACGGGAGCGGGCGGAGTCGGTGGCGGCACCGGTGGCTCGGGAACGGGCGGCAGCGCAACGGGCGGCGCCGGAGGCAGCGATTGTCCGCTGACGTTGACAGGCGCGACCCCTGCTTGTGAAGACTGCGTGAAGGGCAACTGCTGCAACGACTTCGTTGCCTGCGGTCAGGATACGGACTGCAACGCGTTCAACACCTGCGTGGTCAACGCGAATCCGGACTGTTCGGCTGCCACGTCCGCAGCGGAGCTCAAGACCTGCGTGACCGCGGTGTGCCCCACGACGGATCCGACCTACAGCCTCTGGGAAACGGCACAGATCTGCGTCGCGCAGAGTTGCCAAACCCAGTGCACCGGCTGAGCCGATGAAGAGCGGTCGCTCGGGCTGAGCGCAGCCTGAGCGACCCGAGCTCTTCGCGAGAAAGAAAATCATGCGACCCGGGATCGGATCCCGAGGTCAGACGCGTCAGCGCCCGCGCTGCCTAGACGCTGTCGTCGATGATGCCGGTCTTCTTTTGCTTGAGGTTTTGCTGTTGCTGCATCGGTGGCATCGGCTGTGCTGGTGCTGGTGCTGGCGCAGCCGCGGGAGCGGGCTCTCGAGCCGGCGTTTGAGGCGCTGGGGCGCTCGCTTGATCCATACAGCCAGTCGCAATCGCCCCGCAGAGTCCAACCAACGTGCAAGCTGTGAAGAGTTTCATTTGCTGTTCTTTCGACCCGCTTCGTAAAGGAGCGGGAGCACGCAAGCTAGCACGATGCTCTCGACCCCATCGGCCTCATCCACGACGTCCGATGGCAGGGCGGCGTCATACGCAATCCAAGTCCGAATCTCCCTCGAGAAACCTGTCCGGTCGCTCGAGAACCTTTTCGTAGGGCACCAGTTGTGAGCGGTCGTCCGACTGCTAGCTTCCGTGCATGTCGCAACTCACCTTCGCGCAGCAATCCCATTGGCTGCGGCGAGCGGTCTTCCTTGCGTTGTCGAGCTGGGCAACGATCGCCTGCGGGAGCTCGGAGACGAACCCGAGCGGAGTGGGCGGCGTGGACGGTGGTGGCGGCGCAAGTGGTAGTAGCGGTGGTGGTGCTGGCGGGAGTGGCAACGCCGGCGGCAACGCGGGCGCAGGCGGCGGTGGAGTGGGTGGCGTCAGCGGCGCAGCCGGCGTCGGCGGCACGAACGTGTGCGAAAGCGGAACCGTTTGTTTGCCAGAAGCTCCCAATTCCTGGGAGGGACCCGTGATCCTGTATGCGGGCAGCGCGACGGACGTGGCTCCGGCGTGTCCAGCTGCCATGCCCAACGCGGCGCTGGATGCCTTCATGGGCTTGAAGCCAGGTCTGGATGCTGGGTGCACCTGCAGCTGCGGAGATCCTCAGGGCGCGACCTGTGCGGGGAAGAAGGTGTCCCATGATCCCCCACACCAGCAGCACTTGTACCGGCAACTGCAACCCGGCAGCGAGCTTCCTCATTCCGGTCCCCGATTGTTACCCCGTCATTCAGGGTACGTGCGGCAGCAGTCCGGTTCTCACACTCAACGCGTCGGGTCCGTCCGCGGTCGTTACGGGAGCATCGTGCACACCGTCGGCTACGACGACACCGGCGCCGGGTCCGGAATGGACAGAGGCCGTGCGCGCGTGTTCGGGAACGGGTTTGGCGACCTGTGGCGCGGGCGTCTGTGTGCCCTCTCTGGGATCTCCCTTCAGCACCAAGCACTGCGTGTTCCAGGCCGGAGATCTGGCCTGTCCTGGCGCCCCGTACATTGCGAAGTCGCTCGTCCACGAAGGTGTCGACGACACGCGCGGCTGCTCCGCCTGCAACTGCGACGGTCCCACGGGCGTCGTATGCACGGGTCAAATGGAGGTCCATTCGAACGGCGCTTGCACCGATTCCCCTTCGGCATCGTCACCGGTACCAGGATGCGTCCCGTGGCCTCAGACCGGATCGCATTTCGTCCAATTCAAACTGTCGCCATCCGGCGGCAGCTGCCAACCGAACGGCGGGACTCCCATTGGCGCGGTCACTCCAGCGCAGCCAATCACGGTGTGCTGTACACCATGACCGCGGACCTCTCCCACTGGCAGACGCATCCACGGTGCTGACGCCCTCGAGAAGGAGTATTGTCCGGAGATGCGCCTGTGGTCCTTCGTCGCCGTATTGGCTTTTGCCTGCGGCGGGACCAACGGTGGCTCACCATCCGGGACGGGTACCGGCGGTACTGGAGGGAGCAGCATCGGGGGAAACGGCGGAGTCGCCACGGGCGGCGCTGGGGGCAGTGGGGGTGGCGTTGGCGCGTCGGGCGGGGGGACGGCCTACACGGACGCGATCTTCTTTGCCACGCACAATTCGTATTCGCCCGGCGCGGAGCTTGGCAGCATCGTCAAGCAGCTGGACGACAAGGTCCGGTTCATCGAGCTCGACATCCACGATAACGAGTACCAGACGCAGGGCTACCGCGTGGGTCACGACGCCCCCGACAACCAAGTCGCGCTCGGCGGAGAGATCCATCGACGAGTGCGTTCGGCCAATGGCTGGATCTGATCGCCAACTGGTCGACGAACCACCCCGGGCACGCGCCCATCACGCTGGGGTTGGATGTCAAAGACGATTTGACCGACAACCCGAGCTATGCGGACGGAAACCTCGCCGCGTTGAACGCAGAGCTCGTTGGCGCGTTTGGCTCACGTCTCTACACGCGCTCGGAACAGTCGGACGTTTTCCCGTCCGTGGACGCGCTTCGTGATCGCGTTCTGTGCGTGCTGAGCGGCGACGAAAAGACGCGCCTCGCGTACCTGGCGGACGAGGGCAAAAACCCGTCGATCGCCGTGAACTCAAAAGGTCAGGTCGTCGAGATCCACGATTCGGGATCGGGGGAGCTTTGGTACTGGACGGGCCAGCTCTCGAACGGCGCCGTCAGTTGGAAACGACACGGGCGCTACGACACGGGGAGAGATCCGGTCGTCCTTTTGGATGATCAGGGCAACGTCGTCGAGGTCCACGACAATCCGTCCAACGACGAGCTCTTTTCCCGGGTTGGCAGCCTGGGCACGGACCTCGAGCTCACCTGGGGTGGGAGCGGCGGCCAAGCGTTCCCCTCGCAGGATACCGGCGTGCAGCCGAGTCTCGCGTGGGTTGGCGCCACCGCCGTGCGCGAAGTTCACAAGAGCCCGTCCCAAAGCCAGCATTGGTACTGGAATGGTGCCGTCGATTTTTCGGCGAAGACCATCGTCTGGACTCGGAACTCTTCCGACGGAGGCAAGACCAGCGATCCGCTGTACGTCAACACGACCTCCTCGTCGGGCGGACAGACCGTGGTCGTATCCAACGCGGCGAGCGGTCCGTTCGGCACCGACACACTGCTTGCCAGCGTCAACGGTGGCGTGGTGGCGCGGGTTGCTTACGAGGGGATCCTGTTCGTCGAATCCCAGTTCGGCGGTTCCACTGCGCCCGAGGCGGATGGTGGGTGGTTCTTTGCAGCGGATGGTCGGAGCGCATCCGATCGCGCTTGGGCAGCCAGCAAGCGTAGCGCTGGAAAAGCCGTCCGGCTGTGGGAGTTCAACGACATCAATTATGCCACCACGCCAGCGGTGAACTTCGGTGCGACCGATACGCCTGCGGCAGCGTGGTACCAGAGCTACTGTCAGAGCGTCGGGTGTGTGGAGTACTAGATTGAGCAGCTGAGCTCGGCGCGGAGCGGGGTTTGGCTGATAGCGCGTCGTGGCTGTTGATGTGGTGTTCGCGTTTTCCGGATTCGATGAGCTGGGACGACGCTCCGATGAGCTCCCTCCAACCGTTTCCTCGCTGGCTCGAACGCAGAACCCCGCCTAGCATCGTGCGCTCATGTCCTCCGACACCCCGTTCCGCGAGCGCCGCATTTCCCCGAAGAAGTGCAGCGCATCACCAAGCGCGCGGTGGAGTTGGCCATGATTGACCCAGCTGCGGCGAAAATCCGACCAGCGCTCACGTCTTCTGAGCTCGAGCAGCGCTTGCTGGATCTCGGCATCCCACCAGAGGTCGCGCGTCGCGCGATGCAACCCGAAACGACCGCCGCCACACGGGCGCCGGATGGAGCGCTCCGCGTAGAGCGCGAGGTGGAGGTGGAGGGAATGCTCCCTCCCGAGCGGTTCGAGGAGGTCGCCGACGCCATCGTCGCTTTGATGAAGGTGCCGGGACGCACCTCCGCCGTCGGGAACAAGCTCACGTGGGTCCCCGCCGGAATTGCTGCCGAACCCGCAGTGACCGTGCACGCCAAGGATGGGCGCACGACGATCCGCTACGTCGAGACCCTCGCGAACAGTGGTCAGCTCAAGGTTGGTTTTGGAGTCCTGGCCGGCTTCGCCGGAGTCACGACTGGAACATTTGCCAGCATGCTCGGCGTCGCAATCGCCAAGGCCGTGGACATCTCTGCTTCCCAAGGCGCTCCCGTGGTGCTTGGAACCGGGATTGTCCTCGGCGCCGCCGCCGCGGTCGGATCCCTTTTTTGGCCTGCGACGCGCGTTTGCTCGCCGGGCCCGTACGCGGACTGCGTTTGCCGAAGATGTGCTCCATCGAGTGGCGAGCAGCGTGAACGAGTGCATCCAAGAGCGTCCCGTAAAGGCCCGAGTGGAGACCCCGCCAGCAGAGGAAAGCCTCGACCTCGGAGCGGAAACGCAAGAAGAGGAAGAACGAAGAGCAGCGGTTTCGAGAGACGAGAGCGGCACGTAGCCAGTCGGGCCGTCCGACCGATCTCCTGCTTCGTGGATCGACCTGCGGCGTCCACGCGCGGACGGCACACCGTGGCACAAGAACACTCGGCACGCGTCGTGCTAGGAAATTCGCATGCAGGGATTTCGAGTCCTCGGCGCGAGCTTGATTCTCTTCGCAGTAGTTCGCTGCGGGGGCAGCTCGGACAGCGATGCGTCGAACAGTGGCGGAAGCGCCGGCATTGGCGTTGGTGGTGTCGGAGCAACGGGTGGCGTTGGAGCGATGGGTGGGGTGGGGGGGGCGCTCTGTTGCGAGGAGTACCCGCCCGAATGCCTTTGTGCCGCTACGCAGACCTGCGTTCAAGCTGGTTGCAGTTGCAGCGGTTACACCTGTCCCAGCGGTTGCGAGGTCATCACCGGGCCGTGCCAGCTCTACCTCGACGCGGGAACTGACGCGGAACAAGAAGCGGGACCCGACGCTCCCCCAGCAGACGGTCCGTTCGCGTGCGGAACCGAAACCTGTACGGCGACGGAGTACTGCATCCATCCTTGTTGTGGCGGAGCGCCACCAGCCTGCGAACCGAAGCCCGATAGCGGGACCTGTCCGCCGGGATCCCACGACGGCTGTAGCCAGGGGTGCTCGAGCGCCGGGGGATGCTGTGAAGCGGACCCCTGCACGCCGCCTCCGCCTTACTGCGCGGACCAGCCGGTCAGCGGCTGTCAGCTCCAAGGCCACGACTGCGTGCTCTCGTGCGCATGACGGTCCGAATCCCGTGAACGGATGGTCGTTTGCAGGTCGCGCGCGTTGGCGGCGGCAAGACCCGACCGCCTCCACGATCCGGAAACCGGAGGAGCAGGTCGACGCGCGTTGGCGGCGGCGGGACCGGATCTGCGTCAAAAAGCTGCGAACCCGAAGATCCCGATTTCACTCCCGTTTCCAGGACCGTGCAGGCTCGAGCCTGGCGAGTATGATACCGCCATGGCCATTGCATCGACGCCTCACGAAAGTCCGTCCTTCGCGACCCCTCCGCCGAACGTGGAGAAAATCCCCGCGCTGGTCGAGCGACTGAGAAAATCATTCGATGCGGGATCCACGCGCGGGCTCGAGTGGCGCACGACTCAGCTGCGCCAGCTGATCAGGATGATCGAGGACAACGAGCAAAAGATCCTCGACGCGCTCAGCTCCGATCTCGGCAAGAGCAACTACGAGGGTTGGCTCGGTGAGACCAACTTCGTGAAGACCGAGATCAAGACCACGCTGAAGCATTTGCGGCGCTGGATCAAGCCGCGTCGTGTGAGCACGCCGATGGTGCTAAAGCCTGCCAGTGCGAAGATCGTGACCGAGCCGCTGGGCGTCGTATTGATCATCGCGCCTTGGAACTATCCGTTCCAGCTCGCCATCGGACCGCTCATCGGGGCCATTGCTGCTGGCAACGCCGTCATCGTGAAGCCGAGCGAGGTCGCGGGCGCAACCAGTCGAGTGATTGCCGAGCTCATTCCCCGCTATCTCGATCGCGAGTGCATCGTGGTGGTCGAGGGCGGCGTGAGCGAGACCACGGAGCTCTTGGCGCAGCGATTCGATCACATCTTCTACACCGGCAACGGGACGGTCGGCCGGATCGTGATGGAGGCTGCTGCCAAACACTTGACCCCCATCACCCTCGAGCTCGGTGGCAAGAGCCCCTGCATCGTGGACCGCGACGTGGATCTAACGACCGCGGTGCGGCGGATCGCCTGGGGCAAGTTCTTCAACGCCGGGCAGACCTGCGTGGCGCCGGATTACGTTCTGGTTCACGAATCGGTGGAAAAGAAATTCCTCGAGAAGATGGCTCAAACGCTGCGGGAGTTTTATGGAGACGATCCGCAGAAGAGCAAGGACTTCGCGAGGGTGGTCAACGAGCGTCACCACAAACGGCTCTCCAAGCTGCTCGAGGGCCAAAAGACCTTCGTCGGCGGAAAGACGGAAGTGAAGGAGCGCTACATCGCCCCCACGGTCTTGACGGACGTGTCCGAGGACTCCGCGGTGATGGCGGACGAGATCTTCGGACCCATCCTGCCCGTGCTCTCGGTCTCGACCCTCGATCAAGCCATCGAGTTCGTGAATCGCAGGCCCAAGCCTCTGGCCCTGTACGTGTTCTCGAGCAACGCGGAGCGTGCCGAACGGGTGCTCGAGCGAACGAGCTCGGGTGGCGCCTGCGTGAACGAAGTCGTCAATCACCTGGTTCCCCACGAGCTGCCGTTTGGTGGTGTTGGTGCGAGCGGGATGGGCGCCTATCACGGTCGCGCGTCCTTCGACACCTTCAGCCACAAGAAGAGCGTGCTCGACAAACCGACCTACGTGGATCCCGCGTTGCGCTATCCTCCGTACACGGATCAGAAAGTGCGCTGGGCAAAACGCCTGGTTTGAGGCGAGAGCGCGTTCTAAGGCTCATTTCGTGCTAGAAAAGTAGGTCCGGTGACGGACCGAGAAGACAGCATCCGAAATGTCGTGGCGGCGCTGACCGAGCTGTTCGGTCCCAGACAGCGTCGCACGTGGATTGGACCCACTCGGGCCCACCTCGAGATGCGTGACTTGTCCAGTGACGAGCTCGCCCGCTTTGCGAAGGTGCTGGAAGAGGCCCGTGAAAAGCTCGAGCGCGTGCGCTGGGTCGAGGTGAATCCCCATACCCGGCGGGTCGTGATCGAGTTCGAGCGGGATGCCTACGAGCTGTCCGAGCTGGTTCTTCTCGTCGAAAACGCAGAACGGTCCGCGCGGGTCGAGCGCGCTTCGTTTGCCGAGACCGCGGCCGAACATCCGAGTGAGCGAGAAAAGCTCCGGCGTCTATCCTTTGGCGCTGGACTCGATCTCTTCGGACTCTCTGTGGGAAGCCTGCTTCGAGTAACGCCGCTCAGCCCGTCCACGGTGGCGTCGACTGCGGTGACCGTGTCAGCCGTGCTGCGAGCGGCGCCGCGCTTGCGACAAGGACTCGACGAAGCACTTGGTGCGCGTCGTTCGGATCTCGTACTCGGATCGGTGATCTCCGTGGCTCAGGGGTTTGCCCAGCGGCCGGTGAGCTCCGCGGTGGACTTGGCCCACAAGCTGGCGCTCTGGCGTGAGGCGCGGGGTCGGCGAGAGGTGTGGGAGGCGCGCGAGCCGGAGCTGTCGTCCACGCCGTACGAGCACGACCTGACCCGCGCGCGGGTCGATCCGCGCCCCGTCCCACTGCCCCGGGGTCCGATCGAGGAATACGCCGATCGCGCTTGGATCGTGTCCCTGGGTGGATTCGCAGTGAGCTTTCTCACGACGCGAAGCTTTCAGCACGCCGTTGCGGCGTTGTTCGGTGCGTTGCCCAAGCCCGCGCGGCTCGGACGCGACGTGTTTGCGGCCGACTTCAGCCGTTCGCTGGCCGCTCGACGAGTACTGGTGCTCGACTCCGACGCGCTCCGCCGACTCGATCGCATCGACTGTCTCGTGGTCCAAGGAGATCTCGTCGCGCGCGACCGGTTCGAGCTCGGGGACGTGATCGTGGCGCCGGGAGCCGATCCGAGCGAGGCACGACGACGCGTCGCTCAGTTGTTCGACCCCGAAAATCCAGTGGGTGTGGTTCGACGCGCGGGGTGGGCGGTCGGTCCTCCGTCGCTGCTCGATGCCGCGCTCGACAAGGATCTCGCCATCGAAGCAGACGAGCTCAGCCAGCGCGGGTCTTTGGTCTTGGGTCTCGCCCACGACGGTCGCATCGAGGCCATTGCCGCGCTCACGATGATTCCCCAGACCGGGATCGAGGAGCTCATCGCGGCGGCACACGAAGCGCAGATGCGTGTCGTGGTGGCGTCGAACGACGAATCCGTGTTGCAGGGTCTCAGTGCGGATGACGTCATCCCATTCGGCGACGGCCTCCCGAGCGGGATCCGGCGACTGCAACGCGAGGGACGTACGGTGATGTTGGTCGCGACCGGACGCGCCGTGGGAATTGCGAGCGCGGACGTGGCTGTCGGATTGGTCCGCGCTGGTGAGCCTCCGCCGTGGGGAGCGCACATCGTTTGCGGCGATGACCTGTCGGATGTTCGCTTCGTGCTCCAAGCCTGTGTCACAGCGCGGAAAGTGGCGAAACAGAGCGTGAACCTCGCGCTCGGCTCGGCCGCGGTCGGCGCCCTGGTGGCCGCTGGAGGCGCCGTCGAGATGACGACGCGACGAGTGTTCACCGTGGTCAACACGGCGACGCTTTTGGCGATGGCCAATGGCATGCGGAATTCCTCGGCCCTCGAACGCCGCGCGCTCCCACCGCCGCGGGATCGAACTCCCTGGCACGCCCTGGACTCCCGCGGCGTTCTCGAAAAGCTCGGCACGTCCGAGACCGGGCTCACTCGCGGTGAAGCAAAGAGCCGCCGGCGTCACTCTCCCCACGAGCGGTCGGCTCTGGGGGAGCTCGGCGAAGCGGTTTCCGACGAGCTCTTCAATCCGCTCGCCCCTCTGCTCGCAGCGGGAGCAGGGCTGTCGGCGGTCGTGGGCTCGATGGCCGACGCGACGATGGTCGGTGGCGTGGTCGTGCTCAACGCGGTGGTCGGTGGCGTGCAACGCTTCCGGACCGAGCGGGCGATCCAACGTCTTGCCCACGACTCGAGGCGAACCGCCCGCGTTCGGCGCGGAGGAGAAGTTCGTCAGGTGGACGCTGGCGAGCTGGTTCGCGGAGACATCGTGCTGCTCATGGCGGGAGATGTCGTTCCCGCCGATTGCCGAATCGTGGAATCCGAATCGCTGGAGATCGATGCCTCGAGTCTCACCGGCGAGTCGCTGCCCGTAAAGAAAGGTCGAGCCGCCAGCTTCGACCTCGAAGTCGCCGATCGAAGCAGCATGCTGTATGCGGGCACCAGCCTGGCTTCGGGCCGCGCGACGGCGGTCGTCGTCGCCACCGGGGATCAAACCGAGGCGCTCCGAGGTGCAACTGGATCGCGGCGAGATGTTGCGATCGGCGGAGTGGATCAGCGACTCAAGTCCCTCGTAAACTTGACCGGCCCCATTGCGCTCGGCGCCGGGGCAGCGCTCATCACGGCCGCGACGCTTCGCGGTCGCAAGCTGAAGGAGGTCGTGAGCTCCGGCGTGAGCCTCGCGGTGGCATCGGTGCCGGAGGGGCTTCCATTGATCTCGACCGCAGCCCAGCTCGCAGCTGCAGAGAGGCTTTCGAAGCGTGGAGCATTGGTGCGAAACGCACGCAACATCGAGGCTCTGGGTCGCGTCGACGTTCTCTGCGTCGACAAGACCGGTACGGTGACCGAGGGCCAAATCGCCCTTCGTTCGGTTTCGGACGGCGTGATCCACGAAAAGCTCTCGGCGCTCGCGCCGGGACGACTGGCAGTGCTCGCCGCGGCGCTTCGAGCGTCTCCACCTGCCGAGTCGGGCCACCCGGATCCGATGGACGCCGCACTGGCGGAGGCCGCCGGGCGTGTCGGTATTTCCGTCGTCGAAAACGCCGTCGGTTGGAGCCCGACCCGCGAAGTGGCTTTCGAGGCGGGCCGCGGTTACCACGCCGTGGTCGGACGCGCTGCCAACGAGACCTGGCTCAGCGTGAAGGGCGCGCCGGAAGTCATCTTGGAGCGCTGCACCCGCTGGGCTCACGACGGAAAGCGCATCGCGCTCGACGACATCATCGCGCAGACCTTGGCCGCTCACGCTGCGGAGCTGGCCAAGGAGGGCATGCGCGTCCTGGCCGTGGCGGAGCGCCGGGTGGCGGGAGACGACCGGCTCGATCCCTCACGGCTCGTCGGGCTGACTTTCGCGGGGTTTTTGGCGTTTTCCGATCCGGTTCGTCCATCGGCACGGGCGGCGCTGCAGCGGTTGCGACAGGCGGGGGTCGAAACCTTGATGATCACCGGAGATCATCCAAGCACTGCAGAAGCCGTCGCGCGCGAGCTCGATCTCCTGAGAGACAAGCGTGTCGTTACCGGTGCCGAGCTCGCGGAGCTTGGAGAAGACGAGCTGGACTCGAGACTCTCCAAGTACTCCGTCTTTGCACGAGTGACCCCGTCGCAAAAGGTGCGGATCGTGCGCGCCCTGCAACGCTCCGGTCGCTGCGTAGCGATGGTGGGCGATGGCGCCAACGATGCTCCCGCGATCCGGCTCGCGAACGTCGGCATCGCGATGGGCGAACGAAGCACCTCGGCGGCACGCGGCGCGGCCGATCTCGTGATCACCGACGAGCGCATCGAAAGCCTGGTCGACGCCATCGCCGAAGGTCGAGCGATGTGGGCCTCCGTGCGCGACGCCGTGTCGATTCTGGTCGGGGGAAATCTGGGGGAGATCGGGTTTACCGTTCTGACCGGGCTCATCGATGGTCGCTCGCCCCTCAATGCCCGCCAGCTCCTGCTCGTGAACCTTTTGACCGATGTGGCGCCCGCGATGGCGATCGCGATCCGGCCCCCGAGCGAGGCAACCCTGCAATCGCTCGCGCAGGAGGGCCCCGACACATCGCTGGGGGAAGCTCTACGCCGCGATATCGCGTCCCGCGCTTTGGTCACTGCCGGGGGTGCGGGGGCTGCGTATCTGATCGCTCGACTCACTTCGGGGCGCGAGCGGGCGGCCACCGTTGGATTGATTTCCCTCGTCGGCACTCAGCTTGGGCAGACGATCACCTCCGGAGGGCTCAGCCGTCCGGTGCTGCTCACGAGCGCCGGATCGGCTGCCTTGCTCGCCACGATCGTGCAGACGCCGGGTCTCAGTCATTTCTTCGGCTGCCGCCCTCTCGGTCCCATTGGTTGGGCGACCGCAGTGGGTGCGTCCACCCTCGCCACTGCCGCTTCGGTCGCCTACCCAGAGGCGGTGGAAGGTTTGGCTCGTCGCCTCAAGCTCGTGCGAGTCGTACCCAAAGACGACGACGAGATCCCAGCGCCTGAAACCCGCGAAGAAATCAGTGAAGGCGAGCAGAAGAAGCTGCCGTCTTGACCGGACTTTCATAAGCGGAAAACGCGTTCGGAGTCGGTCCACAAATTTGGCCGAATCGCGCTCGGCATGGTCATGGGCGAAGCATGCTACGAAATGCATTCGCTCTCGCCTGTCTCGTGCCGCTCTTCGCCGCGTGCGGAAACGCCGGCATCACCGAACCCACCTTCGCGGACGACTCGACCGAGTCGACCCACTCTGCTCACGCCAAGAAAAAGGCTGCCAACGACCTGGCGTTCCTGGATGAGATGCCCGACACGGAAGAAACGGCAACGGCCGTGGCATCCCCGCTCGCGGAACGAAACGTCGGTGACATCCGCGTGCAGCGATTCTCCGGAAGCTTCACCAAGACGCCGCTCACGCTGACCGAGGAGGTCATCGCCCAAGCCGGCAGTCTGGTGGTCGTCGATTACACACTCGAGGAGGGGAAGAAGCAGACCAAGCTTCGCGTTACGCACGACAAGAACAGCGACCGGGTGCTGCGAGTGCGTGAAATGAAAGATAAAGAGGAGCTGCCGTCCAGCGTCGACGCCTACGAGGCACTCCTCGCCAAGACCATGCTGGTGCCGGACGACAATGAAGCGACCCTCGGCAGCGAAACCTCCACTTGCCTCGTCGGAGGCAAGGAAATCGACTGCAAGAAGACCAGCTATCGAGTGAAGATCGGAAGCCAAACCGCGACCTTGAGCGTGGCGCAGGACACCGACGGTCAAGACATCGGGGGCGAGATCAGCTCGAGCGACGGCAAGCTCTTTTATCGAGCCGAGCTCGTCGACGCCCGCAGCGGATCGCCATCCAACGTGGCGAGCCGTTGAACAAGCTCGTCGCGTTTTCCAGCATGATGGTCGTTGCGACTGCGACGGCCGTCGTGTTTGGACAACCCGCCGAGCCCGAGCCTCCACCGCCGACCGGTGAGTTGCCGCCCGTCGAGTCAGCTCCACCGGCTCCTGCGCCTGCACCGGTACCGGCGCCTGCAACGGCCCCGGCCGCGCCGACCGGTGCACAGGCGCCGCCGCCGCCGGTCTATGGACCGCCGCCGCCGGGCTACTACCCCCCGCCGCAATCACCGCCACCGCCACCACCGCCGCCGAAAACCGTATCGATCACGCTCTCTCCGCTCCACCTGATCTTTCCGGTGTTCGAGCCCATGATCGAAGTTCGCCCGACTGACCACTTCGCGATTGCTGCAATCGGTGGTTACGGATCGATCACCCTGAAGGACGGCTTGGGGGACTCGACGACGTTCTCCGTCTACGAACTGGGAGGCCAGCTCATTGGCTATCCCCTCCACGAGTTCGATGGGCTGCAGCTCGGCGCCGAATTTCTCTACGCTCACGTCTCGTCCGACAATCTCGACGAGACGACGACCACCGGCGTGGGGCTCGGTTACGCGGTCGGACCGCTCGTCGGCTACAAGCTGATCACGAGCGGCGGCTTCACGTTCCTGGTGCAGGGCGGCGTCGAGTACTTTCACGCCGAGGCCACGGCGCAAAACCAGAGCACGAGCGCGTCAGCGGAAGACAAGCATGTGATTCCGCTGCTGAATTTGAATATCGGCTGGTCTTTCTAGCTCGACCGTCACGCTTCGAGGGCTTGCTTGAGCCGCTCGAGCTGCTCTCGCTCTTCTTCGTCGACGTTGCCGTCTGCGTACATCACGGCACGAGCTGCTTCGATGAAGATCTTGCGATGCTCGTGGGGGACGTTGGCCGCGTCGACCTCGCTGGGTGCGGGCGAGACGGCGAGCCAAGCCTCCACTTGCTCTCGATCGTCTGGCCCGAGTGAGAGGCGTTCGACCAGACGCTCGACGAAGCGTCGTTCGGTCTCGGTGATTTCGAGAATCGGTCCACGCAAACGCGCAGACGAATTTCACTAGCAAGAGGCGGTCCTCGCGGGAGAGCCCTTCGAGCATGGTGGACCGAGCGTAACACCGCCCGGTCACGGATTGATCGTCGTCTCCCCGATGATGCTCTGGCCGCTCGTGGAGATTCGCCAAATTTCCACGGGACCGCTGGTTTC
Source organism: uncultured delta proteobacterium (assembly GCA_963781505.1). Classification (GTDB taxonomy): domain Bacteria; phylum Myxococcota_A; class Polyangia; order Polyangiales; family Polyangiaceae; genus JADJKB01. The sequence goes on along the minus strand of CAWAHB010000004.1, from coordinate 83,227 downwards.
CTCGGTGTCTGGGTCGTAATCGAGGTCCCCCGATGCCCCGGCCACGTCGATGCCCTCGGCGACGCGAAACTTCTCCACGACGCCGAGCCAGCTCGACGGGACGATGGTGGTCGACGTGCCAGAGCTCACTTGGCGTAGTCCCTTTGCGATCCCGATACCGCTCAGGCCGCCCACTTGCGTCGCGCTCCAAGCCGAGCCGTAGAAGACCAGCCATGCTGCGTCGTAGGCATGGGCGATGAACGAGAAATCGTTCGCTTCCTTTTGAAAAGCGGCGTTGAAGCTCGCCCGGAAGAGCTCGTAGACCTGCCCCGACGGCACAGCAGGGCGGCTGCCGTGCACGCGCGAGAAGAGCGACGCGGCCCCCGTTGCGTTCATCAAGAGGTCCGTGTTCGCGGCACTGTCCGTCAAAAATAGGTTCTTGGAGTCGTAGCCGGTCACCTGGACTGCGGCGTTGAGAAAGGCAGAAGCGTCAGGGGTCTGCGAGGAAATGAAGATCACCCAGGACGCCGACGTGTTTCCCGCCGCGACCACGGCAGCGTCACGTTCCGAGGTCGTGGCGAAGGTGGTCACGTGCGCGCCAGTGCTGCCGAACGCCGCCAGGAACACCGACGTGAGGCCTTCGCCGTATGCTCCCGCCTCGTTGATCACCTCGACGTTCGAGACGGAGGGAGTTTGAGACTCGAGATACTTGGCCATGGCCTTGCCTTGGAGTGTGTCCGGAGGCGCGGTGCGCCACAAAAGACCGGGTTTTGCATCGGTCGGAGCGGCACCGTCGACACCGGTCAACGCCGGGCTCGTCGCAGAAGGCGAGATGACCAGGACGCCCGTTCCCTTCAAGGCTTGAAATACGTCGAGCGTGTCGGTGGAGGCCGAAGGTCCGATGATGGCGGGAACCCCGAGGGCGCCACCCAGGTACTTCGCCGACCCAACTGCTGCATCCCCGCGCTCGAGGGAATCGTACTTTGCGTTCTTGGAAATGTCGCAGAACACCACGCCCATGGTTCGGTCATTGAGTCCACCCTCTTCGCCGACTTGTGTGGCAGCCAAGCGAATGGAGTTTTCTCGCATCACTTGGGTGTTCACCGATCGATCCATCAGTGCGCCGAACACGATCGGGTTCGGGTAGCTTTCGGGGCGCAGTAATAGGTCGTCTGGGTAGGTCAGGTTGCAGCGCGCATTCGGGTCCGCGCGCTCGCAGAATCCGTCACCGGAGCAAGAGAAACCCACGCCAAAGGCCGCCTGGCACTGACTGCTCGTGTCGCACTCCGTCACGCTCGGCCGCGTCAAGCTGCAGCCGGCGCACGAGAGGACGATGGCTAGCAGGCGACAGTCAGAAACGTCCAACAAGATGAAGCTCGCCTCCTCTCGGTTGGACGCTTGCGCCGGCAGAAACCCCCGCCTTTTTTTCGCCGGAATCTGGCGCGGAAAGCAGCAGATACGTGCCGGCGCCGGCTGCGAGGATCCCTATCCCAAAGCTCACGTCGGCGATCAACGAGAAACGCTTGTCCCGGTCGACTGCATCTCGCGCACTGTCGTTGCACAGGCGGCTGCCGGAAACGTCCTTGCACCCGGCGTCGGCATCGCTTCGGGCGCCCAGAGCCAACACCCCGAAAATCCCGCCGGCAGCGAGGCCTGCCCCGCCCACACCCAAGAGCACGTATCCGAGCGTCGGTTTGGACACGTCGTCGGACGATACGGCTTCCTCCGATGCAGGCGTTTGCTTCTTTCGAACGGATTCGCTCTCTTCTCCCGAAGGGTCCGCTTTGGCTTTCTCATCGCGTTCTTTCCGTTCCTTGGCCTCTCGTTGCTTTTGATCCGCGGCTCGACGACGCAGATTGTCGACGCGCTTTTCGAGGACCCGTCGCTCTTTCTCTTCCGCGTCGGGTATGTATTTTTCGAGCGCATCCGCGGCGTCGTCGAGGCGGCCGAGCCGTTCGAGCGCATTGCCGATGTTGAAAAGCAGAAGTGGGCGTTTGCTGAGGGCGTACGCTTCTTTGAACGACTCCAACGCGTCTTCGTAGCGCCCCTCCGCGTAGGCAGCGTCGCCTTTGAGATAGAGATCTCGGGCCCGCACGTCGTCCGCGCTCTCCTCCGCTTTGGCGGGCTTGGACGAAGCCGAAAGCGAGGTCGTGCCGATGGCGAGACAGCAGCACAGCACGGCGATCGCGCGCGTCATTGGGCCCAAGGATCGCGATTGTCGGTCTTGAGCGGGGTCGCCGTCGAGGGGGGCGGTGAGCTCGCTGTCGGCTTGGGCGCGGGAGCGTTGTGGCCCGATTTGCGGCCGGGCTTTTCCGGCTTCTCTACTGCGGGCTGGAGGGTGATTTGCTCGGGAGGCGGTGCGGTCGAGCCGAACACGAGCGTTTGGGTTTCGTATCCCGGCGCGGCCAAGCGAAGAGTGTGGCTCTGGCCATCCGCGGTGAAGGTTCGGGAAAACGAGCCGGTGGCCGCGACGCGACCGTCGAGCTCGATCACGGCTTCCTTTGGCTCTACCGAGAGCGCGACCGCATACGTCTGTGGTGTAGTGACGACGACAGGGTCATCGCTCTCCGCGGTCCCCTCTGCACTCCGCTCTGAGGCGACCCAACTCGTGATGCCCAGAGCGACGGCCAGGCCAAAGGCGATCGCGGCGCCCCCGGCGGCGGTCCACCAGACGGTGCCGAGGGGTTTCGTGCGTGAGGCCGTTTGGATCTCGCTCGCGCTGCGACCGATCGTCCCCTGACTCTCCTCGAGGGAAATCGAGTTGCGCCCCCCTTCGAACACCGTGTGCTCACCGGGTACGTTCGGCTTCGAGATGGGGATCGGGATGCTAGGGACGGATACCCGCATCGCTCCCGAGTCCACCGGCCCCGATACCGGCGCGGAGCCATCGGACAGAAGCGGTCCCCAGATCACCTGGGCTCTCGGACTGGCGAACGGCAAGAGTGCGCGGCCCAAGGTGCCCACGGACGGGAAGCGGTCGTTCTTCTGCTTGGCCATGGCGCGGAGAACCACGGCTTCGAACTCTGGGGGAATGTCGGGTCGAACGGCGCGGGGAGGGCGGAACTCGCCGGATGCGATGGCGTACATCAGCGACATGAACGTCTCCGCCTTGTCGGCGAACGGGCGCACACCACACAGGCCCTCGTACAGGATCACGCCCATCGAGTACTGGTCCGAGCGCCCGTCGAGGTTCTTGTCTCCACGAGCGAGCTCCGGCGACACGTAGTGAGGAGATCCGAGGAAGGTCGAATCCGTCGTGAGCTCGCCGGGCGCGTCTTGCATGATTTTGGAGATGCCGAAGTCGAGCACCTTGGGATGGGCTTCTCCGTGAAGTCCCCGCGTCAGAAAGATGTTCGCAGGCTTGAGATCGCGATGAATGATGCCGAGTCGATGCGCGGCGTCGACGGCGGCGACGACGGGCAGCAGGATGTCGACCAGCCTCGACACTTCGAGAGCGCCCTCGCGCTTGAACAGGGCGTGAAGGCTTTCTCCTTCCAGGAACTCCATCACCAGGCAGGGCAAGCCGGCAATCATTCCGACGTCGGTCATATCGACGACGTGCGGGTGGCGAAGTCGCGAAGCGAGCTGCCCCTCTCGCAAGAAGCGCTGGACGATGACCTCGTTCTCCCCGTAGTGGCGACGGAGCGTCTTGATCGCGACGCGTTTGTCGAGGCCCGTGTGCACCGCCTCGTACACCTCCCCCATCCCGCCGGCCCCAATGCGCCGCCGGATCGTGTACTGGCCTACCGAGGTGCCAGCGGCCAGATCGGGTTTGGCTACGGAGGACATAGAAGGCGAAGTCTACCAGGCCTGGCGAAGATACGTCAGTTGAGGGTCTCCGGATCGATCACTCGGCGCGCCCCCTGGCGTGAGGTCGGACCGGCCTGGTGATGAACCAGCTTCCACTCACCGCGTTCCAGAGCGAAGACGTTGGTGGCGACGAGCTCGGCTTCCGGAAGCTCTTCCGTACAGGTCACGAGCGCCGTGTCGCCTAAAACCATTGCGCGAGCGTCGTGGAACAGTACGCACGGCGAGTCGGGGTTATCGAGGATCGCCCGCCAGCTCGCCACGACCTCGTCGCGGCCGTGCAGCGCGTGCCAGCCGGGATGAATGCACGCCACCAGGTGCTCCCGGGCCCAGAGTCGTTCCATCGCCACGGGATCACGCGCGGCGAATGCTGCGTAGAATTCCGTGTTCGCGCGCAAAACAGCGTCCTCGTGAACCGTCATTCGAACCAGAGTCTACACTGCCCCCGAATGTTCTCCGAACGGACCCGAATTTCTCGCGAGCCGAATCGATTCGCCCGGGTTCGCACCGCTCTCGAGGCAGAGGGCGAACGCCTCCTCGACCTCACCGTGTCGAACCCGACGCGCCTCGGGTTCGGATACGCGAAGCAGGCCATCGCGGACGCACTGGGTGCGCGGGAGACGTTCGTTTATGAGCCGGAGGCGTTTGGATCGGTGAGAGCGCGTGCCGATCTCGTGAGGGAGCTGGGAGTTTCGTTGCCCATCGCGCAAGTCGTGCTGACGGCGAGCACGAGCGAAGCGTACTCGTTCTGCTTCAAGTTGCTCTGCGACCCCGGAAGCAGCGTGCTCGTGCCGGAGCCGAGCTATCCGCTGCTCGATCACCTCGCGCGGCTGGAGCACGCGCGCAGGGTGCCGTATCGTCTACTTTACGACGGAGCGTGGCACATCGATTTCGAATCGCTGACACGGGCCATCGATGACTCGACGCGCGCGATTGTCGTCGTCAATCCCAATAACCCCACCGGCTCGTACCTCTCCAAGGTCGAGCTCGAAAAGCTCGCTAGCTTTGGGCTTCCGCTGGTGAGCGACGAGGTCTTCGCATCATTTCCCCTCACGGAAGATCCCCGGCGCGCCGAAACCGCGCTCGCCGCCGAAGGCGTGCTCGTGTTCGTGCTCGGCGGGTTGTCCAAGCTCGCGGGCCTGCCGCAAATGAAGCTCGGCTGGATGCTGGTCGAGGGTCCGCCGGAGGTTCGGGACGAGGCCCTCGGGAGGCTCGAGATCATTGCCGACTCGTTTTTGTCCGTGGGAGCGCCCGTGCAGGCGGCGCTGCCAACGCTGCTTCGACACGCCGAGTCGACGAGACTCGAGATGCTTCAGCGACTGAGGCAGAATCTCGTGACCAGTCAGACGATCCTCGATGGCTCTGCTGCTCACGTGTTGCGGGTCGAAGGTGGTTTTTACGCGGTCATTCGCCTGCCAAAAACGCGATCCGATGACGAGTGGGCCACGACGTTGCTCGAGCGCGACAAGGTCCTGACCCAGCCGGGCTGGTTGTTCGACTTCAGCGAGGGGGCTCACCTGGTCATCAGCTTGCTCTCGCTCCCAGACGAGCTTCGAGAGGGGCTCGAGCGGCTGCGCCGGTTGGTCGAGGAGTCGTAGGCGCCCCGGGGGTTGGAAAAGCCCTTTGGCACTGCACGTCCGTCGAGGTGAAAATCCTTCGGTTCGATTGCGTCGGGAGACGACCTTCGCCATGCTCTTGGTCGGCCCGACAATTGCTTCGCGACCCGCGCGTCCTCGGACGTTCGAGCGAAGGAGAAACCGTGATCCGCCGTGTCCTTGCCAAGAGTCTGTTCGCGATCTCAACCTCGATTTTGTTGCTGGCATGCGGCGCGCGGGACGGGTTTCTCGATCCCAATGGCGACTGTGTCATTGGCGCAAACGGTGAGTGTGTCCCGGGCACTGGCGCCACAGGTGGCTCAGGTGGCACAGGTGCCTTTGGAGGGAGTGGGGGCTTTGGCGCGACTGGTGGCTTCGGCGGGACGGGCGGCTTTGGGGCGACGGGTGGCTTCGGAGCCACCGGAGGGTTTGGCGCGAGCGGTGGGTTTGGCGCGACCGGAGGGTTTGGCGCGACCGGAGGGTTTGGCGCGAGCGGTGGGTTTGGCGCGAGCGGTGGGTTTGGCGCGACCGGTGGGTTTGGCGCGAGCGGTGGGTTTGGCGCGAGCGGTGGGTTTGGCGCGAGCGGTGGGTTTGGCGCGACCGGTGGCTTCGGTGGTTTCGGCGGCTTTGGTGGAACCGGAGGTTTTGGAGCGACGGGTGGCTTCGGCGGCTTCGGCGGGAGCGGCGGCTTCGGCGGCTTTGGGGGAACCGGTGGCGTCGGTGGAACCGGTGGCGTCGGAGGAACCGGTGGCGTCGGTGGAACCGGTGGAACCGGTGGCGTTGGCGGGAGCGGCGGAACCGGCGGCGGCTGCGCGGTGGGCGATTGCGACAACGATGGCTGGACGGTTGCGGATGGGGATTGTTGCGATCAACCGGGTGGCTGCAGCACCACGCCCGAGCTCGTCAATCCCGGGGCCATCGAGTACATCGGCAACGCGGTCGACGACGATTGCGATGGCTTCTTCGACGAAGTGGATCCGCCTTGCGACAACAAAGTCGCCAATACCAACACCAGCGATCCATTGGACTACGCTCGCGCGATCGATCTTTGTCAGACCACGACGGAGGTGGTCCCGAACAAGAAGAACAAGATCTGGGGAGTCATCAGCGGAAAACTGACGCTGGCCAATGGGTCGGGGACACCCAACGCTGTATCGCGCGCGGTGCGCCCCAAGTTCGGCAGCGGGATTTTCCCCCTCAAAGGTCAGCGCCTCGCGGTGTTCTCCACGGGTGCGGCCGCCGCCCCGGGAGACACGAATCCGAGTCCGGTGGTGTTTCAACCTGGCGCCGACAACGGGACACAGAGCGCCTTCCCGGCGGACTGGTTCGCGGCCAACAACAATACGCTGCCAAACTCACCGGGCTGTCCCGGCCCCGGTGGCGGTGTCGCGAACGATCCGGTCATGCTGACGCTCCGGATCCGTGTTCCGACCAACGCGAAGTCGTTCAGCTTCAACTCGTTCTTCTTCTCGGCCGAGTTCCCCGAGTACGTGTGCACGCAGTTCAACGACTTTTTCGTTGCGTTGGTCGACTCCAACGTGACGACGAATCCGAAGGACAAGAACGTCGCTGTCTACATTGCTCCCGACTTCAAGCGTTACCCGATCAGCGTGAACCTTTCCCACGGCACGAACCTGTTCGGCGTGTGCGACGCGGGTCCGACTGGTTGCGCGGGTGGAGTCGCGGGAACCGCCAGCTGTCTAGCGGGGACCAGCCTGCTCGCTGGTACGGGATTCGACACCAACATCGGTGGTTGCGGAACACCGCCCAATGACAGCCCACTACTCGGCGGTGGAACCGGTTGGCTCACCACGGCCGGCAACGTGGCTCCGGGCGACATCATGGAGGTGCGCATCGCCCTGTGGGACACCGGCGATCACGTATTCGATTCGCTGGTGCTCCTGGACAACTGGATCTGGAACTTGAATCCGGCGTCGCCTGGGACGCGCTGATTTTCGCCGCTTCAGCGGCGGCGGCGGAGACCGAACGCCAAGAGCGCCAAACCGAAGGGGATGAGTGCGGGATCGAAGCTCCGGGTGTTTCCCGCGACACGACAGCCACAGCCACCGGGCTTCTCTTTGACTTCGCCCGGTTTGTCTTCGCTGAAGTCCGGTGTCTCTGCCGGTGAGTCCTTCTCCGTGCTCTCGGCGGGCTCGGCGCCCTCGCCGCCCTCGGCGGACTTCTCGTCGTCTTTCTTCTCGCTGCCCTCGTCGGACTTCTCGTCGTCCTTCTTCTTCTTCTTCTTGCTGCCCGGGTCGGCGAACGTCATCGTCCGACGATCGATGACTTCGTTCTCGCCTTCGAACTTCAGCGTCGTGGGTGAGCCGACGACGGCGCCATTGCGAGCATCACGAATCGTGATCTTATACTCACCGGCCTCGAAGCCGTGAGAGCGAGTCACCTTGAACGTGAAGGCAGTCCCCTTGGCGATCTTGCCCGTACCGGGATCGAGAAAGCCAACCTCGACACCTTCGATGATGTCCTGCTTGCCGGTCAGGGGGACGCGCCGATCCTGTGGCTCGTCTTTGCCGTCGATCATCGACCGCTCGTAATAGGCCAGCGGCGCGAACTCGAACTTCATCGGTACGTGAGCCACGTCCGGGGCCTTGCTCATGAAGATCTTGACCTCGAGCTTCCAGGCCTTGCTGTCCGACTCCTTGACCGTCGTCTTGCTCCACTGCACTCGGCCGCCGGCAGCGGCCAGGCTCGTCAACAAGAGCGTTGCCAAGAACAACGCGATCCTCACCACCCAGGAAGAGCTCCTCGTCATCGAAAACCTCCAGCGCTGGTGACGCTAGCACGCGCTGGAGCCTCGATGATCTACCTCTTCGCCTCCGGTTGCGCCGCGCCCGCGCCCGCTGTGCCGAGCGAGCCCACGGATCTCGCCTTCGTGAACGCGGGCCTGCCATCCGCGGCGCCCAGGGAAAAGGTCCAGGAGCCGACCCAGGGTCCGGCGGGACAGGCCGTCTGCCGCGACGATCTCGGGGGCACGCTCGCCCGCGAGAGCTGTGACCGCGAGCGCATCCTCGTTGCCGAGAACATTGCGTTTCATCCCAGCCGGCCGGCACCTCCGGGCAAGGAGCGCGAGGCCCTGGCAGCGGTCGCCGCGCTGCTCCGCTCTCGACGCGAGATCTTGCTGGTCCGCATCGAGGTCTACTCTTCCCGAGAGCTCCCTCACATCGAAGCTCGTCGGGAGGAGCTTCTACAGGCGCAGCTGCGAGCCGATGCGATTTTCAACTTTCTTTGGCGCCACGAAAAGATCAGCGCCGAGCGTCTCGAAGCCGTGGGCTACGCGTACGACGAACGGAAGAGTCGCGCTGACGCGTCCCGCTGGCCCGTGGTGCTTCGTATCGTGCAGCGCGGGAGGTGATCCAGCGGCGCTGCCGTTGGTCGTTTTCGGGCAGCGGTTGGTCGGATTCGACCAAACTTCCGGGGGCGTCCCAACCGAAGGTTCGTGATTTCCACGAGTTCGGCCGAGCCTCCGGCAGGCATGAAACGTGCTGTGCAGCCGAGATGCCCCGAACTGCGAAGCCCGACCGGCTTCGGGACCTGCTCGACCGCGCTGAGCCGCGGAGCATTGCGGAGGCGTACGAAATCGGTCGCGCGGTGGTCGAGGACTTCTACGGAGGCGCTGAAGCATTTCGCTCCCGAAGTGCGCAGAGCGGCTCGCTGCGGGGGTTGGCCGAACAGCTCGGCGGAAGCGTGAGTACGTCCACTCTCTGGCGCGCCGCTGCGAGCTACCTGGTGATGACACGAGCCCCGTTCGTGTCCAATGCTCGACATCTCAAGCTCTCGCACGTGTACGCCGTTCTCGACTTGTCCGACGAGCTGCAGCCGGAGCTCTTGCTCCGTGCGGAGCGGGAGCGTTGGACTTCGGATCAGCTGCGGTCCGAAGTGAGGCTCAAGTCGACGCGGCGTAGGAGCGGGGTTCGACCGTCGCAGGCAGAGCCTTTGAGCGCGGCGCTTCGGAGGCTCACGCAGACGCCTCTTCCTGATAGGCGAGGAGTTTCTCCGGAAGCTCTTTCGGCGCTGCTGGTGCTCGTCGATTCGGCGCGCGATCGAATCGATGCGATCCGAGCATGGATCGCTGCCACGCCGAAGGACGACTAATTTCCGCGACTTAGACTTCCCGCCCGCGGAAAACCGGCCTACGCTGCGCCGAATGCGTTGGGGAATCGGCCTCTTGGCGGTGTGCGCGCTGGGTTTGTCCCACGGTGAGGCGAGAGCCGAACCCAAGCGCGACTACTTCTTGGATGCCCCCACCGCAGGCACCTTCACTCACATCGATGGGTACAACGTAGGGACCCAGGTGAGCCTCGAGGATCGACGCCACCTCGAAGAGGGCATGAGCATGCTCCACACACGGGTGAGCGGAATCGTCAGCTACCCGTACGCCGATGGCAGTCTCAACCTGGACGCTCGGGTGATGCTGTTCACTTTGGGAGGAAGCATCGGCTATCGCCAGGTGTATCGAGACTTCACCTACGCGCCGGGGGCCGACACCAGTCGCGACGCTCGCCTCAAGCTCGACGAAGACAAGGAGTTCGGTTCACAGGGCTACGCCTACGGTGAGGGTCGGCTCCGCCTCGTCGTTCCCTTGGATTCGTTCTTTCTTTTGACCACCGGCACGATGCGCTTTGAGGACTGCAACGACAACTCGTTCGATTGGTACCACTCCAACGTGCACGACGGCGGGCGCATCATGAAGGTCGAAGGAACGCTGTTCTTTCGGCACCGGGACTTCGGAGCGATCGGTCCGTACGTGCGCTACATGGACATCCCGGTGACGAGAAAGAGCGGTCGACACGGACGCGACGGCCAGCTCCATTACGGCTTCGTGTATGGCACGCGCCCCGGTTTCATTCGGCCAACTCGGGGAAACATCGACCTCTTCTTGCTCCAAGTGGTCGCAGACCTGAGCGACGACGATTACGGCGTCCATTCCTATCGAATTCCGGCGTACATCCTGGCCGTCTACCGCGCGACACTTCGCCTTCTGTGAGCCTCCGGCTAGTTTGCTTCCGCCCCTTCGGCCTTTCGCTGAAATCCCTTCGCCGAGTAGGCACGTCGGACAGCGCGGGCGATGGGAGACGAGCCGTCGAGGATTGCTGCCAGGAGCGTGGTAACGAGCCCGAGCGCGAGGATCAGAAGCCAGGTTGCCGCGGCGCTCTTTGGTCCGAGGCCCGACAAATCGAGCAGACCAAGTATGCCGAGGTGAACGACGTATGCCGCGAGGGCATGGCGACCGAGAAGGCGGACGGGAGCGAGGGGTTTGGAGCCGGTGACCGTGGTCGGTAGCCAGAAGGCGAGCGCGAGGCTCAGGGCGAGAGGGAAGGCGAGGCCGAGAGCGCCCAGGGCGGAGTGATTCCAAAACGCGACCGGTTCGAGCGCGCTCGCATCGAATAGCGAGCGGAGGGCGAGCTGTCCGCTGTGGGCGGGGTAGTGAGAGATCTCCGTGGTCGTCCAGTCAGCTCCGCTCTGCCAGACGAGGACGGTCGCGATTGCTGCGGCGAGGATGGCGCCGAGCATCACGCGACGGGCGCTCCGTTCCCGAAGCCTCGCGAGCCAGGCGCCCCAGCACGTGAAGGCGGCGAGGGGGAAGAGGCCACCGGGTCCAGCGTCGAGTCCGGGAACCGAACGACCGGGCGAATCCAACCAGAATGTCGCAGCGAGGATGCCGAGGGCGAGCGCTCCGAGGGACCAATCCGGAGCGGCTCGATCGACGAGGATCCCGACCATCAGCATCGAGACCCCAATCGCCGAAAGGATGCCCGGGGAAACCAACAGGTCGGGCCAGGCGATTCCGAACTGCGGAACGAACAGCGCAATGCCGAGCAGATAGAGCAAGAGCGCGCGCCGCCCGAGCAGTCCCAGCCAGCCGGCAGCATGTTTTCGATGCGAAAGCACCAATGAGGTGCCCGCGATGAACAAGAACGAAGCGGCGACGTAGGGCTCGCTCCACATCAAGAAGTCCAAAACGCGATTGAGCGCGCCGGTACCACTGTGCGGCTGCAAGCGACGCGTGTGCACCGCAAACATCATCAACACGACGAGTGCTCGATATACGTCGAGGCCCGCTCGGAAGCGAGCGCCCTCGGGTCAGGTCTCTTCTTCCGGCGTGCCAGGTGGCGGCGCGGGGATCGTGTCGCGTTCGTCCTTGAAGCTGGGCGGCGGCAAGTCGACCGTAGGAGCATCGGTAGCGTCGGCGAGGGTGTCGATCACCGTGGGCCGCTCCGGCGGCGGTTGGCTGTGCGGCTGTGTGGGGATGGCGTCGGCGTCGTCGTCGACGGGCCACGCGGAATCCGATGTCGGACCTGAATCGCTCATGCTGACCGTTTCCACCGTAGCGTCTGGATCGACGGCGATGCGACGGGTGCCGCTCTGCCGCGAAGAATCGCTCGGACTCGCGGTCTCGCCGCGCTCACGTGCTTGGCTCATCTCGTCCCACCCCGAAGCGAAAGAGGCGCTTCGGATGCGGCATTCTAACGGAATCTTTGGAAGTCGCTAGCCCGTCCGCTCCTCTTGCAACATTCAGGTGTCGTTTCCAGACTTTCGCCCAAAAAGCCCGCGAAGTGGACTGAAGTAGGACAAGCGCGCACACTCTGCTCCATGAGCCATCTGACTCGCGCTGGGTTGGTCATCGGTCTCTTTGCGTGGCTCGCGGGCGGCTGCGGTGCGCGAACCGGCGACGAGCTCTTCGGCGACGGTGGCAAAGGGAACGGGAGCGGCACTGGGCGGCGTTAGTGCAACGGGCGGCGTTGGCGCGAGCGGAGGCTTCGGTGCTGGTGGCTTTGGCGGCGCAGGCTTTGGCGGCGGTGGTGCGGGCGGCGTTGGCGCGTTCGGTGGCGGCGGTGTCGGTGGCGCAGGCCTGCCGTGCTGCTTTCCACATCCAGGCCCTGGCTGTGGCTCACCGGATGCGATGGCATGCGTGTGCGGATCGCTTCCGAGCTGCTGCAATCAGCAGTGGGACCAAACGTGCGTCGATGTGGGCATGAAGCTCGGCTGTCTGTCGTGTGGCGCGGGGGGCGGCGGCTTCGGCGGCGGCGGCTTTGGCGGCGGCGGCTTTGGCGGCGGCGGTTTCGGCGGCGGCGGCTTTGGCGGCGGCGGCTTCGGTGGCGTAGGTGGAGCGCCGTGGGGCGGTCCGTGCTGCATTCAGCATCCGAACCCCGGCTGCGACTTCCCCGACGATCACCCAGTGTGTTTGCGCGTCCGATTCCTATTGCTGCACCCAGCAGTGGGATTCCGATCTGTGCGGGCGAAGTCGAGTCCCTGGGCTGCGGCTTCTGCGGCGGAACGGGAGGCGCGGCGGTTTCGGCGGCGGTGGCTTCGGTGGCGTCGGTGCGACAGGCGGCTTCGGTGGCGGAGGCTTTGGTGGCATCGGAGCATTTGGCGGCGCGGGAGGAACGGGTGGCACCACTTGCGGCGGTCAGACTTGCACGCCGGTCAGTTGCCCGTCCGAGGACTCAGCCTCGCTGCATGCTGTCCACCCAACAATCCAAGTGCGTGCGGAGTGAACACCGACGTGATTCAAGGAATCGTCCCAGCTCCCGCCGGGCTGCGTGCAAAAGAATCAACCGGGCGTTCCGGATCCATCGTGCCCGCCTGACTCCGTGCAGGGTTCACTCTCCAGGGTTGCTGCAAGCCATCCGGTATCTGCGGCAACGACTACAGCATCATCTCACTCGGATGCGTCGAGACCTGGCCCTATGGCGGTCCCCCCGGTCCGATCAAGTGTGGCGGCGGAACCGGCGGCGCAGGCGGCGCAGGTGGGAGCGGCGGGTTCGGTGGCGGGACCGGTGGGGTGGGGGCTTTGTCGGCAGCTGTTGCCAGCAGCATCCCTGGCCAGGCTGTGCGAATCCGAACGTCTACAACTGCGTGTGCCCTAAGGATCCATTCTGCTGCCAGAATCAGTGGGATTCGCTCTGCGCCAGTGAGGTCAGCCAGCTCGGGTGCGGCAATTGCGGTGGTGCCGGTGGGGGCGGAGGCGGCGGAACGTGCAATCCGGCCTTCTGTCCTTCGCCCGGTCCGCTCCAGCCCTGCTGCGTGAGCCCCACCGGCCCCTGCGGAGTCTTTACGCCCCAAGGATGCATGCCGTTTCCGGGAGGCCCACCGGGTCCACCTCCGCCGGGGCCCTGATCGATCTCAGTGCGTGATCGGCGGACGAGGATTGGCCTCGACGATCGCGATGGGCCACGAGGCCTCGGCTCGTGCCCACTGCCCAAAGCCTTCTCGTCGCGTATCGATGTGGAGCTGGTAAAGCCCGGTCACCGCGGGAAACGGGAGCCCCATGGTTCGGGTGCGAAAGCGCATCGTCGTCGAACGATGGCTGAACACTTCCGAATAGGTTTCGAGACCCGTGTCCGAGACCATTGCGAAGCGCACCTCGAAGGGCTCGGTGAGCTCGCTGGGCGCGAGGGCAAAGTACGCGTGAATTTCCAGCGGGATGACGCCTCCAGGAGGTGGAGGCGCGTTCGGCGGCACGTTGAGTTGCTCCACCAGGTTGAACAGCGACACGTTGTTGGAAAGCTGATCGAGCGAAGAGCCGCTGCACACGGAGAGCAGGTAGCACCGGGGCATGGGGACGCTCGCATACCACGAGCCCATGCAGAGCGTCAGCGCTTGCGCCAGCGTCGGAGTAAGTCGAGCGTGGTTTCACGCTCGAGACGCAGAATCGAATCCACGAGTGGGATGCCTTCTGGACACACTTCCACGCAATTTTCGCTCTTGCCGCAACCGGCGATGCCATGACGCCCAATGAGAGCTTCGCGCCTCGCGTCTCGTGAACGCTCCGAGCTGGGAAGCTCGCCAAGGAGTGCGAGCTCGGAGAGTGCGGCCGCGCCAGCAAATCCGAGGGGATCGTATTCGGGGCAGGCCTCGAGGCAGGCGCCACATTCGCTGCAACGATCGATTTCAGTGAGTCGCCGTGTGGCTTTGCGCGAAAGCTCCGCTGCCGGCGCGGCGTCGAGGCCGGCGGAGAGCTGAAGGAAAGACGAGCGAACCGCCGAGCGATCCAGCGACAGGTCCCGGAGCAGCGGGAACCGCGAGAGTGGCTCGAGCGCGATCCGACCCTTTCGGGCGACCTTCTCGATTGTGGTGCGACACGACGATCGGACCGCCCCATGGATCAGCAAGGTGCAGGCTCCGCAAGCGTCCCCATAGCAGGCGGCATCGAAGGCGACCGGTGCCACGACCGCGCCACTCGTCGTGACCGGGCGCTGCTGGATCGCGAAGAGCGCCGCGGCGACGCTGCTGTCGGACTCTATCTCGGGTGCGAAATCCTCCCAACGGCGGGTCTCCCATCGCTCCGCCGAGTCCTGACGGCGGATGGAGAACACGACACGATCGCTCATGCTCGAACGACCTCCCCCTCGGCCGTGCAGCGAACCCGAACGTCCGATCCGTGGCCGGCGCAAACCACCGCTCGACCGAGGAGCAACAGGTCGTCGAGCTCCATCAACAGCGAGAGCGAGGCGCTGGGGGCGTTCATCTCATCGACGCACGAGGCGCGGAAGAGTCGATCCCGAAATTCGTCGAGAAATGCTTCATCGCCGCCGGCAAGCCCGCGCGCCAGCTCGCGCCTCAGGGCGAACGCGCTCTCGCCGTCTTCGGACCGGGCGCGCTCGGCGCGGGTGACGAGACGCTGCTCGGCATCCGTTGACGCGCTCTCATCCAGTGTCGAAAGCTCGTTGGTTCGCGCCGCCTCGAGAGCCATGGCCGCCGCCCGCGCACAGAACAGGTCGGAGAGCAGAGCCGTCCCGGCGTGCGTTCTCTCCTTCACGTAGGCAGCGGATGCTCCACCAACCGCGTACAGGCCTTCGAGCGACGTGCGCTGCTCGGCATCGACCGAGAGCCCGCCCAGAGCTCGGCTCGGCAGCGCAAACACGGGCAAGCGATCGAAGTAGGGATCGCGTCCCGTCCGCGCCGCTACCTCACGCAACGCGTCAGCGGCGAGCTCCGAGATCGAGGAGAAGTCGGCATCCGAGAGATTCGAGCTCCGCACCATCGCCGATGCTTCGCGCGAGGTCGTCGAGGCTCGAGGTCGTCGGATCCCAGTCGAGGGGGTCGTCGGCCCACAGCTTGGCTCCGTTGGCGAAGAGCACGTCCGGCAGCGCCCGCGCCAGGCCACCCGCGGCGTAGCCAATCTCCTGGGTGAAGGTTCCCGAGATCTCGAGCAAGGCTCCGTGACGAAAGGCTGCTCCGAGAGCTGTGCCGCGCGATCGCGTCGAGCTGTGGGCATCGAAGAGCCCGGCATATCCGCCTGTTGCGAGGCAGACGCCGTCGGCGCCAAAGGCCTTCGCCAGTCCGGTCCGCCGATCTCGCGCGACGACGCCGGCAATCCTTCCGGAATCGTTCGAGAGGAATCGCACGACGTCCCATCCTTCGTGTCGCTCGAGTGCGGACCCGTCGAACGATCGAAGTCTTGCTGCAAGTCGCCGGCTGACGTGGCTCGCGGTCCTCGACCCAGCGTGGGCCGTTCGCGGGATACTCTGCCCAAGACTCCGAGCGAGCGAGGGTCCACTCTTCTCGCGCAGGAACGGAACTCCCACGGCGGAAAGCCGCTCGAGGAGCTCGGGAGCCGCGCGGCAGAGGTCGAGCGCCCGTTCGGAGCCGAGATCCCGTGCGTGCCGTTCGGGATCGTCGCCTTCACCAATCGCGGCGTCGATACCGCTTCGACGCGCGGCCGATTCGGTGTGCGGAGCTGGGTCACCGGTGATCAGGAGCACCGGGATGTTTCGCTCCAAGAGCTCGAGGGCGGTGGCTTGGCCCGAGATCCCTTCCCCAATCACGATCGCTCGCGCCGTCATGCGCCCCGAAATGGCGACGAGCCGGTGGCAAAATAGACGACCGTGAGCACGCTGACGGCGAAGAGCAACACGCCAAAAGCGGTGAGAGCTCGAAGCAAGTTTCGACTGGCTCGACGCGAGCCCACGAGGCCCCACGTGAAACAGAATCCATGAACGCCGTTCACCAGGTGATAGACCACCGCTGACAGCCCGGCGAGGTAACCAATCGCCGCGAACGGCATGCCACCCGGACCCGTTGTCGACAGGGTTGCGCAGAGCTGGTTGAATGCATCGTGTTCGGAAACGCCCCGGAGCAACGGCCAACGCATCGCAAAGAAGTGCCAGCTCACGAAGAAGAGTGCGACGACTCCGCTCACCCGTTGCAGAAGCCAGGCCCAGTTTCGCGGATGCGGATAGTGCCGAACGTTGGTGCTCGAAAACCTGGACCGGGAAAGCTCGATCCCTGCGTGCAGAAGTAGGGGCGCGATCACCGCGACGGTTTCGATCCAGACCCACGTGGACGACGGCGCGAGAGGGCGAGTAGAAGTCGTTCCGAGAGCGCGAGCCTGGGACAGAATATGGCCGACGACGAACAGCCCGAGGGGCAGAGCGCCGGCGAGCGACGAGAGCCGATCGAGAACGAACCGGGCTCGCTCGGTTCGTATCGTCCTTCGGCTTGACTCGGCGGGCATGGGAAGGAAGATTCGATGCGTGCGGGCGATACCCTCGAGGCTTTTCTCCCCGAGCCGCGCTCGAGGTCAATCCCCCTGGCTGGCGGACGCGTGGCTTTGAAACGCCGCTGCCGCGTCTGGCTTCCCAAGCTAGCGAGCCTTTTGGGGTTTTGCCTGCTCACGGGGAGCTGCTCGAATTCCGGAAAGGATCCGGTCCTCCAAGCCAGCGTCGCGGAAACCCGGGCCGCGCAACGAGACTTTCGGGCGATCCACCACCGCTGGACGACGCTTCGTCCTGCCGAGCGCGGGAAGCTCGAGCCGGCGTTGGCGAAATTCTTGGAGAACCACCCAGACGATCTGCGAGCGCGAGTCGTGCGCGTCTACCTCGCCTGGGTCGAGGTGCAGCGCGGCAACTTGCCTCGCGCGCGCGAGCTAGTGAAGGAAGCGCGTCGTGGACCTGGGGGAAGCGCACGGGATTTTGCCGCCGTCGCGGAGGCCGCAATCCTGATTCGTGAAGGACAACCGGTGCGTGCACTCGCGGTCCTCGCTCCACTCGAAGGCAAGATCGTCGATCCCGAGGAACGCCATCTGTTTGGCGAGCAGCGGGTGATGGCGGCACTGGCCGCGCGTCACGGCAAGGACGCTGTCCTCTTCTTGCGTGATTGGCTGGCCAGTGCAGCCGCGGAGGATCGTGACTCAGTTCAGGAGAGCGCGCGCACGTTGATCCGTGAAGTCGACACGCGTTCTCTCGAACGAGGTTTGAGCGAGCTGGATGAAGAGGCGAAGAAACCGGAAAACAGCAACCCGGAGCTCTCCGCGGCCCGAAGTTTTCTGCGGAAGCTGGCCCGCGCCCGACTCGTGCAACTCGCGATCGATCACAACGATGGCGAGCTGGCTCGTCGCATTCTCGATTCGGGCATCGCGGGATTGAAGAGCGAGCAAGCAGCGGAGCTGGCGCGCATCGCCGCGGCGGGATCGGTCGTTCCGAGGGTGACCGGTCGCGCTCTCGGTGTGGTGCTCAGCGTTGCCAGCCCGGACAGCCGCCGTCGGTCGGCGGAAGTCGTGCTCGGAGTTTCGCGCGCTCTCGGACTTCCGGAATCGGCGGGCGACAAACAAGCCGTACAGCTAATTACCAGTGAAGACGACGGTCGACCCGGCGCCCTGGGCCGCGCCCTCGCGGAGCTCGCCGGTGAAGGAGCCGCCATCCTGCTCGCGGGCGTCGACACGAAGGGAGCGATGGAAGCATCCCGTTACGCGGAGCGCTCACAGATCCCGGTGTTGGTGCTGGACTTCGTGCCGGCGCGCGCTGACGGATACACGTTCGTGATCGGCGCAGACCGCGCTGCGGAAGCCACGACTCTGGAAGAGGGTGTTCGGAAAGCGACGAGCTCTTCGGACATCGTCATTCTGGGTGCTGGGGGGATCCCCTGCGACCTCGAGCCCAAAGCGGCCGGGCTGCCGCGCTTTCCGATCCAAGATTGGAAGAAACAGGGAGTGAAGGGACTCGTCGTGCTGGGCGGCGCCAACTGCGCGCGGGACGCCGCCCGGGAGCTCGGTGCCCTCTCGCCGCGACCGCTCTTTGGTCTGGGTCTCGAGTGCGGGGAGATCGTCGATGACGTTGCGGTCACGGACCCGCGCATGGTCCTGGGCGCTGGTGAGTTCCCGTATCGCCGGGGCGGCGAGGCGCCCGACAGTTTGAAGCGCTATGCCGGCAAGAGCGGCCGTGGCCCGACCTGGTACGCGGCCCTCGGGCACGACGGCGCACGTCTCGCAGCCAATGCGCTCGGCTCGTTCGCCCTCGACAGCGTCGAGGCAGCCGACGCGGTGGCAGGACGCCATCGGGAGGGCCAGCGTCTTCTCGCAGAGGCGAGGGCCGATCTCTGGACCAGCGAGCGCAACGGGTTTGCCGGTGGTCGCGTGCTGGAGCGAAAGCTCGCGGTCATCCAGGTCGACGGCAAGAAATGACCGAGCCGCTGGTCATCGAGCTAGACACGGAGCGAGCGACGCTCGCCCTCGCGTCCCGTCTCGCTCCGCTGCTCGCCGCTTCGGACTTGGTCGTCCTCAGCGGTGAGCTCGGTGCGGGAAAAACCTTTCTGGTTCGTGGCGTGTGTCGAGCGCTCCGGCTACCGGCTGACGACCGGGTGACGAGTCCGACATTCTCGTTGGTTCACGAGTACGACACCCAGCCGCCGGTCGCTCACGCCGACCTCTACCGACTCTCCGATCCCCGCGAAGTGCAGCAGCTGGGGCTCGATGCTCTACGGGACGAGGGTCGCTTGCTGCTCGTGGAGTGGGGTGAGCCGTTCATGGCCCTTTTGGGCGGGGACGCGCTTTTAGTCGCTCTTTCTCGGGAGCCGCGCCGGGCCAAGATTGACGCGACCGGACCCCGTTCAACGGAAATTCTGGAAAGGCTGGCTACCTGAGCCATCATCGGGTCCGTGGCGGAAACCTCCACCCTCGGCCGGCAGCTCGGAGCGATGTTCACGTTCCGCGGGCCGATCACTCTGCTCGAAACCATCGGACAGCTCGTCACCCTCACGGGTCGCACGTTGGTGTGGATGATTCGCCCGCCGTTTCGCCTGGGCCAGCTGCTCATCGCGATGGACTTCATCGGCGTTCAATCGGTGTTCATCGTCTCGCTGACCGGCGTGTTCAGCGGCATGGTTCTTTCGCTGCAGACCGTGAACAGCCTCAGACAGTTCGGCGCGGAAGGCAGCGTCGGAGCGATTGTGGCCATCTCGCTGGCGCGGGAGATCGCACCGGTTTTCTCGGCGCTGATGATCACCGCCCGCGCGGGAAGCGCCATGGCAGCGGAGCTCGGCAACATGCGCGTCACCGAGCAGATCGACGCGCTGGTAACGATGGGCGTGAGCCCGGTGCAATACCTCTTGTCGCCGCGAATGCTGGCCGCGGTGCTGATGGGGCCGCTGCTCTGCGTGCTCTACGGATGCGTGGGCATGGCGGGGTCGTGGCTCGTTGCCGTGGAGTGGCTGCATGTCGATCCAGGCGTCTTCGTCGTCAATATCGAGAAGTATCTCGTGATCAAAGACATCTGGATGGGCGTGATCAAGTCGTGCATCTTTGGTTTCCTGGTCAGCGCGATCTCGTGCAACCAGGGCTTTTACGCGAGCGGCGGAGCTCGCGGAGTGGGCCAAGCAACGACGCGAGCCGTGGTTCAGAGCGCAGTGGCGCTTCTGATCGCCAACTACTTCATCACGGACTGGATGACCGAGCTCTGATCAGCTCGAACAGGTGCCGCTCTTGCAGGTTTGTGGAGCGGTACATGGGGGCCCACTGCCGCAGCCGTGGGTGCACACGCAGATGCCACCGTTGAGCGCGGTCGTGGTGCACTGGAGCTCAGGTCCGGTGTGACCACACGGACCTTGGTTGTCGAACACTCCCGTGCACTCACCGCCCCCGGCGCCGCAAATCTCTGCGCAGGTAGCGGTCTTGCTGGCGAAGTTCATTTCGCACACGCTGTCGCTGTCGACGCACACCGCGTTCACGCCGGTCATGCCGGAGTAGATCTTCTCGCAGGTCGGGACTCCGCCGGTGCCACCGGTTCCGCCCGTCGCTCCGCCCGTGCCGCCGGTCGCTCCACCCGTACCGCCGGTCGCTCCACCCGTGCCGCCGGTCGCTCCACCCGTGCCGCCGGTCGCTCCACCCGCTCCGCCGGTCGCCCCGCCAGTTCCGACCGTGCCCGCCGCTCCGCCGGTGGCTCCGCCCGTGCCGCCGGTTGCTCCACCGAGACCACCGGAGCTCGAACCACCGCTTCCCCCCGTAGCGCTGGCACCTGAGCCCGCAGACCCGCTGGTATCAAAGGCCTCGAAGTCCTGGGTGCACCCAAAGACCAGCACGCCGAACAATGGGATCCATCGTTTCCGCATCGCGATCACCCAACGAGAGCGTGTCACGTTCCGCTCCCCCGGGCCAGTTCAGCCGAAAAGCTCCCGCGCGACGCGTCCGCGGTCTGACTTGCCGGATGGACCGAGCGGCAATGCACCGACGACCGCGATGCGCCGAGGTCGCTTGTAGGGGGCCAGCTCGGCGAAGGCGTTTTCGAGACTACGCATTGGATCGATTCCGGGTCGAACCACGACGGCGAGCGCGACGATCTCACCCCAGCGATCGTCGTGCAGTCCGCACGCGAGTGCATCCACGATTCCAGCGCCCAGCGTCGCTGCGCGTTCGATTTCCAAGGGATGAACTTTTTCTCCGCCGGTGATGATCACGTCGTCCGCGCGGCCGAGTACGAACAGGAGACCCTGTTCGTCGATCCTGCCGAGATCGTTCGTCTCGAGATCGTGCACGCCTTGCATGAGCGTTGGGCTTTGGACGTGGATGCGCCCGACTCCATCTCTGTTCGGCTCCTCGATTCGAATGGACACTCCCGCAAGCGGCCGGCCTGAGTCCATGCTTTCGGGGTCCCGCTCGCCGGCGGGTGATTGCGCCGCGACTTGTGCGCACGTCTCGCTCAAACCGTAGGAAGCGAGGGCCACCAAGCCGCGCTCGAAAGCTTCACGGCGAAGCGGGACTCCGAGAGCCGCTCCGCCGATCAAGAGGGCACGAGTGTTCGCCAGGGAGTTTTCTCGATCCTCTTCCAGCAAGCGATGAAGCTGGGAGGGAACGAGGCTCGCCAGACTGACCCGGTGTCGGGCAATCGCCGACAAAACGGCTGGGGGCTCCGAAGCCGACAGGACGATTGTGCGCCGAGCGAGCAGGCATCGTGTGACAACGGACAGTCCTCCGACGTGGGCGAACGGCAAGCTCAGAAGCCAGCGGTCATCGTCCCGCCAACCCAGATTCAGCGCGCTCGATCGCGCGCTTTCGGCGAAGGCGTGACGCGAGAGAAACACGGGACGCGGGCTTCCACTCGTTCCGGACGTGAAAACGATTGCCGCGAGGGACTCGGCCCGCGGCGCTTCGCGCAGGGGAGCTTCCGTTCGGGAAGCGCGCCCGAGTAGCTCGGGGATCTCATCGGACTCGAAGCTCGTGACCCGTGGGACGGCGGCGAGCGCTGCAGCTCGCTCGGTCGGGGTCCAGCGGGCATGAAGCGGGAGCATGGGCCGCCCGGCGTGGAACAGGGCGAGGGCGAGCTCCACGCTCGGAGGGTCGGGATTCGCTGGGAACGCCAGCACGCTCCCCCGGTCGACGCCGCGGGAGGACAGCAACGCGTCGAGCCCCGCGGACGTGCGCTCGATCTCGGAATGAGAGACGCACGCGCCGTCGGCGATCAGCACCGCGGTCATGGGAGATCGTTCCACGCGATGCCGATGCCCTGACGATGAACCGGTTCGATGCGCGTGCTCGTCAGCACGGGGATCTCACAGCGAGCGAACGCATCGAGCGCTGTGTGTCGATCGAGACCGCATGCCTCTTCGGGCGATAGCGCGAGCGCGAGCTCGGCAGCCGCTGCGAGAGCTACCGGACCCTCGAAAGTGTGGGAGACGAGAGCGAGTTTGTCGCGGCTTTTCGCGAGCTTGCCCAGCGCGAGACATCGCGTGAGCCCTCCCAGCAGCGTCGGCTTCAGCACGACTCCGGCGCACGCTTCGCAATTCACGAGCTCGTCTGCGAGAGATCCGTCTCGGAGGGACTCGTCGGCAAGCCACGAAACGGCGGTTTGTCCCAGCTCCAAGAGTCGGCGTCCCGAGACGGGCTCCTCGACGAAGCGAACGTCGTAGCGCCCGTACATCTCCAGAGCACGTCGCGCGGGATCGAGATCGAGGCTCCCGTTCAAGTCCAATCGGATCTCGATCTCGCTGCCCAGCCGGCTCCGGAGATCGGCGAGCGCGCGCTCCTCGAGGACGAGGTCCCTTCCCCGCGCCTTGAATTTGATCGCGCCGGTGCGTGGATGCGGCTGATCCATCCCGAGCATTCCCCCGAGCTCTGCCAGCGGAACGGATTCGGTCACTCGGCAGCCTGCGAGAAGGTCGGCCAAGGGCTGCTCACGGGTGCGCGCCAGTCGATCGAGGAGCGCGGTTTCCAGAGCAAACCGGGCGCTCGGGCTCGCGACGCGCTGGAGCTCGGCGGCGAGGTCGTTTGGATGACGAAGCTCGAGCAACGCGCCAATGGCCGCAGTCTCGAGTGCCTCTCTTGCCCGCGTGAGGTTGTCGTCCCCGAATTCGGGAAGAGGCGTGGCTTCGCCCAGGCTCGCGTCTTCGAGGACGAGGAGTAGTCCGCGGCGCTCGGTCCAGCTGTGGCGAGCGTTCTCGATGGGAGCCGTCGGGCCGCCCCAATCGAGGATCCGCACGGCCGACATTCAGCGACCCAGCGACAATCCGAGCGCGAGGAGCGCGCTCGTCGCCAAGAGCAGCTGAGCGCTTCCAGCCAGCACTCGATTGAGAGAGGGGCCGTGGTTGTTCCAGAGCGCGCGGGCGAGAGCGACGCCAAATGGGAAAGGCAAGAGGGCCAGGAGCACGCCCGGGGGAGCGCCTCGGAGCACCAGCAGCGGCACGATCGAGAACGCGATCGCCAGGAGCGCGGCGTACTCGAGCAGTCCAAAGCGGCGACCGAAGCGCACGACGAGCGTACGCTTGTTGGCGAGCACGTCCGTTTCTCGATCGCGAACGTTGTTGACCACGAGCACATTCGTTGCGAGGGCGCCCACTGCGACAGCCGCCAGGAGCGCGGTGGAAGTCAGGGTGCCAGCGGCCACGTAGGTCGTGCCCAGCACCGCCACGAGACCGAAGAACAAGAACACGAACAGATCGCCCAGACCGTGGTAGCCGAGTGGGTACGGTCCGGCGGTGTAGGCAACGCCGCTCAGGATCGAGACGATTCCGATGGCGATGATTACCGGACCGGCCACGAATCCCAGGTAGCTACCGGCGACCATCGCCAGAGCGAATGCCGCGACCATTCCCCGGCGCATGTCCCGAGGCGACAGCAGGCCGGTTTGAACGGCGCGGGGTGGACCCAATCGCTGCTCGTCGTCCGCGCCCTTCTCGAAGTCGAACACGTCGTTCGCGAAATTCGTGCCGACCTGAATGGCGAGGGCTCCCGCGAGGGCTGCGACGACCGCGGGCCAATGTACCGGCGCCGAAGCTCGAGCAGCCGCGGCACCGACCGCGACCGGGGCGACCGCGGCCGTCAACGTCGCGGGACGTGCCGCCAGGAGCCACGCTCGCGCGGATCCCGGTGCAGGTAGCGAGGGGAGCGTTGCGGAGGAAGTCACGGCAGTCGCTCGAAACGAGAAAACTCCGGGGGTCGCTTTTCGACGAAAGCGTTTCGTCCTTCTTGCCCCTCTGCGGTCATGTAGAAGAGGAGCGTCGCGTTGCCGGCAAGCTCCTGCAGGCCCGCCTGCCCATCGCAGTCGGCGTTCAGGCTGGCTTTGAGGCAGCGCAGGGCGAGGGGGCTGTGCTCGAGGATTTTTCGGCACCACGCGACGGTTTCTCGCTCGAGCTCTGCAAGGGGGACGACCTTGTTCACGAGCCCCATGTCGAGAGCCTCCTTCGCGTCGTACTGCTGGCACAGAAACCAAACTTCGCGAGCTTTCTTCTGGCCCACGATGCGCGCCAGGTACGACGCCCCGTAGCCACCGTCGAAGCTTCCGACCTTGGGTCCGGTCTGGCCGAAGCGCGCGTTGTCGGCTGCAATCGTCAGATCGCACACCAGATGCAAGACGTGCCCGCCGCCGATGGCATATCCGGCGACCATCGCGATCACGGGCTTGGGAAGCGTGCGGATCTGGCGCTGCAAATCCAGCACGTTGAGCCGCGGTACGCCGTCCGCGCCCACGTAGCCTGCATCTCCGCGCACGCGCTGATCGCCACCGGAGCAGAACGCCTCGTCGCCTGCGCCGGTGAGGATCACCACACCGATCTTCGAATCGTCGCGAGCGTCCGAGAACGCTCGCTGCATCTCGGTGACCGTCTGGGGCCGAAACGCGTTCCTGACCTCGGGGCGGTTGATGCTGATCTTTGCGATGCCTTCGGCCTTTTCGTAGAAGATGTCCTCGTAGCCCTGTTGTCGTTGGAATTCAGGCATGTTCATGAGCGATCTCCTGAGGGGGAACGGAGCACAGGCGGCTCCGGTGATGGGAGCTCTGGGTCGGGTCGACGTGTGCGACGACGACCGTAGGAGAAGAGCTCGCGAGTGCTTCGTCGATTGCCCGGACGAATCCGTGGGGCTCGTGGGCTCCAGTGGTCTGGATGCCGAAGGCGCGGGCCACGTCGGCGAACGCCGGACCGGGAGGCGTGAGGAAGAACCTCTCGAAGTCGTCCGGTGCCGTGCTCTTGGCAATCGGAAGCTCTCCGAAGATGCGGCCACCCGCGTTTTCCACGACGCACAAGACGAGGGGTGCCTCGAGACGAGCGACCAGTGCGAGGGAGCCGACATCGTGAAGAGCCGATACGTCGCCCAGGAGTGCCACGACGACGACGTTTCGCGAGAGCACGCTGCGAGCGCCGACGGCCCCGGCAATCAGCCCATCGATGCCAGCCAGGCCGCGCTGATGCAGCACACGGATCCCCGCCGGTCGCGGCCGAGCAAATCGATCCAGGTCCCGTACCGGGAGGCTATTGCCGACGACGAGGACGCTGCCGTCGGGCAGTCGGTCGGACAAGAGTCGAGCCAGACAGGGCTCGGTGAGTGCGTCGCTGACCGGATCCTGATCGGGCGGCCGAGACGTCGTCCAGCGCGCCTTTCGATCCGGCTCCATGGCGTCCAAGAGGAGCGCGGCGTCGCCGAGCACGATGCTGTGGGCGCGGGCGGAGGGATCGGGCACGCCGTCGGGGGCGAGGATCACTCGAGTCGCGCGATGGCTCGGCGCGAGGGACGTGGTCGGCGCGCCGATCTCGATAGCGACATCGACGTCCGCGAGAGGAAGGGGGCTAGTCTCGACCCACTCCGCGGTGGCTGGGTGAAACCGGAGCCCGCTCGTCGCCTCGGCGAACAATCGAAATCCAGAGCGTTCGATGAAGCGGGCCACGCTCCGAGCGAGTGGGTCCGGATCACCGTAGCTGGGTCCCGCGATGACGGCTCCGCGCTCCGCGCGCGCGACGACGTGACGCAGCGCATCGACGCCCGATTGCGAAGCGACGAGCGTTGGCGAAAATACCCGCGGTGCTCCCCGGGCGAGGAGCGCCTCGAAGTCTTCCTCCCAGGGTTCGCCTCGTTCGCTCACGGGTTCCAGGGGCTTACGAAACTCGGCGTTGACGTGAACCGGTCCGGGGATGGGCGCGAGCGTGGCCAGTACTGCATGGGCAGCGATGCGGGGCACGTGCGCGAGCGCCGCCGGGTCGGGCGGACCGAGGGACAGCGCTCGACGCACGTGATGGCCGTAGAGCTTTTCTTGATCGAGGGTCTGGTGCGCACTCGCGTGGGTCAGCTCCCAGGGGCGGTCGGCGGTCACGACCAGGAGCGGGATCAATGCGCGCTCCGCTTCGAGGATCGCCGGGTAGAAATGAGCGCCCGCGCTTCCCGAAGTAGAGAGCAGTACCGAAGGCTGGCCGGTGATCCGGGCCTGGCCGAGTGCCACGAACGCGGCACTTCGCTCGTCGATGACTACGTCGACCGCGATGTCTTCTTCGGCTGCCAGCGCGAGCGCCAGCGGCGTGGAGCGCGAGCCGGGACACACCACGGCATGCCGCACGCTGGAGCTGGCAAGGGCACGCACGAAGAGTCGCGCATGCGCGGTGTGGAGATTGCTCGATTTCAAGCGTCCCCCGACGTGAGTCCCAGTACTCCGAAAATGGTGCGAAGCTTCCAATCCGTTTCGCGGAGCTCGCGCTCGGGATCGGATCCCGCGACGATCCCTCCACCGGCGAACACGTCGGCGTGGTCCGAATGAAACACAGCCGACCGAATGCCGACGACGAAGACGCCCGATCCGGCTTCGTCGAACCAGCCGAACGGTGCGGCATAGGGTCCGCGGCCTTCGGGCTCGATTTCCGTCAACAGCGCGAGCGCGGCCTGTCGAGGCGCCCCGCCCACGGCGGGAGTGGGATGCAGCGCGCGCACCACGTCGAGCACGTGGAGATCGGGTGATCTCTTGGCAGTGATGGGGGTCACCAAGTGCAGGACGTGACGCAGCACGCGAACCTGCTTGTCGCGCTCCGTCGGGTGCAAACCCAGCGAACCGAGTGCTTGCAACACTGCCGCTACGACGAAAGCGTGCTCGCGGAGGTCCTTCTCGCTTTCGGAGAGCGCTCCCTCGGGCGCTTCGCTCGGAACCGTTCCCGCAACGGCTTCCGTCTTCACGTCCTCGGCGTCGACAGAGCACAAGAGCTCCGGAGTTGCCGCGATGAGCTCGGCATCGCCGATGGAAAACCCAATGCGCGTGGAGCCGGGCGCGCCAGAAAGAGCCGCGAGAGCTCGCCCGGCGCGCGGGGCTCCCGAGAGTCGCACCGTTCGACGCGTGACGACCTTGTCCAAACGCCCGCTCTCGATGGCGCCGAGCGCTCGTTCGACCATGCTGAGGTACTCGCGTCGGCCGTCGTCCACGATGCAGTACGGTTCGAGCTCTTGGGTTTCGCCTGGACGAGTGAGACGCTCGAGAATTTCCGGACCGCGGCTTAGCTCGCTCTCGTCGAGCACGAGAAGCGCGTCTCTTCCGGTGAGAGTCAGACGCGGCAGGACGAAGCACGCTTCGCCGAACGGGCCCCGATGACCCGCTTCGAAGGACACTCCTCCGAACAGGCGAGGCCCGGGCGCGTTTCCGACCTTGCGGATGTCCCGGAAGAGCCGATGGGCGTCTCGTCGGAGCCCGGTGAATCGATCCGACGAGGGAGTGCCGAGTCTCGCGAATACGCCGAGACCGAGCACGACCTCCGACTCGATCGACGATGACTGACGGCTGTCCCAGAAACAAAAAGGACCGTTCGCGGTCCCGAGGAGCGCGTCCGGGTCGACATCGAAGCTACCGCCGATGGCGACGGGCCCTCGCGCACGCTCTCGCGTGGCCGAGGCGAGCGCCTCGCGGAGGTTCACTTCGCCCCCGGCCGTTGCGCGACGAACAGGTTGGCTACCCCGAAGGTGAGGGGGGTCACCCTCTCCACCTCCAGGCCGGCACCCGCGATCATTTCCGCGAACTCTTCGGGTGGCGGGAATGCCGCGATGGAGCGCTGAAGGTATGCGTATTCACGGGACCCCGAGAACAAGCCTCCAACGAACGGCACGACGCTGTGAACGTGGAAGCGAGCCAATCGGCCCATGGCTGCGCCGCGCGGCTCGCCGAGCTCCAGGACGACGACGCGTCCACCGGGCCTCGTCACGCGACACATCTCGGCGAGCCCTCGGGCGCGGTCGGGGACGTTCCGAATTCCGAACGCGATCACGCAGCCATCGAAAGTCTGATCGGCGTAGGGTAGGTGTTCCGCCGAGCCGAGCTCGAGCTCGATGCTGGATTCGAGTCCGGCCTTCTGGGATTTTTCCCGAGCGATCGCCAGCATCCGTTCGGAAGGATCGATGCCCACCACTTGGCAACCGGCCCGGCCGAGCACGAGTGCGACGTTACCGGTGCCCGTTGCTACGTCGAGCACCCGCGCGCCCTCGCTGAGCTCGAGCGCTGAAACCGCTTTCTGGCGCCAGCGCACGTCGATGCCGAGGGACAGCACGCGATTGACGAGGTCGTAGCGATCCGCGATGCGATCGAACATCTCCCCACTGCCGAGAGCGGCGGTCATGCGAGACCTCGCACCTGGCGTGGGTCGATGGCCTGGGGGCCGTCGCTCTGGGCGGCGCTGGGATCGTCGTGGGTCTCGATCATCACGCCGGCGGCGCCCGCGGCGAGCGCAGCGCGCGCGAGGGGCAGCACCAGATCCCGCCGACCCGCGCCATGGGATGGATCGACGATCACCGGCAATCCTCGGACATGGGACAGGAGCGCGACGGCTCCGAGATCGAGAAGGTTTCGCGTGCTCCCGTCGAAGTGACGAATGCCACGCTCGCAAAAAGCGAGGGACGGCGCGCCGGAATCGAGCAGGTGCTCCCCAGCGAGCATCCACTCGTCCAGCGTGGCGCTCATGCTGCGCTTGAGGAGCACGGGCTTTCCTGCGCGCGCGATGGACCGCAAGAGCGCGAAGCTCTGCATGCTGCGGGAGCCGACTTGGAGCACGTCGGCATGTTCGGCGACGATCGCAACGTCCGCTTCGCTCAGCACTTCGGTGACGACCTTCATGCCAAAGGCGTCCGCGGCGTTGCGCAGCCAACCAAGGGCTGCGAGCCCGTGGCCTTGGAAGGAGTACGGGCTCGAGCGCGGCTTGAATGCGCCGCCTCGAAGAAATCGCACGCCCTCCTCTGACAGGAGCCCGGCGATGCGGTGGATCTGCGCCTCGGATTCCACGGCGCAGGGTCCCGCGATCACGGCCGGTCGACGGGCGTCGACGGAGATCTCCCCGACGACGAACGCGGGTCCGTGGGCATCCACTCGCGGATGCTCGCTGGCAGAGATGCTGACCTCTGCCACGCCGGAGATTTCCGCCACTTGCCCAGGGCGTACTCCCGCCGAGCCAGGACCGACGATGATGTGCACGTCGCCCGCGCTCGAGCGCGCGACGTTGTCCACCCACAGACCGAGGCCTGCCAGCCCCCGTCGCACCGAGATCGACGTTGGCCCCTCGCGAGAGCGTGACGATCATCCTCGCCTCGCCGTCTTCTTTCGCGCCAACGTGAGGAGGTTCCCGAACTTCTGGAAGTTCACCTGCTGGGACGCGATGAACGACTCGAGCACCGATTGAGCGACGACCGCGAACGACTGAAGTCGTTGCAGGCGCTCCACCATCATCGAGCGCTGCGCACCTCGTGGCGCTTCCCGCGTGAGCTCGATCGCCCTCTCCAGTCTCGCGCGGACGCGTTCGGCCAGAAAGCGCTCTCGTTCGCTCACGACTTTGGAGATCATCTTCCAGAAGTCGGTCTCCGCTTCGACGTACTCGCGACGCTCGCCCGGCTTCCAGACGCGTTTGACGACGCCCCAACGCTGGAGCTCCGCCAAGGTCGTGCTCACCGAGCCGGCGGACATGCTGAGGCGCTCTGCGATCTCGCTGGCGGCCATCGGCTCGCCGCCGAGGTAGAGCACCGTCCAGACTCGACCGAGCGCTTTGCGAAAGCCCCAATGTGCGATCACCTCGCCGATGGCATCGGCGGCGGAGAGCTCGGCTTCGTGGAGTGGGTCAGCCACGTTTAGAACTTTCAGAACTTTCTGAAAGTTCCGTAGTGCCAGGACCAATCCCCGTCAAGGAGGGCGTTCTGGGCAGCCGGCCGCTCCGGCGCTACGATGCCGGCCCCGTGCAGAAGGTGGACTCCCATCCCCGCCCGCCCGCAGTAGAAATCGCTGCGGTTTCCCCGGATCGGCTCCGGAGGCGGCGCATTCGCCGGGTGCGCCGGGCCGTGGGCGTCGCCCTCCTTCTTTCCCCCTTCGTGGCCGTGGTGGCCATCGACCTTGCTCGGCGCTCCCAGCGCATCCTGGAGTTCACGGGCTACTACCGCCTGACCTACGCGGGCGCGATGCTCGAGAGTCTGTTGCTGTGGGGAACGTTGCTGTACGCGGCGTCGCGCCGCACCGGCGTGTGGCGTTGGGTTGCCTCGATTCTGTTCGTGATCGCCGTCACGTTTTCATTCGGCGGGCAGACCTACTTTTACCAGCAGTACCACGCATACCTGAACGTCGACGTGTCGCTCTTCGCGTCGAACTTCATGGACAGTGTGCTCAATCAACTCTTCGCCGACATCGGGAACTATCTCCGGGCGAAGACACCCCCTTTCCTGTGTGCGATCGCGATCTTGGTCGTCGCTCGTCGCGTCGTCCGCCCGCGGCGCCTGCCCGCCCGCGTTGCGCAGTGGCTGGCGCCGGTGTTCTTGATCGCGTCGTTTTTCATTCCGACTCAGCATCGCCACATGCAGGCGGCGACTCCCGACGTGCTCTACCTGCACGCCGTGGGTGGCTTGATTCGCACCCAGCTCGGAATGACGGATCAGTCGAATCAGATGCGACCGCGGGTGCGTAATTCGCTACCGGTCCCCAAGCTCGATGAGAAGCCGCCGCTTCCCCGCAACGTTCTCTTCGTCATTCTCGAAAGTGTGCGAGCGGATGCGACTTGCATCGAGCACGATCCCGACTGCCAGCGAACGGGCTTCACGAACGCACTCTTTCCCCACCGCTTTCCATTCACGCAGATGCGATCGATGGATTCTTGCACGGCGGTTTCCCTGGCGGTGCTCTGGGCCGGCATCGGTCCTCAGGAGTCCCGGGAGGTTCTCCACACCTGGCCGCTCCTGTACGACTACGCCCACGCTGCGGGTTGGGACACGGCGTACTGGACCAGCCAGAACATGATGTTCGGCAACGCACGGCTGTGGGTGAAAAACCTCGGCGTGAGCAAATTCGTCAGCGCTACCGAGCTGGACCCGACTTCGGATCTCGACATGGGCGCGCCGGAAAACTTCTTGGCCGATCGAGTCGTCAGCGAGATCGACGAGCTCAAAGAGCCGTACTTCGGCGTCGTGCACCTCTCCAACGTTCACTACCCGTATTACATCAATCCCCACGGCCCGCAGCCGTTCCAGCCCGCGACCACCAGCAAAGCTCCGGACGAGAATTCGAGCTTCTTCAACTACTACCAGAACTCCGTCTATCAGCAGGACGAGCACATCGCGAAGATCCTCCGACATCTGCGTTCCACCGACGCGGGCAAGCGTACCGTCATCGTCTACCTCTCGGATCACGGTGAGGCGTTTCGCGAGCACGGACAGATGGGCCACACGTTCAGCGTGTTCGATGAAGAGATCCACGTGCCGGCATGGATCGACGCGCCGCCCGGAACGCTCACGGACGAAGAAGCGAAGAATCTCGCCGCCAAGAAAGACGCTTTCGTGTTTCAGGTCGACATCACGCCGACGATTCTCGATCTGATGGGCCTGTTCGACGAGCCGGGCATCGCGAAATACAAGACGAAGATGCTCGGACACAGCCTCCTGCGACCCGAGCTCACGACGGAGGCGCTGCCGATGACGAACTGCGCCGGAGTCTGGAGCTGCGCTTTCGAGAACTGGGGCTACATGAAGCAGAACATGAAGATCGAGGCCCGCGCATGGGACGTGGGCTGGCACTGCTACGACGTGGCAGCCGATCCCATGGAGGAGAGGAATCTCGGCGTCGAAGCGTGCGGCCCGCTGAAAGACCTCGCGCTCCAGACCTTTGGGCGCTTGCCCGGCCGCACGCCAGACGATTGACGGCCGAGTGGCCGTCGCCAGCACGTTGCTCTACATAGGAAAACATGAGCGCTGCGCCGTTTCCTGCTCTCCTCATCCGGCCGGAAGGGTTTTCTGCGGAGGGAGCGTTCGCCGAGTCCCAGGCTAGGTTCCTCGAGCCCGATCCAACGGAAGTGGCCGAGCTCACCCGCCTGCTCTCGGAAAAGAACATCGGGATCGTCGCCCACTTCTACATGGACCCCGAGCTTCAGGGAGTGCTCAGCGCTTCGAGCTGGCCGCACATCCACATTTCGGATTCCTTGCTCATGGCGGATCGCGCCGTCGCGATGGCCAAGGCGGGCGTGTCCACGATCATCGTGCTGGGCGTCGACTTCATGAGCGAGAACGTGCGCGCGATGCTCGACGCCAACGGCCACTCCAAGGTGGCGGTGTACCGCGTGGCGAGCGATCCGATCGGGTGCTCACTGGCCGAGAGCGCCGAGGCGGCTGCGTACGGTGCGTACCTCACGCGAGCTGCCCGAACTCCTCGCTCACTTCACGTCATCTACATCAACACGAGCCTCTACACGAAAGCCCAGGCTCAGGCGCTCGTTCCCACGATCACGTGCACGTCATCCAACGTCGTTCGCACCGTGCTCCAGGCGTTTGCGCAGATCCCGGAGGTGAACGTTTGGTTCGGCCCTGATACCTACATGGGCCAAAACCTCGCCAATCTCTTCTCTTCCATGCGGGAGCTCGACGAGACGGCGCTTCGTGCCGTTCATCCCGGATGCAGCCGCGCGCTCCTGGACGAAGTCGTACGTCGGTTTCACTGGTTCGAGCAGGGGACCTGCATCGTTCACCACATGTTTGGCGCCGAGGTTGCCGAGCGAGTGCGAGACGAATACCGAGATGCGTTCGTGACGGCACACCTGGAAGTACCCGGTGAAATGTTCACCGTTGCGCTGGAGGCTCAGCGCGGCGATCGCGGTGTGGTCGGGTCGACGTCGGACATCTTGAGCTTCATCGGACGCAAGGTGGACTCGGCCGTGGAGCGTGGGCAAGCGGCTCGGCTTCGCTTCGTGCTCGGCACCGAAGCGGGCATGATCACCAGCATCGCGCGTCGCGTGAAAAAGACACTTGCCGAGCTCCGCGAGCGTGGTGGTCCGGAGATCGACGTCGAGATCGTGTTCCCGGTGGCCAGCGAAGCCATCGCTCGCACTGAGGACGCTCTGCTTCCCGTGGTGCCCGGCGTTGCCGGTGGTGAGGGCTGCTCCACAGCGGGCGGATGCGCGACGTGCCCCTACATGAAAATGAACAGCCTCGAAGCGCTCCTGGATGTGCTCGGCCGCATCAACGTGGTCCCTGGCATCTCGCTCGCGTCCTTCGAGCCCAGAAAATACGAGCAGACGATCTCGGGACGGACGGCCGCAGAGCTCGGCGGGTTGCCGATCCTCAGCATGCGCGCGTTTCAGACGGACGGGCGCTTACCGGATCCACTGGTCCTGGACGTGATTTCACGTGACCAGAGTGAGCAGGCGCTCCAGCGGTGAGCGCATGTGCGCTCCTGTCCTACCCATTTGGAGGTCCAACGAATTATTCCGCTCATCCAGCGGGCCTACATCGGACCTGGTTGTGAGGGGTGGTGGACGCGGGTGCGCTCGGCTCCTACTTATTAAGTGATTTCCAGCCGTTGAAGCTTGCCCGACACGCGCCGTCCCGGCATTCTGAATGTCGTGACACGGACGGCAGTACTTTTCGGAGCTTTGGCCTTCTTGGCCAGCTCGCCCGCCTGGGCAGAAGGGCCTGCGGACTCATACAACCGCGAGTCCCTCACGGAGCTGCCGTCCAATCTTCGCCTTCCAACGGATGCCGTGACCCCCGCGCCGGCCGCGGATGCACCACGGGCCAACGTGAAGAAGTCGAAGGGCAGCAGCCTGAGCTACAAGGCGCTTCTCGGAGGTCTCGTCATCACTCGAGACCTCGTGGTTCCAGGCTCTGCCGTGTCGGTTCGTGTTCTGCCGACGTCGAGTGCCATCGGCGGAGGAAGCTCAGCCCCCATCCTGCTTCGCCCTCGGGTGGACGGATCGGGGCGCTACGGCTTCCACATGGTCGCGAAGTTCTGAGCTAGAGGGAGAGACTACGTCGCACGCGCTCGGGCGAGCGTGTCGACTCGCTTGATCAACGTGGGGATCCGATGTGCCCCATGCATCGACCGGATGTGAGCGGCAGCAATCTGCTCGTCCATCCCAACCGTCGTCACGTAGAGCGGTCGTGATCCGGTTCCACGCTCGACCTCGATGGCGTCTGCACCGGAGAAGCGTGTCTTCGCCACACCGATCACGGCAACACCTGTGGCGTCATGTAGGTGCTTGCCGAGGCCGGGCTGGCCGACCCCGAGCCAGACGTAGGCGTCCACGATGATAGTGTCGACCGCCGGCATGCGCTCGAGTGCTCGCAGGACATGCGGGAGCTCTCGCTGGTAGAATGCGCCGGGGTGGTAGGGTTCGGCGGAACCTGCATGTCGGATGACGACCTCGATCCGCGCGACCTCGTCCGGCCAGGTGTCGAAGCCGGCGCACGCCGTCGTGACCAGGGTGGGCTGGTAGTCCACGTCCAGGCAGCAAATCATGGCGTGAAAGATAGCGTCTGAGCTTCGTCATCGGTGCGACGTTTTGCGTCGCACCAGACGAGGCTCACTGCGACGACGCCTGACACCCCGAGGCAGAAAGATTGCGTTCGTTTGACGGCACACTCGTTGCACTCGCACGGGAATGAGCCGTTCTTCTCTCGTCCTTCTGCTTCTGTCGTGGATCCTCGTTGGCTGCGGCGACAACGGCGCCCTCGCTGATGCTCGGTCGAGCGGAGGGACCGCAGGTGTTGCAGCGGAAGGAAGCGCAGGTGCCGGCGGTGAGGCAGGCAGCTCGAGTGCCGGCGCGTCGGGTGCAGAGACCGGCGGTGCAGCGGGGACGAGCGGCACAGGAGGCGTGGCGGGAACGACCGGCAGCGGCGGCTCCGGTGCAACAGGTGGCGCTGCGGGAACGGGCGGCGTGTCCGTGAATTGTGGAACGCTTCCGTCCGAGACCCCCGACCCGTCGTTTCCCGATCCCGACGGACCGGCCGGGTCGACCACACTCGAGACGGAAAGCAATCGGCGGATCCGCGCCATCGCAAAGTCTTACGGCGTCGTCTACGTTGGAGGCGCGTTCACGACTCTCGGTGGCGCGGCACGAAACCGCGCAGGCGCATTCGACGCCAACACCGGTCAACTCTCCGGGTGGAACCCCGACGTGGACGGCGAAGTCCGCACCCTCGCGGTCTCGCCGGACGGCAAATTCGTCTACGTCGGGGGCGAGTTCGCTCACGTGGGGGGAGTGGCTCGGAAGAACTTTGCGAAAGTCAGCGCCTCGACCGGTGCGGTGGAAAAGAGCTTCGACGTTCCCGTTGCCGCCGTCGTGTATCAGGTCGCGACCACCGGGAGCTCCGTGTACCTGGCGGGGGGCTTCCAATCGGTGGCCGGTCAATCTCGCGGGCGCGTCGCACGAGTGGACGCCGCAACGGGAAGTCTGGATGCGTTCGATCCCAAGCTGAACGACACCGCGCGCAACGTGTTGATTTCGCCCGACGGAAAGCTTGCCTACGTCGCTGGAAAGTTCACGACTGCCGGGGGCAAGGCCCGGGTTCACATCGCGGCGCTCCAGACCGACAACGCTTCGCCCACGGCGTGGAGTCCGACCTGGCCCGTGAATCCCTCCGCACCTCAGCCAATCTACGACGCCGCGCTGACTCCCGACGGCGGTCGCCTGGTCGTCGCGGTTGCCGGTAGTGGCGCGAACGGCGGTAATCGAGTCCGCGCATTCGAACCGGTGGCTGGAAAGAACGACGAGCTCTGGTTTCGATCAGCGGACGGCGACCATCAAGGGATCGCCGCCAACGACCAGTACGTGTTCGTGGGCGGCCACTGGGACTACGTGTACCCCGGAGGCCCCACCATCACGCGCAAGAAGTTCTACGTCGTTCGCGTGAGCGACGGCGCTGTCGTCGACTGGGACGCTGGCTTCAATAGCGTGACCGGTGTGCACGAAGTATTCGTGGACTGCGACGCGCTCTACGTGGGTGGCAGCTTCAGCTCGCCCGTGCAAGGACTCGCGGTCTTCCCGATGCCCTAGCGGCTTCATGAAAGGGCGCCCGGGTTATTTTCCTCGGTTGCGATTTCATCGGATTCGTCCTCGTGGGGAGCTGCGTCACCGGGACCGACCAGCGTGTTCGCTGCGTTCGAGTCCACGACTTCTTCGGGACAGACCGATGCGACGAACTCAGCCACTCTTTCGGGCGATGCGGGGGTGAGGGGCGCGATGCCATCGAGCAGCGCCTGATTTTGATCCGCCGCAGACGAATACCGGCGCTTTGCTTTCGAACTGCATGGCGCGCTCGAGCACTGCATCGAGGGAGCGCGGGAGGTCGGCGAGCCCGGAAGCTCGCTTTGCGGGCTCGGGAGAGGGCCCGTCCGGATGCGCCGGCTCACCGGTCAAGAGCTCGTAGAACACCACGGCGGCGGAGTAGAGATCGCTACGCTGATCGATGTCGACGCCCGTGGCCTGCTCTGCGGACATGTAGGGCAGGGTGCCCTTGACCGTGCCGGTGCGGGTCACGTGAAGCTGGAACTGAGCGCGTGCGATGCCGAAGTCGACGAGCTTCACTTCGCCGCGTCGATTCAGGAGGATGTTGCGGGGCGTGATGTCCCGATGAACGAGCCGGAGCGGACGGCCGCGCTCGTCGCACTGGCTGTGGGCGTGCCCGAGCGCCGAGAGCACGGACGAGAGGATTGCCGCGGCGACATCGAGCGGCATGCGTGTCCCGCGTTCGCGGGATCTCCGGATGACCTGACGCAGACTCGGACCGTCGACGTACTCCATCACGATGAAGTACGCGCCGCTGCTCTCGCCCACATCGTAGACTTGCGCAATGTGTGGATGTTGGAGATGCGCAGCGAGTCTCGCTTCGTCGAGAAACGCGGCGACGGCGTTGGGCTCTTCGTTGACGTGGGGCAGGGGGCGCTTGATGGCGACCTTGCGCTCGAAGCCCCCCGGACCGACCTGCCAGGCGAGGAACACTTCGGCCATCCCGCCGGTACCGATGCGCCGCTCGAGGTGATAACGCCCGAGCTCGGTGCTGTCGCCCTGCTGGCGTTCGAGAATGCTCCCGAGCTGAGCTGCGACGATCGTCAAGAACGCGAGCTCCTCGAGCCCATAGGGTCCACCCGACCGCTTGCGGCCGACCCCCAAGAAGCCCGCGAGAACGCCTCGCACCATCACCGGTGAAACCATCGCCAGCTCGTGCTTCCAGAGCTCGTCTTGGGCGCGCAAGTCGAACACCCGGGGAGCCAGCTCTTCGACTCCGGCGGTGGTTCCACTCCGGAGCGCGTTGCCGAGGGCACCGTCGATGTGCAGGCTCTCGATCGGGCCGCTGCTGGAGCGACGCTCCGGGCGTAGCTCCTTTCCGTCCGCGCCCAACAGCCACAGCTCCGTGCGGTCGCTCGACAGGATCCCGGTGGCCGCGAACACGGCTTCGATGGCTTCTTCGCGACTGCTTCGCTGGAGCGCGAGGACCAGCGCGCGCAGTGAGTCCGCGATCTGAGAGACGTCGGCGCGCTCCCGGAAAAATTGCCGATCGACCCACACTTTGACTCGTCGATAGAGCGGCGAAAAGCTGGCGAAAGTGAGTGCGGTGGCGCCGACCAAGAGGGCGGGAGACTGCCCCCCACCCTCTCCCAAGAGAAGTGGGATCCCCAAGAGAGCGAATGCAAAGACAGTGCCCAGCACGATCGTCGTCACGCCATAGCCGACCACGGATGCGGTGAAGCGATCGATCGCCAGTGCGTTGTGCTGAACCACCGCGTAGGCCATCACGCCGACGAAGAGTACGAGGGGCAGCGCGTTGTAGTGCGCAGCCCAGGGACTGTTTCCGATGTTCAGGCTGAGGCGCGCCCAATTCCAGACCCCCGGGATCACGAGCCCGCCGGCGAACCCAACAATCAGCGCGCGATATTGAGAGCGCACCTTCTCGTCGCTACCGCGTCGAACGTCCCGATAGTGCCAGGACAAAGTGCCCACGACCAGAATGCCAGCAACGGCGCCCCAGAGTGTCGCGATGGTCGACATCGCCGTCACGGCCGACAGCAGGTGAACCAACGGGGCGAGCGCAACGGGAATGTACAGCACCAAGACCCGGAGCGGCTTGTCGGTGACCCAACGAATGCGTCGCGGGAAGTAACACAGGAAATGCAGCCCAACGCCGGTCATCACTGCCCACGGGTAAATCGTGGACTGCTTGTAGAAGCGTGGGTCGAAGTAGAGCAGGATCTTCAAGAGCAAGAACAAGCCGAGATCCCAGGACACCAACAAGAGGAGCCAAGTGGTTGCGATGCCTGGACGCATTACGAACGCCACCAGGCCCATGATCATGAGCGTCGCGGCAGTGGCGAGTCGAAGCCACACCGCCATCTGATCGTTCCAGGCGATGGGTGTCGCTGCGGCGGTGCTGACCCACTGCCGTCCGTCACGCTCGAACGTGACGTGAAGGGGCGTGTCCGGGTGAGAGAGCGAGCGGTCGACCCAGTCGGCGGGATCTTTCAGCGGGATGCCGTCGAGCGCGACGATGCGATCGCGTTGCTTCACGTCGGTCCAGCGTGCATCGAAGCTTTCGACACCTAGATCCGAGTTCACGTCGATCCCGACGTCCGGCAACGCAAGGCGCACTTCTGCTTGCCGCGCGGTCACCGCTATCAACGGAATCGTCGCGAGCAGGAGCAGGAAGTAGGCGGTCAGTCCACGCGTGCTCGCCAGCCGCCCGAGTACGGTGACGCTGCCTCCCGTGGTGTCGCGTCGCATCGCCAAAAAGCATGATATCCGTACTGGAGCGGCGTCGCTCTGGTGCGGGCAGGGGCGGTGAAACGCTACGAAACACCGCGCTGGGAGCGTGTCTTGCACTCACCGCGAGGCACGAACTTCACGTGAACCCGGGTTGGCGGGATGCACGACCTAGCGCACAAAACCGCGGGCAGTCTTCGAGGCACGCTCGTTGCTTCGCCTTCGGGTCATGCGTTCTTTACTTCTAATCTGCGTAATCTTGCTGGCCGGCTGCGACAACGTGACCTTCTACGAACCCCAGCCCCAGAAAATTTCCAACACTCCTTTCACTCGCGAGGCGGATTTGGCCTACGCCGGGGAGACGGTGAACATCTACGACGAGCGAGGGAACATCGAGGTCGTCGGTGTTCCGGGGCTCGAGTACGTCCGCGTCACCGCATGGCCGTCGGCCGACGCGTCCTCGGACGAGGAAGCTAACGCTGCCTTCGCCGACGTAGAGGAGCAGTTCGGTTTTTATCGCAGCGAAGACCAGCAGAACCAACCGTTCATCAACATCGCGTGCCAGCACGCAGCGAGCGACCACGGCGGAGTCAGCGCGTTTTCGACCGGTTGCGAGCGGTTACTGGTCGAGGTGCCCACGGGCTCGGTCGACGCGCCGGTAACCGTGAGTGCCAACGCAGTCTTCGGGTCCGTTCGCCTGCGGGATGTAACGGGGAGCGTCACCGTGGAAGCCTCCTTTGCGATGATCGTTTCGGTCACGCCCGTTGTCGACGGTCGTGTCTCGGTGATCTCCCGACCGGACGGAACCAACGCACAACCACTCGTCGCCGTCGCGCTCCCCGCGGACTACTGCACCAAGGCGCTTCGCGCGCTCGCCTTCGGTTCGAACCATCAGGCCACGACCTCGTTTCCCTGGGTGAGTCCGGACGTTTGCGAGTACCCGTACACCGCCACGCAACCCGTGTACGTCGGTGAAGGACCCATTCCGTGCCTCACGAGCAACAGGACTGCGGGTTGTGAGGGCATCATCGAGATCGCGAACACCCACGGAGATGTCGCCGTTCTGGACAAGGATTGGGACACGCTGCCGTGGAACGAGATCCCGTGAAGGCCCTCAATCCGACGGAGGCTTGTCGACCTTCGGCACCGCGGCGGCCAGGCGCTCCGCGAAGACCTCCGGCCCGACCGCTTTGGAAACATCGAGCTCGAAGTCCGGCATACTCGCGGGCCCGAGCTTTTCGATGAGCTCGTCGATTCTCGCGTCGGCTCAGGCCCAGAGCCTCCAGTGCCGCTCGATTGAGCGGGTCGGAGTCCTTCGTTGAAATGCCTTCCGGGCTTGCGACGAGGAGCTTTCGAATCACTTCGAGCTCCATGCGACTCATGCGCGAGCCGCACACGTCGTAGTCGACCCAGGCTTCGTAGGAATGGGGCGCGAGCCTCTTCAACATTCCGGCCATGGTGCGGCCGTACTCCTGGATTTCCCACTGTGCGTGGGAGTCGACGCGGAGCTTCAAGAAGTGGAGCAGGTTGTGAAGATCGATCTTCCAGTACCACTGGGTGTAGGTCGAGAGCGGCAGATCGATGCGCGCGAGCTCCCGAGCCATCTCGTGCCCAGTCATCCACTCGTAGGCGCTCTGGCTCAGCTTGCGGATCTCTTCCCAACGCGCGAGGGCTTCCGCGTACTCCTTTTCGGAAACCGGCGCGCCGCTTCGTCCCTGGTTGTTCTGCTTGCTCTGGGTCTGCAGCTGCTCGGCGCTCGGCGTGTAGAACAACATCGGCATCAGCGAGTACCGTCCCGAATACTCGTTCACATTCGCTGCTCTGTGCCGAATCCACTGGCGTGCGACGAACATCGGCATCGAGCAATGGAACTTGAGCTCCACCATTTCGCTCGGCGTGGTGTGAAGGTGGCGGCGGAGGTAGCGCAAAAGACCGCGGGTGAGCGACGCCTTGCGCGTGCCGTAGCCGTAGCTCACGCGAGCGGCGCGCTCGATGCACTCGTCGGTGCCCATGTAGTCGACCAGCGCGACAAAGCCGTGATCGAGGATCGGGAAGTACAGGCCGAGGATTTCCTCGGCGCCGGGAGAAACCGGACGCTTCGAGCTCACGAGCACCTCATGCGATGAGCTCGGCGATCTGAACTGCGTTCAGAGCCGCGCCCTTGCGCAGGTTGTCCGCAACGATCCACAGGTTCAGGGCACCGGGTACCGCGAGGTCGTCGCGGATGCGGCCCACGTAGACCGGGTCGGTGTTGGCCGCGCGAATCGGCTGGGGTTCTTGGCCTGCAACGTAGGTTCCGTCGTCACACAGCTCTACGCCGGGCGCGTCGGCGAGAAGCTCGCGGGCTCGCTGGGCGTTCATGGGAGAGTGGAACTGGACGTGAACGCTCTCGCTGTGGCTCAGGACCACCGGGACTCGAACGCAGGTGGGGGTCACTCCGATGTCCTTGTCGCCCATGATCTTGCGGGTTTCGTTGACCAGTTTCAGCTCTTCCTCCGAATAACCGTTTTCGCCCGGCTTCCAGTCGCTGAGGACGTTCATCGCCATCTGCGCGGGGAAGATCTCGTGTTCGGGCTCACGTCCCGCAGCGATGGCCGCGATCTGGGCTCGGAGCTCCTCCACTGCGGCCTGTCCTTTGCCGCTCGTCGCCTGATACGTGGAGACGACGATGTGCTTGATTCGGGCTGCGTCGTGGAGGGGTTTGAGAGCGACCACGAGCTGAATCGTGCTGCAATTCGGGTTGGCGATGATCCCCTTGGGGCGATGCATGACCGCCTGGGGATTCACCTCGGGAACCACGAGGGGCACTTCGGGGTCCATGCGCCATGCGCTCGAGTTGTCGATCACCACTGCCCCCGCGTTAGCGGCAATCGGGGCGAACTCTCTCGATACCGTGGCCCCAGCACTGAACAAAGCGACCGTGACCCCATCGAAGGCCTTGGGCTCCAGGCGCAGGACTTCGAGGGTGGCACCACGAAACGGGAGCTTCTTGCCGGCCGATCGCTCCGAGGCCAGTGCGATGACTCTTTCCGTCGAGAATCCTCGACGCTCGAGCGTTCGCAACATTTCCCGTCCGACGGCTCCGGTGGCCCCGACTACGGCTACTACGTGTTCCATGCTGGCGCGGCTCCTGGGCGCGCTCTCCGCCGCTGGCTCGATTCAGCCTGGGCGAGAAATGCGCCGGCTGAACTCTACACCACGCTCGACCTTCGGGCGACAAGCGGACGCTAGATGACCGGACAGCCAAAACCGCCTATGTCAGAATCGCGCTTCATGACTTGGCAACGCCCCAGCACCCTGCCCCTCGTCCTCGTGGTGCTGGCGGCGAGCTGCTCGCACACAGCAGCGACCCATGTGGCGAGCCCGAGCGCGAAGGGGGACAAGCTCGTTCCTCCCATCCACTTCGTGAGCCCGGCGCGAATCATCGCCATGCCGGAGGCGGGGACGACGTTCACGACAGTGGATCCCGATGGTGCGAGCCGGACCATTTCCCAGGGCATGCGGATCCTCACCCAGCGCGACGGATCCATCGATCGGGCTCGGGAGCTGTTTCCCCTGGGCAGGCAGGTGAAGGTACTGGAGCTGCCGGAGCGGCTCGGCGGTGGGTTTCTGTTCTATGCCTCGGCCTCGTCGAATACGTCGATTTGGCATGCGACGAAGTGGACCGCGAAGCTCGAGCCGGTGGCCAACATCGACATCGACGTGGAACGGATCGTGGACGGCTTCGACCGCCTCTATGTTCTCGACCAGCGCTCCCTCGACGTGATCGCGCTGGATGGCAACGGAAAGCCGACGGATCTCGGTCCGCTGCCGGTCTCGCCTGGGTTTTCCAGTATGGCCTTCGCCGACGGGTGGTTTGGTGCCGTCGAGGTACCGTTTCAGGGAGCTCTCGTCACGTTCGATGCCGGTGCGACCTGGCGCGCCCTCGGACTCGGCCAGACCTACGGTGTCTCGCTCGACGACGAGAAGCGCATCGTCGTGATGTCTGCGGGTGGACGCTACGTCATCGATTCCGGCGGGACCGTGCGTCTCAACAACGCGAGCTCGGAAGACGACGTGCTGTTCATTGGCGGCGGGCGGCCTCCGGGTAGCTCGAGCCAGCCGGTGGCCATCTCCTCCTCCAACACCGGCCCCGAGCCGCCGCGGGTTGGCCCCTTGGGCAAGCTGCCTCTGGCATTGGCGCTCTCCCGGGGCATCACGGAGGACAAGAAGACCGCGCTCGTCGCCAAAGACGGCGCACTGGGCCGAGTTCGCCTGAGCGACGGGGAGCTCATCGACGTCGATGAGCACGCGTTCGGTGGCGGCAACTGCAGCGGCATCCCGCTGGGTGACGGCCTCGGCTTCGTCTGTGGCGAAGAGCGCGGGCGAACGACCGTGCAAGCCTTCGAGCCGCCGCTCTCCCTCCGGCAAGTGATGACGTTCGACGAGCCGCGGTACGTTGCCTCCTCCGGCAATGGCATGCTGGTCATTCGCGGACCTTGCAAAGGCAAGATCAAAAGCTCCCAGAGCGGGGCGTACTGCATCCGCGCCCGCGATGGAAAGCTGCAGGAGATCCGCGTGAAGGGCGACTACGGCGTCGAGCGCATCGTCGCGCTGGACGACGGGCGCATCGCAGTCATCGTTCCGCCGCGGCTCGGGGCGTCGGGTACGCTCAC
Source organism: uncultured delta proteobacterium (assembly GCA_963781505.1). Lineage (GTDB taxonomy): Bacteria > Myxococcota_A > Polyangia > Polyangiales > Polyangiaceae > JADJKB01. The sequence continues at coordinate 39,741 of CAWAHB010000004.1, read as the reverse complement.
TTTGATCAAGCCCGACGGCAAGGCGGCGAGCACTCGTCTCAAGCTGCCGAAGGAAGATGCTCCGACCATCGCTCTGCTCCGCAAGGGCCTCTGGCTCGACGGCATGCTCCAGCGCAACCGGAAGGAGATCGCCGGTTGGGTGGTGGCCGCCGGTCCGTTCGTTGGTGTGCGCATCAGCTTCGACGGCAACGTGCGCGTGGGCAAAGTCGAGAGCGACATCGACCGAACCATGATGAGCGGGGAGCTCGCATTGGTGCTGGGTCGTACCGGCACTGCGGCCGAAACTGTCGACGGTGGCTTTCACTGGCGTGAAGTGAATCTCCCGACCAGCACCTCGACCTCCACCACCGCTGGCAACGGCGAACCGAGCATGGAACGTGGTTGCTCGCGCATCGGCTGCGTGTTTGGTGCCTGGCTTCGCGTTGGATGGCGCGGCAAAGACGCCGACGAGAAGGATGACGAAAAGGACGAGCCGAAGACTGCGAAGGACAAGGACAAGGGCAAACCGAAGAAGAACGACAAGAAGAACGACAAGGACGCGAAGAAGAACAACGACGATTTCGTGGTCGTTGAAAATCCTCCGCCAAGTGTCCTGCCGTCGGGCAACGGCGGTCGCTGGAAGCTCAGCTGCGTGCCCACGGGTGAAGTCTACGGTCCGGCGAAAACGGCGAAACCGCGCACTCCCAGTTACGACGAAGACGGGATGATGGGCGGTGGCTACGGCTACGGCTACGGCGGACCGCGCTACGGCGCTACCGCCCCGACTCCCGACGAGCTCAAATCCAGCGAATGGTTTCCATTCATGGGGATCCCCGCACCCGCCAAGAAGGGGGGCGACGTTGGGTTCGACATCGGGACGGAGGGGACGCTGCCTTTCCGAGCGTACGTTTGGGGAGCGCGGGGCGCGGCTTGGGACCGAGTCGGAAACTTTCAAATCCGCGGATACGATCCGCTCACTCTCCGCGATGCGGTTTGGTCGACGGCCGTGGGTCGCAGCCCCTATGCGGACATCGTCGCGGCTTCCCAGGCGTTCGGGCGCGATCCAAACATGCCCGCGGGATGGATGCCGGCCCTCGAACCTTCGGGCCGAGCGGCTGCAATTCTGGTCAACGCTCGAGGCACGCTCGACATCTTGCTCGCTGAGGAAGGTCGCAGCGTCATGACCGTCGCGGATGCCACGAAATACGGACTTTATCAGCTATTTGGTGTGGTGAGACTCGGCAGCACCTGGTACTTCGGGTCGTACCTTTCGGGGAGCTCGTTCCGGCTCTTCAAAGCCGAAGGAGGCCGACTCCTTTCGGTGCAGGACTACCCGGCTTCGAGCTGGCGTCCGAACACCAACCTGAACGCGACGCTGGTGCGCAACGTGAGAGGTGACTCCCTCGGGCTTTGGGTCGAGTCGCGGAAGCTTCGCGGTCAGGCCACGACCTGGTACGTCTACGCACTGGATCCGGAGAGCGGGGACGTGCGCGACGTTCTCGAGATCCCCCCGGACGAGCTCGCCGCCGTCCCTCCGAAATGCGATGACGGCGATGACGGTTGGCTCTTGATTGGCGACCCACCGGTGGATCCGTACGTCGACTTCATGGACGGCGCGGACGGGATGCGATCGCGCGGGATGCAGGCTCGCGTCGTCGCGCGTGACCACGGACTCTGTGTCTCGGCGATGAGCGTGGAGGCCGACGACGGCACCACGGTTGGCAAGATTGGGCGGGGCAACGTCGCCAACCTCGTGAGCCAGTCGAAGGACAAAGAGAGCTACCCGCTCGTGGTACAGGAGTGGGGGAAGACCGGGCGTCGCTGGGGCTTTCGCTGCGTGCGTTAGCGGCGTTAGCCAAGGCCGTCTTTCAAAGATGAAAGACTCCATGCGTTAGCGCACATGTAAGTCTTGCGATTACACACGCACCCCCAAGACCCCCGCAGATTTGCAATTTACGGGGTGTACTGCTACCGATTCAGCGTCCGCGTGGAGTGAGGCTGTCCCCCCCCCGGCCCCTCTGCGCGGACACTTTTTTGTTTGTGGGTTTGCCCTGGGTCGCCCAGCGGTGTGACAGAGGCCCCGCGGGCCGCTACTCTTCGCCGCGGAGGTCAGGGTGCGTTTCGCTTACTTTCCACTATTCGTGGGGATCCTCGGGGGCCTAGCCGTCTTCAGCTGTGGCGGAGACACGGGGGACGAATCGGGGCCTAGCCCTGGCTATCCGAAGCCCGGGCCGGGTGAGCTGTGTGAGTGGCCGGTCGACCCGACCTACGTGCACATCGTGTTCGAGCCGGCGACGGTCGTGCTCGCACCGGGTCAGACCCGAGACGTGGATGTGTACATCGAGCCCGATGTTTGCGTTCCCACGACGCTCTCTTTCTCGAGCGATGACAAGTCGGTGATCGATGCGCCCAAGGGCCGCAAACTCGATCTCTTGACGGCCAGGGTGACGCTGTCGCTCACCGGCAAGAGCCCAGGCTCGACCCAGCTCCAGGCGATTTTCCCCACGGGCGCGGGCGGTGACGCGACGGGCTCACTCAATGTCGAGGTGCTCGACCCCGCGCTGCCGGTTTGTTCCGGCGATGGATCCGGTCATCTCGACGATGGCACCACCGTGAACGGGACTCAGGGGCTCGCCAGCGCGAGCGTGGGCCTGCAGACCGGAGCCACCAAACCCAACGCCGGAAGCTTCCTCTGGCACGTCGATCCCTTCGACGTCACGATCGCCTGCGCAGCCGATCAAGTTCCCACGGGCTTCAGCGCGATTGGTCCAGCCGTGACCTTTGGTCCCACGACCACGGTGCTCAAGCGCGAGATCCCGTTCACGATTCCGGTCAACCCCGCGGCCATGCCGGACGCGGCGGCTTTCCGCCACGTCACCGTGAGCTACACCGGACCGCGAGCGAAAGAGCCGCGTGCCGTTCCGATCGCCAATCCGCGATTCGTCGAAATCCGCTTCGGGATGGGTTTTGAGCTTCATGGCGCCGTGGTTCGGTACGTATCAGGCGATCGTCAAGACCGACGGGGGCACGATCAAGAAGATGCGCCACCTCACGCATCGCGCTCTCATTGGCGTCAGCATGGGTGGCGGCGGAACCGCGATGTTCGGCATGCGTCACCACGAGAAGTTCGACGTGATCGCTCCTCTCGGAGGTCCCGTCGACTGGACGTTCATGCTCGGTCACATTTACGAAAATCACATCGCCGGATTTTTGCCCAACGACGGCACGACTCCGTCGGGTGTGAATCCCGATCTGCCACAGGCACCACTCCCCTACGAGCACCCGAGCACGTTCAACCAGTGGTGGTACGAGTATCCGAAGACGGGCAACGGGGGCAGCTTCCCGCGCTCGGAGTACGTGCAGATCTTCCGAGATCTCGCGTTGATGTTCGGCAATCCTAACGGTTACAATCCGCTGCCGGGCGCCGAGAATCTCCCCGCCGGGATCCCTCCTGACGACAAGACCGTGGTTGGAGATCACCCGGGCCGAGAGTGCGCGGTGTGGGTCGATCCGATCGATGGTTCGCCGGACATCGACAAGCAGAAAGAGCTCAACGACAACTGTCCCACCGAGCGCTGCAAGTACACCAAGGTGCTCGACAACTACTACGACGACGAATTCAATCCGCTGGGCACGTTCCCGGTGATCACGGTGTGCGATGGATCCCCTCAAGACTCGGCGCTCTCGCCCTACGCCAACACCTGGAAACCCACGAACAACGACAAGCCCCTCGAGCTCGCGCTCGCCGTCGACTACAACGGAAACGGGCAGCGCGACGAAGACGAGCCGATCATCCGTCAGGGATATGAGCCCTACGAAGACGTGGGGAAAGACGGGATTCCGTCGACGGCCGAGCCTGGATATCAGGCAGGCGTGAACGAGGATCCCAACGGCGACGATTGGCATCCCCAGTACAACCCCACCGGCACCGAGGGGAACTCGCGCTGGGACGAGGGGGAGCCGTACCAAGACGTCGGCCTGGACGGCGTGGCGAACACCGCGACGAGCCCCTACGACTTCGGAGAGGGCAACGGGAAGTTCGACTACACACCGGGCTACCGCACCTTCCTCGAGCGGGATTCGCGCACGATCCTCGAGCAGCTGCCGATGGCGACGCAGCCGCAGCCGTTCGACGACGACGCGATGAGTCGCCTCGACATGTGGACGGACGGCGGGACGCGGGATCTCTTCAACTTCGCGGTCGATGCCGAGGCGCTGGCCGGCGCGTGGGCGGGACGCAATCGTGTCGTGCACTACTACACCGAGACCCAGAACATTCCGGGGCAAGACCCCGCAGCTCCCAAGGCATACCTCGCGGGCCACACGGACTGGAGCGCGGTTCCCAGCGGAGTGCTGTACCGCTACGGCAAGATCGACCCACAACAGCAGGACATCGACAGTGGCTCGGGCCAGCACGTGGGCACACCGGACGAGATCGCGCGACGCCTTCAATCAGCGCTCTACTTCATCGGCTCGCGTTGGCCCGACGCGCCCCGCACCTTCGACGAATCCAGCAATATCGACTCGAATCCCGAAGCGGATGATTGCGAGATCAATGGCGGATGCGACTTCACGTTTACCGACTCCCTCGGGCGCACCGGACCGGTGGCGGTCAACTTGCCCCCGGGCTACGCGCACATCGGTAACAAGGACAAGCGCTACCCGGTCATCTTCCTGCTCCACGGATATGGTCAAACCCCCGAAGATTTGAAGGCGGCCATCGTATTTCTCGGCAACTGGATGAACTTCGGCGGTGACTCGTCGGCCACGCGCCTCACGAAGGCAATTCTCGTTTACGTCGACGGTCGTTGCCGTCAGGGTCAGGACGAAGCCGAGTGCATTCGCGGCACGTTCTATACCGACAGCGTGCGCGAGCACGGCCCCAAGATGGAGAACTGGTTCCTCGAGCTGATGGACGACATCGACAAGCGCTATCGAACGATGCCGGCGAGCGACATCGAGTGGACGGAGTGAGTTAGAGAGCGCCGGCGCTCAGGGCATGCTCCAGAACGCCATTCCCACACCGAGCGCGAGCATCACGACCTCGAAGATCCAAAATAGCAGCCAGAGACCTCCGAACGCGCCGCCCAGAACCATCCCCACCATGGCGAGCGTTGGGTTCGTCCCGGTGTCGCCTTCTTCTTTGGCTTTTTGGCGAGCCTTGTTGCCGAAATAGAGGGCCAGCGCCCCGAGGGGGAAGCAGCCCGTGCTCATCGTCAGCACGCCGCAGACGATGGAGATGATCGCTTCACTATTCGTCGAACGTCGGACCAGGAGGAGGGGGTGGCAGCTGACCGAAACCGCCCGGACCGGGTACGCCCGGTGGGGGAGCAAAACCTCCCGGGTACTGTCCAGGTCCTGGTTGCATCAGCGAGATTCCAGCTTCTTCGCCATCGCCTCGCCGAGCTCGACAGCTCGCTTGGTCGCACACTCCACGGCGTCGATCAGGGTTCGGCGCAAACCTCCCGCTTCCAGGGTGTGAAGCCCGGCGATGGCGGTGCCGCCGGGGCTCGTGACCATGTCCTTGAGACGACCGGGGTGCTCTCCGGTTTCCAGCAGAAGCTTCGCCGAGCCGTAGACCGTCTGCGCCGCCAGCAGGAGCGCCGTGTCGCGATGCAGTCCGACTTTCACGCCTCCGTCCGCCAAGGCTTCGATCATGAGCATGACGTACGCGGGTCCGCTGCCCGAGAGCCCCGTCACCGCGTCGATGAGCGATTCATCGAGCACGACGGTTCTCCCGACCGGATCGAACAGAGCCTTGGCGAGCGCCACGTCATCATCCGTGGCGTGGGCGCCGGGCGCAATGCCCGTGGCCCCTGCGAGCACGATGGCCGGCGTGTTCGGCATGGCACGCACCACGTGCACGCCCGAGCGCAGTCGGCCCTCGATGGAGCGGATCGGTACCCCTGCGGCAATGGAGATGACGAGGGTTTCCGGCGTGACCTCTTGGCCCACGTCGTCCAGCACGCGATCGATCACCTGGGGTTTGACCGCGAGGACCACCACGTCCGCCCACCGCGTGAGCTCCTGGTTTTCCGTGAGCGTGGTGATGCCGTAGGACTCGTGCAGCTCGTCGAGGCGCTCTTTTCGCACGTCGCTCGCCCGGATCTGCTCCACGCCCACCGTCTTCGAAGCCAAAAGGCCCCGGATGAGTGCGCCCGCCATGTTTCCGGCCCCGAGCAGGCCGATCCGTCTGTCTTTCACGGTCGAACTATCACCGATAGGAAAAGCCGGAGCAACCAGGTCGAACGATTTCGGGTCACCCAGGGCGGTGTCACCAAGCGCGTGGCGTGCTACTAGCCAGCGTCGCGCATGCGTCTGGCCATCGCTTTCTTCGTCCTGGCGTTCTCGCTCACCGCGATCGTCGAGCGCTTCCGAGCTCCGATGCCGGCCCTCGACGATCGTGACGCCAAACGGGGCGGCGAAATCTACGCGAACATGTGTGCGGTCTGTCACGGAAATGCCGGACAAGGCTACAAGGCGGACGAAGCACCCCGCCTCGCGCAGCCGGATTTCTTGGCGACGGTGACGGACGACTACCTCGAAGCCGCCATCGCTCACGGGCGGACGGGCACCACGATGTCGGCGTGGTCCCGAGAGCGTGGAGGCCCGCTCAACCAAGCCGATCTGGGGGCGCTCATCGCCTTCATTCGCACTTGGGACAAGAAGCCTCGCGTCGTGCTCGACGAACGACCACCGCGCGGCGACTTTGCTCGAGGTGCGCTGACCTTTCTCCACGAGTGCGAGAAGTGCCACGGCGCTCGCGGTGCCGGCGGACCCAATGTTCACATCGGTGGGCAGGAGTTGCTCGAGAGCGCCAGCACGGGCTTTCTGCGACACGCGATCCAGATGGGGCGCCCCGGGACCATCATGCCCGCGTTCGGCGACAAGCTCGGTGAGAGTGGAGTCGAAGACTTGCTATCGCTCTTGGCGACGTGGAAAGCCCAGGGACCGATCGTTCCTCGCCCCGCCGTATCGGCGCGGCCGCCGACCCCACCGCTTCCCCTGGGACCCGTGCCCCTCAATCCGAACGGCCCTGCGCCCATCGGCTTCGAACGCTTCCCGAAGACCACCCATGCGGACGTGGTCAAGGCCCAGCTCGATCGCCACGCGCGCATGGTGCTGATGGATGCCCGCGCGCCGTCGGACTACGTTCGCGAGCACATCACTGGCGCCGTCAGCGTTCCGTTTTACGATCCATCGCCCTACTTCGACGCTCTTCCGAAGAACGCATGGCTCGTCGCCTACTGCTCGTGCCCCCACGCCGAGTCGACTACCCTCGCTCAAAAGCTGGCCGACAAGGGGTTTCGTCAGGTCACCGTGCTCGACGAGGGCCTCCTGGTCTGGAAGCGCAAAAACTACGGGACGACGGTCGGCGAGAAACCCTGAGCGGTCGTCTATTTGTCGAGCCCGCTGCAGCGTAGGCAGAATCGGCACTTTTACAATCGCGTCGAGGCGCCCGCACGTCACGCAAGGTCTTTCCTCGGCGTAGTCTCGCACCCCGGACCGCATGGGATGTCCGCTCCGCCGGGCCAGGAGCGAGTGCACTTCCGCGAGGGCTTGGAGCGCGCATTGCATCGCATCGAGCTCCGTCGCCATCATGTCCAAAGCCGCATGCGCAGCGAACGATCCGGCTTCGACGTTGATCGCGCGACGAGCCAGACCGGTTGCCGCTTGCCAGGCACGACGGCCGTCCTCGTCGCTCCGACCGAGCCGGATGCGGATCTCGTCGAGCGCTTGCATATTTGGAGCATAGAGCGAACTGATGCTCGAACGCGCGCATTCCCTCGTGCTATTTCTTTCCTATGCGAACGTGGTCGCTCATCCCGGTCCTCGCCCTTCTGTCATCCAGCGCGTGCGGGAGTGACGATTCGTCCGGGACCGGTGGGACCCACAGCGGGGGCGCGGGCAGCGGCGGCACCAACAGCGGAGGCGCGGGCAGCGGCGGCACCAACAGCGGAGGCGCGGGCAGCGGCGGCACCGCGGGCGTCGGTGGTAGCGGCGGGAGCGCAGGATCGAGCGGCGGTGCGTCGGGTGCCGGGGGCTCTGAATCGAGCGGAGTGGGAACCCTCGTTCCGCTCTACACGTATCCCAGCGACGCCTCCTGGTCCGCCATCGTCACGGCGAAGAAAGCGCACCCGAGCGTTGTCGTCGTGGCGGTGTTCAACCCGAGCTCGGGCCCGGGCTCGTCAAAGGACTCGACATTCGTCACAGCCACCGCAGAGCTTCAGGCGGCAGGGATCATCGTGCTCGGCTACGTCGCTACGGGCTATACCGCTCGGGATCCTGACACGGAAGTGAAGCCGGAAATCGACGACTACCTGGCGTGGTACCCGGCGACGACCGGAATCTTTTTCGACGAGCAGAGCAACACGGCGGGCGACGAGACTTACTACTCGGAGCTCGACGCCTACGCGAAGCAAAAGGGGCTCACGTTCACCGTCGGCAATCCTGGAACGGACACCGCGGAGAGCTTCGTCGGGGCGCTCGACATGATGCTGATCTACGAAACAGACGGCTTGCCCAGCGTGAGCTCGCTCGGCGGTTGGCATGCAGGCTACGACAAGAAGAACTTCGGCATCATTCCGTACGCGGTGCCCTCACTGGATACGACCTTCGTCGCTCAAGCCAAGCAGAGCGTGGGTTACATCTATCTGACGGACGACGATCTTCCCAACCCGTGGGACAGCTTGCCGCCTTACTTCGATGCGCTCCTGGGGGAGCTCGAGAAGTAGCTCGGCTAGCTTCGCATCAAGAATGCCGTCATCACGAACTCCTCCGCGGTCTTCTTGGGACCCGGCGAGCCCGTCAGCGCGCGATACTGGGCGCGGACACGACGCTTCTTGTAGCTGGTGTACAGCGCTTGGGGACCGGCTTCGTGGGGCGCCCACGAGGATGGATGGCCCACGGCAGCCTCGGCCTGGTCGCGGGAGACGACGCCGGCCTTGTCGCGATCCATCTTGTCCCGAAGCTGGGAAAGCTGCTCCCACGACAAATTGAACAAGAACTCCTCGAACGCCTGGATCTGCTCTTGGGGCACTTCTCGTTCGAAGTACTCGAGAAACTGGGTGTCCGTGCACTCGCGCAGAAGCTGGAAGAATTCCTGGGTGCCGAGCGTCGTGCCGATGACCGGGCGGAGTTTGTTTCGTGCGCGCCAGACGGATTCGAGGACGGGTGCGAAGTCGTCGATCTCGGTTTCCAGGCGATCTTGCCAGATGTGAAATAGGGAACGAGCGGCCGCAACTTTCACAGGCCGCGATGTGCGCGTGTCGGTCACGATGGCGATGAAGAGCTCCTCGGCGAGCTTCGAGTACACGGACTGGCCGAGCTCGATCTCTGCGCGGTCTCGCAGGACAACGGGCGCACTGACGTTCTCGAGACCGTACAGCACTGCCTTGAAGAAATTGATCTTCGCAACCAGGTACGCTTGACCGAAGATCACCCGCACTGGGACGTGAAGATCCAGATCCCATTCGGGCACGCTGCACAAAAGATCGAGTAGCGGTTCACCCGACAAAGATGGAACGCGTCGGGTTTCCCACGTGCCGGTGATGGCGGGGCTTTGCTTGACGAGATCTGCGGCACGCGTCAACTGCTCGAGGTGATTCTTCAGAAGCGAGGCTTCGTTGTGGTCCGCGGCGGAGATGGTCTCGAGCGCGTTCACCACCAACTCGCGCTCGGCGTCGTCGAAGTAATGGAGCTTTGCATCGAGCGACACCCCATGATGGTAGCTGGTCAGATGCGGAGGCCGAAGTCAGTGAGGGCCCGCTCTGTCCCGATGGCGTCGTTTGCCCTGCGAATTCCTCGGGATAGCTCCCGACTCTCGCTCGGCTGGAACCAGATCGCTCGAGCGCCCGCCGCGAGAGCTCCGACCACGTCCGCTTCCCAAGCATCGCCAACGTGAATGATGTCCGCGGTCGCCACGCCGAGCCCCCGGGCAGCGTACTCGAAGATCCGAGGGTCGGGCTTCTCGTAGCCGAGCACGCCGCTGTCGGCGATCACGCGGAAGGTTTGTGAGTGCCCGAGCTCGGCGACGAGCTCTGCCAGTTTGCCTTCCGAGTTCGACACGATTCCGACGGGCACGTCGGCGCTCACCAGGGCCAAAGCCAGCTCGAACATTCCGGCGATCGGCTTGCGCCACAAATTGCGTGCGGGCTGCTGATCGAAAAGCCATTCCGCCTGCGCTCTACTTTCATCCGCCGAGAGGCCAGAGCGCTCGAGAAGCGTGCGCATGAACGTGCACCAGGCGTCGCGACCCGCGAGACCTTCGCGTTTCGCTTCACCGTACGCGGACCAGGCTCCGGGCGTTTCGGTCCGCGCCCGACCTTCGTCGATCTCGAAGCCGCGCTCCCGGATGCGCTCCGCGAGCATGTGGTGATCCAGCTCGGCCAGCGTCTGACCGAAGTCGAAGGTGACGGCGATCACCCGAACAGGCTCTTCAGTTTTTCGACGAAGGTTTTCTGTTGCGGCTGCACGTCTTCCCCGAGCTCCTTGCCGAGCTCTTCGATCAGCTCTCGAGCGCGTGGCGACACATTCGTCGGGACCTCGACGTTGATCTCCACCAGCTGATCGCCGCGCCCACCGCGGATCTTGTGCTGAATGCCCTTACCGCGGATCCGCAGCACGTTTCCGGGCTGTGTGGAGCTCGGGATCCGGAGCTTCACCTTGCCCTCGAGCGTGGGAACCTCGACTTCCCCGCCGAGTGAGGCCTGGACGAAGGAAATCGGTACGCGGCAGCAAATGTCGTCGCCTTCCCGGTGAAAGAAGGTGTGCGAGTCGACCTCGACCAGGAACTTCCACGGAGCCGGCCGCTCCGTTCGGGCTCGTGCGATTGCCGGCTCCCTCGATGCTGCGGGAGGCGCCGCTCTCGATGCCGGCCGGGATCGTGACCTTCGATGTGGCGCTCTTCTTTCCGAGACCAGCGCCCGCGCAGGCTTTGCACGGCGATGCCGGGATTTTCCCCAAGCCTCGACACCGCGAGCACGCACGCTCCACGGCGATGGGAAAGAGTGCTTGCTGGAACTTGACGCGACCCTTGCCGTTGCATGCCACGCACGTACTCACATCCGTTCCCGGCGAGGCACCACTGCCTTTGCAGGGATCGCACACGTCGACGCGCTGGTAGTGAATCTCTTTTTCAGTTCCGAGAGCGGCCTCGTCGAAGCTCACGCGGAGCTTCACGCGCACCACGTTCTTGTCCTGAGCTCGAATCCCGAACGCGCCCAGGATGTCTCCGAACACACCTTCGAACCCGACGCTGAAGTCCACGAACGGACCGCCCGTCGCCGCTCCGCCCCCCGGTCGAAACGCTGCTTCGCCGAACCGGTCCCATGCAGCGCGCTTGTCAGGATCGGAAAGGATTTGGTGCGCCGCGTTCAGCTCCTTGAAGTGCTCGACCTGGGACTCGTCCCCCGGGTTCTTGTCGGGATGGTAGAGGGCCGCGAGCTTCCGGAACTGGGTCCTCACCTCGGCGTCGGTGGCGCTCCTGCTGACGCCCAGGACTTCGTACGGATCCCGCACGCCGGCTCACATAGCGCGGCCCGCCCATGAACCCAAGGGGAGTGGACCGCAAAACCCCTTCAGGAGGGCCTGAAATCCCGGCCAGCTTGGCCGCCCCCGGGCGGCGCGTCTACTCTTCACCGGGGAAAATGGAGAGCTCGATGCCGCCCAGCGAACGCCGACGCGCAAATCGCGCGGCGATCGAGCTCAAGGTCGAGTACCGCCGCGTCAATACGTTCTTCGCCGACTACACGAAGAACATCTCCCGTGGCGGTACCTTCATCGGAACGGATCGGCCCCTTCCCGAGGGAACCGAGTTCGTGTTCGCGCTCGGGATCCCTCACATGGAGGAACCCCTGCGTCTTCGCGGCAAGGTGTGCTGGATCACGAGCACCGAAGAAGCGACACGGGCCAATCCGGCTGGCATGGGCATCGAGTTTCAGTTTTCGAATCAGGAAGAGCGACGAGCGATCGAGCGTACGGTGGAGTCACTACTCGTCGAGCAGCTCGGCGAGCACCTGGCGGAGCTCATCCTCGGCAAGAAGCTCGAGCCATGAGCCGGTCCGGCGACTCTCACGCGCATTATTCTGGAGGGAAGATGAACATCTCGATGCGCCAAGCGCGATGGTCGATGTGCGTGAGCGTGCTGCTCGTCGCTTGTGGTGGGAGCGGCTCGTCCGGCGGACCCCAAGGTGCGGCGGGCGCTGGGAACTCGAGCGGCAGTGGCGGCAGCTCCGGCGGGACCGGGGGAAGCTCGGGCGGGACGGGCGGAAGCTCCGGCGGAACTGGCGGAAGCTCGGGAGGCACGGGAGGAAGCTCCGGTGGAACCGCCGGTCAATCTGGCACGGGGGCGACGGGCGGGGTGGCGGGCGCCGGAGGATCGGGCGGAAGCGGTGGCGGCACGACCGACTGTTCGAGCTTCTCCAACAAGACGATAGCCCAAATCAGCGCCGGCGAGCTCGCGATGCTGTGCGATTGCTCTGCAGCCCTTCTCGGCGGTTACGGGAACAAGATCGACTGCGGGAACGGCGGTACGGTCAGCGCGAAGGCGAATCAACAGGCGTGCATCGACGGCATCACGCCGATCAAGGCAAACTGTGCAGTTGTCGTCAGCGACGCCCTCACGTGCGCATCCGACTCCGCAGCGTGCGATCTGTCGAGCACGGCTTGCGCGAACCTGTACAGCTGCGCGAGTGGGTGATCGGCGAAGGGCGCAGCGCTCCAAAGAATGCCGAATCAGGGAACCGCGACGTTCGCCGGCAATTTCACCCCGAGAGGCGCCTCCTGCGACACCAGATCTCGCGCAATGGTGACCTCGACCAGCTCGATGGCTTCGCTCTTCGCCACTTCTTTGAGCTGACGAAGGGCTTCCGCTTCGTCCTTCATGCGGCGTGACATGGCCGTGTAAAACTTCGCTTCCGTTTGCTGCGGGCGCGTATGCGCCGACTTGATCAGCGCGTCGTCGTCGATCTTGCCTCGGCCCCAGAGAGCGAGGCGAGCTGGCCAGCCTGAGTCTTCGTCGATGTTCGAGAACGCTTCTTCGGCAGTCCCATCGCCGGCGACTCCCGCTTTCTTCTCCACGAGGCGAAGCCAGAGCGCGATGTAGACGAGATCCGCGTCCGGAAGACCGGCGTCGATGCCCTGACGAACGGCCTGACGAGCCGTTTGCAAATCGCCTTGGGTGAGGGCCCGTCTCGATGCATCGAGAACCGTGGCAGTGAGCTGTCGCGAGTCGGTACGCGATGCCTCGAACGCGCGCTCCGTGGCGCGCTTGGCACCTTGCTGGGCGCCAAAGTGCTCGAGCACGCGAGCGAGCACGCGTTCGGCTTGCGCTTGTTCGTTGCCGGTTCGGGCGAACTCCCGAGCTTTCAGCGCTCGATCGAGGGCTGCGTCGAGGGATCGCTTTGCCGAATCCGCGGATCCCGCATCGCGATGGATCTCGTATTGGAGGGCGAGGGCTTCGGCTTCCGAGGTGTAGTCCCCCGCTTTTCGCGCAATGGCGGCCATGCGATCGAGGGAGGCCAGCGCGCTCTTCTGGTCGCCGCGCTGCCGATCGATGGCCGAGAGCATGCTGAAGGCGTCCATGCTGGGCTCGGCTTTCGCGGCCGCCTCGATGTGAGGTCTTGCGCGGGCCAGATCGCCATTGCGGGTCTCGAGCGCTCCCATCACGTAGTGCAGGCGTGCGGGCGTCGGTCGCACCTTGCCGACCAAACGCTGCTGCTCTGCCAACTTGAGGATCGGTGCTGCGCTTGCAAACGTGCGCCGGGCACTGGCGTGGTCGCCGATATCGTCTTCGCCGAGCACCGCGCGGAGTACGAGCGCGAGAGACCACGACAGATCCTGTGCGGACGGGTTTTGCCCGAGGGCTGGCGCGAGGACCAGTGGCGCCACTTCGGCCATCCCGTAGCGGACGAGCTCGTTGGCCAACGCTCCTGCACCGCGCAACGATTGGGGCTCGCTGCGAAACAGCTCGAGCGCTGCGCCCCATGCAGCAGCGTTTCCGAGATCGACATCGAGGGAGGTTTCGGGACGCTCCGCCTGCTCCGCGGAGCTGAAGAGCTGGTAGAGATCCGCCCAGGCCTGGGGATCGTCGTCGTCCGCACAGCGTTCCAGGCGTTCGGTCAGCGCGGGCGGAACCACCTTCAAGAGATCGGCTTTGTCGAAGGTGTCCAGCGCACCTTTGGGGTCACCGAACCGTAGATATAGAGCGGCGACGGTGAGGCCGCCGGCGCGCACCGCGCGATAGGCTTCGATCGCTTCATCACGGTCGAAGCCGGATTGGAGCGGCGACTCTTGCGCATTGAAATCCAGTGCGCGCTTGATCCAAACGATGGTGGCGTCCCTCGCTGCCGCAATTGCTTTGTCGCTGGGCTCGAGCAGTGCGCGATTCACGGCGGCGCGCTCCCGGGCCCCCGCACTTTGCATCGGTCCGCCGCCGTTGCCCGTCGCTGCCGTCCAGCGAGATAGGGCAGCCAGGTGCGCTTCCACGTCGGTTCGCTCGGCGCCCGGGGGCAGTATCCCGCGAAGCATCCCGTACAGTGCGAACGCGCGGCCTTCGTTTCCGACCCGCGCCACCTCTGCCGCTCCGGGACGGAGTGCCGGTCCCGCGCCCTCGAGCATCTCTGGTCGGAGCTCACCCACTCGCATCAGGTAGAGCGCGCCCATCAGTGCACCGAGGCCCGCGTCGCGTTGGCCCGTGCGGAAGCGCGCGCCGGCTCGAGTCAGCTGCCGGCGAACCACGCCTGCCAGGAGATTCGTGCGCCCCGCGCTCTTCTCGTCGGAGAGAAGCAGCTGGTAGGTGGCGGGAGCAAACTCGGCATCACCGATCTTCGCTGGATCGATCGGCGAGTTGTCCGCGGAGTTCGCGCCGTTTCCTTGGCGCGCTCCGGCGCCACAGCCGGTTGCCGCGAAGCTCGTGAGTGCCACGGCAAAGAGGAGCGCAATGCGTCGCATGTAGAGAGCAGTCTACTCGGGTGAAGGCCAGGCGCACGCCCAGATGCACTGTGGGCCAGGCTCGAAATCGGCAGAAACTACCCTCTCGGAGGGACGTCGTCACGACCTCGGGGTAGGATTGCCCGGCCCATGACCGACGAAGAGCCCCGTCCGGTGCCCGCGCAGCTCGCGGACTTCGAGATCATTCGGCGGCTCGGCGCTGGTGGCATGGCGGAAGTGTTTCTCGCGAAGAAGCGAGGCGCCGAGGGCACGTACAAGCTGCTCGTCGTAAAGCGCATCTTGCCGCAGTTCGGATCGTCCCGACGCTTCCGCTCCATGTTTGCGGAAGAAGCACAGCTCGCGACGCGGCTCAATCACCCGAACATCGTTCAGGTTTACGATTTCCAGGACTACGGCGAGGAGGGTCAGCTCCTCAGCATGGAGTACGTCGAAGGCCCGGATCTCCGAAAGGTGATCCGAGCAGCGCGTACCAATCACCAAAAGATCCCTCCCTACATCGCGGCTTGGGTCGTGGCGGAGGTGGCCAAGGGCCTGCACTACGCGCACGAACGCCGGGACGAGAGTGGGTCGCCCCTCGAGATCGTTCACCGGGACGTATCGCCCCAGAACATCTTGCTCTCGTTCGAAGGCGCCGTGAAGGTCGCCGACTTCGGAATCGCGAGTGCGAACCTGTTCCGTGAAGAGCCGGGAGTGCTCAAGGGCAAGACGGCGTACATGTCGCCTGAGCAAGCGCGCGCAGAAAAGGCCGATCGAAGAACCGACATCTATTCGCTCGGCGTGGTGTTCCACGAGCTCCTGACGGGCCGCCCGCTGCACGGTGCGGCGGATGGCCCCGAGCTACTCGAAGCGGTGCGCGCCGGTCAGGTCGAGCCCCCCAGCACGTTTGCGCGCGATCTTCCCCCCGAGCTCGAGCAAACCGTGATGCGAGCTCTCGCCAAGAACGCCGACGAACGTTATCAAACGGCACGCGAGCTCGCAGGAGCGATCACTCGGATCCTTTTCCAGAAGCAACAGCTCGTGGACTCCCACGTGCTCGAAGGCGTGATCGGGCAGATTGTCAGTCGCGAGCACACCTCACCAGGTGTCGACGGCGACATGCAGAGCGCGGCCGGGAGCCAGTTCGGCGATGACGACGCCGACGAGAGCTCGTCGGCGCAATCAGTCGGCTCGAGCAGCCTCGCCGTGCCGCTACCGACGGACGAGCAAACCGGTCCCGGTCATCCGGTGCGACCTCGGCGCGTGCGGGATGCGGGCCGCGAGGTGCGGCACGTCGTGATCGCTACCCTGCGGCTACATGGTCTCGAGGAGCTCGAGGAGGCCATCGGAACCGGCGGGGCCAGCCACTTTCTCGATCAGCTTCGCGGCACGCTGGACGAGATCGCGTTCAAGCGGGGTGCTCGCTGGACTTGGGAAGCCCGACAAGCGCCGGCGGCGGGTGGAGCGGCGACTCCGAGCACGGGCGCGCGAGCGGTCGTGGGTCTCACGGCCAACCCGTCACGCGCTCCGTTCGACGCCGCTTGGCTCGCTTGCGACGTTCATGAAGCCATCGCCGGCGCGTCCTACGACATGCCGGTCGAGGTCCACGCCAGCCTGGCCATCATCCGAGGCGTCGCGAACGGTCGGCGCGACAAGGCAGGACATCTCGTGGAGCATTCGCTTCAGGAATCTCACGACTACTTGTCGAGCCTCGTCAGTGAAGAAGCCACCGCGGGGGCGACCCTGGTGGCAGGCGGCATCTATCGTCTCGTGCGCCGTGACTTCGTGTGGGGCGACGCCCCGACGATTGGCATCGAGAATTCGGAGGAGCGCGGTCTGCCGGCGAACATGCGGGTCTACGCCCTGATTCGCCCCCTCACGCGGGACGAAAAGCTCCACGAAGCCGCCCATGCTCCGAGCGATCTCATCGGTCGAGACGCGGAGCTCGCCGATCTTCAGGCCGCGTACCACAATGCAGTGACACCCAATCCGAGCGGTGGATTCGGAAAGGTCACTGCCCGCGTGGTCTATGGCGAGCTCGGCATCGGCAAGACCGCGCTCGTGGCGACGTTTCTGTCGGAGCTCCCACCGGATGCGCGTGTTCTCCGCGTCGAGTGTTCGCCAGCGCGGACGGAGGTGCCGTTCGCCAACGTCGCCGAATGGGTGCGTCAGCTCACGAACACTCGCGTCGATCAATCGATGGAGGAAGTGCAGCAAGCGATCGTCGACGTGCTCGGTGACTTTGCGTCTGGACCCACCGGACCGGAAATCGTCACGCGCCTGGCGGAGCTGGTGGTCGGTCGCGTGGCGGCGGCCAGCGACGAAGGCGACGTGGTGCATTACAAGCAGCTCATCGCGTCTGGCATTCGCCGATTCTTTGCCCGTTCCGCCCTGGAGGCTCCCCTCGTCGTTTTGATCGAGGGTTTGCAGTGGAGCGATCGACCGAGCCTCGAGCTCGTGAGTGAGCTCCTGAAACGTGGTGACCCCGTTCCACTTCTCGTGGTTCTGGTCACTCGTCCCGACGACAGCATCGTCAGCTACATCGACGGTATCGTGCGCATCGAGCTCGATGGTTTGAGCGCAGAAAATCAAGTCCGGCTGCTTCAGGCTCGTCTCGGCGCCAACGCGGGTGTGGCGGAAGTGTGTGCGGATTTGCTCCCGCGCGCAGCGGGGAACCCGTTCTTCTTGATCGAGATGGTCGATGCCTTGCTGGAGCGCGGAACGCTCGAGCTGAAGGAGCGTGAGGACGGCACCCAGGAGCTCATCCGTGTCGAGCGAGCCGGCGACGGTGCTTCCGCGCTGCCCTCGACTCTCGAGCAGCTCATTGCCGATCGTCTCGCAGAGCTTCCTGCCGAGGAGCAAGAGGTCGTGGAGTGGTTGGCGGTCGCCGGTGGACCGCTCACCCAGCCAGATCTAGACACGCTCAAGGGAACGTCGGCGGAAGACAGCGTCATTCGCCTGTGTGCCCGTGGGCTCTGTGACACCAACGGCGATCAGGTCGACGTTCGGCACCCACTCACCCGAGACGTGGCGTATCGCGGGCTGGAGAAGAAGACCCGCGAGCGCATGCATCGGGTGCTCGGGTTGCATCTTCGCCACACGCCCCTCGCCGAAGGGCTCACGGCTGCCATCGTGGCGCGCCATCTGGCTCGGGGACGGGCGACTACCGAGGCAGCGGAGCTGTACCTGCGCGCTGCCAGCGTCGCTCGCTCGAGCTATCAGGTTCAGCTCTCGACGCGATACTATCGCCGGGCCCTGGGCCTTCTCGATGAAGGGGATCTGCGTCGGTTCGACGGACACGAGGCGCTGGAAAACATCACGCGTTTCCAGGGTCGTTGGCGGGAGCGGCGCAAACATCTGGTGGCGCTTCGCCGTCTTGCAAAAAAGGCGAATCGTCCCCAGTGGGTTGCGACCGCGCTGTTTCGCACCGCGCGCTTCGAGCAGGACGAAGGCCATCTAGCGCGCGGACTCACTTCCGCTCGTCGCGCCGAGCAGGTCGCGAACACCGCGAACATGCCCGTGCTCGAAGCCCAGACTCAGGCCCTGATGTCGGAGATGCTTCGGGATCTCGGCGACATGCAGGGCGCTCTTGCGGCTTGCGATCGCGCGCTTCGAACCGCTGACCATCCCGACGTCCCGCCGCGGTTCCGCGCAGAGGTGCTGCGTACTCGCGGAACGCTTCTGCGTCGCGTGGGCCGCGTGCACGAAGCCGTGGACGCTCACGCCGAAGCCATTGCAGTCTTTCGTCAGGCTGGCGCTCGACGCCAGGAAGCGCGCGCCAAGAACTCGCTCGCATTCGCGCTCTACGTGCTGGGTCGTTGCGAGGACGCGATTGCGCTCGCTCTCGACGCGATCCGCATCGATCTCGCGATTGGCGGGCGCTTTCAGATCGCGAAGACGCTGTCCAACATCGGTCAGTGTTACGCCCGGCTCGGTGACTACCAGCGCGGTTTGGCCTACCTCAAGCGCGCCCGGGAAGCCCACGAGCGCTACGGTGACCAGGATGCCCGCGCCGACACGCTCCTGTGCACCGCCGAAGTGCTGGTCGAGGTTGGCGACATTGCAGCCGCCGACACCTACGTCGGGGATGCCGGCGCTCTGACGGCGGTCACTGGCAGCGCTTACGACTCCGTCCATGAGAAGATCCTTCGCGCGCTTCTGGCCAGGGTCACCGGCGATTCGGGCAGCGCAGTCATGTACGCGTTCGATGCACGCCAAGCTGCGGAAGCCCAGGCCTACGTTGCGTTTCATTTCTACGCGATGGCGGTGGAAGCCGCAGCGCGAGCCGACATCGGCGAGCATCACACCGGGATTCTTCTCGCCACGACCGCGATGGGTGCCATCGAGACGATCCAAGGCTCGGAGTTCGGCCTCGAGACGCGAGCGCATTGCATCGAGGCACTGGAAAACGCCGAGTCGCCTCAAGCAGCGGAGATGCAGGCGCGCGCGTGCCGCTACGTCGAGCAAATCCTCGAGTCGGTGCGCGACCCGGAGCTGCGCGAAGCGTTCGTGCGCCGAAAGATGGTGGCGCGCCTTCTCGGCAAGCCTCTGACCGAGGTGTCGGACAGGGTGGTGGAGGCGCCGTCTCTGCCGTCGGAGATGCCGGTCAGCATGAACCCCGACTCGTTGCACCCGTCGTCGAGGGAGTGACGGTGTCACGAATCCAATAGGGTCGCGCTGGCGCGCCGAGTGCGCTAGCGTGACGGTCCCGTGACGCCCGAGCGCGAGCATCGCCGCCTGGCCATCATCCTGTCTGGCGGTGGCGCACGCGGTGCGTACGAGGTCGGGGTCCTCTGGTACCTGTTCGAGGAAATCACGCGGCTTCGCCGGGCACCGCCCCGGGTCGACATCCTGTGCGGAACCAGTGTTGGCGCCATCAACAGCGCGTTTTTGGCGGCGCACCTCGCCGATCCGATGCTCGGAATGCGACGCCTGGTCGACGTGTGGTCGAGCCTACGCCTCGATGACGTCCTCGGCTTCGGCATGCGTCAGGCGCTCAGTTTGCCCCGGGTGTTGATGGGGGGCGGAGCCGGCGCGGGGATCTTCGATGTTTCTCCGATGGCAAAGCTCGTTCAGCGAGAGGTGCCTTGGCGAGCCATCACCCGCTCCATGAAAGCGGGACAGCTCAAAGCGCTCAGCGTCAGCGCAACCGAGGTCGCCACCGGGCGCACCGTGATCTTCATGCAGACCGGGCCGTTCACGTCGTTGCCCTCCCGTGCGCCGCCGCGAACGCTCATTCGAGGCGAGCGAATCGGCCCCCAGCACGCGCTGGCATCGGCGGCGATTCCGCTTCTGTTTCCTCCGGTTCAGCTCGGAAGCCAGCTCTACGTGGACGGTGGAGTCCGCCAGAACACGCCCATCGCTCCAGCCATCCGATTGGGAGCGACGCACGTGCTGGTGGTCGGCACATCGCGTCTCGTGCGGGGGATCGCCCACTCCAAGCCCGGTCGGCAGGTGGCACCGAGCGCTACCCTCTTGCTCGGCAAGATCATGAACGCGCTCCTGCTCGACCATTTGGACAACGATCTCGGGCTTCGTGAATCTTCTCAACGACCTGATGCTGAGCGGCATGGCGGGGTTCGGTAAGGAGTTCGTCGAGCAGCTGAACGAAACCGCGATGATGCGCGGTGGTCACACCTTCCGCCCCATCAGCACGCTCGTCGTGCGCCCAACCGAAGGCATCGGTCGTCTCGCGGCGGACTACTTGCGGGGCGGCAAGCTCCGCGCGGGACCCACGGTCACCAAGAGCGTGCTCAAGCTTTTGGACGTGGGTGCTGGAGACGACGCGGATCTGGCGAGCTACCTCTTGTTCGATGGAGGCTTCACCCGCCGTTTGATCGATCTCGGTCGAAGCGACGCCCACGCGCGCCGTGCCGAGATCCTGGATTTCCTGGGCGAAGTCGACGATTCAGCGCCCGTCGAGGGCGGTGGTGAGCAGGGCAGCGCTTGGTCGCTCCCACCCACGGCCGTCGGATAGCCCGGCGCCGACCCAACCCGAGACCCACGAGCAAGAAAAGCACGAGAGCGCTCTCGTTCGATCCGCGAGCGGTGCGACATCCACAGCCGCCATCGTCGCCGGAGCCCGACGGCTTGGAGGCGGCTCCGCCATTTGCCGGTGGCGGACGACCCGCCAGTGCCAGAACCTCCAACGCCTCCCGCGCCTTGACCGCCCGCGCCGCCCGATCCGCCGGTTCCAATCCCCTGACCGAACAGCGTGACCACGCCATAGCCCGGTACTTCCACACTCACCGTCGGACCGCTGACGGCCAGCGAGGAGGGTTGCCACAAGCTTCCATCGCTCGAGGTGCGCACGTCGAAGCTTTGGATATCCGCAGGTTCCGAGGGGACGTCGACACTAGCCGTGACGGGGCTTGGGTCGCCGTTGATGAGCTCGACCGCGAGAGTGCCCTTGGCGTCGTCCACGAAAGCGCTCGCTACGAGGGTCGTCGAACCGGAAACGGTCGCTGTGGCTCGCTGAGCACCTGGGCGCACGAAGTAGAAGAAATGCTTCGCTGCAACGTACTTGGGAGAACTACTCGCGTTGTCAATGTCGATCGAAGCCGTTTACCGCTTCGTACGCCACCGCCACATCGACGTTGCCTGATGCGAACGCCACTGTTCGGCGGAGAGCAACTCTCTAGCGCTTTCAAATGCGCCCGAGTGGACTCAATCCGGCGCGGCATCGGCGATTGCGCCATCCACTGGCACATCGGAGTCTACGCCCGCATCCGAGGTCGTCGGAAAGCAGCCGTCGACCTTCCACGTCCCGCCCAGTTCGCACTCGACCTCGCAATACACCGGCGCGTCGGGGTAATTGCAATACTGAGGAAGATCGACGCAAGGGTCGCTGCCGCATGAACCGCCGGGCTCGGGTGGCTGGGGCGGACAATCCAAGACCGACGGGGGATTGCAATAGGAAGCACCAAACCCGCCGTCGCCACCAGCTCCGCCCGCAGCGCTCGATCCGCCCAATCCCCCCGCAGCTCCCGTCGCCCCGGTTCCGAGCGCGCCGGAGCCGCTCGTACCACCACCCGACGTTTGGTCCGAGGTGGACCCACCGCACGCGGCCGGAACGGCGGCCAGAGCGATCGTCGTGATGAACGCGGCACGCGGACGCAAACGCAAACTCTTTCCCACCATGCGCGGACTACTGCAAATCATGTGCCGGGCAGAAGCGTGCCAAGGTGAGTCACCTGGAGTCACGCCAGGCCCGAAAGCGCGCTTTTTCGAGCCGTGGGTGGGGTCCCCCGGACCAGCTTCCGTACTCGGAACCTCACTCCTTGCAGATCGGGGCGACGAACGTGGCTGCGATCTCCATCCCGCCGTGAACCTCGTACTTTCCCTTCACGACCGAGTCCGTCCATTCCGTGACGACGAGCTTCGAGCCCCGCGAGTCGCCGGAATTCGTCCCCTCTTTCGCGCCGGCGTCTCGAAAGTAAATCGTGTAATTCGCGTCGTCCGCAGTGACGGGACCGCGCTCGAGACCGTCGGCTTCGATGGTCAATGCGAGCTGGTCGGACGTGATGGCCTTGCCGGTCGATTCCACCTCGTATCCGCAGTCCTTGGCGCCGCGGATGGTGTCGCTGAACAAGCGAATTTCCAGCTTTCGATCGTCGTCGGCTCCGCTGAGGTAGGCGTGGGCGACGCCGACTGGATGCGACGTGGTCTTCACTTCGAGGGTCGTCGAGCCGAACGAGAGCTGACCGGCCGCCGCCGCCGGAGCGGAAGCGGTCGCAGCACTCGACGAAGGGTTGATCTGGGCGTGAGAAGCGTCGTCGTTGTTTCGGCAACCGAAAACCGACACGGCACAAGCGAGTGCGAAGAGCATGGGCAGTTTCTTTCGAAGCATCGTTTCCTCCGAGTGAGGTTCAACCGCACCAAACGGGGCTGCTGGGGCGATCGTCACGAAAGACTTCATTTGGCGATTCGCGCCCGGTGGCGTTCATGGTTCTTTTCGGGAACACGTGAACCGACCACGAAGCGTCACGAAAGAAATTACTCAGAGCGTCGTTTGCGCTGCGAACATCACTCCGTGCCGATTGGGCATCAGTCCTGCACGAATCTTGGACGCCGGCGGCCGCGCCGTGACGATACCGACCACCGCCGCTCCGATGCCGACCAAGCCGACGGTCCCGAGCCCGATGGCCAACCCCAGATCGCGATTTTTGCGTGTGTTCGTCGGTCCGGGATCGAAGCTCGAGATCCTCGTTGCATACGAAGTCGGATCCGCACCTGTCTTCGAGCGCCTGCTCCTGGGCGCGTGCGTCGAGCGCGAAGCCGACGGCAACGCCGCCGAGCAGGATGCCGGAAGCTCCCGAGATCCATACCCAGGCGGGCGTGTGGGCGGCCGGCGGCAGGGACGACGGAGTCGGCTCTTTGCGGGGAGCCGGCGCTAGCCTCACCGCGACCCGCGTGGGCTCGGCCGGCTCGGGCTCCGCTTGGCTTTGCACGAGCTCGAGCCGGATCGTCTGGCTCTGGCCCTCCACCAAATCGACGGTCCGTCGCACGGTCTCGTAGCCCGACGCGGCGAGCACGAATCTCGTGCCGGCCCGGATCGAGCGGAACAGCCTCGCCGACCGGAAGCGGAAGGTCGGCTTGCGTCACTTTCAGGCCCTCGGGCGGAGAAGCGACTTCAACGCGGAGTCGAGGCAGCCGGGGCTCCATGGCGTGGATGCCCTCGGTCGCGATCTGCTCGAGCTCCGCGCGACGAACCGGCGGTTCTTCGCCAGCCAAAACCCGACCTCGCTGATAGAGTGCCCACGCCGATGCCACACGCCCGAAATGCTCCGCGCATCGGGCGAGATTCAAGACGGTGCTCGCGGCCTCGTAACGAGCCCGACTCGCTTGAAACTGTTCGCAGCCCTCTTCCCACCGATCCGCTCGGATCAGCTCGCGGCCCTTGCGAAACAGGGCATGTGCTGTGGGATCCGCTTCGGTATCGGCTCTCGCTTCTGCACCGACGAGGGCGACAGCGACGAGAACGAGAACGACTCGCACGTGGGCCACCGTCATAGCTCGTCCAGCGGATCCCGCGGCTCGGGTGCAGACGGCTTGGGCCTCGGGGCAGGCGCGGTGCGACGGCGTGCGGGAGGCGCGCTCGAAGCGGCGGGCGTGGATTCCGACGCCGAAGCGGGCGCTGGCTTCGGAACGGGTTTCTCCTTGGGCGCACGCGCTGCGCGCGCGACCGACGACGTGACGGTTCGGAGCTCCGGCAGCGCGCTCTCCGAACGCGCCCAGGATGCAACGACCCCGACGACGGCGAGCCCCGCGAACAACGTCAGTGCCAAGCGTGTCGTCGCCACGCGCTTGCCGATGTCGATGCTGGTGACCGCACTGCCCTCCGTCACCTGGTTGGGCGCGCTCGGAACGCCCTCCTCGACCGGAGCGGGCAGCGCATCGAGCACCGTGGGTAGCGGGAGCCCGAGCGCTCCTGCCAGAGCGTGGATTTGACGAGCGGCGGAGGAAAACCGCTCGTCCGGATCGCGATGCGAAGCCCTCTCGAACCACCCGTCGAATCCGGCAGGAAGTGCCACGTCGAACCGCTCGGCCCGGGTACTCGCGGATTCCAACGGGCCCTCGACAACGCGCTGGGCGAACGCAAACACGTTGTTCGACTGGTCGAGCTCGGCCTTGAAGTACGGCTCACCGACCAGCAACGTGAACGCGACGTGGGCGAGCGCGTAGAGATCGGCGCGCGCATCGATCAGCGCATCGCCCGAGAGCTGCTCGGGGGCCATGTATGTCGGCGTGCCGAACGCGCGGGTGGTCCGCGCCGTGCCTTCCCCCGCAATGACTTTTGCAATGCCGAAGTCCAGGATTTTCATTCGCACGGAGCCGTCGTCGCGCCGAGTGAGAAACAAATTTTCGGGTTTCAAATCCCGGTGGACGATTCCCTCGGCATGGGTTTTCTCGAGCCCCAGCGCGATCTGCGTGAGGTAATCGACGACCTCTTCTGGCTCGAGCTTGCCCTTGCGTCGAAGACGCGTGCCGAGATCTTCGCCGCGCAGGAGCTCCATCACCAGGTAGGTGCAGCCGAGCTCCGTGTCCCTTCCAGTGTCGAACACCTCGACGACGTGCTCGCTTTCGACTCTCCCGGCCACCGTCGCTTCCTGCCGAAATCGTTCGAGCATGTCCGCGTCCGGCTCGAAGTCCTCGTGCATCACCTTGAGAGCTCGCAAGCGATTCGTGGTCGAATCCACGACCTCGTAGACGGCACCCATCCCGCCCGAAACCAGGCGGCGAATCACGCGGTAGCGACCGCCTACCAGCGAGCCGTCGGAGAGGGCGGTCCCCATGCGCCGGCTCCGTAGCACACGGCGCCCGCGCTGTCCGGCCGTCTGGAAATTGGGCTTACTCTGGGAACAAACGTGCTGCGGGAGCAATTCGTCACGCGCGCGGATCGCTTCCAAGCTGAGGTGCGGCGTGCGATGATTTCCCGGTCGTGACCCGAGAGCGCTCTCCGTCCTTCGACATCGCGCGGGCCGAGGGGCTCGCGCGCGAAGCAGCCCAGGGGGATCGCCGGAGCTTTCAATCCCTGGTCGAGCTGATCTGGCCCGACCTCGATCGGTCGATGCGCTCGAGCCGCCGCCTGGCCGCTGCTGCGGCGACCGATGACGGGCCCGAGGACGTTGCGCTGAGGATCATCGAGAAGCTCCAGAGCGACGACTTTCGCGCGCTACGCCTGTACGTGGATTGGCGGGATCGGCATCCCGAAAAGTCGTTCGCGGATTGGCTTCGCATCGTGGCGGCGAACGCCACGCGCGACTATCTGCGCGAGCTTCGTGGCTACTCCGCAGGCGATGGCTTGCCGACCCCCAAGCAGCTGCTCAACGCTTTTTCAGGCGTGAATTCAGCCGACGAAATCGGCACTCGGCCGCCGATGACGTGGGCTCAGACCGCGCGCCAACTGCTCGAGTTCGCCGAAGAGCGGCTTCCCGAACCCCAGCGCAGGGCGCTCTCGGCCTGGCTTCAAGGCGAGGACTTCGAAGAAATCTCACGCACCCAGGCGCTGGGCGGGGGCGCTGAAGCGCGGCGGGTCGTGCGCGCAGCAATTGCAGTGCTACGACGCGAATTCGCTGGCGTCACATGAAGCGAGCTCGGTGGTTTGGTGTGCTCCTTGCGGCCGTGGCCGTACAGTGTCGAGATGCCGTGCCCGGAACGGCGGAGGCCGAGGAAACAGACGCACAAGACGCCGGGCAAGACGCTGGGCAAGACGCCGGATTCGATGCCGACGTTTCGGAGGATGTCGCGACCGAAGCCGAGGCGCAGAGCTACTGCGACATCGTCACCCCGGCCCCATTTTTTTGTGACGACTTCGAGGGGCCATTCAAAGCTGGTTGGGACAACGCCAACCGCACGCCGGATCGCGGCGAGCTCAACGGAGGAACGCTGTCGCTCGACGACACGCTAGCGGTCTCCCCGCCGTTTTCGGCGTTGATCCAGACTCCGCCGCTAGTGGACCAGAGCGAAACCGCGGCTGCCATCCTCCAGGTCACCATCGACAATCCACCCGATTTGACCATCGAGGGTGAGTTCCGCGTCGTCACCGAATACGTTCCCGATGGCGGCAGCAGCAAACATCTCGTCCCCGTGCTCATCGCGAGCTACGAGGGCGCGGGTACGATTTTCGTCTTCCGCAGCACCGAGGGCCCAGCGCTGAGCGTGGACCCGGGCGGGGTCCTCGGACCGCTCGTGTTTCTGTCGCGGCCCTTCCCCATCGGGGAGTGGAAAACCATCTCCCTCGTCATCCGTAACCATCCGGTCGACGAGACCGGGCCCGACGGGGAGGTTCTGGTTCGGATCGACGAGCTGGACGCGGCCATCAGCCCGCTCCCATCGAGCTTCCAGAATGCGAGCAAGATCCACTTGATCTACGGGTCCTTCGTGACGGGACCCAGCGGGAAGTTCGCGATGAACCTGGACAACGTTCGGCTCTACGATCGTTCCGACCTCTGAGCGCGTGACGTCTCTCCGGATCCCCTCGTTTAGAGGGAACAAGGAGCTCAGAATGCCGCGTCAAATCCTCGGTCCCAGTGTACTCGTGTTCATGGCTTTGCTCGCGTGCAAGGAACAAAGCCAAAGGAATGACCCTCCCAAGACCGCGCAAAGTGAGACGGCCGAATCGCCCGCCCCAGAGGAGAAGTTGGACAAGGCTTCCGTCTGCGCCCTGTTCGGGCCGAAGTCGGATTCCGAGCCGGAGCGCTGCTCGGACTGTATGGACGATGCCGAGATGGGTGCCTGCAACGAGAAGGCGGAAGCGTGGGGAAGTTGCGTGGGGGATGTCGAGAAACTGGCGAGCGGCTGCGCCGGATCCTGCATCAACCAATGCGTCAGCGGGCAGAAGGCCTGCTGCGAGTGCACGTCCGACTGCGTTTCGAAAAAGCAGGCTCGCTGCGGCAACGCTTATCTCGCATTCCAAAAATGTACCGTGCAAAAGTGCGCAAAATCCTGCTCCTGAGTGCGGCAAACCAGCGCGGCCAACATTCTCTTGATGGAGCCTCGCGTCGAGAGATCGACCCTCTCGCCGTCGCGGATCCGAAACCACGAACCGCCGAGCTGTCCTCACGAGGCGGGAGCGCGCGCGAACTCTCGCCGACCGATCACAGAGCTCGATTTCCTGGCCGGTCGTCTCGACCGCGGGCGCCACGCGCCCATCGTGTTCCACCATTACGTTGCGGCCTGTCCTGCGATCTCGTGGCGTCCGAAGCGAGCGAACGATGCGATCTCGTCGGGACGCCGGCCTACTGGGCGCCCGAGCTCATTCGCGGCGTTCCCGCGAGCGTGGCGTCGGATCTGTATGCCTTCGGTTTGGTCGCGTATCAGCTCCTCAGCGGGGAGCCGCTGAGCTCCCTCACGGCGCCCGACGCTCTGGATCGATCCCCTGGGCTTACCGCAGCGTCGTGGCTCGCTGCCTACGAGCATCCCCCGTCTCGCGATTTCCCGACGCGCTCCGGTTGCGCGAAGCGCTGCATCGCGCTGCGTTTCTCCGCAGGCACGGCGCGCTGCTCTGGGGGTGGGCTCTTTCGCGGCGTCCCCGATAAGGCGTCCGACGGGTGAAAAGCCGTGGCAGACTCCCGCCATGTCTCAGCACGACCGCATCGCCGTCGTCGATTTCGGTGGCCAGTACGCGCACCTCATTGCCACGAAAGTTCGGCATCTTTCGGTGCTGGCAGAGATCCGTGAGCCGGACGATCCCATCGAGGCCTTCGACGGATATCGCGGACTGATCCTGTCCGGGAGTCCCGCCCTCGCTTCGGAAGGAGACATGCACTACACGCGCGAGCTCCTCGATCTTCCGATCCCCCAGCTCGGGTTTTGCTTCGGTCATCAGGAGATTGCCAAGCGCGGCGGGGGAAGCGTCGAGTACGTGCAACGCGAATACGGGCCGGCGCTGCTGACCGTGCTCTCACCGAGCGCCATCTTCGAAGGTGTCCCGCCCGAGTCGACGGTGTGGATGAGTCACGGTGACTCGGTGGTCTCGCTGGGCGAAGGCTTCACCGA
The DNA here is from genome assembly GCA_963781505.1 of uncultured delta proteobacterium. Lineage (GTDB taxonomy): Bacteria > Myxococcota_A > Polyangia > Polyangiales > Polyangiaceae > JADJKB01. Next base: position 11,334 of record CAWAHB010000004.1, on the reverse strand, counting down.
GATCGGGATGTCCGTGGCTCCGGGAGATCGGCGAACCCCATCGAAACGCCGCCATCGCCGACGAAGCTCGCAAGCGCTACGGATTTCAGTTTCATCCGGAAGTGGACGACTCGGAGTACGGCGAGCTCATGCTTCGAAACTTCGTGATCGGCGTGTGCGGATGCGCTCCGTCATGGACGATGGCGCGATACGTCGACGAGCAGCTGGCCGAAATCAAGAACTTGGCCGGCAAAAGCGGTGTATTCCTGCTGGCTTCGGGCGGTGTGGACTCGACGGTCTGCGCCGGGCTCTTCGCGCGGGCTCTCGGTCCCGAAAAGCTCCATTTGCTCCATGTCGACAACGGTCTCATGCGCAAGGACGAGAGCCGCAAGGTGATGGAGTCTCTCGCCGAGCTCGGGGCCTCCAAAAACCTGCATTTCATCGACGCCTCGAACGAGTTTCTCGCGCAAGCTCGACGGAGTCGTGGATCCGGAAGCGAAGCGCCGAGCCATCGGCGATACCTACGTCGCCGTATTCGAGAGGGAAGCGAAGCGATTGGACCTTCGCGACATGTTGCTCGGTCAAGGAACCATCTACCCGGACACCGTGGAAACCGGCGGCACCAAACGGGCCGATGTGATCAAGACCCATCACAACCGGGTGCCGATCATCCAGCAGATGATCGAGGAGGGTCGAGTGATCGAGCCCCTTCGAGAGCTGTACAAGACCGAGGTGCGCGATCTCGGTGCGCGCCTCGGGATTTCCGAAGACATGCTGTGGCGCCATCCGTTCCCGGGGCCCGGGCTCGGCATTCGACTCCTGTGCTCGGACGGGAGTTTCCCTCCTGGCTGGGAGGGAGCCGAAGAGGCGAGCCGCACGATCGGCGAAATCCTGTCTGGGTCGGGGCTCGAGGGGCGGCTGCTCCCGCTTCGTTCGGTGGGAGTGAAAGCGGATCTGCGTAGTTACGAGATGCCCGTCTGGCTATCGGGTCACCAAGACTTCGAGCGGAGCGTCGAGCTCGCAACGCGGCTCTACAAGAGTGTTCGCGGAGTGAACCGTGCGGTGCTCGACATCGGCCGTGCTCCCCTCGGTGAGGTAAAGCCCACGGCGGCCCACGTGACCCAGCAGCGGCTCGATCTCTTGCGGGAAGCCGACGCGATCGTGATGAACGCTCTCGCGCACCATGGGCTTTCCCGCGTGGTGTGGCAGTGCCCGACCGTGGCGATCCCCCTCGAGCACGCCGGCAGTCCCGGCGAGCTGATCGTCGTCCGGCCGATCCATTCCGAGCGCGCGATGACGGCCAAGCCCGCCGAGCTCCCGGCTATCGTGCTCGAAGAGCTCCGCAGCATTCTGGATCTGCCTCACGTGATAGGCCTCGGCCTCGACCTCACTACCAAGCCGCCCGGTACGATCGAGTGGGAGTAGGCAGGGATTACGGCACGGCGCAACTGACCAGGCAGTACTTTCGCGATCCGGAGTCGTAACACTCCGACCCGGCCGAGCACTCGTCGTTCGTCGTGCAGTCTGCTTGGTGCAGAAGCTTCCCGTCGCATCCGTGATGCAGGAGAGGCCCGTGTCGCACTCGTCGCCATTCGGGCAGGCGAGGCCTCGGTTGCAGTCGCCGGGGACGCAGACCTTCTTGTTGTTCGATCCGCCGCCGGTCGAGCGGCAGATGAAGTCGGGTCCCGCGATCTTCTTGCAATAGTCGTCGCCGCTGGATGCGCCTGCATCTGCCAGGTCGCCGCTCTCGCAGCTCAAGAAGCACATCATCATGTCCGCTGGACTCGAATGGGCCGCAGGCTTCGGCGAAGCTCGTCGAGCACTCGCCATCGGCTTTGCAGCAATCGTCGTCGGTCGCGCACAAGTGGGTGCAGTACCCATCGGGAACGCGGTCGAGACACTGCCGCTCATTTCCAGTATCCAGCGTGACGTTGGGAAAGCACTCGTCGGGCGTCTTGCAGGCCGCGCCCGTGTCCGGCGGCCGGGCGCCGGTCCCACCGGATCCGCCGGAGCCACTGTTGTCGTCGTCGTTCGAGCCGCAGGCGGCCGCGAGCGCCAAAAGCATGAAACCGGTGGAGAAAATCCTGGTCATGTTCGTTAGTGGGGGGAAAGGGCCGGCCGGTTGAAAGAAAATCACGGCCCTGAGGGAGATGACGCTGCCGATCCCAGCGTGGTGGGCAGCTCGATGGAAAAGCGCGCCCTGCGGCCTTCCGGCAGCACCATGTGCCGCGTCCCCGTGAACGCCGGCGGAACGTCGCCGGAGCCATGGAGGTCGAGCATGAGATCGTGACCGTTTTGATAGACGCGCAGCACGAACGCTCCGTCCGCACCCGAGCAAGAAACGAGGATCGCGTTTTTCGATCATCTCGCTGGTCGTGACAAACCGGACGACTGACGCGATCGTCGAACACCTCGAGCTCGCGGTGGAGCTCGGGGATGCGAAACACGACGGGTGTGCTTTTCTCGTTGCCGTAGGTTCGCGTCACGATCTCGAGCTTCACCTCGACGTCCACACCCGTCGGCGCTGGTGGCAACCCATCGAAGGGCTTTTTTACCCACTCGGGTGGCTCCCCGGGTGAAGCGCTCGGTGCTTCAACGTCGGCCGCGTCCGGAGCCTCCCCCGAGGTTGGTCCGGCGCTCTCGGGCGAGACCGTGGCGTTCGAAGGAGGACGAGCGTCGTTCGCCTTGGGAGCAGCGCACGCGGCGAAGGCGAGCACGCTCGCGAGGCAGGCCCGACTCATTGCCACATCCTGGCAAACCCGGCGTCCGGGGGAAACGAGAATTGATTACTTGGTCAAACCCGGGATCACGTTGCCCGAGATCAGCTGACCGCTCACGATGTCGTGGAGGCGATGGCCGAAATCCATCGCCAGGTAGTAGCAGGTGCCGTCACCGCTTGCGCCGCAGTCGTCGCCTGCGCTCCCGAAGTAGCTCGCCGTGAGTGGGGTTGGGGGAAACCCGGCAACGTTCTCGAACGCGACGTAGTAGCAGTGCCCGCCCCGCAATTGGGGAGTCGACGCATACTGCGCATAGTTCGAGTCGTTTTCGATCAGCTGCTGGTCCGCGTCATCTTTCACGACGATGAAGCCCAGCGGGCCCCCGCCATGGGTCCCATAGGCAACGAGCTGATTGGTCACAGCGAACGAGGCGTCGCAGGGATCATCCGAGATCCAGGCAATGCCAGCACTGGAGTCCCCGTAGGCGGAGATCTGGCCCCGATAGGTATTTTCCTCGAGCTGGAATTTCACGATCCAGATCCGGTTCTGAACGCGGTTGAAGCCGAGGCGATTCGGCGCGTCGGCAGCAAAATACGAACCATCACCGCTCACAGTCGCGTTCCAATCGCGAAACATCACATCGCGACCGAAGCACGTGGTTGGGATGGGGAGGGAAGGGCAAGGGTCGACGGTGGCTCCGTCGCTGGACGCCTCGCTGGGCGCATCCGCTGCGCCGGCGTCGGACGATTGCCCATCGGGCCACGTCACGTCGGCGGAGCTGGAATCCGGAGCCGTTGCGGCATCCGACTTCGCATCCGTACTGCTGTCCGAGCTGCAGCCGAAGGCCAGCCAGGAGAGCCCGAAAAGAGCGAAGCGGACCCCGATACGCACGCCACGACGGTAGCATCGAAGCCCGCCCCCAGGCACGCGGGCCAAAAATTTGATACACGGACAGCCCCTCATTTGGAAAGGCCAGAGCCATGAGTGAGAAAGTCGTCATCGAGACCAACTTCGGCTCTTTCGAGATCGAGCTGGACTCCGCCAGCGCGCCGAAGACAGTGGAAAATTTTCTGGGCTACGTGGACGCCGGTCACTACGACGGAACCATCTTCCACCGGGTGATCGACGGATTCATGGTGCAAGGGGGTGGGTACGACAACGCCTACAACAAGAAACCGGTCCGGGATCCCGTCGAGAACGAGGCCCACAACGGCGTGAAGAACCAGCGCGGAACCGTAGCCATGGCGCGCACGGGGGATCCTCATTCGGCGACGGCGCAGTTCTTCGTCAACGTGTCGGACAACGCGTTTCTGGACCACAAGCAAAAGTCGGGTTCGGACTGGGGCTATTCCGTGTTTGGGCGCGTGGTGAGCGGCATGGACGTCGTGGACAAGATCAAGCTGGCGAGGACGGGTGCCCAAGGCCCCTTTGCGAAGGACGCGCCCCTCGAGTCGGTCATCATCAAGGCTGCCCGTCGGGCTTGAGTCGCGGCCGTCCTCCGCTATGGTTGTGAATCCCATGCGGACCTACTTGATTGCTTCGAGCTCTGCCCTACTGGTGATCCTGAACGGCTGCGAGCTGCTCCTCGTCCAACGGCTCGAGCGCTGGCGGCGGCGGCTCCGCAGGTAGCGACTCGGGGACGGGGGGTGCTGCCGGCTCCGACGCCTGCGCCGACTGTCCCCCGCTGCCCGATCCAATCTGCAATCCCGGAGGCTCTCGCTGGACTCCGGGCACGCCCGCATTCGTGGAGGCGACCGACAAGTGGGGTCTCACCGGTGTGGAGGGGCAACGCATCAGCGTGACGGATCTCGACGGGGACGGTCGGCCGGATCTGGTGGTTCGCCGCGCCGTCATTGCCGCGGACGACTTTTCGCCGGGCGGCACCCGCAACATCTGGCTCCTGCGCAACACCGGCAGCGGGACGTTCGAGGACGTGACCGAAAGCTCCGGCTTCTTGACGATGAGGACGGATCCCAGCGGAACGCTCGGTCGCCCGGGACAGATCATCGTCTTCGGCGACGTCGACAACGATGGCGATTCTCGACGGCTACCAGGCGCTCGACACGCAGGACCCCAACACGTCCTTCGGCGAGCACAGCGAGATCATGCTGAACGACGGGACCGGCCACTTCACGTTCGGTCCGGATGGAAGTGACGCCCAGAGCGCGGGCCGCGTCGAGAGCCCGGCGGGGGCTGACCTTCGTCGACTTCGATCGCGATGGAAATCTCGATCTGTGGGTCACCCAGTACGAGTATTCCGAAGGCCCCGTACTTCCCAGCGGGGCGCAACAAGACCGCCTGTACCGGGGCGACGGGACCGGAAAATTCGTGGAGGTCACCCAGGATGTGGGCCTGACCACGACGGTCTGGTCGAGCGTCTCCGATCTCAACACGGGCTCGCCCACAGCCTCGCGTGGGGATCGAGCGCGTGCGACCTGAACGGCGACGGCGCGCCGGAGCTCTCGGCGGCGTCCTACGGCCGCTCGCCGAACCATCTGTGGCAGGGCGACGAAGCGGCCCGACGACGACGCTTCCTCAATCGCTCGGTCGCGTCGGGCTACGCGTACGACGACAACATGACCTGGCACGACAACCAGTTCGCCCGCTGCTACTGCCAGGCAAACCCCACCGCCGCAGGATTGCGCGGGCGTCCCCGCGCCTGCCGTGTCGTGCACTCGACGCCGAACTGGGACCACACGACAGATCGCGAGCCGTTTCGACTGGGCGGCAACAGCGCGACCACGAGCTGCGCCGACATCGACAACGACGGCGACATCGATCTGCTTCACGGGAGAGATCAAACACTGGTGGGCAGGCGAAGGCGCCGACGGCAGCGAAGTGCTCGTCAACACCGGCGGCGCCGACGTGACTTCGATCGCCCCGGCGATGACGCGCTCGGCCTCGCAGTCCAGCACCCCGCCGCCAACTGGGACGAAGGCCACATGACCAACGCCGTGTTCGACTTCGACAACGACGGCTGGCCGGACATCTACGTCGGGCGCCTCGCGACTACGCCGGGAATCACGGACTCCTCTATCATCAGGAATCCAAGCTCGCGTTCGTCGAGGTTCCGATTGAGGAGGGCATCGATCACCACCGGAGCCACGGCAGTCGGTCGTCGCCGACTTCGATGGCGACGGCGATCTCGACGTCGTGGTGGGCCACTCCCGCGCCCGCTGCGATGCGACGGCACCGGACGACTGCTACCCGACTGCGAACGTTCGGTTCTTCGAGAACGTTCTCGGTCAGACCGGCAACTTCGTCCACATGCGTCTCGTCGGCGCGGACGGGCTCCAACCGCTCGGCCATTGGGGCTCGCGTGAGTGTGACCGCCGACGGCGTGCACGCAGACCCAGGAAATCGGCGGCGGCTTTGGCCACTACGGATCACAAAACGATCTGGCGCTCTTGTTCGGCCTGGGAGCGGCTTGCACCGCACAGGTCACGGTGCGCTGGCCGGACGCTGCGCTCACGACCGAGAGCTTCGAGCTCCCTGCGGGACACCGCTTCTTGATCGAGCAGGGAAAGCCACCCGTCGTCGCGCCCGGCGGTAGCTGACTCTGGCAAATCTTCGAGAGTCGGTTCACACTTGTCGACAGGTGCGCTGCGACGTTCACGATCTCGCTCTCGGTCCAGATGGGAGCTGTGTGCTCTGCCGCAGAGCGGGCGCTCCCAGAGCCCCCGGGGCAAAGCTGGTTCGGGGCGCGATCTGGCTGGTGGGAACGTTTGCGGTCGTAGCTCTCGTGGCTCTGGGTGTGCACGCATTCGGAACGAACGCACCGGTGGTAAAACCCGAACGCGTGGCTGTCGCAGCCGCGATGGAGCTTCCGCCTCGGCCGGCTCGAGCAGAACCAGCCCGAGCTCAGCCAAGAGAGCGCTCGCCCCGGGAACCAAGAGCGTTCTTACCACCCCCCGCTCCCATGGCCGGGGATGAGGCGCCTTCGGCCGCACCCAATAATCCCCCTTCGACCACTCGCGCGGACCCGACCGCCCAAGACGTGCGTGCCGCGCTGAGTACAGTCCCGATCAAGATGTACACGACCGAATGGTGCCCTCACTGCACCCGGGCTCGGAATTGGTTCCACGCGAACTCGATTCCGGTGGTCGAGTACGACGTCGAGAAGAACCCCGCAGCGAAGCGCGCCCAGCGCACGCTGAATCCAGCCGGCGGAGTTCCGACCATCGACGTGGACGGGAAGGTGCTCGTCGGATTCAGCGAGCAAGCGGTCGGGCGAGCCATCGCTGTGAGCGTTCAGCGACGACTCCGCGATCGGCGCTGACGGAGTCAGTGCTCGAACGCACCGACGTCCCACTTGCCGTCGGCGCCGCGAACGTTTCCGTCCGGGTCGGTGTCGAAATCGAATCCAGCTTGAGAGGGGATGGCTGTCCCCGAGTCGATGGGCGCCGCGCCTGCCGCGAGGTGGTAGTCGCTTCCCGCAACGTCGACGAACGGATCGCTCGTCGGCTCCAGGTTCGATGTCTCCGAGATGTTCCACGCTCCCCATCCGGCGGAGGTGTTCCAGAGCAGATTGTTCGTTGCCATGCCGCTCGAGAACGTTCCGCCGTTTCCCTGACTACCGGTGACGGAAGCGATGTTGGCGAACGTGTTGTTGTAAACGTAGACCGGGCCGTGGGTGACGTACTGGCCCTCCAGCACTCGAGCCGACGAGCCTTGGGCGTCGTGCCACACGTTGCCGTAGATGTACCAGTCGCTGTCCGGTGTGCACCCAGAGCCGTTCGGGCACATCATGATGCCCTCGACCATCCAGTTCGAAATGTCGTTGTAGCGCCAGGCAACGTTCACGTCGTCGTCGACCGACACCCACAGGTTGGGGTGCCAGGCGGCAGGATTGCCCACGACGTTGTCGTACAGGCGGTTTCTCTCGAACACCATGTCGTGCTGCCCTGCGGTGAGAATCAAGGTCGGCTTTCCGTGAAACCGTGAGTACGCAATGTAGAGACCATGAGTCGTTCCGCTGGAGATCGCGCTCAGGCAGCGACCTTCCCCAGTGAAGTCCGTGCTCAGCGTGGAAATGCCGGCGACATCGAGGTTCACGAGCCGCAAGTAGTTGGGCTGGCCTTGATTGAGGCTGATCGCGTAGCTCTCGCCCAGGGACTGGTCGTCGATCTTGATTCCGCCATAGGCAACGCGTCCGTCGACGGTCACGTACTCGCCCTGGCCGGTGCTGTTGCACGAGATCCCGCTCAGAACGACTTGTGCGTCGTACGCCGCGTTCCAACCCGTGCTCGCCGCGCCGCAGGATTCGTCACCAGCAACCGCTCGCTTGATGCAGATGCGGGCGTTGGCCGAGCCACTTCCTTCGAGGGAGAGATTTCCGTACGTGCCCCCGGCGATACAGATCGTGGAGCCGGGATCCACGGCGCCCCAATCGATGTTGCTCACGTCCGACCAAGCGTTCTGCCAGCTCGTGCCGTCCCCGGCGCCGCCGGGCGCGACGAAGAACGTTGGCCCCGATGGCGAGCTGCCATCGTCGCCTACGCAAGGATCGGGACCCACTACGGGCGGACCCGAATCAGTCCCAGCCTCCTCTCCGCCGCCGCCGGTCCCAGCCGAGGCGTCCCCCGCGTTTCCGCCAACGCCCGCATCGCCACCAGCAGTGCCCCCAGTGCCCCCGCTTCCACCACTGTCATTGGAGCCGCAGGCCGGCAGGAGCGTCGCGCTGACGGATATCAGCGCCGAAACGACGAGAGTGCATCGCGCCATGCTCCCATCTTCCCACACCCATCGGGGGGTGAGTCGTCAGAAGTGGCTCACACAGGTACCCATGCCGCCCTGACCATTGGCCTCGCAGGTGGCCGACTGGGCGGCGGCGCCGCCGAGGGCGCAGGAGCCTGCCGCGTCGCAGCCCAGCTTGGCCCATGCCTTTTTGGCGCCATCCAAGTCCTGCAGCGCCTGCGCGTTGCTCGCCTGCACGAACGTGTACTGTCCGCAGCCGTCGATGGAGCTGTCGACGAGCAAATCGCAGACCGGTTCGCTCGAAGTGAGCGGGCATGCCTTCGCCTCGCTGAACGCGGCGGAGAAATCGTCGAAAAGGGTCGCGCATGCTGCGCCCGCAACACCTCCGGAACCCGCCGCCCCGCCCGACGCAGCGCCAGCGGAGCCGGCACTGCCGCCAGAGGACGTTCCTCCGGAGCCGCAACTAGTAGAGCATTCGAGTCCGCCGGGTTGGCCGATGCAGCAGGTCAATCCCGCTGGACAGCCTGTTACGTAGCAGTCACCGGCATCCTGCCCTGATGCTCCCGCTTTTCCACCGGCACCGGGCGTTTCGTCCGACGAAGAGCTGCATCCCCACGCGAATGCCAGCGCGAACACCATCGCCCCACGTTTGATTGTCGCCATTTTCATTTCCGCGACACGAGCAAGGAGGATGCCACGCTCTCTGGCACAGCTTGGCACGAGAGCCGCACGTCACCAGCAACGGGAGCGAGAAGCTCTTTTCTGCGGCCTTCGAGCGAGCACGACTGCGACGAGCAGCAGCGACCACACGACGTGAGATCGCTGGCCCGATGTACGACAGCCACAGCCACCGGAATCTCCCGGATCGCTCGAAGCTCCGCTTCCGCCGCCCGAGCCGGCAGACCCGCCGACGCCGCCATCGGACGTCTCCGGAGCTAGAGAAACCGTGAGCGTGTACGGTGCGTCGCTCTTTTGAGGCGTAGTCCCAGCGACGACGACAATCGCTGCACCCGCCGTATCGGCGGGGAGCGGCGAGGCGTCGCCGATCATCGCCTTGCCTCCCACGAGCGGCACGAGCAGCGCGGAGTTTCTCGCCGAGTCGGTCTGGATATCGACGCGACGGTTTGGTCCTTCGTCCAGAAGATAGTAGTGAACGGAGAGGCTCGCCGTGAGATCGCTCACGGTCGCAGGCAAGAGCGCCGTATCGATCGCCTCGGGCTTCACCTGAGGATACTTGGCTGCGTCCGGATACCCGACTCCCTCCGGCGCGCGGGCGCCCGTTGCGGTGTTCCATACGGCGAACGTCGCGAACTCTTGTCCGAGGGAGCTGCCTTGGGCGCCGAGCACGGTGTCCATCGAATCCGTCGAGGCGCCCGGTGCCTGCTTCATCTCGTCGAAGATGTCGACGATGACCGCTTTGCCGAATTGGCTGTCGAGGTAGACAGGCCAGATCGCGGTCGCGTAGAGAAACGCGCTGGCCGCACCACTGGCCGGTGCGTCGAGGGGACGCCCGGGATCGTTGAAGTAGCTCGGCAGGAATTTCTCGAGATCCGTGAGCTCGGGATTTGCGGACTTGGCTGCCCACTGAGCGCTGCCCTCGCTCCACCACGGTTCGGCATCCGCGTCGGCGGCAGCTTGCACAACGTGAAAGAGCTCGTGGGGCACGACGGTCTTGGCGCCTCTTCGAAGCTCGAGTAGCCCCCGGAAGCGAAGTCGTTGTCGACGAGCGCAAAGCCCTGGCACACGTTCGCGTTCACATCTTTGGTGCAGTCCGCATGGGCGACATGACCGTCCGCGGAGCTGCCGAAGTCGAACAAGTAGATGTCGAGCTTGTCGTCGCCGCCGTTGGTCGGGCACGACGTGACGGCGTCACTCACCGGCGGGGGAAAGCCGAGGCTCTCGTAGTACACGAGGGCGTCGTCCGCGATCTGCGCAACCGTCTGCACCGAATCGGGGGCCGCACCAGTTCCTCCGGCCGGCGGCGCGTGCTGGCCCGACTCCGCGTACCAGACGCGGGTTCTGCCACCCGGCAGCGCGAAGGATTGCACGCTGACGGTCCCATAGCTGTACGTCGCTCCCGCGTCGGTCGGGCGGAGCTCCATGCAGGGGCCAGCCCAGGCGCTTTCGCTCGCCAAAATCGTGGCGACTAGCGCGAAGCCGGAGCGCATCACAGGGGCGCCACTCGTATCTTGTAGAAGGCCCCTGACGTTCCCGTGCCTCCGTCTTGGAGCGCGTAGTAGTCGAGGATTTCGAGCTTGTAGAGCGTCGCACCATCCGCGGCACGTACCACCCAGACGAGCGCCTTGGGCGACACGTACATCGTCGGCTCGTCGTAGTTGTACCAGTCCGTGAACGCGGTTTGGGGTTTGCCAGTTGCGTCGACAATGGAGTTGCACTGGTCGTCGAGGAACTCGTCGAGGTCGAAGCTCGCGGCGTCGGCGGCAGTGACCGCGTCGAACGCCTTGCCACTGACGCGCGCCGCCCCGCCGCTCCCTGTGCCGCTGTCGCCGGAGTTCGTCCGGATGACATCCCGCTTGAGCGCCATGTCCCAGCCGGTGGACGTGAGTGCATCGGTGTCGCTGATGTCCACCTTGCTGGTGTCGGAAAGCTGCAGATAGACATACGGATTCGTTGCCGCTTGGGCGAACCCGCCAGCCGAGGCGTTCACGTAGATCGTGGTTGCGCCACCGGCCTGATCGAGGATCGAGAGCGTCCCAGTGGAGATCTTGTCGACGGGATTGATGAGCGCGTCCCGCGCGCTGGTGCAACTCGTCGCGCCCCCCTTTCCACCCGATCCGCCGCTCACGCCAGCGCTCCCGCCACTCGACGTTCCCGCACTTCCGCCCGTCGCGCCGCCTGCTCCGCCGCCGGCCGTGCTGCCGCCGCTGCCGTCCTTCAGATCATCGCCGCCGCACGCCGAGACACCGAAGCACACGAGCAC
>CAWAHB010000003.1:0-432644 GCA_963781505.1 uncultured delta proteobacterium | reverse complement strand
TCGCGCGGATGGAAAGGAGTACACTCTTTCCATGCGGCATCGCTTGCGAGCCACGGCGCTATTTCCTTGGCGCTCTCTCGCTGCTCGGCGCCTGTGGTGGGAAGACGGAAACGGCGGAAGATGTCTGTTCGCTGGGCGCTGTCATTCCCTGCCCTGCCGGATGCACGGACTCCACAAGTGCCTCGAAAACGGCACTGGCTGGTCCGCTTGCTCCTGTGGATCGGGCGGCTCGGGAGCCGCGGGCTTTGGAGGCGCGGGCGGATCGCTGCTGCGGGCGGATACGCTGCTGCGGGCGGATACGCTGCTGCGGGCGGGTACGGCGCCGGTGGCAGCGGCGGATTGCCCATGGGCGGTGGCGGCGCACCGATCGGAGGCGCGGGCGGTGTGCCCTGCGATGCCGGTTGTCCGGGCTACAAGCTGAGTGGCTTGCTGATATGAAGCCCTGCTGTGCACCGAGCGGATACTGCGGCGCCTACTTCGACGCGACGATTGCATCTCTCGTGGAGCTCCCACGGGTTGTTACCAGACGAACGTGCCCGGCAGTCTCGATCCGAGCTGCCCTGCGTTCGGTATTTCAACCCCCTGAAAAACCAGAAGCAATCCTTCGAGGATGCTGCCAGGCCGCGAGCGGGACGTGCGGAGTGCTCATCGATCTCACCTCGGATTCGGGACCCCTGGGCTGTTCGGATACCGGCGGAACACCGAGCCAGTGCGCCGGCAGCGGCGATCGCTCGACCTGCGTTCAGAGCAACTGCGGTGCGGAGGTCAACCAATGCGTCGGACAGCAGGCTTGCCTCGCCATCATCGAATGTGCGCAGGCTTGCGTGGACCAGTCCTGCATCGACAAGTGTGTCCAGATAAACCCCCAGGATATCCCGCGTTCGCAGCGCTTCAGGGCTGCGTGAATCAGAAATGCGCCCTCGAGTGTCAGTGATTCGCGCGTCCGAACCAGCGTCCTGGCGGTGTCTTTGTCACGGATTTTCGGGAGCGCTAGGTCGCGAAAGGGGGTTTGGGTCCCGAGATGTCATGACCCACAAGCGCAAGACCGCTCGCATTCGCTCGATCACGGCAGGCGAAAGGCCAAGCAACTGGCTCGACGAGAACGACGGCGTCTCATCGACCTGACTCCGAACCTGCACATCGAATCCGGCGCGGTTCAGGAAGGCTGCGAGGTCGCGATCATCATCGAAGGCTGAGGCGTCGACCTGACGCTGTGTGACTCCGCTGATTGCCTCGCGGAGTCGCACGCGTTCGGGCGGCAAGTCCCTGGCCTCCGCCCTGAAGGAGAAGTCGGGTGTGATCCAGCATCCGCCGGCGAACTCTCCGATTAGCCCGCGGATGTTCATCGCGAGTCGCTCGGTTTCCACCTTCGACAGATAAATGATCAGCCCTTCGCATAGAACCGTCAGTGGCCGGCGTCGGTCGAGCACGGCGGTGGCGGCACGCACTTGTTCCAAGTCGAGCGCATCCGCCGCGGTCACCGCGTGCTGCGGGATGGGTGAGATCCCGTGGTGTTTCCGAATGTCTTCGAGCAGACCGAGCTTCGTCGCGACGACCTCGGGCAGGTCGGTTTCGACATACCGGAGTTGGTGGTTCCGGGTGAGATCCAGCCCGCGGAGCGAGTACCCACTCGCGAGCTCGAGGACCTGCGACGCGCCGGACTGGAGGATCAACTGCGTGATGCTCTTGTACCTGGCTTCGAACATGGGAGCGTAGAACGTGAGCTTGTCCCGCTCCAACCCGTGCTCGCGGAGGATCCGATCGAACGCCTCGTCGGCACCGATTCGCTTCGCCACCTCCGTGGCAAACGGGATGTCCGAGAACTGGCGATAGTAGGCAGCGACCTTGGCTGTCACGCTGATGAGAGAGGCGTCCGCAGACATGCCGCAAACATAGCTCGACTAAACCGCGCGAAGCGAAGCTCAGCGACTTGGCGCACGCACTGATGAGAATCACAACGGCCTGCTCCAAAATTCCTTGGAGGTGACTCCCGAGCAGCCGGGTGATTGGCGATGAAACTGCCGTTTTCAGCAGCCCACTAGTGCTGCTTTTCTCGCGCGACGCCGGGATGCCCTTGCTCGCCGGGCTCCTTGCGCGGATTTGCGGTCTCGAACGTGCCGTCCCGACCCGGAAAGCTCATCAGCAGATCCTTCTCGAAGATGAACTGCTCGCGCGAATCGTACGGCGCCGCGTGGATGCCGGTGTCCATGCGGATCGCGTCGCACGGGCAGGCCTCGACGCAGTAGCCGCAGAACACGCAGCGCAGCTCGTCGATCACGAAGCGCTTCGGGAAGCGCTCGTAGCCGCGGCGCGGATCGCCCTCGGGGTACTCGGCGGCCTCGATGTGGATGCACTGCGCCGGACACGCCGTCGAGCAGCACAGGCACGCGACGCAGCGCGGAGAGCCGTCCGCGCGATGCGTCAGGCGATGCACGCCGCGAAAGCGCGCCGGGTACGGGCGCCTCTGCTCGGGGTACGAGATCGTGTTCACGCCCTCGTCGATGCCCTCGAGCACCGGATCGTTGTCTCTGACCGAGGACCATCTCCTTCGTGTTCTTGAAGAAGTGCTTCATCGTGATGCCGAGGCCCTTGGCGATCTCGGGGACGTAGCTCTGGACCGTTCGCAGAGCGATCGGGCCGCGCGATGGGCTTGCCCACGACCTTGTTCGGTCCGAGGGCGCTTTGGTGATCGATCGGTCATCGCGATCTCCTCAGGCGCCCATCTTTGCGGTGCGTGTGCCACCGAGCGAGGCCGCGAGCTGCGCGGCGGTCGACAGCCAGAACTCGCCGATGCTTGGCGGGCGAAGCCAGGAACAGCACGAACCAGACGAGCGCCGGCAGACCCGGCCAGCGCCACGACCGGCTTGCGTCAGCTCGGCGGCGGCGCGGAGGCCGTCCAGCACGCTCTGACCCACCGACCCGATCGCCAGGATCACCAGACCCGTCGCCAAGATGTTGACGAGCGAGGCCGGCAAGAGCTTGCGCCAGCCGAGCCGCATCAGCTGGTCGTAGCGGAAGCGCGGCAGCGTCCAGCGGATCATGAGCTGGAGCCAGCACAGCGCGATGGTCTTGCCGATGAACGCGAGCACGCCGAGCACGATCACCACCGGGTGCGAGAACGTCTGCTGCAAGAGCACCGTGTCGCCGAACGCGATGTCGAGGCCGTCCGATCGAGGAACGGCAGGTGCCAGCCGCCGAAGAAGAGCGTCACCATGAGCGCGCTCGAGGAAACGACCGCGACGTACTCGGAGAAGAAGAACATCGCGAACTTCATGCCCGAGTACTCGGTGAAGTATCCCGGCGACGATCTCGCTCTCGCCTTCCGGCAGGTCGAACGGAATGCGCTTGCTCTCGGCGACGGCAGCGGCGAAAAACAGGATGAACCCGATGGGCTGCACGAAGATGCCCCAGGCGTTTTCGGCCTGCCAGCGCACCATCTCGTCGAGACGGATCGTGCCGTAGACCATCAACGCGCCCACGATGGTGAGGCCGAGCGTCACCTCGTAGGAGACCATCTGGCTCGCGGCGCGAAGGCCGCCGAGCAAGCTGAACTTGTTGTCGCTCGCCCAGCCCGCGAGCGCCGCGCCGACGATGCCGGTGCCCGCCAGCGCGAAGAAGTAGAGGATGCCCGACGTTGAGATCGAGCGACCTGGAGGTGCGACGGCCCCATCGGTGCAAACGCCGGACGCGCGGGACCGCTCGCGCGATCTCGGTGATGTCGAGACGCCCTTTGTCGGTCACGCCGAAGCACAGCGTATCGCCGAACGGCACGACGCCCAGAACGACGAGCGCCGGGAAGAACGAGATGATGGGAGCGAGGCTGTGGAGGAACCGATCGGCGTTCGGCGGAATGATATCCTCCTTCCAGATCGTCTTGAGTCCATCGGCGGCGGGGTGGAGCAGACCCGCGAGGCGGATCCCCACGCGGTCCATGCCTTCGCACGCCCAGACCGCGTAGGCCGCGCCGCCCAAGATCGCGGCAGCCAGGACGGACGGACCGGCACCATACGCGAAGTCCCGAAGCGAATGACCCTCAGGTGTCCCGTGAAAGAGCGATCCGACGACGACGGTGAGCGCGTGAGCTCCGAGGCCCGCCCAGAAGATGCGCCGGGGATCCCCCAGGCTCTTGATCCAGCCGTCGAAGCTGTTTTTCACGCCGCGGGTCGCGACGCGCCCGGCGATCACGAGGGCGGTCGCCCACAGCGATGAAGATCGCCAGCTGACTGAAAAGCACCGCACGACCGGTTCGCTGGGCTCCGTCGAGGGGAACCTTGACGAAGAACGCGATGATCGCGGCAGCCACCACGAGCGCGGGAACCAGCGCCATCCCCTGCGCCACTCGCTTGGGAAGCCAGAGCACCGCGCGATTGGGCCCGACGCGATCCTGAATGACCGCACCCTGACGGCGATCGGCCCAGGTCAGGATCACCGCGACGTTCATCCCGAACATCACGATGAAGAAGGCCTTGAGCGCGTCGACCAAAACGATCGTGAAATCCATCGTCATTGTGCACCTGCCGGCGCCTGCGCCTCGGCGATGGTTGCGCCCGCTTCTGGCTGCATGGCCCGCCGAACGTCCGCGAGCTTCTTCCAGCCGAGGGGGAACTTCATCGCGCGCGCGAGGGCTGCGACGATCTTCCACGCCGGCAAGCTGTCACCCTGAGGGGCAATCGCCCGCTCGCTCTGTTGCGCCAGGCCCTTGGCGTTCACGAACGTCCCATCGCATTCGGCCCAGGACGAGACCGGGATGCTCACGTGTGCGTGCTTTACGAACGCACCATCGTGGCTCGCGAGAGTGACGAGAGCGGCGAGCTTGGCGAGCGCACCCGCTTTGTCCGGCTCGGTGACAATCGACCCCAGGGCGAGGACATGAGTGATCTTTCCGTCCTCGATGGCAGAAACCAGCTTCGCGAAGGGCTCGGGCGGTGACGTGGTGCAAAGTCCCGTCACGCCGGCCGAATTGGGGTTCTTGTCGGCGTGGCGGAGAATCGAATCCCCCTGTCCGGGAGGGCGACCACTCACGAACAGGTGGCCGGTGCCGAGGTAATCCCGGGCCAACCGAAGCAGCGCGAAGTTGTCCTCGTTCGAGTGTTGAGCCGAGAGCACGACGCCGACGCGCTCGGGATCGACGTTCTTGAGAACACTCGCTGCTTCTTTCACGGCCGAGTCGCGATCGGTTTTCTTGCCCTTGATCCGCGCGCGGAGAGCCCGACCTTCGTGGATGCGCCGATGATCGAGCATGCCCTCGTCACACATCCAGTACTGATTGACCTCGCGATTTTCCCGCGGCCGATAACGATAGACGCGCTGATCTCGTGGATCGAAGTCGGTGTAGGAGTTGCAGCCGGTTGCACATCCAACGCACACGCTGCGCGAGGCGCGCAAGAACCAGACTCGAGCCTTGAAGCGGAAGTCCGTCGCCGTGAGCGCGCCGACCGGACACACGTACTCGGTCATCAGCGAGTAGGCGCTGTCGAGCTCCCTTCCAGGGGAGAGCACGATTTCCGAGAGGTTTCCCCGCTCGCGCTTTTCGAGCACCGGGTCTTTGGCGACCTCGTCCATGAATCGCACGCAGCGCGTGCACACGATGCAGCGCTCGGCGTCGTAGACGATGGTTGGACCGAACACCTGGGCCTTCGGCTTGTGCAGGATTTCGTCCCGCATCGCCTTCTTCGTACCCTGGTGCTCGAGCCAGTAATCCTGCAGCCTGCACTCGCCCGCCTGATCGCAGATCGGGCAGTCCACCGGATGATTCAAGAGCAGCATCTCTTGCACCGACGCCCGAGCTCGGTCGACGTGCTCGCTGGTGTCGCTCTTGACCTCCATGCCCTCCCCAGCAGCCTGCTGGCAGGCAGGCACGAGCTTCGGCTTCTTTTCCAGAATGTAGTCCTGCTTGTCCGCGTCCCAGCTCGAGGACATCGAGCAGCATCGGGTTTCCTGCCCGGGCGGCGGAGCGAGCTCCACCAGACACATGCGGCAGTTCGCCGCCACCGAGAGCCCCGGGTGCCAGCAGTAATGCGGGATGTCCATTCCGGCGCGCTCGGCCGCGCGGATGATGGTGTCACCCGGCTCGAAAGGGATCTCGCGTCCGTCGATCTTGAAGGTCGCCATTTTTACCTATCGCACTCGCCGCCGATCATGTTCAGCGAACCGAAGCAGGGCACCACGTCGGCAACCATCTGCTTCGTGATCACTCGTTCGAGACCGCCCGTCACGAAGAAGCACGGAGGGCGGATGCGCACACGCCAGGGTGTGCCGCTGCCATCGCTCACCAGGTAAAAGCCGAGCTCTCCGTTGCCGCCCTCGGTGTAGCCGTACACCTCGCCGGCAGGAAGCTTGAGGCCTTCCATCACGATCTTGAAATGCTGAATCGTGCCCTCGATGGTCGAGTAGACCTCGTCCTTCGGCGGCAGGATCACCCGGGGATCCTCCACGTTGATCGGACCCGAGTCGGGCATCCGCGTGAGGCACTGGTCGATGATGCGCACGCTCTGCTTCATTTCTTGGAGGCGCATCATGAAGCGGTCGTAGCAATCGCTCGTGGTGCCGACCGGCACGTCGAACTCGACCTCGTCGTACTTCAGGTAGGGATGCGCCTTGCGTACGTCGTAGGCCACGCCCGCCGCGCGCAGGCAGGGGCCGGTCCAGCCGAGGCTGATGGCATCCGCGGCGCTGATGATGCCCACGCCCTGGACGCGATCGAGGAAGATCCGATTGCCGAGAAGAAGACGCTCGACCTCGTCGACGACTACGAGGATCCGCTCGGTTACCGGCCTCACGTGTTCCTTGAAGCTCGGAGTCGGCGGGTTCGCCATGCCGCCCACGCGACCGAAGCTGTGGGTGAGCCGGGCCCCGGTCTCCTCCTCCATGATGTCCCACACCGCGTCGCGGGCTTTGAGCATCCACAGAAACGGAGTGAAGGCGCCCAGTTCCATCGCCATCGCGCCGACGCAAGTCAGGTGATCCGACAGCCGCGCGAGCTCCCCCAAAACCATGCGATACCACTGGCAGCGCTCGGGAACTTCGATGCCGAGTAGCTTTTCGCAGGCCAGCGCGAAGCCGACGTTGTTCAACATCGGCGAGACGTAGTTGCAACGATCGACGTAGGGAAAGACCTGCGTCCAGTTGCCACGCTCGCACATCTTCTCGAAGCCACGATGCAGGTAGCCGACTTGCACGTCACAGCGCTCGATGATTTCCCCGGAGAGCTCCATCACCACACGGACCGTGCCGTGCATCGCGGGATGCGCCGGCCCGACATTGATCAGCATCGGCTCGGCGGCGATCTCGATCTCGGAATCGTCCAGGTTCTGGTCGAGGGATTCCATCGCTTACTCCTCGTCCTGCACGTGGGTCTGTCGCCCGAAGCTCATGCCCTCGTCGGGACCGAACGGCTCGATCTTGTCGATGTCGTCGATCTCGCGATACGGGACGAGAGGTTGGATCTTGTCCGCCGCGTAGTCCTTGCGCAGTGGATATCCGATGAACTCGGGATACATCAGGATGCGCCGAAGATCGGGGTGACCCTTGAAGCGCACGCCGAACATGTCGAACGCCTCGCGCTCGGCCCAGCTCGCCGACCCCCAGAGCTCCGTCAGCGAATCGATCTCCGCTCCTTCGCCATCCTCGTCACCCACGGCTGACTTGAGGCGCAGGCGATGACCTTTGCCCAGGCTCAGGAGGTGCGCGACGACCTCGAAGCGGGGCTCGCGATTGGGCCAATCGACGCAGGTGAGATCGACGAGCATGTCCATCTGCGCTTCGGGTGCATCCCGGACGAAACGCGCCACTTCGAGCCAATGGGCCGGATCGACGATCGCTGTCTCATCCCCGCATTGAGTGTGCGTCGCGACAATCGCAGTCGGGAATTGTTTCTTGAGAAGGTCGAGTAAGGCTTGAGCCATTCTTCTGCCTCGGGCTTTCGTTCGTTCGCGTTGGCGAATGAACGCTCACACCGGTTGAGAGTGCCGGGAGCGACGTAGCTGGACGACGCCCATGTCCGGTTGAGAGACGGGATCGAAGCGCGGTTTGACGATGCCGGGTTTCCGGTTGCCACTCGCGATCTTGTCCTGGAGCAACATTAGGCCGTCGAGCACCGCTTCCGGACGGGGCGGACAGCCGGGGATGTACACGTCGCAGGGCACGATTTTGTCGATGCCGGCGACGCAGGCGTAGTTGTCGTAAAAACCCCCGCAAGACGCGCAGGTACCGAAGGCAATCACCCACTTGGGCTCCGCCATTTGCTCGTAGATCCGCTTCAGAATCGGGGCCTGACGCTGCGTGATGGTCCCGACCACCCACAGGAGATCACTCTGGCGCGGGGAAAACCGCGGAGCCTCCGCGCCGAAACGCGCGAAATCGAAGCGCGGGCCAGTGACCGACATGAACTCCATGCCGCAACAGGCGGTGACGAAGGGGTACATGAAGAGCGAGTACTTCTGGGCCCAGCCGAGCAGATCGTAGAACTTCGTGGTGGCGAAGCCCTGCCCAGCGCCTGGTTCGAGGATTTCCTCCGTCGTGGGCTTTTTCAGCTCTCCCATTCGAGGGCTCCTTTCTTCCAGCAGTAAACCAGGGCCACGATGAGCGAGATGATGAACGCGAGCATCGTCGCGAACCCCGTCCAGCCGAGCCCTTTGAACAGAGCCGCCCACGGGTAGATGAAGACCGCCTCGATGTCGAAAACGACGAAGAGGATCGCAGTCAGGTAAAACTTCACGCTGAGCTTGGTTCCGCTCGCGCCCTGGGTGTCGTTGCCGCACTCGAACGGCATCATCTTCTCCGCGGTCGGATTCTTCGGACCGAGCAGAGCTCCACCAAGGAACATCACCGCGCAGATCGACAGCGCGATGGCGAACAGAATGAACATGGGCAGGTACTGCGCGACCAAGGTCTCTCCTTCAGAGCATCTGGGGTCGAGGGACCGTCGATGTAACCCGTGGAAATCGTTCGGAGCTTGCCGGAAGCTCTGGGCGTCCGTCTAGCACAACGTTTCGTCCGTCCACAAACCGCAAAAACGATAACGGTTTCCGGAGCTTCGTCGGTGGAAAAAACTCAGGCTTTTCCCAGAAGCGAGCGCCAGGCTCCGAGGGGCTTGCCGATTCGATTCTCGATGGTCGCCAGTACCTCTTCGACCGACGTGCCATCGGCGCCGGCAGCTTGGGCTTCGAGGACGGCGCCGTAGGCGGCCACGAGCCGGCCTCGCGCTGCAAATGCGCTGGCGAGAAGCGGCCAGATCCGCTTGCCCTCCGCGCCGAGGTTCACGGCACGCCGCAGCGGGGAGATCGCTTCACCCGCCCGCTCGCTCTGCATCATGCTCTCGCCCAAGCGTGCGTAGATTTCCGGAGCCGCCGGGCCGTCCCCCGCGTACTGAACGGCGAGCCGGAGCACTTCCTCGCCCTTCTGGACCTCGCCGAGGTGAATGCAGGCGCTGCCGAGGATGCCGAGCCCTTTGGCAATCAGGGCTCGGGTATCTGGCCCGAGCAGCTGTCCTTCGGGCGTGCGCAAGAAGATCGCGAGAGGCGCGGGCCATGCACCGAGCAGCTCGATGATCCGAAGGTGCTCTCCTGCCGACTCGAAGGTCTCCGCTTCGGCGATGCGCCCCAGATCGATCGCGCCGCGTCCGCCACGCTGAACACGCTCGAGCTCCTCTCGCACGTGAGTGCGGATGCGCGCTCGAAACTCGGTGAGCTCGTACTCCTCCGGAACGCCGTCGTGGGACAGCTCGAGCTCGGTGCCCACGCTGTCGTCGAGGGTGAGCCGCGAGAGGCTGTAGCCATAGAGTGGCGCGAGCAGGAGATAGCGCACGCCGATGTGAAGCTGCACGGCTTCGGTATCGGTCGGACGCGCCGGCGGTGGCGCGAGCGGCTCTTCCGTGACCAGCGCCGACACCAATCTACGGCGGAAATCAGCGAGCGTGAGGCGTTGCGTGTCGGCGTCCGTCACCTCCGCGTCGGGTGCACCCACCACGAAATCCACCAACGTGTTGTCGGGGTTTCTGCGATCGACGGTGAGTGCCGTGATGCGAGCGCCCGTGATCATCGCGAATGCGAAGAAGCGGGCGCCGATGATGTCGCAAAGGGCCTGAAAGCTCCCGATGCCTTCTCCGATGCGCTCGAACCAGCCGTCGGTTCGGATCGCTTCCAGCGAGACTTCGAGCTGCTTGGCCACTTGGCAGGAGCTTAGCGCGACCGAACCCCAGCGCGAAGCGGGTTTGGGTGATCCCGCGGTTCGAGGCTGGCAATTGGCCTCAGTCGGGGATGCAGACGTAGACGGCGTTTCCCGGGCAGAAGCAGTGATAGCTCGTGATCCCGATGTGCTGACCCGCCGGACAGCTCCCGGGTGAGCAGTAGGACAAGCTGGCGATGCCCGACTTCACACACAAGAGCATGCTGTTGGTCGCCGGGCACGTGCCACCGCACGCCGGATCGGGAACCGCTTGCGCCATGTCGTAGCCCGCAGGGCAGCTCAGGCACTGCGTGGCCACCACGTTCTGGCAGCTCTTGCCACTGCCACCGGCATCGAGACAGCTGTTGCCTCCGGTGCATTTGCCGCAGTCGAGCGTCCCGCCACACCCGTTCGACACCGTGCCGCACCCATATCCCAGCGATTGGCAGGTCTTGGGCGTGCACACACATTTGTTCTGCTGACAGGATTCGGCGTTGAGGCAGGTGCCACAGTCGAGCGTCCCGCCGCAGCCGTCGGGAACGCTACCGCATTGCCCGGAGGCGCAACTCTTCTTGGCGCAAGTACACGTGTTCGATTGGCACGTGTCGGGCAGAGTGCAGGTTCCGCAATCGATCGTCCCGCCGCAACCGTCGGACGCCGCGCCACACTCGGCACCGAGCGCGGCACACGTCTTCTTCTGACAAGCCGTCACCTGGCAGGTGTTGTCGGATCCGCAATTGGGAGCGGCGGCCGGACAGCTACCGCAGGTGAGCACGGCGCCGCAGCCGTCGGACACCGATCCGCACTCGGCCCCGATCGCGCTACAGGTCTTGGGCGTGCAGGGCGTGGTTCCACATTGGTTCGCTCCTGCGCCGCCGCAAAACAGACCTCCCTCACAGGTCCCGCAGTCGACGATGCTGCCGCAGCCATCGGCAATCTGGCCGCAGCTCGCACCGGCTACCGAACAGCTCACCGGAACGCAGCTCCCTCCCTCTCCAGCGCCGCCGGAGTCCGAACCCGCGCCCCCATCGAGACCGGGTCGATCGCCCTTGAGGTCGTCGAGTGACGTGAGCGAACAACTCGATGCGACGCCGATGCAGAGCGCCACGGCAAAGTAGATTGAACGCCCGGACACGATTTTTTCAGGATAGCGTCTGGGAGGCTGTGCGCGAGCTTATTTCCGACTTGACGCATTCCCCGGCGGCCAAATGCTTTGTGTGTGTCCGACTTCGTTCCGGAGTCTCGCCCGACGACCTCGCCGCCATGCGCTCTCCGCTCGCGGGCGCTTCGTCGAGTGCTGCTCGGCGTTCGTGAGAGCCTCGGATCGATTTCAACTCGCGTGGTTCCGCTTCCGCTCGCCGTCCCTTCGGCGCTGCCTCGCCCAATCCTCGAAGTCGAACCCGACGACGAGCCGGTGAGCGAGCCGCCCCGAGCGCTGCGATCCGCAGAGCTCGCTCGCTGGCTCAAATCGAATAGTCATTGACGAAGAGCTTCGTCTCACGGACTTCGACGCGGACTCGCTCACCGACTTCCACGCCGAGGGAATCCAGCTCCAGCTTGCTCATCTGCACGCTCAAGAGCTCGCCATCGTCGAGGGTGAGGGAAAGCTTGACGAAGCCGCCCACCCGCACGAGTCGTTCGATCTTGCCGGTTGCGACCGGCTGACCGTCGATGCTCGCGCCGTCGAGCTTTGCCAGGTGCACGTCGTGGGGACGCACGAAAGCTCGCACGGCGCTCGGCTCCGGCTCCGGAGACGAGGGCTCGGGCAAGAGAGTGCGCGAGACCTCCTTCGCGCCGCCCAGAAACGCCGCGACGAACGCGCTGGCCGGCCAATCATAGAGCTCGTGGGGAGCGCCCGCCTGAGCGACGCGACCCTCCGAGAGCAGGACGACGTGATTGGCGAGCTCGAATGCTTCGTCCTGATCGTGGGTCACGAGCAGGGTCGTGGCCTTCGTCTTTTCGTGAAGGGTTCGCAGCCACTCGCGAAGCTCTTGGCGCACGCGGGCGTCGAGGGCTCCGAACGGTTCGTCGAGCAAGAGAACCCGGGGGCTCACGGCCAGGGCACGGGCCAGAGCGACGCGCTGGCGCTGCCCACCCGAGAGCTCCGACGGGTAGCGAGGTCCGTACCCTTCGAGCTGAACCAACGACAGAAGCTCCTCCACCCGAGCGGCCTTCTTCTGCTTCGACTCTCTGCGCACCGTGAGCCCAAACGCAATGTTGTCGGCGACGGTCATGTGAGCGAAGAGCGCATAGCTCTGGAACACGAACCCGACGCGACGGTCCCGAACGGCGACCTCCGTCATGTCTTGGCCGTCGATGAGGACGCTCCCCGCATCGGGGGTTTCCAGGCCGGCGATCATCCGCAACAGAGTGCTCTTGCCGGAACCGCTCGGACCGAGGAGCGCCGTCACCCGTCCCGCCGGAGCGACGAACGAAACGTCTCGCACGGCGGCGACCTGATCACTGCGTCCGAAATGGCGGACGAGCCCGATGCCTTCGACGCTCATCGCGGGGCCCCCGCTTTCCGGCGCCCGATCGCGGCCTTCCATTCGAGAGCCTTTTTCAAACCCATCGTCGACAGGGCGATCAGCGTGAGCAGCGATGCGACGGCAAATGCCGACGAAAATGCGTAGCCGTTGTAGAGGATCTCCACTTCGAGAGGCAGTGTGTTGGTCTCTCCGCTGATGTGACCGGAGACGACGGAGACCGCTCCGAACTCGCCCATCGCGCGGGCGTTGCACAGAACCACTCCATACAGAACGCCCCAGCGCACCTTTGGCAAGGTCACGTGCCACAGGATTTGCGGCAGGCTGGCACCGAGTGTGAGCGCCGCTTCCTCCTCCGCCGAGCCTTGCGCCTGCATCACGCTCGAGACCTCCCGCGCGACCATCGGAAACGTGACGAACGTGGTCGCCAAGACGATCCCCGGCAGCGCGAAGATCACCTGCACGTCGTGACGCGCCAAAAACGGGCCCAGCCACCCGCTCGCCCCGAACAGGAGCACGAAGATCAGCCCGGCGATGACGGGCGAAACGCTGAACGGCAGATCGATCAGCGTCACCAGGAAACTCTTTCCCCAAAAATCGTACTTCGAAACGGCCCAGGCGGCTGCGACGCCAAACACGACGTTGAGCGGCACCGCGAGGATCGCCGTCGTGAGCGTGAGACGCGTTGCCGACAGCGTGTCGTCGGCAGCCAGAGCTACGAGATAGCTGCCAAGCCCGTGGGAAAATGCCGACGCAAACACGACGCAGAGCGGCAGCACCAAGAGACCCACGACCACGGCGAGCGCCGCAAACGTGAGCGTCAGACGCAGCCAGCGAGGATCGCTCGGTGCGCGCCGATTCGAGCGCCGAGGTCTGCCGAGGGTCGTCGGGGCGTGCATGACTCACACCCGCCAGCGCGCCGACCAGCGCTCGAGACGGTGGACCAGGGAGAGCAGCACGAACGAGAGACACAGCATCACCATGGCAACCGCCGTCGCGGCCGCGTAGTCGTACTGCTCGAGCTTGCCGACGATGAGCAGCGGAACCACTTCCGTATCGAACGGGAGGTTGCCGGAAATGAAGACCACCGAGCCGTACTCGCCGAGCCCTCGGGCAAACGCCAGGGCAAAGCCCGTCGCGAGCGCGGGCAAGAGCGGTGGCAAGAGCACGCGAAAAATGGTCTGTGCCCGGCTCGCCCCGAGGACCTCCGCCGCCTCCTCCAGCTCGACGTCGAGCTCTTCGAGCACGGGCTCCACGGTTCGCACCACGAATGGGATCCCGATGAACGCCAGCGCCACGACGATCCCGAGGCGAGTGAAGGCGACCTCGATCCCGAGCTCGTACAAGAGTCCCCCAACGGCGCCGTGCTTCGAATACACGGCGGTGAGCGCAATGCCCGCCACGGCCGTCGGCAGCGCAAAGGGCAGATCGATCAGCGCATCGACGACGGCGCGCCCAAAAAACCGATAACGAACCAGCACCCACGCCACGAGCAAACCGAGGACCACGTCGATGAGCGCGGCGAGGAAGCTCGCGCCGAAGGTGAGTCCAAACGCGGCCAGCGTCCGAGGGGCGGTCACCAGGGACCAGAGCCCGGAAAGCCCGATACCGCTCGCCCGGATCGCCAGGGCTCCCAGAGGGAGGAGGACGATGAGGCCGAGATAAAAGAGTGTGTATCCGAGGCTCAGACCAAACCCGGGGAGCGCGCCGCGTCGGCGGACGGAGGGCATCACCGGGCACCGAAAATCTGATCGAACACCTGGCCGCTGGCGAAGTGAGCCGCGTCCGCTGCTTGCCAGCCGCCGAACGTTCGATCGACGTCGAACAATTCGATCTCCCGAAATTCGTCGCGGTGCCGCTCGAACACGGCGGGATCGCTCGGGCGAAAATGGTGCCGGGCCGCGAGCTCTTGAGCCTCGGGAGAATACAGGTACCCGAGATACTCCTGTGCCACCGCCCGAGTCCCGTGCTTGTCCACGACCGAGTCCA
Organism: uncultured delta proteobacterium; assembly: GCA_963781505.1. GTDB lineage: Bacteria > Myxococcota_A > Polyangia > Polyangiales > Polyangiaceae > JADJKB01. The sequence continues at coordinate 418,005 of CAWAHB010000003.1, read as the reverse complement.
CGACGGCGACTGGCGGCTCGGCGATGATGCTCTTCTTTGGCATCACGATCTCGAAGTCGTCGCGTCCAAGGTCGTTCACCACCAGCAGCGCCTCGCTCTCCCAGGTGACCAGGACGTCGCCCATGTCGCGCTCGATGAAGGTCGTGGTCGATCCCCGGGCGCCGGAGTCCAGAACACGAACGTTCGCGTACGCCTTTTGGACCACCTCCCGCGCTCGCGTTGGACTCTGGGAACCCCAGATTGCGAGGTAATTCCAGCACGCTCCACCGCTGGTCTTCGGGTTCGGCATGATGACGCTCACGTCACTGCGGGCGAGGTCGTCGAAGTCGACGATGCGCTTGGGGTTTCCCTTGCGCACCAGGAGCACGATGGTCGAGAAGAACGGCACGCTCCGCCGAGGAAAGCGGGTTTGCCAGCTGCGGGGCAAAAGTCCGGCTCGGTTCGCGATCGCGTCGATGTCGCGAGACAGCGCCAAAGTCACCACGTCGGCGGGCAGACCATCCATCACGGCGCGGCCCTGCTTTCCGCTCCCGCCATGGGACTGGCGCACCACCACGATTTGGCCCGTCTGTTTTCGATAGTGCTCGACGAAGAGCGGATCGTACTCGCGGTAGAGCTCGCGAGTGGCGTCGTACGACACGTTCAGGATTTTTCCACGCGAGGAATCATCCGGACTGCAAGCGGCCAATGCCCAAACCAAAAGCAGCAGGAGCGGTCGCATCTGCTCCTCAGATCGCGTAGCGCAGGACACCGTGTCGGGTGAGCGCGGCTTCCCGGGTGCGGCGCGCGAGATCCGCCAGCGTCTGAGATTCGAGCACGCGGAGCGTCGCCTCGTGAGCATCCTTGAGCACGAGCCGGAGACCGCACGTCGCTTCGTCGGAGCAGCCCTCGCAGCGCCGGTACGCGCTCTGACTCAAGCAGGGCACCGGAGCCAGCGGCCCGCCGACGGCACGAAGCACGGCCGCGATGGACACGTCGCGGGGACTTTGGGCGAGGCGATAGCCACCTCCCCTGCCCTTTTTGCTCTCGACCAGACCGTGCTGTCGAAGCTCCCGCAGGATGAGCTCCAGAAACTTCTTCGGGATCCCTTCGCGCTCGGCGATGTCGCCGAGAAGCACGGGGGCGCTCCCCGGGGCGTCCGCCAAGATTGCGAGGGCCTTCAGCGCGTAGCGGGCCTTCATCGTCATCATGGGAACACCAATAATACCCAGTAGTTAAACTATCACCCTACTAATCCGATAGGCTTTTATGACACGCGGACCCTCGAACGTCAAGCCCGCGCCCCAGGCTTTTCGCTACCCTCCCGGACCCCAATGAAAATCCACCACCTCAACTGCGCCACGATGTGCCCATTCGGCGGCCGGCTGGTGAGTGGCGCGGGCTTTCTGACGGATGTCGCCGAGCTCATCTGCCACTGCTTGCTCATCGAGACGTCCCAAGGCCTGGTGCTCTGCGATTCGGGGATCGGGACCCACGACATCGCCAACCCCCAGCAGATCCTCGGACGCGAGTTCCTGCTGTTCGCGCGCCCGAAGCTCGATCTGGAGGAAGCCGCAGTGAGCCGCGTGAAGGCTCTCGGCTTTTCGCCTTCGGATGTGCGCCACGTGCTGCTCACGCATCTCGACGTGGATCACGCAGGTGGCATTCGAGACTTCCCCAAGGCCACGGTGCACATCATGGCGGCCGAGCACGAGGCAGCCATGAAACCGCGCACTCGGATCGAGAAGCGCCGATACAGGCCCGCTCACTGGGAGCACACGCCCAACTGGGCGCTCTACACGTCGAGCGGAGAACGCTGGTTCGGCTTCGAGTGCGTGAAGACCCTCGAGGGTTTGCCCCCCGAGATCCTGCTCGTTCCCTTGCGAGGCCATACCCGGGGCCATGCCGGCATTGCCGTGGACACGGGCAAAGGTTGGCTACTCCACGCGGGCGACGCGTACTTCTATCGCGGTGAGATGGATCCCGATCGCCGACGCTGCCCGCCGGCGCTCGACATCTTCCAACGCATCGTGGAGATCGACGCCCGGGAGCGCGCTCGCAACCAGCATCGGCTTCGGGATCTTTGTCGGGAAAATTCGGGCGAAGTGCGGGTATTTCCTGCACACGATCCCGTGGATCTCGCGCGCTGTCGGGACCGGTCGACCGGCGAGGCCGCCGCTCATGGCTGAGATCGTCGAAGGGGGCTGTCACTGCGGCGCCGTACGCTTCCGCGTGCGCGTCGACGAGTTCACCGCTCTCGAGTGCAATTGCTCCATCTGCCGGAAGAAGGGCTTCCTGCACCTGATCGTAGCGCCCGAAGCGTTCGAGCTCCTGTCGGGAGAGGACTCGCTCACGACCTACGAGTTCAACACGCGCGTTGCCAAGCATCGCTTCTGCAAGATCTGCGGGATGCATCCCTTTTACACGCCGCGCTCTCACCCCGATCACGTCGACGTGAACGTGCGCTGCCTCGACGTGCCCATCTCGCGCTTCCGACTCGATCCATTCGATGGCCAAAGCTGGGAAGCCAACGTCGGCGCCATCCGCTAGCCGGGTGCGCTCGCGGCTCGCCGCGTGGTACCGCGATGGAGCGCGGGACTTGCCGTGGCGCAGGACTCGGGATCCCTACGCGATCTGGGTGAGCGAGGTCATGCTCCAGCAGACCCGCGTCACCACGGTGATTCCGTACTACGAGCGCTGGATGAAGCGCTTCCCGAGCATCGAACGGCTCGCGGTCGCCGAGGACGACGACGTGCTGCACGCCTGGCAGGGGCTCGGCTATTACTCCCGGGCGAAAAGCCTGAAAGCCGGCGCGCGAGAAGTCGTTCGGCGCTTTGCGGGTCGCGTCCCTCGGGATCCCAAAACCCTCGCGACTCTCCCAGGGATCGGCCCCTACACCGCCGGCGCCATCGCGAGCATCGCGTTTGGGGAGCGCGCTGCCATCGTCGACGGCAACGCGGTTCGGGTGCTGACTCGTCTCTACGCCCTCCCGGGCGATCCCGGCCGCGCGCCGCTGAAAGCCGAGATCTGGAAGCTCGCCGAAGGGCTCGTGCCGGCATCCGGCGCCGAGCACTTCAATCAAGCGCTGATGGAGCTCGGCGCGACCGTCTGCGCTCCGACGAAACCAAAGTGCGATCAGTGTCCCTTGGCGCGGGATTGTCTCGCCCACGCCCGGGGCGCTGTGGCTCGCTTCCCCGAGCTCCCCAAGCGCGCGGCTCCTACCCGCGTGAACATGGTGGCAGCCGTCGCCCAGCAAAACGATCGCGTGCTCCTCTCCCAGCTCCCGGACGGCGCCCCGCGCTGGGCTGGAATGTGGCAATTCCCCAACGCCGTGCGAAACCGAGGCGAGAGCAGCGAGCACGCCCTCGCGCGGCTCCTGAGAGACAGTAGGCTCGAGGCCGTGATCGGACAGCGCCTGTCGATCGTGCGTCACAGCGTGACTCGCTATCGCATCGAGCTCGAGGTGTATCAGGTACGGGTAAAGACGAAGGGCCCGTCGGCACTCGTCTGGAAGCGAGCACGAGAGCTCGAGGACCTTGCGCTGCCGGCAGCGCATCGGCGGATTGCAAAGCTCTTTACGAGCTTGCCCGCGCGCGTCGGAGAAAGAGCTCGAGCACGTCGGCGGACAGCGCCACCCCGAGCACGATGATGACTCCCGCGAGCGCCGTTCGTGCCGTGGGAGCGATCCGCAGCACGAGCCAGGAGGCGAGGCTCGCGATGAGCGGTTGGATGTAGACGTACACGGCCACGACGGAGCTTTCCACGCGGCGGAGGGCATACGCGTTCAGGAGATACGTTCCGAGGGTCGCGCCGATCAGGATGAACGCGAGGGAGCCCCAGGCCCAGAGAGGGAGCGATGACCAATTCGAGCGAAGGACCTCCGGCAGCGTGAAAGGGAGGGCTTCGAATGCGCCGAACACGAAGACCCAGGCGATCGTGCGAATCGAGCCGAGGCGCGCGAGCACCGGGCGCGCGAGGACGATGAATAGCGCGTACGAAGCGATGTTTCCGATCAGCATCAGGTTTCCGACCGTCGCGCGATCGCGAAGATCGAAACGCTCGACCCGGAGCATCACCGCTGCCCCGAGGAAGGCCAGCGCGACTCCCGCAATGCGACGGCCATTCGCGCGTTCCATACCGGCGATGGCAGCGAACACGAGCGTGAGCGCGGGCAGGAGAAGAATTGAAATCGACGCATTCACCGGCCCAGCCCGAAAGAGCCCCTCGACGAACAAGAGCTGGTTGATGGTGATGCCAAACAGGGCCAGAAGCGCGAGCCGAGCGAGATCTGCGAGCGCCGGAGGGCGTTCGAAGAAGAGCTTGGCAGCCAGCGCGAGCAGCGGTGCCCCGAGCAGCAAACGAAACCCCACGAGAGCGCCGGGGCTCAAGCGTCCGAGTACCGCAGCGCCAGCGACCGGCCACAGGCCGAACAGGACTTGCACGAGCAGGAGCGCGCCGTGGACGCGGAAACGCGAGTGGGTCACAAGAGCTTCTGGCTCTCTACCTTCGCGTGAACGATGCGTCGCGGTTTGGCACCGATGTCGCTGGGATCTCCAGCGACGCCCAGGATACCGACTCCGAGCTGGGGCGCGGGCATAGGGATCTTCGTGTTGCCCGGCTGGGGCACGTCGACCATTTCGATCGAGGCCTTGGGCTCGAGGATCGAAATCTTCGCCGACCGTTTGCCCTCGCCTTTCTTCAGCGGCACGCCGAGCAGGCGAACCTCGAGGCCTGGATCGGCCCCGCTCGGCAAGGCCCAGCGAGACTCGACTCGGATCCGGAGCTCCATGCCCTTCGCGCCCTGGGGCACCCGGAGCCGGCGTTTCGACAATGCCGTGAGCGCGCGGGTTGCGACCCGCGACCAGCCTTTGTGATCGCCGTTCACGTTCAGCAACTGGAGCACACTCACGCGACCCGAGCTGTCGATGCGAGCGACGAACGTCGCCGTGCCATTTCCGCTGAGCGCGCTGCCGTAGGTCGCGCTCTCGAGGGCCGCGATGACCGGGCCGTCGGAGCCGAGACCGAGCTTTCAATCTCGCGCCGCGAGCTCGTCGTTGATCGACTTTTCGACGGCTCTGGCTGCGACTTCCGCTAGAGGAGCTCGGCGTTCGGGACGCCGGGGACCGACGTACGGTGCGCTTTGACCCACTCCCAGCGCGGAAAGTGACAGCCGCGGCGTCAGGCTCGGCGCCGGCAACGGAGCTTCGGAAACGATGGGCTCACTCCGGCTGGGCTCGGAAGCTTCGGTGCTCGGCGCGGGAAACGCGCCCTTTCGCGGCGAGACGACAGTCACAACGTGAGCCGGGCTTGCCTCGGGGCGAGCGGCCGTGGGCGACGAACCCAATGCGGCGAGATCGATTTCCACCGTGCGCACGAAGGGAGAGCGAAGGCCCGCGCGATAGAGCTCGGGGCTCTTCGGCAGGACGAAGAACCACACCCCGGCGTGGATCGAGAGCGCAATCACGAGAGCAATGTTCGTACGCCGGTCCGACATTTGTCTCAGCCGCGAACCAAGACGCCGTTACGATAATCCTCCCAGGCCTGCTGGATTTCTGCCTGGGTGTTCATCACGAAAGGACCGCTTCGCGCGACGGGCTCCCCGATGGGATGCGCAGCGAGGAGAAGAAAGCGTGAGTCCCCGTCACTCCGCACGGAAACGTTCGCACCCGCGCCCAGGACCGCGATCTCCCCGGCGCCCGCCCGGGTCGAACCGATGCCGACGGCGCCCTGAAGGACATACAGGAATGCGTTCTTCCCGCTCTCGATGCGTCGAGAAAATCCCTCGCCGGAGCGGAGCAGGACATCCAGCATCTCCGGTGCGGTGACGATCCCTTCGACGGGGCCCCGCGTTCCTTCGACTTCACCGGCGATGACGCGCACCTTGCTGCCGCCGAGCGATACCTCGGGGATGAGGCCCGGTACGATGTCCTGATAGCGCGGATTCGTCAGCTTGTGCTTCTTCGGCAAGTTGACCCAGAGTTGAAGCCCCCAGAACGAGCTCGAGTCTCTCCGCGGCATTTCGGAATGCACGATGCCGCTTCCGGCCGTCATCCATTGCGCACTGCCGGGCCCGAGCGCGCCGTGGTTGCCCAGGCTATCCCGGTGCTCCATCACGCCGCCGATCATGTAGGTGACCGTCTCGAATCCCCGGTGCGGATGCGTGGGAAAGCCCGCGACGAAGTCCTCCAGCTTGTCGGAATGGATCTCGTCGAGTAGCAAGAACGGATCGAGCATCGGCAGCGAGCGCGAACCGAGGGAGCGCCTCAGGTGTACCCCCGCTCCGTCGACGCTGGGAGTGGCCGGAAGCACCAGCTTTGCCCTCCGCTCCTCGGAGGCGGGCGCCGAGATCGGCTCACTGCTCTTGCAGCCGGACAGCCACGCCGCCGGCAGGAGGGCGAGGATCTCGCGGCGCGTCAGGTCCGACATCGCCCGCAGTATAGCGCAACCTCCGGCGCCCATTGACCGCGCGATCCAGCCCTGGGATGCCATGGCCCATGGCTACCAAAGCAATCCCCGACGGCTACCACACCATCACGGCACAGCTCTCCATCGAGGGAGCTGCCAAGGCGATCGAGTTTTACGAAAAGGCGTTTGGCGCGGAGGTGGTCGATCGCGCGATCGACCCGAGCGGTCAGAAGGTTTGGCATGCGTCGCTTCGCATCGGAGACTCGATGCTGATGGTGAACGACGTATTTGCCGACATGGGGGCCACGGCCAGCCAGTCGAGCATGTGGCTCTACGTGAAAGACGTCGACGCCTCGTTCCAGCGAGCGGTGGATGCGGGAGCCAAGCCCTCCATGCCGCCAGCAGACATGTTCTGGGGCGATCGCATGGGTCAGGTCGCCGATCCCTTCGGCCAGAAGTGGACCATCGCGACTCACGTCAAGGACATGACGCCCGAAGAGATGAAGGAAGCCGAACGGGCGTTCGTGGCCCAGATGAAAAAGCCGTAACGCTTCTCACAAAGGTGGGATGAAGAGGCCACGCCCGTGGGGTAGAATCGAAAAATGCGCTTCGAACGAGTGGCGCTCGTCGCCTGGATCGTCCTCGGCACCGGTTGCGGCAACAGCTCGGACGGCGGCCCGCCAAAGCAGCCCGTGCTCGGTGGGGGCGGAGCGGGTGGGAGTGGGGGCGGAGCCGGCGGCGCCGGCGGATCGGGCGGCGCGGGGGCGAGCACGAACGGCGGCTCGGGCGGCGCGGGCGGTCTCGACGGCGGGACCGGCGGCGCGACTCCGGGCGCGGCGTGCGCGGACGGCGATGCGGGAGTCGTCTGGTCGAAGCTCGGAGGCACCTACACGATGAGAGCCGAGGGTCTCGGAGGCGGCACCGAGACGCACTTTACCGAAGGCATGCTGTACCAGATCGACGTCGACGCGCCGAACTGCAGCTTGGTGTTCCACGGCGATAGCGACGACCTGTCCTGCGTTTGGGACGGCGGAAAGTGGAACTACGCCTTTGAAACGGTGCCCGGCACGACCTGGACGATTCACATCCAAGACGTGGTCGATCAAACTCAGTCGACGAAGCCGGATTGTGAAGTGGACTATCGCATCGATCTCGGACAGATGGATTTGGCGGCGATTGCGCTCCCCGGTCAGGACATCGGCGGCGGCTTCCATCCCCCTTGAGCGAAGGTACGCAGCATGGGCCCACGACCGTCGTTGATCAGCTCGATCTCACGCTCCTGGTCGCGCTCGGGGCGTTGGGCAGCTAGGAAGTCGCGGCCCGGCGGCTTGGTTCTCGCCACCAACACGGGAGGCCCGGGGTCAGGCGCGGCGGTACGTCGACTCGAGCCAAGTCTGATAGCTCTCGCCGTCGCGGGACATCTCGATTCGAAAGTCGTATTCCGTGGGACTCTTGAAGCGATAGATGTAGCGGGAGTGGCCCATGCGGCTCTTCATCTGAAACATCAGTGTGTCGCCTTCCCACTTGCCGCGGGCGGGACCTCCGGGATCGCTACCCATCGAGTCGAACCAGTACATCGTGTAGGTGCTGTCGGCGGGATCCCAGCCGTACACGCCGTGCCCGCGGTAGGTCACCTTGCCGTCCCGGTGCTGCTGGTAGTCGACCACCAGAAACAGGCCGTCGAGATCCCGGCGTGCCTTGCTGACGGCCGTCGCTTTCCCGCCGTTCGGATCCCACGGCGACGGCGCCATGGTTTCCTCACCGTTCCAGGTACCAACCAGAGCGTCGAGCTTTTCGTGATGCGCGTCCGGCTTGGGCATTTCCATGAGCGTTTCCCTCCGGCCGGAAACTAGCGCCTAGAGCGAGGCCGAGCCAGGCCGTTCCGTGTCGATTCCGAGCTCGTTGATGGCACGGCTGACGACCTTCGCCTCGATCTTTCCGTCGAGCCGGAGCGCGTCGAGGGCAGCGAGGGCGATGTGCTCCGCGTCGACTTCGAAGTGCCGCCGGAGCGCGTCACGGGTATCGCTCAGGCCAAAGCCGTCGGTCCCGAGAGCCACGAAGCGGCCTGGGATCCAGCGGCTGATTTGTTCGGGCACCATGCGCATGTAGTCGCTGGCCGCGATGAATGGGCCCTGCGTGCCGCCAAGGGCCCGCTCGATGTACGGAACCTTCGCCTCCGCTTCGGGGTGCAGGCGATTGGCACGCTCGGCGTCGAGGGCGTTGCGCCGGAGCTCGTTGTAGCTCGTGACGCTCCACACGCTCGCGGCAACGTTGTAGCGCGATAGAATTTCCCGGGCGCGCAGCACCTGATTCAGGATCGATCCGGATCCGAAGAGCTGGACTTCGTTCTTCTTCTTCTCGGACGCCGGTTGATACCGATAGATACCGCCAAGGATCCCCTCTCGCACGCCGTCGGGCATGGCGGGCATCACGTAGTTCTCGTTCTGCAACGTGATGTAGTAATATATGTTCTCCTCGTTCGTGATCATGCGGCGCAGGCCGTCCTCGATGATCACGGCGAGCTCGTAGGCGTACGCCACGTCGTACGCGACGCAGCACGGAACGGTGCTCGCCAGGAGCAGACTGTGACCGTCCTCGTGCTGCAAACCTTCGCCGTTCAGCGTCGTGCGGCCCGCCGTCGCGCCGAGGAGAAATCCCCGAGTCATGGCGTCGCCTGCCGCCCAGCACAGGTCGCCGGTGCGCTGGAAGCCGAACATGGAATAGAAGATGTAAAACGGGATCACCGACTCGCCGTGGGTCGAATACGAGGTTCCGGCAGCGATGAACGAGGCCATGCTGCCCGCCTCGGTAATCCCCTCCTCGAGAACCTGACCGTCCTTGGTCTCGCGGTAATAAAGGAGCTTTCCCTTGTCGACCGGCTCGTAGAGCTGTCCGAGGGACGAGTAGATGCCCACCTGACTGAAGAGCGCATCCATGCCGAACGTGCGCGCTTCATCGGGAATGATGGGGGCGATGCGGCGCCCGATGTTCTTCTCGCGAAGCAGCTTCGAAAGCATGCGCGCGAAGGCCATGGTGGTGCTGGCCTCGCCACTACCGGTTCCGTGAAGGAACTCGTCGAATACGTCGGTGGGAGGCAACTCGATCTTCACCTGAGCGTGGCCGCGACGCTTCGGCAACGCTCCGCCGAGGGCACGCCGCCGTTCCTGCATGTACTCCACCTCCGGGCTGTTCATGCCCGGATGATAAAACGGTGCTTCGGCGAGCTTTGCGTCGGGGATCGGAAGCGAGAGCACGTCGCGAAACACGGCAAGCTCGCTCTTCTCCATCTTCTTCTTCTGGTGGGTGACGTTTCGAACCCTCGAACGCCTCACCGAGCGTCCAACCCTTGACCGTGTGAGCCAAGATGACCGTCGGGCGTCCCTGCTTCTCGATCGCACGCTTGTAGGCAGCGAAGACTTTCCGGTAGCTGTGACCGCCACGCCGGAGGTGTTGGATTTGCGAATCACTGAGGTGCGACACCATGTCGAGCAGGCGGGGATCGGTGCCGAAGAAGTCCTTGCGCGTGTAGTCGCCGGTCGCGGTCGTGTATTTCTGCCATTGACCGTCGACCACTTCGTTCATCCTGCGGCGCAGAACGCCGTCTTTGTCCTTGGCCAGGAGCTCGTCCCACTCCGGGCCCCAGATCACCTTGATCACGGACCAACCAGCGCCGCGGAACACCGCCTCGAGCTCTTGGATGATCTTGCCGTTGCCGCGAACCGGGCCGTCCAGCCGCTGCAGGTTGCAATTGATGACGAAGATCAGATTGTCGAGGCCCTCGCGGGCCGCGATGCTCAAGCTGCCCAAAGCTTCCGGCTCATCCGTTTCTCCGTCGCCGAGGAACGCCCACACCCGCGACTTCGATGTATCGCGAATGCCCGCGCGCGGCGAGGTAGCGATTGAAGCGCGCCTGATAGATCGCCATCAGTGGGCCGAGGCCCATGCTGACCGTCGGAAATTCCCAGAAGCTCGGCATCAAGCGCGGATGGGGATAGCTCGAAAGCCCTCGACCGCGTTCCACCTCTCGCCGGAAGTGCTCCATCGTTTCGATGGAGATGCGACCTTCCAGAAACGCGCGCGCGTAGATGCCGGGCGCCGCGTGGCCCTGATAATAAATCTGATCGCCGCTCGCGCCGTCCTGATCCTTGCCTCGGAAGTAGTGATTGAAACCGATTTCGTACAAGCTGGCGCTCGATGCGTACGTGGAAAGGTGTCCGCCGATCCCAGAAAACTGGACGTTCGCGCGATGCACCATCGCGGCGGCGTTCCAGCGCACGATGCGGCGCACGCGTTTTTCCATCATCTCGTCGCCGGGGAATGTCGGTTCCTCTTCGGCCGGGATGGTGTTGACGTAGTCCGTGGTGAGCGGACCGCTCGGTAGCACTCGATGGCGGCGCGCGGATTCGAGGACACGCTTCAAGAGGTAGGAGGCGCGTTCGCGACCTTTCGCCGCTACGACGCTGTCCAGTGACTCGATCCACTCTCGGGTCTCTTGGGGATCCTTGTCGGACGCCTCGGGAGTGTACGAAGGCGCTCTCGGGAAATCGCTGCGTCGGGGATCGTAGCCCAGGGTGTCGGTCACGGTCCGACGCTACCACGACTTCCGAAGGCGTTGCGGTGACGCGACGTGGGCCGCGATGCACCGGGAAAGACGCTCAGGGACAAGCCGGAAGAGTGAGCGACGTGATCCAATCACTGATGAGCGCGACTCCGGCATCGTCGGCGATGAGCGTGCCAACGGGCGGCATTTGGACCTTCGGCTCTCGAGATGTGATGCGACACACGAGGATCGACTGATCCGGCGCCCCCGGCACGATGTCGAGAAGAAGACCGCACGTCCCGCCCCCGGCACTCGTCGGGACCTTGCACACGCCCCAGGTGGACGGATCGCTGCCCGCCTGGGTATCCGGCCAGGAAAACATTGCGCCGCTCTGGACCGCTCCGCCACCGGCCGAATGGCAATGCCCGCAGTTGGCGTCCAGGTAGGACCGGGCGCGATCCTCGAGGGGCGCGGAACCTTTCGGGTCGACGAGCTTTTCACGAGTCGCCGGCGGAGTCACGTCGAGCCAGCCGAGCGCCGCAAAGTGATCGATCTGATTCTCGCCGCCGCTGCCGTAGTCGTGATCACGATCGAGCTGGCGCGTGCGGCCGCCGAGCGTGTCGATCTTTTCCCCGGCACCATGGCAGTCGTGACACTGATTGGTATTCGGAACTCCGTAGTCTTGCTGGTGCGTCGTGCCTTGATCGTCGATCCAGGAGACAGCCATCGTCGCCCCGGCGGGCTGGCGCACGGCTTCGGCTTGCGCGTCGTCCCAGATGTACGTGTGGGCAGCCCAACCGTTCGGTTCGTGAACGAGCAAGCGAGTTTCCATCAATCGAATGCCCGTGGCGGGATCCCTGCCATCGACGGGAAACGCAAAGGTCTTCACCAAGATCGCGCCGACCGGGAGCTGCCAGCGTGCGTCATCCTGGTAGCCGATGGTTTCCCCCTCGGGCAGGAACACGAATCGATACTTGAGCGCCGCGTCGGACCAGAGGGGTGAAATCACGTCGTAAGCCTCGACGCGAGCATTCGGCTTTTGGTCCGGAGCGCTCTTGAACAGGTGCCACTCGTCCAGGGTCTTCCAGGGCTCACCCGGCGGAGCGGGGGTCACGCCGCTCGGACCGGGGTCGGCCTTCCCATCGTCGCCGCCGCACGCGGACAGAGTCGAAAGACAGACGATGGCAAGAGCTACACTTCGCATGGCTCCGTCCATAGCATCGTCAACGTGGGATGCGGAAGCCGTCGAGGGGGATTCGAAGCCCACTCGGAACCGACTTTGGCCGCGGCGGGTTGCGCGTCTGATCGGTCAGCGCCTTGTCGATGAACCGGGCCACGAGCTCGATTTCCGAAACATCGAGGGAACGCGACTCTCCAGTGTCGACCTGACGCGCGACCTCGTAGGCAACGGCGTCCACGAGCTTCGCGATGAAGCCGTCGTGAAAGTACGGATCGCTCTCCCTGGCGTTGCGCAAAGTCGGGACGCGAAACGCGTCGCGGTCCAGTTCGTCAGCGGTCGTCTCGAATCGGCCCTCGTCGAGCTCCGCGCCAGAGATGCCGCGCACCTCGTAGCGTGCGCTTTCGAAGAGCGGCGGCACGTGGCAGCCCGCGCAGCCGGCTTCTCCGAACAGGAACATGCCGGTCACGGTGTCGGCATCGAGAGCTCCCGTGTCGCCCGATACGTAGCGATCGTAGGGCGCCCGATCGCTGACGAAGCTCCGCTCGAAGGTTGCCAGGGCGCGAGCGAGGTTTTTCGGGCTCACAGCCTCGGGATCGCCGGCAAACGCCTCGGCGAAGGCGTTCGCGTAGGCCGGAATGGTCCGGAGATCCGCGGCCAATTCTTCTGGCGGACGCCCGAGCTCCTTGGCGTCGGCGAGAGGCGCGAGGGCCTGCTCCTCCAGCGTCGCCGCGCGCCCGTCCCAGAAGAACGCATCCTTGTGTCCCACGTTCCACAGCGTTGGCGCATTGCGCCGGGTCTGGTTCGGACCGGTTCGGCCCGGGCCAGTGGGACCCACTCCGCCCACGCCAATCGACACGGGAAGTCCGTCACCGAGACCCCAGATTTCGCTATGACAGGTCGCGCACGCCACTTTGCGATCGCTCGACAAGATCGGGTCGTAAAAAAGGAGCGTCCCGAGCTGCTCTTTGGCCGCCGACGACGGATTGTCCGCGGGCGCTCTGGCGCTGGGAAACGGTGCGTACGCCCAGGGGATCGGAGGACCCGCGTAGCCCTCGGGGGACGGATCCTCGCCACCGCCGCAGCCGGCGGCGAGTATCACACAGACAGCGAGAGCGCGTTTCACCAGGATAGCGCCGGGAGGGCTTCCCTCTTGCAAGCGTGGGGGGATGCGTCCGTCGTGTCGTCATCCGTCGTTTCGAGAGTCGTGCCCAGGTTGCGAAAGGTCGGAAACGGCGGGTCGCCCAAGCAGAGGTTGTCGGCCGGGGCGCTCGGCTTTTGGACACCGTCCCAGACCACGTCCTCGACCGGGCTCTTGCCGATGAGAACGAGCAAGGACTTCGGATTGGTTCCGTTCGTAACGAGCGCGTTGTCGTGAATGAACGTGCCGTCCGGATCCGGATCGGTCGCCGGATCGGGCGTGACGAGGGTTCCGAGCGTACTCAGGCTCACCAGGAGAATGGCAACGCTGTCGTTGCTCGTCAGCGTATTGTTCCTGACCTCGGTGTTGTCCGCTGCCATGAGCAGCATGCCGGTTCCCGGCGGGACGTTGGCCACGATCGTGCCGGACTCCGCGAAGTTGTTCCGATTGTTGTCGTGAACCTGGTTGTCGTGGACGAGCACGTTCATCCCGTCCTTCTTGTCGAGACCCGGGAGAACGAAGACCAAGATGCCGGAGGTGTTGTCGTACGACTCGTTTTCGTAGGCCTCGCCGTTGGTCGTGTTCTCGAACTCGATGCCCGCCACGTTGCCGTGAACCTTGTTTCGCCGAACGATGGCGTCGTTGCACTGCCCGACGTAGAGACCGGCATCGGCGGCACCGACCACTTCCGTGTCTTCGATCAGCACGCGGGTGCTCCGTACCGGGTACACCGCGTAGGCGCCGTTTTCGGTCACGGAGCCCGCGTCCCAGGACACCTTCATGTTGCGGAACGTGACGTCCTCGGCGCCGGTGACCTCGATGCCGTTGCCGGGCGAGTTTTTCAGCCACAGATTTTCGACCGTGAAGCCATCGCTCGTCACGCTGAATGCTTTGTCGCCGCTGGTTTGATTTGCGAAGTCGAGGACAACGTCTTCGAGGTTCGTGCCCGCGCCCCGTACCGTGACCCCAGGAACGCTCAAGCTGATCTCCCGGTTTGGCTGGAACGTGCCCGGACACAAACACACGGTGTCGCCGCTGTTGGCGTCGATGAAGGTGTTGAGAAGCGTCGTGGCGTCGTCACCCGATCCGGCTTCGACGGTCGTGGTGCAACCAGTCGTGTCGGCGGGGGCCGTGCACGTCGGCCCCGAACCACCAGAACCGCCCGAACCCCCGTCGCTTTTATCGCTGCCACATCCAACGAGAGCCAGGGCGGCGGTCGCCATGGCGAGCGCTCGAAGGGTTTCACATTTCTTCATGGGGAAGTGTCTCCAACAAAGGCGGGGATTTCGGCCGGAATTTAACACGCTCCGGCCGCGAACGCCCATTCGCCTTTGCAGGTGAGGTTTGCCGACCCATATGTACCGCTCGTGCCACGACCCCTCTCCTTCCTCGTCTTCTTCGCCGTGGCGCTCTCCATCGTGGGCGGGCTCCACTACTACGTCTGGGTACGACTGGTCCGCGACCTGGCATTGCCACCTGTCGCCCACCACGCACTCACGGCCCTCCTCGTTCTCCTGTTTCTGAGCGTCCCGGCGACGTTTGCGTTCGCTCGGAGCCGTCCGCCCGACTCGATGAGGCCGCTCTTGCTCGCCGCGTTTGGTTGGTTTGGGCTCCTGTTCATCCTGGTGATGCTGCTTTCGGTCGTCGACATCGGAAAGCTCGCGGCATCCGTCTTCGGGCAAATGCTCGCGGACGGCTCCCCCACCGATCCGGGCAAGCGTGCGACGATTTCCCGCGTACTCGGCGGCGCCGTCGCACTCGTCGCGGGCGGAGCGAGCACGGCGGCCGTCCGCTCGGGGCTCGGCCAGATGGTCGTGCGGCGGGTCGATGTCCCGCTCGCGCGCCTGCCTCGATCCCTCGACGGCACCACGATCGTGCAGCTCAGCGACATTCATGTCGGCCCGACGATCCAGCGCGAGTTCATCGAGAACGTGGTGGCCAAAACGAATGCACTCTCGCCGGAACGTCATCGCCATCACCGGCGACCTCGTGGACGGCTCGGTGGAGCGGCTTCGGGAGCACGTCGCCCCACTCGCGAACCTTCGAGCGCGGCACGGTGTCTACTTCGTCACGGGAAATCACGAGTATTACTCGGGCGCCGAAGCTTGGTGCCGGGAGCTCCGCCGCCTGGGCATCGTCGTCCTCGGAAATGAGCGCGTCAGCATTGGGACGGACGAGGTGAGCTTCAATCTAGCCGGTATCGACGACTGGTCTGCCGCGCAATTCGGCAACGGTCATGGTGCCGACCTCGGCAAAGCGCTCGAAGGACGCGACGAGACTCGGGAGCTCGTCCTACTCGCGCATCAGCCTCGAGCCATCCACGAAGCCGACGCCCGTGGCGTGGGTCTTCAGCTCTCGGGTCACACGCATGGCGGACAGATCTTCCCGTGGAACATTTTCGTCCGCTTGCAGCAGCCGGTCGTCTCCGGATTGGCCCGCATCGGAAAGGCATTCCTCTACGTGAGCAACGGTACCGGTTATTGGGGACCGCCCATGCGTCTCGGCGCACCGGCAGAGATCACGAAGGTCGTGCTCTTAGCCGCTGGCTGACCCGCTCGGCGATCCGGATTCCGTCCACGGCTGCGCTGACGATGCCGCCCGCATACCCCGCTCCCTCGCCAGCGGGGTAGAGCCCCTGCACCTCGAAGGATTCCAGGCTCTCCGCGTCGCGCGGCACGCGCACCGGGGAGCTCGTGCGCGTCTCGACGCCGATGAGAATTGCTTCTTCGCTCGCATAGCCGACGAGCTTCCGGTCGAATTCCCGGAGGGCGCGCTCCAAGCGCCGAGAGAATCTGAAGCCCGCCCGCGTCCAGCACCTCTCGAACGTCGCTGGGGGTGACGCCGGGGATGTAGCTCGATTTGGGAAGCGTGCTCGAGCTTCGTTTCCCCGAGAAATCCGTGGCTCGAGTGGCGGGTGCTCTGAGCTGTCCTCCGCCGGCCTCGAACGCGGCGCTCTCGATGCGGCGTTGGAGCTCGACCCCCGCGAGGGCTCCGCCGAGACCCAGGGATGCGTAGTCTTCGAGCTCGATGCTCACGACCAGCCCACTGTTGGCGAACGGCGACTCGCGGCGCGAGAGGCTCATGCCGTTGACGACCAGCTCGCCCGGCTCGGTCGCCGCCGGAACGACGAACCCGCCCGGACACATGCAGAACGAGAACACGCCGCGGCCGTCGACCTCGGTGCGCGATGCCGATAGTACGCGGCCGGCAAGCGTCGGATGGCCGGCGCTCGCACCGTATTGCATGCGATTGATGAGCGGCTGCGGATGCTCGATGCGCACGCCCAGCGCAAACGGCTTGGGCTCCAGTCGAACACCCGCACGCAGCAGTAAGTCGTGAACGTCGCGCGCGGAATGTCCGGTCGCGAGCACCACCGCGCTCGCCGAGATCTCCGTGCCGTCGGCGAGGCGAACGCCTGCGACGATCGCCGTTTCGTCACCGAGAGATCGATCGACGCGCGCTCCGAAGCGGAACTCGACGCCCGCGCCCTCGAGGCGCTCGCGCAGCGCGGTCACGACCTTCGGCAGGCGGTTCGAGCCGATGTGCGGGCGCGCGTCGATCAAGATCGCGCTCCGGCGCGCCGTGCCAGCGCCAGGATTTCCATCACGTCCCGCACGTTTCCGCGCTTGTGCGCGCGGGTGTAGAGCTTGCCGTCGCTGAACGTGCCGGCCCCGCCCTCGCCGAAGCAGTAGTTGCTGTCCGGATCGACGACGCCCTGCTGATTCAGCCCGCGGAGATCGCGCCGACGCGGCTGCACGGGCTTGCCGCGATCGAGCACGACGCAGCCGATGCCCTCCCTCGCCAGTTGGTAGGCACAGAAGAGCCCCGCTGGTCCGTCCCCTACGACGACCACTTCCGGAGCGCCGACGGCGCGCAGCGGGGCTCCGCCCACCGCTGCCGGATCGATCCCCCGCTCCAGGCTCACCAGGACGACGAATCGCACGCGGCCCCGACGCGCATCGATGGAGCGCTTGGCGACCGTGATCGGGGGCAGCTCATCGGCACGGACCCCGAGCTTCCGACCGACCCGCTCCGCGAGCGCAGCTTCGTCATCGGGTTCGTCGAGACCGAGCTCCAGGGAGAGCTCTTTTGGCAGCTCTTTCTGCAATGGGGGGCCCGAGCCGGTGTAACACGCGCGGAGCTTTCGATCCGGCCGAGAAACCGGCTCGTACTAGGAAGTAGTGCTCGTGCTTTGTCCAGAGTCCGTCTTGTGCCCTGCCCGGCTTTCGCCCTGGGACTCGACTTGGTACGGTGGGGCGGATTTCGAGGCTGCGGATCCGTTTGCCATGAACCCAGACGAGGACATCCGACTGGTCGCGGCGATGGCCCGCGGGGACACGGACGCGCTGGCCAGCCTCTACGATCTGCACGCCCCACTACTGCTCGGTCTCGTCCGTCGGATCGTCGGCCGGCACGAGATCGCCGAGGACCTCGTTCACGACGTGTTCCTGGAGGCGTGGCGGCGCTCGGCTGACTACGATCCCGAACGCGGCTCGGTGCGAACCTGGCTCGCCATGCGCGCACGAAGCCGGGCCCTCGACTACAAGAAGTCGAGCGCCGTCTCCAAGAGCGTCAGTGTCGACGAGCCTCGAAGCTTTGACGCGCTGCTCGGCGTGGTGGACGACGCGACCCTCGCCCCCGATCGCGCCCGGATCCGCAAAGCTCTGCTCGGCTTGCCGCAAGAGCAGCACGAGGTGCTGGTGCTCGGCTATTTCGAGGGGCTGAGCTCCAGTGAGATTGCCGATCGCGTCGGCTGTCCCATCGGCACGGTGAAGAGCCGAGTGGCCGCCGCGCTGAGTCGGCTCAGGGGCGTGCTCGGCGACAAGGGAGGTCCGCCATGACCGAGAAGGCATTTCCCGAGCTCGAGGACCTGCTCGACGAGACCGAGGCGCGCGATCTGGCGGAGGCGATGCCGTTGGCGATTGCCGGCGATTCTCCGCCTCCCGCTCTTCGCGACCGACTCGTGAAGACCGTCGCGACCGCACCGGAACGCTTTGCTCCGTTCGCGAGCCGCATGGCAGCGATGGTGGACCTGGGCGTCGAACGCGCCCGGGAGCTTTTGAGCTCGGTGCTGGACGACAAGAGCTGGGAGGCCGGTCCGCTTCCAGGCGTCTCCCTCATCCACTTCGATGGTGGAGCCCGAGTGGCCCACGCGGATTGCGGCTTCGTACGCGTTCCGGCGGGAACGCATTTTCCCCGCCACCGGCATCTCGGGACCGAACGCGTGCTGCTGATTTTTGGCAGCTATCGTGATTCGGACGGCAACGTCTACGCGGCAGGAGACGTCCACGAAAAGCTCGCTGGCACCGAACACTCCTACGTCGTAGCGCCGGATTCCGATCTCGTGCTGCTGTTGGTGCTCGAGCAGGGCATCGAGATGATCAGCGAATGACCGCCAGCTTCCGGGCGGAAGCCCGAGCCGCTTCGGCGCGGGCCTTCTGATCGCAGGCGTCGAACGCCCGAGCAGCTGCCAGGTGAAGTCGTCCGTTCGCATGAGCGAGCTTCTCCGCCGCGCCAGCTGCTTCGCAGGCGCGATCGTTTTTCTTGGCTGCCAGAGCGCCGTCGATCACCAACTGGTACGCGTCGGGCGTCTTGCGAAGCTCGAGGTTCTTGTCCGCCCATTCGAGGGCTTTTTCCGGACTCGTCTTCGAAAGCGAGGTAGAAGCGCGCGATGTGATCCGCAAACGCCTCGGGATATTTCTTCCCAAGCTCCTCGTAGCGAGCGCGAGCGCGCTCGCCGAGCTCCTTGGACTTGTCCGCGTGACCCAGCGCGTCGTGCAAGAGGCCGAGCTCTGCGGTGATCTCTGGATCGTCGCTCGACTCGGCGACGGCAGCGAGGAGCTCGACGCCCTTTGCGGGGGACTCGAGTTGGGCGAGATGCGTGAGCGCATGGGCGAATGTCGGCAAGCGTTCGGCCGCCGCGCGGAACCACTCTGCCGCCTTCGGCGCGTCACCACTCTTTTCCAAGAGCACGCCCCACTGGAACATCACCTGTGCAACCGGGAACGGCGACACGTCGCGATACTTCCTCAAGGCCTCTGAAAACTTCTCTCGTGCCTCTTGGTAGCGGCCCATGTCGGTGAGCAGCACTCCCAGATTCGAGAGTGTGGTCACGTTCGGTTGCTCTTTCGCAAGGCGCGCCTTGATCTCGTAGGCTTCGTCGTAACGGCCTAGCGCATGGACAATCGACGCTCTCGCCGGGGCGATGTCCGAAGCGGAGGCCTTGTGCTTCTTGGCCTGTTCGAGATCCTCCAGGGCTTCGCGAAAGCGGTGCACGGCCGAACGCGTCGAGGCGCGCAGAAGATACGCCTTGGCATTTTCCGGGTCCCCCTCCACCGCCTGCTCGCCGAGCTCCACCACACGCTCGAGGTCCGCCAGGTTGCCGGAGAATTGAAAACGGGTCTCGAGCAGGGTGACGACCGAGGAGCGCGAGCCGAGATCGTGGGGGTGCGAGGCGAGCACGCCCTCGAACCCTCTGAGCTGGGAGCTCAGGTTTCCGATCGCGATCGCCCCGCTGGTCGTGGGCAGCTCCTGTCGCGAGGGCGGCGCCGCAAACACGCTGGGCGCTGGCGTCGCGGAAGCCGATGGAGACGCACTCGCCCGAGCCGGAACGGTTCCCGACTCGGGCGAAGCGTGCTCGCAACCGAGAAACGCGAGGGCGGCGGCGGTGGCGATGAAGCCGAACCGCCGTCCTCTCGGTGCGCTGTCAGTTCGGCGCGGCAAGGTAGGGGAACGTTGCCGAGAACGCGACGTCGTTGGCTGCGATGCCATCGCCGACCAGCGGAGCGCCGGTGCTCGAGTCGAAACCAGCCGTGCCGGCTGCAAGACCGGAGTAGCTGGCGTCGATTACGTCATCGGTGAGCGTCCGACCGCCGCAGTTGCCCGTGCCCAAGCCCACGATGGGAGCTTCGACACCGAGGTAGCCGCAGGTCGTCTTCGTGGTGTCCATCATGAGCCAGTCGCTCGCGAGCACACCGGCCAGTGTAGAGTAGGGCGAGCCCGCGTCGGTCGCGGTGTAGGCGAGCTGGTTGCCACAGGTCCCGTCGAGCCCGTCGAAGATGGCGAGGTTCGAGATGAACTCCGGGGCGTACGCGTTCACCCAGTTGGTCGTGGTCGCGTCCCCGTTGTATGCGTCCTTCGCCGGTTGTTTCTTGGCGTCGTCGGCTTCGAACACCTTGTTGAGCGCCGTGTTGATCGCGGGGCGTCCGATGCGATCGATCTGGGTGCCCAGCGTCGGGGGAGCGGGGTTGCCACCACCGGTGCCGGCCGTGCCGCCCGATGCGCCCGTGCCGCTACCCGATACGCCGCCAGTGCCACCGGTGCCACCGGTCGCGCCGGTTCCACCGGTGCCTCCGGTCGCCTTCTTGCCGCCGCTGCCGCTGCTGTCGTCACCGCCGCAAGCAGTGGTGGTGCCGAGGGTGCAAAGCGCGAGAGCCGAAGCCAGAACTACGATTGATGAAGTTTTCATGTTCGACCCTCCTTTCACTTGTTGGTGCTGGCCCAGATGGTCAGCTGTTTGGCGGTGGCGGTGGTGAGGAGTGATGCGTCGACTTCGACCACGATCGCTTTCACGTTCTTGCCGGCGAAAAAGTCCTCGGTGGGACCTGCCGTGGAGCTGCCCAGAAGCGCAACCAGAGCCGCTGCGGGCGCGTTCGTCGGGCATCCATCAACGTCGAAGGTGAGGCCGCCTTTCGCACCTTCCACGGTCGTCACCGTGTCGCTGAAGCCTTGAAGATTGAAGAAGAACGGATCGTCCCGTAGCCCAGCGAAGACCTTCAGCTTCGCGCTGTCGCTGCTGATTCCTGCTGCGGCCGAAGCGTCGCCTGTCACGTACTCCTTGTCGCCAACCCAGCAGCTCGCTGTCTCGTTGGCGTCGAACGTGCAGATCACGTTCACTTCTGGCTCAGACGGAGCCAGAGCCGATGCCCCTGCGCGCGTATGGAACACGTACTTCACCGAGTCCGAGAACTTCGCCGTGTTATCGGCGAGCGGGAACACCGTCATCGCCATCACGACCTTGCCGCTGGTGTTCATCCAGGCGTAGAGATCGTTGATGTCCGAAGAAGGATCACTCGCGAGACTCTTCGCGTCGGTGTGATCCGCCGCGAATGCAAATGGTGCTACCGCCATCACGGCGCACGCACCAAGCCACCTTGTCCACCTAAGCTTCACCATTGGCCCTCCTTGATGAGAAGCTCCCGCAGGAGCTTCCCTTACGGAACGGTTGATACTACGAGCACGACTCCGCGTTGGTTTCGAGTAGGTTGACGGTACGGATGAGAGCCCGCCTCGGATCGACCCGAAAGCGAGTGGTGTGGGTGGGGCTGCTTGCTTCCACCTATGCTTTCGCGCACTTGGGTCATGAGATTCGCTCCCGGAGAACGTCGGTTGAGCATCGACGTGGGCCAAACCAACTTTCTCCTCGGCTACAGCCTCGGCTTACCGGCCGGCTCCGCAGCAAAGGAGATCGCAGCCGCCGATCGGAATCACGATGGTCGCGTGGACGATGCTGAATCGAGCCTGCGTCTCGATGCGCTGACGAGTGAGCTCTCCAAGCACGTGAAGATCTGCGGCCCTTCCTGCCGCCCCTCGAGAAGAAGGAGCTCGAGCGGGTCGCCGCAACCGGTTGGGGCTCGGAGAGCTTGAGCCTCGAATGGCAATTCCGGGTCCCTCTCGATGGCGAGCTCCTGAGGATCGAGGACAGCTGGGATCGAGAGGAGATTGGTCGCACCGACGTTTCGATCACGCCGGACCCGAAGCGACCCCTGCTCCGCGCCGGTCCCGACGAACCCAAGGCGGTCGAGCTCACGTTCGCGTTCGACGACAAGCTCTTGGCCGGTGCTCCCCGAGTCGTGACTCTCGAGCTACCACCTCCTTCCGGCACGAGCTCGACGACCCTGCTCGTGGTGGTCGCCGCAGGCCTCGTGCTCGTGGCCGGCGGCTGGTGGGTCGTGCAACGCCGGAAGGCCGCGCTACAGTGACGCAGTGACCCTCGAATTTTTCTACGATTTCTCCTGCCCCTACGCTTATCTCGCTTCGACGCAGATCGATCGCGTCGCACGCAGCGCCGAGGTTCCCTGCGAGTACAAGCCGTTCCTGCTGGGTGGTGTGTTCAAGTCCCTCGGCGATGCCGCACCAGAGATGGGGCGCATGGCCCCTCCCCGCGCACGCATGAACGGCCTCGACATGCAGCGTTGGGCCGAGCACTGGGAAGTTCCGTTTCACATGCCCGCTGGCCATCCGAATCGGACGGTCACGGCCCTCCGCGCCGTGCTCGCCTCGAATGACATCCCCCGGGCGAGCCACGTGCTGTTTCGGGCTTACTGGGCGGAGGGTCGAGACGTTTCGGACCGAAACGTCATCCAGCGCGCTCTCACGGATGCCGGTTTCGATGGAGCCCATTTGCTCGGCCGGGCTGACGATCCGGAAATCAAAGCGGAGCTTCGTCGGCGCACCGATGAAGCGATCGAGCGCGGAGTCTTTGGCGCGCCCGCTGTGTTCGTCGACGGGGAGCTCTACTGGGGCCAAGATCGGCTCGGATTCGTGGAGCGCGCGCTCGGCGTAGTGCCCAAGCCCGAGCCCGTGCCGAGCGCGACCGGCGCGAGCTTCGAGTTTTGGTACGACTTTTCCAGCCCGTTCGCCTATCTCGCTTCGACCCAGGTGGAAGCGCTGGCCCAGCGCACCGGCGCGCAGCTTTCGCCAAAGCCATTTCTTCTCGGAGCGTTGTTTCGCCAGATCGGAACCGCCGACGTTCCGCTCGCAGACCTTCGCGCCACAGAAGCAGCGCTGGATCGGAGCCGATCTCGAGCGCTTCGCTCGCTGGTACGATGTCCCGTTTCGGTTCCCTTCACGATTTCCCATCCGCACCGTGTTGCCGCTCCGAGTGGTCCTTGCCGCACCGCCAGGAGAGACGATGCGTCTCACACGAGCGCTCTTCGACGCGGCGTGGGTCGACGATCGCGACATCTCCGAGCCCGCCGTCCTCAAAGCCGAGTGCGAAAAGATAGGGCTGTCGACGGACCTCGTGGACCGCGCCGGAAGCGATCCCGAGCTCAAGCAAACCCTGCGCAAGCTGACGGACGAGGCGGTGGAAAAAGGCCTGTGCGGCGCTCCGTCGTTCGTGGTGGGAGGCATCGTGTTCTGGGGACAGGACCGGCTCGGCTTCGTGGAAAAGGCTCTCGGGGGTTGGCGTCCTCGCGCTGGGTAGTCGACCCATAAAATCCCCCTCCGCTCCCCCCCCAAAAATCTTCCGCCCTTCCGCCTTCCTGTAAAATCCCCCCCGGCTTGACGACGCCGGTCTCGGGTTCGATGCTCCGCGCCCCGGAGGAAGAACATGGCCGAAACACGAAAAGGCGCAGTCAACTGGAAGGGTCCGACCGATCTCCTCGGCCCCGCTCTCAAACCCGGTGACAAGGCGCCCACGGATTGGTCAACCGTCGCCAACGACATGTCTCAGGTCCAGAGCGACGCCATGGCGGGCAAGCCGCGCATCGTGTTGACGCTGCCCTCCCTCGATACCGCCGTGTGCGACACCGAGACCCGCCGCTTCAATCAAGAGGCTACCAAGATCCCGAACGTCAAGGTCTTCGTCGTGTCGATGGACCTTCCGTTCGCGCAGAAGCGCTGGTGCGGCGCAGCGGGCGTGCAAAACGTCGCGACGCTGAGTGACTACAAGGATCGGTCGTTCGGACCGGCCTGGGGTGTGCTCGCTCCGGCCAAGGGTCTCCATGCGCGCGCTGTGTTCGTCGTGGGCGCCGACGACGTCATCAAGCACGTCGAGTACGTGGCCGACGTGGGCACCGAGCCCAACTACGAGGCCGCCCTCGCGGCAGCGAAAGCTCTCTGAGCGAGACAGCCATGCCGGCAAAACCAGGGGATAGCGCGGGGCCGGACGCCCCGCGTTTCGAGGGAGACGACCTCACCGGTGCGATATTTTCCGGAGCGAACCTTTCGCGGGCTCGCTTCATTGCGTCGAAGCTGGACGGCGCGCGCATCGAGGGAAGCGCCGCCTCTCAGCTCCGCATCAAAAACAGCACGCTCGTGGGTCTGGACGCCGACGACGTGGATGCAAAGGCCGGTCGAGTGAACAACGCCGATCTGTCCTCCTTCGCCCTCAGCGACGCCAATCTCTCCCACGCGGAGCTCACGAACATCGATGGCTCCGAGCTCCGCCTGGTGGACGCAAAGCTCGCGGGCGCTCACCTGGAGAACATCGATTTGAGCAGGGTAGAGCTTTCGGATGCCAAGCTCGCAGGAGCCAAGATCCACGACATCGACGCCAGCGGTTTTCGCCTGGAAGACGCCAAGCTCAGCGGCGCCAGCCTGAAGGATTGCGATCTTTCCGACGCCACGATTTCGGATGCGAATCTCTCCCGCTCGATCATCGAAAACGCGGATCTGTCCGCGTGCACCATCACGGCAAGCAAGCTCGCCGGCGCACGCTTGATGGACGTTGACCTTTCCCAAGCCACGCTCGAAAACGCGACGCTCCTCGGCGCACGCCTGAGGAACGTGGACCTGACGGGAGTGGTGGTGGAAAACGCCACGCTGAAGGGTCTCGTGATCGACGGGATCCGCGTGGACGAGCTGATCGAAGCGGCGAAGAAGCAGGGCTGACCCGGAGGTCAGGCTACGTCCCTCACCTCTGCGCGGAGCTTCGGCAACGAGTTCGGATAGTTCTTCTGCACGAATGCGATGAGCTTTTCCCGCACCTCGCAGCGGAGGTTCCATTGATCGCCGCTGTCTTTGGCGCTGATGAGCGGGCGCACGATCATCGAACGCTCGGTCGAGCCCGTGACCACGACACCGCAGCTTTCGCCGTCCCAGTGCTCGGAGGCCTCGCAGATACGCTTGAGCTCGTCGCGAATGGGTTCGACGGGCACGCTGTAATCGAGGTGAAGCTCCACGATCCCCAGGAGGTCGGGGCTCGACCGCGTCCAGTTCTGGAACGGTTTCTCGATGAAGTAGGTCGCTGGGATGATCAGGCGCCGCTTGTCCCAGATCTTCATCACGACGTACGTCAGTCGGATCTCCTCGATCGTTCCCCACTCGCCTTCGATGATCACGACGTTGTCGACACGCAGGCGCTGGCCGAGGGTGAGCTGCAGACCCGCCAGGAGCGTAGCCAGTGACTTTTGAGCGGCGAAGCCCACGACCACACCGGCCACGCCGGCGGATGCCAGAAGTCCCGTACCCACCTGACGCACTGCCTCGAACGTCGTCAGGACGAAGCCGAGGGTCACCACGGTGATCACGAAGTCCGCGACGTTCCTCAGGCCGCGCATGCGGGTGCGGGCTGCGCGAGCGTGCACCGATTCGTCGTCGCGCACGCGATCCGCGGTCACGTCCTCGAGCACGCGAACCGCGCGCGACAAGACCCAGCCAGCGGCGCCAATGACGAGA
This sequence comes from uncultured delta proteobacterium, assembly GCA_963781505.1. Lineage (GTDB taxonomy): Bacteria > Myxococcota_A > Polyangia > Polyangiales > Polyangiaceae > JADJKB01. The sequence continues at coordinate 392,361 of CAWAHB010000003.1, read as the reverse complement.
ACCAGCGCCCCGTGTTGGACGGGTGAACGCCATCTTCCGAGCTCGACGTAGGGCAATGCGATGCGAAGCGCGGCGATGGGGCCGAGCCAGCGCAGGGCCCGCCGCAGGTGGTGGACAATGGCATCGTCGATTCGAGAGCTGGTCTTGCCCGCCCAGCGGCTGAAGCCGACAACCACCAGGGAGGCCAGCACATACCCCGCGAGAGCGGCTCCGATCAGAATCGAAAACGCCTGCCAGTGGCCACCTGAAAGCTCGGAAAAAGACTGCATTTTCACCTCCGTTCGCCGGTCACCATTGAACATCTTCGTGGACTCTGCAAACGCTCGCGCGATTTTCTCAGCGCGTTTTCCGAGTAAAGTCGGCGCGTCATGCTGGAGCGGTTGGGAGCAGCCTCTCGAAATTTTCGCGCCGCTGGGTGCCCGATCCCTTCGTGCTCGCGATCCTGCTCACGTTCGTGACGTTCGGCGCGGCGCTCGTGTTCGTCGGATTCGACGTGAAACGCGTTCTGCTCGCCTGGGTCGACGGCCCCGGGGGCGGCAAAGGGTTCTGGAACCTGCTCGCGTTCGGCATGCAGATGTGTCTCATCCTGGTGACGGGTCATGCACTGGCGACGAGCCCTCCGCTCCGGCGCGCCTTCGATTTTCTCGCTGACCGCGCGACGACGCCTGCGCGCGCGATCGCGATCGTGGCGCTCGGATCCATGCTGCTGGCGCTCGTGAATTGGGGCCTTGGTCTCATCGCAGGCGCGCTTCTGGCGCGCGAGGTGGGACGCCGCTCTCGAGAAAAGCAAGTGGCCGTTCACTATCCGCTGATCGCGGCGGCCGGATACAGCGGGCTCATGGTCTGGCACGGCGGCTTGAGCGGCTCGGCACCCCTCAAAGTCACGCTCGCCAAAGATCTCGGGGAGATCCTCGGCCCGGACCTCGCCGCGCGGGTTACACCCATCGCGCTCGATCGCACGATTGGCTCGACCGGGAACCTATTGGCAAACGGGCTCCTGCTCTGCCTGGTGCCGTTCGTCTTGATCCGGATGCTGCCCAAGCCCCAGGAACGCATCGCTCCACCGGAGTTCGATGACGAGCGAGACGAGTCGACCTCCAAACCGGAGACGCCGGCCGCGCGGCTCGATCAATCCCGCACCCTGGCATTCTTTCTGGCGGCCCTCGGGATCGCCACTTCGGTCCTGTTGCTGAGGAAGCGCGGAATCACGAGCCTCGATCCGAACATTCTGAACTTCGTCTTCTTGTTCGTGGGGCTCGCGCTCCATGGCTCCGCGGTCGCGTACATGAACGCAATCACGGAAGCGGCGCGGGGATGCGCGGGGATCATCCTCCAATTTCCGTTTTATGCCGGGATCATGGGCATGCTGCAGGGGACGGGGCTCCTCGCTCGCATGGCGAGCGGCATGGCCCACGTGGGTGCAAGCGCCCTCCCCGCCGTCTCGTTTTACGCAGCTGGACTCGTCAATCTGTTCGTTCCGAGCGGCGGTGGACAATGGGCCGTCCAGGGTCCCGTACTGGTCCAAGCTGCGGTGGACGGAGGCGTCGATCCGGCGCGGGTGGTGATGGCGCTCGCCTATGGGGATCAGTGGACGAACATGCTGCAGCCCTTCTGGGCGCTGCCGCTCCTCGGCATCGCCCGGGTCTCGGCTCGAGACATCGTCGGCTACACCGCCGTGATTCTGCTCGTCGGGCAGCTGCCGTTCTTGATTGGACTCTACGTCGGTTGGTGAGCGCTCACTCGCGCTTCGTCGCTCGAATTGACCTCGCGCCGCGCGATTTCGTGCACGATAAGCCGTTCTGGCCCGAGGACTTCCCGCGCTAGCGCGACGACATGCGCGTGATGTGTGAAGACCAAGACCTGCATCTTTTCGGCAACGTCCGCGAGCACCTCCAGGGCCGCGCTCGCTCGCTCGTCGTCGAAGTGAACCAGCACGTCGTCGAGCACGAGGGGCAATGGCTCGTTCTGCGTTGCATAGTGCTGGAGCGTCGCGAGGCGGAGCGCCAAATACAGTTGGTCGCGGCCTCCGTCACTGAGACCCTTCACGTCCACCAACACTTCATCGCTACGCACCGCTCGGAGCGTCGGAACATCGCTCGAATCCACGTCCGGGCGCACACCTTGGTAATGCCCGCGAGTGATGCGCCGATAGAGCTCGTTTGCGTGTTCGAGCACCGGACCCTGGTGACGCTCCCGGTAGCGCTCGATCTCGCGTCGAAGCACCCGCGCCGCCTGGGATAGTGCAAGGTATCGCTCCATCTTCGAGCGCACCTTTGCTTTGCACTGCTCGAGATCCGCTTCGGCCTCCGCTGCGGCCATCGAGCCCTCGAGCCTGGAAATCCACTCTTCCACGCCACGCAGATCGCCTCGGAGATTGTCCCGAGTGTCCTCTGTCTCCTCGAGCTCCCGCTCGATATCCCCCAGCCGGGGCTCCACGTTCGCCAGATCCACCTCGGCGATCTCCGCACGCGCTTGTGCCAAGGTGCGCTCCCCGAGGAGTGGCGCCAGGACGGTTCTGTTTCGATCTCGGTCTTCCGCCAGCCGAGCGGCCGTTCGCACGCGCTCCTCGACTCGAGGCAGCTCGTCGACGTTGTCCACCCCAGCCTGGCGCAGCAAGAGTGCGAGCTCCGCCTCCACCCGCCCGAGCTTTTCCCGACACTCTGCCTTCGCAGCCTCTGCCTCGGCGATACGACCGTCGAGCTCGTTCTCGAGGGTGAGCTGCCTCATCGCTTCCGCGTGACGATTCGCAATTTCGCGAGCAGCGAGCGGCCATTCTCGGTCCACGAGATCCGGGGCATGCTCCCCGACGAGATCCGCGACGTGGGCCTCGAGCTTGGCGCCGTCTCGCTCCATTCCCTGGATACTGTCGACGAGCTGCTTTGCTTGAGCTCGCTTTTGTTCGAGCTCCCCGAGGACATCGAGAACCGCGTTCGCTTCCTCCGGCAGAGCATCCGGCTCGAGTCCGATTTCAGCGACCGCTCGCGCCCAGTCGCGCCTCCAACCGGAGAGCGCTTCTTCCGCCTCGCGAGCCTCGCGCTCGGCGCGCAGAGCGCGGGTTCGTGCTTCGGCGACGGAGGCTTCGATGCGCGCTCGACGCTCGGCACGCGCCCGGCGCGAAGAAAGCTCGGCGCGACCCAAGTCGATGGCGGACGAAAGGGTCGCCTCGGCCGGCACGGCGCCCGAGAGCTCTTCTGCGATTGCCCAGCGATGTCCCTCGATTTCCCTGGAAATGGCCCCGCACTCGTCATCCAGCTCCGACAGCTTGTCGACCTCGCTGACGAGCTCCCGATGCCGAGTGAGCCAACCTCGCATCTCCCGCGGCGACTTGGGTGCGATTCCGGACCAGATCCCGCGCCACTCCTCGGTGAGCGCGTCCGTGCGTTCGCTGCGAACCGTTCGTTCCGCTTCGAGTCGCTTCCGCTCCAGGGTCGCCGCTTCGCACTCGGCCTCCGCCTGCGCGAGCTTCGCAACGCGCTCCGCCTCGCGCCGGAGGCGGTCCGAGAGTTGGTCGGTGTCGCCGATTCCACGTTCGAAGCCATCGGCCAACGCCCCAGCGTCCCGGTTTTTCTTGGTGGCCACGAGAACCTGGCGGAGCTCCTTCCAGGTCGTGTCGCGCCGTTCGCGAGCCGCCAAGAGCTCCACTTCTCGCGGAACGTCCCCCGAGCGCACGAGGGCATCGAGCTCTCGTCGAGCGTGCTCGAAGCGTTCGGCGTTCTTCATGAGCGCTTCGTCGAGCTCTTCCGCATCCCTCTCGAGTCGCTCGAGCTCGCGCTCGAAGCGTTCCACCGTCTCAACGGCGGGAATTTCGAGGGCGGCCAGCTCATCCGGGGATCCGCCCATATCTCGCCCTCGGCGCTTCGTCGAGCGCTCGAGCGCGGCGATTCTCGCGCTCCAGATCCGTGCGAGCGCGCTCCAAATCCCCGCTCTCCTGGGCGCTCTCGACGGCTCGCGCAAGCTCTCCCCCTCCATCCTCGGGACCCAGGTGGGCGAGCGCGGCGTCCTTTTCCTGAATTTCCTCCCGAAGCTCGTCGAGATCCCGCTTGCTGCGGGTCACCGCTGCGGCAAGCTCACCATGTCCAAGGGCCAGCACGGAAATTCGCTCCTTGGTCGCCGCTCCGAGCACCGTCGACTCCGCCGGCAGTCGCCCTTTGAGCCTCTCTGCTTCCGCCTCGAGCTCTTTGAGTCGGGCGCGTCGCTTGGGCAAGTCCACTTGTGCTTTGTGATACTCGCCCAGTCGATACTGGAGATCTTCGACGCGCTCCGCGTCCAGAGTACGAAGCGGCTTGGGCACCAGGATGCGCTGTCGTTTTTCCTGGTGGCTCGCAAGGGCTGCTTCGATGTGAACGATCTCCTGCCGGAGCATTTCCCGTTCACGTACGATCCTCTCGCGGCGTAGAGGAGCATCCTCTGACAAGACGGGCACCGAACCGAGCACCTCGAGCTCCCGCACAATCCGCTCCCGCTCGGCGAGGAGCGGCACGGCAGCACGGGTGAACCGCAGCTTTTCCTTCTCGGCGTGGAGCGCGCGACGGCCCTCTTCGACGCGTGCGAGCTCCTCGCGCTTTTTTTCGAGCTCCTGCTTCTGATCCAGAAACGATTGCGGGAAAGTGACGGCTTGCTTGAGTCGCTCGGTCGCGGTCGCGTATTCCGCGAGTGCTCGATCGACCACGCGCTTTCCGGAGCGGGCCCGGGGACTGTACAGATCGTCGGCCTCTTCTTCGAGCTCGGTCAAGACCGACAGCGCACCGGCGCCGCCCATCGCGGCATCGAACAAGCTCTGCCCGATGTCCCCCCGCCCTGCGAGAAGTGCATCCGCCCCCTCGCGAAGCGTGACGTGGTTGAGGCCGAACGTGTAGGTGAACGCACTCTGGGTCACGCCACCGAGAAAACGCGTGAGCACGTTTTCGTCCAGCGGCTCGCCATCGGGCGAGAGGAGGGAATTCTTGCGTCGCTTGAGGCGCTCGATCTCGAGCGTTTGTCCGTCGGCCGCGCGGAGCTCACCTCGAACTCGAAGCTCTCGCATGGGATGAAGGTGATCGTCACTCGTCCGCTCCGGGATCCCGTACAAGAGCCCGCTCACGGCGCGGAGCGTGGTGCTCTTGCCCGCCTCGTTCGGGCCGTAGACGATTTCTAGCCGTCCACCGCGCGAGTCGAACGCGAGCTCTGCGTCGGTGAACGGTCCGAATCGAAGCAGCGCCAGGCGACAGAGCCTCATTCGACCTCCGCACGTTCGACGAGGCGTGGGATGAGCTCGCGCTCCACGTCCTCGAGCAGCGACAAGATCGCCCCCGGATCGTTGAAGTCCAGCGTTCCTTCTCGCACCGATACCGGCAGCCTTCTGGTGATCTCCAAAAGCTCCCGCCCCAGGTCCGCGAGAGCTTGGGGATCGTCGCGCAGCTCTGCGAGGCCGCTCAGCACCTGACCGAACGCGTCGTCACGAGCGCTGAGCTCCGCGAGCGCGATCCGAGGGCTGGTCGCGAGCTTGACCTTCTCGATCCACAATTCGTCGGCTCCCACGTCCAGGGCGATGGCGCGAATGTCCTCGGTGAGCCCCATTCGGCGCCGCACGAGCTCCCCGTGGACACTCGAGCACCCGCTCACGACGACGCGCGCCAGAACCAGACGCCCTTCGGCGGCTTCGACCTCGCGCCGAAGCGACGCCTCTACCTCCGCCAGCACGTCGTCCAAACTCGTGCGCGACCCGGCATCCACCTCACACACCGCCCAACGCGCGACATCGAGCACGCGATGCTCGACCTCGACGATGCGCCCTGATTCGACGCTGACGAGAGTCGCTCCCTTGGCTCCGGTTTCCCGCACGTGCCGGCCCTGGAGGTTGCCCGGGAACACGACCCACGGATCGCGATGCAAGACCTCCCGGCGATGTACGTGTCCGAGCGCCCAGTAATCGTACTCGAGCGCCAAAAGCTCCTTCACGCTGCAGGGTGCGTACGAATCGTGTCCTTCCCGCCCGTCCACGCTTGTGTGGAGAAGTCCGATGTTGAGCGCGCCTTTGTGCGGTGGCGGATACGCCTTGGCGATGTTGTCCGTGACCTCCCGGCTCGCGAACCCCTGGCCGTGGACCGCCACGCCCAGATCCTCGAACACCACGCTCTCGGGCTTCTTGACGGACAGCTCACGAACGTTTTCTGGCAGAAGAACGTGCTGGGTGAGACGGCTCGCCGCGTCGTGGTTGCCGCGAATCCAAACCACACGCACCCCCGCCTGGCGGAGCTTGGCCATCTCCGCGGCGAAGAACAGTCCCGTGGTGTAGTCACGCCAGTCGCCGTCCCAGAGATCGCCGGACAGCACGAGCAGATCCGCCGCCTCGTCCAGACACAGGCGTCGTAGATTCTGGAAGGCTCGGCGCGTTGCGTCGCGCACACGATGGGCGGGAGCGTCGGGATAGCGCTCGAGCCCCCGCATCGGGCTGTCCAGATGCAGATCCGCCGCATGGACGAGCTTCACACAGCCCCCATACCATTCATGGGCCTCGGCTCGCGCGCCGTCGTCGTCGAGCTCGGACGCGGTTTGTCACACCCGGAGTGGACCCCGGAAAAAGCCGCTCTCCCGGCCCACTTTCGCCCCGGAGCCAAGTATAGTCGGCTGCGTGACTTATCCCCATGTGATGGCCATCGTCGTCGGCGGCGGTCCCGCCCCCGGCATCAACAGCGTGATTGGTGCCGCCACCATCCGCGCGCAGCTCTCCGGTGTCCCGGTGATCGGCATCCGAGACGGCTTCCAGTGGCTGATGAAAGGGGCAATCGACCACGTGATGCCGCTCAGCATCGAAAACGTGAGCCGAATTCATTTCCGCGGGGGCAGCATCATCGGCATCTCCCGCGCCAACCCAACCAAAGATCCCAAGCATCTCGAAAATACCATCACATCCCTCCTTCGATTGAACGTCGAGCGTTTGATCACCATCGGCGGTGATGACACCGCGTACACCGCGATGAAGCTCACCCAGCAGTCCGAGGGCCGTATCAAGGTCGTTCACGTTCCGAAGACCATCGACAACGATCTGGACCTTCCGGGATACATGCCCACGTTCGGATTTCAGACCGCCCGTCACGTGGGGGTCAGCATCGTGAAGGATCTCCAGGTGGACGCCTTCACCACCAGTCGCTGGTACTTCGTCATCGCAATGGGTCGCAAAGCGGGGCACCTCGCCTTGGGTATCGGCAAGGCGTCGGGCGCGACACTCACGCTCATTCCGGAGGAGTTCAAGGATCCCGAAATTCGGCTGAGTCGCATCGTCGATACGCTGGCGGGCGCCATCGTCAAGCGTCTTTCCTACGGCCGCCCGGATGGCACGGCGGTTCTGGCCGAAGGCTTGGTGGAGAGCTTGCACCCCGACGACCTCAAGCAGTTCACCAACATCGAGCGCGATGCCCACGACAACCTCCGCATTGCCGAAATCAACTTTGGCGAGGTGCTGAAGAAGAAAGTACAAGAGCGCCTGAAGACCCTCGGCATCAAAGCGACGATCGTAGCGAAGAACATCGGCTACGAGCTCCGTTGTACCGATCCAATTCCATTCGACATGGAGTACACGCGCGACCTCGGCTACTGCGCGTCGGAGTACCTGCTCGAGGGCGGGAGTGGCGCCATCGTGAGCATCCAAGGGGGCAAATTCGTGCCGATGCCGTTCACCAGCACGCTCGATCCCAAGACCGGTCGCATCAAGATCCGCATGGTCGACATTCACACCGAGAACTATCGGGTGGGGCGCCGCTACATGTTGCGGCTCCGGCGAGACGACTTCGAGGATCCCCACGAGCTGGCAAAGCTCGCCGCGACGGCCCGCATGACGCTGGACGAGTTCCGCAGCCAGTTCGAGTATCTGGTCGAGGACGAGCCACCGCCGATCCAGTTCTACGCTTCGATCCCTCCGCCGGATTCGACTCCGATGCCGCCCAATCTCTGAGGCTCCCATGGGGCCACGCCCCCGGTCATGATGGCCGGCGACCGCAGCACTGCTGCCAAAATGACTCGATTTTCGACGGGAAGGCCTGCGCGTAAGTACCTAAAATTACTCGTTTTGCCGCAACTCTGGCGCCTGGTACGAAGCTTGTAAGACAAGCCGCCAGTGGCTCCGAGCTTCCAGGTGCTCGCCCCCTACGGGGCAGTGTTGTCTCTCGTGGCGCTGGCGCTCACGTCAGCCGAGATGGGGGAGAACCGCGCCATCGCCAATGTCGAAGCGAGCTCCATCGAGCCGCTGCCGACGAACGAGAGTGCGCTCATAACCATGGACCTCGCGCCGGCTACCGCCTCGACCGAAGAGAGCGCTTGTCCCGACGGGATGGTCGAGGTCGAGGGCTGGTACTGCCCCAAAGTCCAGGAGCGCTGTCGTCGCTGGTTGGATCCCCCGGGAAAGTACGAGAACTTCCGTTGCGCCGAGTACGCGCCCACCAAGTGCCTCGCGCCGAAGAAGAAGCTCGCCTTCTGTATCGATCGCACCGAGTACACGGCCCCCGGGGACTCTCTTCCGGCGAACCATCAAAGCCTGACGGACGCCAATCGCATTTGTAAGAGTGAAGGCAAGCGTGTTTGCCGCGAGAGCGAGTGGAACTTCGCGTGCGAGGGCGAGGCGATGCTCCCGTATACTTATGGCGTCAAGCGTGACTCGGCCGCCTGCAATGCGGATCGCAAAGACATCGTGGATGCCGAAGGAAAGCTCCGCGATCTGCGCTCGCCGGCTGGATCGTTCGCGCGTTGCGAAAGCCCGTTCGGGGTCCGCGACATGGCAGGGAACCTCGAGGAAATGGTGGCGAAGGATGGTCCGGGACCCCTTCAGCTGCGAATGAAGGGCGCCTATTGGCAACCGAGCCACAACAACTGTCGCGCCGCCCAGACCAAACACGACGCCTACTACAGCGGAACCGAGACTGGCTTTCGCTGCTGCGCCGACCTCGATTGACGCAGCAGAGCCCTCAGTTGCTTGGCGCGCCAAACGAGGTAGGGTCGCGCCCATGACTGACCAATTGAGGGGGAAGCGGGCGCTCGTCACCGGGGCATCGCGAGGGCTCGGAGCGTACATCGCCCGAGGCTTGGCGAAAGAGGGAGTCGACCTCACGCTCTCGGCGCGAGACAAAGGAAAGCTCGACGCCGTCGCCAAGGAGTGCACGGCGCTCGGAGTCGCGGTGCGAGTGCTCGGAGCCGACGTTTGTCGTGCAGACGATCGCATTCGCCTCCTGGAGGAAGCCGGTGAGATCGACATCCTGGTCAACAACGCCGGCGTGGAACTGACGCGTCGACTGATCGATCAGTCCGAAGAAGACGTGCGCGTCCAGATCGAAACCAATCTGGTGGCACCGATCGAGCTCACGCGACTGGTGCTTCCGAAGATGATCGCGCGCGGCTCGGGCGTGGTCGTCAACGTCTGATCGATGTCCGGCAAGGGTGCCACGCCGTTCAACAGCGTGTACGCCGCCACCAAGCATGGACTGAACGGTCTCAGCTCCTCCCTCGACATGGAGCTTCACGGCACCGGAGTTCACGTTGGCGTGGTTTGCCCCAGCTTCGTCGCCGACGCCGGCATGTGGGCTGATACCGGACAGGCCGCACCAGCGGCGCTGCGCGAGGTGCCGCCCGAACGAGTGGTCCGGGCGGTCTTGAAGGTGATCCGGGGTGAGGGTGAGGTGTTGGTCACCCCCACCCCGATGCGACCGTTGCTCGCGCTCCGGGCACTCGCGCCGAGAATCGAGGGACCGCTCTTGCGCGCTATGGGGATCGCGAAGGTCCTCGCAGCGCGCGCCGATCGGTAACGGGATCTGACCCGGCTAGGGGCAGAGATCGCTGGTCGAGCAGCCGGAGCCGTTCTGGAACGGACAGCACACCCAGACGCACGCCGAGCTACCGCTGACCGTCACGGTCGCGCTGCTCACACCAGCAGCGATTTTTCCCGGATCGCCGTTGCCGGTATCGTCGTCCGTGTGGTGCCAATCTCCTAGCTTGAACGTATCCGAAATGGGGGTGGCAGTCAGAGGGATGGCGCCCTCGGCAACGCAAACCGTCTGTACTGCGTCTGCCGACGCTGCACCGCCGTTCACAGTGACCGAGCACCAGACCTGATCGTTTTTCACCGTGAGCTCGACGGGCGTCGAGCCCGAACAATTGCCGGTCGAGCCGGCTGAGCCGCCACCAGCGCCCGCGGTTCCGCCGCCGGCACCTGCCGTTCCGCCGCCAGTTCCGCCGGTGGCACCAGTTCCGCCGGTCGCACCGGTTCCGCCAGTTGCGCCGGTTCCGCCAGTGCCGCCGGTTGCACCGGTTCCGCCGGTCGCGCCGGTTCCACCGCCGCTCCCGCCGCTACTCGAATCGTCACCGCCACAACCCGTGCCCGCCGCGAGCGCAAACACGAGTGCAGACGATGAAGCCCAAATGAAGTGAGTGTTTCGCATGAGCCCAGTGTCTGGCGCGGAGCCCCATCGGTCAACCGAGACCAGGGTTAAATGGGGTTAATCCGCTGGGGTCCGGGGGGTACCGCACCCTCCGCGGCGCGCCGGATGACTTCGTTCCGCTCGCGAATCAGCCCTTCCAGGTAGGAGGTGAGCACCAAGCGCTCCACGATCCAACCCAGTGGGCCGAACGGCGCGTCGAACTCGACCACGTCGAGCATGCGCGTCACCCCGTCGCCCGCGTCCTCGAAGGTGTGGTCGTGATCGAAGCGGCGAAACCGCCCCGCGACCATCGAGTCGCGAAAATGAGTGGGCCGGTCGTACATCGTGATTCGCGAGCTGTGCTCGTGCAGGACTCCGAAATGGCGCGCCTGCCAGGTGACTTCCTCACCCTCGCCGATCAGGCCCGTGGTCGTCCCCCGGATGGCACGCTCCCCAGAACGGGTCATCGACTCGACGTGGAGGTCGATGTCCCGAGAAAGGTCGAAACACCGCTCGCGACTGGCGCGGATCTCCGTGATGAGCTCGATGCGCGGCATGTGGAGGAAGCGTAGCCTCGTGCGGGTCGAGGCAGGGGACTTTTCGGCGCTGGGGAGTTAACGTCTTTCGAGATCCAAGGAGGTGGTCCATGACCAAGCTCGACCCAGACACGCTTCCCCTGGACGATCGCGTGGCGTATGCAACCGTCGTCGCGTCCATGGCAGCCGCCGACGACGTTCGTTTCAAAACCCGAGGTGGCGCGACTCCGGGAGCTTTGTCGAACGCTGAAGCTTTCCGACTCGGAAACGAACGCCGTGATCGCGGCGGCTCATGCCCGGGACGCCCAAGCTGCATCCGCAGCGGTCTCGCGGTTGGCTAGCTCCGACCTTCGCTTCACGCTCTACGCGGACTGCGTGATGGTCGCCTACGCCGACGACCAGTTGGTCGAAGCCGAAAAGCATGCGCTCGACGAGATTGCTCGGAGCTTGAAAATCAGCGACGTGCAACAAAAAGCGCTCGGTGAGTATGCTGAAGCGGCACGCTTGGCTGCCGGCTCGGACGAGCACGCCCTTCACGAGGAGCGCGGCAAGGAGATCGCGGCGAAGCTGGCTGCGGTCGGAGTTCCGGTGGGCGCGGCGGCGCTGGTCAGCGCGGCAGGCCTCAGCATGGCGGGCGTATCGAGTGGGCTAATGGCACTCGCTGCGGGATTGGGCGTCGCGAGCGGATTCGGCGCGGCGCTCGGTCTCGGGATCGGCACCGTGCTCGGCGTCAGATGGCTTCATCAGCGCATCCTGATCCGGCATCCGGAGCGGGCGAAGCATCGGTACCAGGCCCAGGACTCGACCCAGACGCTGCGCGAGGGCCTGGAGGAGTTTCACTCCGGATTTGCCAACGTGATCCAGGAAAGTGACATGTCCTCGGACCTCGCCCGGAAGCTATTTCACTGCCACGACACCTGCCATGTGATCTTCGCTTGCGACACGACCATCGGCAACGAGGCTCTCGTGGACACCTGGTCGATCTTCGGCACCGACGTGACTGTCAAAGATTACACCCAGTACTTGCGTATCCCGGAGGGCAAGCAGGCGTTCGCTGGCGCAGGTTTCGTTCGAACGCTCCTCGAAAGCATTCGCGTGACGCCCAAACTCTTCGACCTCTTATTGCGCACCCGCGAGATGACGAAGAAGTGGCCGTTCTACGGCGGCGACGCCTACCTCGACAAACCGCTCACGGAGATCCGCAAGGAGTTCAACATCCGGGTGCTCGATTGACTCAGCGACGAGAGCCGATGAACAACTGGAGCACGTACCAAAACAGAAGCGCGACGGATGCGAACAGCTGGAGCGCCGCTCCAACGTAGCGGTCCTCCGGAAAGCGGCGGAGCACGTTCGACGTGTCGTACAGAATCGCGGCGCCGGCGAAGCCGACCATTGCTACGCTGAAGAACGTCCCGAGCTGGAAGCCGAATATCAGGGACGCGCCGATGAGCATGAGCACGCAGAGGCCACCCCAACGCAAGATGGATCCGAGGAACGAAAAGTCCTTGCGGGTCGTGAACGCGATCGCCGTGAGGCCGGCGAACCCCAGCATCGTGACCAAACCAGCGCTCTGAATCGCGCCCGGCGCGAAGTGATTGGCGACGAAGAGCAGCGGCACGAAGATGATCGCTTCGGCGACGACGAAACCCGCGAGCGCGCCATATTGGGCCGCTTTCGAGCTCGAGGTCAGGGCAACGTGGCTCGCGAGCCAGCTCACCACCATGAAACCGCCCAGCACCAAGAGCCAGCTCGTGCCGAGGAGCAGACTCGCGATGACCGCTGCCAGACCCGACGAAAACAGCGCGAACTCGATCGCAGCGAACGCGATGATCGCGCCGAACAGATGATTGTAAGTGCGCACGATGAAACGCGCACGCCGATCGACCGCACTCTGGCCGATCGATCCTTCCATGCTGGGAAATGGCTGGTAGCTCTGGCTCATGGACGGGTCCTTAGCGGGTTGGGTGGCTTCGTCAACCGCTGAATCCTCAACAAGCGGGCGGTCCCAATTGTTTCCTCGGCCGATTTCAGGCGAAACATCGCTGATTGCCGCCGCGAGCGCCCTGCGTCGAAATCGAACAGGAAGGCGGAAGAGCGGAAGAGCGTCGCTCAAAAGTAGCGTGAATACGCTACGAGCTCGCCAACATCGTTGGACTCGAGGAGCCCCCGGACATCGCGCACGAATAGAAATTCCCCCGAACTACTTCCGCCCTCCCGCGAATCTCCTCACGGGGTGCCGTCACTCGGAGAGCGTGCTATTCCGCGGCCTTCAACTCTTACGGGGAGTGATCATGCACGCTTCGACTATCCGATATTCGCTGGGACTCACGATTCTCTCGGGCACGCTCGCCCTCTCACTCGGCGCCTGCGGCGGCGGCGACGACAACAACTCACCCGGCGGGGGTGGGACGGGAGCCACCGGCGGCAGCGGCGGATCGGGTGGGACCGGAGCTGGCGGAACCGGCGGATCGGGTGCAACCGGCGCCTCCGGTGGCTCAGGCGGATCCGATGCTGGCAGCACGGATGGCAACGACACGATGGAGACCGCTACGGCCATCACGCTGGGTGCGGCGGCGGTTCAAGCGAATCTGAGCCCGCCCGGTGTCGACGTTGACTGGTACAAGTTCGACGGAACTGCGGGACAGCCCATCGTGATTTTGACCCAGGCAAAGACCGGGGCCGACAAGTTCGACGTTGCCTATCCCGACCTCGTCATCACTCTCTACGATGCGAGCGGAACGCAGCTGGCCGAGCAGGACGATCCCACTCCGTCCACGAGCAACGATCCATTCCTCCTGACGGTCCTGCCGTCGGCGGGGACGTACTTCCTCCGCGTCCTCGAGTGCAACCAGTGGGAAAAGGGCGGCTCCGCCAACTGCTCCGACGCCTCGCTCATCACCAACAAGAACTATGCACTTTCCGTCAGCGAGCTCGCATTCACGAGCCCGGGCGAGATCAAGGAAGCGGAACCGAACGGTGACGCCGCGACCGCAACGGCCCTCACCTTTTCGCCCAACACGGCGAACCCGGGTCACTACTACCTCTCGACGACGCTCGGCACGTTCGCGGACGGAAGCGACGTCAACGTTTACAGCCTGACCGTGCCCAGTGATCTTTCGGTCGATACCGGGGCGCGCGCCGTAGCCAACTTCTACCCGCAACCTGCAGGTACCGACGGCAACGGTTCCACGACGACCATGGGCGAGGTCTACCTGACCACGGCGGCGGACCCGACCACCATCGTGGCCAAGGTCGACGTTTCCGTGGGAGCCAGCTTCGACGTTCCGGTCAGCGTCGGCACTGACTACCTCGCGTTCTACGCGCGCGCGGCTTCACCCACGGGAAGCAATGATTTCTACTTCGATTTGCCAGGGTTCAGCTCGGGAAACCCCCTCGAAGTGAACGAAGTCGCGAACGGCAGCTTGGCAACACCGGATGCGTTGACGGAGTCGACCTCGAAAGCCGGAAGCTTCTACATCGAGGGCGACCTTGCTCCGGCGGATCTCGATCACTTTTCGGTGACCGTCCCGGCGACCAATGCGGACACGGTGTCCGTGGCGTGTGGCGCCCAGCGCTCGGGCTCGGGCCTGCGGGGCTTCACCATGGAGCTACTCAAGAGTGACGGAACATCCATCGCCAGCATGGTCGAGGCCGCCGACAAGGACGCGCTCATCGACAAGAGCCCAGTGCCCGCAGGCGAGACCAAGCTCGTCCTCAAGGTCAGCGCGACGAGTCAGGCAGCGGACGTCACTTCGACGTTCTATCGTTGCGGCGTTCACTTCGCCGCCACCACGCCCTGAGCTGAGTCACGGACAGGGCGCCTGACCCCCGGCGGCGGAGTACGTCTTGACCTTCGAGGTCAGGTTTCCGCCGTCGGTCGATGGTGTCGTTTGCCCACCCGCTCCGGCGCCGAACGCGGCACCCAGCCCGTGTCCCTTCGCGACTTCGTCCATGTGCGCCATGAAGTAGTCGACCCGGTTGTCCTTCCACTTGTCAGTAGTGTTCGGCAGGCTCATGTTGCCGACGGGTAGCTGCCACCAAAGGATGGGCTTGCCGGCTGCTTCCGCTACGCCTTTGCTCCAGGCGAAAGCCTGAGTGAAGTTCGGCAGCGTCGCGTTCGTCGCGTCCCACCAGCGATTCTGTCCCTGGGTGTCGTACCAGGCTGCATCGCGATCCGCGGCGTCGACGGTGACGAAGTCCGCTCCGGCACCGGCCACAGCCAGGAACTGTCCGAGCTTCTTCGCCTCTCCTGCCACGTCGAAGCTCGCACTCTTGTTCAAGAGAACGTCGAACTTCGTGGCCCAACCCGATCCATGCAGGCTCACCTTGGCGTTCGGCGCGTACTTGTGGGTCATCGTCACCATGCACTGTCCCATTCCTGCGATCGTATTCGGTAGCGATCCGCAGTCGGCTGCGATGGCGCTGGCAGCCGCGGCCGGGATTTTCGTCGGGTCGTCGTTCTGCTGCTGGGCGTAGCCCCAGAAATCCGGCTCGATGTGCAGGAAGGCGAGCTCGTTGCCGATCTGGGTGAGAAGGAATTTCCAGTCCGCGTAGTAGCGCGCCATGAAGGCCGCGTCGTTCGCCTTCGTGACTTCGGGAGCCCCCTCGTTCACGCCGCTCGCGGGCAGAATCATGTAGTAGGTGAACATGGGAATTTGTCCGTCGCCCTTGGCCTTTGCGACGAAGTCCCTCACGTAGGCGCCCGGCGGCACCTGATCGTACTGCCAGCAGCCCCACCAACCGCAGCCTGCCGAGTTCGCGCACGACGTACCCTGCGAACTGCAGCCCGTCGCACACGAGCTGCACGGCCCACTGCCATCGGGAATGCTGCCGGCCAGATACAGGTAGCGAAGGTCGAACGGGTTCGCGGACGCAATGCTGTCGTCCATCGACGCACCGACCAACAAATGATTCTGGTTGATGCTGGAAAGGAACCCATCGACGAGACAGCTTCCGGTTCCCCCGGTCGCTCCGCTGCCGCCGCTGCCACCGCTGCCGCCCGCGCTGACTCCGGCGCTGCCCCCACTCGCGCCCGTGCCGCTTCCGCTCGCTCCGCCGTTGCCGCCGGCACCGCCGCCGCCGATCCCGCTGTTGCCCCCACTGTTGCCCCCGCTCCCTGCGGTTGCCCCGGTGCCTGCGTCTCCCTTCGCAGCGCCGGTGTCGTCACCCCCGCCACAGCCCGCCACCGAGATCCCAATGCTGAGGACCGCGCTCGAGATCCATCGTCCCATCGATCGATGGTGCCACGACCGGCGCCGGTTGGTCGACAGCGTCCGGCGCTTCGTGACGTGAACGGGGGGGAAAGGGTGAACGACCCGCAGAATTTCAGGGACTTCTCGAGCCGAGCTCAGTGGGCTTTGTCGAGCTCTTTCGCAACGGTGTCGGTGATGTCCTCTCGAGGGATCCCCCGCAGGCTCGTGATCACGCTGCTGCTCTGATTGGGGTTTGCCCAGAGCACGTCTTGCTCGTGGAAGATTGCTGCGTAGCCCTGCTTTTCCCCAAGTCGCCCGGCAACGGTGCGAACCTCGTTGACCAGCTCACCGAGGAGCGCTTGCTCCTTCGTTTTCAGATCTTCCTGATACCGCATGTAAGTGCCCGATAGCTCGGTGAGATCGTCCTCGAGCTTCTTCTTTCGAACCCGCTTCGCCGCGTCACTCAGCTTTCCGGTGTCGATGGTCTTCTTCTCGTCGAGCAGGCGAGCTTGCTCCTTGTCGAGCTCTTTCTGTTTCTGTTCGTAGTCCTCACGAAGCTTGTTTTTTCGAGAGCGACCGAACTGCGTCGTTTCGATGATGCGCTGAATGTCGATTTGTGCGGTTCGCACCGTGGGCACGCACTGGCCGCTTCCGAACTTGCTGCCCGGCGGGCAGCGCACCTTCGCTTCGAGCCAAACACAACCCTTACCGGTGGAGCGACTGCCCTCCGGGCACTCGGCATCGCAGGCGCTGGCAGCCCCGCTCTTTCCCCCAGCGCCACAGGCCGCGAGGGCCAGCGAACACGAAAGCAGGAACCCGAGGTCGAATCGTCGGTAAGTCACGGCGGCGCATTCTACTCGCGAGCGCCGGGTGTTCCAGCGCTCACGACAATGACCTCGATTCGCTCGTCAGGAGCGGCTCGCCGTCACCCCAACCGGGCAGCTCACGCCGGTCCCACCCAGACCACAGTAGCCGTTCGGATTCTTTGCCAGGTACTGCTGGTGATACTCCTCTGCAAAATAGTACTCGGGAGCCTGCCGGAGCTCCGTCGTGATTTCCCCGTGACCGGATTCGCCGAGCACGCGCTGGTACTCGGCCCGCGACGCTTCCGCGATGCGCTGCTGCTCGTCGGAGTAGGTGTAGAGGGTCGACCGGTACTGGGTGCCGGCGTCGTTGCCTTGCCGCATGCCCTGGGTCGGATCGTGACTTTCCCAAAACACCTTGAGCAGCTCCTCGAAGCTCACCCGCGCTGGATCGAACACGACCTGAACCACTTCCGCATGACCGGTGCGGCCGGAGCATACCTCTTCGTAGGTGGGGTTCGGCGTGTGTCCCCCCGCGTATCCGACGGATGTGGATACCACTCCGGGAAGCTTCCAGAACTTCCGCTCAGCACCCCAGAAGCAACCCATGCCGAAGACGACTCGTGAGAGGCCCTCGAAGGCCGCGTCGAGCGGTGCGCCCAGCACGAAGTGTTTCGCGGGGATCGGCATCTTCGTGGGACGCCCCGGCAGAGCCTGCTCGGCGCCCGGGATCTCGAGGTTCTTTTTCATGAAGGAGAACATGGGAGGAAAAACCTAACGCCGCAGGCCCGCACCGGCAATGGGCACAACCAGCGCATTTCGCTACAGTGACCCCGTGAGACGCCTGACGCGGATCGCTGCGGGGCTCGGTGCCGTGACCCCCCTCGGCTCTTCGGTGCTGCTCGGGTGCTACATGGCCTACCAGATCATCGTCAGCGATATCGAGTCTGGCGGCCTGGCTCGACCCGGCACACCCCCAGCCATTCCGTTCGACGAAACGGACTGGCTCGTGTTCGCGCTCATCGTCCTCATCGTCGTCATCGTCCAGATCGTGGTGGCGATCCTGTTCACGCTGCACGCGGCGAAGGACCCTCGACTCGGCTCTAGCGGGAAGGTGCTGTGGATTGTCGGCTTCTTCATGCTGGGCTCGCTCGCGCTGCCGCTGTATTTCGCCCTGCTCATGCTCCGGGATCCCCCTCCGGCGCGCGTAGCCGATCTCCAAAGCCCGCCTCTTGCTCCGGGCAAGTCGTAGTATCGTCGGCGCATGGCACAAGGACCACCGGGCTATCCCCCGCCACCCCCTCCCGCTCCCCCGGGCGGCGGCTATCCCCCGCCGCCGGGTGGTGCGCCTCCGGCTGGTGGACCCCCTGCCGCGCCCTACGATCCCTACGCCGCCGAGCGAGCACTCGAGGAGTGGGCCGCTTCGAAGAGCTACACACTTTCGAAGACCCCGGACCTCAACTGGTATTTGAGCTGGTACCCATTCCAATACGTCTTTCGACTGGCGCGCATCGGGCGCGAGCTCCGAGCGAGCTTCGGCGAAGCAACGGTCCACGTGATCGAGGGCTTCGAAGCGGATCAACTCAAGGCCGCTGCGGGCGAGGATCGGTATTTGTTCGCGTTCATTCTGTCACAGCGATTGACGCTTCGCGCTGCGCTCCGCGCCAAGAGCGGCGGCGGCTTGGTGAACGAGGTCAGTCGCGGCTTGGGCTCTCTTTTCGGCGGCAGCCCCGGCGGTGTGCTCGGCGATCCGACGTTGGAGCAGGGCTTCGAGGTCTGGGCTCCCTCGCGCGAGGAGGGAAATCGTGCGCTTCCGATCCCGCTGCGACAGCACGTATTGCAAACCAACTGGCGTGGCGTGATGGAGACTCGTCCCGGCGGAATGGTTTGCGTTTTTTACGAGCTCCGGAGCTTCGATCCCCGTTCACTCGAGCTCTGCATCGCGAGCGCGGGTCAGCTCTACCAGCTCGCCGCCGCTGCGGTGTGATCATGTATCGTTGTCCCAAGTGGCACGTCGAAAGCTTTGCGTGGTCCGTCACCGTGAAGTGACGGGGGATCACATTCGATCGGGCGCTTCGATGCCCAGGAGATCGAGACCGCGGGCGAGAACGCGACTCGTGAGCTCCACGAGAGCGAGGCGTGAGCTCCGAAGCTCGTCGGTTTCGGCTTTGAGCACCGGGCACTTCTCGAAGAACGTCGAGAACGCCGTCGCCAGCTCGAACAGATAGGTGCAAAGCTTGTGGGGCTCGAGGCACTCAGACACCTCGGCCACCACCGTCGGAAACGCGAGGATTTTCAATGCGAGCGCCCGCTCCGCCGGCTCGTTGACCAAGAGCGCGCCGGGATCGGTCGCGCTCTGTCCACTCTTCTTGAGGATCGAACGTGTTCGAGCGTGAGCGTACTGCACGTAGGGTGCTGTATTTCCGTTGAGGGACAGCATGCGATCCCAATCGAAGACGTAGTCCTTGATGCGATCGCTCGAGAGGTCGACGTACTTCACGGCTCCGATGCCAATCGCACGAGCGACCCTTTGTTGCAGCTCGGGTTCGAGCTCGGGGTTCTTGGACTTCACGATCTCGAGGGCGCGGCTCACCGCTTCTTCACATAGATCGATCAGGCGCACCGTCTCCCCTGCCCTCGCCTTGAACATCTTGCCGTCACTGCCCAAAACGGAGCCGAACGCCACGTGCTCTGCCCGCACTGGGGGCGCGAGCCAGCCCGCGAGCTCTGCGGTCTTGAACAGCATCGCCAGATGCTGGCTCTGGGGGGAGCCGACGACATAAATGATTCGCGTCGCGTGGAGCTGGTTGATTCGGTAGCGAAGGGCGGCGAGATCGGTCGTGGCGTATCCGTAGCCACCGTCCTTTTTTTTCACGATGAGCGGGACGGGGCGATCGTCCCGTCCCTGGAAGCCCGGCGGGAACACGCAGATCGCCCCATCGCTTTCGACGGCGAGACCCTTGTCTTCGAGCTCGTCGATGACTTCTCTGAGCATCGGGTTGTACAAGCTCTCACCGGCGAAATCCGCGTCCGTGAGGCGTATGCCGAGGATCGCGTAGACCCGCCCGAGGTACGCCTGGGACGCACTGACCAGCTTCTTCCAGAGCGCGAGCGTTTCCGTGTCGCCGCCCTGGAGCAGCACCACTCGTTTCCTCGCGCGCTCGGCGAACTCCGGATCTGCATCGAACTTGGCGCGTGCCGCCCGATAAAACTCGTTCAAGTCTCGGACCGAAAGCTCCGCGTCCTGACTCTGATCGTCGAGCAGGTGCTCGATCAGCATGCCGAACGGCGTACCCCAATCCCCCAGATGGTTTTGGCGGATGACGCGATGCCCATGGGCCTCGAGCACCCGCCCGAGCGCATCACCGATGATCGTGCTGCGGATGTGCCCAACGTGCATCTCTTTCGCCACGTTCGGGCTCGAGTAGTCGATGACGACCGTGTCGCCGGGAACACTCGGTTCGAGTCCGAGGCTGGGGAGTCCCGCCACGCGAGAAGCTTCTGCTCCGACGTAGTCGCTTTTGAGCGTGATGTTGATGAAACCGGGACCCGCGATCTCGCACTTCTCGATCCGCTCGTCGCTTCCGAGCTCCGTGACGATGGCGGTCGCGATTTCTCGCGGCGGCTTTCCGCCGAGAGCCTTGCGCAGGCCGAGCGCGACGTTTGCCTGGTAGTCCGCGAAATCCGAGTAGCGAAGCGCCGGGTCCACGCTCGCGTGCTCGGGACCGAAGGCACGACCAATCGCCGCCTGAAAGACGGGCCTGAGCTCGGAGATGGGATCTGCCATGGGGGGCCGCGAAGGTGGCGACCCGCGGGGAGAATGTCAATCCACTGCGCGGGCCACGTGGACCCGAACCAGCGCCGTCACACGTCTTTCGCCAGGCGGATCCCGCTCATCTGGAAGCGCGTATCCGGATACCAAAAATTTCGATAGCTCGCTCGCACGTGACCACGGGGGGTGAAACAAGAACCACCCCTCAATACGACCTGCCCGATCATGAACTTGCCGTTGTATTCCCCGAGTGCTCCACCCGCCGGTTGGAAGCCGGGATACGGTTCGTACGCGGAGCGTGTCCATTCCCAAAGATCGCCGAACATCTGCGACAGGCGTCCGGCTTCACGGGACGGCGCGGGAGCGAGCACTCCGCTGTCGCGAAAGTTGCCTTCGACCGGGAGCGTCGCGGCCGCGACCTCCCATTCGGCTTCCGTTGGAAGGCGACCGCCGAGAAAGCTGGCGATCGCGTCGGCTTCGTAAAAGGAGACGTGAGCCACGGGCTCGTCATCTCGGGCCACCCGCTGCCCTCCGAGAGAAAACAGGATGTAGTCATCGCCCTCGAGTCGGGAGTAGAGGGGTGCTGAGATATTGTTTTCTCGAACGAAATCAAAGCCATCCGCGAGCCAGAGGGACGCCTCTCGGTAGCCCCCCTCGCGGATGAACGCCTTCATCTCACTCACCGTCACCAGACGCGTCGCCAGCGCGAACGGCGCGATGTACATCCGGTGGCGCGGGGTTTCGTTGTCGAAGCAAAACCCCTGCCCCTCATCCGCACCGATTTCTCGCCAAGCCGGGCTCGAACTCCACGAAGGACAGCGGAGGCACGGGGCCCGACGGGGCGATCGACATGGGTCGATACACAGGCTTGAGAGGGTTTTCCCAGAAGGCGTTCAGAATGTCGGTGAGAATGAGCTCTTGATGCTGCTGCTCGTGCGCGAGCCCAAGCTCGATGAGCGGGCGGAGTTGGGTGAGCTCCTCGTTCGTAGTGCTCTGCAAGAGCTCGATGACACGACCGTCGACCGTGTGTCGGTATCCGCCCACCTCGGCGAGACTCGGACGCGACAGCATCCCGCGCTTGGGTCGCTCATGACGCGGACCAATCGCCTGGTAGTAGGAGTTGAACAGGTACCCCCAGGCGTCGTTCACGACGGGTAGCCCCCGCGGCGCCAGCACGAAGGTCTCGAAGAACCAGGTCGTGTGCGCCCGATGCCATTTGGTCGGACTGCAGGACGGCATCGACTGCAGACACTGGTCCTCGCCGGACAGTGGCTCCGCCAGCTCCTCCGTTGCTGCCCGAACCGCCACGTACCGCTCTACGAGCGATTTCCGCTGTGAGATGTTGCACCAGTGCGTCGCTTCCGCCGGCATCCCCGAGTGACTGGCGCGGAGCATGGGAAAACTTTCCCGAACCCGCAAGTGGCTCCCGGTTTTTCGCCGAGAAACCAGATGGTTGCGGGGGTCGACCGGTCAGGCCACGACCCGCATGCGACCCCGCATCACGTCGGCAAAGAAATCGTTCCCCTTGTCGTCCACCACGATGAACGCGGGAAAGTCGACGACCTCGATCCGCCAAATGGCTTCCATTCCGAGCTCGGCAAACTCCAGAACTTCGACCTTCTTGATGCAGTCTTGGGCGAGCTTGGCCGCCGGCCCTCCAATCGAGCCGAGGTAGAAGCCCCCGTGCTCGTGACAGGCTTCGGTGACCGCGCGGGAGCGGTTTCCCTTCGCGAGCATCACGAGGCTTCCGCCCGCTGCTTGGAAGACATCGACGTACGAGTCCATGCGGCCGGCCGTAGTCGGGCCGAACGATCCCGAAGCGTAGCCTTCCGGAGTCTTCGCTGGCCCGGCGTAATACACGCAATGATTCTTGAGGTAGTCGGGAAGCCCTTCCCCCTTGTCGAGGCGTTCTTTGAGCTTGGCGTGGGCGATGTCTCGGGCGACCACCATCGGACCCGTCAGCGAAAGCCGTGTCTTCACCGGATACCGCGACAGCGTCTCGCGGATTTCACTCATCGGTTTTCCGAGATCGATCGCAACGACCTCGCCGCTCAGGTGGTCGTCGGTCAGGTCGGGGAGATACTTGGCCGGATCACGCTCCAGCTCCTCCAGGAACACTCCGTCTTTCGTGATCTTTCCCAGGGCCTGGCGATCCGCCGAGCACGACACCGCGATGCCGACCGGACACGAAGCGCCGTGACGCGGCAGCCGGATCACCCGCACGTCGTGACAGAAGTACTTTCCGCCAAACTGCGCACCGATACCGGTGGTTTGGGCGAGCTCGAGCACCTGCTTTTCCAGGTCGTGATCTCGAAAGGCATGTCCGCTCTCGTCGCCGTGAGTCGGTAGCGTGTCGAGATAGCGCGCAGAGGCGAGCTTGGCGACCTTGAGCGTGTACTCCGCGCTCGTGCCCCCGACGACGATCGCCAAGTGATACGGCGGGCACGCAGCCGTTCCGAGGGACCGCATCTTCTCCTCCAGAAACCCGAGCAAGCTCTGGGGATTCAGCAGCGCTTTCGTCTCTTGATACAGGTAGCTCTTGTTCGCCGAGCCCCCACCCTTTGCCATGAACAAGAACTTGTACGCATCGCCGTCGGTCGAAAAAATCTCGATCTGTGCCGGCAGATTCGTGCCGGTGTTCTTCTCTCGATACATATCGAGAGGCGCGAGCTGGGAGTAGCGAAGATTCGACGTGAGGTAGACCTCGTGCACTCCCTGGGCGATCGCTCGTTCATCGCCACCGGGCGTGAGCACGTTCTGCCCCTTCTTCGCCATCACGATGGCCGTGCCGGTGTCCTGGCACATCGGAAGAATGCCTCCCGCAGCGATGTTCGCGTTCTTCAATAGCTCCAGGGCAACGAACCGATCGTTCGGCGAAGCCTCGCCATCATCGAGGATCTTCCGAAGCTGCTGGAGGTGCCCGGGCCGCAACAGATGCGCGATGTCCCGCATCGCCTCCCGCGTGAGAAGCGTGAGAGCCTCCAACCCAACCTCCAAGAACGTGCGCGATCCCGCCTTCGACGTGGAAACGTGGTCGCTCGTCAAACGCCGGTAGGGAGTCGGATCGTCACCAAGGGGCAGGATCTCGCTGTAGGAAAAGTCGGCCATCGCCAAAGACCATACCAACCGGCTGCGGGGAAACGAGGAGGATTCACAGGAAGGCGACGCGCTTCGCGATACCCGACGGGCCGAAGGGGTGAAAGCGCCGGAACACTATCCGCCCCTTCCGCCTTCCCGTGAAAAATCCGAATCAGCGCGGCAAGCTCACAGCGCAACGAAACCCGATCCCGTGGGAGAGCGCGGTTGGGTCTTGGGCGTAGCGGAATGAGGGACGGAGCCAGCTCTTGTAGCTGCCGTTCCACGCTCCGCCGCGGATCACTTTCTTGTCGCTGGTGGCAGGTCCCTTTGGATCGATTTTTTCGCCGGCGGTGTAGGGGCCCGACCAATCAGCGACCCACTCCCACACGTTGCCCACCACGTCGAGAGGACCGAAGCGCGAACGACCTGCGAGGAAATGACCGACGGGAGCCGTCGTCGGAAAGCCGTCGTCGCCATCGTAGAGCTCCTTGAGAGACTCACCGTGCGCCTTGCCCCAGGCAACGCACTCGCTACCGCAGGCGTTCAGATGTTGAGGCGTGGGATCGTCGTCCCCCCAGGGATACACCCGGCCGTCGGGGCCACGGGTGGCGTACTCCCACTCGGCTTCGGTGGGCAAACGGGCGCCGCGGATCTCGCAGTAGCGCTTGGCCATCGACCAATCGACGCAGTTGATCGGGTGGTCCCCGCGTGACGAGTCGTTCACGTTGCACAGCGGGCCGTAAATCGTTCGCTGCGCAGCGGTAATGTTCGGCCAGCGAACGGTCGCGCTGGCGCGCTTGCACTGGCCGCTGTCCGAGCAGGACGCGTAGGCGCCGGTCGTCACCTCGGTGAGATCCATGCAAAACGATCGGAGCTTGACCGGGAAGGACGGCTTTTCGGTCGGAAGCGCTTCTTCGAGATCCGAGCCCATGTAAAATTGGCCACCGGGGATGCGCGCCGTACCACTCGGGCACTGAAACCGGGTGAGGGCGGCCTGGACCACCTTGCTTTCGCCAAGCGCGGCACGTTCGAGCAACTGAGGAGCCGGAGCGGAACGGCGCAAGAGCACGATACCGCCCGCAGTGCCGATGGTCAGCACGACTGCCAACCCCGCGAGGGCAAGCCAGGTTCGGCGGCGGGGCGCGGGCGAAACCCGCGCTATCTCGACAGGTGCGGGGGGCGGCTGGGAGGAGACCAACCCACCGACACCGCGAAGATTCGTGGTGCTCGCCTCTTCAATTGGGGGGAGAGTCTGGGTGAGCTCGCTCTCTCGAGCGTGCTCGAGTGCAAGCCAAAACTCATTCGCGTTTGCGTAGCGAGCCGTCGGACTCACCGCGAGTGCCTTGGCGAACACTTCGTCGATGCCACGCGAAACGATTGCTCCCCGCGCCGATGGAGTCGGACGGTTCACGGGGTCCATGCTGGCCTTCGCCAGATCGACGATCTCGGTTCCCGTGAGCGGCCGCCGTCCGGTGAGCAGCTCCACCATCATCAGGGCCAACGCATAAACGTCCGTCCAAGGACCCGTTGCGCCGTAGCTCGGAGAAAATTGCTCCGGCGCACCGTATGCCGGGGTGAATGAGCGCACGTTGCCGCCGGTGGTGGCGAGCGCCGCGCGGACCGTTCCTCCTTCCATCACTTTAGCGACGCCGAAGTCGAGGAGCTTCACCGCACCGGGTTGACCCTGGCGCCGTCCCACGACGAGCAGGTTGTCGGGCTTGATGTCCCGGTGGGCGATGCCACGATCGTGGGCGAGCTGGAGGGCGTGGGTGACCGGGGCCAGCAGACGCATGGCTTGATCGAGGGACCAAGGTCGCCCTCCTTCTCGGATCAGAACTTGCTCGAGAGGCTCACCATCCAGCCACTCGAGAATCATGTAGGGAAGCCACTCACCCTCGCCGGTGGTGTGGGTGCCCACGTCCCAAGCCTGGACGATTGCGGTCGACTCGCTGCTGAGCTCGGCCAAGAGAGCGCCCTCGCGGAGGAAAGCGTCGCGCATCGCATTGGCGATCTCCGGCGGCACACCCTGTACCTTGAGCACCTTGATGGCGATCGGGCGTTTCCAGATACGGTGCAACCCTCGATAAACAATCGAAAATCCCCCCTCGGCAAAGAGCTCGTGCACTTCGTACTTCTGCGCGAGCACCTGCCCGCACAACCCGAACGGGTCGCTGATCTGCGGAGGCGGCGGGGCCATGACCCGTCAGGAGTACGATGGAACTCAGGTCAATCGTTTCGGTTTTCGGGAAATGGAACGCGAAGCTCGCGCAGGAGCGGGATCCATTCGAGCGATCCGACGATGTACTCCGGAGCGCGGGTCTTCGGAGTCGAAACAGCCCACCGAAACGCCCCATCCCGCACCCCGATGATGATCGGTCTTTCACCGGGGAATCGTAAGGTCAACGTGGGCGCCTCGAAACGACCGCTCGAAGTGTGACTCGCCTGTGCGCTCACCTGCTCTCGGGGAGCGCTGGCGATGCGGGCGCCGCTCTTGGATTGGTGAAGATCCACCGCCCCATCGCTCCAGCAGAGAACGAGCCCCGGAGGCAGCCGTCTTGCCAGCACAATCGACGTGATCAGCCCAATCGCCACGAGCACGATCACGACGAACTGCATGAGTCGTGGATTGGAGTCACCGGACCCGACGCTGACGATGGTCACGACGACAATCGTTGCCATCCAAGCGGCCATCGCTTTGAAACCTCCGCGGTCGGAGCTCGGCTCGAGCTCGACGCGCACCTCCACCTTTGGGGCCTTCCCCGCTGCGCGATAAGCGGCTCGGTGTGTCGATTGATCGGCAAACGCGCCGAGCCCGCGAAGGGCGAGGGCAAACTGTTCGAACTCGCGGCGAGAGAGCCAGGCATCGAGGTTAGCGAGGGGAGGGCTTTCGTACTGGGCCGTCTCATCGAAAGCGCCTTGCCCCCCGATTCGGAGCCGTCCCATGACGACCACACTTCCCATCACGCCCGCGTGGGAGCTTCGCCATTTGTGGAGCGCTGCTCCCGCCTCGATGGGGGCCCTGATCTCGCTCCGACCCCGGCGCAGCACCACACTCGATCCATCGAGCTCGATCGATCCGGAGCGAGGGATCCATCGCCACGCAAACCACGTGAACAGGGCTAACACCGCGCCGCCGACTACCCAGCCGAGGGAGTCGGCGGTCGCTGCCATGAAGAGCCCGCCGCCCAGGACCACGGCGCCAGCCAGCAGCCAGAAGGCATGGGACCTACTGCCAGCCGCACCCGGGCTCCAATGGGCGGAGGAACGGCGGAAAGCGGGTCCAGGTGAGCCCAAGACGGGGCCAGAGTTGCACGCTGCCGGGATCCGTGGTTCGAAAAGGCCTGGGTTGGCGACGGATTTGTCCATGAGACGCCGAAAACTCGTGCTGGTGATCGCGGCCGCCGGAGCGCTTCTGCTCTTGGCAGTGGGATGCGACATGAACCCGCAGCCCGAGGTTCCGAGTGACGACGAGGGAAGCGGCGGCGAAGCGGGGAGCACGAGCGCGAACCCGCCCGGTCCCGCCCGCGGAAACACCCTCGGCGCCGAGGACCCCGACCCGGACTACGCGAGCTTCGACCAACCCGGTCCGCCACAGAACGACCAGAAGTCGGGCGCTGCCGAGCGTTCCGACTCGGGAACGGATGCCGCCTCCGGCAACATCGACCCGGGTCCGCCGCGTGAGGAAGACGCCGGCCCGCCCCCGATCTTGATGTGACAAAAGTTGGCGTTTGTCCGCCGGCCTCGGGCGGACGATAGTCGCCGACGCATGACCCGACGTACGCGTGAAGCGATCCGCTTGGCCGAAGACCACGTCCGCGAACGCAATTGGAAACGCTGGGGCGCCTACCTTTCCGACCGTCAGTGGGGAACGGTCCGGGAAGATTATTCGGCGACCGGCGAGTGCTGGGACTACTTTCCCCACGATCACGCGCGAAGCCGTGCGTATCGCTGGGGCGAGGACGGCCTGCTCGGGCTTTGTGATCGGCAGTGCCGCTTGTGTTTTTCTCCGCTGCTCTGGAACGGGAAGGATCCCATCCTGAAAGAGCGGCTCTTCGGGCTCACCGGACCCGAAGGCAATCACGGTGAGGACGTCAAAGAGCTCTACTACTACCTCGACGCGACTCCGACGTTCTCGTACGCCAACGCGCTGTACAAGTATCCGCAGCGCGCGTTTCCGTATGGGGATCTGGTTGCAGAGAATCGGCGACGCGGTCGCTCCGAGCCCGAGTACGAGCTCGTCGACACGGGAGCGTTCGACGAGGATCGCTACTTCGACGTGTTCGTCGAGTATGCGAAGGCCCATCCCGAAGACGTCCTGATCCAGATCACGGCCCACAATCGAGGCCCCGAAGCCGCAATCTTGCACCTCTTGCCGTGCTTTTGGTTTCGGAACACCTGGTCGTGGGGTCGCGGTGGCGAAGGCTATTGGCAAAAGCCGATGCTCGAACGACTCGCCAACGGCGACGTCGTCGCCGACCACGCGGCGCTCGGACGACTCGAGCTCCACTTCGAGGCCCTGGATGGGGTGGAGCCTCAACTTCTGTTTGCGGACAACGAAACGAACTTTCGTCGCTTGTATGGCCTCGAGGAAGCCGGCCGCCACTACAAGGACGCATTCCACGATCGAATCATCCATGGCCAAGCGGAAGCCGTGAGCCCCGAGAGCCGGGGCACGAAGGTCGCCGCCTGGTATCAGCACGAGATACCCGCCGGTCGCAGCCTTCGCATTCGTGCCCGCATGGCACCAGAGGGAGAGCACCTTCGCCGTCCATTTGGCGCGGCGTTCGACCGCGTGCTCGCCGAACGCCAGGCCGAAGCCGACGAATTTTACGACTCGCTTCTCGCCCCCGAGCTCACCCGCGAAGAGAACAACGTTGCACGCCAGGCATACGCTGGCCTGGTCTGGACCAAGCAATTCTACCACTACGTGGTGCGCGACTGGCTCGAGGGAGATCCGGCGCACCCGGCCCCGGCCCCCGAGCGCAAGGACGCTCGCAACCGCGAGTGGAAGCATCTCTACAACCGTGACGTCATCAGCATGCCCGACAAGTGGGAGTACCCCTGGTACGCCGCTTGGGATCTCGCGTTCCACATGCTGCCGTTCGCGCGACTCGATCCGGAGTTCTCGAAGCAGCAACTCCTGCTTTTCCTCCGGGAGTGGTACATGCACCCGAACGGGCAGATCCCTGCGTACGAGTTTGCGTTCGGTGACGTGAATCCGCCGGTCCACGCCTGGGCCACCTGGCACGTGTACCAAGCAGGGCAACGCGCGGGGCACCCGGACCGTGACTTTCTGGCCCGGGTCTTCCAGAAGCTGCTCCTGAACTTCACCTGGTGGGTCAACCGCAAGGACGACGAGGGCAACAATCTCTTCGCCGGTGGGTTTCTGGGGCTCGACAACATCGGTGTTTTCGATCGCTCCCAGCCGCTCCCGACGGGCGGCCATCTGGAGCAAGCGGATGGCACCGCGTGGATGGCCTTCTACTCGATGATCATGCTCGAGATGGCCCTCGAGCTCTCGAAGGAAGATCCCACCTACGAGGATCTGGCGTCCAAGTTCTTCGAGCACTTCGTGGCCATCGTGGATGCGATGAACACGCTGGGCGGCAGTGGACTCTGGGACGAGCAGGACGGTTTCTATTACGACCAGCTCCACTTCAGCGACCACTTCGTGCCGCTACGCGTCCGCTCGATGGTCGGGATCATCCCGCTGTTTGCCGCGGGCGTTCTGGAGGACGAAACCATCGATGCGCTCCCGGGTTTTTCCAGACGCATGCGTTGGTTCCTGGAGAATCGCACCGATCTCGCTCGTCACATTTCCTATGTTTCCAAGCACGGGTCCCACGGCCATCGCCTGCTGGCAGTCCCTTCGCGGGAACGCCTGATCCGCGTGCTGTCCTACGTGCTCGACGAAAACGAATTCTTGTCCCCGTTCGGCGTCCGCTCGTTGTCCCGTGTTCACCGCGACCGCCCTTACGTGTTCGACGCAGACAACCACGAATTCCGAGTCGACTACGTTCCCGGGGAAAGCAACACCGGTATGTTCGGTGGAAACTCCAACTGGCGCGGACCCATCTGGTTTCCGCTAAACCAGCTTCTGATCGAATCTCTGCGGGAGTATCACCACTATTACGGCGACGCGCTTCGGGTGGAATGCCCCACGGGCTCTGGACACCTCTGCACTCTCAGTGAAGTCGCAACGGAGCTGAGCGAACGGCTGTCGCGCTTGTTCCTCCCCGGACCTGCCGGAGGTCCGCGGCCGTGTCACGGCAGCGATCCCCGCTATCTGCATTCGCCCGATTTTCGAGACCTCGTGCTGTTCTACGAACATTTCGACGGCGAGCACGGACGCGGACTCGGCGCCTCGCATCAAACGGGCTGGACCGCGCTGGCGGCGACGGTGCTGGAGTACGTCGCAGAGCATCGAGCGCGGGTTGCCGAGAGCGTTCGGCGTGGCTGAGATCGATCTCGACGCCGAATGGCTCGAGGCCGACGGCCTGGGTGGCTTCGCGTCGGGTACTGTGGGGCAGATTCGCACCCGTCGCTATCACGGCTTGCTCGTCTCCGCGGTCCGCCCTCCCCTCGATCGCCACGTGCTGGTGAGCGGCTTGGAAACATGGGTCGTAGCGGGGGACCGACGCATCGCCCTGTCGTCTCAGAGGTACGCATCCGACGTGGTGCATCCCGATGGGATCTCGCGACTCGTGGAATTCAACCGCGAGCCTTGGCCCAGTTGGCGATTCGATCTCGGAGGAGGAGCGGAGATCGTCCAGGAGCTCATTGCTCTGCATGGTTCGCCCATCGTGCTCGTGACCTTTCGCCTCGTGGGCGAGCTCGAAGGCGCACGCATCGAAACCAGACCGCTCCTCGCGATGCGTCCGTTTCACTCGTTGCGTCACGAAGGCGGCGCGTTTTCTTTCGATCCCGAGTGTCGCGCCGACCGAATCACGTTTCGCCCGACGCCCGAAGGACCGGGCGTGAGCATTGGCTTCGACGGAACCTATCGCCACGAGCCCTGCTGGTACCACCGCTTCAGCTATCTCGAGGAGCAAGCGCGGGGACTCGATTTCGAGGAGGATCTGGCCAGCCCCGGCACGTTCCTCTGCAACTTCGTGCGCGGAGAAGCGTGCTTGCTCCTGTCTCGATCCGGCGCCGACTCCGAACGGGTGATGGGAGATGCCAGGCTCGGCGCGCTCGTCGGCGAGATCCGCCAGCGAGAAGCGATGCGGCGCGGAACGTTTTCATCGCCAAAAGAGCGCGCCGCCGATCAGTTCCTCGTGCGGCGGGGCCAAGGCAAGACCATCATCGCCGGTTACCCTTGGTTCGGAGATTGGGGTCGCGACACGTTCATCAGCTTGCGGGGCATCGGTCGATTCGACGACGCAAGGGACATTTTGCTCGAGTGGGCCCCACTCGTGGACGGCGGGATGTTACCCAATCGATTCGCCGACCAAGGCGAAGCGCCCGAGTACAACTCGGTCGACGCTTCGCTTTGGTTCGCTGTCGTGGTCGGTGAGCTCCTCGATCGCGACATCGACGGACGCCTCTCCCCCGCCGAGCGCAGCGCTCTCACCGATGCCGTATTCGCCATCCTCGACGGCTACAGTCAGGGAACGCGACACCGCATCCATCTCGATGAGAGCGACGGGCTCATCGCCGCGGGCGAGCCCGGAGTCCAGCTCACCTGGATGGATGCGAAGGTCGGCGACTGGGTCGTCACGCCGCGCATTGGCAAACCCGTGGAAATTCAGGCGCTTTGGATCAACGCGCTCGCCGTGGGTGGGCGCTTTTTCGAGCGTTTTCAGCGTCTCGAAGCCCGAGCACGCGCCTCGTTCGAGCGGCGATTCTGGGATGACGCTCGCGGCTGTCTGTTCGACGTGATCGATGCCGATCACGAACCAAACAAGATCGACGTGAGCTTCCGTCCCAATCAGATCTTCGCGGTGGGCGGCCTGCCGGGGAGCCTCTTGTCCCCAGAGCGCGCGCGACGTGTCGTCGACGCGGTCGAGCGGCGACTGCTCACCCCGCTCGGCCTTCGGTCTCTCGAGCGCGACGACCCCGCCTATCGATCTCACTACACAGGCGGTGTTCGCGAACGCGATGGCGCGTATCATCAAGGAACCGTGTGGCCGTGGCTCCTCGGTCCATTCGTGGAAGCGTGGATCCGGGTGCGCGGCGGATCCGTCGAAGCCCAACGGGAAGCCCGCGAGCGCTTCCTGCCGCCGCTCAGAGCCCACCTCGACCGCGCCGGTCTTGGTCACGTTTCAGAGATCACCGACGCCGAGCAACCATTTTCGCCCCGCGGCTGTCCGTTTCAAGCCTGGAGCTTGGGTGAGCTTCTCCGCATCGAGCGCCTGCTCGAGTAAGACGGCTCAGTTCCGGGAGCGGCGAGCCCATTCCCATTTCGTCCCGCGATGGACCGCGCCATAAATGGCGTCGCGGAGCTCGTTGCCTTCTTGGCTCGTGAGCGTACGCGTCAGATCACGGAGCACGACCCGGATGAGGACGTTCTTCTGACCGGGCAGGATCCCGAGGCGCTCGATCGCTCGAGGGGGAAGCCCCGCGTAGGACGTTTCACCAAGGACTTCGACGGCTTCGATGCTCGATGCACGTTCGCCGAGAGCGGCACGCACGTCGTCACCGAGCTCCTCGGCGGTCGTGTCGTCGTCCGTCACGATCGAAAGATCGCGATGGGTCGCGGGCTGGTCCGACACCTCACGATAGGGCGATAAATCCAGCATCTGGGAGGCGATGCGCGGATCGGTCGAGCGGAGCAGGCGAATGTCGGCAATGCCCTTTCTGGTCATGAGCACGCGATCGAGCCCAAGTCCCATGGCGAGACCGCTGACAGACGGCCCGTACCCCGAAGACGACAAGAGCTCCGGGCTGGCGAGACCGCATTCTCCAATCTCGATCCAGCTTCCACCCACCTCCACGTGGATTTCCAGACCGTGGCGAGTGTAGGGATGCTCCGTTCGATCCAGGCGGTGCCGGCTGCCGGGCAAGACCGCTCCCACGACGGCGGCAATCATGTCCTCGAGATCGCGATCTCCCAGGGGTTCTTCCCGGCGAATCCGCCACAAATCGAGTTGATGCGGCTCGCCCGAGTGCAGGCGATCGATGGAGTCTCGTCGATACACGATGCCGGGACACGCAATCAAGAGGTCGGGCTCCGTGCCCCGCGCCTCGTCGCCGAGAGCCGCCGGGATCAAAGCACTGGTGTGCGTCCGCAGCAGGGCCACGTCGCACACGTAGCGTGTGTAACGAGCGTCCCGGGTGACGGCGTCCGGGTGGTATCCGAGGCGATCGTAGTTGTCTCGCACCGAAACGATCGGGCTTGCGCGTCGTAAGCGAAGCTGCGATCCCCAGGCGCGGCAGAGTGGCTCGGTCACCGCATCGACCAGAAGCTGCATCGCGTGCGCGCCCTGGCTCGGGTCGGTGAGATCACGAATCGAAAGAACGCGCCGAAGCTCGTCGGCGCCCAAAATGCGAATGGACATGGGAAATCTCCGGGAAAGAGTCGTGGGCTCGTCGGCGGCGGGTCACCCCCTGCGCCGCGCCCGGAGATTCGAGGGTGCTCAGACGTGCGCGCCCTCTGACCCGAGCGGGGTCAGGGGGTGAATAAACGTGCGACACGGATCCGAGACGGACATCACCGGAAATATGCGCCCGTTCGGGCGATCTCGCAAGGGGCTCATTTCGAGCCGGAGAGCGCGGCAACGAGAGCGCGAGCCAGGGCGCGACCGAACGCGTGGCGTGTCTCGGAGTCTTCCCAGAGGAGCGCTTCCCGATCGTCGATCGCGTTGTGCGTCTCGACGATGATGGCCGGGACGGCGCTCGAGCGAAGGACGAAGATGCGTTCGGCGGGCGCATGGCGGTCCGCGAACACACCCGGCGTCTCCCCCAAAGGGGTGTAGTCCGATGCGTACTCGGCGCCCGTGTACGGCGAGAAGCCCGCGAGGGCCACCTCGCGCGCGACGCTCGTGGCAAGCAAGCGCCGCCGCTGGAGCCCCTCGGGGACCTCGTCGGACAGAAGGACTGCGAACCCGTTGCCACCGTGGTGCCGTGGACAATCGCGTCCGGCGATCGGTCGCCAGTTCTCGGCGTGACCCCGAACATCGGAGTGCAAGCTCACGAATGCTTGGGCTCCGAAGCTCTCTGCCTCGGCGAGCCGGTCGCGGTATTCGACGAGCTCGCCTTCACTCCGGCTGACGATGACATCGAAGCGTCCCGTCTCTTCGAGAGCGACCTTGATGTCGCGGGACAGATCGAGAGTGAAGTCCTGCTCGTCGCGACAGAACGCCGACCGATTCCCAGTGTTGTCGCGAGCGCCGTGCCCCGGATCCAGCATCAGGCGTACAGTCGGACCCGCGGCGGGAGGGGCGAGGAGATGCAGCTCGGCTCGGTCGGGCCAACGCTTGTCGCTCGCCGAGTGCAGAGCCCGGCCGCTCACCCATCCGAGCCCGCCGAGCGCCCCCAGGCCCAGAACGCTGACGATGACCCAAGCCCGATCCACCGTCCGATTTTCGATCAACCAGCCATCGCTGGCGAAATTTGCTGTTGGCCGTACCATCGACCCGCATGAAGATTGGGCCCTTCGTCGGCGTGCTGCTCAGTCAGGTCCTGCTCCAGAGCTCCGGGATTGCCCAGAGCACCGGGGAAAACCTGGCGAAGTACGAGAAGCTCCGCGACCGGCTGGACGCGGAGTTCGTTCGGGTGGGCGACGCCCCGGGCAAGGGTCAGCCCGCCGAAGAGCGCAACGACGATCAGGGTTTCATCCGCTGGGCGGACAGCACGATCCGGCTCGGCTGGTACCTCGGAGTGCTATCGACCGAGTACGCGTTGTACACGAACCCGGAGCTTTAC
The DNA here is from genome assembly GCA_963781505.1 of uncultured delta proteobacterium. Classification (GTDB taxonomy): domain Bacteria; phylum Myxococcota_A; class Polyangia; order Polyangiales; family Polyangiaceae; genus JADJKB01. The sequence continues at coordinate 357,732 of CAWAHB010000003.1, read as the reverse complement.
CCGGGCGCTGGCGTCGGCAAGTCGCCCACGGCGACGCTCGACGAGCTCTACTTCGCGCTGCGTGCACTGGAGCGAATCGACGAAGTGGCGGACGCTTCGTTTCCGCCGCCTTGCACCCAGACCCCCGCGCTGAACGGCTTCTTCCTACGCGACGATACTCCCGCGGATTTCTACCAGGAGTTTCCGCCGCTCACCTCCGTGCGTTCGGACTTCGTGGATCCGGAGATTACGAACAAGGAGATGAGTCAGGACCAAGTCTATCACCTCTTGATCGGCCTCGCGCTCACGAAGCGCTTCATCCCGAAAGACGCCGTGTCGAATGGTCGTGGCCTTCGGGATTGGGCAGTGGAGCAAGCGACGCGGATCATCCAGCACGTTTCCAAGGATGGTTGGGTCATCAAGAACCCGGCGTGCGCAGATCGCGAAGTCGCGCGCGGTCCCCTCGCACAAGGATTTTCTGGAGGCACGCGCCTCGCGATGAAATTCATCAGCGACGGAGCGTTCGTCCCCGACACCACTTCCAACCAAATCGAGCTCTGGGACGCCGCAGCCGACCCTTTCTATGCGCCGTACATCGACATCGACAACTTGCACATGGCGCTGGCCATCGCCAGCGTCGGCAACGGTTGGGGTGACGCTACTGCCGAAGACATCGCAACGCTCGCCGAGAAAGGCGATTGGCCCGTGTATCCGCTGCTGCACCGCGCGCTCCATGGAGAGGATGCTCCGGGCTGGTGCAAGACGGGCGCCGCCGTGAACGCGCGGGCGAAACAAATGCTGGACGAGCTCCCTGCCAACGCGGACATCGCCTCCCCTCGCCCTGGCGGTCCCGCCGTGCACGGCTTCACTCAGCCTCACCGCTTCTTGCGTGGACCCGAGCACGCGTACGACGGAGAGCCCGGCAGCGAGGGACTTCGCTACCCGGGCCTCGACTTCCTCTTGCTCCACAACCTGTATGCGATCGCTACGCCCGCCACCTGGAATGGAAGCTCAGGACCGGGTATCCCCGAATGCGCGGCCCCGGGAGCCGATGGCGGGACGAACGGCGCGGCCTCCGAGGAAAGCGGGGCATGCGGCTGTGACGTGGTGGGCAAGCAGCGACCCTTCGGGTGGTGGGTGACGGCGCTCCTGTTTTCGTGGGTGCTGCGCCGGCAATCGCGAGCTCAATCGATTCCGAAGCGCGCGAGATAGGCACTCATCCGGCGCCGCGTTCCTGCGCGGGATCCGCCCGCTTCACCCGCCGGAGACTAGCGCGCTTTGCTACTCTGGGCGCGTGGCCCGTCGACGCGAAGCGAAGCGCCCCCCGGGCGGGCGCCGGGCGGCGTCCGAGGCCGATGCCGCGTTTCGGGCGGAGCGCGGTCCGCGACCGACGAGTGCGTTCAGCCTATCGAAGCTCTACCGCCTCGCGCCCATCGTGCCGGCGGGAAGCGACATGGTGGATACGATCGACGAAAGCCGGGACGACTTCGAGCTCGAGCTGGCTTGGGACGGACACCGTGTGTTGGTCTCCTGCGTGGGCGAGGACATGCGGTTCGTTTCCGAAGACTATCGGCAATGGAGCGACGCTTTTCCGACGCTGCCGTTCGTGCTCCGGCGCCTCGGCGTCACGACTCTCGCTCTCGAAGGCTGGATCTGCGCCATGGGCACGGACGGGCGACCGAGCTTCGATGCGCTCCGCGCTCACGTCGCCAGAGAGAAGAGCTCCGACATCGTCCTCGCGCTCACGGACTTGTTTCATCTGAACGGCGAGGACCTCGCACCCCTTCCACTGCGGGAGCGAAGAGCACGGCTGGCCGCGCTCCTTTCGGATGCGCCGGATGCTTTGATTTTCTCGGCGTCACTCGAAGGATCCGCGCGGGAGCTCCGAGCGTCCCTCGCTCGGCTCTCCGTACCGGGATTCGTCGCGCGCGCCCGCGGCGCGCCTCATTCAGCGGCCTCCAATGCCCTCGTCGTGCCGAGCGGAGTCGAGCCCGTGCGGCTCGAGCGGAGCCTTTCGGCGCCCGTGAAGATCACGAACAAGGACAAGGTTCTCTATCCCCGCGATGGGGTCACGAAAGAAAATGTGATCGCGTACTACGCCAACGTCGCCTCGGTGCTCTTGCCCTACCTCGACGATCGACCCGTCGTTCTTCAGCGCTGGCCGGATGGGATCGATGAATTCACCTGGTATCAGCACCGCATGCCCCCCCGCGCGCCGGACTATCTGCGTGCCGTATTCATCGATGGCAATCGCCGAATCGTGATCCCCAACCGTGATGCGCTCCTGTGGATGGTGAATCAAGCCGTCCTCACGCTCCACGGCTGGGCCAGCCGCGTCACGTGCCTCGGGCAACCGGATTGGGTCGTGATCGATCTCGATCCGGGAGAGAACACCTCTTGGGCAGACACGATTGCCGTCGCTCTCGCCGTGCGCCGTCTGCTCGAGCTGTGCGAGCTCGAAAGTGTCATCAAGACCAGCGGTCAGAAGGGACTCCACGTGCTCGTCCCCCTCGCGCCCGGGCAGTCCCCTACGATCGCCCACGAGTTCGCGCGTCGCGCCGCACAGATGATCGCGCGCCTCCTACCGGACGTCGTGAGCCTGGAGGTGGACAAAGAGAAGCGCAAAGGCCGACTGTTTCTCGACCACTTGCAAAACTACGTCGGCAAAAGTCTGGTACTGCCCTATTCGCTCCGCGCAGCCGACGGCGCGCCGGTCTCGACGCCACTCGAGTGGAGCGAAGTCACGGAGTCCCTCGATCCCCGAGCGTTCACGCTGCGCACGCTCCGCGCGCGGCTCGACAAGAGCGGCGATCTCGCCGAACCCCTCCTCACCGGAACCGCCCTCCTGGCCCCCATCGTCGCAAAACTCGACCCCTGACCCCCGAACGCAGCGCGCGAAAAAAATTGAACGGAAAACGCGACGCACTTCACGACACCCGAAGGGGCGGAAGACCGGATCAAGATATTTTGAAAATCTCCTAATTTCTTCCGCCCTTCCGCCTCCCTGTAAAATCTCCCATCCCACCCAAAAGACAATCTCGCCCTGACGTCCGAAAACGGCGAGAAGCCCCACCCGGCTCGCGCTAGATCGGTCTCGTGAGCCTCAGCGCCGAATCCTGCTATCGCGCGATCTGCGCGAAAGACACCCGCTTCGACGGGCTGTTCTTCGTCGGGGTGAAGACCACCGGGGTGTACTGCCGGCCGATCTGTCCAGCTCGCACTCCCAAACAGGAGCGGTGCGAATTCTTCACTCTCCCGGCCGAGGCGGAGCGTGCCGGGTATCGGGCTTGTTTTCGTTGCCGCCCCGAGCTCGCGCCCGGCGGTGCACCGATCGATCGCGTCCCGGCCCTCGTTCGGCGTGCGATCACGCGCATCGATTCCGGTTGTCTGAACGAGGGCACGGTCGACGATCTCGCCGAAGAGCTCGGTGTGACGGGAAGGCAGCTCCGGCGCGCCATGGACAGCGAGCTCGGCCTGTCCCCGATCGAAATGGCGCAGAGCCGTCGCCTCGGCTTGGCGAAACAGCTGTTGCAGGACACATCGCTCCCGGTCGTCGAGGTCGCTTTCGCCTCCGGTTTCTCCAGCGTGCGCCGCTTCAATGCGCTCGTGCGGGAGCACTTCGGCAAGTCGCCTTCTGCGATCCGGCAGCGCGCGACTGCCGCCCCCGCCGACTTCGTCGAGCTACGTCTGGACTTCCGCCCGCCCCTGGAGTTCAAAACGATGCTGGCGTTTCTGGCCGAGCGGTGCCTCCCCGGGGTCGAACGAGTCGAAGACGGCGAGTATCGGCGGAGCGTCCGCGTAAAGGACACGACTGGCTGGTTCGCGGTCCGCGAGGATCGCACCCGCCCTCGATTGATCGCACGCGTATCGACGTCGCTCACGCCGAAGCTCTGGACGGTCGTGACGAAGGTCCGGCGCATATTCGACCTCGACGCGCAGCCGAAGCTGATCGCCAAAGAGCTCGGGCGCGATCGGCGCCTCGCAGCGTTGATCCGCCGTCACCCCGGTCTGCGTCCTCCCGGCGCGTTCGACGGATTCGAAATCTCGACTCGGGCCATCCTGGGTCAACAAGTTTCGGTCCGTGCGGCGACCACTCTGGCCACGCGTCTGGTCGAGCGCTTTGGGTCCGAAGTCGAAGGGCCTCCCGGAATCGACCGCGCATTCCCCACGGCACGGGATCTCGCCCGATGCCAGAGTCGCGACATCGCGCGCATCGGAGTTCCGCTGAGCCGCGCCCGAGGGATCCGCGAGCTCGCTCGCGCAGTCGACTCCGGTCGAATCAGCTTCGACTCCGAGGACGGAGCGGCCAGGCTCGTCGATGTTCCCGGGATCGGTGAATGGACGGCGGCCTACGTCGCGATGCGCGCATTCGGCGCGCCGGATGCGTTTCCAGCCGGTGATGTTGCGCTGTGGCGCGCACTCGGCGTGCGCTCCAAGACCGCGGCACTCGCTCGGGCCGAGCGCTGGAGACCGTTTCGAGCTTACGCAGTGATCCAGCTCTGGACCTCGCTCCAGAAAGGCGAACGCACATGACCCAGACATCCATCGAAGCCCCAATTGGCCCCCTCACCATCGTCGCGAACGGCCGTGCCATTGCGTGCATCCGCTTCGGCAAGGAGCCGGCCGTAGGCCCCAAGACTCCCGTTCTCCGGCAGGCAGAACGCGAGCTCGCCGAATATTTCGCAGGGCGGCGAAAGCGCTTCACGTTCCCGGTCGAGCATTCGGGAACGGAGCTCCAAGAAAAGGTATGGAAGACCCTCGCGAAAATCCCGTTCGGCGAAACGCGCTCGTACGCGGACATCGCCCGCGAGATCGGCTCGCCCCGCGCCGTGCGCGCGGTGGGAGCTGCGAATGGAAAGAATCCCATCGCCATCGTCCTCGCCTGCCATCGCGTGATCGGTTCCGATGGAACGCTCACCGGATACGGGGGCGGGCTACCGATCAAGCGCTGGCTACTCGAGCACGAAGCGAAAGTGAGCTCTTGATACTCGACGCCGAGGAGACGCTTTCAGCGCCGGAGGCGCACGCGGACGGCTTCCTCCAGCTCTTGCGCCGCGAGGTGTTCGTCAATGGCGTAAATCGACGCATCGAGCTCCGGCAGGATCACGTCCTCGAGAGCACGCACACGCCTCTCGGTGCGACGATAGTCCGCGAGCAAGCATTCCAGACTCGTTTGCACACCAGCGAGCTCGACGGCGATCCTCGAGACGCTCGTGAAACGCTCGGCGAGAAGTCGCGCTTCTGGTGATGGGTTGACGGGATCTTCTCGAGCTCGAGTCGGCTCAGCGCCGAGCTTCGTTTCCACGAGCGAAATCCCCAGAAACGCTCCGCGCCGGACCTCGACCGCACCCGCAGCGAGCTCGAGCGCGGGATAGGTCTCGAGCTCGCTCATGCCATGACGCGCAAGGGCGCCGACAAGAGCGATCCGGCCGTCATCGAACGCGGCCTCGAGGGCTCGCGCCAGCTCTTCGTAGCGACGGAGTCGTCGCAGGATTTCTCCCGCCAGGAGGATGCGCTTCTGATCGAGAAAGTCATGCCCCTCGCGGATGAAACCCCGCTCCTTGCCCAGCTCGAGCTGCATCGAGTGAGTGGGAACGATTTCTCGGCCGCCAGCGTGCATCAGGTCTCCGTCCCGAGGTATTGGGCGATTTGCTTCTGACTCAGGCGGTGGAGCTCGTGGACGGGAAGTGTGCGCAAGAGCTCCCAGCCGATGCGCATGTCCTCTTCGAGACTTCTCGCCGCTTTTTGATGAACCAACCGCGTTTCGAACTCGTGAGCGAATTCGAGAAAGCGCCGGTCGACGGGTGGCAGGCCCTCCGTGCCCACGACACTGGCGAGCATGCGCACGTTCACCGCCCGTGCGTAGGCGGCGTACAGCTGTTGGGCCAGCGCCGGGTGATCGGCGTGGGTAAACCCCTCGCCGATTCCGTCCTTCATCAAGCGCGACAGGCTTGGCAGCACGCGAATCGGCGGATAAATCCCTTTGCGATCGAGCTCCGGATCGAGAACGATCTGGCCCTCCGTTATGTAGCCGGTCAGGTCAGCGATCGGGTGACTGATGTCACCCGCGGGCATCGTGAGAGCCACGAGCTCCGTCAAGCTGCCCGGGCGCCCTTCGATGACTCCCGCTCGCTCGTAGATACTGGCCAAGTCGGAGTACATGTACCCCGGGTATCCCTTGCGAGCCGGGATCTCCCCGAGGCTGGCCGAGACTTCGCGAAGCGCTTCGCAATAGTTCGTCATGTCGGTCATCACGACGAGCACGTGCCGGCCTTCTTCGAACGCCAAGTACTCCGCAGCGGTCAGCGCGAAGCGCGGAGCGAGCAAGCGCTGGGTACTCGTCTCGCTAGCCAGCGTCAGAAACAAGACCGCGTGCTGGAGGGCCCCGCTCTCCTCGAGCGCACGACGAAACAGATCCGCCGTATCGAAGGAAACGCCAATGCCCACGAAAACGATCGCGAAGTCCTCGGAGGCGGAGCCGCGCAAACGCGCCCGCTGGGCGATTTCCGCCACGATCCGGTCGTGGGGGAGGCCGCCGACGGAAAACAGCGGCAGCTTCTGCCCGCGAACGAGGCTGTTCAAAAGGTCGATCCCCGTGAAGCCGGTCTCGACGAATTGGCTCGGCTTCTTGCGGCGGGCCGGGTTGATCGAGAGGCCGTCGATGCGATAGCGGCGCTGGGTGGGTACCGGGGGCCCTCCGTCGATCGGCTCTCCCACACCGTTGAATACACGACCGAGCAGCTTCGGACCGACACCAAAGCGGAGCCGTGAGCCATGGAGGCGCACGCGAGTCCCGGCGAGATCGAGGCCTCGCGTCGATTCGAGGACCTCGACGATCATCTGGTGGTCATCCAACGTCGCGACACGTCCAAGACGCGCGCGTCCGTCGCTGTCGATCACCTCGACGGACTCGTTCAAGCCCACACGCACTTCTCGATCGAGATAGAGCAGCGGACCCTCGAGGCGAGTGGCGACCCCTCGCAGAGACAGCTCAGCTCGCATGACGCTGCTCCTCTTCCAACGCCGAAAGCTCGAGCTCGAGGTCCCGCGCAAGCACGTCGAGCTCGTCGAGCGCATCCTCACCGATCTCCTCGCTCATCCGGAGAAGCCGACGGAAGGTGGGAAGCATCTGAATTCGCTCCACGCTCGCCCCCGCTTCGAGCGCTTGGGGCGCGAGCTCCGCGAATCGGGTGATGAGCCCGAGCATCTTCGACTGGCGCGCCGGAGAACAGTACGCATCCACCGGCGAAAGTGCGGATTGTCGAAGAAATCCCTCCGTCACGAGCTCGGTGGTGAGCAGAGTGAGCTGCTGAGCCTCCGGTAGCGCGTCCTTGCCCACGATCCTCGCCATGCGCTCGAGTCGAGCTTGGTCCTCGAGCAGCAGGAGGAGCCGACGGCGTTGCTCCGACCAGCGCGGACTCCCCGCGCTTTCCCACCAGCGCGACAGCGCTTCTACGTCTTGGGAGTACGACAGCAGCGGATGGATTGCCGGATAAGTTCGAGCGTGAGCGCGCTCGGGGTCGAGGCTCCACAGACAGCGAACGTAGCGCTGCGTGTGCTTGGTCACCGGCTCCGAAAAGTCTCCACCGGGTGGACTCACCGCGCCGATGATCGTGAGCGATCCCTCACGCCGACAGAGCGTCCGTGCGCGTCCTGCACGTTCGTAAAAGTCCGCGAGCCGACTGCTCAGGTAGGCCGGATAACCGCCTTCAGCCGGTAGCTCACCCAAACGCCCGGAGATTTCCCGAAGAGCCTCCGCCCAGCGACTCGTCGAATCGGCCATGAGCGCCACGTCGAGGCCCTGATCTCGAAAGTACTCCGCTACCGTGACCCCGGTGTAAATGCTCGCCTCACGGGCTGCGACAGGCATGTTCGAGGTATTGGCGATGATTACGGTGCGCTCGAGCAGCGGACGTCCGGTTCGGGGATCGTCGAGCGCGGGGAACTCCTCCAGAACCTCCGCCATCTCGTTGCCGCGCTCTCCGCAACCGACGTAGACCACGACGTCCGCATCGCTCCATTTGGCGAGGGTTTGCTGGAGCACCGTCTTTCCCGTGCCAAAACCCCCAGGAAGCGCCGCTCGCCCCCCCCGTGCGACCGGAAACAAGGCATCGAGGATCCGCTGACCGGTCAGCATCGGGCGATCGGGGGGCAGGCGTTGGAGCACCGGTCGCGGCTCGCGCACCGGCCAGCGATGCATCATCGAAAGCTCCGAGAGCGCGCCGTCCGAGGATCGAACGACTGCGATGGTTTCGCGGTCCGAATACTCACCGGGCCCGACAATTCGTTCCAGGACACCGCTCACCGCTGGAGGAACGAGACACGACTCGACATCACGACCGGAAACCACGATGGCTCCCAGCAAAGCGCCTGGCTCGACATCGTCTCCCGACTTCAGGGCTGGACGCAGGAAGTGCCTCGATTCGCCCGCCGAGCGCATTCCGGGAGCGACGAAGTCCTTGTCCTTCGGCAGTGGTCTCAGCAGGCCGTCGAAGATGCGACCGAGGAGTCCCGGACCGAGCTTCACGCTGAGTGGTAGCTCCGTTCGCTCCACGGGATCCCCCGGCGCGAGCCCGCTCGTGTCGTCGTACACCTGAACCACGATTTCCTCCGACCGGATGTGGATGACTTCGCCGAGGAGCCGTTCCGGTCCGACGAGCACTGCCTCGTTGACACGAAATGGCTTGGTGCCTCGAGCGCGCAAGGCCGGCCCGCTGATCCAACTAATGACGGCGTCAGCGCTCATCTCGTCCTCGCATCAGCTCGTAGATCTCGCCGAGGAGCTGGCCCTCCACTTCGGCGCGGCGCACGAGGACCCCATCCAAGGTGCCATCGAGCACGGCGGCACTGGCAAAGATCCTGAGACCCGCAACGATGCTCGATTCGATTCGGAGCTCTGGCAAAACCCCGCAGTATTTCTCGATCTCCGCGCGGGCTTCAGCGAGCTCTGCTGGAGAAAGGTCGGCTGGATGCTCGATGCGCCAGCTCGCCCGGGGAAGCACCGCGAGAGCGTCGGCGACGAGATTGTCGATCCACGCTCTGCGCTCGAGGGGGCGCTGCCATCTGGCCAGGAGTAGTCGAGTGAGCTTTTGAGTGCCGTCGCTGAGCGCCGCGCGGTCCGCATCCTGACTCGACTTTCGAAATAGCGTGGCGGCCTCCGCCCTCGCAGCCCCGAGCGCACTCTCTGCGCGCTCGCGGTTGTCGAGCACCACACGGTGCACGCGAACCCGAGCCTCTGCGCGAGCACCACGCACGATTTCGCCGGCCTCTTTCGCGGCGTCAGACATGATCTTCCTCGTGCGCGTTTCCCGCGTGCTCTCGATCATGTCGAGAAAGGCTTGGGCCCGTTCGTGTTGCGTCATGGCGAGATCCCGAGCTCCCGCCGAAGCCGGAGAGCAAAATCCGGCAACACCACCTCGCCACGCACACTGCTCACGACCAGAACGATCCCTTCTTTCGGCGTTGCACCCATGCGGGTTGCGATCTCCGGCGTCACGATCAACACCGCCGCGTCCTGGCGGGCCTGAGCCAGCGCCGGTTCGAGCTCGCCTTCTCGAACGACTCGCGTTTCCACGCCAGCGAGCCGAAACCCGAGCGCGGTGACTTCGTCACCGACGAATACGACCTTGCCGTGCGTCTCGCCCGCCATGGCCATCACCGGAGCTGGTTCAAGATCAGGATCGAGATGATCAGCCCATAAATGGCGATGCCCTCGGCCAAGCCCACGAGCACGATCATCCGACCGAAGAGCTCGGGTTTCTCGGTGAGAGCCCCTACGGCGGCGCTCCCAACTCGGGCCACAGCGTAGGCCGCAGCGACGGAAGATGTCGCCGTTGCTCCGGCCGCCGCGAGGAATGCCCAGCGAGCGAGCACTGGGTCCGAGGCGAACGTCAGAGTCTCCGCTGGTGCTGCGTGTGAGACCGAGGTCCACAGCAGAAGCGTGGAGAGCAGTGACAGCACGAGAGTTACGCCCAATAGCGATAGAGCGCGGGATTTCACTTGTGTGCTCCTGTCATGGCTTCGTCGGAAGCGGGTGGAACGAGAGGTACGAACGCACGTCCCTCGGCACGTAGAAAGCGAACGAAGAACTCGAACAAGAGCAGCCGGGTGGTCTGGATGCCGACCACGAGGCCCTCGAGCGCGAGCACGAGTGCGTTTCCGAGCACGAACACCACGATCCGCCCCACACCATGACCGGCCGCGTGCTCGAGCTCGACGATCGCAACACACAGACCAGCGTGAGCCAGCGCAAATGCGCCGACGCGTGCAAACGAGACGGTGTTCACTCCGAGCTGCAAGGCTCGTTCGACGAGCTCGCCCAGAGCGGCGAGCGCGGACTTCACGCGCCCGGACGATGTACGTATCGCTGGGGCCGCAACGTAAACCAGCGCTCCGAGCGCCGCGACGACGAACCCGGCGCGATGCAGAAATCCCGCGAGCAGCCCCAGATAGACCAGTGCGAGCGCTCCGTCCGATTCCAACCACGAGCCGAACGCCCGGCGCCAGATCGCTTCGAGCCCGGACAGAGCGAGGCCCAGAGTGAGAATCGCTGCGCCCAGCAAGACTGACGCGCCGAGCAGCAACAGCGGCTCGGAGAGCGGGTGGATCCAGAGCGCCGGCACGACGTCCTCCCGTCCAAACACGCTGCCGAACAGCAGACCGAACACGAGAGCCGCCACGCCGCCGGGGATCAGCATCCCGAGGGCGGGCCAGCGGCGGCGAAAAACCAAACCCGCAACCAGGAGCAGTGCGCCGTGCCCCAAGTCAGCGAACATGAATCCAAACAGCAGCGGGGCGAGGACCACCAGGAGGACGCTGGGATCCGCCTCGACCGAAGACGGCGTTCCGAGCAAACGCGAGAGCATCTCGAACGGCTTCGCCCAAGCTGGATTTCGCAAGATGATGGGCGGTCGCGCAGGTGAAGCGGGAAACCGAATCAGTGCATGTACCTGAGCGTCATCGAGGGCTCGCTGAAGCGCCGACGCCTCGAGATCACTCGTCCAACCGGTGACCAACGCGAAATGCCGAGTGTGATCGAGCGGCGGAACGTGCGTCAGGAACCACTCGAGGCGTTGGACGTCCGCGAGCAACGTCGGCAAGTGGTGAGCGAGTGAAAGCTCCCTGAGCTCTTCTCCAACGCTGGAAAGCTCCGCGAGGACGGCCCCGAGCCGGATCCGAACGGCATCGCGATTGATGTCGGCGGGCACATCGACTCCCCGCACGTCGCTCCCGGTCAGGGCCTCCTCGAGAGCGCGAACCTCGGCACTGGCTGCGAGCACCGAGAGAAAGACGTGCCGCTCGCCTTCGGTCACCCGCACGATGACCTGCGGGAGATCGGGGATCGGTTCGCCGTGGCTCGTAACCAACAGCCGTGATTCGAGCTGAGGACCGGCGTGCGTCATCCGCCCAAGCTCCGAGAGCGCACTTTCGGAGGTCTCGCCGAGCTCGGCCAGCAGCTCGAGCGTGGAACGCTCGGTTTCGAGACGCTCCTTTCGAGCAATCATGACTCGAGCCTGCTCCGACCATGTTTGCAAGACCGCGACCGCGCTGGCGAGGATCGCGCGCGGAGCGCCTGGGGTCATTCGCGCATGGAAGTCGGGATGTGGCCAGTGAGCTTGGTAGCGCTGTGCGAGGGCGCGGTACCTTTCGAGCACGTCTCGAGGCTCGCCCGTGGGGCGATCGATGGCTCGCTCGGCCTCAATCTCGACCTGGCCGGTAGCAGCCATGGCCTGAACGGTGTGGGGGAGCTGATCGATGGGCGTGAGCACCTCGAACCAGCGCGCTGTGGTGGGTTTCAGGCCCATGCCCCACCCGCCGCGTTCGACGTGTTCGACAGGAGCAGGCGCACGACGAGCGCGCCGCGCAAACGTTCGAGCTCGAGAAGCGTGAGCCCCAAATGGCTGAAGACCGCCACGGGAGTCGCGGGCTGTTGCCGAAAGCGCCGTTCGAGGTCGCGTCCGATCTCGGCCCGCAGAGCGGCGCTCTTTTCCTCCGGTCGGGCCTCCGCCATTTTTGCCAGGTGACGCTGGACGCGCTCCACCAGAGCTTCGATCCCCTGGACGCCGAAGCGGGGGCAGAGCGACCGAAAATGGGAAAGCCAAGTGCGACCCGCGTCCGCGTCGAGCAGCGACTCGCCATCGCCCTCGGCAGCCCAGCGCGCGACCTGCTCGTCGGCGGGCTGGGCTGCGCATCGCTGCAGCAATGGAAACCAGCGCATCCAGCGGACGGATGGAGCCCACGGGTCTTCGATCCAGTCGGCCACTTCGTCGACATGCTCGTGAAACGAAAGCTGGAGCGCAGCCTCCACGGCGCGCGCATCGGAGTCGCGGTCGAGGGCTCCCACCCATCGCCCGAGCGGCGTGTCGCGCACCGCTTGCAAGAAGTGCTGGGCGCTCTGGCTGGTCTCGAGTCGCACCCACGCCGAAGGAGCCAAGCGCTCGGCATGGCGCGCTTGAAGTCGGGCTTGCGCGTAGGCGAAGCGCGGCGAGGTCATCGCGCGGCTCCGAGCAACCAATCAGCTACGCGCTGCACGGCGGCCTCGATGGTCAGAGGATCGTGGCCGCGCTGACTGAGTTGCTCACGCCGCTCCGCCTCCTCGGCACGAAGCACCTGGATCCCGCGTTCCGTCGACTCGAGAGCTGCGGCAGACAGAGCGGCGATTCGACGGTCCGTACGCTCGCGGATGCGCCGCGCCTTCTCTCGCGCTCGCTCTACGCTCGCACGGCCCTCACGCTGAGCGCGCTCGACGGCCTGCTCGGCATCGCGCTCCGCGAGCAGGACGGCGTCAATCGGCCCGTCCGCTGTCGGCTCTTTCGCCTTCGATGCCATGCCAATGACAGAAAAACAGCAACGCGCATGCCATGACGAAGCCTGCTGGATTCGAATTGACCCGGGATGGCTTTGCGCACCAAGTGCGCCCGACGGATCGCGTGGTGCAGCCGTTGCGCTTGGCTCGTGCTCAGGCCACGCGCTGGATCCGGCGCACGAGAAGCCACGAAAGAAGCTCTTCCATCCCCTCGCCCGTTCGAGCGGACACGCGCAACATCTTCGCGTCCGGCATGACCTTCCCCAGCGCGTCTTCGGCCGCAGGAAGATCGAAGTCGAGGTGTGGCAGGAGATCGACTTTCGTCAAGAGGACCAGGTCCGCCTTGCGAAACATGACGGGATACTTCAGGGGCTTGTCCTCGCCCTCCGTTACCGAAAGCGCAATCACGTTGGCGGCCTGACCCAGGTCGTAGATGGCGGGACACACGAGGTTGCCAACGTTCTCGATGAAGAACAGATCGGTCTCTCTCCACGGAAAGTCGTGAAGCGCTCGATGCACGAGCCGAGCATCGAGATGGCACGCCGATCCGGTGGTGATACCGAGAGACTCTATCCCGGCCGCGCGGAGGCGATCGGCGTCGCGCTCGGTTGCCAGATCGCCGCTCACGGCGCCCAGCCGAAGCCGACCCGCGACCGTTTTCGCCAGCGCTTCGAGGAGCGCGGTCTTACCCGATCCGGGCGATCCCATCAGGTTGATGGCGAGGACACCCGCCTCTTGGAAATGGCGGCGGTTGTGCTCAGCCTGCGCGTCGTTCCCCGCAAGGATATGTCGGCTGAGCTCGATGGGAACGATCTCCGGATCCCCACAACCACATGTCTCACACATCGGACACCTCCATCTCGAGTCGCTCCAGAATGATTTCGTCGCCCTCCCGGAGCTCTCCGGGACGACCGCAGGTCTCGCAACGGAGGCGTGCTCCGCGCTCGAGCGGGTGGCCGCACTCACGACATGCCCAGGACGCGGGCACCATGCGAATCACGAGCTCCGCACCCTCGCAAATGCTTCGCTCACGGAACACGTCGAACGCCAGCTTCAAGAGGTCCGGTTCGACGCCTGCGAGCTCCCCGATCGTGAGGTGGACACGCCCGACGCGTGAGGCATGGTGGGCAGCTGCTTCGGAACCCACCTGCTCGCATCAACGCCTGGACAATCGAGTACTCGTGCACGCTCACTCACTTTCGAATTGAGGGGGACGCTTGTCGAAGAACGCTTCCAAGCCCTCCGAGAAATTCCGACCGTTCGCGATTCGCTCGAGCTCGGCGAGCTCGGCGTCGAGGTGAACGTCGAGCCGCTCCATTCCCGCCGCGCGATTCACCAGAGCTTTGGCGACTCCGATTGCGGCGGTGGGCGCTTCGGCGAGCCTCTGGCCCAGCGCTCGGGCTTTTTCGTCGAATTCCGCGTCCGAGAAGACATCGTTGATCAAGCCCATGGCGAGCGCTTCGCGCGCCGACAGGCGAGGGCTCTGCAGGGCGATTTCCATCGCCTTGTGAAAGCCAACCAGGCGAGGCAAAAAGAAGGTCGAGCTCTCCGCTCCACAGAGCCCCGTCTTGAAGTACGCCCACTCGAACCACGAGCGCTCGGAGGCGACGACCAGATCGCAACAGAGCGCGATGCCGAGCCCTCCCGCCGCCGCCGGACCATCGACAGCAGCAATGAACGGTTTCGGCGCACGCCGAATCTCGGAGATCGTGCTGTGGATGTACTCGAGGATCTGCTTGAAGACGGCTCCGTAGCCCTGCTGTGCCGAATCCGGAGCGAGATAGCCGAGGTCCTCTCGGTTTCCTCCGTCGCGGATGTATTTCAGATCGGCCCCACTGCAGAAGACCCCACCTTGGCCTCGTACGATCACCGCGCGAACATCCTTGTCCCGCGCGAGTGACAGACCCGCCTTGCGAAAGTCGCGCGCTGTCTCCACGTCGAGGGAGTTCATCCGCTCTCGCCGCGCGATGGTGAGCATCGCCACGCCACCTTCTCGCTCTATCTGGATGTGCTTCATCTATGAATCCTCAACAAATCCGCGGTAATAGCACGCCATCCGGTTCGCCCAGCAAGCGCTTGCCGAAGCCGGTGTCTAGCACCACGCGACCGCGCTCCGATTCCAGGCACTCGCCGATCAGGGCAGCCTGACGTCCGCGGGGATGCGCGCGCACTGCATCGAGAACCGCGTCGGCCACCTCGGGGCGGACGCCCATGACCGCCTTTCCTTCGTTGGCCACGTGCAGTGGATCGATCCCGAGGATCTCCCGAGCGGCGCGAACCTCATCCGAGAGTGGAACCGCCCGCTCGTCGATCAGGATCGCCGACACCGCTCTTTTCCGCCATCTCGTGGAGGGCGCTGGAAAGCCCGCCCGGGTCGGGTCCTTCATCGCCACCACGCCCTCGCCGGCCACCCGGAGAGCAGCCGAACGAGCCCGTTGAGCGGAGCCACGTCGGAGCTGAGATTACTTCCAGCTCCACTGGTCTGCGGGCTGCCATGATCGCGAGGCCGTGGTCGCCCATCGTGCCGGTCACCATGATGCGGTCACCGGGCCGGAGGCCGCTGTCCGCGGTCAGCCGCTCGGTCAGCGCCACGCCGGTCGTGTTGATCACGATCCCGTCGAGCTCTCCCCGGCCCATCACCTTCGTGTCACCGGTCACCACCGCGTGCCCGGCCTCGTCGCAAGTGTCGCCGCATCGAGACGCTGGATCCGTTCCAGCTCCTCGACGGGAAAGCCCTCCTCGAGGACCACCGCGCAGGTGAGGCCCAGCACCTCGGTCGCACCCATCATCGCGAGATCGTTCACCGTCCCGGCGATCGAGAGCCGCCCGATGTCGCCGCCGGGAAAGAAGATCGGGTGCACGACGTGCGAGTCGGTGGTGAGCACCAGAAAGCCGTCGCCGATCGGGAATCGCCGCGCCGTCGTCCATGGCCCCGAGCCCGACGCCGTCGAGAGGCTGCTCCGAACCCGCGGCAGAAGAGCTGCTCGATCAGCGCCCGCATCGCCCGGCCGCCCGCGCCGTGTTGAGCGTCACCCGTCGTTCGACCAGCGGCAAGAGGCGGTCGTCACGACGCACCTCCCACGGCATCCGGCGAAGATCGGGGATGCCCGCCATAGTGGTGCCAGATCCGGCACGTCCCCTCGCGCTCACCATGCACGCGCCGACCGGGGTCTCGGGCTGTGCACTCCTTGCCGAACAGCGGCAGTCGGCGGGATTGCGATGCCGGCCATGATGTCACCGCAGATGCACTGCTGGACCAGCGCTGCGGGCGGCGCGAAGTCCCAGAGCGCCTTCACGTCGATGTCGAAGCGCCGCCGGGCATCCACACTGCGCCCACTCGTCCCGTAGGCGGAGGTTCCCGTTCGGGACGTGGGCGATGCCGCGCCAGCGCCCGCCGATCGGGCCGAAACACCCTCCAGAGCTGCTCCTGGGCGGCGAGGTTCCCCTCGCGGGTCACGCAGCGGGGATAAGTGTTCATCCACCTCGCGGCGTGCCCTCACGGATCAGCTCGCACCAGCTCGACCAGGCCGGCCAGGATGTCCAGTGGCTCGAACCCAGCCACGACCACCGGCATGCCGGTGCCGCTCCACGAACGGCTCGAACACCGCCCAGCCGGTGATGGTGGCCGCGTGTCCCGCGGCGAGGAATCCCTCCACCCGGCTCCCGGGCATCTCGCGCGACGATCTCCATCACCGGGGGGATGTACTTGTGCGCGGAGAGGACGAGAAGTTTTCGGGTGGACCGTCGGAGGATACTCGCCGCGGTCGCCACGGCGGTGGTCTCGAACCCGGTGGCGAAGAACACCACCTCCTCGTCGGTCTGCGCGCAAGCTCCACCGCCTGGGAGACGCCGTAGACGACGTCCACCTTTGCGCCGTCGGCCTGGGCGTCCGCCAGCGACTGCACCGTGCCCGGGACCCGCAGCATGTCGCCATAGGTGGCGACCCGCACGCCCTGGTCGCGCCAGCGCCACGCCTTCGTCCACCTCGGGCACGTCGGTGATGCACACCGGGCAACCGGGTCCCATGATCACGTCGAGCTCCGGGGAAACGCGGCGCGAAGCCCGAACCGGGCGATGGCCTGCTCGTGACTGCCGCAGACGTGCATCACCGAGACCGGCTCCCGACCGATCTCCCGGTCACCTTCTCGAGTCGCCGCGCCGAGCGCGCGGGCCGCTCCGGATCGCGGAACTTGAGCTCGCGGCACCGACCGCGGCGCCCATCGCCGCCCCGGCTGCCGCGTCGAGCTCGCCCCGGACGTCCGCAGCCATGAGGTCCCCGGCGTCCTCCCGCCAGGAGCTCGTCGTAGAGCGCCAGCGTTTCCTCGGCCTCGGTCGCCGGGATGCGCCGGATGGCGAACCCCACGTGGTTCAGCACGTAGTCGCCGGGAGCGACCGGCGCATCCACCATGTCGAGCCGGACCTGCTTCCGCACGCCCCAGAAGTCGACGCGTGGCCATCATGCCCGTCGACCTCCACCACCCTTCCCGGTACTCCGAGGCACATGTTCGACTCCTTTCAACCGCGGGTGGTCGCGTTGGCCACCATGGCCTGGCCGAGCGCGATCCCCCCGTCACCCGGGGGAACCTCGCCGGTGGAGATGAACGCCGGGCCAGGGAGAGTGCCGCAACCAGACCCTCGGCCAGACCGCGCGTTTTGGAAGCAGCCGCCGGTGAGAACCACCGGCATGCCGCCCCGCGCTCGCGCACGCAGGCCCACCAGGGTCGCGGTCGCTGGGCGAGCGTGTTGTGGAAGCTTGGCCGAAAGCCGGGCGGACCGGACGCCGCCAGGTCCTCCGAACGTCAGCGCCCGCACCATCGGCCGGAGATCCAGCTCCCACGGGCCGCGAGCGTCGAATCACGAACGGATACCGTCCGTGTCCCCGAGGTCGGCAGCCAGGTTCCAGGCATCGCGACCTCGCCCTCGTACCGCGATCTTCCGCGCCCGAGACCGAGCGCCCCGATCGCGTCGAAGAGCGGCCCATGCCCCGTGCGCCTTGGCGCATTGAGTGCCCAGGGCGATCATCTGCCGCACGAGCAGCGACCGGTTCCTCCGGGATCGCCGGGAAGTCGAGTGGCCGAGCGGCGGCGTCCCTTCGTACGCGTCGAGCAGCAGCGCCAGACCGATGCGCCAGGGCTCGCCGGATGGCGCGCTCACCGCCGGCCAGGGCCACCGGCCGAAACGTGGCGCAGCGCCGGAAGCCTCGTCGAGGCCAAGAGGATCTCCCCGCCCCACGAGTTCCGTCAGTGCCGAAGCCCGGTCCCGTCGAACGCCACGCCAATCACCGGGCCGTCGAGCCCGTGCTCGGCCATGGCACTGGCCACGTGCGCGTGGTGGTGCTGCACGGCGATTGACCGGCTCGGGCCGTGTCCAGTGCGTAGCGGGTGGAGGCGTAGTCCGGGTGCAGGTCGTGGGCGATGACTTCGGGGCGGCAGCCGAGCAGACCGTCGCATCCGCTCGATGGTTTCCTCGAAGGACTCGCAGCGCTCTCCACGCTCTCGAGATCACCCACGTGCGGACCGAGTACGCGCTGTCGCCGCGAGCCAGCAGCAGGTGTTCTTGAGATGCGCGCCGCAGTGCCAGCACCGGCCGCGCGACCGGCCGGGCCAGAGCGATGGCCGCGGACGTACCCCCGCGAGCGCGCGGAGCATCGCCGGCGGCCCGCGATCACGCGGACGACCGAGTCGTCAGCACCGGCGACGATCACCCGGTCGTGGACGAGGAAGAGATCGGCCACGCGATCCCGGAAGCCGCTCCAGGCCTCCTCGTCGTCCTCGCAGATGGGCTCGTCCGACAGGTTGCCGGAGGTCATCACCAGCGGCCGGCCCACTCTCCCGGAGGAGCAGATGGTGCAGGGGCGTGTAGGGGAGCATCAGCCCGACCAGCGTGATTGTCCGGCGCTACCTCCGGGGCGAGGGGCTGTCCGCGCGCGCGGGACCAGGACGATGGGCGCTCGGGCGCACCAGAGTAGCGCCACGCTCCTCCGTCGTCGATCACCGCAACCGCTCGCCTCGTCCAGGTCACGCACCATCACCGCGAACGGCTTTGCCTCCCGCCGCTTCCGAAGGCGGACCTCGCGAACCACGTCGGAGGGTGGCATCGCAGGCCAGGTGGATATCCGCCTAGGCCCTTCACCGCCGACGATCGCGCCGCCGGATGAGGCGCTCGGCCCGGAAGAGGGCCTCGCTTGATGCGGGGCCAAGCGGTTCGGCCGTCGAGATTCCACGAGCGCGAGCGCCGGCCCGCACTCGCGGGCAAGCGTTCGGCTGGGCGTGAAAGCGGCGATCGGCAACGTCCTCGTACTCCCGCTGGCAAGCGTCGCACATGACGAACGGAGCCATCGTGGTCGCGGGCCGGTCGTAAGGAACGTCCGTCGCGACGGTGAAGCGCGGGCCGCACGCGGTACAGCTCGTGAACGCGTAGCCAAAGTGTCGATTGTCGGGGTCGAAAATCTCCGCCAGGCAATCGGGACAGGTCGCGAAGTCCGGAGGGATCGACAGGGCACGCTCCCCACCGGTCGTGCTCGAGGCAATCTCGAATTCTTGCGCAGATTCGGGGGGAATGGGGATCGCCGTGAGGCCCCGCACCCGAGCGCTCCCCGGTGCCCCGGAGCGCAACCGAAGGGTCAGCTCTTCGAGAGAAGGACCGGTGCCGAACGCTTCGATGGTAACACCGCGGGGATGGTTGAACACGCGCCCGCCGATGCCGAGCTCGCGCGCCATGCGGTACACCCAGGGGCGGAAACCGACGCCCTGCACCGAGCCCCGGACCTCGATGCGCACACCGCTGGTCATCGACCGTCCTCGGAAACCGAGAGCACATATGCAACGAGCGCCCAGGTTTCGTCGTCGCCGAGCGACGGCCAAGCGGGCATCGAAGTCCCTGGCACGCCATGCCGAATGGACCCGAACACGCGACCCGGAGTCACTTCGCTTCGCCACTCCTTGCTGCGAAAATTCACGGGGGTGCCGCTGAGACCCGTACGTCGCACTCCTCGGCCGTCCGCGTCGACGCCGTGACACAAGGCACAGCGCGCGCGGAAAATCTCGCGACCCTGCTGTCGTGCCTGTGCGGATGCGAGAATTCCGGAAGGAACGTCCTCGCTCTTGCGATCACAGGCCGAGAGCGCGAGCGCCACGATCACGACTCCCTTCCACCAGGTTTTCCCGACGCGTCGGACGAGCGCCACGGGCCCCGAGCTCCTCGACGACCCGCTCGAGGAGCGCGGGCAGGCTGGCCTCGACCGCGGTGCTGCGTTGCAGGCCGAGCTCGATGGTCTCCGGCACGACGCCCAGCACCACGACCCGCTTTGGATAGCGATCGACGAATCGGGCGGCCGCGAGCAGATCCGCCACGCCCACTTGGTGGGGCGACAGGCGCTCGGTGACCGCCGTGACCACGTCGTCGCCTTCGATGACGACGAGGGTGCCGGGAGGCGCATCCGCGCGAACGGCATCCACCAGGACCAGATCTTCCGCATCCGTGACCAGCGCCAGGAGGGACATGCCGAGGGTCCCTCCGTCAAGGACTTCCACACCTTCCGGGATCTGGTACTCGTGGAGCAACCGGTGCACGACCGCGACGCCGGCTCCGTCGTCGCCGCACAGGACGTTGCCCAGGCCGAGGACGAGCACCCGGTGTTCCATCCGTCATCGGTCCTCGGTTTCGTCGCGCAGACTCTTGGGGAGGAATTTTGAAGCCGCTGAACATGCCCTCGAACATTCCTTGCTTCTCGACTCGCGACATCAAAAAGACGCTGAACACGTGGTGAACCATGAATCCGGCGAGCAGCCACATGGTCACGTGATGGAGCCAGCGCGCACCCGCCGCACCGTTGAACAGCGGGAGCAGGAACGACCAGAATTTCATGTACGACGTGTGGGCGCTCACCGAATAGAGGGCAAACCCCGTGAGCACCATCAGGACATCGAGGGCGAACACGAAGACGTACATGAGTCCTGCCAGCGGATTGTGTCCCACGACGGGCGGTGGCCTCGAGCGCAGAAACACGTAAAAGCGGAGGGTTCCGGCCATGTTCTTCAGTCGGCGCCGGGTCGTCGGCACGAACTGGTCCCAGCGCGCGTAGCGGGGTCCGAGAAACATCCACAGCAAGCGACTCGCCAGGGCAAGGGAGAAGACGATGGCGCCGTAGTAGTGGATAACCTTCACCCAACCCATGACGAACCGATGTGTCGCCGGGCCGACCGAGGTGAGAAAGGGCTGGCCGATGTAGACCCCTGTGAAAGCGAGGACGACGAACGAAAGGAAAATCAACCAATGCGTACTGCGCACCACCAGATCCCAGACGTAGTAGGGCTCGAGAGATGCGGAGGTGTCCGCTCCCGCACCCACGCTGGCTGACTCTGACGCCGCAGAAGTCATCGCACTGTCACCCGTGTGATTTCTTGCCCACCTGGATCGAGAACGTGAACACCGCACGCCATGCACGGATCGAACGAGTGGACCGTGCGTAGGATCTCGATCGGCTTTTCGGGATCTGCGATGGGCGTGCCGAGAAGCGCCGCCTCGTAGGGACCGGACTTGTCAGCCGAGTCCCGGGGACCGGCGTTCCACGTGCTGGGGACCACGCACTGATAGCGATCGATGGTTCCGTTCTTGATGTGCACCCAGTGCCCGAGCGCGCCTCGGGGAGCCTCGTGAAACCCAGCGCCGGTGGCATCCTTCGGCCAGGTCTTGGGATCCCATTTGGAGCTGTCGTGGATCCGGAGCTCCCCGCGGCCCATGTTCTTGGCGAGCTCGTCCACCCAATCATTCATCTTCTCGACGAGCACCTGGGTCTCGATGCCCCGCGCCGCCACTCGCCCCAAGGTCGAGAACAACACCTCGGGTCCGACTTCGAGCTTCGCCAGGGCGCCGCCGACGAGCGTCTTGACCCGCTCGTGCCCCAACGTGTAGGCGACGAGCATTCTCGCGAGCGGACCCACCTCCATCGGCAGTCCGTCGTAGCGCGGCGACTTCAGCCAGCTGTACTTCTTCGCGGTGTCGAGACGCTCGTACGGGGGCTTCGGACCCGTGTACGTCGGATTGGTCTCTCCGCGATATGGGTGCAGTCCCTTGTCGTCGCCACCTTCGTAGCTGTACCAGGAGTGCTTGATGTGCTCGGTGATCTTTTCTTGATCGAAGGCCTCGATGTTCTTCAGGTTCTTGTTTCGAATCACGCCTGACGGAATGAATAGCTTTGCGCCGCGCCCATCGGTCTCGGGATACTCGCCGTACACGAGATAGTTGCCGACGCCAGCGCCGTAGTTGGCCCGAATCTTTGTAGAACGACGCCACCGCCAGGAGGTCGGGTAGATACACACGCGTGACGAAGTCCTTCGCCTCCGCGATGAGCTTCTGCATGTTCGCGATGGTGCCGATGTTGATCGACGCCTGTTGGTTCGGGTCGACGGGCGTGGCCATCCCGCCCACCAGAAAGCTCTGGAGGTGGGGGTTTTTCCCGCCCAAAACCGCATGGATCTTGATGAAGGACCGCTGCCAATCGAGCGCCTCGAGGTAGTGCGCGACGGCGAGCAGATTCGCCTTGGGCGGGAGCTTGTACGCGGGGTGCCCCCAGTAGGCGTTCGCGAACGGACCAAGCTGACCGCGATCGACGAAGCCCTTGAGTCGGCTCTTCACCCCTTCGAAGTACACTCGGCTCGACTTCGGCCAGTCCGAGATGCTCTGGGCCAGATCCGAGGTCTCCGCCGCGTCGGCTTCGAGCGCGGAGACCACGTCCACCCAGTCGAGGGCGTGGAGATGATAGAAGTGCACCACGTGATCCTGGACGCACTGAGCGGCCATGATCAGGTTTCTCAGCAAACGGGCGTTGGGCGGTGGCTCCGCTCCCACCGCATTTTCCACGGCGCGAATCGAGGCGATCGCATGCACGGTCGTGCACACTCCGCAGATACGCTGAGTGAACGCCCAGGCATCACGGGGATCCCTCCCCTTCAAGATCAATTCCACGCCCCGAAACATCGTCGAGGACGACCAGGCATTGGCAACCTTGCCATCCTCGACTTCCGCTTCGATACGCAGGTGGCCTTCGATGCGCGTAACCGGATCGACGACGATGTGGGTCATTTTTCACTCTCCTCGGCGTCGTCGACCACCGGTTCCGGCGCTGGCTTCGGGGCGGCCTTTGGGGGAGGCGGCTTCGCTGGAGGCTCCCCCTTCCGTTTCTCGACCAAGCGCTTTCCGAGCTGGATCAGCGAGTGGCCGGCGAACGCACCCCCAACGCCGAGCGTCGCCCACAGGCCCACCTTGTCGATCCCCGACGCGGCGTCGAACCCGGGCACGCCGGACAGGTGCGCATAGAACGGCGTCATGCGATCCCAGAAATCTGGCTCCGCACATCCAATGCACGGGTGTCCACACCCAACTGGCCAGTTGGTGCCCTCGTTCCAGCCGATGTTCGGGCAGTTCTGGAACGTGACCGGGCCCTTGCATCCGAGCTTGTACAGGCAGTAGCCAACGCGGTGACCCTCGTCGCCGAACTGCTCGGCGTACTGGCCAGCGTCGTAGTGGGCACGGCGCTCACAAGCGTCGTGAATGGATTTTCCGTACGCGAACAGGGGACGCTTCAGCCTGTCCGTTGGCGGCCAGGTCCCATACGTCAGGAACCACACGAGAAGCGCCGTCAGATTCTCGGCATTCATCGGACAGGCCGAGAGGTTGATAAGCGTCTTGAGCCCCGGTACCGCGTCGGCGACACCGAGGGCGCCGGTTGGATTCGGGGATGCGGCAGGCAAGCCGCCAAACGCCGCGCACGTCCCAACCGCAATCGTGGCCAGAGCGCCTCCACACACCTCCCGCGCGATCTGAAGCGCCGATTTTCCGCCAATCGTGCAATAGGCACCGTTTTCCCCGGTCGGAATCGAACCCTCGACAATCGCGATGTACTGCCCTTTCTTGTCCCGCACGGTTGCGTCGAGCGCGGCCTCCGCCTGGTGCCCGGCCGCCGCCATGATCGTCTCGTGATAGTCGACGGACAGAACGTCCAAGATGACGTTGGCGGCGCTGGGCTTGCTCGAACGAAGAAACGACTCGGTGTTCCCAGCGCAGTCCTGAAATTCGAGCCAGACCAGAACGGGCTTGAGCTTCTTCTCCAGGACATCGGCAATCTGAGCGGTCGCGCTACTCGGAAGCCCGAGGGTGGCGGCCATGGCCGAACAGAAGGCGAGAAACTCACGGCGCGTCACTCCGCGCGCTTCGAGCTCGTCGGTGAGGTTCCAGTTGCTCGCGCCCATGGCGTTCCTCCTCGTGTGAGGGCGCGCGTCGCAAGGAGCATGCCACGCGCGGCCTTGCTCAAGCTCCGCGTTTTCCCGAACGGGCCTGCAAACTAGTCGTGCGGAGCACTCGACGACGCAGCCTTTGCGCAAACCGAAGACCCAGCCCGAGCGACGATTGGAGCGGCCAAGGAGTCGTGGGAGTGACCGACGAGCTTCGACGCGACGTTCGTCCCGCTCCCTGCCCGGGATAGGGTCGGGCGTGACGAGCAGCGCAGCGCTCCGCTACTACCAATCACCTGAGGTGTCCCTCGCCTGACACCATTCGAGCGGTGCTCCCGTCGCGGGCGCGTGAAACAGCGCGGCGCTCCGCAACCTTCGCTTACGCCGATTCGTGTTCCTCGTGCCAACCTTCGTGGCCACCGCGGTCGAGCTCCGCCGCGTCCTCTTCCATTTGGCGAGTGAGCATGTCCCGCGCCGAGCGCGCCATCTCCACCCGCTTGG
This sequence comes from uncultured delta proteobacterium, assembly GCA_963781505.1. Classification (GTDB taxonomy): domain Bacteria; phylum Myxococcota_A; class Polyangia; order Polyangiales; family Polyangiaceae; genus JADJKB01. The sequence goes on along the minus strand of CAWAHB010000003.1, from coordinate 333,216 downwards.
ATAGATTGTCGTGGGGGAGCATCTCTTCCAGCATCGCCACGTTGTGACGCCGAAATCGGTCCGCTCGCTCCCGCGCCTCGAAGCGTCCCACGCCCAAGAGCTCCAGTGCGCTTCTTCCGAGACCGAGTGCGGACTCGAACGTCTCTCGCTCGACCACTTCGATGCCGCGCCGGCGAAGGTCGAAGTAGTGGGGCACGTTGCGCGCCCTGGCAATCACTCGAAGCTTCGGGAAATGCGCCTGGACCGCATCGATCAGCGCGTTGCTCGTCGCAGGATCGTCAATCGCGTTCACCAGCACGCGTGCTTCCGCCGCGCCCGCGGCCTCCAGCAAATCGACGCGGGACGCGTCGCCATAGTAGACGCGAAAATCGAAACGTCGCAGGAGCTCGATCTGATCGGGATCGTGGTCGAGCACCGTCGCGCGGATCCCGCTTGCGAACAGGAAACGCCCCACAATCTGTCCGAAACGCCCGAAGCCGGCGATGATCACCGGCGCGTGCTCGCTTTCGATCTCGTCCTCTTGCCGCTCCTCGGCCTGACGCAGAATCAGGCGATCGTGAAGGATCAGAAGAAGCGGGGTGAGCGCCATGGAGAGCGCGACGGCGAGAGTGAGCAGCGCGTCCCATTCCCCCGGTAAGAGCCGCGCCGTGCGTGCGACGCCAAACACGACGAACGCGAATTCTCCACCCTGAGCCAGGAGCGCGGCAAACAGCCAGCGCTGCTTCGAGCTGACTTCGAGCCGACCGGCTACCAAGCGCAGTGTCCCGAGCTTGGCGATCTGAAAGCCGAACAAGAGCCCCACCACGAGCAGCGGCTTGCGTGCGATCAGCCCAAAATCGATGCTCATCCCCACGGCGATGAAAAAGAGCCCCATCAAGAGCCCCTTGAATGGCTCGATGTCCGTCTCGAGTGCGTGGCGATACTCGGAGCCCGCGAGGAGCACGCCCGCGAGGAACGCGCCTAGCGCCATGGATACGCCCGCGCTCGCCATCAAGAACGCAATACCCAAGACCAACAGCAGGGTGAACGCGGTGAATACTTCGCGGAGCCCCGTCTTCGCGATCATGCGCAAAAGTGGTCGGGTCAGAAAGCGACCGATCACCACCACCGCTACGATGGCGCCGAGCACCTCGAGCGCTCCGAGCCAGCCGGAGCTCTTCTTCCCGCCGCTCTCGGCGGCGAGCATGGGAACGAGCGCGACCATGGGAATCGCCGCAATGTCCTGAAACAATAGGATCGCGAACGCGGCGCGGCCCAGGGGCGTCGGGCCGAGATTTCTCTCGGTCATCGTCTGCATCGAAACGGCAGTCGACGAAAGCGCCAGCGCGAGACCGAGAACCAACGCGCCCTGCCAGGGCAAACCGAGGGGCAGGGCCAGAAGCCCGAGGACGATTGCACAGCCGAAGAGCTGAAGCGCACCGCCACCGAACACCGCGCGACGCATCGTCCACAGTCGCTTGGGATCGAGCTCGAGCCCGATCACGAACAACATCAGGACCACACCGATTTCCGCGAAATGGAGCGTGGCTCCGGGATCCCCGGCCAGTCCCAGCCCGAACGGACCGATCGCGGCGCCGGCGGCCAGGTATCCGAGCACCGAGCCCAGGCGGAGCCGACTCGCGATGGGCACGCAGACAGCTGCTGCACCGAGATACACGATCGCGTTTGCGAGCAATGTGTGCTCAGCCATTTGGTTTCTCCTGAAGCAGCTCTTTGATCCGAGCGCGGTAGTTCTTGGCGTGTTCTTCGAGAACGGATCTCGACACACGGTGGGCGCCGTGCACCACGATCGGTTCGAGCCACTGCATGCCGCAAAAGCGCGCCGTCTGCTCGATGTGCGGAACGAAATCGCCGAAGGGGTGGGCGTGAATTCCCTCGGGGCGAAACGCGCCGTCATCGCCGCCGGTGGTAACCACCCAGAGGCAACGCTTTCCGACGAGTGCGGTCCCTCCGTCGCCATACGCCCAGCCGCGTGCGAGCACCTTGTCGAACCAGTGCTTCATGAGCCCTGGAACCGAGTACCAGTACATCGGGTGCTGCCACACCACGACATCGGCCTCGAGGAGTGCCTGCTGCTCGGCCTCCACGTCGATGTCGAAGTCCGGATAAAGATCGTAGAGCCGCCGCGTGAGCACGCCGGGGATGTCGTCGACCTGCCGAAGGAGCACCCGATTCGCCCGCGACCTTTCCAGATACGGATGTGCGAAGACCAGCAGGATCATCGGGAGCGAACCCGCATGCGCATGCCGTATTTCGGCGTGAGCGTGATGCGGGGCCGCAGGCCGATGCGCTGGCCCGACACGAGCTCGAACCGAAACCGCTGCGCGAGCGCAGCAACGACGATGCGAGCCTCGATCAGCGCAAACACCTTGCCGATGCACGTCCGCGGCCCTAGTCCGAACGGCAAATACGCGCCCCGAGGAAGCGCTGCGCGCGCCTCGGCGGAGAAGCGCTCGGGGCGAAACGAGAGCGGGTCCTCGAACCAGCGCTTGTCGCGATGGGTCATGAACACCCAGAGCGCGAGCTCGCTCCCCTTGGCAATTCGATACCCGCCGATTTCCGTGTCCTCGCTCGCACGGCGCGCGATCACGTACACCGGCGGATACATGCGCAGCGCCTCGGACACGACCAGCTCCGTGTAGGGCAGCTGCGACAGGTCTTCGTAGCCAGGCGGACGACCCCCGAGCACGGAGTCGAGCTCGGCGTGGAGCTTCTTCTCGACTTCCGGATGCTGGGACAAGAGGTACCAGGTCCAGGTCAGCGTTTGCGCCGTGGTTTCGTGCCCGGCCAAGAACAGCGTCACGAGCTCGTCGCGGATCTCCGTTTCCGTGAGTCGGGCGCCATCGCCCTCTTCGTCCACCGCGGAGATCAGGCGTTCGAGTAGATCGTCGCGCGGGGCGTCCGGCTTTGCTTGTCGCTCCCGGCGCCGCTCCCGAATCAGCCCATAGATGATGTCGTCGAGGGATGCGACGGCGCGCTCGAGACGCCGCCGGCCGGGACTCGGCACCCAGCGCGGAAGAAGGTCCGGGCGCGTGATCGAATCCTGGAACGCGGCCATCGCGCGCCCAACGCTCCCGGACTCACCGCCCACATCGTGGCTGAACAGTGTTCGACTGACGATCCCGAGAGTGAGCGACATCATGGCTTCGCTCATTTCCACCTCGCTCTCGTTGCCGAGGCGTCGCGTGACAAGCTCCGTCTCCTCGGCCATCGCCTGGGTGTAGGAGACCAAGCGGGCGTGCTGGAACGCGGGCTGCAGCATGCGACGGTGGCGCCGCCAGCGATCCCCCTCGCTCGTGAGCAGACCCGAGCCGAGCACCTGGCTCAGCCGCTCGAACGCGCTGTGGCCCTTGCCGAGTACCGAGGCTTTCTCGACCAGAATTTCGTACAGGTGATCGGGGTGGCGGAATACGTAGAGTGGATCGGGGCTACCCGGAACCCGGTACACGTCGCCGAACTTGTCGAAGCGGTCGCCGACCACTGCCACCGGGTCGGTCGCGAATCGATAATAGAACGCGAGCTTTGGAAGAATGCCGCGAATTTCGGGCCCGCGCGGCTCGGTTTGCGTCGTAGCCTGTGTCACCCGGACAGCTTAGTCGAGGTCACTGGCACTCGAAAGCCGTACACTTCCCGCTCGCGCACTCGGTGTTGCGTACGCAGCTGGCGCCAGAAGCCTGCGGGACGATGCACTGGTCGCTTTGCCACGAACAGATCGCGCTCTTGCATTCCTCGTCGCGCTGACACCCCGCCCCCACGGGTCCCGGTACGGCGCACACCGAAGTCTTCCAATTGCAGATCCCGCTCTTGCATTCCTCGTCCCGCGCGCACGCGGTGCCGACGGGTTGGGGCGAGACACACATGTTGGATTTCCAGCTGCAGAGGAGCGGCGTGCAGTCGGAATCGATCAGACATTTCTTGCCGCTGGCGCCACCCGTTCCGCTCGTGCCGCCGGAGCCCGTGCCACCGGAGCCCGTGCCACCGGAGCCCGTGCCACCGGAGCTCGTGCCACCGGAGCTCGTGCCACCGGAGCTCGTGCCACCGGAGCTCGTGCCACCGGAGCTCGTGCCACTGGAGCTCGTTCCGCCGGTGCTCGTTCCGCCGGTGCTCGACTGCCCGGCGCTGCCTCCCGTTTCGCTTCCTCCGAAGCTCTGTCCTGCAGCGCCAGCGTTCGCGGCTCCCGCCTGACCACCGGCATTTCCGCCATAGAGGTCATCGTCAGTGGAGCCACCACAGGCCACGGCCAGCGCGGCGAGCGCAAAGATACGTCGCTTCATTGATCCCTCCTTTGGGATGCTGTTGGTTAGAGCGTGCAGCCCGCAACGAGCCCGGCGAGCAATGTGCCGGCTTGTGACGGTTCACAGTGTTCGATGCCGTCGCACTCGGCGTCGCCACGGCAGAGTGGGACTTCGTCCGAGAAAAAACAGTCTTGGGGGGCGCGACACTCGCTGCCGCCACCGACGGTATCGATCAGACAACAGACTTGCCCGGTCGCGCAGTCCTCGTTCCCATCACAGGTGAGCGCGGGTCCAGCGCACTGGCCGAGATCCCGGCAGCTGCCGCTCGCCGCTTTTCCGTTCACGACCTGGATGCAGCACACCTGACCAGCAGCGCACGCACAGTCCGGAGCACCCGGGCACACGACGCTCGCGGGAGTCGCCTGTCGCCAGTTTTGCCCCTGACACTGGGCCTGGCTCCCGCCGCCGAGGCTCGTGTTCTCATCGCCGCACGCAACCACTTGCGTCGCGGAGAGGATCAGGACGAGTCCGAAGAAGCCCCGAAGCATTTTTTTGTTCGACCGAGTCGACATGAGGAGGAGTGAAACCAAGTCCGAAATTTGATCAGGGATTATTTCCCGCGCTCGCCTTTTTGTTCACGCGAGCTCGGAGCGCAGCGGCTTCCGGGCCGAGAGAACCGAAGGGGAAGTCGTGATCGTAGCGGTCCAGCTCCTTTTTCGCAGCCGTCGTGTCGCCGCTACGGAGCGCGGCCCGGGCGCGATCGAGGGCAGCGATTTCTCGCTTGAGCTCGCTGGCGTCCTGTTTGCGCGCCGGAGCGCTGGCCGAGACGGCGGGCGGGGCGCGTCGGGGGATGACGGCGGCGCTGCTCGGCGGCTCCGGAATCTCGACGGCACGAGGCAGAGGAGAAGGAGCGGTCTTCTGTTCGGAAGAGCTTGGGACCGCCGAGACGGGGATCGCGAGCGGCTGGGGCTCGGGCGGCGAAGCATTTCGAGTGCGCATTGCGACCACGCCCACGCCCACGGCCCCGCTGATGGCAGCGAGCAAGACCCATTTCATCACTCCGCCGCCCGCTCCCGCAACCCCCGCTCCGGCCCCGCCGTCAGTCGGCGCCGGTCCCGGTCCCGGGCCACCGAGCCCCAGCGCCAAGAGCGTGCGCTCGGCGCGAGCGCGATCGTCGTCTTCGTCCTTCGCCGCTTCGAGCAGTGAGCGCTCGAGCTCGTCCCCGTCGCCATCGAGGAGTCGTTTGAGGTCGCTCATCGTGCCTCCTCTCTCTCCAATCGCGTCCGAATTCGATCCGCCGCTTGCCGAAACAGCTCGCGACCACGACGGACGCGCGACGCAACGGTTCCCTGGGGCGCGCCCATCACGTCGGCAATCTCGCGCATCGTCAGATCCTCGATCTCGAACAGCACGAACGCCGTTCGTATGTCCTCGGGCATGCTCTCGATGGTTTGGTCGAGAAGCGCGCGGCGCTGCTTTCGATCGAGGAGCTCCTCCGCATGGGGATCGCTGGAGCGCTGACGCTCCGCAGCGTCGGGACCTTCGGGCAGTGCGTGGCGAAGCGCCGTTCTCGAAAGCTCCTTGGCCACGCGAACGGCAACGCCGAACAAGAACGCCCGGGGCTCCCGAATTTCGCCGCGCTTGGCCAGAGCGACCACGAACACTTGCTGGACCGCGTCGTCGAGGGAGCGCCGAGGAACGCCCCGACTCCAGAGCACTCGAGTCACGAACCCATGGTTTTCACACACGAATTCGCGATCGGCCGCTGGGCTCCGGTCCGCCGTTCTTTGGGCCACACTGCCCTCGATCGCCAACGCGCTCGCCAGCATATGCCCTGACGTGACGGTGAGCCCCGGTTTTGATCGGAAAAAGAGCTCAGCGCAGGCGCACGCCGACACCGACCTCGAAACTGGCTGAAACTCGAGGGATGTCGTGAACTCGCTCACCGGAGTCGAAGAAGTAGTGCTGGCGGGTTAGCGGAAAGCTCGCGAAAAGCGAGAGATGGGCGACGAACGGGGCCGCGAACGCCCACTCTCCTCGCCCACCGACGATGGGTGCGGTCCAGAGTCGACTCGGGCGCTTTTCGACGATGACGCCGACTCCCTCCGCGTGAAGCGAACCGATCTCGAACCCAGCGCACGGGCGAATTGCTAAGGGACCCGTCGCCGGAGCGCGCACAGGGCAGCCCAAGAGGGCGAACGTCGTCAATGAAAACTGCGCGCGACCTCCGGCTCCGGACGCTTCGCCGCTCCGCCGCTCACCCACCGCCAATAGCTCCGGGGCGAAGCTCGTGCCCTCCGAGCTCACACCAACTTGCGCAGCAAAGCCGAGAGCGTTTCCGGGAAGAACGCTGTCGAACGGGACTAGCCCGAGGCCCATGTCGAACGACCAGACCAGCGCGGGAGAAGCAACTGGGCGATCGGCGACCGGCTCGGAAGGCTTCGGCGCTTCGACCTCGGGAGCGCGGGGCTTCGAGGACGCTTCGGGATCGAACGCGAGGGCGGTGATCAGAGCGAGCGCATCGACAACCTCCTCGCAACTCTTCGCAACTACGGTGCGCTCCACCTCGTCCCGATCGGGACCGGTGATATGGATTTTTCCTCCATGTCCTCGGCCGACTGAACGCGCACGTCGACCAGCACCGTGTCGGAGCCCTTCGCGATCCGGGCGCGCTCGGTTCGACCGGTCACTCCGGCGGTGAAATCCCTGGCCCGAGGGCAGCCCGCGGGCGCGGAATACTCGACGCGAAAGCGCACGATTTCCTCGGCCCGGGGCGACCCGGTAGCGAAGAAGATTGCCACTGAGGTCGCCCAGGCTCTCATCGCCGCGCGATTATCACCGTATCCGCATCGAGCGCAGCCGCTTTTGGCGAGAGCTCGCTCAGTGAAGTCGGGCAAACGCCGCGAGCACCGCGCTCTTCGGCTTGAGATAGATGTAGCGCTCGTCGATCTTCTGCACGCGCACCAGATTGGCCATCACCGCCCCCACTATGATCGCGATCAGAAATCCGAAACCACCCAGCACAGCGAGCCCGACCGACTCACCGGCGATCCCGGCGAAGACGAGCAAGAGCGAAAGGATCGAGCCACCAACGCCGACCCAGATGCCGGTCTGACGCCGAGCCCGGGCTGCCGGAGAAAGCGCGAAGTCGATCTCTCCGGTCTTTCGCATGATGAAGTAGAGGATCAAATAGATCAGCGGGGAGATCACCACGACCACCGCGAGCCAGGGGGGCGCCCACTGAAGCTTCCGCTGCACCCGCGAGTCTCCACGCTCGCCGCTGTAGATGCAGATGTCGGGGAGGCTAGCTCCCTTTTCCACCACCAGCAGATCGCCTTCGATGCGGTAGTCGCCGTGGGCGTGGCTACCGGCCGGAAGTTCGGTCGAGTCCTTGGGCGCAGCGTACGGATTGAGGCCGTCCATGGTTGTCCTCCTCGAGCCGGCAGTTCTACGAAGGCGCGCCGGGGTTCTTCCCTCGATCGTGCGCGACCGCGGGGGGCAGCGGTGCTCGCTCCTCTCAACGACGCACGATCGCGAGCACGCGATCCTTGGCGCTGGCAGGCACCACGGCAACGAGATGGACCTCGTAGACACCGAACGACCTCTCGACCGGAGCCGGCGGCTTCTCGCTGCCTTCCACGTGGGACATGCCAGGCAGATCCACGAAAAAGACGAAGTGCTCGTCATTGCGACACGTGAGCGCATCCAGGGCGCCCGGTCCTTCCGGCACCGGCGCGGGCGCTTCGTCCGGCCCTTCGGTGCGAAACACCAGCTCGAGCAGCGGAAAGCTGCGCTGGTAGCGCGGGTGGACCTCGAACGGATCGCCCGAGAGATACTCGTCCGTTTCCACGATCACGTACTTGTACGTCCGCTGCCCGTTGGGATCGTTCGCGGTGGCACTGCCGGTGAAGCGAACGCGACCCCCGATCACGAACGAGGCTGCTTTGGCGTAGCGCGCGAGATCCGCATCACTCACCTCCGCCACGGTCGACTCCGGACCCCGCATGCAAGCGTCCGGGCTGACAACGTCCTTTCTGCGCGGAGCACAAGAGGTCAGCACGAGCAGCGCGATGATCCAGCGTCGCATCATCTCAACCGAGCACTGAGACCGTGGCGCTACTCGCGTTCGCTGGGGCGGCACTCTCGGCGGCGGCCTGGAGCTCCTCGAGGCCGTCGAGTACCCGTCGGCCCACCTGCGTGGGTTGCCCGAGCTCGCGCAACGTCGCAAGTCCGTGGGCATTGGCAGCGAGAACCTCGGCGCGACGCCGCTCGAACACGGGTCCGGTCGCCAGGGGGTGTCCGGCTTCGTGAAGCGCCAGATGGAGAGCGGCGACCGGCACGAACGTGTGGACGGCGAGCAGGACGCCGGACAGCGGCCTGAGATCCGGACGGACCGCCGAGCGACTCCAGGTGCTGTCCCCGTTTTCGAGCACTGGATCGAACCAGCGAAGCACGTTGAGCTTTCCATGCTGGGTCTCGTGCACGATGGCCTCGGCGAGCGTCAGAGCGGACGGGTGAAGCGTCAGATACACCAGCCCGGGAGCCTCGCGATACGACGCCGACAGATGGCGCTCGGGTTCGTAGCCCACCGGAACGATGCGGACCCGGGTCGAGACGATTTCCTCGTACAGATCTCCGAGCCCCTGCTCGATCAGGGAAAAGGCCTGATTGAGGCCCTCTCGCCACTCTTCCAGAGACTTTTCTCCGAGATCGATCGCGTTGCCGCTCTTGTCGGGATGCTCTTCCAGCATCGAGAGCGGGTTCACGTCGGCGAGCGCGAGGGTCGCGCCAGCGGCGAGAGTCGTGAACGGGCGCTCCACGCCCACGCCCGAGCGCGGCTCGGGATCTCGATCGAGATCGAGTGACAGGGGCTGGCCATCCGCGGTTCGGAGCTCCAGATCCTTTCCGTCGAACAAGATGCCGAGCGCTGGCGGATCGAACGTGAGCACGCGTCCACCCTCTGCATCGAACAAGCGCGAGAGGGGCACGTCCCACAAAAGCGATTCGATGGCGCCCCTCACCTCGACCGAGCGAGCGACGGCAACCATCAACGCCGGCACGAGCTCGGCGAGCGCGAGCTCCGGTGACACCATCCCGCTCCGGAGCGCGAGCGTGGGAACGAGGACATCCATTCGATCGACGGCCTCGCGAAGCTCGGCGCGGGCGGGTCCTCGAAGTGCCTCTTCGAGCCACGCACGAAACCGCGCGTACGGCGCGGCGAGCCCGCCGGTGTGTTCTGGAGGCCGAACCAGCAAGTCGTGGAGCACGAGCAAATCGAGCTTTCGGCGCAGCGTGGCCAGCGCTCGATCGCCGGGCGCGGGCAACACCAAAAAGCCGGGGGGCAGTGCGGTTTTCACGAAGGCCTGCCCAACTTTTGCACGAATCGGGCGCCCTCTCCTCGGCAATGGCAAAACCCGGCTACGCTTCGGGGGCATGGCCGCGACCGAGGCTCCGAGCGCGCGACGCCGCCTGCCGCTCGTCGCGAGCGCCAGCGGCGAAACCCATCACAGGACCAAGGGGCTCCTGCGACTGACGATGGCCTGCAACGAGCGCTGCCCATTTTGCAACGTGCCGGTAGAAGACTACCCCCGACCAACGCCGACCGAGAGCGAGATTGAGCGGGAGCTCGACGACTTCATCGCGAGCGGCGAACGCACACTCACCATTTCCGGCGGCGAGCCGACTCTGTATCGAAAACGCCTGGTATCGATTGTCGCTCGGGCGCGCCGGGAGGGAGTGCCCTTCGTCGAGCTCCAGACCAACGCAGTGCTCATCGATACGGACTACGCGAAGGAGCTCGGTGACGCCGGTCTCACCTCGGCGTTCGTGTCTCTCTTGTCCCACGTGCCGGCGCTTCACGACGAGCTGGCGGGGCTGAAAGACGCGTACGAGCCCTGCCTGCGGGGCATCGACGCCCTTCTCTCTGCGGGAGTGACCGTCACTCTCAATCCGGTGATCGCCGCCCAAACCCAGGAGCTGGTCTCCGACTACGTGGACTTCGTGGCCAAGCGATTGCCCGCGGTGAGAGTGATTTCGCTCTCGGCGGTCCAGCCCCACGGACGCGCACGAACTGCCCTCGATCTGCTACCGGACTACGCGGTGCTCGGTCGAGAGGTTCCTCGGGCGCGGGGAAGGGCCCTAGAGCACGGCATCACGATGATCAACCCGTACTGCGGGCTGCCGCTCTGCATTGGTTGGGAAGACGCGCGCGATCACGCGGTCGAAGCCATCGAGGCGGAGGCCCTGCACCAGAGCGGAAAGCAGCATCGAGCCCACGGCCTGGAGAACCGCGGCAACAAGCGCCACGGAACCGAGTGCCGGGCGTGTGCTCTTCGGACCCGCTGCGGCGGCGCCTGGCACGCCTACTGGGACCATCGCGGCGGGAGCGGTATTCGAGCGCCGCTGCGACGCATCGAGCCCTTCTTCGAGGAAGCCTTTCGCGCGGAAGGGCAAGAGGTGATCGCGGCCCGCCGCGGCCTCGAGGACCCACATTTTGCAAAGGCCCGAGCCAGCCGCGCGCCCACGGTCTGGGTGCTCTCGGATCGACTCCGGCATGGCGAAGCCCGGGCGCTCAGGGAAGCTCTCGTCACCGACTTCGCCCTCGTCGCAGATGCGACCACCCTCGGTCACGATCGCGAAACGCTCGGAGAGCTCGGGAAGCTCGGCGCCGAGAGCGCCGACGCAGAACCCCAAGCGAAGCTTCGCGTCGTCGTGGGTCTGGAACGTCTGGGAACGTTCGCCTCTACGTTCCAGCTCCTCTCTCTGCTCTCGGAGGCACGCGTGGACTCGGTGCGCCTCTTGGTACGCGGCGACGAGCGCCACCGACGCTTCGTGGCCGCGGCCCGCGCCGAGCTCGATCTCGACGTGACGCTCGGGGAGCCGGAATGACGGAGTTTCGCCTGATCGTCACCAAACGCGGGCGGGGGAAGAGTCGAGTCGTGGATCCGATGGACGATCCGCCGCCCGACCCGTCCATCGACAGCCTCGTCGCGCTCGCTCGGGACAAGAGCAATGGCGAAAGCCGCACGCCACTCTGGCTCTACGGTGGCGAGCCGACTCTGCGCGGGGATCTGCCCGAGCTCTGCGAGGGACTCACTCTCGCGGGACACTCCATCGGGCTTGCCTGCGATGGGCTCGCGCTCGCGCAGGAAGGGGCCGCCGGGCCCCTCGCGGCTGCCGGGCTTCGTCGCGTTCGCGTGACCCTGCACGCAGCCCGCGCCGACGCGCACGATTTTTTGGTGGGGCAGACGGGTGCCGCCCGGCGCGCCGTTCGAGCCATCGGACGCTTGAAAGGTCTGGGTCTCGGACTGGAGATCGAGTCGATCGTGACCCGTCCCACGATGCAGCTCGTCTGCGAGCTCGTGGAGCTTGCCTCGAGCCTCGGAGTGGAACGGGTCCTCTTCAATCGTCTGGTGCTCGAAAAGCGAGACGACCTCGTGACCTTGGCCCCTCGCTTCGCGCTGCTCGAGCCCTACCTCGTTCAGGCAGTGATCACGGGCCGGGAACGAAACGTCGCCGTGGAGCTCCACGGGTTTCCGGAGTGCACGGCGCGAAGGGTGGAAAAGCACATCGCGCGACCGGGCTCGATCCACTGGCTGTCCGCTTTCCCCATCGCCGCACCGACGTTCGTCACGGGCTGCTCGAGCTGCCCCGGCCTACCGCGCTGTGCGGGCGCGCCCGCGGACTACGTCGAACGCTTCGGTGCTGCCGAATTTCGTTCCGAGCAAGCGCTGGCGCCTTCCCCGAGCGCTGCTTCGGTGAGTCCGGGGGTTGCCGCTGTCCCGCCCCCACCGCCCCGCGCAGGGCGAGCTCCCTCGACACGCCTCGAATCGGTGCGCGCTCTGGTCGGAAAGAATGTCGATGGCGATCCGCTACTGCTCAAGGCCCGAGAACCATTGCCCGAAGTGATCCGCTTCCGCTTCGGAGCTCCGTCGCGAATCGCATGCGCCGCATGCGGAGATGCGGAGACCGCAGTCGAGCCCACGCGGACGATCCGGATGCGCCTCGTCCACGCAGCGCAAGAAGGCGCGAAGGTATTGCGCATCGCTTCGGCCGGAAGCCTCGCGCATCCGAGCGCCGCAGCGCTGCTTCGTGAAGCCACGTACCTTTCCTACGAACGCGTCGAAGTGGCGGGAGAAGCCAGTGCGCTCGCGGAAGTTTCCGACGCGGAGCTCTACCCGCTCCGGGGGATCTCCCGCCTGGACATCGCGCTCTATGGTCCAGATGCAAAAGCCCACGATGCCCACATGGGGCGAGCTGGCGCGTTCGAAGCTTCGCTCACCGCCGCTCAACGGTTTCGAAAGGTCACCGGTGCCGAGGTCGGAAGCTACGCCGTGCTTCACGACGACGAGCACGTCGAAGCCTTCGCACGTGCCTGGACGGACGGGCTCTTGCCCGGTGAGCCCTGCTTCCGACTCTCCCCTGCTGGCGGCTCGCTGGAAGATCTCGTCCGCGCCGCAATCGACCTTCCGGAGGGACCTGCGAAGAGCGCCCTCGGGCGCGTCCTGCCCCGCTGCCTGATCGGGGACGAACCAGCCCTGCGGCCGCCGGATCCGGGCTCCGCGTTCGGAGAAGTCCTCGAGCCCGCGGCCCCGCCGAGCGGGTCGGACCGATGTGGTACCTTTGTAGCGTGCGTATGCGGCGGGGAGCTGTCCCGTCGCTGCCCCGGAATTGCCACCGGCTGGAAGACCGCGCTCCTGAAATGATCGAAGAACGCGACATCGAAGCCATGCTCTGGCGCGAGCGAGTCGCCAACATTCCCAAGCATTGGGTGCGCGCGGTCACGGCCTGCAACAGCCGTTGCGTCTTTTGCCTCGACTCGGACACCCCCCGGAACGTCTACCTCCCGGTCGACGACATCAAGAAGGAGATCGCTCGCGGGAGGGAGGAGCTCGGTGCCATCAAGCTCATCCTGTCCGGCGGCGAAGCGTCGCTCCATCCAGGGTTCTTCGATTTGATTCGCTATGCGAGGGACCAGGGATACGAGCGAGTGCAGACCGTCACCAACGGCTTTCGCCTGGCTGACAAGGACTTCTTCGAGTCCAGCATGACGGCGGGGCTCGGCGAAATCACGTTCAGCCTCCACGGCCACACGGCCGAGCTCCACGATCGGCTCACCCAAACCCAAGACGCTTTCAAGCACCTGATCAAGGGCATGGTGCGCGCGCTTCGGGATGGGCGTCCGATCGTCAACGTAGACGTTGTGATCAACAAGCAAAACGTCGCCGTTTTGGACAAGATCGTGGAGCTTTGCATCTCCCTCGGCGTCACCGAGTTCGATCTGCTCCACGTGATCCCCCAAGCGGCGGCGTTCGATAATCGCAACGACCTCTTCTACGACCCGCGTGAGCACCTTCCCGTCCTGCAGAAGGTATTCAAGCTGAACCGACATCCGCGCTTCGTGGTCTGGACGAATCGCTTTCCGATCCCGTTCCTCGAAGGGCTCGAAGATCTGATTCAAGACCCCCACAAGATGCTGGACGAGGTGAACGGCCGTCGCTTCCAGGTGCGGCGCTATCTGGATGAAGGCAAGCCGCTCGACTGCCGGCATCCCGAGCGTTGCCCCCACTGCTTCATCGAGCCGTTTTGCACCACGATGGATCGGGTGATCCAGAAGCAAAACGCTGCGGCGTACGAAGTGTACTGGGTCGGTGACGGTGACTACGAACCGACGGACCTGCCCTATGGCGCGCACAAGCTCGGTGTCCACGCCAGCGATTTCGTGGCCCTCGCCCGCCACGATCGCCCCCTCTACGCCCGCATCGACTCGGCCGAGCCGTTGCCGGAAACCGTCCCCCATCCCCTGACTCTGGTTGGCTTCCGCGCGGAGCAGCTCGACGCCTGGCTGGGCGCACCGATTCCCCAGGGCGTGGAGGTGGAGATCGAGCTCAATCAATCCACCGGTCCCTGGCTCCTCGAGCACCGCGAGGCCCTCCGACCTCTGCTCGATCGCGTGCGCGTTCACCAACCCACGCACGAGCACATGCAGGACGCAGGCAAGAGCGATGTCCGGGAGCCCCGGGCATTCTTCCTCGCTCTCGATCTTCCGATCCGCGTGAGCGGGCTGCCCGCTTGTCTCGTGCCGGGCGCTTCGTGGATCGAGGAGCGGCCGATCCTGGAATCGGTGGTGTTCGACGAGCAAACCGGGCGCTTGGACATCCGGGAGCTATCTCGCTTCCACGTTCGCGCACGCTACCGTGGAAAATCCGTGCGCTGCGGAGACTGCCGCGTGAACGATCGTTGCGAGGGGCCGCACATCAACATGATCCGCGATCAAGGCCTCGCCATGCTGACTCCGTTCGTCGAGGGACCGGAGGCGGACGCGATCTTGCGTCGGCTGAGCGAGGCCTTTCCGACGCCGCCCCGCGGCCTCGCCCTCGGCTCGGCGTCCGAGCCGGTCGCCGACAGCCTGCCCGGCTACCCTGGCCCCTCCGCCGCGCCCCTCGATCCCCTCGCGGTCATCGAGCTCGAACGACAAGAGAAGAAGAAGCGTCGAGCCCTGCGCGTCGTCACGGAGCGCTGAGATGGCGAACCTCGGCTACCTCCAACTCACGCGCGGATGCCTGCAAGCCTGCCGCTTTTGCAGCAACCCACCGACCGGCGTCGAGCTCACCGAAGACGACATGCGTCAGGAGATCGATACGCTGGTGGAGCTCGGCTACGACGGAGTGATCCTGACGGGGGGCGAGCCCTCTCTCTCTCCCCTGCTCTTCCCGGCCCTGAGCTACGCCCGGGAAAAGGGCCTGTACAGCCGCATGATCACGAACGGCCAGCGCCTCTCGATGAAGGATTTCTTTCGTCGGGCGGTCGATGCCGGGCTCACGCACATTCACGTCTCGCTTCACAGCCACCGGCGTGAGGTCCACGACTTCATCACCCAGTATCCCGGAGCGTGGGATCACCTGGTGACGACCCTGTCCCACGTGCCCGAGATGGGCATCAGCTGCGACATCAACACGGTGATCAACACCTACAACGCCGATCACCTCCACGAAGTCGTGATCTGGCTCTGTGACCGTTTCCCGTTTCTCCGGCACTTCGTCTGGAACAACATGGATCCGGACGGAAATCGCGCCGAGGAAAACCCCGACTGCATTCCCAAGCACTACGAATTCCAGGTCTCCCTCGAGCTCGCGATGGAATACCTCACCCAAACCGGGCGAACGTTTCGCGCCGAGCGCGTGCCGCTCTGCTACATGCGCCGCTTCGCGTGGGCTTCGACCGAAGCTCGCAAGATCATCAAAGAAGAAGAACGCTGCATCCGGTTCTTGGATCGCAAAGGCTTCATCCGACAGCTCGAGTTTTTGCACGGCAAGGGCAAGGCCTGCGACTCCTGCCGCTTCGATCCGATCTGCGCCGGCATGTTCAGCATGGCCAAGACATACGACGAGCGGGAGCTCTCGCCCGTGTTCGAAGACCCGATGCCCGTGATTCGCCAGGTGCTCGGTCGCGAACCCGAAGCCGAGCTCAAGGACCGTATCCTCGCGCGCAAGGGTCGGCGCTCGCTGAGTGAGCAACCCGACGAGGGATCTCGCGCTCGGGCCCGACTCCGCGTCCTCTGAGCTCGCGCATGGATTCGCCGCGAACGCTGCTCAAAGAGGCGCTGCGGGCCCTCCGGCGGGGCGACCGCGAAAGCGCGCTCCGCGCCCTGAGCGCCGCGCTCGAATCGGACGCGAGCCTGCCAGAGGCGTGGATTTCGGCGGGGCATCGTCGGCTCTCGTCTCGGCTTGCCAGGAGCGCTCGCCGATCTTCGCCGCGGGATCGCTCTCGGCGCTCTCGATACCGATCTCCTCACCCAGGCAGCCGAGATTCTCATCACGTTCGGTGCTCGCATCGACGCGGTGAGCGCGCTCCTGGCGGTCTCGAAGCGGCTGAGCGGACCGAGCCGCGCCCGCGTGCTCCGCCGCTTGGCGAATCTCGAGCTGGATCTCGGTCGCTATCGAGAAGGGATCCGTTCGTATCGACGAGCTCTCGAGCTCGCGCCCGGGGCGACTCACATCGCGAGCGAGCTCGCCGATCACCTGGCGGGTCTCGGCGATCCCGAGGCTGCGCTGGAAGTGGTCGAGGGTTGCGATCCGCGGGGTGAGGTCCTCGGTCGCCAGACAGCACGGTTTTTGATCGCCGTCGGTCGTCGGGACGATGCTCGGGCGTCTGCTCTGGCTTTCGCGCGCCAGGTCGCCGAGGACAAACTGGACGATCTCCTTTTTGCCTGTGAGCTCCTGATCGGTGCAGCCGAGTTCGATGCGGCAACCCGCTACGCGCAGACCGCGCACGAACGAGCAGCAGCGAACGATTCCCGGGCCCTGGAGATCCTCGCCGAGCTCGCCAGCTCCGCCGGCCGCGCGACCGAGGCCCGAGCGCTCGCGGAAGAGGCCCTAAAACGAACCTCTGGCTCGCCAAAAGCCCGGCGAATTCTCGCGACCCTCGACATCCTGTCGGAAAACCTCGAGCCGGCCCGGCGAATTCTCGATTCCCTCGTCGGGTCGGGTCCCGAGGATGGAGAAGCACTCATCTGGCGCGGTGAGATCCATCGCCTCGAAGGACGACCCGAAGAGGCGTGGACGGATCTCGGCCGCGGCATCGAGCTGACGAACGGTTATCCCCTCGGCGCCCACGTGGCGTTCGTCACGACCCACGCCGCCCGGAGCTTCGACGGCAACCTCGATGTGGATCTGTATCGCGAGCTTTTCCAGATCCTGGTCCCGGTGTTCGCCGCGCTCGGACTGCCGACGACCCGTCCCACATCGAACCAGGAGATTGCCGAGCGGCTTTCGACGGTGCTCGGTGCCATGCACGGAAACCGCGGACCGCGTCCCACCTTCGTTCACGAGGGAACGCTCGAGGCGATCCAGGTGCCGATTCATGCACGCTTCGAAGCGCGATCGATTCAAGAGCATCTACGAACCCGCCCCGCTTCCTGGGTCCTCGAGCGCTTGCGAGCTCTGGCAGCCGATCGACCCACCGAGTCGACCGTGCTGTGTCACGTCGGCGAGATCGAGCTCTGGCTCGGAAATTACGACTCGGCCGAGAGCGCGTTCCTTCGCGCCATCGAGATCGCGAAGGAAACCCGCTGGGCCTACGTGGGCCTGTGCGCCGCCGAGCTCGGAAGAAACCGCCCGCAAGAGGCCATCGAGTGGTGCGCCCGCGGGGAAAAGGAAGCCATGCCGGGGCGAACGCAATTCGCGTATCGAGGCGAAGCGTATCGAAGGCTCGGCGACCGAGAAAATGCCCGCCGCGATCTCGTCATTGCCTTGGAGCTCACTCCGACCCGGCTCAGCTCGTGGCTGAACTCGGCACTGATCGACGAGCATCCCCTCGAGCTCGAGAGCGCATTTCGCGGCCTCCTGCGCCACGCTCCCGGCTTGGTCCAGGACGCGTGCGTTGAGCTCGGATCCGAGTGGGACCGCGTGAGCGCCGATCCCCCTCTCCAGATCCGCCTGTTCGAGCACGTGCTCACGATGATGCGCGGCAATCGCTCTTCCGCGTTCGTGACCTACTTCACCGGCAAGGGCGAGCTCCGTTTCGTGCCTCCGCCGGGAAGCAGCTGACCGGGCGCGCTATTCCGCAATCGTCGTGTAGAAGAGATCGGCCAGCGCGCTGTGGCCCGGCGCGTTCGGGTGGATGCAGGTCAGATCGAACCAGAGCGGCGTGTTCGGGCCGCGGTAGCAGGGTCCGGTCGGATCGTCCCGCTTGTAGCCGTGTCCGCAGAAGCTCTCGAGCATGAAGATCATGTCACTTTGCGTGTCCACGGCGATCTTCATGTACTGCTCGTTCGCCCAGATCACCATGTCCGCGAGCGCGGTCACGTCCTGCCACGGCTGGATCCCACCGAGGCTCGCCGTCGCACAGGAGTTCGTCTCGCCCGTGCCGTCGGTGAACTCGTACATGTTGGCGAAGACGACGTTGACTCCGCCAGGAACGTTCTGCTTGTCCTTGAGCCACGCCACGGTGTCCCCGAGGAGCTTCACGAAATCCTGGGTTTCTTGCCAAAGTTGCGGAATGGTCTTCGCGGGACTCGTCCCGCCGCCGTCTTGAGTGATCGACGCGATGTCGTTGCCGCCCATCGTCATGATCACGAGGTAGTGGAGGTCGCGCTTGTCGGGTGGAATGCATTCTTCCACCTGGGTGCTGTCCTTCATCAGATCGTCCGTTCGCGCACCCCACTTCGCGCAGCTGATGAAGTCGCCGCTTTCCTTCGGTAGAGCGACGCCATTGAAGGGATCGGCTCCGCCCCAGCCAAAGCCCGGCGGAGTGATCTTCAGGAGTGGGGCGAGCTTCTGGGCCAGGATGGCGCGGTAGACGGCGCCGGGATTCAGGTTCGTTGGCGGCGTGCCGACCGTGACCGAGTCACCCAGAAAAACGACCTTCTGCACGCCTTGAATGTTTTGATGATTGGTTCCATTGCAGTGCGAGCCGATGACGGGTGCAAACTGATCGTAATCTGGCCCGAGTGAGGTTGCGCCCGAGTTCACGAACTGCTTCGCGAAGCATTCGCTGGCGGTGACAGGACCGGCGTCGCCTGGACCCGCATCGTTTCCGGTCTGACCTGCGCTTCCGCTCGAACCGGCAACGCCGCCGCCACCGTCCACGGTCGCGCCGCCATCTCCCCCGCTCGACGCGCCTCCTGTCGCCGACGTGCCGCCGCTCGAGACGCCTCCGGCGCCGGCTGAGCCGCCCGTCGCGGAGCTGCCCCCACTTCCGGCGGCTTCGTCGCTCGACCCTCCGCATCCCACATGCGCCAAGATCAACGTGCCCAGCAAAGCGCCAAGAAGTCTCACGCCAGGGAGTCTACCGGCCAACCGGCCGGTTGTCGACCTTGAAATTCTCGAGCGATATCCATCGCTAATGCGAAGTTAGCCGAGCCGCATCCAGGGTTTTGGGCTGAGAGTCCCGCGCGTTATGCTGGCGGGCTGAGGTGCGAGATGAGACTGAATCGACTGGCAATTGGAACGGCTGTCGCCTTCTCGCTCGGGGCCATTGCGCCGGCGTGTGGCAGCAGTGACAGTGGTGACTCGAACACGGGTGGTGGCGGCACGACCGGCGGAACCGGTGGTGGCACCAACGGCGGAACCGGTGGCGGTGGCGGCTCGAGTGGAGCCAGTACCGGCGGCAACGGCGGGGTCGGTGGTGGCGTCGGTGGAAGCGACGCCTCGACGGGTGGCGTGGGCAACGCGGCTGGCGCTTCGAGCGAAGGCGGTCAGAACGACGCGGGTCCGTGCGGTCCATTGAGCGGCCAGGACAATCCCTGCGACCAATGCTTGAACGCCCACTGCTGTGATGAGTTCAAGGCGTGCGCCGACGATTCGAACTGCAACGAGATCATCAGCTGCGCGCAGGCCGGTACCAGCATCGAGACCTGCATTCAGCAATCCGGAAGTCAGGGAGCGGTCTTCACGGCGCTCTCCAATTGTCTGAGCACGTCCTGCGGCAGCGAATGCGGATGAGGTAGTCGCGTCAACGCGGCATGGGTGGTGCGATCTCCACCACCCGTGCCGGGCGCTTCCCTTCCCCATTCATCCAGCGAACGAAGCTCGCCATGATCGCGCCCACCGCGCGATTGTTGGCCGTGATCTCCGGCGAATAGCCGTATTGGAGTAAGAAATCGTGCTCCGGCCCGTCGAGCGCGTAGCGATCGAAGCACGATGCTTGATCGAGATTGCCGACCACGAACTTCTCCTTGTGCTCGGTTTCGTGCAGGAACGCGTTCCCGGCGTAGATAGTGCCGTCGTAGTCGACCGTGACTTCCCCGTTGAGTCGAACCGGCATGGGGGCACCCTCGAGATTGATGAAAGCGAGATCCTCACCGCGTGCAGAGCGCTCACGGAGCTCGCTCCCGATTCGATGCAGGCCTTCGGCGAAGAGTTGCTTGTGCTTCTGGCTCCAGAGCACGCCCAGCGCAAAGTTGATCTGGATCCGACGAAAACCCAGATCCGCAATGTGGAAGAAGTTCTCGGGCATCCGATCCACGTTCTTCGGCACGACGACCATGATGACTTCGTGAGCCATTCCCGAAGCGACGATCGCGTCGGCGCGCGGCGCAATTCCTTCTCGATAGGAGTCCAGCCGCCGCACCCGCGCCGGGCGCGCGAGGTTTTGCACGTCGGCCGTTCCATCGAGGGAGAGCTCCAGCTTGACGGGGCGCGCCGCGAGCCAAGCGAGCTTCGCTTCGTCGAGCGACCAGCCGTTGGAGCTCACGATGAACGAGATGTTCTTGTTCGCCTGCCTCGCGTGCTCGATACCGTATTCGATGGCGTGCTGGACGAGCTCGTACTCCATCAGCGCTTCCCCACCGAAAAACTGCAAAATGACGTCCTTCCGGTCGGTCGAGAGCAAAAGGTCAATCGACCTCTCGAGCGTCGCAACGGGCATCACGCGTCCGTCCTGTTTCGGGATGTAGCAGTAGACGCAACGAAGCTCGCATTGCCAGGTCGGAATCACGACGAGTCGCGCGGGCGCTTCGGCGGCGTAGCCCTTGTAGGCTCCGAGCCAGGTCGCGTTGTCGCCGAGCAGCGCTTCAGCGGTCGCCAGAGCGTGGCTCTCACGCTCGGGGTCGCGGGATGCCTGGGCTTCGGAGAGCATCTCGAATGCCAGGCGCCGCGGGCGGTCGTCGAGACGCCGGAGCAGCCGTTCGCGCTCTCGCGTGCGCTCGGTTTCGTCTTCGGCAATCAGCTCGAGGAAGCGGGCTCGCAGCGCTTCGAGAGTGGCCGTGTACAGGCCGGCGTCCGTGAACAGCGAGGCGTCAATGGCGCGGACCCAGGGATCGTCCGGCTCGTCGGCGTCGACGAACGGGTAGTCGAACTCGGGGTGGCTTTCCGTCCGCGCTTCGCCTCGGAGACGCATCGCTGCCGTTCTGCCGTTCCTCAATAGGCGCCGGTGGCTCGCTGACGGAAAGTAGGAAACGAGCCGCGGCACCACCGGAAAACGCACGTGAAAGAATTTGGGGTGGCGGAGCTTGAGGCGACACAGCTCCTCGATCGAGTCGGTGAGATCGCTCGCGGTCGTCTCGACGTTGGCGAGGATCAGGTACGCGTCGACGTGGATCCGGCGACTCGCGAGCTCTTCCACCACGGCACGAACGTGGGCTCGATGGTAGCCCTTGCCGAGCCGGCGAAGCTCCGCATCGGAAAACGTTTCGACGCCGATCTGCAAATACGCGCTCCAGCCACGGGATCGATGATCTTTGACGAAATCACGCTCCGGGATCGGAGCGTGCGCGTCCGCAAAGCATTCGGGAACGATCGCCGAGAACATCTCGGGATCCGGCTCCGGCAACAGCCACTTGCCGTCGCGCTTGCACAGATCGCCAACAGAAACCTGGGCCGACGCCAGACGAAACGGCGTCTCGAGGAGCGCGCGGAAGAACGCAGCAGCGCGAGGCCGATCGCAGGCGAAGTCATCGTCGCTGATGTGGATCCGAAACGCATTTCGAGGGATCTCGTCACCAAATAGCTCGCGATACCGCTCCTCGTAGCGCTCGAGCAGCCCAAACACCCCCTCGGCGCTCCGCGCTTGGTAACTCTGCCGACCGATGATCGAGCAGAACGTGCACTTGTGAATGCAGCCCCGCGAGGTCGAAAGCTCCACTCCCTGCTCGAAATGGCGCGCCTCCAGCAACGAGAGATCTAGGGGGATCTGGTCGAGGGAGTCGACCGCCACGACCCGTGCCGGATTTCCCGCCAGCAGGGCTCGTCCCGCCCGATCCAGCGTCAGGATCCCATCCATTGCGAGCAGGGCCTGGCGTTGCTCGGAGTCGAGAGGCACGTCGATGCCGCCTCGACCGACGATCGCAGCGAGCTTCGGCACGTGGTACTCGCCCGCGCCGCGACACACGAACGTGACGTCCGGTAGGTGGGCAGCCACGTGCTCGGGAGTGAGCGTCGGCATGACGCCGCCGACGGCAATGTGCGCTCGGCATCCGAGCCGACGAAGCTCGCCGATCAGCGCCACCACGCCCTCGAAGTAGCCCTCGAGCAACGTGATGCATACGAGGTCGATCGGCCCAGACGCCAGGGCCTTCTCGAGCCGATCGAGACCCACGACGGGTCGTTCGGCACCGACGATTCGACATCTTGATGTTCGCGAGCACGACCTCGGTGTCGCTCCCTCGGAGCGAGCTCGCCATGTGCAACACCCCCTGCGAGAGCTCGCAGTCGTTGTGGGGAAGATCCGAATTCATCAGCGACTCGAAGAACAGGACTCGGCGCGCTGGGCGCTTCGCGGACGGTGGGGAAGCGGGCTTCGTCGGAACCCTGTCCACGACCGCTCCCACCGCGGCATCGACCGGGTGATGGATTGGCTGCTCCAAAATCCAGGGCCCATCGAGCTCGAGTCGACCGTCGACGAGCGCCGCGGGCGTGCCCCGGGGTCCCAGCCGAACCGTGAGCGGACCGGCCAGCGGATCCCCGAGCCGCTCGAGAGCACGTCCCGCCGCGGCCGCCGCTCGGAGAAGCGTGGCCACCGGCAAGCCGTCGCCGCTCTCGTCCAGGACCTCGACGCGCGCGGCGTACCCGTGCCGGCGGCGAGTGAACACCGCGCCATCGGGCGCGAGGAGCTGTGCCGCGGGGGGCGCGTGCCTTCCCTGGTCCGGCTCGCGAACCAAGAAGAACGCGCCGTCTTCGGCTACGCGAACGGCCACGCTCTGGAGTTTACACGAGGAAACGAGGCGCGGCGAGCCGCCGCCGAGCCCGATCCATCCAGAGTCCGCCCGCTGTGGCATGCTTGGTTCTCGGCATGGATCGCGACCGGGTGCTCGTCGTTGGCGGAGGACCGGCGGGCTCGGTGCTCGCCGCGCTACTCGCGCAGGAAGGCGTCCCGGTCACGCTGCTCGAGAAGGAGCATTTTCCTCGACACCACGTCGGCGAATCGCTCCAGCCAGCAACGGTCGAATTGCTCGAGCGCTATCTCGGACTCGGCGCCACCCTCGCCGCCCAGGGCTTCGCGCGGAAGTACGGCGCCGTGTACGTCTGGGGCGAGTCTCGCGAGCCGTGGCCGATCTTGTTCGACGAGCGACTCGAAGCCGATCTCCCCGGGCTGGACGAGGCCACACTGCTCGCCGGCGGCTACGAGCACGCATGGCAGGTGCTGCGAGAACGATTCGACCAGCTCCTGCTCGAGGAAGCAGTGCGCCGAGGCGTGGACGTTCGCGAAGGGGTCGAGGCCACCGAGCCCCTGCTCGACGGCAGTCAGGTCGTGGGCGTACGGCTCGCGTCGGGACAAAGCGAGTACGCGCGCTTCGTGGTCGATGCATCCGGGCAACGTTGTCTCCTGGGTCGAGCCCTTGGGCTCACGACCGACGTTCCCGACATGCAAGCGACCGCCACGTACGCCTACTTCGACGGCGCCGGGGGGATTTCAGGCCCCTTGGGTCGCCACGTGCAGCTCGTCGTCACCGTGCCCGACGGCTGGGTCTGGTTCATTCCCGTGAGCGCGGATCGCACGAGCGTAGGCGTCGTCGTGCGCGAGCGAGCGCGCATGACGCGCGATCGGTTCCAGGCGCTCATCGCACAGGCTGATCTTCCCCTGGCGGGAGCCCGAGAGATCGGAAGCTCTTTGAATTTCGCGAAGGATTGGTCGTTCGCGCACCGGCATGTCACAGGTCCCGGCTTCATTCTCGTGGGTGATGCAGCTTGTTTCGTCGACCCGATTCTCTCCGGCGGCGTGGACTTCGCAGTGCGGGGAGCGTGCAACGCAGCGCTGGCAATCCTGACGGCGCTCCGCGAACCCGAAGCCGGCGAGGCAGCGCTCGCGGGCTACGAGGAACGCATGCGCCAGGAATACCGCGCGTATCTTCGACTCGCGCGCTACTGGTACGGCAACAACCGTTCCGTCAATGGGTTCTTCTGGGAAGCTCACTCGGAGATCCCAGCTGATTCCGTTTCGACGCCCGCGCGGGCGTTCGTCTACCTGACGAGCGGGCAGTACGCCGTCGACGTTCACTACAAGATTTTCCAGGAAGCGCAGGAAAAGAAGATCTTCCGCTCCCTCGGCGTCGATCGCCAGGCGCTCCGACGCGCTCGTAATCGGGGTGAAGGCCGTGTCTGAGCGCACCGTCCTCTTGTTCGAAGAGCTCCTCCCGAAGCAGCAGGCGGGGGACATCGCGCCGTGCCGCGCAGTACTCAGGACGAAAGGCGTTCGCGCCGGCGAGCCGCTCAGCGTCGTCTTGATGGACCGCGGTGTCGCGCTACAAGCGGCCGTGTCCGGCGGTTGGGCAAAGGACGAGCTCGACCGTGCCCTCGCTCTTTCACCCGACGAAATCGGTCTGGACGATCGCACCGATGCGAAATCGTTGGCCACGCTCCTCGGTGATCCTCGCCTCTCTTCCGAGCAGCCAATCCGTATCGACGACTACGCCGAGCTCACGAGCGCCCTGCTTTCGAACGGACTCTTGCTTTCCGAACGAGCTAGCGCGCTCTGCGTGCGGCCGGGCATCGTCAATCCCTCCGAGCTCGACGCCGACGAGCTTCGGCGTGCCCTCGATCGACACCTCCACCAGACACGAGGGCTCCCTCCGGACCGAGCCCTCGCCCTTTCCCTCGTCGGCACGAGCTGGCTCTCGGATCGCTCCCGCCGAGACGTGGTTGCCGGCGCCGTTGCAAATCGAGGATTTTCGGTGAAGAGCGTCTGCCTCGGAGCGGGTACCGCTGTGTCTTGTCTGAGCGCGCTCCGCTTCTTGGTCGAGCTCGCTCTTCGCGTTCCAGGCAAACCGGCTGAGCTCGGGCTTGGTGACGATGTCGATCCCTCGATCGCCGATCTCCGGCAGGAGCTCGTGGGAGCGCTCACGCTCGACACCCTCGAGCGAGTCGATGAGCGCTGGCGCAGGGAGCCGACCGCGAAGGAGCGCGAGGCCCTGCTCCGACGATCCGACGACGCGGTGCGACGCGCTTGCTTTTCCGCTATCACCGCGAGCCGGGCGCAGGGTGGAGGCCGTCAGGAATCGAGCGCAGTCGACGCGACGACCGAGCGCTTGGGTCCGCCCCAGAGCTGGATCCGCAGTTATCGCCAGGCTTCGCGCAGCTGGCGGCCGCGCATCGTGGTCATCCCCACATGGCAATGCGAGCTGCGCTGCAGATACTGCCGCATCCCCAAGCAAGACGGACGCGTCATGCCACTTTGCACCGTCGATCGGGCACTGGATTTGTTGCTCTCCTCGGACGCCGACGAGCTCGATCTCCATTTCTTCGGCGGCGAGCCGCTGGCGGCGTGGGAGGTCATCCAGCACACGCTCTCGACCGGCCATGCCCGAGCGCGGGCCGAAGGCCGGTCGATTCGTTTCCTGTTCACGACGAACGGTTGGGCCCTTTCCCGCGAGCGCTTTGACTGGCTCGCGCGCTTTCCGGTCTGGTATCAGCTGTCCCTCGACGGGGACAGAGCGACACAAAACGCCGCTCGCCCCGCGCTCCGGGTCGCGGGCGATTCCTACGAGCGGAGCCCCGCAACGAAAGCCTCTTGGTTTCGCGAAGCCGGGATCGAAAACGACGTCGTTCAAGTCGTGCATCCGTCGAACGTCGACTCGATGGCGGGGAATTTCCGGCACATTTTGGAGCTCGACTATTCGCGCATTCAGATCAACTACGCCCTGGGCACGTTCTGGGAGCGTCCCGCGATGGAAGAGTTTGGCCGCCAGCTCGCGATCATCGGCGAGGAGCTGGAAACACGGTGGGAAAACAATCAGCGCGCAGAGCTCGTGAACCTCGAGGAGACGCTGCTTCCGGTCCGCGGCAACCTAGAAGTCACCATCGACTGGGATGGTGGGGTGTTCGGAACCACCGCATTCTTGGTCAACACCAAGCACCGCGAGGACTTTCGTCTCGGCCACCTCGATGACGCCCGCTCGTTCGACCGCTACCAGCACGACGGCTTCGAGATGGATCACCTACTCTCGAACTGGTTCAGCCCGGAGATGGCCGACAACAATCGTTTGGTCGGCTCGGTCCTGATGAGCTTCATCCGACACATGAAAAGGAAGCATCCGGAGCGCGAGTTGCGGGGGTCGGGACCGTCCGATAGACTCAAACCTTCGCGGGTCGACCAACTGTGAACGTCGTTCTGCTCTTTCCACCGACAGCGAGCCCTGCGCCGTCGTACTTCGGGCCCCCCTACGGGCTTGCGCTTCTCGGTGCACTCCTCGAGGGCGCTGGGCACGAGGTGCACGCTTACGACTATGACCGCCAGTCGGTCGCAGAGATGCTCGCCGATCTCCAGCGTGTGGTTCGAGAAGATCGCCCCGCGCTCGTCGGCATCTCCTGCTTGAGCGTGAACCGAGGTCCGGCGGAGCTGGCGGCCCGCAAGTTCCGGGCGCTTGCGCCGGACCTGCCGGCATCCTGGGCGGCCCGTTTCCGACCCTCGAGCCAGAGCTTCTCTTGCGACGCACGCCAGCCGACTTCGTCTGCGTTGGGGATGGCGACGAAACGCTTCTCGATCTCGTCGACGCGCTCGAAACCGGCCGCGACAAGGCCACGTTCCGGGGCTCGCCCTGCGGGTCAACGGCTCGGTCCGCCGAACCGCCGAGCGTGGCCGTTTCACGGCGCTCGACACCCTGCCGTTCCCCAAGCTCGATTTGTTTCCGGTTCGGGAGATGATCGATCGCCATCGGCTCGATCCGGACCGGCGGCAATGGCACGAATCGCGTTCGACGGGCGCGTGCCATTCGTGACCGACGCCTTGATCATGGTCATGGGCTCGCGGGGTTGCGCGTGGGAATGCTCGTTTTGCCCGCTCAGCAAGTGGGAGGGACGAACGCTCTTTCACTCGCCCGAATACATCGTCAATCAAATCGAGCAGTACAAGCGTCAGTTCGACTATCGAACGTTCGTGTTCGGCGACAACACGCTCACCTATCCGAACCGCCAAATCATCGAAATTTGTGACCTACTCATCGAGCGCAACGTCGGCATCGAGTGGATCTGCATGACCCGCGCCGACATGGTGAACCGCGAGGTGCTCGGACAAGATGGGTCAGCGCCGGCTGCCGCGAGATTTCCTACGGCATCGAGAGTCTTTCCCAGAGCGTGCAGAAGGCAATCAGGAAGAAGCTCTCGGTCAAGCGGGTTCCGCCCGCCTTCGAGCTCACCCATCAGGCCGGCATCACCAGCTGCATCATGCTGATGGTGGGAAACCAAGGCGAAACCCGGGACACGATGCGAGAAAGCGTCGGGCTCGCGAGCGAGCTGCAACCCGATCGCATCCTGATCAACACGACCAAGGTGTATCCGGGGACGTACCTCTGGGACGCCGCGGTCGAAGAGGGCGTGATCCCGGACGACTACTTCGAGAGCGACGCGGAAAAGAATCCCTTCGATCTGGCACCGGACTACACGGGTGAAAATCCCGAACCGGAGCTC
This sequence comes from uncultured delta proteobacterium, assembly GCA_963781505.1. Taxonomy (GTDB): domain Bacteria; phylum Myxococcota_A; class Polyangia; order Polyangiales; family Polyangiaceae; genus JADJKB01. Next base: position 305,642 of record CAWAHB010000003.1, on the reverse strand, counting down.
CGCCGGCTCGAGCGCATGCTCCAACACCGAACGACCTACGTGGCCGTCGCCGACGGCTGCACGCACTCGGTCGATGAATGCGCGTCCTGTGAGCCCAGAAAGCTCCGTTCTCTCGAGCGGCTCGAGCAACAATTCTTGATGACCGCGTGGCGCGGCGAACAGAGTGTGTTGGGGGGCGGAGAGCCTCTGGCTCATCCCGACCTTTTCGAGCTACTCGAGTTTGGAAAGGTCCGCGGGGTCCACCACCTGGGCCTGTACAGCTCCGCCCGCCTCCTCACTCGGGCGGCGCGCCAGAAGCTTTCGGCCTCAGGCATGATCGAGCGACTGATTGTCCCGATCTTCGCGATCCACGATCCGCATCACGACGGGCGAGTCAAAAGCTCGGGAGCGCTGCGGGAAACGCGCAAAGGGATCCTCGGCTGGACCCGCGGCAGTGGTAAAGCGTCGGTCTGGGGCTTCATCGACCGCTGGAACGTCTCGTCGCTCCGTCGCTGGCCTGCTTGGCTCAAGGAGCATGGCGTCGATCGCGTCGTATTCGTCTTTGGCGAGTCGCCGTCGGATGGGATCGAGTTCCGTTCGAGGATCTACCCACGCTCGTCGAGGCAGGTCGCGAGCTCCGTCGCGCCGCCGAAGAGGCCAAGCGCCTCGAAATCGAAGTGGCGGTTTCCGGTCTTCCCGAATGCATCCTCGGCTTGGACGACGAGGCACCCGAATCCTACGAGCTCGGGCGGCCGTTCGACGAGATCCTCGATGCCAACGGAGCACCCACTCCCCGGGCTCGCGTCCGCCGCAGCGCCAAGTCTTTTGCACGAGCTTGCGAGAGTTGCAGCGTCCGGGTTTCCTGCGAAGGGGTTTGGACCGCGTACCTCGAGCGCCACGGCGAAGGTGAAGTCCGCGCCTGCGGAGAAGAACGGCGTCGCCTCGCCGTGATCGCGAGCTGAAAGGCGTGATATGAGTTGGCCGATGAGCGCTCGTTGGATCGCCGTCATCTTGCTGTCCCTCGTGGCCTCGTGCTCGTCGAGCAACGAAAACCCAGGAGGAGGCAACGCCTGCACCCCGGGCGCGACGCACGGCTGCACGTGTTCGGGTGGGCCGGCGTCTGGGGTTCAAGCATGCAAGCCGGACGGTTCCGGCTATGGCCCGTGCAACTGCGCGGACTCCGGTCTTGGCGGTGGCGGGTCGGCGGGGTTGAGCTCGGGCGGTGGCGGGTCGGGGGGGTTGGGTTCGGGCGGGATGGGTTCGGGCGGCGCCGCGGGTGGCGGTCAGGGCGGCACGGGTTTGGTCGCCGGTGGAACAGGGGGCGTCGCTGGATGCACCGGAACCTGCACGGAAGTCGCGGCGTGCTGCCTGCCGCTCTACTCCAACGGACCCTCCGCTTTGGCCGACGCGATCATCCAGTCTCCAGGAGCCTGTGCCTGCGCTGGTTGCGAGAACCTCTGTACGGTGAAGCCAACCCAGGCGGAGGATGTGCTTCCCTGCTTGCAGTGCTTGAAAGGCGACGCAGGCACCCTCGGCGCGGTGAACGCCGAATGTCAAACCCAGGACAGCTGCAAAGAGTATTTGGCCTGTCTTGCTGCTTGCAACATTTGAATCGATCAGCTGACGTTGGCAGAGAGTGCGGAGCGACTTTCGTAGAGTGACCAGAACTGGTCTGCGACCGTCGAAGCCTCGAGCGTCGCGTTGCCGGAATCGAATCGCGTGCCCTTGACCATTCCGAGCACCATCACCTCTCCGACGTAGATCCCGTCAGCGCGGAGCTTGTCCGCGAGTAGGCCAACGAGCTTGTGCTGAGCGGCCTTACCGAGCGCCGTGCCCATCGCGCCGAACTTCACCGCCATCGCGTCGACCGCGGGGTCGTACAAGGCAAACCCTCCACCGGTGACCAGTACCGCAGAGTTCTTCTCACTCTTCAGATCCGGCAAAGCGGCCTGCACGGCCACCGCGAGCCCGACCACGCTAACGTCGAGCGCCGTGCGAATCTCGGAAGCGTCCGCCTGTAGGAGATCCCCGCGGTCCCCGCGTATGCATTCCAGTGCAACACGGTGATCGGGCCGAGCTCCTTTCGCACCGCTTCGACAAGCGAACGGACGGCGCTCTCGTCACCGAGATCGGCGGGAAATGCCCGGGCTCGGATCCCGATTTCTCGAGCGCTGCAGCCGCTTCGCCGAGCGGTTTGGCGCTGCGTGCGACGAGGGCGACCGAAAATCCTTCGGCTCCGAACTTCCTCGCCACCGCATCGGAGATCCCAGATCCGTGACCACACACCACGATTGTCGGCATTGCCTCCCTTGCCTGGCGCGCTGGCTGCCGAAAATGGTCGAACCGCCGGAGTTTCTCTCCGCTCGTCCCGGCGACGCCGGTTGTCATTCCCAGCTCCGCAGACTTCAGCTCGAGAGCACGGAAATCACCGATGAACGAAACCGAGGGTCACGTCCCACGACCCGTCGTCGCGGACCTCGATCGCATCCGGATAGGCCAGATACCCCGCGGCGCTCGCCGCCCGAGCGCACTCTTCGATCCCGGGATGGGTCCCGAGCGCTCGAAGCAGCTCGGCTGCGGATCCCGCGTTCTTGCGCCAGCGACTCTCGCTCACCCAGACGAGACCGACCGCCCGCTTTGCCTCCCAGCGGATCGACCAGAGCCCGGCCGCACCCAATCTCACGAGCTCGGTGAGGCGCTCGGCCAGGACGCCGTCCAAGAGCTCCTGCGGCGGCTCGGTGTGACGTGTGCCGGACCCGAGGCGTCCGCTCACGGTATCCAGCGTGAGAAACATCAGCGCACGACCCGAGGCATCCACGAGCCCGCCTTCAACGTCCTGCAGGTCGTCGAGATAGACGATGGTACTGTCGCCATCGGTGTCGACCATCCGGCGCGCGCTCGGGGGCACCGAATCGAGGAAGCGCTCGAGCTTCGGGTGAGCGAACGCGCCGAGCACTGCATTCCGCCAGCGCACCGGCTCGCCTTGGTTGCTGAGCGCGATGCGCGGAGCACGAGGCGAGCCCAGAGGGAAGATCGGTCCGAGCTTGAACTCCTCGATGAGCTCCGCAGCCAACGCGCGATCGACGAGCTCGGGAAGTCGATCCCCCAGAGTCGTGCCCAGCACCGTCGTGACGAGATCGAACGCGCTCATGCACCCGGCGAAGGTTTTCTTCCGAGATCGCGCGTGACGCGCTGGATCAGCAAGTCCACTGCAGCACCAAAGCGCATGTTTTGCAGCAAAATCGTGCGCTCTTCGCTGCCCTCCGGGTAGGTGTCGCGCATGACCTCGTACAGAGTCTTCAAGCTGAGGCGCAGCGGATCGAACGCTTCGAGCCCATCCAGGTGCCCGCGGCGATAGGTTTCCTTGAGACGACCGAACGAGCGCTCGAGAAAGATGGCCCCGTCGTGGAGCACAGTACCGTCAACGTCGACGATCAGGTCATCGCTGAGCACCACGGGTTCGCAATCGCTGCGCCAGTTGAAAAGGACGAGCTCCTCCCGCTGATGATGTCGTCGCAGCACCTGCAACAGGCCGCTGAGATAAGTGTCCATCTGCTCTTCGGTCCAGCGCATGCCCACGGCGTAATTCAGCTGAAGTCGCGGGATCCCACGAGCCACGGCCCAATCGTAACGGGCTTCGACCTCGGCTGCCGCGGACGGTGGGAGCACTGCGTTCATGAACCAGTTGAGGTTCGACTTTCCGAGGAGCTCGATTCCGCGCTCGATGTGCTCGTAGGTTTGGGCGTCGTCTTCGTGCCAGCTCGCGTCGGGTCCGGCGTACACCACGCGAAATCGCCGGTGCGATGCCGCATCACCGTCGACGGAAAACAAGATCACGACCGGATACTTCGCGAGGACGGCGAGCCGCGCCGAGTCCAGCAAAATCCCATTGCTGGTGAGAATGATTTCGAGCCTGCGACCACGGAGATCCGGATGTCGGGTCGAGTAGTCGAGAACGTCCGTCAGGCGTTCCCATTCGCTCGTCGGCTCGCCGCCAAATAGTTGGAGCTCGAGCTTGGGCCGCTCGGACTTCATCAGCAGATCGATCGCGCGGCGCGCGATGTCGGCGGGCATCACGGGCCCTGCTTCGGTCTTCTGCACGAAGCAGTAGCTGCACCTGAGATGACAGGAGCGGGTCAGCATGAACATGAGTCGCTCGATCCCCGCCGTCGCCCCGAGGTTCACGCTGCCGCGTTCGAGCGTGGCCGCAGAAGCGCGCTTCCGCTTCTTCCGCGCGTCGGAATCACGCGCGAAGCTCCAGGCGAATGGGCTGGGCCGGAGTCTTGCTCGAACGTGCCCCGCGGTCCGCCGCTTCTCAGGAGGCGAAACGCCTGACTCGCCTTGGCCGAGATCGGCTCTGGGTGCAGCGGGTCATCCGGATCATCGCTTCATCCGCTCCGAAGGGATGATCGACGTACTTGTCGATCACGAGCCCTTCGCGCTCGACCAGTCCGAACAGTACCGTGCCGCGCTCCGGCGTGTAGTACTTCCAGGAAAGCTCGCTGGGCTCGAGCTCCTGTGCGAGACGAATGCTCTTGGCGAGCATCCTCGGAGTCTCGAACGGAAGCCCGATCATGAACGAGCAAAAGGTCCGGATCTCGGCCTGGTGTAGCAAGGCGAAAGGCCTGTTTCACCCGTTCGTTCGTGAACGGCTTGTTCAGAATCTTTTTTCGATATTCCTCGTCACCGGTTTCGACGCCGATGACGACGTAGTCGCACCCGCCCTCCACCATCGCTTCGACGAGCTCCGGGCGAACTTGCTCGATGCGGAGCTGGCAAGCGAACGGCAGACCGACCCGTTCGCGGTAGGCGCGGAAGAATTGCCGGAGCCAATCGAGATTCGGTGGCAGCACTTCGTCCCATGCGGCGAACCCGCGTTGGATCCGCGAAGGGCTTTGCCGCCTCGATTTCCGCGAGCACCCGCTCGACGGATCGCAACCGCATGGCTTTCGCGTTTTACTCCGTTGATCCGGCGATAGCCATCCACGCCGCAGAACGTGCACGAGTAGGGGCAAAAGCCGCGAGCAAGGCCACCCCAATCGCCGCCTCGAATCGATTGCCACTGTTTCTCACGTCGCCGAACAGAGCGCGATCCCAATCCGGAAGGCCGTCCACGTCTTTGCCCACCACTTTTGCTCGGCAGAGCGCCAGCCGGAGAGCCAGATCCCCGGGTGGCTGTCGTCCGGAGCTTCGACGCAGCGACGGAGTGGTTCTTCGCCCTCGCCGATGCAGACCGCGTCGAGGTCGAATTCCTCCAAGTCTGTGGGGATACGAAGTCGGATGCGCCCCGCCCGCGATGAGACGGGCTTTGGGCAGCGCGCCGCGAGCGACGGCACGAGCTTCTTCACGAGCTCCGAGCGGCACGTCATGAACGAAAAAGCGACGATGTCCGCGGCGCTCCATGCGACCAGTCGGCCGACCGCGTCGAAATCCGGCTCCGGCGGACACAGGAGCAGCCGACCTCGTGCCCGTGTCGCTTGAGCCATGCACTGAGCGCGGCAATCGACGTGTTGAACGCGGAGCCGGTGAGCGGAGCGTGAACGAAGAGGATCGCAAACCGATGCTAGGATACCGTAACTCCGACGCCCGGCATGGATCCCGACAAACGCCGCCTGAACCTGCGTGTACCGAGTCACGAAGACGAGGCGATGGCCGAAGTGATGGCTGCACCTCTGGGCACTCAGCTCGCGCGTTTCGAGGACTGGGGCTTGCCGCGCACCGGCCTGTTGATCCTGATGAGCGCCTGCCAGGGCCGCTGTTTCTTCTGCGCCAGCCCCGCGGTCACCGATCCCGGACCCGACATCGTCACGCCTTTCGAAAGGGTCGAGCGCTGGCTCGACGACAATCTCGAGCTCGGCGTCGAGGATCTCTGCCTGGGCGGCACGGAGCCACCGACCCACACTCACTTCGACGCCACCCTCGAGCGCGCGAAGAGCGTGGGGTTTTCCCGGATCCAGCTCATGACCTCGGGACTATCTCTGGAAAGCTCGAAGCTCGCCGCCGACTGGTATGCCGCGGGGATCCGTTCGATCTGCGTTCCGCTCTACGGCTCGAATGCTCGCGCCCACGATTCGGTCGTGGGCGTACCCGGACACTTCGAGCGCGCGACGCGGGGGCTCGACAACGCGCGATCCGCTGGGATCGAGCCCTTCGTGCACACCCTGCTGCTCCGGCGCACCCTCGGGGATCTCGGCGCCCTCGCCACGCTCACCCGCAGCCGCTGGGGAGCGCGGCTCGCCATCGCTCCACTCCGCGCCAAGGACGAAGTCTTCGCTTTTCGAAGCGAAAGCGTGCCGTACGACGAGATCGAGCCCGCGATCGCGAGCGCGGACGTTTCCCTGGTCGGCTTTCCGAGCTGCGTTGCGCCGGAGGTGTCCCGCGGCGGACCGCTCCTCATCGAGCTCTACTTCCGCGCTCAGAAGATGGTGTTCGACGCGGCGTGCGAACCCTGCACGCTTCGCGAGAGCTGCCCGGGTCTCGTCGCTGCGCACCACGAGCAGTATGGGGCCGCCGGACTCCGGCCGACTCCCTGATCAATCCGATGGCATGGCGACCGGCCGAACCCGCGCGCGCTGGGGGGCAGCGACGGGTTTTTCGGCCTTCCGCGCCATATCGAACATCTCCCGCCGCAGGAGATAGCCCAGGTGCATGTTGCTCTTCAAAAGCTTGTAGTCGTTGTCGGCAACCCGCGTCCGCCTGAGAAAATCCCGAACCTGCTCCTGGCGCGTCCGAACGAACTGGTGGAGATCGTCCTGTTGCTCCAGGTTCGGGATCCGCACGACCTCGTTGAAGCGTGGCATCGTTTTCTCCAGCACCACGGCGCAGCCTCGATACATGTCTCCGTTCACGTCGACGATGAACGTCATGTTGCCCAAGACCGGCTCGCTCGACGGACTGTGTTGCAGGCAAAATCCGCCCTGCCCGTCGTATTTTTCGATCACGTGCCGAAACCCCTGCACGTACTTCGAGCGATACGGCTCGCACCAATACGCGCCGAGCTCGTAGGTGACCTGAAGCCGCCGCACTCCGAGCCCCTTGAAGAAAAGGACGTTTTCCTCCATTCGATCGACGTTCGACGGACTCACCACCATGTTCACGAAGTAGTCGGCACCGCGTCGATTGAGCTCCGCGAGGTTTTCGATGATCTTGTCGAACGCCCGGCGAGCGTCGCCTCCGATGGTGCGTCGCCAATCCTTTTGGGAATCGAAGCTACCGTCGAGGCTCAACATGAGCTGGACCTGGTTGTCGAGGAGAAAGTCCAGGTATCGGTCTCGGAGCAACAGGCCGTTGGTCGTGATCATGTACCGGACACTTCGATCCGAGTAATGGGTCGCGACGTAGTCGACGATCCACTCGATCAGATCGAAGCGCAGGAGTGGCTCCCCACCGAACAAGTGAAGGCACACGTTCGGGTTCACGCTGAGGAAGAGATCGATGGCGTGCTTGAGCCGCGCTTCGGTCATGTCCTCGTAGCCGTCGTGATCCATGTGGCAGTACGCGCAATCGATGTTGCAACGCCTGGTCAGGAACAAGAGGCAGTAGAGCGACTTGTCTTCGGGCATCCCTTCTCGGATTGTCCCACAGGCCGACGTGATTGGCGCGTTGACGCCGGGGACGTGGAAGGAGGACCACTAGTGGCCGGCCAGCCGACCTGCATTGGATACCCGCAATTTCCCGCCGCGCAGTCCCCCTCGTCTCGGTAGCTTTGATGTCGATGCTGCCGATCGAGATCGCGCTGGCTGCGATGGCTGTCTACATCGTGATTTCGCTTCTGGTCGGCGATCGGTTCCCGTTCTCGCGCTATTCGATGTACGCGAATCTCACCCAGCGCGAGCAGGGCGCGGTGTTCTTCGTACGCGCTGGCGATCGCTTCGTGGCGGCCGACGAGCTCGACGCGGTCTGGGGTATCGACGTTCCCGCGCTCGATCCCAAGCTCGTGCCCTGCTCCCAGCAGTGGCTCGTCTACGAGGCGCAGCGCTGGCTCGAGTCGCACCTGGTCGAAGCGCCGCCCGAGGACAGTCTCCCGCTCGAGATCGGCTACCGCATGCTGAAGGTGGAACCCGACGGCGCGGTATCGATGCGCCTGGATGTGCTGACTCAGGGCCGGGGGAGGCTTCGTCGCTGATGCGAAGCGCCGGTCGCTGGCTGTTCGCGGTCGCGTTGTTCTTGTCCTGGGCCAACTCGGCAACGCACGTGGCGCTCTCCGATCGACCTCTCTACATCCGGACGATGCGCGTCTTCCAAGGGGGCGCTCCCGTCGGAAAAGTCGCAACACTCCTCGTGGCGACCTCTGCGATGGTCGCTCTCATCATCGCGTTCGTGATCGGCTCTCATCCTGAGTGGAGCGCCCTCGGCATCGTGGTTTCTCTCGCGCTGATCCGCCGCTTCGAGATCCGACAGTGGCCGGGGGACATCGTGGTCCGACTCGGGAAATACGTGCCATCGGCCGCCTGCCTCCTGGCCTGGCTCGTGTCCCAGCCGGTGCTCCGCGCGTTCGGGTTCGACACCGACTCGACGCGTCGGCTCGGCTGGAATTCTGCATGTGGCGTGATGGCCGGTGCTTACGTGCTCGCCGCGATCGCCAAGCTGCGGGAGTCGGGGTGGGTGTGGGTGAAGCCGCGCTACCAAGCGCTCCTGATCGCCGAACGCGCCTATGTGGGGCTCCCCATCTTCCGCGGCATCCGGAGCAGAGCTGCGAGATCTCGCTCCACGAGCGCCGTGATTGGCTTCGCTGGGTTCGTGTCGGAATTCCTCGCCATCGCGTTCGTCGTGCCCGTCGCGCGGCCCTACGTCGTCGCACTCGTCGTGTTGCTCCACGCCGGTTTCGTGATCCTGCTCGGATACTTCGAGCCCGAGTGGGTGATCGTGATCATCGCCGTGACGATGCTCGCGAGCTGAGCGTCGCTCACTTCGGCTGTCGCTCGCACATGCGATACAGGCGCTCGGCGTAATCGACCGTCTTGTCGTACTCGGGACCCCAGAGCGCCTCGATGCAGTCCGAGATCCGAGGATCGTACAGAAACGTTCGATAGATCATCAGGTCCGCGTGATCGCCAAAGTCGGTTTGGACGCGATCACCGTCGACCTCGACGACTCCGAGTCGTTCGAGCCGGTCCCAGCCCTCGGGAGCTACGCTCCAGGGCGGCAGGCCCCAGAGCTTCTGGAATTCGGACAGCGAGAAACCGGTGTGGAGGTTGTGCACCAGATACCGGTAGCGTTCGCCTTCGTCGTCCACGGCAACGGCACGAATCCGCCGGCGACCCTCCCGGTGCGCCAAGAGTGCAGCGTCCACGTTGCCCGTACCGAGATCGGGTTCGTAGTAGTGGCCTGCGAACGAATGCGAACGCGCCGGGGTACCGAGCCCGAGCAAGGAGCCGTTGAGCTTGCGCAGGTCGTAGTCCTGGATGTTTGCCGCATTCCGCGTCTTGCCGAGGCCTTGATCCAGGTGGGAATAGCCGCCTCCTTCCAGCCGCTCCGTACCCCATTCGAGCATTTCGTCTCGGAGTCGAACCTGCTCGTCACTCATCTCCTGGCCGCCGAGCGCGAACTTGGTCCAGGGCTGGGGCCGGAATGCGTTGATGTGAATCGAATCTGGCTCGAGCGAAAGCAAGAACTCCATGTCGTGCTGAAAGGATTCGAAGGATTGCCCATCGAGCCCCGCCATCAGGTCCACGTTCACGTGTTCGATACCGTGTTTCTTCGCGGCAGCGACGGCCGCTCGGACTTGCTCGGGCTGGTTGAAGCGGCGTGCGCGGCGCTGTGCCTCTGCGTCGAGGGTCTGGACTCCCACGGTCAGGCGGGTCACCCGACCGACTTTGGCCAACACTTCGATCTTCTTCTCGCTCAAGGAATCGGGGTTGCCCTCGACGATTGCCTGCGTTCCCTCCGGCACCTCGAAACACCGATGCAATGTCGAAAACACGCGCTCGAGAGCGGCTGCGGAGAGCAGCGAGGGCGTCCCCCCTCCGAAGTAGACCGACGTGATCTTCGTGCCGTGGAACATCGGGGCGTAGCGGTCGATCTCGCCGATGATCGAGTCGATGTAGTGGTCGAAGCCGTCGCGTTTGAAGCGATCGGTCTTTCCGCAGTAGCAAAACGTGCACGCTACGGCGCAAAACGGGATGTGCACGTACAGCCCGACCTTCGCCGGCGCCGTCCCTTGGCTCACTCGCGAAAGCGCGCGCTCCCAGGCGTCCCAGATTTCACGCTCGGACACTAGCTTTCCGAGATCGCTGACGTGGGGATACAGGTCTTCCGAGGTCAACGCGCGCCAAGCAATGTACGCGCGGCGGTGAAGCTCATCGGCGAGCTCGCGATGGGCCGACTGCGCCAATTCGGAGTCCCGCCCGCGAGGCTCGCGAGGGGCCCGCTGGTTTGCGATGGGATCGGGTGACTGTCCCCCGCGGTTCGCAATCTCGAGGCCTAGCTGCCGAGCCAGGGTCCGAACTGCGCGCTGCTCGTTTCGGTCCAGTGGTGGTGCGTTGGGATCCGAAAAGAATGCTGAGCTGCAGCCGTTCCGAGCGAGCGAGGTAAAACCCTTCCGTACCCCCGGGGAGCAAACCGACGCGGAGCTCCCGGTTCATCGGTCCGCGCAGCGTCAGAACCAAACTGCGCAGCGTGTCGTGATCGGCGGCAGCACCAATCAGTGCGAAACCGTCACCGAGGTCGATCCCACCCTTTTTGGCGATGAGCCTCCGGAAGCGACGCTCGTAGTCATCGAGCCACGTCGCAAGCCGCCTCGACTCGACGAGCTCCATCTACCTAGTCTCGCTCGGCTCGAGCTCTCGTCGATTCCCGCCCATCACTCACTCACTCACTAGGAAAATATCACAGCGCGCTCGGCCCAAAACAGTGCGGACTCGGGCCCGAGAGTGCCGCAGAGTAGAAAACAGGTCACCCACGAACCCACACTTCCGCACAAGTAGGGCCACAACCTTCAAAAGTCGTCTTTGCGATGGGGCAGCACCCGAGATATCCTTGTGTTGTCACGCAGCTTGCGGGCACGGAGGCATCCTATGCAGCGACGGTGGTTCATCCAGGGCGTGCTTGCCGGCAGTGCGGCGCTCGTTTCCACGACTGAACGGAAAGCAAACGCGCTTCCCCAAGCCGTGAAACCAGCCCAGCACGAGACAGGTCCGCGCCCCGAAGCCCGTGACCTCCCTCCTCCGACCCGGCCCCCACGTGCGCGCGACGGGGAGAGCCTGTGGCCCACCCTCGCACCGCTGACGCCGGGTGCCGAGGTGGCCGCCAGTTGGCTCATCTCGGAGCTCTCGGCGATAACGGATGGTGCAGCAATCGTCACGTTGCGGTCGGAGACCTCCGAAGCCGAAGCGCGCGTTCACATTTGCCGGCGGGACGCGGACTCCCAGGCCATCACCCACAGCGAAACGATGGACCTGTATTTGATGAACGGCGGTGACGGCCTCGTACTCACCGACGAGTCCCTCGCAGTTGCGGTCGAGACCCTCGCCTTGGTTCTACGCCGAAACGAGGCGCGGGGTATCCAGGCTCCGGAGAGCCTCCTGTCGCACTCGGCGCGGCTCACATTCTTCGCGACCCAGCGCAAACTGCTCTAGCAAATGAGCGACGAAAACCAGGCCGAGCCCGAAGAGCTCGATTTCACGTTTCAGCTCTCGGAGCGGGAAATCAGCTTCGATATCGACGAAGATTTGTACGCGGTCGATGCCGTGTACACGGCCTCCTACCTGTTCGTCGACCGCTGCTACGTATTTTTGGCGCGACCGGCGGAGCGCAAGGTGCGCGTGCGACTCCGCGCCAAGGAGCCAGCCACCGAAGCAGTGCTCGAAGCTCTGGCTGGAGAGTTTGCCAACGAGCTCTTGAACAGCCAGCTGCGCGTGCGCCTCGGACGCTCCACGGCCGCGATTCGAGAGCAATACATGGCTCGGGCGTTTTTCGGCGAGCAGAAGAGCTCCACCATCGCGGAGCTTTTGGCGGAGCTCGACGCCGAGGAGATGGCGGAAGAGCCGCTCGAGATCCCCGTTCCTTGGGAGCAAGCCAAGGAAAAGGCCGCGCCTGCCGGCGCGAGCGGGAGCGATGATGGCTGAGCGCGTGCTCTTCGCGCGTTCACTCTATGCCCTCGAAGCGGTCGAGGCAGCTGCAAAGGCGTTCGAGCACCTGGCCAAGCTATCGGTAAAAGTCGAGGGCAACGACATCGAGCTTTCCGTGAGCGATCCCGATCCCGACGTAGCGGATGTGCTCACCGACGAGCTCTGCAATCACGCCCTGGCGGGCACCGTCATCCGAACGCGAGGTTCCGATGGGAGCCCGTAGCGTTCGGGTAGTCCGCCTGCCCATGGTGGAAAAGAAGCTGTCGTTTTTCCGTTGGGGGGACGTGGCCGGCAAAAAGCTCGTCACGAACGATGCCGGCGCGTGGCACTTCTTGAGCGAAAGGAGCTTCGAAGAGTTCCTGGCCGGTCGCATCGAAGAAGGGCATCCAGAGTACAAGGCCCTCGCGCAAAAGGGCTTCCTCCGAGACGGACTCGACCTCGACGGCTTCGCCCAGAAGATTGGCCGAAAGAAGCGCTTCGTCGGCCAAGGCCCCCACCTCCACATCGTGATCACGACGCTGCGCTGCAATCAGTCGTGCAAGTACTGCCACGCCTCTCGCACCAACATGGACCGTGTCGATACGGACATGTCCCTCGAAACTGCGAAGAAGATCGTCGATCACGCGATGCAGAGCACCTCGCCCTACATCAACTTCGAGTTCCAGGGCGGCGAGCCGACCGTGAACATGCCGGTGATCAAGTTCATCACCGAGTACTCGCGCGAGAAGAACAAATACGAGAACAAGCAGCTCGACCTCTCGCTGGTCACCAACATGACCTACATGACCGAAGAGAACGCCGAGTGGCTGATCGATTCGGGCGTGATGGTGTGCACCAGCCTCGACGGGCCCGAGGAGCTCCACAACTACAACCGCAGCTGGCGCCAAGGCATCGAACGCTTACGAGAACGTGCGCAAGTGGATCGACTACTTCAACCGCCGCTACGTGGAGAAGGGCCACGACCCCCAGCTCTGGCACGTGGACGCGCTCATGACGACGTCGCGCAAGACGTTCGACCACTGGAAGGAAGTCGTCGATCTCTACATCGAGCTCGGGATGCGCACGATCTTCCTCCGCCCGCTCAACCCCTACGGCTTCGCGGTCGATACCTGGAAGAAGATTGGCTACACGCGCCGACGAGTACCTCGAATTTCTACAAGCAGGCGCTCGGCTACATCATCGAGAAAAACCTCGCGGGCATCGAGATCTGCGAAGGCACGGCGGCCACGTTCCTGTCCAAGATGCTCACGCCCGACGACCCGAACTTCGTCGACATCCGCTCACCCTGCGGAGCGGGGACCGGCCAGGTCGCCTACAACTACGACGGCAAGATCTTCACCTGCGACGAGGCTCGGATGACCTCGGCGATGGGCAACGACATGTTCCAGATCGGACAGGTCGGGGTCTCGAGCTATGAGGACGCCTACACCCACCCCACGGTCAAAGCCATGGCGGTCGCCTCCCTTCAGGACGCTTTGCCGCACTGCGAAAGCTGCTGGAACAAGCCTTTTTGCGGGGTTTGTCCCATGCACAACTACATGACGAGCGGGGATTTGTTCGGCCAACGGCCCAACTCGCCCAAGTGCAAAGAACACTATACAATTGCTGAGGTGCTGTTCGAGCGTCTCGCCGACGACCCGGACGGCCAACTCGACAAGATCTTTCGCCGCTGGACGTTGACCCGCCCGAGAGAACAATGCGCCGTATGAGGGTAAAGCCATGACGACGGGCAAAAAAGAACAAGCTTCCCGAGCTACACAAGAAACCCGCTGACTTCATGCAGGCCGATGAGGTCAAGCAGGTGAACGAAGCCCAAGAACCTGGGCGACCTGATGCAAAGAGCCGACACCCGTCTCGACGGCATCGAGCGCGGGTTCAACGCGCACGCCTCTCATGCGTCCCACGGTTCCCACGGCTCTCACGGCTCTCACGGCTCTCACGGCTCTCACGGCTCCCATGGCTCCCACGGCTCTCACGGTTCACACGGGTCCCATGGTCAGTGGTGACCCAGCTCATCCTCACCGTCACACGCGCCTGTAATCTTCGCTGTAGCTACTGCCCGACGGCGAAGGACGGCTGGCCCTCTCTCGACGAATCGTCCGCGCTCCGCGCCGTCGAGCTGTTCTGCGATCGGTGGGGCGGCGGGGACATCAAGCTCTTCGGCGGCGAGCCGCTGCTGGTGCCCGATGTCGTGCGTGCCGTCGATTGCGCTGCGGCGCGCGAGCCGCGCATCCGCCGCGTCTATCTTTCGACCAACGGACTCGGGCTCGACCCCGATGGCTCGAGCTTCTCGCGGCCGAGAAGAAGGCGATCCTCACCATCTCCCTCGACGGCCGGCCCGAGGATCACCGGCCGCCATCGCCGGGCGCTCGCATCGAGTCCCGCGACGCCTACGATCACGTGCTAGAGCCTCTTGCCCGGCGCTGGTCGCGATGCCGCGCACCGTGATCACCCAGACCATCGCGCCGAGCGTGGCCGCGCAGGCCGACGAAAACTTCCGACATCTGCTCGAGCTCGGCTTCTGGCGCTTCAATTTCCTGCCGGGCTACTACCTGCCGCTGGCGGACCGGAGCAGCTCGAGGCGCTCGACGCGGCATTCGCTCGCATCGCCGACGATCGTCGTTGACTCGCTGGCATCGAGTCCGAGCGCCTGTACGTGCGAAACCTCTTCACCTTCGCGCCCACGCCGTTTTTCAACACCGGGGTCGTCGTCGATTCCGACGGCAGCATCCACCCGAACAACCTCGGCCTGTCCGGCGCGCTCGAAGAGCTGCTCGCGCCAGACGCGCGTCGGCACCCTCGACGATCCGCCCACGCCGGAAGCGCTCGAAGAGAAGGCCCAGCAGGTCAACGGCCTGCTCGAGCAGGCGCTGCCTGCCCGAGGTGTGGCAGTCGACGCTCGCCGTCGATCGCGAAGCTCACTGCGCTTCTGTCGCGGCCTGTATTCCGAGTACGCCGCGTATCGACGCCGGAGGCGCGCGGCATGACCCACCTGCCGGTGCGTCGCCGATCCTCCGGCAAAAGCGACGCCGTGGATCGGCCCCAACGGCCAGCGCATGGAGCGGCTCGAGCTCCATCTTGACCTACACCTGCCCCGAGCGTTGTGTGTTCTGCTCCGAAGAGCACCGCATGAAGGAGTACCGGCGCTACGCGGTGACCTGGGGACGGGTCGCCACCGTCCTGCGCATGCATGCGAGCCGCGGCGTCAAGAACATCCACCTGACCGGCGGCGAGCCGACCATCCATCCCGAGTTCATCGACACGCTGGTGCCTCGCCAAGAAGCTCGGCATGCGCACCTCGCGTCGGAACGATTGGCACGAAGCTCTGCGACGAAGAGTTCGCCCGCCGTGCGCTTGCCGCACCTCGACGAGGCGCTGTTCTCGCTCCACGGGCCGAGCGCCGAGGTCCACGATCCGCTCGCCGGTCGCGAGGGCAGCTTCGAGCAAGTGACCGGGCGCCATGAAGACCGCGCTCCGGGTGAAGCCCGAGTTTCGGCGCCTACGTGAACACCGTCGTCACGCGTGCACAACGTCGACGCGCTGGGCGATACCGTCGAGCTCGCCGATCGACTGGGCGCCAAGCTCGTCGTGATCTCCAACGTGACCCCCGAGGGCAACGGTCTCGATCGCTACGAAGAGCTCGCCGTTCCCCTGGAAAAGCTCGCGCGAGGTCCTGCCCACGCGTCCCGCGCGGGCGAAGAGCGCCATCGTGCGCTTCTTCGGCACGCCCATGTGCGTCCTCGGAGAGCACGCGATGCTCTCCAACGATCTGCACTGGGATCCCCGGGTCACGGTCGAGTGGCAGAGCGCGCCCGGCAAAGTGATGTTCGACGGAATCTACTCCTGGGCGCCGGACCGCCGACGCGTTCACACCAAGGAATGCCAGAGGTGCGAGCTCTCGCGCGTCTGCATGGGCGTCTTCGATCGCTACGCGGAGCTCTACCCGACCAACGCGCTCTCTCCCCGGGCCAGCGGAGCGGCGCCATGACGCGACAACCAGGCACCGAGCCCGTTCCGCGACCTCCGCACGCAATGTCGAGATCAACGTCGGCAAGACCTGCAACAACAAGTGCGTCTTCTGTCTCGACGGCATGCCCAGCAAGGAAGACAAGCAGCTTCATCGACTTCGAGGTGATGAAGCGCGAGCTCGAGCGCTGGCGTGCCGAGGGCCACTTGTCCGTCGGCTTTCTGGGTGGAGAGCCCACCGCGTACCCGCAAATTGCGGAGTCCATCGCCCACGCTCATGCGCTCGGCTTCACCCGCATCGCGATCGCGACCAACGCGATGATGTTCCGCCGACCAGCGTTCGTGGACGAGCTCGTCGACGCGGGGCTGACGCGCGTCACCATCTCGATGCACGGCCACACCGGTCCCCTGGAGGACAGGCTGACCGGTGTGCCCGGTGGCTTCGAGAAGAAATGCCAGGCCATCGCGCAATCTCCAGGTCAAGCGCCGGCGAGGGCAAGCTCGCAGGACGGGCTCAGCGTGAACGTCGTTCTGAACGGCTGGAACTACCGGCACCTGCTCAAGATGATGCGCTTCTTCTTCGACAAGATGGAGCTCGACGACCTGCGCGTGAACTTCGTACGGCCGGAAGGCTACGCAGAAGGCAGCGCCGACCTCACGCCCACCTACACCGCCGTGGTCCCGATGGTGATGAAAGCGGTGCTCCTGAACGAGTACCACTTCCAAAAGACCTTTCACCTTCGGGGGCATCCCGTTCTGCGTCCTGCCGGAGGAGTTTCTGAGCAGCAAGAATCTTGCTCAAGAAGTACGTCGGCGACATCTATCGCGATCTGTCCACGGATTGCTCGATCCGGAACGAAGGCTTCGACATCGGCGTCGGCCAAGGTCGAGGACGGCCGCGTCGCGCTTCAACTGGCAGGATCGCAAGCGCTTCGATCTGAAGCACCACCTGACGCCCTTGCCAGACGCTGCACGCTCGCGCGATCTGTGCGAAGGCGTGTGGCGCGGCTATCTCGACATCTACGGAGACGGCGAGCTGTCGCCGCTCGGCTGGGAGCGCGGTCATCTGGTGCGCAGCGAGCCATATGTCGCCGCCCCCCCGAGCCCACATCAGAACGTTCCGAAAAGCTCGTTCCCGCTCCGGCTGACCGTGCTGAACGAAGTTTAATTCATGGCGAGGGTTCGCTTCCTCAACGTGGGGCTCGAAGTGTCCGTCCCGCCCGGCACGACCATCCTCCAGGCCGCTCGACGCGCCGGTGCGCCCGAGGGCAGCCGCTGTGGTGGCGTCTGCGCCTGTTCCACCTGCCACGTCTACGTCCTCGCTGGCGGGGACTTCCTCTCCGCCCAGAGCGAGGAAGAGCTCGACCTACTGACGCTCTCGGCGCGCGAGCGCCGGGAAAATTCCCGGCTGGGTTGCCAGTCTCGGATTTTGCACGACGCCATCGTCGATGTGGCGGTCACCGAGGAGAGCTTCCAGGAATACCTCGACACGTACCCGGAGGACCGGGATCGCGTGATGGCGATCTGGCCGGGCCGCTCCGAGAGCGCTCAGTAGAAGCCGTTCGAGAGCTGCAAGCTGTAGGCGGAGCAGCTGGGCGCCCCGACGCTGTACACGCGCACGTAGTACGTCGCCGAGTTGTTGTTGCAGAAGTTCTTCCCGTCGGCTGCTGGCGGACCGTTGCAGTTGCCTTCTCCGCAGGGAAGCGGGCCCGGACACGGACCGGGGGGCGTGTTGGTCTGGTTGAAGTCCGTGTACCAGTCGGTCTGCTGGGTCTCACCGGATGCCAGCTGAGTCCCTCCACTGCCAGGGCAACCGCTGCGATACACATCCATGCGGTAGATGTTCGATGGGTTCGTGAGGAAGCGCACGTCCATGTGGTACTCGTCGCCCGCGGTGTCCGCGTCGTCGCTGGCAAGGAACGTGTACCAAATCTCGCGTCCCGCCACCGGCACGTTGCCGGTCACGGTGACCTTCGCTGCGGTGTTGTCCGCCAGGGTACCCATGTTCACCGCGGCTCCGCAGGCATTGCCGGTGGTTACCGGGCTGGGCGCAGCTGCACACTCGCAACCGTCGGGGAAAGTGCCGTTCACGTCGTAGTAATTGGCGCTACAGCTCAAAATCCCGCAGCCGCTCGAACCGTTGCATTGAGTCGTCGCCGTGTGGGGCGGGTTGGGACACAAGATGTTCGACGGCACCTCCGACTGATCGATCGTGCCGTTGCAGTTGTTGTCCTTGCCGTCGCACTTTTCGGTGTTGCCGGGATAGTTCGTCGGATCGTTGTCGTTGCAGTCGGCGCAGGAAAGGCTGTTGTCGCCGTCGTTGTCGACCTCGCCACCGCTAGCGCTCGTGAGCGGGTTACAGTCGTTGTCCTTCCCGTCGCATTTTTCCGTGTTGCCGGGGTAACGATCGGGATCGTTGTCGTCACAGTCCAGGCACTTGGGTGCCGGATCGTCCGTCCGCGTTCCCTTCCCCACCCGGGAAGTCGGCTAGGCCGTTGCAGTTGTTGTCCTTGCCGTCGCAGATCTCGGTGTTGCCGGGATAGTTGTTCTTGTCGTTGTCGTCACAATCCTGGCACGAGTAGCTCTTGTCGCCGTCGGCATCGAGCTCGCCACCGGCAAAGTCGGCTAGACCGTTGCAGTCGTTGTCCTTGCCGTCGCACTTTTCCGTATTGCCCGGATAGTTGTTCTTGTCGTTGTCGTCGCATTCGGCGCAGGCAATGACGCCGTCCCCGTCCTTGTCGGTTTCACCACCAGGAAAGTCCGCTGAACCGTCACAATCGTCGTCCTTGCCGTCGCACACCTCGGCTGCGCCCGGATAGATGTTCTTGTCCGTGTCGTCACATTCTTTGCAGGCGGGGAAGCTATCGCCGTCTGCGTCCACGAACCCGACCGATCCGTCGCAGTTGTAGTCGTTGGGGTCGTCGCAGTTGGTCTCCAACGCGCCGGGATGAAACGCGGGATCGTTGTCGTTGCAGTCGCCGACCTCCGTCGCGTAGCCAGTGGGCTGAGTGCAGGCCACCTTCGTGGTTCCGGTTGCAACGCCGAAGTTGTCCCCGTCCTTGTCCTCGTACCAAGTCTTCGCGTCCGTTGCGTTGTTGTCGATCTGACCGTCGCAGTCGTTATCGACTCCGTCGCACACCTCTTCTTCCGGGGTACACGCGGATCCGTCTCCACCGGTTCCGCCGCCGTCCGTCCCACCGACTCCGCCACCGGTGCCGCCAGAACCACCGCCCCCGCTAGCTCCAGTTCCCGAATCCTTCTTGCCTCCGGGCGCCGGGCTCGCATCGTCACCACCCGCACAAGCAGAAGCGAAAACCAAAGCGCTGAAGAGGCTTGCAAACAGCCAACTCAACCACCGGAACCTGTTCTGTCCCACGTGCTTACCTCCAAGCGCGGCGCAGAGACGCGTTCATGGATACTACCATCGTTGCTGCGCTCCGTCCCTTCCGCGCATGATCCGCGCATGAGGTAGGAGGATGTGGGTACGCCGTCGGCCATCGGGCGGACATCCCTCGAAGTGGTAAGCTCACCGCGAAATGCGGCATCTCGCGGCTTGTTTCTTGTGTGTAGCTCTTTCGATCTTGGCGCTTCCCTCGGGTTGTGGCTCGAACGCCGCGTCGCCGCCGAACAAGACCTTCGATGCAGGGGTCGGTGGCGCGGGCGCCGAGGCGGGCGTTGGCTCGGGTGGGATTGCGGGACTGCCTGGGGGTGGAACGGGTGGGATCGCTCTCGACGGAGGCCAATGCACCGGTCCTCACTGCTCGGGTGACCTCCACTCCATCGTCGACTGCTCGAACAAGGTGATCAAAGCGTGTCTCGGCACGGAAGGTTGTGATCAGCTCACCGTCACCTGCAAGAACGCCTGCGAAGCGGCCGATAGCGCCAAGCGTTCGATCGGCTGCGACTACTACGCCGTATTCATGGACGCGCTCGACGAGCTCTCTTGCTTCGCCGTGTTCGTCGCGAACACTTGGAACCAGGCGGTCAAGATCAACGTCGAGTACGACGGAGCGCCGCTACCGGTCGAAAACTTCGCCTACTTGCCAGCGGGCAAGGGACAGAACCTGGCCTACTTGCCTCTGGGAACGGACCTCTTGGCCCCGGGAAAGGTCGCGATTCTGTTTCTCGCGGGCCCCGACGGCACGCCGGCAAAAGACAACCCAGTCTGCCCGAAGCCCAGCGCAATCCCCGGCGGGACCATGCTCTTCAACAAGAGCGGCATCGGAAAAGCCTTCCACATCACCTCCGATGCGCCGATCGTCGCGTATCAAATCAACCCCTACGGTGGCGGCAGCGCCGCTGTGACAGGGGCATCTCTGCTCATCCCTTCGAGCGCGTGGGACACGAGCTACCTGGCCATTCACGCCTACGACGCCGGCCCCCAGCTCACGAGCATGAACATCGTCGCGCGCGAACCCACCACGGTGAAGATCCTGCCCAAGGGCGCGATCGCGGGTGGGAACGGTCTCAATGGCGGACCGGCGGGAGTTCCCTACGAGTTTACCCTCGGAGCCGGCGAGCACGCGCAGTTCTCACAGCTCCAGTCGCTGACCGGTAGCGTGGTCCAGGCGGACAAGCCGGTGGGCTTCTTCGCCGGAGCCCGCTGCTCGCAAATACCGAACAACATCTATGCCTGCGATCACCTGGAGCAAATGATTCCCCCGATCCAGGCCCTCGGCAGCGAATACGTCGGCGTCTCGCACAAGACGCGAAGCGGCGAGCCGAGCCTCTGGCGCATGATGGGCATCGTCGATGGCACGAAGCTCTCGTGGTCGAGCGACGTGGGCGGCCCCGTGTCTCTCGAGCAGGGTCAAGTGGCGGAATTCTTCTCGTCGTTTCCCTACGTCGTGAAGAGTCAGGACAAGGACCATCCGTTCTTGCTCATGGCCCACATGACCGGCGGTAGCACCAACAACATGAATGGTGTGGGCGACGCGGACTCGGTGCTGTCGATTCCGCCCAGCCAATTCCTCGATTCCTACGTGTTTTTCACCGATCCCACCTATCCAATCACCAACCTGGTTCTGGTCCGCGCTCCCATCGGCGACAAGGTCTATGCGGACGTGAATCTCGATTGCGCCGGCGCGCTCAGTGGCTGGCAGCCCGTGGGCAACTACGAATACACGCGGGTCGATCTGACGAACGGTGACTTCCAGAACGTGGGCAACTGCTCGACGGGAGCTCACACCATCACAAGCGCTGGGAAGTTCGGGCTCTGGGTGTGGGGTTGGGGCTCGCCCCAGACGGCCTCGTTCACCTCCTACGTCTCCTATGGCTACCCAGGAGGCATGAACGTGCAACCCATCAACGATGTGGTGATCCCGATCCCCCGCTGAGCACCGAGAGATCGCCCAGCGCGTCGCGCCGCTCCGCCGGCAAGAAGAACAGGATGTCGCGCAGCCGATCCGCGCGGCTCTGAATCGCGAGCTCGACATCCCCGTCGTGCACGACCGCAACTCCGAGCTTTCGCAGCTTGTCGATCGGGCGGCGGAATGCCTCTACGGGATCGACGCCGAAGGTGCGACGAAACAGCGGGCGGGAAAGCCGATCGGAGCCTCTGAGGACCATCGCCACGTACGTGAACATCTCGTCGTCGCGAGTCGTATCGATGCCGACATAGCGATCACGGATTGGAAGTACGTCATCGTGGTCGTGTTCCGCTCGATAAACGAGCTCACCAAAAATACGGGAGCGCGCCGAGTCACCGAGACCGAGCACGTAGAGCGGCCGATGGGCATTCGACGGCGTGTCGCAGTAGAAGAGGTCTTGGTCGCCTTTGCCGCGACCGCTGTGGCGAGGATTCGCGAGAGTCAACGTGATCACGTGTTTGCCATCACCACCCAAACGGTATCCGAGTCGCGCGGCCGACTCGGCGAGCGCCTTCGGCACGAGCTCCTCGAATGGCTCCAGAAACCTGGTGAAGCTCGCGAAGTCCCCACCAAAATGCGCTTCGACGTACTGCTCGGTCGGATAGATGAAGTAGACGCTCATTTCGTTGGGCGAAAAATCCGTCATCACTTGCTCGATCTCTCGAAGCATCTGCTCGGGAGTCGTGCCTGCCAGCCCCAGCAAGAAGTCGACGTTGGCGTGGGCACCGCCGTGTTCCGAGAGCAGCCGAAACTGTTTCTCCAGGTGAGCGCGGTTCTGAGAGCCGCGGTTGTGCAGGCGATTCACGTCCACGTCGACCGACTGGATCCCGAAAGAAAACCGGGAAAATCCGTACTTTTGTACGACTCGGTAGCGCTCCTCCGTCATCACCATCGGGTCGAACTCGAAGTTCTTCTGCGCGCCTTCGTGAAACGCGAAGCTGGTCATCAGAGTCTCGAACAGGCGCTCGAGCTGATCGGGGGCCAGCACGCTGGGTGTCCCGCCACCCACGTACAGCCCGCCAATCTTCACCCGCTCGAACGCCGGAGCAAACAGCCGCGCCTCGGTCACGATGAAAGTGACGAACTCGTCGAGTCCCTCGCGAGACGAAACCCGTAGGCGCTTGTAGTTGCAAAAATCGCAGATCGATTTGCAATACGGTACGTGCACGTAGAGGTTCACCGCCGCACTGTCATCGGCTCCTGCCAGCGCTTTGGTCCAACGCTCGACTAGCTCGTCGGCCCGATAGCGCCGCGAGCGCGAACCACCGATGTCGTGGACCAGTGCGGAAGGCTCCGGATAGTCCATCGCTGCGACTACCTTGGCGTAAATCGCTCGCTCGACGCGGAGCGGATCGGAGACCATCCGCTCAAGGCTATCACGCCAGGCGAACGCGACGAGGTGTCAGTCGTCGTCGTCTTCGTCGCCGCCCGGGTCACCCAGCCAGCCCCGCCGGCGGAAGTACACGAGAAGCCCGCCGGCGGTGAGCAGCATGGCCGTCAGCGCGGCCGGGTAGCCCCACTCCGAGTGAAGCTCGGGCATTCGCTCGAAGTTCATGCCGTAGATTCCGGCAATGAAGGTGAGCGGGATGAAAATGCTCGCCATGATCGTGAGCACCTTCATCACCTCGTTGGTGCGATTGCCGACCAGGGACAGATAAGTGTTCACCAGCCCGTTGGCGAGCTCCCGATGACTGTCGAGGACATCCACGAGCTGGACAGCGTGGTCGTGAGTGTCGCGGAGATAGATCCGGACTTCGTCGGAGAAGAACGGACTTCCGTCTCGAAGCAGGCGGCTGAGCGCCTCCCGCTTGGGCCAGATGCCTCGCCGCAGTGTGATGAGCACGAGCTTGATGCGGTTGAGTCAATCGAGCGTTCGCGGGCTGGGACGCTCCATCATCCGCGATTCCAGGCGCTCGAGGGATTCGCCAACGCTCTCGATGACCGGGTAGTATTCGTCGACAATCGTATCCAGGAGCGCGTACGCGAGATAGTCCGGACCCGAGCGTCGAATGGGACCGATACCTTCCCGAAGGCGTCCCCGAACCGGGTCGAAGACATCGCCCGGATGCTCTTGGAACGTGAGGACGTAGTTCTTTCCCAGGAAGATGCTCACCTGCTCGTTGACGATTCGATACCTGCCGTCGAGCCGAGCCATGCGCGCGATGAGGAGGAGCTGCGAATCGTACTCCTCAATCTTCGGGCGCTGCGGCGCGTTCACGATGTCCTCGAGCGCCAACAGATGCACGCCGAAGATCTCAGCGATCTGCCGCAGCTTCTTTTCGTCGCCGAGACCTTGTACGTCCACCCACGCCACGCGAGGGTCCTCTAGACGCGAATCTCAACGCTTCCGGGTCTTCGATGTCTTGCTCTTCCACTCCGGCTTCGGCGTAGCGAAGGCAGCGGATCTTCGGCGGCTCTGCCGAGCTCGGAACGACGAGCGTTCCGGGTCGCGCGCCGACCGGCGGATGTCGTTTTCGAAACAGCGGGGGGATGGGGACTTGCATCAGGCGGCGCTCTTCGAAAGCCTCGAAAGGCTCGCGGTGACCGGGTCATCGAAGTGGACGTCGAGCTGAGGAAACGCGATGACGATGTTCTTTTCGGCGAGCGCCCACCAGATGGCCTCGTGCAATTCGCTTTTGGCGGGTCTCGCCTCCCACGGATCGTCGATCCAGATTGCAACGTCCCAAATGACGGAGTTGTCACCGAACGAGCCGAGACACACCTGGGCTTTCGTCTTGGGCACCCCCCACTTTTCGCTCACCCTGGCAGCGACTGCGAGAAGCGTCTCCTTCACGAGTGCCATGTCCGAGCGGTAGACCACCCCCACGGGAATGCGAATTCGGAACGACGAGTCGCGAAGCGTGTAGTTCTTCACCGTCGTCTGGATCAAGATGGAGTTCGGGATCAGCAGATCCTCACCGTCCCGAGTCTGAGCAACGCTGGCGCGGATCCCCATTTCGAGAAGTTTGACCACCTGCCCCTCGACCTCCAGGACGTCACCGGGTTTGATGGAGCGTTCCGCGAGCAGAATCACACCCGCGACGAAATTCTGGGCGATGCTTTGCATCGCGAATCCGAGCCCGACGGCGAATATCGCGCCAGCGGCGAACAGCGCCGTCAGATTGATCCCCGCCGTATCCAGCGCAATTCCAAAGCCCGTGATCAGGATCGCGTAGTGGATCAATCCATTGAGCGTACCGATCTCGGCCGGTCGACCGCCACGCTGCCCGAGCACGCGTGCCACGACACGCCGGACAGCGCGCGAGATCCAAACCGTCGCGAGCAGAATCGCTAGCACGGCCAAGAGCGTAGAAACGCTGACCGACGCTTTCCCAATCTTGAACAGCTCAGTACCCAGGATTTGCCCAATCGACTTGAGGGCGACCTTCATCGAAACACTCCTTCTGGCACGCGGCAGGAGGGACGCGCGGGGAAGAGCTTGGTGAATCAGGGGCGGGGCGTCACCCGAATTGGACCGATCGGCGCGTGAATCCTCCACCTACCGACCAGAAACCCGTGATTGGAAACGAAACCGGCGCGGTTTCATCTGCCGCGCCAGCCGCCAGGATCACCGGTGCGAAGTGTTCGGTCGTGGGCAATGCGGTCTGGACCGCGGGAGCTCGCGTCTCGAAATTCAAGAGCGCGTCCACGTCGCGGCGCGAGAGCACGTCCGCCGCCCAGGCATCGAACTCCCGGGCCCAGCTCGGAGTTTCCTTCTTCGTGAACGACTGCATGTTGTGGGTCAGAAATCCGCTGCCGATGACCAAAACTCCCTCTTTGGGAAGAGCACGGAGAGCGCGCCCGAGGGAGTGAAGCTCCAAAGGACGGAGCGACGGCATCGAGATCTGCAGCACCGGCACGTCGGCCTCCGGATACATGCAAAGGAGCGGTACGTACGCGCCGTGATCGAGTCCGCGATCCGGGTCTTCTTGGACGGGGATGTTCGCTTCGCGAAGCAGCTCGCTCACGCGCGCTGCAAGCTCCGGCGCGCCCGGAGCCGGATAGCCGACCTCGTAGTAGCGCTGGGGGAAACCATAGAAATCGTAAACGAGGGGGACCGTCGTCGTAGCGCCCATGGTCGTTGGCCGATCCTCCCAATGGGCGGACACCATCAAGATCGACTTCGGCCGGCCGAGCTTTGCCGCCCACGCGCCAAGCTCGGAAACCCAGCCTTCGTCGTCCATCAGGATCGGCGCCCCATGAGCAAGAAACACCACGGGCAGCGCACTCCCTCCGAGCTCGGGTTCAGTCATGATGGGCTTGTCCTCCGGTCGGCGGCGCGAGATCCCCACGAGACCGAGGGCACCCGCGCCGAGGATGGTGAGAGCGGCTCGACGTTTCAAGAGGCTTCCAGCGTAGCGCAATCATGTGCTCGCTCCGACCGACCGCAAGAATCCACGATACAGCTGGCGCGACCCGAGCACGTGGAGGTCCCCCCGCTCCTCGAGCTCACGGCTTTGCGCTCGTCCGGTGACCACGGCCGCGACGCTCGCCTCCGTTCCACTCACTACGAACGTCCGGGCTCCACAGGAGCCGATCGGAAAGCTCGGCTCGCGTCTCTTCGAGCTTGAGCTGAAATGTTCTTTGCCCGGGCCGAAGCTCCACCGTTCCGCTTGCGCCCCCGCGATAGCGTCGTTTGACCGAGAGCATCGCCCAGCGCACGTTTCGCACGTCCGATCGGGTTGCCTGCGTCAGGTAGCGCTCGCCAAAATTGCCGAGGGCAAACACGACGGGCTCGAGCCCGCGCCCGAGCTCGGTGAGCGCATAGCCTTCCTCGCTCCCCTCCACCAGACCGGCATCGGTCATCTCTCGGAGCCGCTTGGCCAGGAGGTTCGTGGTGATTTTCGGCAATCCCTCGAGAAGCTCGCCGTAGCGCTGGGGACCCACCAGCAGATTTCGGACGAGGAGAAGCGTCCAGCGCTCCCCGACCACGTCCAACGCCTTCGCCAGGGCACAGAGCTGATGGTACGTTCGTTTTTGCACTTTACTTTCTAATAGGTCTTTGCTATCTATTAGTCAACTCATGGGCACCTCTCCGCTCTTGACGCTGTCCTTCAGCGCGGTCGTCGTCGCGGTAATCACCGCACTCGTCGCGGGCGTGTGGCTCTCGGGGCGAGGCGCCCTCCCGCCTTCCGAAAATCGGCGAGCGACCCTGATTTTCGCCGCGTCCCTCAGCGCGTGGCTGGCGTTCACGGGTCTCTTGGCGAGAAGTGGCGTGCTTCAGGACTTCGAAAGCCGCCCACCCAAGATGTTTCTCGTAGTGGCCGCCGGCGCCGCGCTGGCCTCGATCGTGGCGTTCGGGAGGATCGGCAGGCGCGCGATCGACGCGCTCCCTTTGTGGTCGCTGGTCTTGCTGCAAGGGTTTCGATTTCCCCTCGAGCTCGTCCTGCACCGCGCCTATTCCGAAGGCGTGATGCCGATCCAGATGAGCTTCTCCGGACGGAACTTCGACATCTTGACGGGCATCACCGCTCTCGGCGTCGCGCTCCTCGCCTACCGACAGCGCCTCCCGGCCTGGGCGCTCCAGCTCTGGAACCTCGCGGGCTTCGGGCTGCTACTCAACGTGGTGACTGTCGCCATCCTGAGCTTCCCGGCTCCGTTTCGCGTGTTCGAAACCGATCCGCCCAACGTTTGGGTCACGCACTTTCCGTTCGTTTGGCTGCCCGCAATGCTGGTCATGACGGCGCTCTTCGGACATCTCCTCGTGGTCCGTATCGGGCTCTCGTCGCTAGCAAGCGCTCGCGGCCGCGCTCCCTCGAGCCCGACAAAGTCAGGAACTTGAGGGCGATTCGCCCGTGTTTGCCCCCGTGCTTGACCTGGCGCCCGCCGTGAATAGGCTGTGCCGCCCCATTCCAGCGTAGCTCAGTTGGTAGAGCAGGCGGCTGTTAACCGCCGGGTCCCTGGTTCGAGTCCAGGCGCTGGAGCCCTGAAGCAGCATCAAAACGCCTGTCGACCCAGAGCGAGTCAGAATCCGAGTCAGAATCGAGCAGGCTCGGGAAACACGACACGGCCTCACACAGAGGGGCCCATTCCCAATGAGTGTAGCTGTCAATCATCCGGCCGGCGGCGTTGTGGGTGACGGCTTCCAGCACATCCGGCCGGGCCCCTCCCCGGCGGGCTTCCCTTTCTGCGTCGAGTCCTCGCGCTGGAGCCGGGCCCCTTCGGGGGCCCGTTCCCGCGGCTTCCGTCCAGCGCTCACGGGTCAGCGCAGCAACGGAATCCGACCTCGGACCAGTACGCGCTTCGCTCGTAGTGCCGGTCCTGCCCACAATCGATGTACGAACCGTTGTCTTGGTAGGAACCCCCGCGCACGTGGCAGTAGTCGATGGAGCCTATCTTGTCGCACGAGTCTTCCCACTCCCAGACGTTGCCGGTCAGGTCGTAAGCCCCGGCGAAGAGCGGATCCGGTGACTGGCACTCCGGTTCGGAGGCAACGGGGAGCGTCGTGCCAAGCACTGGGATGTCGTTTCGCAGCACGGCGCGCCGAGCCCGCCGCACGAAACGCTGCCTCCCGAGCCTCCACCGCCGCTGGTACCGCCGCCCCCTCCTGCGCCCCGGACGAGCACGCCACCGACACCAAGGGCCCCATTGCGACCGCGAGCACGACGAAGGTCCAGCGCTGCATGGACATCAAGATAGCGTAATTCGAGAGAGCTTTACGGCTCGAGCTGGACGCTCGCCCCTTTCCACCGGGCTCGCGCCGCAGTCGCCACCAACGTATCGGCAGCGGTGGGTTCCCGTCGCGCGAGGAGCTCTCTGACTGGGCCGGGCTCGCGCATCCAGATGCGGCCGAGTCCGCGCCGAAGGCGGAAATCGAGCGGCTGCTGTGGTCCGGCGAAAGCTGCCGAAACGAGTGCGCCGAAGAAGACTTGCTGCTGAAGAAAACGCGATGTCCACGCTGATCGACAATCCGACGCGCATCCTGTTCTTCACGGGCAAAGGCGGCGTGGGCAAGACCTCCTCGGCCTGCGCGACGGCCATCGGCCTCGCCGATGCGGGCAAGCGCGTGCTGCTCGTCAGCACCGATCCCGGCCTCGAACCTCGACGAGGTGCTCGGTGTGAAGCTGTCGTCCGCGCCGACCGACCGTGCCCGCCGTGCCGCGCCTCTCGGCGCTGAACATCGATCCCGAACAGGCGGCGCACGACTACCGCGAGCGCGTGGTGGGGCCTTACCGGGGTGTGCTGCCCGCGGTCGCGGTCGACGAGCATGGAGGAGCAGCTCTCGGGCGCGTGCACCGTCGAGATCGCTGCGTTCGACGAGTTCTCGAAGCTGCTCGGCGACCGGGCGGCCACCGCCGAGTTCGACCACGTCATCTTCGACACCGCGCCCACCGGGCACACGCTCCGCCTGCTCGAGTTGCCCGCTGCCTGGTCGAGCTTCATCGACGCGAACGTCGGCGGCACCTCCTGCCTCGGGCCGCTCTCTGGCCTCAACGCGCAGAAGGCGCTGTACGCCGCCTCGAACGAAGCGCTCCGCGATCCGGCAGAGACGACGCTGGTTCTGGTCGCGCGGCCCGAGCGTCTCGTCGCTCGCGGAAGCGGAGCGTACGCGGGCCGAGCTCGCGCAGCTCGGCGTCGGCAACGTGCGCCTCATCCTGAATGGGGTGTTCCAGGCACGTGACGCGAGCGACCCCATCGCCGTGGCGATGGATGCTCGTGGCCGTGCATCGCTCGAGTCGCTTCCCGCCGGCCTGCGCCGGCTCGCCCGCGTCGACGTTCCGCTACTTCCCTTCGGGCTGGTGGGCATCGACGCCCTGCGCAAGATGGGGACACTCAGTCCCGACAATCAGGACCCTTCGCCATCGCTAGCCACGAGTGCGTTCCGAGGGGAGAGCCTCGACGCCCTGATCGCGGAGCTCGCGAAACGAGGCAAGGGCGTCATCATGACCATGGGCAAGGGCGGCGTCGGCAAGACGACGGTCGCGGCACGCATCGCTGGCGCGCTCGCCCAACGTGGCTTCCCGGTCACGCTGACGACCACCGACCCCGCTGCCCACGTGGAGCAGGCCGCGCGCGACCTCGGCGCCGGCGCGTCCCAGCTGCGGGTGACGCGCATCGACCCCGAGCTCGAGACGCGCCGCTACACCGAAGAGGTCCTGGCGACCGCGGGCAGCGCCCTCGACGCGCAGGGCAAGGCGCTGCTGGAAGAGGATCTTCGCAGCCCGTGCACTGAAGAGATCGCCGTGTTTCGGGCGTTCGCCGAAACGGTCGCCCAGGGCGAGGGGCAGTTCGTCGTCATCGACACCGCACCTACCGGCCACACGCTGCTCTTGCTCGACGCAGCCGAGTCCTACCACCGCGAGGTGCTGAAGAAACCGAGCGCAAGCCCCGAGGCCGTGCAGCGGCTCCTTCCACGTCTTCGCGACCCGAGCTTCACCCACGTCCTCTTGGTGACGCTGCCAGAAGCGACGCCTATCCACGAGGCCATGCAACTCGAACGCGACCTCGCAGCGCGCGGACATCGAGCCCTTCGCATGGATTGTCAACCAGACGCTCACGCCCCTCGACGTGACAGACCCCGTATTGCGAGAGCGGCGCGCGCACGAAGCGAAGCATCTCCGGGAGCTCACGCGCCACGCTGCCCGCGTCGTGCTGGAGCCCTGGGGAGGAGACTCGAATCCCACGAGGATTCCGCGACAGCGCGTCCGCCGCCACGATCGCGATGGCCACGGCGTAAGAGGAGTCTGCCGGGAGCTCAGCAGCCAGACGCCGCACTTTTCAGCCTGGAAGCGGCACGCCCTCGAAGAACTGAACCGCGCCCGTCTCGAGCTCGTACTCGGCTCCAATCACTGCGACCCGGCCAGCTCCCACGAGCTCCTCGATGATCCGGCTGCCGTGCCGAAGATGATCGACCGAAGCCCGAACGTTGGCCCGCATGGCCTCCCGAATGATGCCTTCGTCGTGCGGCCCGGGGCGCACCAGACCTTCGATGTGGGGCGCGATCCTGTCGGTGATGGATTGGATGTTCGTGGACTCGTGGGCTTGCCCGGTTTCAATCGCCTCGACGGTTGCTGCGACGGCGCCGCAGCGGGTGTGACCCATGACGACCACCAGCCGCGACCCGAACTGCGACGCCGCGAATTCGATCGAGCCGACGACCGAAGGCGCGACGATGTTGCCGGCGATCCGCACGACGAACAGATCGCCAAAGCCCTGGTCGAACAGGATCTCGACAGGGGTTCTCGAGTCGGAGCAACCCAAGATGATCGCGAACGGGCGCTGCGCTTCCGTTGCCAGATGTCCGCTCCACGGACTGGCCGAAGTGTTCCCCGCCGCCGCGCGGAACCGCGCATTGCCTTCGACGAGTCGCTGAAGGGATTGCTCCGGAGTCGGTGAGCTCGGGTCCCACGTGTGGGGCATCGGCCGCCTTATATCAGCAGCCGCCGCGATCCGTGTGCTCCGAGTCGTCCCCTTCCCCAGGCTTTCGCGCCGACCGGCGCGGAGTGGGCACCGCTCAGGTAGGCACCCCGAGACGCGGCAGTAGCCAGGTCTGGACGAACAGCCAGACCAAGAAGAACGCGATGAATCCCGCCCAGCTCATCGCCTTTTCTCAATTTCAGTCGGGGCCGAGCGCCAGAGACTCGCAATCAGGCTCGCGATCGAACGCTTGGAATCGCTTCCGCTGCACGAGCAGCGCTCCTCCGGCGGCACGTCACCGAGAACGCTCTCTACGTGGGCTCCGCATCCGGCGAAGCCGGGGCGCCCGCAACTCGAACAAGTGATTCGTTGGCACATCGACAAAAGCTCCTGGTTTGACAGGTGAGAGCCAGTTCGCTGGAAAAGGATTCGCGTTAGCTCTTCGGGACCTTTCTCAGGGTTCCGCCGCTCCATTTCCAGCTGCCACGGGAGTTGCAGACCTTCCCAATCGTCTGAGCCTGCACCTTGTATACCGCAGGTGTCGTGGCCTGGGTCTCCTCGTTCTCCTTCTTGCCCCGCTCGCAATCAGCGCCCTCGACTTCGCGAAGCTCGATGCTCTTCCCATCGGCTGCGCGACGGAGCTCGAGCTTGACGCGAAATTGTTCTCCCTGGGTGCGTCCTTCGCTGACGAGCTCGCTGAGACCCGTTGCGACCGGGATTTGAACGAGCTTCACGAGGCGCTTGCCGCGCGCCACGTACAGCGCGCGGGTGTGGATCACCACGCCTTCCTTCGAATCGACGTGATGAAAGCACCAGATGACATCCTGCGGCGCATCTCCGAGCTCTGCGGGCTCGCAACCATCGGACTCGAGATCGACTTCGATCTCGTGCTCGCTCGCCCAAACATGCAAGTCGAAGCCAACGTCCGTTGCAGGTGGCGCCTTCGGAAGCTCGGGGGCTTCGGTGATCTCGTTCGCTGCTGAAGGTGCTGGTTCGGCGCTCTCCTGCTGCTGCGGCGGAGCAGGCGCGGATGCGCTCGATGGAGCGTCGGGGGGTGCACCGGGTGCGCAGGCCAGAATCGACGCTGCGGCGAACAGCCAAATCATTCGTGCCACGATGAAGCCAGCCTAAGCCTGTCCCATCGCGTGGGAAAGTCGGACCGGGAATGGGGCGAGCGGTCCACGGGTTCGAGCTCTGTAGCGGCACGCTGTAACTTCCCCGCCCGGCTGGTCACTACCCATTCATGACGCTGCCGTCCGCCCCTTGGGTGATCGACCCAGACACCGTCAGCCACGCCCTGGTCGCCCGGGCGTTGAACAAGGAAAAGGCGGCCGAACGCGCTTTGTACGAGCGCCACGCTCCCCGCCTCCGGCGCTTCGTGATTCGAGCCGTCGGCGACACCAACGATGCCAGTGACGTCGTTCAGGAGACGTTCGCCCGTGCATTCCGATTGTTGCCGAGTCTGGACGATCTCGCGCGTTTCGTGCCGTGGCTCTTCGGGATCGCCAAGAACGTCAGCCGCGAGTGCGTGAAGTCTCGACGCTGTCGGATGTCGGTGGACCCGGTGTCGCTGCGCATGCCGTCCCCGGTTGCGACGACACCCGAAGAAGAGGCGCTCGGGCGAGAAGCAGCGCGGATCGTGGCTGGCGTGGTCGCGCGCATGTCGGCCGGCCGCCGCGAAGCCCTGGTGCTGCGCATCGACGCGGGCCTCAGCTACGAAGAGATAGCTCGACGCCTCGGCTGGTCGCTCTCGAAAGCGAAGGTCGAGGTTCACCGCGCCAGGCGAGAGATCGAAGTCGCCGTGGGTCGCCAACCGAAGCGATCTCGCAGGCGTCACCTTCTGCCGGCGATGACGGGAGTCGTGCTCATGCTGCTGCTCGTGCTGGGCCTCTTGGGAGCACGACCCTCCATCGCTCCGGACAGCGAGCCGCTCTCGTCGAACCCAGCGCCGACGCCGGCCGCCACGGACAACGCCTGCACGATGCCCATCCAGCCGCCCGACGCCGGGCCGCCGAACGTCGACCCGCTACCGGTTGCCGCCTGCACGCCCAGCGACATTCCGTGGTCCATCGAGCCGTAACTTCCACGTGCTCCGGGTCATGGAACTGTCGGAGCGCGGCGAACACGTTCGCGCCCGAGGAGGAAGACCATGCGAAGGATGTTGTGTATTGGATTGTCCGTTTGGGCTGCAGGCTGCGGTCAGATCTATCAGCCCAGCGAAGGCACCGTGGAGGAGGAGGCGCTTCCTCTTCAAGGCGGCGGTACCGAAGGGACTGCTGCGGAACGAGCTCCGGAAACCTGCAACTGTCACGGCAAGCCGAAGAGCGAGCCGGAGGTCGAGACGGTCGACATGTCCCAGGTCGATCTTGCAAGCGCGCCCAGCCGTGGCAGCGCGAATGCCCCAGTGACGCTCGTCG
This sequence comes from uncultured delta proteobacterium, assembly GCA_963781505.1. Lineage (GTDB taxonomy): Bacteria > Myxococcota_A > Polyangia > Polyangiales > Polyangiaceae > JADJKB01. The sequence continues at coordinate 272,486 of CAWAHB010000003.1, read as the reverse complement.
TCTACTGCGATTTCCAGTGCCCCTTCTGCCGCCGGGCCCAGAGCACACTGCACGCGCTCGAGACCAAATACGAAAGCGAGCTCCGCATCGTGTTCAAGCAGCGTCCGTTGCCCATGCACGACAGCGCGCGGCTCGCCGCGAAGGCGTCCCTCGTCGCGCTCGACCAGGGACGGTTCTGGGAGCTTCACGACCTGATGCTCGAGGAGCCCCATCTCGGGCCGGAAACAATAGAAACCCTGGCCGTTCGGGCGGGTCTCGATCTCACCTCGTTCCGCAGCGCACTCGAATCACCGGACCTCGAGCGCCGTCTCGAGCGCGAGCTCCAGGACGCCGACCGGGTTGGAGCCAAGGGCACGCCGACCTTCTTCGTCAATGGCAAGAAGATCGCGGGAAACCAGCCTGCCGAGGTCTTCGAGAAGGCGATCGACCAGGCTCTGTCGCGCTGACGACTTCGGCTAGAGTCGGAAGGGGTTCGCGGCTTCTGCGTTGCGCTTGGGTGCGGCTTTGCCGGCGTGCGTGTCGTTCACGGACTGGCCGGGGGTCGCCGTCGCGGGTGCTTCTTCGAATGCCTGGTCGGCCTTGTTGAGCTCCCGCTCCTGGCGCTCGATGTCCTTCGTCAAGCCGTCGCGATCCGGGGCCGCAGCATTTTGAGCCAGCGTGCTCTTCTTGGTTTTCAGGTCGGAAATCTGGCGCTGCAAGCGGCGTCGAGCACTGGACACGTCGCCAGACTTGAAGATTTCGTTGGCCGCTTCGAGGGTGTCGGCGGTCTCCGTGCGTTCGAGGCGCGTTGCGATGATCGAATCGAGCGGGGCGGGCTTGTCCTCTCCAAAGGTCAGTCGAGTTGCAAGACTGCCGAGCGACGTCTCGCGTCGCCCGCTGGCTGCTTCGCTCCATGCAAGCTTCACATCGGCGACGGAAAGCGGTCCCTCGCTTTGACGGGGGATTCGCACCTTGACCAGCACGGTCTTGTCCTCGCCGGCCGAGAACGATCCAAGGGAAACCAGCACCCGGGAGCCGTCGCGGCGGAACGTTCGGTCGAACACCTTTTCGACCTCCACGCCGGGCCCCAGATCGAGCTCCAGCTCCGCGTCCCTGGCGACGGTGCGCACCAGCGAAGACAGCTCGCTGTCGAACGCTCGCTGCACCTCGCCGGCGTCTTCCGCGAAGTAGTGATGACCATTGGAATCGAGCGCGAGGGCGCTCAAGAGCCGCTCGTTGTAGTCGACATCGACACCGATCGAGCTGATCGGGCATTGCATTGCCCGCGCGCTTTCCGCGATGCGACGAAATCCCGCGATGTCACGAATGCCGGCAGTGGGCTCGCCGTCGGACAGGAGCAGGATGCGCTGCACCATGTCCGTGCGCTGACGGAGCGCTGCCATTGCCGCATCGATGCCGCAGGAGATGCATGTATCGCCCTTGGGTTGGATGTCCGAGATGGACGCCAAGACTCGCTCTCGCGAAGAAGAATCGATGGTGGTCGAAGGCACGAGAGTTTCGGTCGCCGTGTCGTAGGCGATGACGCTCACGACGTCTCCGTCGCGCAAGCGCCGGATCATTCCCCGCGCAGCATTCACCGCATTGACGATGCGCTTGCCCGCCATGGAACCGGAGCGGTCGATCACGACGGCGAGATTGACCGGCGTCGAAGCGGAAGCACCGGCATCCGCGGGAGCCTTCACATTCGCGAGCAGGAAGGTTTCGCCCGGCGTATCGGCGCGAAGCCAGGCGTGGCCCAGGCGTCCCTCGAGATCCAGGGTGCCCTTTTTCTCGAAGACGGGCGTATCGGGGCTCGTAGCCGGCACCTCGATGGAAGCCGCGGGGGGATCGGCCTCGGCGCTGAGTTTTCTGTCGTTCGTCAAAGACCAGACACTGAAGCTGGTCAGGACCATGCTGCAACCTGCCAGAATTCCGAGGGTTTTGACCTTCATCGACAACCTCCCTAGCTCTCCTTGTACGCCTGGGACCGGGAAAAGTTCTCGTGTCCCCAGCGCTCGAAAGCCGAATCTCCTTGCTCAAAATATCACGAAATCCCGCACCGAGACCGGCAGGCCCGGGTCCCCACCGGAGAGAGCACGTGTTTGACGCACGGCGTCTCGGGGTGCGATAGGCACGCCCCGACGATGGTGGCAGCGGCCAAGTCCAGCGAGGCGGATGTCGCACGCACGGCGGGACGCGGAGGCTTGGCCATCGCGGCGGCCAAGGTTTACTTCATCTTCGTCGGCCTGGCGCAACAGATCGCGCTACCTCGCGTTCTCGGGCTCGACGGCTACGGCGCGCTCTCGAGCGTGCTCAGCGTCGCGAGCATCGCGTATAACCCCATCGTCTCGACGTCGATTCAAGGTGTGAGCCGCGCCGTCGCGCATGCGCCCGACGACCAGCAACCCCAGGCGACGCGCAAGGCGCTCTCGATTCATGCCCTCTTGGCGCTGCCTTTCGGCGTCGTATTCTTCGCTCTCGCGGAACCAATCTGTCGCGCGATGGGTGCGCCCCATCTGATTGGCCCCATGCGACTCATGAGCGGCGTGCTGTTCTTCTACGGCATCTACACGCCCTTCATCGGCGTGCTCAACGGCAAGAAGCGCTTTACGTGGCAGGCCGGCCTCGACATGCTCTACGGCACGATCCGGACCACGCTGCTCATTGCCGGCGGATGGTGGTTTGCCAAGAGCGGGCGTGGCGTCGAAGGCGCGAGCCTCGGGTTCGTCGCGGCCTCGATGATCATCGTGTTCGTCGCTCTCGCGCTCGTCGGTGTGGGCAAGCGCGGAGCCGGAGGTCCGAAGCTCGGCGAGCACCTGTTGTTCATCGCGCCGCTGCTTCTGGGTCAGGCCGTGTTGAACCTCCTGCTCCAGGCCGATCTCACTTTGCTCCGAACGTTTTCCAGCGAAAGCGCCCAGGCCGCCGGTCTCTCCCCTCAAGCCGCCGATCCGCTGGTGGGCGCCTACCGCGCGACCCAGCTCTTCAGCTTCTTGCCCTATCAGATGCTGATCGCCGTCACGTTCATCCTGTTCCCGATGCTGGCGACGGCCCATCGCGACTCCGACCGGGCAGCGGTCGCTCGCTACGTGGGAGCCGGCGTTCGGCTGGCGCTCGTCTTGATGGGCGCGATGGTCAGTGTCACGTCGGGACTCTCGGGACCGCTGCTCCGACTGGTCTTTCCCGCCGAAGCGGCGGAGCTCGGTGCGCACTCCATGCAGGTGTTGACCCTCGGCTTCGGTGCGTTCGCCGTGTTCGGGATCCTCACCACCGTGCTCAACAGCTTGAAGCGGGAGCTCGCCAGCGCGATCATCACCGCGCTGGCGTTCGGACTGGTCGTGTTGCTCTGTTTCCTCCGCGTCCGTGGCACGGCCTTCGGTCCGGACCTCCTGATGCGGACCGCCATAGCGACGACGACGGGCATCGTCCTGGCCACCCTCGTTGCGGGGTTTCTCGTGTGGCGAACGACCGGAGCCGTGGTGGCCCCGCTGTCCGTCGTCCGGGTGCTCGTCGCAATGGTCGCAGCCATCAGCCTCGGACGGTTCTTGCCGCCCGGCGGCAAGCTCCTCGCGATCGTGTACTCCGCAGTCGTCGCTGGGGCATACGTCGGCGTCTTGCTGGTCACCCGGGAGCTCACGAAGAGCGACCTTTCCACGCTGAAAAACGTGGCCTCACGCCGCTCGGGGCATTAGGAAGCGCTCGAACCGTGGCAGTCGCGGGACGAGCCTCCGCGCGAAACGCGTAGCCCGCAGGACCTCGAACGGATCGAGCAAATGCGTCCTCGGCGGTTTCTGTCCGAGTCGCTCGAGGATCGCTCCGAGCGGATGATGGAGCTCGCGCTGGGTTTCCACCATCGTGCACAAGGTTTCGGCACCCGCTGTGATGAGCGGTCCGGCGCCGTACCGCGGCTGTCCGATGCCGAAGAAGTAGATGTTCTTGTGCTCGGGCGGCAATAGCCCTCCGATCAAGTTCGGCATGTCTTCCTTCCAAGTGACGACGCCGTCGGCGATGAACGGAAAGCTCAAGTGAAACCCGGTCGCGCACACCACCAAGTCGAACACTTCGCGCGATCCATCCACGAACACCGCCGCATCGCCGTCCCACCGCGCCACGTCTGGATGAGGCGTGACCCGCCCATGCCGAAGGTGATGGAGAAGCTCCGAGTTGAGCGTCGGGTGCTTTTCGAAGAGCTGATGATCGGGATGGGAAAGCCCGTAGCTCTCGTAGCGTCCGACGACCACGCGGAGCAGGCTCTTCACGAACGCGCGCTGAAGACCCTTGGGCATCCACGGGCGCATGAGCTCCACGGTTGGAACGCCCAGCATGGTTTTGGGCAGAAACCAGTGCCCACGACGCATGCTGATGTGGGCGCTCTTGGAAAAGCGCGCGGCCTCGGCGGCGATGTCGCAAGCACTGTTGCCGGCGCCGATCACCAGCACTCGTCGATCGCGAAGCGTCTCGGCGCGCTTGTAATCTTTGGAGTGGATCATCTCGCCGCTGAACGTCCCTGGGTAGCTCGGCCAGCGCTTGTCCCAGTGGTGGCCGTTGGCCACGACGACGCCGCCATAGATGCGTCGCTCCCCACTCTCGAGGGTCACCTCCCACCGATCCCCTTCCCAGGGCGCGACGCGCACTACGCGGCAGCGAAGCTCGATGTGCTTTTCGAGACCGAAGTGCCGTGCGTAACTCACCAGGTACTCGAGCATCTGCCCGGCGCTCGGGAAGTCGGGCCAGCTCTCGGGCATGGGGAAGTCGCTGTATTCGGTCGTCTTGCGCGACGAGATGATGTGCACCGTCTCGTACACGCCGTGATACCAGTTGCCGCCGATGTGCCCGTCGGCTTCGACCACGTCGAACGGGATTTGGTTCTTCGAGAACGCGGCTGCCACGCCGAGCCCGGAAAAGCCGGCGCCGATCACCAGATGGCGATCGCTGCGATCCACGACTTCGGTCATGAAGTTGCCCTCCCAATCGAGCGCAGGTAGTCCCGCGCGAGCTTCGAGTTTTCGTTCTGCCAAGGGTGAAAGTCACGCCGGACGTACTCGCGGATCCCCCGCAAAAATACCCGACGCACGATGCGTTCCTCCCGGGGATCTCGGCGATCTGGCGGCGCGCTTCCTGCGACGAAATGCCGTCCTGTCGAAGAAGCATGCGAGCTGCCGCAAACCAAAATCCGCCAAGGAGGAGGGTCGAAAGGGCCAAACCCGCGACGCGCAATGCGTAGCTCGGATTGACGTGCTGGAGCACGTCGTACGCCACTGACTTGTGCTCGATCTCTTCACAAGCATGCCAGAGGAGCAACGCTTTCAGCGTCGGGTGGGCCTCGTCGAAGATGCCGTGAGCGAGTGCCTCCTCGGCGAGGATCGCGGTAAAGTGTTCCGAAGCCGCGGTGGATGCGAGGCGTAGCTCGGGAGACATTCGTGGCTCGAGCTGTTCGAAACAGAACCGCTGGTAGCTCGCGAGGAACGGCTGGATGCGGTAGCCCTGGCGCTCGAGTAGCTCGAAGTACCGTTCGTGCTCTCGTGCGTGGTTGCCCTCTTGCCCCGCAAAGGCTTTGACCTGCGTGAGTAGCTCCTCGTCGTCGATGCGATCGACGAAGTGGTAGACGCTCCGCACGAAGAAGCGCTCGCCAGCGGGAAACAGCAGGTTGACCGCGTTCACGACGTGAGTGGCGACGGCGCTCCCTACAAACCAATGCTTGGGGATGCTGTCGTCGAAGGGGAATTCCATTCGCCGCACGACGATGGGTCGCTCGGGCAGGGATTCGGAGCCGACTTGCATGAGGCCTCCAGCTATTGAACTTTGGTCAACAAGCTAGAAATAGCTCTTGTTGAACAAAAGTCAATAGCGCGCTAAGCTGCTGGAAATGATGACCGTTTCGGGACCCGGCGAGCGCCTCCGATTGGGAGTGGATGAGCGCCGAAGCCATCTCATCGCCGTCGGCATCGAGCTATTCAGTCAGAAGAGCTACGACGAGCTCAGCGTGGACGACATCGCGCGCGCCGCGGGCGTCTCGAAGGGGCTCCTCTATCACTACTTCGACGGCAAGCGCGGCTTCTATGTCGCGACGGTTCGCGAGGCCGCGAGGGATCTCCGCGAGCGCGTTGAGGAGGCTTCGTTCCGCGAGAGCGAACCGCTCGACCAGCTCCGCGCCGGGATCACCGCTTACCTCGGCTACGTGAGCGATCACGCACGCTCGTACGTGACGCTGCTCCGCGGCGGCATCGGCTACGATCCGGAAGTTGCCGCGATCGTCGAGCAAACGCGCGAGCACTTCCTGCGACTGATGCTCGACAAGCTCGAAGGCTTTCCCGACCAAGGACGCCTGAGGAGCGCCCTGCGTGGATGGATCGGATTCGTGGAAGCGTCGTCCCTCGACTGGGTCGAGCATCGCGACATGGATCAAGCCGAGCTCGGCCGGCTCCTTTTGACGATGGCCGAGCACACGGTCAATGCCCTGGTAGCGGTCGGAGCGTAGTCGCTCGCTCGACGGCTATCGGCGTTCGGCCATCGCGCTCGGATCCGCTGTCGGACGGCGCTCGGGCTCTGCTACGCTGCTGGTTTTTCGTCGATCGCTTCTCGAACGAATAGATCCTCGAGGGTTTCGTGACGCGGCGTGACCTCGAGCAAGCTGAGCTTGTCCGCCAGCGCCCCGGTCACGAGCTCCGCGACCTTCTCTTCCCCTTCGATTTCGACGACCAAGCGCCCGGTGACCCGCGTGACGGCGTGACCCAGGCCCTTGGCCCGCTGCTCGAACGCGTCTGTCGCACCTCCCAGCACGACAGTCGTGCGCTTGACGGTACTTTTCAGAAGCTCCGAAAGCCGTCCGCTCACGACTACGTTGCCCTGCCGCAAGATGGTCACGTAGTCGCACAGCGTTTCGACGTCGCTCAGGATGTGCGTCGAGAAAAATATGGTACGGCCCTGCTCGCGCTCTTGAAGGATGAGGTCGCGCACCTCTTTGCGTCCGACCGGATCGAGCCCGCTCATCGGTTCATCGAGGATCAGTAGCTCGGGATCGGCAACGAGCGCCGCCGCCAGTCCCGTCCGCTGAAGCATGCCCTTCGACAGCCGTCGCACCGGACGATCGGCTGCATAGAGGATACCGACTCGATCGAGCACCTGCGCGACTCCGGCTCCGAGCCTTGGACCCGCTGAGCCCACTCAAACGCGCGCAGAGCTCCACGAACTCCGTCGGCGTGAGATAGGGATACACGTAGGGATTTTCGGGCATGAAGCCCACGCGCTGCATCGCCCGTGGGCTCGGGACCGGATCGCCGAAAATCGTCGCGCGCCCGCTCGTGGGGAAGATGAGCCCCGTCAGCATCTTGATCGTCGTCGTTTTGCCAGCACCGTTCGGCCCGAGGAATCCGAAGATGTCGCCGCGACGCACCTCGAAGCTCACGCCCTTGACGGCCTCGACGCGCTTGCGGCCGAGCCCATGGCGGAAGACTTTTCTCAGCGCTTCGACTCGAATCAGCTCCTCGGTCATGACCCGGCGAGCTTAGCGAAAATGGCGGGCCAAGTCCCGAGATTTGCAGGAGAAACTGGGCTTCGGGGCGAGCGCCGCATCGTGGCAGCCTCCCGCACCCGCCAAAGCAGAGCGATTTTCGTCAACGAGCGGTTTCGACGATTGAGAAATCGGTGATAAAACCGCCGCGGCCGCAAACGAGGGAACATGAAACGCTCTAGGCTCGCATCGCTGTCGCTGTTCGGCTCGCTCCTCCTCTCCTCCACTGCCTTCGCCCAAGCGCCGCCCGACGCTCCCCCGGATCCCGGAGAGCCGCCGCCCGACGCACCGGCAGCGCCAGCGCCTGCCGCACCCGCGGCACCCGCAGCGGCTCCGGCACCAGCGTGGGGCCAACCCGCGCCGGCAGGTCAGCCAGCGGCTGGCGCCGGTGCAGGCGCGAGCTGGTCCACCCAGGGTGGCTTCGATACGAATGCAACGGCCACCGGCGGCGGCGAGATGGATGCGGAGACCGAGCGCCAGTGGCGTCACACGTCGCTGCAAATTCAGAATGCGCTTTCGGCATCCACCGGTCTGCTTCACACGACGTACGCGGGCTCTGGTGCTCCGGGCACGCTGCGCGTCTCATTCATCTCGAGCTACTTCAAGAAGACAGGCTTTCTGTGCAAGGGCGGGGACTGCAACTACCAGGCTCCTCCCGACGGAACGAATGACGACGAGGTGACGAAGATTGGCGCGCATCTCGGCATGAACGCTACGCTGGCCTCGTTCCTCGAGGCGTACTTGGGCTTTCACGCCACCGCGACCGAGAACAGCCAGAGTCGGCCTCGGTTGCTCCAGGTGCTCGGGGATACGGATCTCGGCTTGAAGGGGTTCATTCCCCATTCGCCCGACTCGATCTTCTCCGCTGGTGGTGAATTGCAGCTCTGGCTCCTGAACGGGACCGGAGGCGTCGGCCTCGACGGAAAGGGCACCAGTTATGCCATCCGCGGGCTCGCAACGATGGATCTCACCAACCGAACCGAGCCCGACGATCGCATCCCTCTCCGCGCGAACTTGAACCTCGGATACCACTTCGACAAGAGTGGAAAGCTGGTCGGGGACGTTGAGGACCGCCGCAACGGCCAATCGATCACGCGCATCGAGCGCTTCGGCCTAGACATCAACCGAGTCGACAACTTCGAGATCGGTCTCGGTCTCGAAGGCGTGTTCGATTACATCCATCCGTTCGGCGAGTTCACGGTCGACGTACCGATGAACCGTCAGAATTACGTCTGCAACGAGAGCCGCGTCGAGGTGGGTGACGGCTGCTTGGGGAACGACTCCGGCTTCAAGACCACACCGAGCCGCGTGACCCTCGGCGCTCGTGGCTATCCGCCCATCGACGGACTGTCCCTCCTGCTCGCCGTCGACATCGGCACGGGCGCGACCTCGAACTTCATCCAGGAAGTTGCTCCCGAAGCACCCTGGCAGCTCTACATCGGCATTGCCTTCGCGGCGGACACGAAGAAGGAGCCGCCGATTGTCAAGGAGGTTCCGGTCGAGCGCGCCGTGCCGACTCCGGTCGCCACCGAGCGCTACGTCGCCGGGACCGTGGTCGAGAAGGGCGCGAACACGCCAATCGGTGGCGCGATCGTTCGCTTCGACGGCCGCCAGATCACCGGCATGGTGAGCAACGACGACGGCACCTTCCGCACCATCAACCTAGATCCGGGCACGTACACCTTCACGGTCAAGGCCGACGGCTACCGCGACGGCCAGTGCCAGGCGACGGTTCCGGCAACCGGCGCACCGGCCGCACCGGCTTGGGGAGCACCCGCCGCTCCCGCCCAACCCGCACCTGCTTGGGGTGCCCCGCCCGGCGGACCGATGGGTGGACCGGGCGGCGCTCCGGCCCAACCGACGGTCGTGACGGTATCGTGTGAGCTCGAAGCGCTGCCGAAGGTCGGAAACATCGTTGGCTCCGTCAACGACGCCGATAGCAGCCAGCCCGTTGGCAACGCGACGGTGAAGATCACCGACAACCTGAATCGTGAGCTGGAGCTCAGCGCGGACGCTTCGGGTGCGTTCCGGTTCGAGAACGTGCCGCCTGGCAACTCGAAGATCACGGTCAACGCTCCCGGTTACTTCACCAGCGTCACCGAGCTCGAAGTCCAGCCCCAGCAGGACCTCAAGGCTGCGATCTCGATGAACAAGCGCCCCAAGACCCCGAACGTCGTGGTGGCCGCCAACGAGCTCAAGCTGAAGAAGCAGGTTCACTTCGCTCACGACTCGGCGACCATCGAGCCCGACTCTGCGTCACTGCTCGAAGAGATCGCCGACGTGATCAACAAGAAGCCCGAGCTCTCCAAGATCGAGATCCAGGGTCACACCGACAACACCGGGTCGCCGGTCTACAATCAGCGCCTGAGCCAGCAGCGTGCCGACGCGGTGCGCGATGCGCTGGTCAAGCTCGGTGTCGACACCGGTCGGCTCGACTCGAAGGGCTACGGCCAGGACAAGCCCCTGGTGCCCAACGTCTCGGCCGCGAACCGCGCCCGCAACCGGCGCGTTCAGCTGATCATCAAAGAAAAGAGCAAGTGAGCTCGATCCTCGGGCGCCGCGCCGAAACGCGAGCGCCCGAGCGGCGGAGCCGGAAGCCTTCAACTCCGGCCTCCGGCTCCCGCGCCAGCATCGCCGGACCGCCACCAGGTCGCTGTTAGTCGATCAATTCGGAGGGATTCACAGGAAGGCGGAAGCGTGACACCCGAAGGGGTGGAAGGATGCTCGAGGGTGGGAGATGCAATCCACGCCGAATCGTCTCCGCGTGCTGATGGCCGACGAATGTCGGAGTGGCTAGTAAATGTCGCCCGCCGTGTTGAACACGTTGTAGATGCCGACCGGGTTCTGAACCCAATCTGCTTCGATGCGTTTCACTTCCTTGAGTGAGGCATCGTCATAGACGACGAGGGCTCCCTTCGGGTCGGAGCCGGAGATCCAGACTTCGGTGCCAGCCTGGTTGAACTCGAAGCCGACGACGCGGCCGCGCTCCATGACCGTGAAGCACTTTTTCACCTTGAGCTCGATCTTGTCGATCACACACACCTGGCGAGCGAGCTTCGGGTCCCGGTTCGTGGGTGAGTCGACCCAGAGCCACTTGGACTTTTCGTGAGTCCTCACGGACAACCCACCCCTCGGCACGCCCTTCACCTCGCGGACGACCTTCCAGGCGCTGTCGGGCTTGCCCTTGGGATCGGCGCCCATCACGTCGAGCTTGTCGTTTTCGAGCTGAGGCACTGCGATGACGCTTCCAAGCTCGGGATGCTCGAAGCGAGCTCCGCGATCCAGGTACGGCGACTTCCCTGTCGACACGTGCTCGACGACCTTCTTGTCGTCCAGATCGACCACCAAGATCTGACCCTTGCTGGCGACCGGAAGCAGAAAATCCCGGCCGCTGGAGTCGAGAGCTCCGTTGAGGATCCCGGCTTCCCCGGCAATGCGAGCCGTGATGGGAAACGTCGGCTTGGCGTAGTCGACCACGAGAACCGTGCCCGATTCGATCAAGCTGAGCGCCCACACGGGCTTTTGACGGGAGCCCAGGATCGAACCGACCCGGTCTTCTGCATAGCGCACGCCGGCATCGCCCTTCGCGATCACGCTCTCGACGTGCTTGGGTTCGAGGGTGCCGCCATCGAACACGACGTATTGGGGTGGCCAGTAGCAGCCTTCCACGAGCAGCTTGTCCGCCTGGGTTCCACTGCTGACTTCCAGGCTGCGAGCGTCGAAGCAACCCCTGGACTGCGAGGCAATCAACGGTGGATCGGGCCAGAGATCGACCATGGTGATGCGACCGTCGCGTGCGAGCGCGTACAGATAGCGGCCGGATGCCGAGGCCCGGACGCTGTGCGCCGCAAAGCCCACATCGAGCAACGTCAGCTTCTCTTTGGTGTCACCATCGATGATCGCCACCATGCCCGAGCCGCGCATCACGACCGCGAAGAAGTTCTTCCAGTTGCGCTTGTGCTCGGGTTTCGCGAGTCGCTCGGCGAGCGGGGACTTCAGGTTCCAGCTCTTCTTCATGTCGTCGAGGGAGAGCCCGGGCCGCTCGACGGGCTCCATCTGCAGGTATTGGGCGAGCAGCTGAACGTCGTCGGTCGAGAGGATCCCGTATTCACCCCAAGCCGGCATGCCGCCGGGGCGGCCGTGGTTGAGGGTCGCGACCAGATTCGTCGTCCCGATGCCTTTGGTTCGGTCGGGGGTGAGCGACGGCCCGAAGCCACCCTGCCGCATCGAGCCATGGCAGCCCGCACAACGGTCGAAGAAGATTGTCTGCGCTTTGGCAAACTCCGCGCCCTCGAGCTTGCGGGCCGGAATGGCGGGCGCCTTGTAGCCGCCCTTTTCGCCGGCATCGCCGATGAACGCGAGGACTTGCTCGATCTGCTCGTCCTTCAGGTTCAGGTTGGGCATCACGATGTCGCCGTACTTGGCGGCGAGCTCCTTGCCGATGTGATCGGAACCGCCCATCTGCGCGGGATTTTTCACCCATTTGAGCAGCCATTCGTGGGTGCGACGCTTGGCGACGTCCTTCAAATCCGGACCGGTGCGATCTCCTTCCCCGATGGTGTGGCAAGCAGCGCACCTAGTCTCGAAGATGGTCCGCCCCGCCTCGACCTCCGCGCTTGCGACGCGTGCTGCGTCGGCCGTAGATCCCGTCGGGCCCTCCTGCTTTTTGTCGCAGGAGAGACTGAGCGGAAGCAGGGACAAAAGTGCGATGGGAAAGAAACGCATCTTGCGGGTATGCTGCCCGACCAGCATCACGTGGGTCAACGGGAAGGCGGGGCGAACAGCGTTCGGCCGCAGCACTTGCGCATCACGCTGGGGGTGGCGCACCCTGGTGTCGAGGAAACGGAATGCGGCTGGGCATCTTCGGCTTGGGCCTTTTCTTGGCGATCCCCGCATCGGCCAAGACCATCGACGTGGCGGCGGGGGAGAGCATCAACCAGGCGCTCGCCGCTGCGGCTCCCGGCGACACGATCCTGCTCGAGCCGGTGACATTCACCGAGGACCTATCCCTCGGCGACGGTGGTGATTCGACGGGCCCGATTACGCTTCAGGGCCAGCCCGGTAGCGTGCTCGTCGGGAGCATCGATCTAGGGGGCGATTTCTGGGTGATCCGGATCTCGAGATCCACGCGACGGGGGGCGATGCCATTCGCGTGGATGGGAACGACAACCTGATCCGCGGCATCGAGCTCATCGGGACTGGCGTCGACGACGGGGATGGCATCGACGGCAGTGGCCACGGCAATCAAGTCCTCGACTCGAAGATTCATGGATTCGTGGGCAAGGACAGCTCGGGGAACATCGCCGACGCTCACTGCATCGTGCTCAATCCCGGTGCCGAAGACTGGTCGATAGTGGGAAATCAGCTCCACGACTGCTCCGGCGACGGAGTTCAACTCTACGCGGGGACCGCCGCCCGCGACATCAAGAACACGCGCATCGAGAACAACGAGATCTACTGGTCCCAAGCCATTGCGTTGATGGAGAACGCAGTCGACGTGAAGAACGCCGACGGCCTTCAGATCATCGGCAATACGATGTATGGATTCACGGGCAACAAGACGTTGGTGTTCCAGAAGGGGCCAGCCAACATCGAAGTGAGCTGCAACGTGATGCACTCCGGCTTCACGGGCGTGGAATTTCGCGCCGAGGATGGGGGGACCGTCGAAAATGTCACGTTTACCCGCAATTTGATGCACGACTTCTCGGATTACGCTCTCAAGTTCGATGGGACCCAAACCGCGGACGTCTCTGAACAACACGTTCGTCACGGCTGCCAAAGACGGACTGCGTATCGAAGGTGCAGGGCTCGCCGGCGGAGCCGTTCGAAACAACCTGTGGGTGGACACCGGCAATGTCGACACCGGTTCGTTCGATGCGGATCACAACGGCTACTTCAACGCACCAACGGACATCGCCTCGTCCAGCGACGTGAACGGCGACCCATTGCTCGATGCGCAATATCGGCTCATGAGCGGAAGCCCCATGATCGACGTGGGGGTGGACGTCGGGCTCGGGTTCGTCGGCAGCGCCCCCGACCTCGGCTTTTCGGAATCCGGTGATCTGGATCCATGCGCAGCAGCCACGGCGGGAACGGGCGGCGCTTCTGGCGCGGGAGTGGGCGGTGCACCCTCCGGCGGTGGTGGTGCATCGGTGGGAGACACTTCGGGCACTGGTGGCAAAGGAGCGGGCGCGAGCGCGAACGATTCGAGCGGCGACGACGCGGGATGCGGATGTCGTGCTCCAGCCACGCCACGCTCCGGACCTGACGGGCTTGTCGCGCTAGCACTCCTCACGTGGACCGCCTGCCGTCGTCGCTTTGCCATCCGCCGTTCAGGCAAGCACTGCCCGAATGAAGCTCAGCCAGCCGGAGCTCGAGCCTCGAGCCGTGCCTCGACACCATCCTCGAGTCGCGAGAGAAAATCGTAGCCGGTGCGCTGCTCGATCTCGTCGATGGGAACCCGGAACTCCTCCCAGTCGTGGCCTTTCGCCGAATCGTCATTGGTGAAAATGGCGCCGAGGACAGGGGTGGAATCCGTCACGTCACTCGGGCCCTCCCCGGCGCCGAGCACCACGGTGATGCGAAAGCAGGCCCTGGGTACCGCGATTCCCGGTCCGATGCGCTTCGGCTCCGGACCGAAGAGCCCTCCGGCGACCACGAACAGCACCTTGCCTTCGAGAGCGCGCTGTCGCTCGTAGGTCTCCAGCGACTTCCAGGGGCCAGCGTTGAGCGCGTGGACCTGCGGCTGCATGTTCGTCATGAGGAAAGTGAGCGAGTTCTGCTCGTGGTCGTTCGTGCGATGGGCGGAGGGGCACATGTGCCCTCGATCGAACCCGGAGTGCGCATAGTCCTTCGGGCCGATCTTCAGGAACGCGGCCGGCAACTCGTCGTCGGCGCGGAAGTCGTCGGAGCGATCCTCGTCGCCGAGATCCGCGCTCGTCAAACGCCAGGCAACCCATCTCGGATCGTGCAGCGCATCGTCGTAGCTCAAAACGTAGCTGCCCTTGTCCATGAGGTAGTCGTTGCTCGAGTCTCCATCCACCGGGATGCCGAGGGCTACGTGGGGACTGGCCTCGATCCGTTGTTTCTCGGCCTTGGGCAGCGGTTCCGGTGTTTTTGGTGCGGGCTCCGGAGTACGGGGCGTGGGGCTCGCGGCTCCGCAGCTCGCACACACGAGAGCGAACCAAACGAGCCGTGCGTGGCTCACCTCCGCGCCCTCACTCTTCGCCCTCGCCCCGCTCGCGAGCAATTTCAGCGAGGATTTCGTCAACTCGCTCGACGCGGTCCTGGCCGAGGTCGTACTCGAATCGAAGCTCCGGCACTCGGCGAAGCTCGAGCCGGGGCGCCAGTGCTCGGCGCAAACGCGGTGCGGCTCGAGCGATGCTGGAGAGGACTCGGGCCCGACTCTTCTCGTCGGATCTTTCCGCGAGATGGCGCACGCCGATCCTCGCGATCGACAGATCGTCCGTCACCACAACCGTCGTCACGACCAGACCTGCGAGCGCCGGATCTCCGAGCGCGCGAATGACGAGATCCGTCAGCTCGGCGCGAAGCAGCTCAGCGACGCGCTTCGCGCGCCGGCCGTCGCCGCTCATCGCTTGCCCCAGCGTTCGGCAAGATCGTCGAAAGCACCCGGATCGGGCGCGGTGCCTTCGCGGTCGACCAGATCTTCGATCCCACCGTCGATCCCCTGCCCTCCGGGGCCGAAGCTCAAGATCTCCGTTCGCACGTCGGCGAGCACACCGTCAGCAGAGCTCTGAGCGAGCTCGGTGACCTGGGAGAGCACGGTGTTCACGTATCCGCTGTCCCGCGCCACCGTGACCACGCCGATCGTGGCGACCTGATGGCGCCCGACGTTGCCCACTTCCGCTACGGAAACGGGGAGTCGCGCCCGAGCCCGCTCCTTGAAGCTTCGAACGACCTGACGCCGATCCTTCAGCGATTGCGCGTTCGGGATCTGAAAAACCAGCCGCGCGACACCAATGAACATGGGGGTGTTTCGTTCAGAGCGTCTGCTTGACTTCTTCGACTTCGAAGAACTCGATGATGTCGCCGACCTTCACGTCGTTGTAGCCCTCGAGACCCACACCGCAGTCGTGGCCTTCCTTCACCTCGCGGGCGTCCTCTTTGAATCGGCGGAGGCTGGCCACTTTGCCGGTCCAGAGGATGGCGCTGTCGCGCACGAGGCGCGCACTCGCGCTCCGCCTCGCAGCGCCGGAGGTCACCATGCAACCGGCGACTGTCCCGGCTTTGCTGACGCGGAAGGTCTGCCGTACTTCTGCAGCGCCGATCACCTTTTCGACCAGCGTGGGAGCCAAGAGGCCCTCCATCGCCGCCTTCACGTCGTCGACGACGTTGTAGATGATCTTGTACTGGCGGATCTCCACGCCTTCCTTCTGGGCGAGCTGCGAGGCCTTGCCCGCGGGACGCACCGAAAATCCGATGATGATGCCCTTGGCGGCCACTCCCAGGTTCACGTCACCTTCGGTGATGGCGCCCACCGCAGCGTGCACGACGCTGACCTTCACCTTTTCCGTCGATAGCTTTTGAAGCGCATCGCGGAGTGCTTCGACCGAGCCCTGCACGTCCGCCTTGATGATGAGCTTGAGCTCCATCTGCTCGTTTTCGCTCATGCGCGAGGCGAGATCCTCGAGCGACACCTTGGACGTGCTGGGGATCAGACTCTTCTTGTCACGAGTCTTGCGGCCATCGACGATTTCCTGGGCCTTCTTGAGATCCTTGACCACGTGGACCGGGTCGCCCGCACTCGGAACGTCGTCGAGACCGATCAAGATGACGGGAGTGGACGGTCCCGCCACCGCGACCATTCGGCCGCGATCGTCGAGCATCGCGCGAACCTTGCCATACGTGCTGCCAGCCAGAAGCACGTCGCCTCGGTTCAGGGTTCCGTCCTGCACCAAGATCGTAGCCACCGGGCCACGGCCCCGATCGAGCTCGGCTTCGACAACCACGCCGGTGGCGGGCTTGTCCGGGTTGGCACGCAGCTCGAGCACCTCGGACTGGAGCATGACCTTCTCGAGAAGCGTGTCGATGCCGTCGCCGGTCACCGCACTGACCTCTGCATACAGCGTCTCGCCGCCCCACTCTTCGGGAACGAGGCCTTTCTCACTGAGCTCTCGGCGAACACGCTCCGGCTGGGCGTCGGGCTTGTCGCACTTGTTGATCGCCACCACGATCGGCACGTTGGCTGCCTTGGCGTGGTTCAACGCCTCGATCGTCTGGGGCATCACGCCGTCGTCAGCCGCCACCACGAGAATCACCACGTCCGTGGTCTGCGCGCCGCGGGCACGCATCGCCGTGAACGCCTCGTGGCCGGGCGTATCGAGGAAAGTGAGCTTTCCGCGGGCGGTATCCACCGAATACGCGCCGATGTGCTGGGTGATGCCACCGGCCTCGCCGGCGACCACATTGGCCTTGCGGATCCGATCGAGAAGACTCGTCTTTCCGTGATCGACGTGACCCATGACCGTGACGACCGGAGGACGACCACTCGTCGTCTTCGGTCTCCTCGGTCTCGAGACCCTGCGCCGCGACCAACGCATCTTCTTCACTGACCGCAACGTCTTCGACTTCCCAGCCGAATTCGTTGGCGACGATCTTCGCCGTGTCGGCGTCGAGGGTGCTGTTGATGTTGACGCCGGTCATTCCGAGCCGAACGAGCTTCATCAGAACGTCGGTCGCCTTGACGCTGATCTTCTGCGCAAGGCCTTGCAATCCCGACGTCGCTCTCGATCTTGACGACCTTCTTGTGAGCAGACCGCTCTTGGGTCACCGCTTGACCGGCACCCTTGGGCTTGGAGAGCTGGCCAAGGCCACGTGCGCGCATCGGACCCCGGCCACCCATGCGGCCGCCGACACCGACGGGGCGCGAGGGGCCTCGTCCGGCGAGCCCGCCGCCGGCTTTCGCGTCGTACTGCACGCGTCGCGGAGTCGGTCCTCCCCGCGGTTGCTGAGGCATCGGAACTCCAGGTCGTCCTTCCCACACGTCGATGCCCGTCTTGGGTGGGCTCGAAGGACGCGGGGCGGGCGCCGGCGGCGCGGGGGGCGCGGGCGCGCGTGCCGATACGGGTGCGGGTTGGGAAACGGGCGCGGCTGCCGCAGCCGGGCTCGACACGGGGGGCGCGGAATGAGGCGCCGATTGAGGAGCTGCCTCGGAGATCGGGGCGGGCATCTCGGGAGTCTGCACGCTCGGCGGGCGGGGTTCGCTGACCGGCGGCGGCTCGTGCGCCGGTGCGCTCAGAGCGTCGGCGGGAGCGCTGACCGGAGACGAACGCGTGGGCTCCGACGCACGCGGGCTCGACACCGGTGACGCGGCCAGGGGCGACGACGGAGGAGCATCGACGATTTTCGGCTCTGGCTCCGGGGGGGGCTTGGGCTTGTGCACCGCACGGCGTTTGACCACCGTGGGACGGATGCGCTCCTCCACGACCTTTTGTGCGGTGCCCTTCTCGAGATGCCGCTTGATGCGCTCGATGGCTTCGGGAGCCACGATGCTCATGTGGTTTCGGACCTCGCTAATGCCGATCGACTGCAGAAGAGCGACCACCGCCCGGTTCTCCAGACCCAGATCGCGGGCGACCTCGTAGACTCGCACGTTGTCTCATCCTTCCTCCGTGAAGCTCACGGAATTTCCACGACCGAGCTTCGGCTCCGGCGTGTGAATCCAAGCGATGGCGCGGCCGAGCGCACGCCCGAGGCCCGCGTCGAGGACGGCGAGCACGCCCACCTCTTCGCGATCGCACAGACCTCCGAGACTCGATCTTGGTTCCCCAGGCAGCCGCGCGACCTGCAGCGATGGCCGTCTGGACTTCTCGCGATTCGATTGCAGCCCGCGCGTCGGTCGCCACGATGACCAGGGGTACCTTCGACGAAGCAAGCGCTTCCTCGACCGCCGCTTTGCCGATAGCCAGCTTCTTCGCGCCTCGAGCCGACGCAACCAGGCTTTGGGCTCTACGCTCCGCGCTTTGCCGGAGCAATCGCGTCAGATCCTGGCGCTGGTCTTCACTTGCGCCGAGAAGCTGCGCGCCATGGACCGCGGTGCTCGTGCGAGACACTCGGGGCTCGGATGAACCCACGCACCGCGACCGAACGCGCCGCCAGCGAGGTCGGGAACGATCTCGCCGTCGAGACCCAGCACGAAGCGCACGAGAGCGTCAGGCTCGGAGGCCTGCCGACAGCCAACACACGTCCGCTCCGAGCGAGAAGGGCGTTTCGTGTTGTTGGTCTCGACTTGCTGCATCGCTGGGTCCTTCCGGCGCTTTCGGCTCACTCCGGAGCGCTCACTTCCGCCGCCGCGTCGGGTCGCTCAGCCTCGAAGCGGGCGCGTGCCGCGTCGATTTCCTTGGATTCGTGCTCGAGGAAGTGACGGGCACCCTGCTGAATGAGGCGCGCCTTCTTGATGCCGAGACCGGTGCGGATCGCGAGGCGATCCGCGTCTTCGCGCGCCAGCTCGATCACGGTGCTTGTAGCCGGCCTCTTCGAGCAAGGCTGCAGCGTGCGCATGCCGACGCCCGTGGACGAAGCGCAGCTTCTCGCGCTCGGTGAGCGGCTCGGTTCGGTTCGACCGCCTGCCTCGATGCGGTCGCGCCGGAGGCGCTCCATGGTGGTCTCGGCTCGCTCCTTGAGCGACTGCGCCGCCTTCGGGAGAGCCGACGCCCTGGATCGGACGCGAGCTCCGCCACGTCCGCTTCCGCGATCTCCTCGAGCGCGCGGAAGCCGAGTCGGTACATCGCGCGGGCGATCGTCTTCGTCCACGCCGTCGATTTCCCGGAGCGCCTGCAGCGCCTCTTCCTCCATCTGCTTGAACTTGCTCTCGCTGATGATGTCGAGCTTCCAACCGGTGAGCTGGGAAGCGAGGCGCACGTTCTGGCCCTTGCGACCGATCGCGAGGGACAGCTTCTCGTCCGGCACCACGAGCTCCATTCGGTGATCCGCTTCGTCGACGATCACCTTGTTCACCTCGGCGGGCTGAATGGCGTTGATGATGTATCGCGCCGGATCGCGATCGAACGGAACGATGTCGATCTTCTCGCCACGCAGCTCTTGAACCACTGCTTGGACGCGCGAGCCCTTGATTCCGACGCAGGCGCCGACCGGATCGACGTCGGCGTCACGGGAGGTGACTGCGATCTTCGAGCGAGCTCCCGGGCTCGCGGGCCACGCTGACGATCTTGACGATCCCCTCGTAGATTTCCGGAACCTCGGCCTCGAAAAGCTTCTCGACCAGGTTGGGCGAGCTTCGAGACAGGATGATCATCGGACCGCGCGCCTCGCGATCGATCTCCTTCACGAACGCCACGATGCGGTCACCCGGGCGATAGGTCTCCCGCGGCGTCTGTTCCTTGGCCGGCAAGATGCCCTCGGTTCGACCGAGGTCGACGATGATGTTGTGACCCTTCTCGAAGCGACGAACGATGCCGCGAATGAGCTGGCCCTTGACGGTCCTTGTACTCGTTGAAGATGATGTCGCGCTCGGCGTCACGAACGCGCTGCAGCAAGACCTGCTTGGCGGTCTGCGCAGCGATGCGCCCAAAAGTGCTGCGTGCCTGCTTCATGTCGAGCACGGAGCCGAATTCCTTGTCCTGCTGACGCGCACGCTCTGCGTCCCGCGGGTGCCAGAACACCTGGAAGCCCAGCTCTTCCCCAACGTCCGCTTCGAGGCCGTGCTTGCGGGCCATGTCGAGAGCGATCTCGCGCTCGGGATCGACGACCTCTTCGACCACCGTCATGTACTGGAAAAGGTCGATCTGACCCGTGTCCTGGTTGAAGCGCGCTTCGAGCTCTCGGTTCTGACCGAACGCGGCCTGCGCAGCCTTCAGAATGGCCGCCTCCATCGTCTCGATCAGGATCTGTTTGTCGATCCCCTTTTCCGAGGCCACCTGTTCGACGATTCCTCCGAGCTCGAGGTCGTATCCCGATGCTTGCGCCATGATTCTCACTCACTCTCCCAATGACCGGAGCTCAGCGCCCACGGCCGGATGCGCGCCGAGCAGCGTTTTTTTTGCTGGTCGGCCTGCCCTTTTGTCCGCGACCGGCATTCATGTCGAACACCAGTCGCGCCGCGTCGATGTTCTCGAGCTCGACGCTGAGGACACCTTTTGAGGTTTCGACCGCCACAGACCCCGACTCGTCGAGTCCATGCAGCGTTCCCGTGATGACGCGCTGCCCGTCGGATGCGGCTTGGCGGAGCTTCAGTCGGGCGAGTTGCCCGGCGAAACGTTCGTAATCCCGGGCCTGATAGAGCGCACGCTCGAGCCCAGGCGAGCCCACTTCGAGTCGATAGCGATGAGGGATTACATCGGTCACGTCGAGCGCCGCCGAGAGATCTCGCGATATGTCGGTGCAGAGCTCCAGCGAGACACCGTCCCCAGGGCGTCGGCTCTCGGGCCGCTCGATGGTGAGCTCGAGCACCCAACCCCCGCGATCCGTCCGCCAGAGCAGCTCGACACCTTCGACGCCGTGCGCACGCAAAACCGGTTCTACGACCCCGAGCACCCGCTCGCGGTCGAGTCCTTCCAGTTTTTCGTGCGCAACGATGTGCATGGAGCCGCTACCTCCGATGGGAGCGACGTGCGAGAGAAGCGGCTGCCTCGCTCGCCCCGGATGACTCCTTCGCCCGCGAATGCCGGACAAAAAAAACGGACCCTGAAAGGGGGTCCGCAGGGATCCACCCGAGTTGTCGAGGCGGAATCTAGCGGAGGCCGGGCAGTCGCGCAAGGGCGCCCAAATCAGCGCTTTATCCCCGGCCTCCTGGCCGTCCGAGCCCCCTTTCGGGGCCGGCGCCTCTGCATGGCCCGGGGGCCGAGGAGCTCCCGCTCACTCTCGACTCTCTTCGCCAGGAAGATGCCTGCGTCGAGTTTGTGAAATTTTCCGCCCGCGATAAAACGAGAGTGCAGCCTTGTTGTTCTCCGCCACCTCGAGCACCAAGTGCGTACAGCCGCGCACCCGCGCCAGATGCTCGACCTGCTCCAGCGCGAACGCTCCGACCCCGCGCCCTTGGTAATCGGGATGCACGGCAATTTCGTCCACGTACATCGGGCGCATGTCGCGCTGAGAGAAGTAGCGGGTGTTGATCCAGCTCTCTCCGGTGAGCGCAACGGCACATTCGGTGTAAGCCACAATGCTGCGGTTGACGCGCTTCGTGACACCCGAAGTGGTGCTTCCGCTTTCCACTTCGAAGACGAGCTGCTCGATGCCCTCTTCTTCGTAGACCTCCTCGAAGCGTTGCCTCGAGCGGGGTCGCTGATACTCGACGGTGTCCCGGTTCACGTCGCGAAAAACGAGCTTCAAGAACTCCCACACGCGCTTGATGTCGCGCCGGTGCATTCTTCGAACTCGCACCACGGGCATGCCGGGCCTTGTCCTGTCTTGGACGGACTTCGTCATCGAAGGCACGATAGCGGCGCGACCCCGCGTCACGGAACTGCGAAGTCGTCCGACGCTTCGCCCGCGGGAGCCGAGCCGGCCCCCGAGCCGCCCTTTCCGTGAGCTCCGAAGCTTCCATCTTCGAGTACGACGAGAGCTCCGGAAAGTCGGACCACCGAAATGGATGGTCCCCCTGCGCCGCCGCCACCCGACCCGCCCGGCGACCCTTTGCCTCCATTGCCCCCGGGGTCTCCGCCCGCGGCCTCCATCGAATCCTGGAGACAGTTTCCGCAGGTCTGGGGCTTGAAGCACGCGCCCCAACAGGTCTTCGAGGCACCCTTTGCGCCCGCCGCCCCGGGCTTTCCTACAGCACCGGCATGGCCCGAGGAACCCGCACCCCCATCTTGCGCGGTGAGCTCGGTGTACGACGCCTTGACCACCCCCTTGCCGCTCACGAAGAGCGCTATGGATGCTCCGCCGCCGCGCCCGCCCCCTCCGGCAGGCCCGCCCTGCCCTCCACACCCACACAGGCCGTGAGCGCCCTCGACCGAATGCCCGCTGCCGAGCGCGATGCAGTTGGATACGCAGTCGCCAGCGCATCCCTGATCCATGCAAGCGCTGTGGGACTTGCCGGTAGTACCCACGGTTCCATTGCCACCGGCCGTCCCGGGAATGCCGTCGGTACCATCGCCCGGTGAAAAGCCGCTCGAATCGAAGCTGCCGGCGGGCGCCGGCTCGCCGTCCTTGGCACCCGCGGCGTCCGCGCCACCTGCGCAGTCGGTGACTCCGTCGCAGGAAACGCTCGCCCCAGGCAACGTGGTCGTGACGGAACCCCCAGCACCTCCCTTGCCCGCGACCACACGGACATCGACGAGATCGACCACCGCGGCGTCCCCGGAAACTCGAACGCCGTACATGCTTTCACCGGGAGCATCCGCCACGCTGGCACCCTCGGCTTTGGTGAGCACGGACAGCGTGCGCAGACTGGCGGCCACATCCACGACGGTGAGTCCGACGTTGGTCGGGGAATCGATCACGGTTTTCAGACGAGCATCCGCGGCGCAATCGCGCTCCCAGGCGGATCCCAGACGCTTGAATCCGCCCCGGATCGTGATTCCTTTCACGTCGAGCGTAGGGCTCTCGGCGTAGCTCCCCTGATCCAAGACCACGCGTCTTGGCCGAGACGGCGGCGAGCTTCAACGCTTGCGCGATCGTGGCGAGGGGCTTGTCGCTCGATCCATCGCCCGTCGAGTCGCTGCCATTCGGGCTCACGAACACCGCGCCCGACGGCACCGACTCGTTCTGGTCGCACACCGGAGTCCCAGTGTCCCCGCTTCCTCCACCGACTCCGCCATCGGAGGAGTTCTTGGAGGACGAGGAGCACCCCCAAGACGCTGCTGAAAGCGCCAGGACGAGCAGCACGCCGCGCATCGACCCCATCATTCCACGATCTCGCGAGAGCTGCGAATCCTCCGCCAGAACAGGCCCACCACCACCAACAGCATGAGCATCAGACTCCGGCGCGGTGAGGCGCGAAGCCCCCCGGGCCGCAGGCTGCAAATCGTGCAAGTCTGGGTGGAGACGTTGCAGGTACCGATTGCACACTGGGTCGTCGTCGCGCAGCTGACGTTGCACGCCGTTCCGGCGCAGGTGTAGAGCCCGCACGAGACGCCGGCCTTGTCGACGCAGGTCCCGTTCCCGTCGCAAGTGTCCGCGTAGTCCTGGAAGTAGAGCGCCGTATTCTGGGGGTCGGGGCCGCAGGCGCTCGCGTTGCACTGAGTCCCAGCCGGCCATTTTCGACAGCCGCCGTTTCCGTTGCACGTGCCGTCCTGCCCGCAGGTGCTCTTCGTTTCACTGGAGCAGCTGTCGTGGGGGTCGAGCCCCGCCTGGACGTTGCCACACGCCCCATCGCTGCCGGCTCCTTTCTTGGCGTTGGAGCAGGCCTGACACGATCCAGTGCACGCGCTGTTGCAGCACACGCCGTCCACGCAGAACCCGCTGCTGCATTCAGCTGCAGAATTGCACGTCGCGCCGTTGGACTTCTGCCCGCTGCACACCGCCTGGGTGCACACGCTGCCAGTCGAGCATTGAGAGCTGCTCGCACAACTCGTGAGGCATTGAGCGGTTCCGCAAACGTACGGTGCGCAGCTCGTAGTCCCGTTGTCGGCGCAGTTTCCCGCACCATCGCAGGACTTCTCGTTTTGCTGCACCCCGTTCGCGCACGAAATGGAAGCACACACCGCCGCGGGTCCGTGCATACGACAAGCGCCGTTTCCGTCGCACTCGCCGTCCGTACCGCAGGACGAGGGAGGCGTCGCGGCACAGTTGCCCTTCGGGTCGGCGCCCGCGAGCACCGCCGAACACTGGCCATCCTGCCCTTGCCCGAGCTTCGCGGAGCACGCCATGCAAAGCCCCGTACACGCAGATTCACAGCACACCGCGTCGACGCAGAACCCGCTTGCGCACTGATTGGACGCCGCGCATGCCGTGCCAGAAACCAGCTTGTCGAGGCACTTGTTGACCAATGTGTCGCAGTACTCCGTCGCAGCGCAGCTCGCTGTCGTCAATGCAGTCCGAAATGCACAGGTCGCCTGCGCATTGGGGCGGCTCGCAGGGCTCGAGGCCGAGCGCCGCGCACTCTCCCTTCCCATTGCAGAGCTTGGGCAGCGTCTTCACGCCGTTCGAGCAGGTGGTCCCGCTGCACTGGGTACCCGCCGGGTACAAACTGCAAGCCCCGGCGCCGTCGCACTTCCCGTTTCGCTGACAGCCTTCGGGCCCGTCTTCTGGGCATTCTCCCCGGGGATCCGTTTCGGCCTTGGCGGGCCCGCACACGCCGTCCTGCTCCCCCGACTCCTTGCCGCTCGCCGTGCACGCGGTGCACAGCGCATCGCATTGAGTGTCGCAGCAGACTCCCGAAACGCAGAAGCCCGAAACGCAACTACCCGCACTCGCGCACAGGGCGCCGTTCGGCAGCTCACCGGGTCCGGCGTCGCTGCCCGAGCTTCCCCAATGCTCGCGTCCTCGTCCTGACCCTTGAGAGAGTCGAGGTTCGACAAAGAGCATCCCGCGAGGGGCAAAAATAGCGTCGCGGCGAGGAGCGTCCAACGTCGCACGGCCTCAATCTATCAGATGGCCGCTCCCGAGACGAAGAAGCGCAAAAACCCGGCGGACGGCGCTCTATGCCAGATTGGGCAACGTCACGAGATCGACGTGGAGGACTTCATCACTGAACGCCATCATCTCCGTCAGGCATCCTTCGCTCGGTCGGGTGTCGGTGCGGATCTTGGCGCAAGCGGCCTTTCCCCCCTCGAACACCGTGTTGTCGAGCTCCTGAATGTTGATGCCGTGGCGCTTCAGCACGCCGAGCACGTTGGCGAGCGCTCCTACCTTGTCCAGGAAGCGCACCACGAGTTGGTAGCGGCCACGTGACGCGGTCGTGATGTTCACCACGTTGGGCACCTCGCCTTTGACCAAGAAGCTCCGCAAGATGCGCACCGTCTCTGCGGCGATCGCGGTCTGCCCTTCGTCCGTCGAGGCGCCGATATGGGGCGTGGCGTAGACCAGCCCCGCGTGAAGAATCGGAGCGTCGTAGTCCGCCACGCGAGAGTCGGGCTCGTTGGGAAGCACGTCGAGGCCCACTCGAAGATCCTTGAGTGGCGCGAGCTCGACCAGCGCTGGCCAGTCCATCAGGCCGCCATTCGCGGTGTTGATCAACATCGCGCCATTCCGAAGCGTGTCGATCACTTCGCGAGAGATGATGCCCCGGGTGCGTTCGGTGAGCTCGAGATGCACGCTCAGGATGTCGCTCTCACGTGCCAGCTCCACGATGCTCGATGCACAACCAATCCCGAACTCCAAGGCGCGGGTGGGGGTGAGCGAACGACTCCACGCGTGCACGTCGAGACCGTAGGCTTGAGCGAGCTTCGTCACTGCGCGCCCGACGTGTCCGAAACCCACGATGCCCAATCGGCGGCCGCGAAGCCCGCGCGCCTGAGCGAATTCTTGCTTGTCCCACTTGCCAGCACGCAAGCTGGCAACGCCATCGGGAACTCTTCGATCGAGAGAACCGATCAAGGTCATCGTCAGCTCGGCCACACCGCTTGCGTTCTTGCCCGGGCAATTCGCGACGTAGATCCCGCGCTCGCTCGCGGTCTTTACATCGATGTTCTTCACACCGGCTCCGGCACGAATGATGAGGTTCAGCGCGAGCCCCGCCTTCATCGTGTCGGCGCGAACCTCCGTCCCGCGCACGATGAGAACGTTCACGTCGCGGGTCGCTTCCGGTAGCTTCTCCGGCAGGATGTCCGGCTGGTACGTCACATCCACGCCCAGCGTCCGCATCTCGTCGAGCGCCGACGCGGTCAGCTTGTCCGCCACCAGAACTTTCACGCCGCCCTCCTCGGGCGTTCGATTCCCTCGAGCAGGCGCTTAGACCTACGCCTCGGCCCTTGGCCCCGTCTCCAGTTCATGCCGCCCTCCTCGGGCGTTCGCTCCGCTTCATGAAGGCGGGGTTTCTATCACGGGCGGGGGCATGGGAACGAGCAGATCGCGAAGAACGCGCCGAACCGGCCTAGGACTCGGCGATCCGCGGCCCGACGACATACCGCCGAGCGGCGAGCTCGACCGCCACGGCGCCCGTTTCGTCCGCCACCAGCACCGGAGAAAGGAGCGTCTGCGCTTCCGGCGTGAAGCGGGCCTCGAACGCCCCGGCCTTGACGCGAACGTAAAGCGCCCCGTTTTCCCCCAAGACGAGAGTGGAAGGGTCGAGATCCTCTTCGCTCTCATCGGAAAGCACGACCCGAACGCGATCTGGTTCCACCCGCACCCCACGCACGAAAAACGGAACATCGTCTACCTGAAAATACGTCCAATCATAGCCGTTGGTGAGGATGAACCGCCCATCGTCGGGATGCTTCGCGATCCACGACGCGAACGCCTGCGCCATCTTCGGATGGGTCACCAGCTCCTCGTCGTGCCAAAACCGGCCCTGGCCGTCCAGTCGGATGCTGCTTTCGCGCGAACGCCCCTCGGGCGCCGGCCAGCGGAAGAATTCGGGATGGTCACCGGGTTTCAATCCGTCCTCCGAGAGAGTGAGCTATAGTTGCGCGGGTCATGGGCCGCCAAATCGAAACGGTAGTGACCTTCGAAAAGGCGCGGAAGCGCCTGGTCGAAGCGATGGTGGCCGCCTACCTGAAGCACCATCCGAACGCTCACGCGCGTGTGGTCACCAAGGGGAGCGCCTGCTGGCTCAAGCCCGACGACGGCGCCCCGCCGAGCTGGCGTGAGGAGCAAGTGCGACGCATGCACGATCTCGCTGAAGAGTTCGAGGCTGCAACGACTCTCGCGCCGGAGGCGGCCGTTCTGCGCTGGGGCCCCAATGTCGAAGGAATGGAGCTGTGGTTCGAAGAGCGGACCGAGGAGCTCACCGACGGCGAGCCCAGCAAGCGCTAGCTGGGGTCTTGAAAGACCAAATCCCGATCGTCAGCGGAGACCGGCTCACAAGGACTCTAGAGCGCAGCCTCCGTCGAACCGGCGGCTAGCTTCTCCGGCTTGACCTCCACCTTGAAGTCCTTGCCGTTCCAAACAACGTCATGGCGCTGAAGCGTGATGTCGTGGTCTTCCTTGAGGCTGCGTAACCGGGCAACCAGCTCGGCGCGGTCCGCATCGGCGGTCGAGAGCATCACCGCCGCCAGCCCCACCTTGGCGCCATCGGTGGATTCGCCCAGGGCGGCGTCCTTGCCATCGGCACGCGTGATGAGTGACAGGTCCACGTTCACGTCCTCCCAGGTCAGGACCACCAGAGTCCCGGGCCCGCTGAACAGCTGCAGCTCCTTCAGCTCGCGCTTCACGCTCTCGGGTTTGGGAGCGCCGGGTTTCGACGCGCCGTCGATCAAGCGAGCCAGGCGTGACGCGGACAAGAGTCGCGCCCATCGCCGAGGATCCGCCGGTCCGGGAGTGCCCTGCGCGTTGGCAATCTTGCGCTCGAGCCGCAACGCTTCGTCGACGCGTCCCGCGCCCGCAGCGGCAGCCCCGAGACGCAACCAACCGAGAGGATCTTCCTTGGCTTGCTCGGTGATCGTCCGGTACTGGCGGTACGCCGGCTCGTACCAGCCGTGCGCCAGGTAGATGTCTCCGAGCAAGCGCCGCGAATCGATGCCGTCGGGATCGAACTCGACGATCTCCGAGTAGGTGCGGACCGCCTCGTCCGCCAACCCGGCCCGAGCCAGCACGTCGCCAATGCCACGAGCGATGTTCGGTGTGAGGAAGCCCTGGTCCCTCAGGCGGCGCCCGAGGGCGACGGCTTCGTCTTTCTTTCCGGCGACGATCAAGAGCTTGATCAAGCGCATTCCGCCATTGGGATCGTCCGGGGCCTTGGCCATGGACTCTCGGAGCCTAGCGATGCGCTTATCGATGTCCTCGATCTCGGAAAGCTCACGATCGACCTTGACCCAGTCGACCGTGTTGCCGAACAGGGCGCGCTCCACACCGGTCACCAAGCCCGCGTCGACCGCTCGCCGGAGGATCAGCTTGGCCAAGAACTTTTGCACATCGGGCCTCGGAGCGAAGCGTCCGAGCACGATGGTCGCGGCCGCTTGGGAATCGACCTTGCGCTGCATCAGCTCGAGAAACGTGCGCTCCGCGCGCCAATCGGCCACTTCGCAAGCACCGAGCGCGGCGTCGTAGCGTGACAGGAGGTCGCTCGGGGACCCGGCTGTCTTGATGCGTTTTTGCCAAAGCAGCGCCCGCTGAGCCAGAGGCCGTGCCGCTGCGTCACTACAAGTGTGCAGGACCGGCTGACCCTGCCAGCCATCTGCCTTCTTCTGCTCCGGGATCTCGTTCGCGGTACGTGTGTCTTTGCCGTTCTTGTCGTCCGTTTCGGTATCTTCGAGACCCGCCAAAGGATCGCCGGGTGCAGGGCCGCGAGAGGTGCCCTTTCCACCGCCGGCACGTGATGCTCGAAAGGGCCTGGGTGCCACGGCTTTGGCCGGAGCGCGCATCTTGGCGCCTTCCTCCTTGGCTGTTGCGAGCGCTCCCACCGCGGGCTCCTCGTCGGCCTCGACTTCGGCGGGCGGCGCCACGATGCTGGGGGCCGGCTCTGGGGCGGGCGACGCCGGGGGAGAGACTGCCTGCTCTCGAGCCTCTCCACCCGCGACCATTGGTTTCGATTGGGTCGCTGGCGCTTCGTCGCTGTCTCCCATTCGCTCGAGCTTGCTGCAGGCAAACGGCAAGACAGCCGGAGGCGGGATCGCAGCGAGCCGAACACCAATGCGCATTTCGGTGTCGGGATCGAGCTGCCCCAGAACTTCGCCTCGGAGCGGGCTCTTCTTGCGCGGAATTCCCATCTGCCGATAGGCGCTCTCGCTTTCCAGCGCCAAGATGCTGGTGTACGGCGTCATCAGCCCGTACTCGAGCCCCAGCGAGACGATGCGACCGCGCTCGGCATCCGGACCTTCTGCGCCGCCGAGCAAGCGCCTCACGTACTCGGATGCCCACAGTCGTGGCACGAACGCGTTGAGCACGCTCTTGTCCCGCTCGGTCGGGTATTCCTTCTCGAACGCTTCGCCGCCGATGCGCCCGCGGACCTTGACGGTCTTCGGCAGATCGTGATGCGTGCGCGCAAGCACCACCACCTCGTGGCCCTTGCTCACCTTGCCGCTCGCACTGGAGAACGGCTCGTCGAGACCCGCGCCGAGATCGATCTCGAGATCCGTAATCGTCGGCATCTTGAGTGCAGCTGTGAGCTCGAGGGCGCGGGCCGTCGTCTGGTCCGCTTCGTCCACCCGCATGCTGACGCCTCCTCCGGCTCGGGCGAGCTCCCCGAGAAGAGGGAAGCTCGCGTCGGTCCCCACCGCGACGCTGAACAATCGGGCGCGCGACGTACCCATCGCCCGCCGCAACCGCTCCACCAGCTGCTCGCCGGTCATCTCGCCGCTGGTTGCGATGCCGTCACCCACGTACACGACCGCCGGCTGCTCGGCCGCCGTGCAGGCGCGCCAGAGAAACGTCGAACAGCTCGAGAGATCGGTCGCGCCGCCGGACGGGTGATCCGCCAGCGCCTCGAGCGCTTTGGCGATTTCCTTCTCCGACGCCGGAGCCAGCCCCTCCCGCGGATGGAGCACCGTCGGCCGGACGTCGAGCGCCACGAGCGCGAATCGATCCTCGTCGGATAGCGCGCGCAAGATCGCTTCGGCAGTGGCGGTCTTGAGCTGGCGCGCGGTTTCGTCCCCAGCGGCCGACGTGTCGACCACGACCACGACGTCGCCTCGCAGCGCTTTCTGCTTCTTCCAGTCGAGATCGGGCGTGTAGCGCACCATCACGTAGTCCGCGCTCTCCCCACCCGCTGCAAAGCGCGAGACGGTGAGTGGGGCACGCTTGTCCGGAAGCGTCGCCTCCAGCTGAAAGTCGGCTCGCGGCGTGTATCCCGAGCGACGCATGGTGACGAGCCTGCCGTCCTTTTCCACTCGCGCGTCCGCGAGAGTGGCC
The DNA here is from genome assembly GCA_963781505.1 of uncultured delta proteobacterium. GTDB lineage: Bacteria > Myxococcota_A > Polyangia > Polyangiales > Polyangiaceae > JADJKB01. The sequence goes on along the minus strand of CAWAHB010000003.1, from coordinate 242,131 downwards.
ATCTTCATCTTCGTGCCGGCGTCGCCGAGGTCCACGCTCAGTGAGAATTCGCCGATGCGCACTGGATCGCCCGCGCCCCATCGGGTAGACGTAGCTGAGTTTTTCGTCCGTGGAAGGGCTGAGCTGCACGTAGCGCAAGACGACGCGTCGTGAGCCTCCGGCCGTCACCGGGTAGATGCGCGCGCGATAGGTGCGCGCGTCGACCCACTCGAGAATCGCAGGAGCGTGGCCGGTGGATTTGGCCGCGGAGTACTGGGCTGCCGCTTCCTTTTGCTCGATGAACTCGCCCTCGAACGAGCGCGCCGTTCGTCTCGAGCGCGAAGCCGGTGACGCTCGCGTCTTCGGGCACGGTGAACCAGTACCAACCTTCGACGTCTGCGTTCGCCGGGGTTGAAGAAGGTCTGATCAACCTCGGTCTCGCTGATGCCTTCCGCGCACCGTCGCGCGCACCGCCTGGCGACTGATCTCGAGTCGGCGCGCCGGACTGCCCGCCATGGCGCCAACGTCGACGCCGTAAATGCTGCCCGCGCCCGCACCCGGAACGCCGAGACCCGAGCTCGTCGTCCGCCATTCCGCCGGTCCAGTCTTCCCAGAACGCGACGGGACTCACCGCCGGCGGCTTGTCGGCCACGACCGTGGCTTGCTCACCGGCCTTCACCTCCACGCGACCCCCCTTGGCGATCACCGTAGCCATTCCCCGCGCGACGTAGATCGTGCAGCCATTGCCATCGCGACGAATCGAGAGACCAGCTTCGGCGCCCGTGATGGCCGTATCACCGACCTGGTGCACGAGCGGTTTGCGATCGGTAGGCGGAGCATCCAGGAAGTACTCGCCCTGTTCGAGGGATACGGATTCTGTCCCGAGGGTGAGAGCGCTCTCGGCGCGGACGAACAGACGTGAGCCGTCGGGAAGACGAACCAGAGCGCGAGCGCCCTTCTCGGTCTTGATTTTCGCGCTCTCGAGCAGCGGCGTCCCCGACACTGCACGCGTGGGACCGTCACCGAGATCTACCGTTACCTCCCCTGCTGCCAGCTCCAGGCGAGCTTGGATCGGGGCGGCCGCGGCCGGCGGAGGCTTTCTGAGAACGATGATCAGGATCACGCCGACGAACAGCAGGAACGCGAGCCCCGCGAGCACGATGCGTTGAATGATTCGCGTGCGTGACTTCGCTCGATTGGTTTCGCTCATTCTCTCCTCCGCTGTTCGGACTCGATGCCCTGCGCCTGGCTTTGGCAAGCATCGACAAATTCTCGCCGCGGCTCAAGCCACGGGGATCCATGCATTTCGAGCGCGCAAATGCGTGCCCGATCGAAACAGAAGAAAGAAGCTTTGGTGGAAGACTTGGATCAGAAACCGGCTTCGAGAGCACGCACGGAGTTGCTGCGCACCTGGGCCTTTTGCTGTCGTGCGGGTTCGGCAGCCGCTGCAGGCGGCGACGCGAAACCCGTGCTCGCCTCGTCCAGCGCTTTTTCCTGCTTGCCCAGGTCCGCAGCGAGCTTCGGCTTGGCCGTGGGACCGGCACGGCGCAGAGCTTGCTCCCGCTCCTTGCGCAAGTTGGAAAGACCGTCCTGTAGCCGCTTTCGCGCTTCGTCGGAACGACCACTCTCCCACAGATCATTGGCATCGTTGAGGGCAGACGCCGTCTCACTTCGTAGAACGCGGGCTCGGACGAACGGGTCGAGCTCGGCCGAAATCGCATTTTCGTCCTCGGTCAGCAAGGCAGCGAGCTTGCCTTCGCACACGCCGCTACCAATGGCTCCCGTGACGTCGTCGTAGGTCATCTTCACGTTGGCTATCGGCCGTTCCCCGGCGGCACCTCGAGGAATGCGCAGCGAAACGAGGACCGTCTTCTCTTCGCCGGAGCTGAAGGTGCCGAGCGGGACCAGGAGCTTGTTGCCATCACGACGGAACGTGCGATCGAAAACGCGCTCGACCTCCACTCCGGGCGAGAGCTCGATGGCGACCTCGGAGTCCTTGGCCACCGACTTCACCAGCGAGTCGAGCTCTTCATCGAACACTCGGACCAGGGAGCTGGCGTTTTCTGCGAAGTAGTGGCGGCCGTTGGACTCGATGGCCAGAGCGTTCATCACTCGTTCGTTGTACTGAACGTCGACGCCTACCGAGGTGATACTGGCTCCCATACGTCGTACTCGGGAACCGATCGATCGGAACCCCTCTACGTCGCGGACACCCGCGGTCGCTTCGCCGTCGCTGAGCAGGAGCAAGCGATCGATCATGCCGTTTCCGCTGCGCTGCCTGAGCTGCTCCATACCAGAATCGATTCCGCACGAGATGCAGGTGTCGCCCTCTGCGGAAATGGTGTCGAGGGACGCAACGATTCGGTCACGACTGAACGAGTCTACCCCGGTGGGAGGAACCACAACGTCCGTTCCCGTGTTGTAGGAAACGACGCTGACCACGTCGCGATCTCGGAGCCTCCGAACCATTCCGCGAGCCGCGTCGAGCGCGTTGGCCAGGCGGCGTCCTTTCATGGATCCCGATCGGTCGATGACGATCGCGAGATTGAGTGGAGTCTGCGAGTTCGTAACAGCGTCCTTGTCGGCGGTCACGTTGACGAGGAGCATGGTCTCGCTGTCCTTGGTCGAGAGCAGCTTCGAGTGCCCGAGACGCCCCTCCATCATCAGCGTCTTGCCGGTCGTGAACGCGGCGCCGGCGAATGCGGGTCCGAGGACTTCCTCGGTGGGCACGACATCCGACTTGCCCGAAGGCCAACCCTCTGGAGTCGGCTTCGTCACCGACCAAACGGTGACGCTCGAAAGCAGCATCCCCAGTGCAGCGAGGGCACCTAGCGTTTTGACCTTCATCGAGCTCTCCAGGGTTAACGAGGATTGGCCCATTTTCTTACGGCCGAGACCCGCCGACGATCTTTTCCTGTAAATATTCGGCTATTTCGGATAGTTGGGGCGCTTGCGCAGCGTAGGTTTCAGGTCGATCATCAAGAATTCATCGTGATCGAGAGCATCCTCAGTCTCACCCGGAAGCGAGACGTGGTCGTCGCTGCGGACGCTACCGGCAAGGTCGTCTGGATGAACGAGACGGCAAAACGCTTGCTGGGCCCGAGCTTCGAGGGGGATGGGCTGCCGCTTTCCAAGGCACTGCGTGCGGTCGAGGAGGCTCTCGGACGCGACGTGGACAGCGCAGGCGAAGAGTCGGGCAACGTGGAGCTTTTGACCTACCAGGATGCGCCCAACAAGCGAGCGGGCGTCGTCGTCGTGGTCAGGCACTCCGAGCCCGATGAAGCATCCGGGCAGAAAGACCGAGGCTTCATCGAGCACGCTCCGGACGCGGTCGTCGTATCGGACGCCGACGGCAAGATTCGCTATGCCAACGCCGAGACCGAACGCTTGTTCGGCTACCTGCGACACGAGCTCCACGGCAAGCACATCGAAATGCTCGTCCCGAAACGATTGCGTGAGGGTCACGTCCGGCATCGGACTGGATACGTCGGCGGGGGCCCTTCGCCGAGGGCCATGCGCGGAAATCGCGAGCTCGTCGCGGTGGACAAGAATGGGCGCGAGTTTCCTGTCGAGGTTTGGCTGAGCCCCGTGGGCGAGGGGGAGAACCTGGAAATCATCGGCTCCATCCGCGATCTCACCGACCGAAAAAAGCTCGAAGCGCAGCTTCTCCACGCGCAAAAGATGGAGCTGGTCGGGCAGCTCGCCGGGGGCGTGGCCCACGACTTCAACAACTTGCTGACGGCGATCATCAGCTTCTCCACCTTCGTGCAGGACGCTCTCGACCCGGAGGATGTCCAGTCAGGAGAGGACATCGGGGAGGTGCTCAAAGCGGCTGACCGTGCGCGTTCCCTCACCGCGCAGCTGCTCGCGTTCTCCCGTCGCCAGGTGCTCCAGCCAGAAGTGGTCGAGCTGAACCAACTACTGCGCGACGCAGGCAAGATGCTTCGCCGCGTACTGCCCGAACAGATCGAGCTTGCCACTTTGGCAGCAAAGGATCCGGTCTGCGCGGAGCTCGATGCGGCGCAGTTCGAGCGAAATCTTGATGAACCTCGCGCTCAACTCCCGGGACGCGATGCCTGCCGGAGGAAAGCTGACGCTGGAGCTCGATGCGGCCAGCTTCGAGGAGGAATACGTCGGCGAACGTTCCTCGGTGCCAGCCGGCGACTACGCGGTGCTCTCGGTGTCCGACACTGGCATCGGCATGACGCCCGAAGTGCGTGACCGAGTATTCGAACCTTTTTTCACCACGAAAGGCGTGGGCCAGGGTACTGGCCTGGGCCTCGCGGTGTGCCATGGGATCGTGAAACAGCTGGGCGGCCACGTCTGGGTGTACAGCGAACCGGGACACGGAACGACGTTCAAGATCTATGTTCCGCGGGTTCGATCGGACGCCGCGATCGTTCCGAAGGCTTCGGACGACGCGGAGCTCGGAGGAACTGAAACAGTCTTGCTGGTCGAGGACGAGCCTTCCGTGCGGGCGGCCGTAGTCAGAATGTTGGCAACCCGTGGCTATCTCGTGCTGGTGGCACCGGACGCGGATGAGGCCCTCCGGGTGGCACGTGCCCACTCCGGACCGCTCCACCTTCTGCTGACCGACCTCGTCTTGCCGACGATGACGGGCCGAGAGCTCGGCGAGATCTTGAGTCGCGAGCGGTCCGAGCTTCGCGTCGTATACATGTCCGGCTACACGGACGACGCGATTGTTCGCCACGGCATGCTCGACGCGGGAGTCGCTTTTCTACAAAAGCCATTTTCCTCCCGCGCCCTCTTGCGAAAGCTTCGCGACGCTCTCGACATGCCGAACTGAATCTCACGAGCCGAGCACGAGGCTCGACACGATGGACCAGATTGGGGTCACCACCAGCAGCATCGCATTGCCTGCGAGTCCGAGGGTCGCGACCGTCCGGTGCTTGCCCTTTCGCCGACGCGCCAGTGCGCCCACGATGACCCCCAAGGGTGCGACGAAGATCAGCGCGGCGGAGCCCAGCATCGAGGGCGTGACGAAGTCAGCCAGCCAAAGCATCAGCACGCCGAAAAAGAGGCCGACCGACAGAAAGGCACCGGCACGGGCCAGGCTCGCGGAGTGTCGTCGACCCATGCTCGGCTTTTACCCCACGCCCCACGACCAGGCGAAATTTCACAAGCAGACGGAGGCGCGGAAGAGATTCGCGGAAGAACCAAATCCTCCCGCATTCCTTCCGTCCTTCTGCCTTCCTGTTCATCCAAAAACTCGTGCGACGACGGAGACCCGAGCGAGAGTCGAACTCGCCCCCACGGACTTGCAAACCGAGGCGGCCACCGGACCATCGGGTCGAAAAAAATCGGTGAGCTCCTCCGTCCGAAGACGGACGAAGCCCACCGGCCAAAGCGCGAATCAGCTCGACGCACGCGGCTTGCCCAAGAGCTCAGCCGGGAGCAGCGACGAGAGAGACTCAGCGCCGACCACGAGGCGCACCTCCTGGATGCGACCCGCGATCTCCTTCATGGTTTCGATCTCCTTCAGGCGCAGCAGGATCGGCTGGTCCGCCATCACGCGGGCCGTGTTGGCGAGGGACCGCGTCGCCGCCGTCTCCTCTCGACGCAAGATGACGTTGGCTGCGGCTTCCTTCTCGGCCTCGATCACGCGGTTCAAGCAGCGTCTTCATTTCGCCCGGCAGAACCACGTCCTTGAGACCGACTCGCTCGACGCGAACACCGAAACGCCGTGCCTTCGGTACCGCGTCTTCCTCGAGGAAGCGCGCCATCGAGTCCCGGCCTTCGAGCAGCTCGTCGAGGCTGACGCCCGCGACGAATTCACGCGCTGCAAGCTGTACGATGAGATAGATCGCATCGCGCACGTTCGCGACCGAGGTCACGACCGTGGCCGGATCCTCGATTGCGTACTCCACCGTCAGCGTCAGGCGCAGCGTGACCTTGTCACGGGTCATCAGCTCCTGACCGACGATGGACACTTGCTCGCTCCGCATGTCGACCGCCTGCAACAAGACCTCCGCCTCCGGGTGCGACCAGAAGGCGTAGCGGCCCGGCGGCAGGATCTCGACGAGCTCACCACGGACGAACTTGAGTCCGCGCTGGTGAGCGATGATGGTCGCGTGGACGTACTCGCCCCGGGGCAAGATGGCCACGATCTCGTCATCGAGCTCCGGCATCGGCTCGTCGATACGGAACACCCGAAGTGCAACCGCCGCGTCGACGGTCCAAAGACGGTGGACGCCCGGACGCAGGAACTTCACCGGCACCCGATCGCGAAACACGATGCCGCGCTCGAGCGGACCCAAGGAAACCTCGGCGTACCACTCGCTCGGCAAGATGGCGCGCGCCTCCGGCCGTGCCGTGAACACCAACTGATCGGTGTTCCAGCGCAGATCAGTGAGGCGCGTGCCCCACACGCGGTGGCGTCCCGGACCCGAAAGCCCGAATCGGGATCCCGTCCCGGAGGACCACCACGCGTTCGTTCGAAATCGACTCGAAAAGTCTTCAACATGGTCGTGGTCTCCAAAGCCGGAACCGCCGGCACACGGGAAGACGCGATGTCTTCAGAACCTTCTAGCGACGAGAAAAGAAGTGGCCCCGACGGACGGCCCTCCGACGCTCTGGGCTCGAGCGTGCGCATGGCGTTTGCGAAGCCATTCGCCGAAGCTCGAGAGTCGAACGTCACGGACCTCGCGCCGCGCTCGTGGAAGTGGGCTCTCGAAGTGGGGAACCGGCGGTCGCCGCGACGATGGCCGATACCCGTCTTCGAGAGCGCGCTCACCGAGGACGGCGCGAGGGGCCCGCAAAGGGCGCGAACGCTCCCTGCGAACGTGGACGGCTCGCCCGCCGAGACCGAGGTATCGAAGGCTTATAGTTAGCCTTCATGGATGTCAGAGTACGAGTCTGATGCGTTACCACTACGCTACACGCGCCAAGTTGGTGCACGTGACGGGAGTCGAACCCGCGATCCTCAGTCAGCGTCTCCCGGAACGCACCTTCCCGATACCAGGAGCGAGAACGCAAAGAGCGCAGCTCGTGGCAGAGAGGTGTGCCGGCTAGCGAGGCACTGGAGCGACGGGCGGGAATCGCACCCACATTCCGAGAGTGGCGCTCTCGAGTCTTACTATTGGACGACCGTCGCGTGTCTTGTCTTGCGGAAGCCGGAGGGCTCGCACCCCACACCGGCTTGTCCGGTGCGCACCCGCTAGCAACGGGGCCCGCCGCTGTCGGCAGTTCAGCTTCCAAACATTGTCGTGGTGCTCGAGGTGAGAATCGAACTCACACGCTCTCGAAGGAGCGACAGGCCCTCAACCTGTTGCGTCTGCCAGTTTCGCCACTCGAGCATTCGTTCTTTCGCGGAAGGCGGAGGTCACGCTCCCCAGACCCGAAGGTCCGCACTGCTTTCGAAACAGGCCCGATCCTCGACCGGTTCACCTCCCTCGCGTTCGGTGCGGGACCCGAGAATCGGACTCGGCAAATCCACCTTGTCATGGTGGCGTCGTCACCAGGCGACTCGTCCCGCAGGGGTCGCTACGCGCGGAATCGAGCCGCGTCCCGGATCCTTATGAGAGATCGGTCCCGCCTGGGTCGTAGCGTTGGGTGCTCGAGGTGAGAGTCGAACTCACACGCTCTCGAAGGAGCGCCGGAGTTTGAAACCGGTGCGTCTGCCATTTCGCCACTCGAGCTCGGTCGCGGAAGGCGGAGGTAACGCTCCTCGGACCCGAAGGTCCGCACTGTTTTCAAGACAGGCCCGATCCTCGATCGGTTCACCTTCCTTCGGTACGGGACCCGAGAATCGAACTCGGCGTATCCGCTTTGTGAGAGCGGTGTCGTCACCAGACGAGCCTGTCCCGTGTACGGGGATCAGGATTTGCACCTGAACCTCACGGCGTCAGAGGCCGGCGTCCTACTATTGGACCATCCCCGCGTGCGCGATGTGCGGTCCGCTCGCCAGGAATCGCACCTGGGAAACCTGCATATCAGACAGGCGTGGGCGAACTAGCCCGCGAGCGGGTGGAACGGGGATCAGGATTCGCACCTGAATCTCACGGCATCAAAAGCCGGCGTCCTGCTGTTGGACCATCCCCGCACGTACTTCGAGGCCGCCGGCGTGGAATGAGCGTAGCGTTCTCGGTCCTTTCCTTGCCGTTGTTCCCCTTCTCCCAGTGGAACTGGAGGGAGTCGCACCCTCTTCCGGATGTGTGCAAAGCATCGGCCCGCGCCTCGCGGTCAGTCCCGTGATTTCATTGAACGAGCCCGTGGGGAATCGAACAGGAAGGCGGAAGCTCGGAAGACTATTTTAGAAAGTCTCCTGATTTCCTTCCGTTCCTTCCGCCTTCCTGTTCACGTGATTTCGTTGGCGGGCCCGTGAGGAATCGAACCCCATCCTCCGGATTTGGAAACCGGTTGGTCACCACGACCTCGTGCCCGTGAGCCCTGGTGCGTCGGGTTGGAATCGAACCAACACCCCCGGATCTTCAGGCCGGTGCTTCCACCAGGTTAGCTTCCGACGCAGCGGCAGCCCGTGAGAGACTCGAACTCTCCTCCTTGGCGTGAAAAACCAAGATCCTGTCCACTAGACGAACGGGCCGTGGGGCGACCCGTGAGAGAATCGAACTCTCGTCATCGGTCTGAGAAACCGAGATCCTTTCCACTAGACGAACGGGCCGTGGGAGCCGCCAGTGAGAATCGAACTCACGAGACCTCGCTACGAGGGAGGGCCCCGACCTTCGGATGGCGGCACAGCTGCACGGGTGAGATTCGAACTCACGATGACGCGGTTAACGGCCGCGGGCCTTTCCCCTTGGCTACCGTGCAATGCGATGGGTCTGAGCGGCAGGATTCGAACCTGCGGTCTCCGGTTCCCGAAACCGGCGCTTTCGCCAAGCTAAGCTACGCTCAGAAAATTCGAGGGACGGGCGGAGACGAGTGGGCTCGATCCACACACCCGTGGGTGCGCACCGGCTTCCAACCGGGCCCGGCGCCATCGCCGGTTTCGTCTCCGAAGACTGGAAAAACAGAGCCGCGCGGACCGACTCGCGTGCTTTCGACGTTCGGACGGTCCACGCGCGCTCAGGCGATGCCGACTTGCACGAAGTCACGCCACTCGATCGGAGCCCGAGTCGGGTCGATGAGCGGAGCAATCATCGGCAAAGACGACGGCCGAAACGGCGGCCGCTTGATCCGCATGCCAGCATCGATCGGGGTCTTGTTGCCCTTCTTCGAGTTGCACGGGTAGCAAGCGGTCACGATGTTCAGCCACTCAGTACGCCCACCGCGCGAGCGCGGGATGACGTGGTCGTACGTGAGCTTCGACATCGGAAGCTTGGTCTCGCAGTAAGCGCAAGTGAAGCCGTCACGAACGTAGACGTTCAGACGCGAAAACTTCACCCCGCGCTTCTCCGTGGCCATCTTCTTCTTCAACCGAACCACTGCCGGCATCCGAATCGAAACGGACGGAGAGCGGATCTCGTCGTCGTACGACACGACGACGTTGACCTTGCCGAGGTAGAGGAGCGTGACAGCGTGCTGCCAGCCCATCACCTTGTGCGGAAAATACCACGGGGTCAGGAGCAAGGTTTGCGAGTTCATTTCCAACACCTACTTTCGTCTCGCGCTGGGGAGATTTGAGATTTCACAGGACACGCCTCGACGCGCGGCCGAAGCGGCGGAAGGTCGGGAAGGAAAAATCAGAAATCTTCTTTTCAATGGCTTCCGTCCTTCCGCCTTCCTGTTCGATTTCTGTTCGAAACCCGATGGTGGGGCGCCCAGGAATCAAACCTGACTAGCCACGTGGGCGATCGGTTTACAGCCGACCCTGCGTCTCAGCGCATGCTCACGCCCCGAAAAGACTTCGCCTCCCTGCTCGGAGTCGCACCGAGAACAACCGGCTTCGGACACCGGTGCCTGCAATCTGGCAGGACAGGGAGCGATCGGCCTCCCTGCTTGGAGTCGAACCAAGCGCAATCGGTTTCGTAAACCGAAGCCTGCGATCCGGCAGGACAGGGAGAGAGCGTCCGAAGGACGCCGCTTGCGCCTCGGACGCGTGACCTTTCGCAGCACATCGTCCTTGTCGACCACGAACCGCCCCCAGCGCGAAATCCAGGGCGAGTGGTGAGCTTCGCCGTCGTGCTCGATGGAGCGGAGCAAATGGTCGAAGAGAATGTGCCGGCCCGCGGTCGTGCGGTCGTCGAAGCGCTCGCGGAGGAGCGCGTACGACTCGTTCCAGCTCTTGTTGGCTCGTGACGAAAGAAAGCGGTACGCCGGCGCCAGCTTGTCTCGAAACGACTTGTGGACCGGTTTACGGGGCGTGAGTGCCAGACCGTCCCAGGCGGCGGGATCCGTGCACAGTTGACGGAGCTCCTCGCGCACTCGCGTGCGCTCGACCTTGGACGACTGACGCCTTTCCCAGCAGTTGAAGTAGTACCGACCTCCCTCGATCACGGTCCGAGCGAGATATTTCGTACTCATTCAATTTCCTTTTCTAACGGGGAATTTCTCCGGAAAAGCCCAGAGAAACGCCCCGGCGCCCGCGAAGGGGATCGAACCCTCCTCGCTGGATCGACAATCCAGCCGCCTCACCAGAAGCGTACGCGGGCAGCGCGGGTAGCACGTGGAGCTGCTACCCGAATGATCGACGCGCTCGCCTCGAGAGGTGGCGCGCAGATCGTCGCACGAGTTTTCAAACATCAGGGCGCACGAGTGCGCCGACCCGCGAAGGGGCGATTTGATGACCGACTCGATTGAGTCGGGGTGGGGCATCGGGGATTTCGAACCCGGATCGACCGGTTAAGAACCGGCTGCTCTGCCATTGAGCTAATACCCCGCGCGTTCGCGGTCCGTGTGGTTGAATGGACTGGTCCCGTTCCTCGCTGGCTCTGGTCGAGCCCGCGATGCTTCAAATGCAAAAAAGCCGCCTGGTGTGTCACCTCGGCGGCTTTCGCGAATCTATGATTCGATTCAGCCGCTCAGGTGCGCGCTCCTTCGTGATCGACGTCACTCGCGACGGGCGATGTCGCGGTGTGCGAAGGAGAATATTTCGAATTCTCCACGATACACATCACCCGCCGTGACCGGAGCGGTCGACGCAACGCGAATGGGATGAGGGTTTTCGAGGTCATGATTCCTGTATCAAAGGGCCTTACGTACGAGACGAGGAGTCGATCGAATCAGAGCAAAAATTTGCGAATTGTCCGGCATTTTTGCCCACAAATGCAGCGAGGCCGCCGGCGGAGTGTTCGCGGGCGGCCTCGAGCAATTGCATGGCTCGAGCTGCCCTAAACGAAACCTCCGACCGCGATGCGATCGAGACACGGACGCATGCCCGCGGGCAACGTGCTCGCCGGGTTCGTTCGTGAGGTTTCAAAAGTTTCTTGCATGGGACGCCAAATGGATACGCCAGCATTCGTAAACTGTCAACTTCGAAAGTTCAATCTTCTTTGCGATCGAGTGCTCCGAGAGTCTTCCAACGTGTCACGATCCAGAACGTGGAAGCACTCGCTCCGGCCAAGAGTAGGACAATCCACGCCGGTCGAAAGGGAAGCCAGCTCGGAGGCGACCCGCCGTACAGGAGCGTTCCCACTCCGACGAGCCACGCGAACACGGCACCCGCGAAGATCACCACCCACGCCGCGCCGCGTCGAAGCGCGTATCGCGAGACGGCGGGATCATCACCCACGGCGCGGGCGACCGGTCCCCAGAAGCCGGGAGGACGCACTCGCTCGTAAAATGGTCGCGCCGCACGCGGATCGTTTTGCAGGAGGGAGAGCCCAATGGCAGTGCCCGTCGAGGCGAGCGCAACGACGAGCAGGCGAGCCCCCTCGCTCGAGAGCGTGACCAGGACCAGGGGGGAAAGCAGGCTGGAAAGCACGATGCTCCCGAGCTCCGCGAGAGCCGTCATGCGCCACCAGCACCAGCGAAGCACCAGCGGAACTCCCATGCCCGCCCCGAGCAGCAGGGTCGTGTGCCACGCCGACTGGATCGCATCGAGCTGGGTGAGCACCAAGAACGCCAGACCGAGGATGATGAGATTTCGCAAGCCGGGCGACCCAGACCAGGGAGCGCGGACTCGGCTCCCGGCGAAGCCAGGCCCGGGAGATGAGCCGCGCGTAGATGTCGTTGGCGAAGTACGAGGCGCCCCAGTTACAATCCCGAAGTAAATCGCCTTGACCACCCGAAGCGTAGTCGCGAGACGCGTGCCGTACCGAAGCTCGGCGAGCTCCGCGTCCGTGAGCACGTTCGTCCGACGCCACGCGGGCCCCAGAACGAGCCCCATGAGTAGAAATGCGAGGGCGTAGATCCACAGACGCCAGAGAGAAAAGATCCCGCCGGCGGCGATCATTCCAGTGACGAGAAGTGGCGTGTCCGCAGCGAACTGCGTAGCCGCCATGCTGAGGCCAGCTTTCCAGCCGGGGAGGGTCCGTCCGGCTAGAAAATATTCCTCGAGATTTTTCGACGCGATCCGCCGGGAGCGAAGTCCGCTCACGATGCAGTACACGACGAAGGCTGCGATCACCGAGGCATCGAGCCGAGACAGCACGAAAACGGGGCTACCTCAACTCGGGAGCGATTGCACATCCTCTCGGGTCGCGGGTTCGCTTACCATGCCGGTCCGAGCGGCCTCAACCGCATCAATTCAGGAGATCGACATGCAGCAAGCTCCCGGCTTCGTCCAACAACCGTGCTCTTCGTGTGGAACCATGGTGTACGTCGCGCAGGCAACCGGGATGGGCATTTGCCCGTCGTGTCACAAGCAAGTCAACCTCGCTGGCGGTGCGCCGGGTGCGGGTGCGCCTCAGCCGCAGGGCTACGGCATGCCGCCTGGCCAGCAGCAATACGCGATGCCGCAAATGGCGATGCCGTCCGCTGGTGGGATGGGCATGGGAAGACTCCTTGGAGGCGTGGGCGGTGCGGTTCTGATTGGCGTCCTCTCGGTGGGCGCCTGGTACGCGAAGACGCGCATCTTTGGCGGCAAGGGCAAGGTCGGCTACGGGCTGCTTGGAATCAACCCGAGCGCGGCTGACGGCGACAAGATGATCACGTCGGTGTCCGGGCTCGCCACCAAGTGGAAGAAGGACGCGGTGTGGTGGTCGGTGAACTACCAGGCGGTGAAGGCCGACGGCACGGTGATCCTGGATAAGGGCGCGGAGGTGGAATACGTCTCGCTCAGCAAGGTGCAGAGCGCGAGCAAGACGGTTCGGCAGGACAGCATCAAGAAATTCTCGTTCGGCCCGAGTGGAGTCGACTACAAGAAGCAGTGGGACGCGATCAATCAGTGGAAGAACGTGGTCCCGCCGCCGACTCCCGGTTGCAGCATGAAGCAGATGGTCGCAGGCCTTGCCTCCAAAGGGCTCACCGGTGAAAAGACCGTGCGTGTCACATTCGACCCGCAGTTCCAGAACGTGAACGTGCCGACCTGGCACGTGATCGGTACCGATCCGCAAATCGATGCCTACTATTCGATGGCTGACTGCTCCGAGGTGCCGAAGTAATCAGCGGCGAGCATACCCCCCGTTCGCTGATCGCGATCGTGCGCCGTCGCGATCGCCATCACCCGCAGTCGCCTGAAGCGAGACGATGTCGGCGTCTTCGTGTTTCTGGCATTCATCCCGCTCCACCACTTGAGGACCGCGTCTTCGCCCCATACGCTGAAGCGAAGCCATGACCGATCTCGGTGACTTCTTGCCCATGGCAATCGCCATGATGTCGGTACGCTCGAAGCTCGCGCTGCCGCGAGGAGTGAGCGATCCGTGGGGGAAGCTCGCCGAACAGGCCGGACCGGTGCAAGAGCTCGGTCCTCTCACTCACAACCTGTTGATCCCCGCCCTTCGCTCGCATCCCGAGCTGGGGATCAACGTTTTCGTTCACGACGACGCCTTACCGTTCGGAGAAACTGCACGGGGTTGGGCTCGGCGCTGGCTCGGAACGGATCGTCACGTCGATCGGTTGTTGAAGATACCCGGCGTTCGCTTCCACGGAGGCTTCGCGTTCGGCGACGAGCTCCGGCTCAAGCTCTATGCGGCGGAGGGTCTTTCTGCCCTCAGTCGCGAGCTCGGAATCGAGCTGGGCAGGGCCGTTGGGATCGCGGTCGACGTGACCCAGGCAGGTGTCGAGCGACCCCGCCGCTACTTCGCCGTTCAGGGATTCGATCGAGAAGACGACTGGCCCGACCCGCAACCGTCGTCGAGTCATCGGCTCATCACCGTCCTCGACGGACGTCGGGCCAAAACCACCCGAAGCTCGACGTTCGCTCCCGGCGCTCCGATCGCCGATCTAGTGACGCTGGCCCGTTCCGTCGACGATCGAGAGCTGGACGTGGAGCTCGTCGGGCGGCTCGCGGAGCTAGCCCGCGACCACCACCTCACGCTTTCCGCAGTTGCTCACGAGATCGACGAGTTTGCTGACGGAAAACGCCAAACCGACGTGCTGGTAGCGGCCAGCCTAGTCGGTGTCTCGTGAACCGCTCGGACCGCGCGCTCACCTCACCCCGCGGCGCGCTTCGCTGCTCTCTTGCCCCGCTTCTTCGCGACACTCCGATCGACCGGAATGTAGCTCTTCAGCGTGATGTGCTTTCCGAAGCATAGAAGGAGGTCGCCGGCGAGAAGTTGGGCGTCCCCGCGAGGAGCCGGGAGCACGACGCTTCCTCGGGTGATGGAAAGAACCTGTACGTCCCGGTCGCGCAGACCCGAATCGCGGAGCGTCTTGCCGGCCAGCTCCGAGTCGGGGGACACGGAGAACTCGGCAACGCCGTAGCCTGATTTCAGCGTGAGGCGCTGGCGCAGATCGAGCTCGGGGAACTGGACTTGTTCTTCGAGGTTTTCGACGATCGCGTTCGCGACGTTGATGCCCGTGACGCTCTCGATCCCTTCGAGACCCGGCGAGGAGTTCACTTCGAGAACCTGAGGGCCGTCGTTCGCTTCCATCATGTCCACGCCAGCGACTCGGAGACCCATGATCTGCGCGGCGTGGATCGCGGTGCGCTCGTAGGATGGATCGAGAGTGACGGGCTCGGCACGTCCACCTCTGTGCACGTTGGATCGAAATTCTTCGCCCACGGCTTGGCGCCGCATGGCCGCGACGACGCGGTCGCCCACCACGAATGCGCGGATGTCTCGGCCGCGGCTCTCCTTCACGAACTTTTGAACCAGCACGTTCTGACGCGCGCTCTGGAGTGTTTCGATGATCGCTTCAGCGATCTTCGTCGTATCCGCCAAGATCACACCAATGCCCTGAGTCCCTTCCAGGAGCTTGATGATGACCGGTGCGCCGCCAACATGCTCGATGGCGTGCAGCACACTGTGTCGATCTCGCGCGAACGCCGTTGCGGGGATGCCGATCTCGTGGCGCGAAAGGATCTGGATGCTGCGGAGCTTGTCTCGGGACACGCTGATCGCGTTGGAGGAGTTGAGGGTGAACACCCCCATTTGCTCGAATTGCCGCACGACCGCCGTCCCGTACATGGTGATCGAAGCACCGATGCGAGGAATGACCGCGTCGTATCGACTCAGCACACGATTTCGAAAGAAGAGCTTCGGATTGCCCTGCTCGATGCCCATGCTGAAACGCAAGGTGTTGAGGACCTTGGCGCGGTGACCGCGCTTCACGCAGGACTCCCGCAGCCGCTGCGTGCTGTAGGCGAAAGGGTTCCGCGACAAGATCGCGATCTTCATCGTCATGCGCGCGCTGTCCTGGTTCAGGAAAACCTCAGACCCGAGGGGTCGCAGCTTTCTTTTTCTTGGAGGGCCTCTTCAGAAGATAGCGGTGACTCACGTCGACGAGGAAGCGATGACTGAGGGCCGAACGGCCAATCAGCATCCGGAAGAGCATTCTTTCACGACTCACCAAGCTGAGCTCGATTTCTTCAGCGACCGGACCAATGTGCACCATCGCGGAGACGAAGATGCGGGTGCGGGCGACCCCACTCGAAGAGCGAACCCGGGCTCGGCGAACGATCTTCGCCTCCACGGTCACTCTTCGGTCGAGCTTCTTCCTGTGCAGCCGTACGTCGAAACGCACTCGACTGTCCCCCACCTCCTCGATGTTTTCGACGTGCAGTGCGCTGGTACGGGCGCCCGTGTCCATCTTCGCGCGAAGTCCGCGAATGTTCCAGTCCGGGATGTCGACGAGTTCGGCCCAGCCGATGACGACCGGCTCTTTCGCCTTCGCGTGCGCGCTCAATGCAAATCCTCGGAACGAAACTCACGGTCGAGCTTGCCACGGTGCGCCGAAAAAGATCACCCGTTCGTGACCGAACCCCTGCGGATCCCGACGGATTCGAGGAATCCCCAGGGCAAGATCGCTCCAATCATCACGAAAACCACGTCCGCGGGTACGGTCTTTTGCGCCCCGGCGCTCGTCACCCGAACCCTGGCGCTCTCGATCGCGACAACCTCGGTTTCGAGCAAGAGCTGAATGCGCCCCGCATCGACCAATCGCTTGATCTCGTCGATGTTGCGAGACTTGCCACGGCGAAACCCGGTGCCTCGATGAACGAGTGTGACGTTGACGTTCGGCTGTCGGCCGAGAGCGATCGCCGTTTCCATCGCCGTGTCTCCGAGGCCGATGACCACTGTGCGCTGACCGGCGAAACTTCGGGCGTCGGCCAACGAATAGAACACCTGGCTCTCCGCGGCGGGATCGACCCGCGCTTCGAGCTTGCGTGGACTCCCTCGCCGCCCGATCGCGAGCACGACGCGCCGCGCGCGGGTGATGCCGCCCGCGCCGTTCACGTCCACGGAGCGCACCGTGAAGACTCCCTCCGCATCGCGATCGATGGCGGCGACGCGCTGACCTTCGGCTACGTCGAGATCGGCGCGTCGCACGATGCGGAGCCACTTTGCCAGGAGCTCTTCCTTGCTCGCCTCCTCCAGCCAGAGGTCGCCCACGAGCGGCATGCCGAGGGGTTGATCGAAGACGAGCTTGCCGCGCGGAAAGCTCTTGATGCTCGCAGCGACGCTCGACTGCTCGATGACTCGGGCAACGAGGCCGAGGGATTTCGCTTCGAGCGCGGCGCTGATGCCCGCGGGTCCTGCGCCGACGATTGCCAGATCATAGGTGTTTTGTGGGCGCTTCGCTGCTCCGTCGAGGCTCGCCTTGGCCGCCTTGGCCGCGTGAGCCCCCTGATTGATCGCATTGCGAATCAGGGGCAGGCCGGTCAAATCGCCGGCCAAGAAGATGCCGGGGACGTCCAAGGATTGGAGCTGTTGGTCCACGCGTGGCCGGTCGTCGATCGGATCGCCCTCCCGAACTACGAGCGAGCTGTTGGGACATCGCTGCTCACACAGCGTAAGACCACAGCAGTCATCGGCTCGGGCGACGACAGCGACGTAGCGTCGCACTTCGAGAACATCATACGGGCAGGCGTCCACGCATGCGTAGCAACCGAGACAGGTCGTGGGATCGATCTGCGGGAGCCGGCGAACGGCAGCGGGGTGTAGCTCTGCTTTCGGCTCGCTGGCACGCCGTGCACGAACGGCACGCCGTCGCGCACGCATACGCACTGCACCGTACAAGAGAAGCGCAAAGAAGAGCCCGACCCCCACCGAGCTCACCGGGCCCGTGATGCTCGCACGGATCGAACGCGGAAGTGCGGCCACCTCTCGCGCGGCTTCCCAGGCCGCATCGCGCTGCGTGGTCGCCCCGGGGGCGACCTTCGCGCCTTTGCCGGCGATTGTGGTGATCGAGCGGTGCTCGTCGAAGCAAACATTCGCCGTGGACCCCTCGATCAAACAAGCGGCAACGGGATCGCGGGCGTTATCGAGGTCGTGGCACTTCTGGCAGACCCGAATCGGAACCAGGGGAACGCTCACGGGTTTCGTCGGATGAAACTCGGTTTTGGCGCCCGAGACGGGCTGCTCCCAACCCGTTCCGTAGCGAATCACCTCCCCTGTCGGAAGAAACGCCACACCTTCGTCCGCACGGTGAATCGAGTGACAGTCGTTGCACGCGAGCTTTCCCTGCTTGCGCAGGGCTTGATGTCCCGGACGCTGTGACGGCAGAGCACCATGGCATCCGGCGCACGCCTTCTGGGGCGCGGTGTCGGGTTTGTGACAAGCCCCGCATTCGAGCTTTGCAAGCCGATGAGGTCGCGCTTGGGGACCCGGCGCGCGGAGGGAGCCGCTGCCGCTCGTCGCAACGAGAGTGACGACGGTCACGATCGCCCCCAGCAGCGTGGCCGCCAAGAGGCCGCGGAATCGGAGCACGTCGCTCGTGCTTTCCGCCCTCGGTGCTGCGCGACGACGTCCCTGGGGGCCGGTATCCCGGGCGGTGAGCAGCGGCTTTGTCTCGTCGTCCGCCATCACCACCTCGTCATTTGTGCGATGTGCAGGCAAAGCAGCGACAACAAGATGCCGGTGGTAAGCACGTGCATTGGCAGCCAACTCCGGATCGCGAAGGTGAGCACGCGTCGCGCAGGAAGAGCGCGAAGCTCGACGACGATCCGCGAAAGCTCGTCGAGACCCTCGAGGCGCTCCCCCCCGCGTCCCTCGAGAACCGCGGCAACCCGCTGTTTGAGCAAGGACTCTTCCTGACCCAGGGTTCTGCCCGAAATGGCCAGCGCGAGCGGGCCGAGGGGCGAGCGCGCGTACGGAACCAGAATGCGCTCGGCGATCGTCTTGAGCAGGTCGCTCTTGCCGCTGGTCGCACGGTGGAGCCTGTCGAACAAAAGGTCGCGCTCGGCCCTCAGGTCCTCGGGCAGCGCACCCTTGCGTTCGAGCCGAGTCAGCCGAGCGGGAAGTGCCCGGTAAGAGAGCGCTCCAAAGACACCCAGGACGACGGTTCCCCAAAACGCCACCGAGAGCGCTCCCGCCGCGCTCGGCGCAAAGCGGAACCCAGAGTGGATGGCGACGCCCCCGATGACGAGGCCTCCGAGCGTGAGGTGAGCGAGATAGTGGAGCCCGAGGCGTGATCGGGCGCGCGGTTCCTCTTCGGTGGCACCCACAGCCCGCCTCGCCGCACTCGACTTCTTCTTTTTCTTCGCCAAGCGCGACAAGAAGCGCTTGGGAACCGCGTACGCCACGAGGCCCAGGCACAAGAGCGCGGACATCCAACCCGCGAGATACGCGACGCCAGCGCCCGGCGACAGTCCTCCGCCGGAGTGAAGCCCGATGCCGACCACCGAGAGCGTCACCGCAACGAGCGCCCCGGCGAGGGGTGCGCGGGCCATGTGGCGATGGGGATCACTTCGCGCTTCGATGCGCTGGGCGTCGCGACCCGCGCCCAGGAGGCGGGCCACGTCGGCGAAATCTCGCTGGGGATCGAGCCGAACGATGGCCTCGGTGGGACAAGCCTGGACGCACGCGGGAGCCGTGAACTCGCGACACAGATCGCATTTGACGGCGACGTCTCGGCGACGTTCCGGGGCCCGCGGGCTCAGCGACCTCTGCCTCACCGCGGGGCGCCATCCGGATGTTGTCCCACGGACAGGCCTTCGCGCAGTCGCCGCAGCCGGTGCACAGCTCCTCGCGAATGAACACCTCGCCTTCGGGATCGCGGCCGATGGCGCCGGTCGGGCAGTCGATCATGCAGGCGGGGTTGCGACAGTGCTGACACGAGTTCGGCAGCATCAGACTTTTGTGCTCGAGCGTCGCGGCGCTGGCGAGCTGGGTCACGACCTTGTCGCCGCGGCGCACCAGGCGCGAGACTCCATCGTGGGTCTCCGCGCACGCCCAGGCGCAGTGGCCACAGCGCACGCAGCTGTCCTGATCGATCGCGAGCAGCGAGCGCGCCATCTGCATGCGGTACAGATCGTGGAACACGTGCTGCGTCGTGCGCGCCGCCGCCTCGCCCACGACCTCCAGCTGCAGCTCCGGCGCTCGACCGCCAGGCGCCGCATGCGGCGGAGCCAGCCCGGGGTTGCGATCGACAAGCGTGCGCAGCAACGCCGCGCTCGCACACGCAGCAGCTGACAGTCGCCGAGCGCGACCGCGGTGAGCGCGCGCGTCGTTCGCCGGCGAGCGCCTCCTCGTCGCCGAAGAAGTCGCCGCGCCCGAGGTAGGCGCGCACCTGGATGTGCCGTCGAGCTCGGTCTGCAGCTGCACCAGACCGTCGACCACCAGGTACGCGGCGTCGGCGCGATCGCCCGCGCCGTAGATGCGGCTCTGCCGCGGTAGCTGTCTCCCAGCGCACGCGCGTCGAGCAAGATGCCCGAGTCGTCGTCGGCCGAGATCGCGAGCGAACGCATGGGTGCGCAGCAGATCCCGCGCCGCGTGCGCCGCAGCGCGCGCTCCTCGCGATCGCCACGTCGGTGCCGCCGCTCGCCCGAGCGAGGGCGCGCGTGTAGACGCACGATCGGGATCTCGGCGAGCTCGCTGTCCTCGGCGGCCTGCGCGCGTGGCCCAACGCCGTGCGCCGACGAGCGCTGCTTCTTCGCCGAACGTGTCGCCGCGACGCGCGACCGCAGCGCGCTCTCGCTTGTCGTCGCCGCGGCGCACGGCCGAGACGCGCACTCTACGAGCCCGTCGACCACGACGTAAAACGCGTCGCCGGCATCGCCCGCTCGATAGACGACGTCGCCGGCGGCCGAAGCGAACGCAGGCGGCCCGCACGCGCGATTTCCGCGCGTGCGCGATCGTCGAGCTCGCGCAGAGCCGGCGCCGCGAACGCCGCACGCGGCCAGCTCGGCGCCGTCGCGCTCCGACGCTCACCGCACCACCGCACGTACCTGGCCGAGTCTCCACGACCTCGAGCCGCTGCGAGCGCTGACTCGTCATCAGCGGCCCGCTCGGGCGTCGGCCCGCGCGCGCCTGCGCGCCCCTCGTAGTCGGCGAACGCACGCACCAGGAACGGCGGAAACGCGCGGAACAGGAGCCGCGCCTCGACGCGGAACGGCCGGCGCGCGATCCCGCGTGTCGAGCTCGTAGATGTAGCGCAGCGGCACGCCCGGGCGGGAGCGCGCGGGTGTCGATGATCGCGTCGGGTCGCCTTGATCACGCCGCGGGTGGCGTCGAGCGCGCCGACCGGGAAGTAGGTCTCGAACAGCGCGTTCGTCGCCGGAGAGGTTGCTGCGACACTCGCCGGTGTCGGGATCGTAGGCTCCGTCGGCGAAGCGGTCGGCGCGGGTGCGCTCCTGCCCGCGGCGCGGGCTGGCAGCGACCGGCCGAATCGATCACGCCGATGCACACGCACGCAGCGCAGGAAGCCGTTCTGGAAGTTGATGAGCCCGCGCCCGCGGAACGTCGTCGCCGCCGAGCGCGGGGTTCGGGCTCCAACGCGGCACGTCGCGGCCGTCGGCCACGTCGGCGCCGAACAGGCCCGAGGGCCGGCCCGGGCCGTCGTCGAAGCCGTCGTCGGTGTTGACGCGCAAGAAGTCTTGTCGTGCAGATCCTCGTCGTCCCGATCGACGCGCCCGACCTCGTAGACGAGTCACCGCGCGCGTCGGTGACGCGCAGGTGGACCCAGATCTCGCGCTCCTGACTGAACCCGCCGGCACGCGTGGCCGGCGCCGACGTTCTCGACCACCACCGGGATCTCGAGCTGCCGGCCCCGAACGCGACGGCCGATTCGAGCTCGAGCCGACGCTGCGGCCGAGCAGCAGGTCGCGGCGCTGCCGCGCGCCGAGGGGGATGCCGGCCGCGTCCGTGGTTTTCTCGTCGATCGAGCGCGGTCGGAAACTCGCGGCGCGAGCGGCACGTCGACGCCGGAGAAGTAGTGCG
The DNA here is from genome assembly GCA_963781505.1 of uncultured delta proteobacterium. Lineage (GTDB taxonomy): Bacteria > Myxococcota_A > Polyangia > Polyangiales > Polyangiaceae > JADJKB01. The sequence goes on along the minus strand of CAWAHB010000003.1, from coordinate 220,529 downwards.
GATGAAGCTCGGCACTGGTCTGGACGACGAGGTCGCGGACGCGCCGGCGGGCCAGCTCCCCGGGCGCCGCGCGACGAAGTGCGTGCCCGGCGGGCACGCGCGACGAACCGCCGTCGGTGCAGGTCGTCAGTCGTCGTGCGCGTCGCCCGGCTCGCACACGCCGGGAAAGCTCGCATGTGACAGTCCTGGCAGCTCGCGGGCTCGCGCCCGGCGCGGCGCTCGCCCTCGGCCCAGTCGACCCACTCGCTGTAGGCGTTGCGCAGCGCTTGAAGTGCTCGCCGCGTTCGAACGCCGATCACGTCGGTGCCGAACAGGCGCACGTCGTGGCACGCACCGCAGAACCGCTCGAAGCGAGGTAGTCCTGGCCGCCTTGGTCGGACGCGCGTGCACGCCGCCGGGCACCTGTCGCTCACGACTCGAGCGCGACGGCAGATGAGCTCGTCGGGATCGAGCGAATAGCCGCTGTTGGCGATCCCGACGATCCCGCGGCCATCCTCGGGGCGCATACTGAAGCGCTCGCCGGTCGCGGTCGCGCGTCCAGAACGGATTGCCCTCGTACACCGCCGCGCGCGTCAGATCCCCGGGACGCACCGGACCGTGCACCTGGTGGCAGAACGCGCAGGAGATGCCTTCCATCGCGCTTTCGCGCGAGCAGAGTCTGCGCAGCGGCTGCGCGACTCGACGAGTCGCCGCCGACGCCCGTCCCACGCCGGCATCGGCGGCCAGGTTCTACGCCGGGGCGTGGCAGTTCACGCACCAGAGCTCGCCGCCGGATCCGGTGACCGGGAGCCCCGACGCCCGATCGCGGCACGCAGTGCTCGCGTTCGCGCGTTCGCAGGATGCCTGCGCCCTCGGGACAATCGACGTCGCGTCCGACCTGCTCCTCGATCAGCATCTCGAGCGACTGGAACATCGGGCTCTTGACCGAATGAGCCATCACCGAGCGGTGCCACTCGCCGGCCTGTCGCGGATGACAGCCGGCGCAGTCGCTCGCCAAGGTCGTGCTGGCGCGACAATCGGTTCGCGGCGAAGCGAGGGCGCATCGCGCTCGGGTTTTGCTTTCGACGGGCTGAGGAGCGCCAGGCAGCGCCGCACCGACGACGAGCCCACCGCCGAGAGGCGAGCAGCCTCACGAGCCAGGGGCGCACGCGACGCGCCCAGCTGCGTCTCGGGTCCGCGGCGCACGCGCTTTTGCACTCCGGGAGGCGGGTGCGGCTTCCTCCACGGGCTCCGGCTTGCGAGATCGAGGTGCGGATTCCGATTCCGGCGCGCTGGGGCTCCAGAAAGCTCGTCGAGCCGGTCGACGATTTCTCGGGCCGCACCGGGGCCGACGAGCCCGATCGGGATCGAGCATGGCAGGCACCAGGCTCTGGAGCCCGGGCGGGAGAGCCCTCGCGATCTCGTCCGGAAAATGGCGCGCGGCGGACGTCGGGCCTGCTCCTCGAGACCCAATCGAAGCCCGCGTCCGGCAAACGGGTGCTCGCCAGAAAGCAGACGATACAGAACCAGCCCGAGCACGTAGCGATTCGCGGCGTTGTCCCGAGGGCGCGCCGAGCGCCTGCTCGGGGGCGATCCAGCGGGGCGATGCGCTCTCCGCCCGGCGATGCACCCGACGCAGCATTCGCCCCAACCAGGCTTTGCACTAGACCGTCGGCGCGAAGCTCCACGGAGAGGTCATCGCTCACTCGGAGTCCACGGGGACCGATGGCACCTGGGAACAGGCTCTCTGTTTCACACTCCGCGAGGCGCTCGGCGAGCGAGCGCGCGAGTCGAAGCGCCTCTTGCCACGTTCTCGGCCCATCGTGCGACTTCATCCAGCGCGAGAGCGTCGGCTCGGCGGGTCCTCGCACCAGCCACACGCCCGCGTCGTCTTCGCCAGCCACCGACGAAGCCCCCGAGCCCTCGCATTCCCAGTCGTTCGACATCGCTCTGCGATGGATCGATCGTCGGCTCCCAGGCGCCAGAGCTCGCCGCCGCTTCATCCAGATCGAAGCGCCGCGCGCGGCCGACGGTTCCCAGCAGTGTCTTCTGGGAAAATCGAGCTCGCGTCCGGCGTCGAACGCTTCAAGGCACTCACTCTCCGAATCCTCGCGCACAGCGGATGCCGTTGGCGCCTGGCGCTCGCCCCCGGGCGAGCTGGAGCCCGCGACTATGTACGTGACGAGCCCGGCGATGACGCTGAGCAGAACGATCACGATGAGTGCCGTGCGCGTCGCAATTTCCCGCGGAGCGCTCGCCTTTTCGACCAGAGCGATGGTGTCGGCGCGCTCTTTCTTCGGAGCGGGCTTGTCGGGCGCGGCTTTGTCGGCCGGAGCTTCCTCGCGTTCGCTGGGGATCGGGCGCCGTTTGCATCGGCTCGGTGCGACGCGGCGAAGCCGCTCGAACGGGCGCAGCGCTCCCCCCGCAGGGGCGAACGGCTCGAGATCGTGCAAGCACATCGTCGGCGGAGCCGGGACGATCGTCGGGCGACTTCTGGAGCAGCTCGAAGATCAATCGCTCGATGCCCTTGGGCAGCGCCCGACGCGCGTCGTCGGGGAGCGGCGGTGGCGCAGCCGTGCACTGCAGATTCAAGAGCTCGCGCGGCGACGCGCGACTCGAACGGCGGCTTGCCCGCAGAGCATCTCGTAGATGCACGAGACCCAGGCAATACAGATCGCTCCGCGCATCGACTCCGCGTCGCGTCGATCTGCTCGGGGCTCATGTACTGCAGCGTGCCCACGCTGTGCGTCGTCGTCTTGGACAGCGCCTGGAGCACCTTGGCGATGCCGAAGTCCATCACCTTCACGGTGCCGTCCTCGAGAATCATCACGTTCTCGGGCTTCAGATCGCGGTGCACGATCGGTGGCGCTTGTCGATGCGCGGCGGCCGAGCGCGACGCGATCTGCACGGTGACGCCAACGGCCTCGTCCCACGGCAGGGTGCCGCGCTCGGTCGAGCACGTCGCGAAGCGTCTTGCCCTCGAGGAACTCGAGCGCCATCACCAGCTCGCCGTCGACCTCGGTGCACGCCAGGCAGCGCACGATGTTGGGGTGATCGAGGTGCGCGAGGATCGTCATCTCGTTGAGGAACAGGCGCCGGCCCTCCTCGCTTCGAGCGAGCTCGGTCCGCAGCACCTTGAGCGCGACGCGTCGCTGCGAGAGCCGCTCCTCGGCCTCGTAGACCTTGCCCATGCCGCCCTCGCCCACCAGACGGCGGACGAGGTACTCGCCGATTCGGTCCATGGCTCAGCTTTCCGCCTTTTCTTTTACGTATCAGCCGGGCGTTCGTGCTCGGCCGAGGCGCCGAGGGTAGGCCGGGCTCGAAGAAAACGGGCGCCGGGATGCCGACCTTGCAGTCGGAGATTCGGACTCCGTTTGATTTCAATGACTTACGCGGATCGACTAGCCTCGCCTCATGTCGGTCGCCGAGGCGCTCTTTGGGGTGGAGCTCACGAGCCTACGGGTGAGCCGTCGGGGTGACGCTGTCGAGCTCCGAGCGGCCAGGCAATGGGATGGTCAGACGGACTTCAGCCAATATGGCCGGGATTTTGGGGCCGAGGACGTTCCGTGCCGAAGTCCTCGGGCGCTCGGGGACCCGGAAACCCGGTCCGTCCTCCGACGAGTAGCCGGTGAAATCGAGGAGCTCGAAGGCTGGATGCGGGCCGGGCGGCACGAGAGCGTTCGGCTCTTCGTGAGCGAGGGGATCCGCGTCATCCACTTCATCCACTCCTCCACACTCGGCAGGCAGCAAAACTTCCACGCGCTCCGCGCCGGTGGGATCCGTCGACATGCGGCGGGCACTGCCGAGCGCGAGGTTTTTCGCGACGGACTCCTGCTTTCTCGCGCGATGTCTTTCAAGTGTGCGCTGGCCGAGGTCCCATTCGGAGGCAGCAAGAGCAGCGTGGAGTGCGCGTGCCTATCGGCGAAGAATGCTGCGGCGCTCGGGCTGATCGCGTTCACGATCGACTCGTCACGTCTGCTCGCGGGGCCGGACGTTGGATTCTCACCACCTGATCGACACGCTTCGAGAGCGCTTCACGCCGCACATCGCGGGCGGGCCGAAGGGATCCCTCGGTCACACGGCAAGCCCCACTGCGGCCGGAGTCTTTGCGGCCCTCACGGCTGCAGCTCGAGAGCGTTGGGGCAGCCCCAGCCTGCGGGGGCGCCGCATCGCCGTGCAGGGTCTCGGTTCGGTTGGGAGGGAGCTCGCTGTCCGCTTTCTCGAGGAAGGTGCCGAGGTCGTCGCTACCGATGTGGATGATTCGCGGCGGATTGAGGGCATCCAATGGGTGAGTCCCGAGGAGCTCCCGTTCGTTTCCTGCGACGTTCTCTGTCCCTGCGCCATGGGTGGGATCCTGTCGGCCGACTCGATTGGGCGGCTCGCGTGCCAGATGATTCTACGGAGCCGCCAACAACCAGCTCGACGCCTTCACTGCGGAAGAGGAGCTCGAGCTCGCAGAACGGATTGCAGAGCGGAACATTCTCTTTCAGCCCGATTGGTCCTACACGATGGGTGGCGTCCTCGCCGGCGTCGAAGAATACCGTCACGGCGACCGGGCGGACGCGAGCCGGGTAAGCACAGCCATCGAGCACACTGCCGGCCAGGGAACGACCGCGGTCTTGCAGGAGGCGAGAGAGAGCGGCAAGACCCCCACTCGGATCCTGCTCGAGCGCGTCCTGCCGCTCATCGAACCCTGAACGGTCTTGCAACGAGGCGAATTTGGCGACAAGTTCCAGGCCCCCCATGGACGCCAGCGGCAGTCACGACGCCAACCGCTCCTACTACGACGCCTTCAGTGCGGAGTACGAGGCGGAGCGCGGTCACAATGATCCCGGCGGCTACCACGACCTGCTCGACGAGCTCGAGAGCGAGTTCGTCGCGCGGTTTGGTCGCAACAAGGACGTGCTGGAAGTGGGCTGCGGCACGGGCCTCGTCCTGGCGCGGCTGGCTCGCTTCGCGCAGCGCGCCCAAGGAGTCGATTTCTCGCCCGGCATGCTGGAAAAGGCGCGCGCACGGGGTCTGGATGTCGTGCTCGGCTCGGCCACGGAGCTTCCCCTCGAGGACGACAGCTTCGACGTGACCTGCTCGTTCAAGGTGCTCTCCCACGTGCCGGAGATCGAACGCGCCCTGGCGGAGATGACCCGCGTCACACGTCCGGGCGGGATCGTGATCGCCGAGTTTTACAATCCGATGAGCTTGCGGGGGCTCGCCAAGCGACTCGCGCCGCCGGGACGCATTGCAGCCGGCACCCACGAGGGACACGTCTTCACTCGCTTCGACTCACCAAAGCGCGCCCGCGAGCTGATGCAAAACGGACTCGACGTGGTCGCTACCCGGGGAGTCCGGATCGTGACGCTGGCCGCGAGACTCATGAAGCACCCCATCGGTCGCCGGTTCTTCGCCCGGGCAGAACGCGCTTTGGCCGACGGACCTCTGTCCCGCTTTGGCGGCTTCTACGTGGTGGCTGCCCGGAAACGTTGAACATGAACGCAGTCGACGAACGCCCGACGGCTTGGTGGCTCGACACCTTGAAACGGCGCGCGGCGAAGGCCACGGCGGAACCCTCGCTCTCCGATCCCATCGAGTGGCGGAGCGACGAGGAACGAAGCGCCGCACTCAAGTTCTTCAATGCGGCGCTCCGAGCCGAGGAGTCGGGCCTGCGACAAGCCCACGAGCTGGCCAACGAGGTCGCGAGCTGGGATCCCGATCTCGGGGAAGTCCTGCGCCTGTACGGGAGCGAGGAGGGCTGGCACCGGGAGCTTTTGGAAGAGTTCCTGACCCACCTCGGCGGCGGCATTCAGCCAATGGGGCGGGTGACCCGCGCCTTCTATCGCCTCTACGCGCGAGCCACGAAAATGGAGACGATCGTGCTCACGAATCTGATGTTCGAGACGATTGGGGCCACGACGTATCGGCTGGCACTCCGCAACGTGAAGCATCCCGCCGCGCGCCGCATGCTGACCATCCTCACTCGCGACGAGTCCTTCCACGTCCCGCTGAACGTGCACTTTTTGAGGCAAGTGCTTCGCCGAAAGCCTCTGAGCGCGCAGCGTCGCCTGCGTCGCCTGTACATCCTCTTGTACGCGAGCCTGTGCCTCTTGCCGTTGGCGAGCCGGCCAAAGGCTCGGGCGTTCGACGGGATTTCCACGGGTGCGCTCTCGCGAGCTTACGCGCGGGAGCTCGGGCGGGTCTTCGACCAAGCCCCCGAGCTCGGGCTCACTCCTCCACACCTGGTGCTCCGAGCACTGGGCATCGATCTCGGACGGGGCGAGCTCGAAGCGGGAGTGAGCGGGCCGGCTGCCGAGCGCGCCGCTCGACGCGAGGACGTTGAAGTCACCGCTCTGTGAGTCAGAAGCGACCTACCACGCCGAGCTGAAGCCCGCCCGGCGTTGGGAACGCGGTCGGTGAGAAGGACGCCTTCTTCGGCTCGGGGTGGCGAAGATTGGGCGGAAGTTTCCGGATCCGCGTCTCTCGAAACTCGGGCACGAACGCCAATTGAGCTTGGAGCACACCCACCACCGAGACTCCGATGAAGCCCCAGCTCGAAAAAACAAACACTTGGCGAGCTGTCCCCACCTTGGTGTTGAGCTCGTCGGTGGCCGCCTGCTTGAGATTGTCGTCGGCCTGGGAATTCAGGTTGGATTCCACGATCAGGGCCCCGAGGGCCGTTGCCGCCAGGGCGACTTCCGTTCCGAAGAAAATCCAGCCGAGTGCCTGCTCGCGATTTTGGAACTGCCCGACCCCGAAGGGAACCGCTGCGATCCACCGGTGATTCTCGGTCACCACGGTCTCGCGCCGCGCGAGGTCCTCGAGGCGCTTCACCCGCCGCGCTTCGGCTTCCGCTCGGGCCGCCAACTCGGCCGCTTCCTTTTGCTTGCGCGCGAGCTCCTCCGCTTGGACCTTCTTCAGCTCCTCGGACATTTCGTCGCGGATGTGAAGGAAGCGCTCCAGGACTACCTGGGGAAAGATCAGCGTGTCGGGCTGGAGGCGAGGGTTGGCTCGAAGTGCGGCCCGAAACTGATCATCGGCTTTGGCGTTCTTACCGACCGCAATCAGACACGCTGCGTAGTAGACGCGTGCGCTCTCGAGCACCGAGGGATCTTCGAGGTTGGGCTTGGGCCCACCGATCAGGGTGTCGAATTCCCTGACGCACTCGACGTATTTGCCGGCGTCGTAGAATGCTTGCACCCGTCGGAGCTCGGCTTCGTCGCTGAGCTCGGCTCCCGGTCGCGTGGGCGCCGGCGCAGGCTGTGCGCAGACGGGGCTCGCGATGCAGCCCAGCGCCGAAATCGTCAAAAGTGCGCGGAGTCGTTGCGTCGTGAGGAGCATCCGAGCGTGGCTCGGCAAGGGCCAGCGTAGGGGAAACTTCCTCCGTGAGGGATGGCGCCGTCAACGCATTTGGCGTGAAAGTCCGCTTTCCTAGGGCCAGCGGATGCTCGTATTGCCTCCGGCCGGGACGCTCACGCTGGCCGACTTGACCGAAGTGCCGTCCGGGCCGGTGATGGTACAGGAGCCCTTCACCACCGGATCGGAGCCCATCTTCACGAGCCCCGTCTGGTTGTTCTTGAGCACTGCGGAAAACAAGAGTGGGCACTGGGCCGTCGCGCCTTCTGGGGCCTCGAATTGGACCTTCCCGTCCCGGTAGGGAACGTTGCCCCGCACGTAAAACACGTCGTCACCCGGTTTGATGTCGATGAACTGGGGTCCCATGTTCTGGCAGCACGTCTCGTTCAGCGGCACGAACTCGAACTTGCGACTGCCGACCTCGACGTCCAGCGTTAGGCCGAACCAGTTGACGGGCTTGCCATCGATTTTTACCGTCGTTTGACCTTTGGCGCCGACCACGTTGATTTGAACCTTGCGCGTCTTGCCACTGGGCACCGGTATGCCGTTCGAAGGTACGAGGCCAACGGTCCTCGGATTCTTCGGCTTGTCGCTGTCCGCGGTCTTCGGATCCGAAGAGCGAACCACTTTCGGCGCGATGTTCGGGTCGAACTCGCCGCTGACCAGCGGAGCCGGCTCCACGCTGTTGTCCGGTGCGATCCCCAGGGTGGGACGGGTCGCCCGCGACACTCCGTAAGCAATTCCACCGAAAGTCGTCGCCAACGCCACGACGCCGAGCGCTTGGACGCCGAGGCGCTTCATGCGCTCGGTCTGCGCAAGCCCCGCCACTTGCCGTAGCAGATCGGCATCATCGGGTCGAAACGCGAGCGCGCGATTGAAATACCCCGCCGCTAAGGCTGCGTTGCGCTCGGCTCGGGCTTTCTTCCCCAGATCCACGAGCCGCTCGACGATGCGCTCGTCATAGCCTTCGAGGTACCCCTTGGGATCCTTCAGGTAGTGGGCGAGCTCCTGACGTGGATTTTCGAAGCCGAGGATGTCGAGCTCGCCACGGAGCGCTTCGGAGAGATCCGCGCACGAGGCGTATCGGTCGCTGGCCTCGCGGGCCAGTGACCGGGACACGATCCGGGAAAGCTGGGCGCCCACCGTCGGGCGGGCACGCTCGGCGGGGGTGAACGTTCCGTCGAGGACTTTTCTCAGCACTTGAGCGGGGTTTTTGCCATCGAAGGGCAGGCGCCCGACCATGCACTCGTAGAGCAAGACGCCGAGGCCGAACACGTCCGAGCGCGCCGTCACGTCTCCGCCTTCGATCTGCTCCGGCGCCATGTGCGCGGGAGAGCCGAGGACCTGGCCGGTGGAGGTCACTCCCTGGGCATCGAGCAGTTTGGCGATCCCGAAGTCGGTGATTTTCACCCGACCGCGATCCTTTTCTTCGCTCTCGCCGTCGCGACTGGACGGAGTGCGATCGGTGAAGTCCACGAGGACGTTCTCTGGCTTCACGTCGCGATGGACCACCCCCTGTTGATGAGCGTGCTCGAGCGCGGCTCCGATTTCGAGAGCCACCGCCGCTGCGATTTCGGCGGGCATGTGGCCGCGATCCTGGATGATCTTCCGCAGCGTGGTTCCCGGGACCAGCTCCACGATGAGATAGCGCTCGTCCTCCGCCTCGTCCGAAACGTCGTACACCTCGACGATGTTTCGATGACGGAGCTTCGCCACGGCCCGCGCTTCGCTGACGAAACGTGCCGCTACTTCTTTGCTCTCGCGAAGATGCCGGTGGATGACCTTGACCGCAACGTCACGACCGAGGCGTCGGTCGCGCGCGCGGTACACCGTGGCCATGCCGCCATGCCCAATCTCCTCGAGGACCTCGTACTTCTCGAGGCGAGGCAGATGTTCGGCAGGCGACGCCATGCCTAACGAGCCTCCGTCATGGCACGACCTCGACGCGGATCGCATTGGTGGATCCACGCTGGGCCATCGGTGCCCCATAGACGATCACGAAGCGATCCCCGGACGCTAGCCCCTCGGATTTCACCAGCTCGCGAGTTTTTGCTACCAACACGTCGAAATCCGAGAGCACCGGCAGAGGCCGGGGGGACACTCCCCAGAATAGCGCGAGCCGGCGCAACGTCGCATCATCGGGCGAAAGAGCCAGGATCGGGACCGACGGCCGAGCCTTGGAAACCAGGCGGGCCGTGCCCCCGCTCTGGGTCATGGCCACGATGATTTTCGCCTCGACTTCCCGGGCGATGCTGCACGCGCCGTGGGCAATGGCGTCGGGGATCTCCGGGTCGGGATCGCTGTCGTCGGGGGCGAAAAACGGGCTGGCTTCGGCCTCCCGGATGATGCGGTTCATCATCGCGCAGGCCTCGATGGGGTACTGGCCCGTCGCGGTCTCGGCGGACAGCATCACGGCGTCGGTATCCCCGAAGACCGCCCCGGCCACGTCGCTGGTTTCCGCCCGGGTGGGCCGGGGCGAGGAAACCATCGATTGCAGCATCTCCGTCGCGACGATCACGGGCTTGCGCAAGCGCCGACAAGTGAAAATGATGCTGCGCTGAACCACGGGAACGCGCTCCGGTGGAAGCTCCACTCCCAGATCGCCGCGGGCAACCATGATGCCGTCGGCTGCTCGGACGATCGATTCGAGGTTGTTCACCGCACTCGGCGTCTCGATCTTCGCGATGATGGGAGCCACGCGCCCCGCGCTCTGACACAGCGCGCGAAGCTCCTCGATGTCGTCCGCAGTCCGAACGAAACTCAGCGCGACGTAATCGACGCCCAGCTCGAGCCCGAACGCCAGATCCTTCCGATCCTGATCCGTGATGGTCCGTACGCGTACCCGCTCGGAGGGCAGGTTCACGCCCATGCGCGCCCGGAGCGGACCACCGTGCTCGACCCGGCACACGACGACCTCGGCGCGAATGGATTCCACGCGAAGCTCGATCTGTCCGTCGGCGAGCAAGATGCGGTCCCCGGCGCGCACGTCCTGAGCCAGCGTTTCGTAGCCCACACCGAGGGTTCGTTCGTCTCCTTCGACCCCAGCGCGAGCTCGACGGTCTCCCCGAGCTCGACCTTTGCCGGACCGGTCCGCCCGGTTCGGATCTTCGGGCCACAAAGATCCTGCAGGATGGCGATGGGCCGCTTCGCCTTCGCACTCTCGCTCGCGATGATACCGGCCATCGTCGCGTGATCCTCGTGGGTTCCGTGGGAGAAATTCAGGCGAGCCACGTCCATGCCCGCCCCGATCAGACGCGCGATCTGGTCGGACTCTTCACCGCGGGACCGATGGTGCAAACGATCTTGGCTTTTCGCACGGACATCGACAGCGCGCGTACGATGCCACGGTTTTCCCGGTTCGGTGGACAAAGCCGAGCGATGGCCCGCGGACCCCTGGTATAAAGCGCCGGTTTTATGCCGGGCTTCGAGCGCGACGACGAGTGGCAAAGCCACCACTCGGCACCGTCCCCATCGCGAGCTCCTCGATGCGGCGCGCGTTTCCACGCCGGCGTATGTCTACGACATCGATGCGATCGGAGCCGCCACGAGCTCGCTCGTCGAAGCCTTCCGGCACCCAGCCTCACGTCGTCGCTTATGCCGTGAAAGCAAACACGGCTGGCAGCGTCGTGCGCGCGGTGGCGAGCGCCGGCGGAGGCGCGGACGTGGTCTCGGGCGGCGAGCTCGAAGTGGCGCTGGCATGCGGAATCGCGCCGAGCGCATCGTGATGAGCGGAGTTGGCAAGCTCGCCTGGGAGATCGATCTGGCGATCGGTGCCGGGCATCCGCGCGATCCAGATCGAAAGCGTGGAGGAAATCCAGCGCGTCGCAGCCCGTGGCAAGAAAGCGGGCAAGACCGGCGCCGATCTCCTTGCGCATCAACCCCAGCGTCAACATCGACTCCCATGCTCACATCGCCACGGGTCACGACGAAGCGAAGTTCGGCATCGTGCATCGCGACCTTTCCGCGAGCCCTCGACGCCATTTCACGCAGTGCGGGCGCATCGGTCGCAGCTCCGTGGCGTTTCGACCCACGTCGGACTCGATGCTCGAAAGTCCCGATCGCCTTCCTGGAGAGCGCTCGCGTCGTATGCGTCCATCGCGAGCGAGCTCCGAAGCAAAGGGCAAAAGCTCGAGCTTCGTCGATTTCGGCGGCGGGTTCGCCATCGATTACGGCCCGGGTCCCGTCAGTCCCCCGGCGCCTTCGCGCAAGCGGCCGTCGGCTCTCTCGACCGATCGCGGGCTGGCGACCTGACGCTCCTGGTCGAGCCGGGGCGGGCGCTCGTGGCGCCATTCGGCGTGCTGGTCACGCGGGTCATCGGGACCAAGGAGAGCGGGCCCGAAGGCTTCGCGATCGTCGACGCCGGCATGAACGACTTGATCCGCCCCGCGCTGTATGGGCGCGCCACCGCATCGAGCCCGCCGCTCGCGGCCGCCGGGCGGCCCGCAGTGGCAGGTCGTGGGTCCGGTCTGCGAGAGCGCGGACGATTTCGGCCTGCACGCTCTGGGCGACCAGCCGGAGGGCATGGGTCGTGGTTCGCGACGCCGGCGCCTACGGCTACACCATGGCGAGCGAGTACAACGGCCGCGCGCTTCCGGCGGAGGTCTTCGTCTCAGCCGGACGCGTGACGTGCGTATCGGCGAGCCCGGGCGTCGAGCGCTGGGTGCACAGCCGCCTCGGCGCGTGACTCACTCGAGCGGCAGCTCCCCTTCGCGCTCCGGGGGCCGAGCTTGCGCTTGCTGATGGTGCGAAGGCAGCTGTTCCAGCGCAAGACCGCGTCGTGATTGTCGGCCGGCAGCGACCTTCTCGGCTTGATCGAACAGATTCATCGCCTGACGCAAGGAGTCGTACGCGAATTCGCCGCGGAGCTCGCGCTTGAGAAAGGCGCGCGCTTCGCGCTCGGCAACGAACCCGGAAAGATAGAGCTTCTGATACTCGTCGGTGAGCCGCGCCAGGTACTCACGAGCCCGGCGAATGGCTACGGTTCCGTCGACGAACTGATCGGTGACTGCGAGAACCAAGAGCGCGAGAGCCCCCTGATTTTCAGGCGCCACGGCCAAAACATCGAGGCAGATGCTCTCGGCCTCGTCCGGCTCGTTAAGCAGGCGATAGTGTTCGGCCTTTTCGAGAGCGCGCGGCACGAAAGCCGGAGTGATCGGTCGTAGCTCCAGAGCGTCGGTCATGGCCCCCTAGCCTTCCTGGCCTTTTTCTCCCTCGAGCTCCCGCCAGGTCTTCATTCGCACTTTCTTCCCGGTGATGAGCCGGCCAATACGCACGATGGGATCGTAGTAGCGATCCACCACGCGCTCCTTCATCGGAATGATGCCGTTGTCCGTGATGCCGATGTGCTCGGGGCACACCTCGGTGCAACATCGCGTGATGTTGCACAGTCCCGGAGCCGTGCTCTTTGCGCACTTCGGGGACGCGATCCTCGACATCCAGTGGGTGCATCTCGAGGCTCGCCAGGCGGATCATGAAGCGCGGTCCGACGAAGCCTTCCTTGCCTTCACGATCCCGGAGGACGTGGCACACGTCCTGACACAGGAAGCACTCGATGCACTTGCGGAACTCCTGCACGCGATCGACATCTTCCTGGTACATGCGGAAGTTTCCGTCCTTGTCCCGGGGCTTGGGCTTGAAGGGTCGGATCCGCTTGTTCTGCTCGATAATTCCAGGACACGTCCGTGACCAGATCCCGGATCACCGGGAAACGTCTTGAGGGGTTGCACCGTGACGTCGCCCTCGGGCAATGAATTCATGCGCGTCATGCAGGCCAGCCGCGGCTTGCCGTTGATCTCCATCGAGCAAGAGCCGCATTTGCCCGCCTTGCAGTTCCAGCGAATCGCGAGATCGTTGGCCTGGTCGGCCTGAATGCGGAACAGCATGTCGAGCACGACCATGCCGGGGCCGCCCTCCACCTGAAGGTCTCGAACTCGCCGCCCTTCTTGTCTCCGCGCCACACGCGAAACGTGCGTTTATCCGCCATCGAAATAGAGCTCCTTGTTTTCTTCAGTCATCGGGGGCATCGGCTCCGACCTTGCCGGATTCGAGATCCTCGATCTGCGAGTTCGCGATTTCGCTCAAGTACGTGCGGCGCGGGCGGTTCGCTCGACTTTCTCGACCACCATTTCGCCGTCACTGCCCCTTGTGGATGACGATGTTGAACTTGACCCACTCCTCGCGCTCGCCGGGGAAGTCGATCCGTGTGTGGGCGCCGCGGCTCTCCTCGCGCAGGAGCGCGGCGCGTGCGACGGCTTCCGACGTCACCAGAAGCGAGCTCATGCTGAGCGCCTCGTGCCAGCCGGGATTGAACTGGCTGGCGCCGTGGGCCTTCACGTTCTTGACCCGCTCCTTGAGCTTGCCGATGGCCTCGATCCCCGCCTCGAGCTCTTCTTTGGTGCGAACGATGCCAACGTGCTTCTCCATCACGTCCTGGAGCTCATCGTGCAAAACGTAGGGATTTTCGCCTGATTCGCGATTGAGAGGCGCCGTGGCCGCGCGGATCGCAGTCCCGGATCTGGTCGTCGTCCGCCTTCGGCGTGTTCGCGAGCTTCTTCGACGTAGTCCGCGGCGCCGACTCCTGCCAGGCGACCGAACACGATCAGATCCGACAGCGAGTTTCCGCCGAGCCGATTGGCTCCGTGCATTCCGGCAGAGCACTCCCCGCAGGCGAACAGACCACCGACCTTGGTCATCTGGGTATCCGCGATCCACGCGGATCCCGCCCATGAAGTAGTGGAGTGTCGGTCCGACCTCCATCGGCTCCTGGGTGATGTCGACCTCGGCCAGCTCCTTGAACTGGTGATACATGCTGGGGAGCTTCTTCTTGATGAACTCGGCGCGGCTTCTGGCTCGCGATGTTCAAGAAGACTCCGCCATGCGGAGAGCCCCGTCCGGCCTTGACCTCGGCCGTGATGGCCCGCGCTACGACGTCGCGGGTCAGAAGCTCCGGGGGACGGCGTGCCTTCTTGTCTCCGTCCAGCCAGCGATTGCGCTTCTTCTTCCGTGTCCGCCGTCTCCGACGCGAAGCGCTCGGGAATGTTGTCGAACATGAAGCGCTTGCCCTCGCTGTTGCGAAGCACGCCGCCGTCGCCGCGCACGCCTTCGGTCACCAGCGTGCCGCGCACGGAAGGCGGCCAGACCATGCCCGTCGGGATGGAACTGGGTGAACTCGATGTCCATCAGCTCGGCGCCGGCGTGAAATGCCATGGCCGTGCCGTCCCCGGTGTACTCCCAGGAGTTCGAGGTGACTCTCCAGGCGCGCCCTCCGCCGCCGGTCGCCAGGATCACGGCCTTCGTGCGGAAAATCACGAAGCGTCCCGTCTCGCGCCAATAGCCCAGCACCCCCGCGACGCGATCGCCGTCCTTCAGGATCTGGAGCGCGGACAGCTCCATGTGGAGAGTGATCCCCGAATGCACGCCCTTGTCCTGCAAGGTGCGGATGAGCTCCAGGCCGGTGCGGTCCCCCACGTGAGCGAGGCGCGGATAGCGGTGGCCTCCGAAATTTCGCTGGCTGATCAGCCCGTCTTTGGTGCGATCGAAGACTGCGCCCCATTCCTCGAGCTCGCGAACTCTCTCCGGCGCGTGCTTGGCGTGGAGCTCCGCCATGCGCCAGGCGTTGAGGAATTTCCCTCCGCGCATGGTGTCGCGAAAGTGGACTTTCCAGTTGTCCCGCTTGTCGACGTTGCCGAGGCTCGCCGCCATGCCGCCTTCCGCCATCACCGTGTGCGCTTTGCCGAGCAAGCTCTTGGACACGAGCCCGGTATCTAGACCCTGAGCGCTGCATTCGATGGCGGCCCGGAGCCCGGCTCCGCCCGCGCCGATCACCAGGACGTCGTGCTCGAAGGTCTGAACTTCCGAAATCTCGAGGGTCATCCGCCGCTCCAAGTATTGAGGTCGGTGATCACCCCCATCGACACCAAGCGCACGTACACATCCGTGAGACCCACCCCGAACAGCGAAATCCAGGCAAACTTGGCGTGGCGCGCGTTGAACCAGGAAGCCCGCCGCCAGGCGCTGAGCTTGAGGCTGCCCTGACCCTCACACGACATGCAGTCGTCGTGACCGCCGATCAGATGACGGAACGAATGGCAGCCAACCGTGTAACTACCGAGCAGCGTCGCGTTCAGGAACAACACGATGGTGCCCACGCCGATTCCGAACTGCCCGTCTTTGAACAGCGCCTGGAATGCGTCGTAGTAGAGGATGAAGATGTAAGCGAACGCGGGGTAGAAGGCGTAGCGATGCAGATTCTGGAAAATCAGCATCGCGGTCTCTCCCTTGTAGGCTCGCTCGCCGGCCATCGGCCCTACGGCGCAAGCGGGCGGCGAACCGGCGAACGCCCGGTAGTAAGCCTTGCGGTAGTAGTAGCAAGTGAACCGGAAGAGCCCGGGAAAGATCAGAATCAGAAGCGCCGGCGATGCGGGCGTGAGCGGCGTCTCGGGCCACCAGGCGGGCCAGGCTCCGAACCAGGCGTGCTCCAGGGGCGCCGCACCCGGCATCGCTGTCTTCGTGAAGAGCAGCGGTGAATAGAACGGCGAGAGGTACGGGCTCGCGTAATAGTGAGCGCCTTGGAACGCCGCCCAGGTCGCGTACACGATGAAGCCGAGCAGGACCGCCACGGTGAGCGCTGGCTGGATCCACCAGTTGTCCTCGCGAAACGTGCTGGCATAACCCCGCTGGTGACCCCCCGCCAAAGGCAAAGACTTGGTCGCCATCGCTGAAGCTCTCCTTGTTTCTTCCGATCTGCACCGCCGCCCGAAGGCCTGAAGGGCGCAAGTCGCGCGGAGTCTACGTTACGGCCTCCCCCGCCTGCAACTCCGCTTTCGAGAACGATTTTCGCGTCAGGAACGCCGCTTTTGCGCCGGCAGCGACGTCGAGGAAGTGCGCCGTTTGGGTCGCACGCCCGTGGTCGTCCGACGTGCCGAGCTGGAGGTCGGCGGCACGGTGTCCAGCCGTCGCGCCGCGCTCGAGGAACGCGCGGGCGGCGTCAGGCTACGCGTCTTGTAGACCTCGCCATCGACCACGACCTCGACGCCGAGCGCTCGGCACCGACGACTGAGTCGATCGATGTCCACACCGGGGTTGATGAGGAGTCCCGAGGGCGGCGACGGATCCACGAACAGGTCGGCCGTCTGGCGACGGGTACGCAAAAGCTCTCGGATCTCGTTGTCCTCGACCCACAAGAAGCCCTGCGTTTGAACGAACTCGGCACGCCCGATGACGGCCGACGCCTGCGTGAGCATGCGTTCGATGGGATCGGGGATCTGCGCGATGGCTTCGAGCCGCGCGCGAATGGCGTCGCTATCGAAGCCGGCGGCGAGCGCGAGCGCGAGCGTCTGTTGCGTCATGGTGAGGTCGAGGCTACCCGCCACCGACGTGATCTCGATGAACGGTGCAAGCCCGACGACGTGACCGATCCGATCCCCGGGCCCGACGCGAATCGCCTGGCTGTCGAGAAAGCGGCTGGTCTCTCGGACGGCATCACCGTTCGAGAGCGCGGTGCTCGTGATGAACGCGCGCCCTCGGGGAGTGATGCGCAGGGTGAGCCCGATTCCGCTCTCGGAATCCGGATCGCCGAGATTGACGACACCAAGCGCGTGCAGCGTGCCGCACGCAATGTTCTCCGCAATCTCTGCCGGCGAGCGCGGCTCGAGACCCGCGCGCGCGGCCCAACGCTCGAGGAGCCGTGCGAGCCCGGGCGTGCGGGAGTCGGCCCGCACGTAGGCAGCCACGGCCTCCCACGGCGCCCAGCGACCATCCCCGAGCTCCCCCAATGCGTCGAGCACCATCTGGCGGAGCACACCCACGGCGCTGGCTTCGCGAGCTTCGCTCGAAACCCGGAGCACCTCGCCGTCCGGGCGTGCCTCGTCCCACGCGCCACCGCGGAGCCACGTCTCGAACAGCAAGCGACCGAGATCGCCAACGCCGCTCGAGCCGGGAGGGGAAGAAACACTGACCACGGAAGAGTCCCACAAGCCCATCGCGCGACTCAGT
Source organism: uncultured delta proteobacterium (assembly GCA_963781505.1). GTDB lineage: Bacteria > Myxococcota_A > Polyangia > Polyangiales > Polyangiaceae > JADJKB01. Next base: position 203,213 of record CAWAHB010000003.1, on the reverse strand, counting down.
GCCGTGATGAGCGCCACGATTTCCGGCGCCTTGCCGAACCTCGTCGCGAGCTTGGACACGAGCGAGCGGGGAGTTCCCACGCCCGGCCGAACCTCGAGCGCGGGATCGCGAAGGCAGAGCGCCATGGCCAAAGCCAGCGGAACGGGATCTTCGGAAAAGCGCGCACGGCGTGGGGCGTGATCCTCGCTGAGCACGAAGCTTGCGAATTTCTCGACGCTGGGCGTCGCGCTCGGCACGACGTTGCGCCCCGACGACCGAGGCGACCTCCGTCGGCACCACGTGGCGATTCGGGTAGACCGGAATCAAGAAACCTCGACGCTCGAGCGCAAATCCCACGCCCCTCCGGGAAGGCGTCGCTCCTGTGGCCCCACGCAAGCGCATTGGCTCCCGCTCGAGATCGAGGAGCTCTTCGGTGTCGACCTCGCCTCCGACCTTTTCGACTGCTCGGAGGAGCTTGCGCTCCATCGGGGCCAGCGCTTCGACTTCGTCTGCCAGCGTCTTCGGATTGTTCATCGCCTCCCAAGCGGGCTCGAGGGAGAGCGCGAGGGGCGGGGTGGCCGGCCTGCCTAGATAGTGGGATGCGATACTCGACGCGACCTCGGGCGTTGCCTGGGCAATGAGGGCTCGGGCTCCTCGGGGATCGTCGCCCTGCCAGGAGCGCATCTGAACCATGTGAGCGATCGGCAGCACGAGCTCGACTCCGCCGTGGGCAGCGCCCCGGGCAAACACGATGCCTCGCCCGACGAGGGGCGCCACCGCGGGCGGCAACGCGTCCAGGACGAGCGTCCCCTTGGCCTCCGCGATGCGATACAGAAGCTCGCAGGCGGGTTGGGGAAGATATCGAGCGGGCTCTTTCGCCTCCGGCAGAGCTACCAGCGCGCGCGCCACCTGCGATGGCACGTCGATGCGCTTGTTCTCGTCGATCCGGATTCTCGAGCCGGTCGATGAGAGACGCGATCTCGCGGTCCGGGAGCTGACGCAAGACGTCCGCCAGCCGCAGTGCAAACTGCGCTCCCGCACTCCGTCCTGATTCACGACTGGGCATCCAAGAGCCTCTACGACGCAGCCGAACTCCGGACAGTCGGCCAGAGCTTACAGGAAAGCTCGGATTGTCCTCGTTGTCCAGGCAAAGGAAGGCTCTCGGCCGGAAAAGCTCTGAGAATCTTCGGTCTTTGGCTCCCCGCCTGGCAGACGACGACGCTGCCCGGGCGACGAGCCGCCCGATCGCCGCCACGTCGACTAGTCTCTACTCAACGTGATTTTGCGCGATCCCATCCACGGCCTCGTGGAGTTCGAGGCCGACGAAGAAGACATCGTGCCCACGCTCCTCGAAGCGGCGGAGGTCCAGCGCCTGCGAAGGGTTCGACAGCTCGGCCTCGCAGCACTTGCCTATCCGGGGGCCGACCACACGCGGTTCTCCCACGCCATCGGGGCGGCGTTCGTGATGACGCGGTTCATTCGCCGCATGCGCATGATCCACGAAGAGCTTCCGTTCTGGCAGCGCGTCACGACCGAGCGAGCGCGGGATGCTCTGGCCGCAGCGTTGCTCCATGATGTCGGCCACGGACCCTACTCTCACCTGTTCGAAGAAGCGCTCCCGGCCGGTCCTCGCCACGAGGAGTGGTCCACGCGCATCATTCTCGATCCCACGACCGAGGTTCATCAAATCCTCGCCCGCTATGACGCAACCCTTCCCACTCGGGTCGCGGAGCTCGTGGTCGGCCGCCATGAAATCACGTTCCTCGCTCGAGCGGTGAGCGGCACGTTCGATGTCGACCGGATGGACTATCTGCTTCGGGACGCTTACTTCACCGGGGTGAGCTACGGCTCCTACGACCTCGATTGGCTGATTCGGAGCTTCCGGCTCGGGACATCGGATCGGGAGGGAGCGGCCCCGCCCCTGGCGATCGATGGCGCCAAGGGCTTGCCAGCGATCGAGTCCTTCATCTTGGCGCGCTTGTTCATGTTCCAGCAGGTTTATTTCCACAAGACCTGTCGAGCCAGCGAATGGATGCTGGCGCGGATCCTCGGTCGGGTGCGCGAGCTCCTGGTGGATGGCACCCGCGTGCCCGGGGTGCCGCGTGCCGTTGCGTCGCTGGCTCGGGATGGCGATGCGGATCTCGCCGACTATCTCGCGCTCGACGATGCCGTGCTCTGGACCGCTATCGCGGCCTGGCGGGATTTCGCCGATCCGACCCTCGCTGATCTGTCCCAGCGCCTGTTCGGGCGCAAGCTCTTCAAAACTTACGAGCTGTACGCGGACAATGCCGAACCCGAGCGTCGCGCCGAGCTCCTCGAGCGAGCTCAGGAGATCGCGCGGGCGCACGGGCTCGACCCGAACGTGTATGTCGGCGTCGACTCTGCTTCCGACCTGCCCTTCGACGACTCCGATGGCTCCCTCAGTGTGGTCTTTCCCACCGGGGCCCCGCGACGTTCCGGTGACGTGAGCTATCTTCTCGGCCGCTTGCGAGGACAGCGCCTGGAACGCATCCGACTGATTTTTGCTCCCGAGCTTCGGGACGAAGTGATGAGCGCGATCGAAGCATGAGCCCCCTCCGCGCCACCGGACTCGCAGCTCTCGCGGCGCTGTCGTTCGCTAGCGCGGCACGCGCAGAAGGCGCTTGGGGGGACCGCACCACCTCCCATCTCGCCGAGGAAGTCGACGGCGGGGACCGAGCTCGGGGCGACGGGGTCTACGGGCGCTTCGACGGGGATCTCGATATTGGGCTCGCGGTCGGGCTCGAGGCGGACTCCGATGACACCCGGGCTGCTTCGCGTCTATCGCTGCACTATTTCTCGATGATCGGGGTCTACGGCGGTTATTCGGACTCCCTTGGCGAAGGCGATGCGGTGCTCGAGCGCATCGTGTCCACTGGGATCGATCTCCGCCCCGCGTTCATTCCCCGTTGGTCGCGGGATCTACAGCAGGGGCCGGGCGCACTCGATCTCGCTCTGGACTCGATTTCCCTGGGGCTTGGTGTCTGGTGGGGCAAGCCCGGAGCCGCGAGCTTCGGCGACGCGCGGGGCTTCGAGACATCCCTCGGTTTCGGCATCCCGTTCCTCGGCCAGGCCAGTGGCCCATGGATCGAAGCGCGAGGAATGCTTCGCTGGCCCGATCCCGCCCACGCGCCCGGCGAGAGCGCAGAAGCGACGGCTCTGGTGCTCCTCTCGTGGCACCAGATCGTGACCGCGTTTTCCGGTGGCGGGAGCTCCAATCGAAGCGCTCGCCGCGACTAGATCGGACTTCGCCGCGCGAGCGCGAGGTCACGCTCGTTTGAAGACGGTTTGGGCGTGGGACTCGACGTGGTCCACCAGGGCGCTGCGTTCGCGGCCGGCGTGATCGCGGACGGCGGCTTCGAGGCGGGGATCGCACAAGACGTGGGTGCTGTGGGTAATGGTCGGCAAGAAGCCGCGGACGAGCTTGTGCTCCCCACCCGCCCCGGGCTCGAACCACTCGAGCTTGCGTTCGATCGCGTCCTCGATGCCGCGGTAGTAACAGACGTGAAAGTGAAGGAACGGGAGCTCCGCGTGCGCTCCCCAATAGCGGCCGTACAGCGCTCGGTCATCGACGAGATTGAAGGCGCCCGCGATCGCGCGGCGCGCACCCTTTTCTCGAGCAAAGACGACGTGGATGCGGTCGCCGAGCTTGTCACATACTTCGTGAAAGAACGCTCGATTCAGGTACTGCCGACCCCAGTAGTGTTTCTCCACCGTCGTCACGTAAAGCTCGTAGATCTGATCGATGCCATCGGAGCCGAGCTCGCTCCCCGCATGAGATTCGATCTGGATGCCCTGTCGTGAGGCCTCGCTTCGCTCGCGCCGGATTTGGTGGCGGCGCTTGGACGAAAAGCGGGAGAGGAAGTCGTCGAACGAAGTGTAGCCGTCGTTGCGCCAGTGGAACTGCACACCCGCGCGCCGAACCATTCCCGCTTGCTCGAGGGCCTCGGCTTCGTCGGCCGTGCTGAAGAGCACATGAGCGCTCGAAGCTCCGGACCGTTCGGCGAGCCGCCGTAGACCCGTCGCGACGACGGCGGCAACGCGCTGTCGGTTCGATTCGTCGCGGAGGAGCAAGCGGGGCCCACTGGCCGGAGTGAACGGCACGGCCACGAGGAGCTTCGGGTAGTAGTCGATCCCGAGCCGATCTTCTGCGAAATGCGCCCAGGCGTGATCGAACACGAATTCCCCTTCGCTATTGCCCTTCGCGTACAAAGGCGCCACACAGATGAGCTCATCGTCTTCGTGGAGCGTGACGTGCATCGGCAACCATCCACGCTCGGGACGCACGCAACCGGTGGTTTCCAGCGCATCGAGCCACTCGAACCGGAGGAACGGCGCCCGCCCGGCAGCGAGACGGTTCCAATCCGCCTCGCCGATGCTGCGAATCGACGTGTGGGTGCGAAGCTCCATTATCGAGCGTCAGCGAGCGCGGCGCTCGGGCAGGAGCGCACGTGCCACAATCTCTGGAGAAGCGTCGCTGAGGATCGCCAATCGTTGCACCACGATCTCGGACAAGTGCCCGCGCTTCGTTCCGGTCACTTGGCGCACGAACTCAACGTCGCATCGCACGCCGGCCACCCGCTCTGCTTCTTTTGCCAAGCTCGCCTCGTCCCGCTCCCCGCGGTGGCGCGCGAGGTAGAGAGCCGCTCGCATGCTCTCGTGATAGGCCGCCATCCATTCCATCCAGCGTTCGGCGCGGCCTCTGGCGAGAGACCCCTCGATGGCCGATAGGCGTCCCTCGATCTCTTCCAGGGGCAGCCAGTCGAGCTCGTCGAGCGCACCGGGGAACTCCCGTGCCATCGACTGCATGCTGGGGCGGACGTCGTGTTCGTCACCCATGCAGTGCGGCGACGGAGCACCGCAAGCGTTCGGTACTTACGGGCGAGGGCCATGAGCGAAGAGCGCGCGACGGGCATGACGCGCCAAGCCTAGCAGGCCGGGCGCACGCCTGCTTCGACGTGCGGATCCAGGCGTTTCGGACCCGAGCTCGCTCAGAGCAGGGTCTTGAGACGATAGGCCGCCTGCTCCAAGAAGCGCTGCGGCAAAGAGCGTCGGTTGAAGTCCGCGTAGGAAATCTCCTCGCTCTCGGCACAGTCGGCTTGGAAGGATTCTTCCATGACGGAGCCGAAGCCGGCATCGAGCACCGCCACGTTCACCTCGAGGTTCGTGCGCAGCGATCGGTAGTCGAGATTGAAGGTCCCCACCGTGCTCCAGCGTCCGTCGATCACCGCGGTTTTCGAGTGGAGGACGTTCTTTTGCCACTCGAAGATGTGGATCCCGGATTTCAACATTCGCTCGTATATGGCGCGGCTGGCGAGGCGCACGATTTCCACATCGCTATGGCCAGGAAGCAACACGCGCACGTCGACTCCGCGAAGCGCCGCGTACGACAAAGCGCGCACGATGCGTCCTTCGGGTACGAAGTAGGAGTTCGCTATCCACACGCGTTTTCGTGCTCGATAGATGTGATAGAGGTACGCGCGGACGATCTCGCGGCGTTCGCGATGAATCGCCTCACCGAGCACACGCACCCGCTGACCGGTCGTGTCCTTCGAAGTGCCGGGCGCTCGGTCCACGAACGCCACGGGCTCGCCGCCCTCCTCTTCCCAGGTGGAACGAAAACAATCCACGAAGCCAGCAACCGCTGCCCCTTCGACCTCCACCATGTCATCCCGCCAGCCTCCCCCACCCTGCTCGCTCGGAGCCCAGTGGTTGGCGATGTTGATACCGCCGGTAAAACCCAACTTCTGGTCGACCACCAAGATCTTGCGGTGATCTCGGCGGGTCAGCAGCGCGACGCGGAAACGCTGGTGCCACGGCATGATCGGGTTGAACTCGACGACCTTGACCCCGGCGTCCCGCATGGAATCGAACATCGCGGAGCTGGCCTCGATCGAGCCGAGAGAATCGTAGATGACGCAGACCTCCACCCCGCGAATCGCGGCGTGAATCAGAGCTTCGGCGAAGCGGCTGCCCGTCGCGTCCGAGTCGAACCAGTACATTTCGAGGAGTACCTGCTCCTGGGCCTGCTCGATGGCACGGAGCATCGTGGGGAATGCCTCCCGCCCGTTGCGCAGGAGGCGGACCTTGTTTCCCGCCACGAAGCGCTCCTCGATGTGCCGGTAACGGCGCGGAACTGCTGCGGTCAGGGGCACGGCGAACCGCAGCGTACCCCATGGGAAGGCTGGGAGCGGAAACGGCGTAGGTTTGTATTGGATAGCCCGTGAGGCCCGTCTGACCTTCGCCGCACTAGCTGCTATCTTCCCGCCCATGTCGCCGCGTCATTGCCTCGTCGTCCTCAGCGTCGCCGCCGCTTCGTTCGGCTGTGAAACGGGTAGCTCGTCTCGGCCTCAGCAGTACCCCCCGGGTTACTACGGGCAAGGACCGCCGCCACCCGGTTACCAATATCCACCGGGGCAATACCCGCCCGGCCAACAGCCTCCTCAGCCCGGCCAACCTCAGCAACCAGGACAGCCAGCCCAACCGCCGCTGCCTCCGGTTGCGTACGATCCCATCAACGCGACCAACGTCAATTTTCTCCGCGGACGTGCTCAAGCGGTGATCCAAGAGGACATCGCGGCTCTCAAGAGCGCGGACCAGCAAAAGGTCGCGGGCATCCCGCTCATCGTCGATGACCGACCCGGTGAAGTGAACGCGTTCGCCGCATGCACCCAGAGCGGCAAGAAGGTGATGGCGATCAGCGACGGTCTGCTCGACATCGAGGCGCACCTGGCCCAGTGCCGCGCGAACGACGAAGTCTTCCACACCAACAAGACCAACGAGTACATACAGCTGATCGCGAAAAATCAGAAGCCGGGCTCGCCCATCGTGCAGCCGCCGGCAGGCTTTTTCGACCCGACGCAACAGAGCGACGGACGCAAGGTCAAGCGCCAGCACGAGGTCCTCGACGAGGAAATCGGCTTCGTGCTGGGCCACGAGCTCGGTCATCACTATCTCGGTCACTTGAACTGCACCAGCAGCGGTGGCGTAACACCCAGAAATCGGCAGTGTGCTCTCGAGCGTGGTTCCGTTCTTCAACCAGCCGAACGAAATTGCTGCAGACATCGCGGGCACCACGAACGTCCTCGATGCCGGTGCGAAACGCGTCGCTCCGGCCTACAAGCTGACCGAGGGCGGCGGACTTTTGACGATGCAATTCTTCGCAGGCATCGATCAATTCTCCCCCGCTGACATCGTGTTTGGGTTCGAGCGCACTCACCCCCCGCCTCAAGTTCGCACACCGATCATCCAGCAGACGGCGCAGAACTGGCGCTCGAGCGGTGGCAAGAGCTCGTCGCCGTTCCCATTCCCCCTCCCGTTCTGACGGGCTGAGCAACTCGGGCGGCGCTTGACCGATGAGCGCCGTCGGGCGACGGTCGTCCCCGGCTCGATCCGATGAGCGACAAGACCGAGGAACCCACACCGAGGAAGCTCCGCAAGGCGCGCGAGGAGGGTGATAGCCCCGTCTCCGCCGCCGTCGGACAAGGACTCGCCTTCGTGGGTGCGTTCGCTCTCGCGCCCGCTGCCATCGCGGCGCTGACCGCGCGGGTCACCGCTCTGATCCATTCCGCTCTCGCGGGAGCTCAGGAGCCCATCAATGCCCGGATGATCGCCATCGATGTCGTGGTGCTCGCGGCACCCTTGGTCGGCGCCGCGGCCCTGCTCAGCGCTGCTTCCGGATTCGTGCAAACCGGCGGGATCATCGCGACGAAGAAGATCGCCCCCGACATGAATCGCCTGAACCCGGCCTCGGGACTCAAGAATCTGGTGAGTGCTCAGCGTTTGGTGAGCGTCGCGCGCGCCTTCGTGGCGGCACTGGTGGTGGGCTATCTCGCCGCGCGCTTGCTCGCGGATCACGCGGCGGACGTGGCCCGAACCGCCGGCGAGCCCGCGCTCGGGGTGTACGCGGCGGGCTACCTCCTGAAGAAACTCGGTTGGATTGCCGCACTCGTCGGCCTCGCCCTGGGCGGTGCGGATCTGCTCATCGTCCGCCGGGGCTGGATCAAGCGCAATCGCATGACGAAGGACGAGGTCAAACGCGAGCACCGGGAATCCGAGGGAGACCCTGAAATCAAGGGGGCCCGGCGCCGTGCGCATCAGGAAATGCTGAGCGGCGCGATGATCGCAGCGGTGAAGAATGCCACCGTCGTGGTCGTGAATCCAACGCACCTGGCAACCGCGCTTCGATACCGAGAAGACGAAGACGACGCGCCCGAGGTCGTCGCTCAAGGCGCCGGTGATCTGGCGCAGCGCATGATCCGCGCCGCAAACGCGTACGGTGTCCCCGTCGTTCGGGACGTTCCTCTCGCCCGTGCTCTCGTCGAGCTGGAGGTCGGCGACGAGATCCCGGAAGCCCTCTACGAGGCGGTCGCGGAAATTCTCCGGCAGGCATGGGAAGAGCTCGAAGCCGAAACCTGAATCATCCCGCCGCTCGCGTCGCGACGTCTTCCCAACGCGCGGCTGCATCGAGGCTCCCGGCGGCCGTCGAGAGCCGCGCGAGAAATTTTGCGCAGGCGAGCTCGCCGCGATGATCCTCGGCTTCGCGGGCGCGCGCCAATGCTTCCAGCCCTTCGAGCAGCGCTTCCGTCCCGCGTCCCGCCGCGGCCAGGGCCACGCCGAGCGCCAGGGCGGCTCGGCTCCGGTCCTGGGGCGCCAGATCCTTAGCGCCGTCTTTCGCCCGTCGGAGCAGGCGCAATGCGTCGGAGACCTGGCCTCGGGTGAGCGCAGCCATGCCTTCCAGTCGATCGGCAATCACCTGTTGTGCTCCGTCGTCCCGGAGCTCTGCAGCCAGCACTTCGATGGCTGCGTGATCTCGGTGCTTGAGTGCCTGCACGAAGCGCCGCGCAACCTCTTGCCCGCTGGCCGGCGGCCGGGACACGCGACTGGGCGGGTGACTCAAATGCAGCGGAGGCGGCACGTCCGAGCGCTGGAGTCCCGCCCGCTCGGCGCGAGCTCCCGCAAACAGCCCGCGATCGCGAACCGGACCGGGATCGCCCGATCCGCTGAAAAGATCGAACGCCTCCGCTGTCTCCTCGAGGCCCGACGCGCGGAGAGCTCCCGTGCCACGCCGGACGAGTGGCAAGGCGCGATCAACGTCGCCACCCAGCATCGAGTGAACCGCCGCCCCCACCGCGGTCAGTGGAAGATCTCCGCCTGCCAACACGGCTGCAGCGGCCCGATGGAAGCGTGCCCGCTCCGACTCACTCACCTCTTCAGTGAGCGCCACGCGCAGGGACGCGCTCGATAGGCTCAGGCATTTCCCGTCCCGGCGAACCAGTCCAGCAGCTTCCAGCGACTGGAGCGTTTCTTCGTCGACGGCCCAGCGCTCGCCGGCGTCATCCGGTGGTGGAGGCAGGCTCGAATTCACGACGGAGACCACCGGTTCCTGTGCCAACGCCAAGAGCGCGATGAGCTCCTCCTCCTCGCACTCGCCCCCCATGATCGCGAGGCACGCGAGGGTCGCGCGCACTCGCACATGCCAGCGTCGAACGCGTCGACCGAAGAAGTACGCCGGTGGTTGTTCTCCACCCCGGCCAGCGAGCGGGGTACGCCCGAAGAATGCATCGTCCGCCGCAAAGAGCTCGCCGGACTCCAGCGCGTCGGCGAGTGCGGATTCGATCGCAGCGGGAATGCCGGCTCCTCGGCGTGCCCAGCGCGATGCCGCTGGCCCGGAAAGCCGGCGACTCGTCAGATGCATCACGAGATCGGCGGCCGCGGGAGTGGACAGCGGTTCGAGGCCGACCTCGAACGCGAGGGGAATATCGCGAAACGCCTCGGGCAGTGCAAACGAGTCCACGGTGCGGATGACCAGCGCGAAAGCGCCCGAGTCGCACGCGTCCGCCACCGCATCCAGACTGTCGGCGTCGACGTTCTCCGCATCGTCCACCAGCACCAGACCTGGCCCCGCGTCGGTCTTGAGCAACGACGAGAGCAAGCGGGTCGTGGACTCGCGATTGAGCCCTTCCCCAGCGAGAACCGCCTCGAACGAAGAGGCCGTTTCCTCGTCGAGCTCGGAGGCGGCTTCGATGGCCCGAGTGAGAGCGCGGCGAAGAGCGCCGAGCGGCTCCCCGAGTCGGGGCCTCAGAAACAGTGTGCGCCGTCCAGGCTCTCGTGCAGCCAGCTCCTCGAGCCAGCGCGTGCCACCCAGCCCATGGCGTCCGGTGATGAGCCCCAGAGTTCCGGCCGGCGGAGACACTGGGGAGCGACCCACGTAGGGTGCGCGGACGAGAGCCAGCGTCGGGAAGCCTCGATTGGGTTGGCGCGGATGACGAAGATCGAGGCGCAACCCGCGCACCCGGGAAGCTCCGACCATGCCGATGCGCGAACCGCGCACGAGGAGCTCCTCGTTCTTCACGGCGTCCAGGCCGGGATCGAGCAGCACCTCACCAGGTCGTGCGATGCGCGACAGGAGCCAGGCCCGGATCAAAGCCGGCCCCCAGGCGAAGGCCGCCGGATCCGCCGCGCCCGCGATCACACCGAGCTCCCCTTGGGCCACGCCGACACAAAACGGACCGGCGAGGCCGTCATCGCTCGCGACCAAATCCACGAGCTCGTCGACGTGAGTCGGTTCGAAGTCGAGAGCGAAGCTCGTCGCGTGCCACGCCACGACTCGCACCCCCAGCTGCGCGGCCCGAGCAATCAACGCTTCAGCTGCGCTCAGGTACTCGTCGCTACCGCCCCGCAGGGGAGTCGTGACCCGCCAGCGAAAACACGCGACGATTCGCGGGGACGAGCCGTCGAGGTCGCTCATTTTTCCGCGGATCCGGCGCTCATGTGCCGATCCGGATCTTCTTCTTCAACGCCTGGAGCTCTTCCTCGACCTCGCTCCCACCCTTGGGCGAGTCGGCCCCGCCGCCGCCGTGCTCGAGCTGGCGGAACTTCGCCTCGACCTCGTCGCGGCTCAGGCCTCCGGGACCCCGGAGTGCTTCGTCCACCTCGCGCTGAGCCTGCACCGCGGTCTCGACGCCTTCGATCTGATCCTCCATGCGTCGAAATTCGTCGAACGCGCCGGCGCCACTCCCGGAAGCTCCCAAGCCTTCCGCCCCGCCACCTGCTTTGGCCTGCTTGGCGCGGGTGATGATCGTGCTCTTCTTCGCCTCGAGCTCTTGGAGCTTCTGCTCCATCCGCTCGAGCTCCGCTTTCATCTCCAGTGCGTTGCTTCGCTGCTCGGCACGGAGCGCTTCGGCGCGATCGCGCTCGGCCACCACGCGCTTCTTCTGGAGCGAGTGCTTCCCGAGCCAGATCGTCGTCCTCGTGCTTGACCGCCAGCTCGGCGCGGGTCGACCACTTGTCGAGCTCGCCGTCGAGATCGGTGACCTTGTTCCGGAGCTGCTTTTCTGCGGCGACGCTTCGCACGACTTCTTGCCGCGCGGCGCGAACCTGGTCCTTCATCTCGCGCAGCGTCTGCTCAATCGACTTCTTCGGGTCGTCTGCCTTGTCGAGCAACGAATTGAAGTTGCTCGAGATGACGCGGCCCATGCGATCGAAGATGCCCATGCCCCGAACATGCCACGAGCGCCGCTCGCTCTCAATGGTCGGTGCCAGCAGCCGAGCTGCCGCCGCGATCAGCGGTTCGCGATGTGGATGGCGTGGCCGAGGGAGTGCGCGGCCGCCTCCATCATCGCTTCGCCGAGCGTCGGGTGGGGGTGGATGGTCATCGCGATGTCATCGGCGGTTGCGACCATCTCGAGCGCAAGCGCGGCCTCGCTGATCAGGTCGCTGGCCGACGGACCCACGATGTGAATGCCCGAGCACGCGCTTGGTGTCCGCGTCGATGACGAACTTCACGAATCCTTCCGTCTCGCGAATGCTCATCGCGCGACCGAGCGCAGCGAACGGAAAGCGTCCGACTTTGACCTGAAAGCCCCTCGCTCTTCGCGGCTTGTTCGGTGAGCCCCACCGTTGCGATCTCGGGCTCGGTGAAAATGATTCCGGGTACCGTGACCCAGTCCTTGGCGGACGGGGCGACCGGCGATGACTTCGGCGCAGACCTCGCCCTCCTTCATCGCTTTGTGAGCGAGCATGGGCGCGCCGGACAGATCGCCAATCGCGTACACGCTCGGCACGTTGGTCCGGCACTTTTCGTCGGTTGGTACGAATCCGCGGGCATCGATGTGGATCGCCCGCTTCCTCCAGACCGATGCCCCGAGAGCGCGGGCGCATGCCGACGGCCACGAGCACCGTGTCACACTCGATGCTCTCGCTGCCGCCTTGGGCCAGGCCCACGTGCACGCTGAGGGACCCGTCCGCGTTCTTTTCGTAGCGTTCTGCTTTGGCTTGCTTCTTCACCTGACCGCCGCGCTTGGTAATCGTCCGCTCGACGACCCGCACGCAGTCCGGGTCGGTGCCGGGGAGCAGGCTATCGGTCAGCTCGACCACGGTGAGCTCGCTGCCGAACGACTGATAGACCATCCCGAGCTCGAGCCCGATCACGCCGCCACCGATGACGCACAGGCGCCCCGGAACCTGACGCAAGCTGACCGCTTCACGAGCACCGATGATGCGCTGCCCGTCGAACTCGAACCCCGGAACCTGAATCGTCGCCGAGCCGGTAGCCAGCACGATCGCGGGGGCGACAAGACGAGAAACCTCGCCGTTTTTCGTCACTTCCACGCTGTTTGCGTCGAGCAGACGGCCGCGACCCTCCACCGCCTCGACGCCGGTACCCTTGAGGAGCACCCGGACGCCACCGGTCAGCTTCTTGACGATGCCGTCCTTCCAATTCTGCATCCGCTCCGGATCGAGCGTGGCCCCGGTGAAGGACAGGCCCTGCTCGGACGCACCCTTGGCCTTTTGGTAGAGGTGCGCCGTGGAGATCAACGCCTTGGACGGGATGCAGCCCCAGTTCAGGCAGACCCCACCGTATTCTTCCTCTTCGACGCACGCGACCTTGAGCCCGAGTTGCCCGAGTCGCACGGCGCACACATACCCGCCAGGACCACCACCCAGGACGATTGCATCGTATCGGCGTTCCATCGTGTCGTCGGTTTCATAACACCGACCCCCGACGAGCGACAGGGGTCAGTGGTGGGACGGTGCGGGCGGGACCTGTTCGAGCTCGTCACGCTGTTCGGCGAGATGCCACGGGAGCTTCTCGTAGACGTCGTCGAACAGAGTCTCGCGACTCGGCGGGCCGAGCTTCTCCACGCTCTCGATCGCGGAATTGATCTCGGCCATGAGCTCGGTTTCGATGCTCGAATCCTTCTGATCGTCCACGAGGCCCGACAGGACCAGGTACTTCCGGAGTCGATCGATCGGATCCTTTTCGGCCCAGCGTTTCACCTCTTCGTCCGAGCGATAACGTGTGGGGTCATCACTCGTGGAGTGCGCGCCGATGCGATAGGTGAAGCACTCGATGAAGCTCGGGCCACCACCCGAACGGGCACGGTCGACGGCTTCTTTCACGGTCTGATACACCGCGAGCACGTCGTTTCCGTCCACACGAAGCCCGGGCATTCCGTAGGCCTTGGCTTTCACGGCCAACGTGGCGGACGCGGTCTGACGCGCCGTGGGAACGCTGATCGACCAATGGTTGTTCTGGCAGACCAGAACGCAAGGCGTGCGGAACACCGCGGCGAAGTTCATGGCGTTGTGGAAGTCGGGCTCGCTCGTAGCTCCGTCGCCGAGAAACCCGATGGTCACCGTCCGGTCACCGCGGAGCTTGGCGGCCCACGCCGCGCCCACCGCTTGCGGGATCTGAGGACCGATGCAGCTCGACCACGAGACTTGATTCACTTCGCGGCCGCTCATGTGGCTCGGCATCTGGCGACCCTTGAGCACGTCGAGCTCGTTGCCGAAGACCTGCGCCAGGTACTTGTCGAGGGGGAACCCGCGCACGAGCATGATGGCGCTCTCGCGCAGTGCCGGGAAAATCCAATCGCCGGGCTCGGTAGCCAGGGCGGTGGCAATCGGCGCGGCCTCCTGCCCGGTGCACGTTCCGTAAAACCCGACTCGTCCCTGGCGCTGCAGACCCACCATGCGCGCCTCCAAGAGGCGCATCTTCCGCATCTCGCGGTACATGCGAATCAGCGTTTCCGAGGGCACGTTCGGCGGGCTCTCGACGCGGCCATCATCGCCCAGGAGTCGGAAGAGGCCGAGCGAGGGATCGCTGGAACGAGGTTCGACAATCGCGGACGACATCGCGCGTGACGATTATCACGGCGAGGAGGCTGGGGACACCGCCAAGAGCTCCAGTGCCTCGTCGACGGCATCGGGCTCCGCACGCCGGGGATCACCACGCATGGAGAGAAGCTCGGTGCGTGCCTCTTCTAGCCGAGCACGACCGACCGCAGCCACCGCCATGGTGCGGGCATCGCGGGTCCATGCCCCGAGACCGTTCAGGATCGCTGTCTTGGCCCGCTCGTCACCGAAGCGCGCCAGAGCGACCCGAGCGTGCCAGGCCAATGGGTGGCGGGACATCCCGAGAAATCCGAACGCGCGTCGCTCGAGACCCGAGCGCGCTTTGTCCAGCAAGAGCTCGCCGCACAGATCGATGGCCGCTTGCTCGTCTTCGGCTTCGGGCACGCCGCGGTCCGAGTTGATCGCGCGACAGATCGTCGACTCGCCGGAGCGATCCCCTGCGCGTCCGAGAAGGATCGCCGCGGCCAGGCGGACCTCGCTGGCGTCGTCGTCCAGTGCCTTGCGGGCGCGCGCTCGCACCGGATCGGGCAATCCTCGGTCGGCGTCGGCGAGCCAGCGTTCCTCGGCGAGGCGAAAGGCCACGTACCGAATGTGGGAGTCGTCATCCAACATGCAGCCGAAGATCGCGCGCTCCGCTGCTTCGCGATCGACTCGGGACAGGGCGATGAGTGCCTGAAATCGGAGCTCCGGGGACTGGTCGTCGACGGCACCGGCGATGACTCGCCTCGCCTCCTCGCTCTCCGCGGCTCCGGGAACCTCGCCCAGAGCGACCAGCGCCATCTGTCGGACGCGCACGTGGGCGTCGTCTTCGGCCGCACGAGCGAGCTCCTTCACGCACTCCCGCGCTTCGGCGTCGGCGAGGGCCACTGCGGCTTCGGAGCGAACTGCCACCGTCTCGTCCCCGTCGAGCGCCCGACACAGCGCCGCGAGCGCCTGCTCACGGCCCTTGGATTTCGAGTGCCGCGCCAGATCGCGAACCGCCGAAAGCCGCACCTCGAGCTTCTTGTCCGACACGTCGCGCAGCGCCGCAGGCAGCGTTCTGGGAAGAGGAGAGAGTCCGAGCATGGGTCAATCCGTGCGCACATAGCGCCGTAGGCCTTCACTGGCGAGCTGAAGCGATCCGCTGACCGAGAAGACCGCCAGCGTACCCACCGCGAGCACGTGAGGCGCACGAAGCATCGCCAGCGTTCCCTGCTCGAGCAAGCCGCCCAGGCTGACGCCATCCGGCGGCCCCAGCCCGACGAAGCCGAGGGCCGTTTCGCCGAGGACCACGCCCGCGGCGCCGGTTCCGATCTGGATCACGACCGGACCGAGCAAGTTGGGAAGCACGTGGCGGAACAGAATCGGCACTCGACCGAGCCCGAGCGCATTGGCGGCTTCCACGAATTGAGAGTCCCGAAGAATGCGGGCTTCGGCGGCAGCCATGCGGGCGTAGGGCGCCCAGGCCGTGAGGCAAAACACGAAACCGATGTGGACTCGCGAAGGCGTGCGCACGGCAGAAAGCACGGCGAGCGCCAGGAGGAACGATGGAAACGACTGAACCAGATCGCACGCCCGAAGCGTCCAGCGCTCCGTCGCGCCGCCCCGAAGACCGCTGGCCGCCCCGAGTGGAGTCCCCACCACGAAGCCGAACAGCGACACGAGCGATGCCAGGATCAGTGCGCGAAACGTCGCGTGGCCGACGAGCGCCAGCAGGTCGACGCCGCCGTCTCCGCTGCCGAGAGGACGGAGCGCGCTCGGAGCCGCCCACGCGAGATCGAGAGTCAGCCTCGATGGCGAGCGCGACGAGACGAGGGTGAAAGCGAGCGTCCCTGCGCACAGGATCGCAGCGGGGAGCAACGCCGGCAGCGCTCTCGCTTTCGGGCTCACGCGCTCGACCCTCGGGGATCCACCAGGCCGTGACACATTCCGGCCACGGCTTGCGCCAGAACGAAAACGAGCCCCGCCGCAACGACACTCGCTTCCATGACGGGGATGTCGCGCGCGGCGTAGGCATTCAGCATCAGAGTGCCGAGCCCCGGACGCTCGAACAGGCGCTCGAGCACGACCGCGCCCCCGAGCAACGCGCCGAGCTGCGTCGCGATCACCACGGAAATGGGCGCCGAGGCCACTGGAAGCGCGTGGACGACCCAGATGCGAAACGGAGAGCCACCTTTGGCCGCTGCCACGTCCAAGAACTTCGCCCGCGATTGGTCGAGCAAAGCAGCGCGACCGATTCGAGCCACCTGGGCGGCCAGGGGAAGCGACAGGAGAACCGATGCAAAGAGCAGCCCGCCCGCGCCGCTCTCGGGATCACCCGGAAGCGGAACCCAACTGACCCGAACCGCGAGCAGATAGGTGAGAAGCGGCGCAAAGGCTAGAAGCGGAGTGGCCGCGACGAACAGGACCCCACGGTGGACCCACTCCCGTCGCTTGCCGAGCCACGGCCCAACGCAAAGCAGCGCTGCCAAGATCCCCGAGAGCGAACCGATCCCCACGGCGACTCCCGCCAGCGCCGAGGTCGGACCGAGCGCTCGCCCGACCTCGTCGAAGGCAGGCGTGCCGGGGCGCGACAACGAGTCACCGAGATCGAGGCGGCACAGACCCACGATGAAGCTCGCGTACTGAGCGCCGAGCGGTCGATCCAATCCGAGACGGGCGCGGAGCACCGCCCGATCCGCTTCCGACGCTTGATCGCCGAGCACGAGTGCTGCGGGATCTCCGGGCAAGAGACGGAGGGAGAGAAAGGTCAGCGTCGCCAGAACGAGAAGCACGACCAGAGCGCCACTGGCGCGCTCGAAGCTCGCCCGAGCGACCCGCCCGAGCACGGAAACCAAGCCAGAAGACCGATGCGCCGCTCTGTCGTCGGCGCCGGCCACACTCATGAGTCGGTGGCGGCGTCACTCCCGCCGTCGAGATCGGCATCGGCGTCGTCGGACGCGTCCAGGCCCGCGTCCAGATCGGTGCTGGCATCGTCGGCGTCGTCTGCCACGTCCGTGGCGGCATCCTGAATGGACACTCCAGTGTCCGGCGACCAGATTTCGGCATCCACGCCGGCATCGGTTCCGGTGCAAACTTCCGTCTTGTTCTTGGTAGCGTCCGCGCCCGAGTACGGAACGATGCACACCTTGCCGTTCACGGGACCATCTTCGACGACCGCCGCACCCCACGGGTTGCTGAAGTCGTTCAAGTCGATACACGAGTACTCGGCGCGACAGTCGCTATCGCTGTCGCAGCTTCTCATGCAAAACGTTCGCTGCAAGCGGTCCGAATCCTGCGGGTTGTCGCACCTGTTGCTCTTGGAAGTGTTGAACGCGACGCAGATCGCTTCTTCGGGACAAGTGCCCGGCTCGCAATTGAAGATCGTGCAGTAGCCCGCTGGCTGCGTCGTGTCGCAGAGCCGGTCGCCAGTCGAGGAGCAATCAGTGGATACCGTGCACTCGTCGCCGATCTTCGGCTTGCATCCGGTGACGCACGCAAGAACCCCCAGGATCGCTACCAATACTTTTGCGTGCCGGTCCATGAAGCGCGCGGACTTTAGCCTCATCTTCGAAAATGTCACCTGACAATGGCGAACGAGGGGCAGAATACCCCCGGTTTGACAGCGCCCGGACCGACTTCTAGAACAGCCGAGTGCGAGCTTGGTTCCGCTCGTCGAACATGACGCGCCCGTCGCCCATCGGATTCGCGTTGCCCGCTTGCCTCGCGTTTTTTCTCTTCGGCTGTGGCAGCGGAGGCGGCTTGATGCATCCCGCGCATGCGCTCGGGACGGGCGAAGTGACGATGGGAGCGGGGGTGAGCAGCCAGTTCGTGCTTGGGGAAGGCGACGACAAGATCCGGGCCGCGCGGGACGCCGTCGGACCGGGAGGCGCCATCGCCGCCAACACGCCTGAGGAACAGACCTACGTGGAAGGCGCGATGGCCGAGACCCTCAGCGGCCCGGGCCTCGCCCCCTGGGTCGGAGCGCGGACCGGCGTCGGATACACGACGGACGTGGGCCTCACGTATACGGGTCGCCGAGCACGACTCGACGGGCGTCACGCGTTCGAGGACAAGAACGTAGCGCTGAGCGCGGGCTTGGGTGCGAGCGCGATCCTCGCGCATCCGACCCAATCCGGCGACTCGACCCCGGAGTACCAGAACGTTCCGGGATTCGACTCGGGCCCGACGCGCGGGTGGGGCTTCGACGTTCCCGTGATTGCCGGCTGGCGATCGAGCCCCGCGCTTTTGCAGTTCTGGGGCGGAGTGCGAGGCGGTTACGACCGCATGGTCGGGCACGCGATCTTGCAGATCGATCCTGCCGGGACGGTCGAAGAGGACGAGTTCGAGGGAAGCCGCTGGTTTGCGCTCGGCCTCGTGGGACTGAGCCTCGGGATCGATCCAGTGCTCGTGGCGGTGGAGCTCGACGCGGGCTTCATGGGAGGCAAGGGGTCGGTGAAGCGGCCCGATCCGGGTGCGACCCCTCCGCCGCCGGGTCAAAGCGGGCCGACCCGCCGGGTGGATGGCAAGGTCGAAACGCTGGTCGTGACCCCCACGGCGGCTGCGATCGTGCGCTTTTGAGGAGCTTCTCGAAGCGCTTCGGGAAGCTCCCCGGCGAGTGACCCGTAGAACATGGCTCGCCAAACTCCCGAATGATTCCGGAGTTTGGCTCTGCCGACCTTGCTCAGCGAAAGCCCCGATCCTACGATAGCCCTGTGAGCCTGCTTCGAGCTTCGAGCACCCCGCTCATGGGGTTGGTACTGATCGGCGCGTTCGGCTGTTCCGCCGAGCTCGAACAGTACTCGAGTGACGCCGAAAGCGGCAGCACCCACGCCCTCGTGTCCGTACAGCGGAGCACCAGCGTGGATGGCACGACCGCACGCGCGGACGCTTTTGCGGGCATCGTGCGGGTACCGGCCGACGTTGAATCGCGACCGCTGTTCGAGATGCTCGGGCTCGTGTCGGCCTTGCCGCCCGTTGGTCAATGCCGCGCAGCCTCGAGCGAACGCGACTCGGCCCAGTCCCTCGCCACCATCGGGCACGTCGAGCTCCTCGAAACCGGTGACGTGATGTTGGGCATCGGCGGAAGCGAAATGGCGCTGGCGCCCCACGCGTTTCCGAGTGTCACCGACACCATCTCGGGCGTGCTCTACACCACGCGCGATCGATCGAGCTCCGCCCTTCCGCCCGACACTCGCTACACCCTGCGCACGACCGGCGGAGCTGGCATGGCGGGGATCAGCGTGGGTCGAGATGCTCCTCCCGAGCTCGAAGCGGTGAAGGTCAACGGCATCCCCCTCGCCGAGATTGGCGAAATCGTCACCAATCGCCCCGTCGATTTGACCTGGGGCGTGGGCGCGCCGGGCGACCTGCTCTACGTCGAAATCGGATCGGGCGATGGCCAGGCTTCGAGCTTGTGCACGTTCCGCGACGAAACTGGCTGGGGAAGCATCGCGGAGGCGTCGTTGCCCCAGACGGGCGCCGGCAGGCTCTCCCTCCATCGCGTTCGTACGGCAGAGTTTTCCTCTCCGGGCGTGGACGCCGGAGAGGTCACCTTCGATTTCGAGCTCGCCGCCGACGTGAGCTTCTCTCGCTGAGGTAGCCGCTGGAAATGAGCGTCGGCACGCGCCTTTCCGCGATCGTTTTCTTTTCGCCGGCGGCCAAGAGGTGAGCGAAGCGAGAGTTCGCGAGCTCGAAGCCGCCGATCGGCTCGAAGAAGCAGCCAGCCTCGCTTCCGAGGTCCAGCTCTTCGGCGAAGCGGCGCGCCTCTGGGAGCGCGCCTGTCGCTTCGATTCTCGCAGCCGAAGCAGCTCTGGCTGGGGGCGATCCAGCACATGCGGTGGAGCTGGCCGCCCAGAGCTCGAATCGCGAGATCGAGTCCAAAGCAATCGCCGAGCTCGTGAAATCACCGGAGCTCGGGGCGCGCGTCGCAGCGACGCTGGGAGATCTCGGCCGCTCCGCCACCGCGGGACGCGTTCACCGTGCTCTCGGCGACTTTCAGAACGCCGCCAAGGAATTCGAGCGCGCCTCCATCTGGCTCGAGGCCGCCGAAGCCCACGAGAGCGCAGGCGATCCTCGCAGAGCCGCCAGCTGTCTGGAAACGGCCCTGGAAGTGGACGAGCGAAATCATACTGCCCGTCTCGCCCTCGGTGCGCTCCTCGACCGGCACGGTCGGAGCGAACAAGCCCTCCGCGTCCTGCAACGAATTCCTCGGGACGCAAAAGAGCGCTCCGCCGCCCTGCCGGTCATGAAGCGAGCGCTCTTGGCCCTCGGCATGACGGAGGGCGTCGTTGCCCTGGAGCGGGAGATGGGCGAGGCGGGCGTTTCGGACGACGCCGTCCCGACTCGGAGCTCGGGGGAAGCTCCCGGTGGCGAAGTTCTGTTCGGCCGTTATCGCACCGAAAAACAAATCGCGCGCACGCCGACCGCGCGGGTCTATCGGGCCACCGACCTCGTGAGCGGAAGTGAAGTGGCCGTGAAACTGTTCTCGGCCGCGACACTGAGGGATGCAGGCCGTGACGCCCTCAAGCGATTCGAACGCGAGGCCGTGGTACTCGGAAAGCTCCGTCACCCTGCCATCGTTCCGTTGGTCGCATTCGTACCCGAAGGACCTGCGGTCGTCCTGGAGTGGATGGCCGGTGGTTCCCTCGCGGATCGTCTCGCGTCGGGCACGCTGTCACCGGCGCGGGCCGTCGAGATCGCGTGTGCCGTGCTCTCCGCGCTGGCCGAAGCGCATCGTCGGGGGATTTTGCACCGTGACATCAAGCCCGCCAACGTCCTGTTCGATTGAGCGGACGCCGCATACCTCGCCGACTTCGGCACGGCTCACGTGAGTGACGCCGCCGCAACCGTGACTGCCGGCATCATCGGAACGCTGGCGTACATGGCACCGGAGCAACGCGCGGGTCGACCGGCCAATGTGCTCAGCGATGTGTACGGCGTCGGCGCCCTGCTCTGGCATGCGCTCTCCGGGGCGCCACCCGAAGTGAAGCTTCCTTTCCTCTCGACAGAGCTCGGTCCGGAACATTCCGCGCTGGTCAATCAGCTGATCGCGCCGGAAGCGGAGCGACCGCCGAGCGCCGAAGCGGCCCGAGATCTCTTGAGGGGAGCGAAATGGCCGGTGACGGTGCCGAGCCCACGGCCAACGAGTGAGGCGGTGAAGGTCGTGCGCACCGGCGGACGCCTGGAGCCCGCGGGGGAAGGCCGTTTCTTCGATAGCTTGCTCGGCCGTCACCTGTTCGTCCTTCCGGCAACCGGCGGCACTCTGGAGCGCGTTCTGGCATTTGCCCGAGCCGACCACCCGAGCCTCGCCAGCGTCCTCAGTCATCGCCCCGAGGAGAACGTGGTCTGGGTCGAAGCCCTCGATCCCGATCCAGAGCCCGTCTCGAGTCGAGATTCTGGAGCTCTTGCGCGAGGGTCTCGGCGCGCTGCACCGCGCAGGGGGGTTCCACGGCGCTATCGATCGGGTCCACTTCGCGCGCCGCGGTGGCCACCCCGTCCTGACCTTCCCTCGAAGTCCCCGAAAGTGCGGGCCCGAGACGGATCTCGAAGCACTTTCGGCTCTGGCGAACCCTACCTTGGGCGGATCCTCATGACGACTCATCGCGTGTACTTCGTGCCGGGCATGTTCGGCTTCGGCAGCCTCGCAGGTTACGACTACTTTCATCACGTGCGCGATGCCCTGTCGGTGCGCTACGCGGACGCCGGGGTCGAGCTCTCGACCGAAGTCGTTCCGACGCCTCCGACGAGCTCCCTCCGCCATCGCGCGCGGATGCTCGCCAAAGCGGTGCGCCAATCCGCCGGTGACAGCGACGATCCCATCCATTTGGTCGGTCATTCGACGGGCGGCCTGGACGTGCGCCTCGTCTTGTCACCCACCAGTGACCTCGCGAGCGACGCGGAGCGGCTTCGTTGGCGCAGTCGCGTGCGCACCGCGATCTCGATCAATACGCCTCACTACGGAACGCCTTTGGCCAGCTACTTTGCAACGGTGAGTGGAACGCGTGTGCTCTACGCGCTCTCGCTGCTCACCGTGGTCTCGCTCACCGTGGGGGAGCCTTCTCTTGCCGTCTTCTCCAAGCTCCTGGCCGGTCTCGGCGGCATCGAGCAACTCTTCGGCGGCGACATGCGCCTCATCGGTCGCGCCAGTGACCTCATCCTGCGTTACGTCGATACGGCCGGACGCACGGAAATTTCGGACTTCTTGGAGAAGATCCGCACCGACCAGGGAGCCATCGTCCAGATCATGCCGGAAGCGATGGACCTCTTCAACGCGGCAGCTGAAGACGACTCGACCGTTCGCTACGGCTCGCTGGCAACGGCTGCCCCGCCACCCCAAGCCATCCGTTTTGCGAAACGTGTTCGATCTCCATACGCGGCGCTGACGGCGGCCATGTACTCGACGCTGTACGGCTTCACGAGCCAGCGCCCGAAGATGTATCCGTACGCGACGCCCACGCCCGAACAAGCGGAGCTGTTCGAAAAGACGTTCGAGCATCCGATTACCGATCGCACCAATGACGGCGTGGTCCCGACGCTCAGCATGATCTGGGGAGAGCTTCTGTGGTGCGCCGACGGCGACCATCTGGACGTTCTTGGACATTTTCACGACGACCAGGAGCCACGGGTTCACGTCGATTGGATGACCAGCGGTGCGAATTTCAGTCGCGAGCGCTTTGGCGCGGCCATGGACGCGGTGGCGCGCTTCCAGCTCGGCGCGCTATGATTCGGCAAGGGTGAAATGATGCGAACTTCTTTCTTGGCTACTCTGCTCGTGACGAGCGCTTGCGCGGTCGCGTGCGGTGGAAATACGGACTCTGGGCTCGGCAAGGCAACCGGCGGCAGCGGCGGCAGTGGCAACGCGAGCGGAGGGTCGGGCAATGCCGCTGGCAGCGGCGGCAGCGGCAACGCGAGCGGCAGCGGCGGCAGCGGCAACGTGGGCGGCGATGGCGGCACTGGCAACGTGGGCGGCGATGGCGGCACTGGCAACGTGGGCGGCGATGGCGGCACTGGCAACGTGGGCGGCGATGGCGGCAGCGGCAACGTGGGCGGCACGGGCGGCAGCGGCAACGCGGGCGGCACGGGCGGCAGCGGCAACGCGGGCGGCACGGGCGGTAGCGGCAACGCGGGCGGCACGGGCGGCAGCGGCAACGCGGGCGGCACGGGCGGTAGCGATGGGGGAACCATCACTTGCGCCGATCTCGAGAAGGCCTATGCAACGAGCCTGGCAGCAGCGAAAGCCTGTAACCCCATTCTCAGTGTGCTCCAGTGCACGAAGTCGATTGGCGACGAGCTCGCGTGTCCCTGCCCGACTTACGTGAACCCCTCGAACACGACGGCCATGGCCGAGCTCGCCAAGCTCCAATCGGACTGGACCGCCCACGGCTGTGATCAGCAAGTGGTCTGTCCCCTCGTGCTTTGTGCGCAGCCCGGCGGAGCGGCGTGCACGCCCCAAAGTGGAGGCTCAGTTGGG
Organism: uncultured delta proteobacterium; assembly: GCA_963781505.1. Taxonomy (GTDB): domain Bacteria; phylum Myxococcota_A; class Polyangia; order Polyangiales; family Polyangiaceae; genus JADJKB01. The sequence goes on along the minus strand of CAWAHB010000003.1, from coordinate 179,647 downwards.
GTGTGCAAGGATGTTTCGGTCAACTAGCCCCAATCCGATATTCGTCGGCTTGGGTCGCTAACCGGCAATCGGCAATCGGTACCGAACCTGACGGGATGGCCTTCGGGCTGCTCCGGATCTTTGCTGACGGCCGATGGCTGGCTCGCTAGAGCTCCTAGCTATCCAGCGTCCTTCGACTTGGGTTTTTCGGACGGAACGGGCTCCGGCTCCGGCGACGCTGGCCCCTCGGGCCGGGCGATGATCCGAAACACGAGCTCCCTCTGCTGGCCGCCGCGCAAATATTCCACGCGAAGCACTCGCGCTTTCTTCAAGGCGACGAACGCGTCGTAGGCTTGGGTGTCGCGCTCGATGGGCATTCCGTTCACCCGGAGCACCACGTCTCCGGGCTTCAGATCCACGCCTTCCCACCACTCGGTCGGACGAAGAGCAACCAGGCGAAATCCTCGGAAGCGTCCGTTGTCGAGTGCGGGCTCGAGATCGACTCGCTGAAGGAAGTAACCCAGCCCTTCGTCCACGGTGGCGTCGACCTCGTCGCGGAACAGTGCACCCTTCGGTCGCCGCGCAGCTTGCCCATGGTCGCCGACTCCTTCGACGCCGACCTCGTTCGAAGGATAGTCCGCCTCGCCGTCCTGACCCGCACAGCCGAGAGCAAACAAGAGTGCGGGCACCGAGAGAAGTCTTCTCACGCGCTGGAATATGGAACTGCCCCCGGGGGCGGGGCAACTTTCGACCCTTGCTCGCCGGGAGTGGGGCGAAAACCGAGTCTCAAGTGGGCGCTTCGAAGCCCTGGGACAAGACCGCCTCGAGCACACGCCGCGCCACGTCGGCCACCTCGCCGACGCCCGAGACGCGTATCAAGGGATCGCCCGGCACGAGATCCTCCGCCCGCTCGTAGGCCCGGGCGATGCGCTTTTGGAGCTCGTCCCGCTCGAACAGCTCTTCGCGTGCCCCGCGATTGCCGCGGCGCTCTGCGGCCACTTCCGGCGGCACGTCGAGCACGACGGTGAGGTCGGGACGAAGTGCATGGATGTTGAGCTGACGGATCCAGGGAATCACTTTTTCCGGACTCGGCGCCGTCACCGATTGGTACGCCAGGCTCGAGAGATCGTAGCGATCGCTGACGACCCAGGTTCCAGCTCGAAGCGCGGGAATCACTTCGCTCTCCAGGTGGTCGATGCGATCAGCCGCGAAGAGCAGCGCCATGGTCGACCAGGAAAACGCCCGCGGGCCGTGCTCGGCGAGCACGGTGATGCGTTTCTGAAGCACCTGCCGAATCAAAGCGCCGACCGGGCCTGCGGTCGGTTCGCACGTGAGGGTCACGTCGAGCCCGCGCTTCTTGAGTGCTTTGCTCAAGAGCTTCCCATGGGTCGTGCTTCCGGAACCATCGATTCCTTCGACCACGATGAAGCGGCCGCGCTCGCGCCGCGTGTCGGGAGATTCGTCCACTTCGCTCATGCATTCACCGGTGGCGGGTCCTCCCCCAGGACCACGTTGTCGATGAGGCGCGCGCCGTCGGCGAACACTGCAACCGCCAGAAGAGCGCGCGAGCCGACCTTCGCATCCTCCGGATAGGGTAGCAGTGTTTCCGCGTCTCCGAGCACCACGTAGTCGACCCGCAGGCCCGCTTCTTCGATCGCCCGCTCGGCGGGAGCACGGAGTGCACCTGCTTTCCGCTCTCCCGCTCCGAATCGAGCAACCGCGGCCGAAAGGGCGCGGGGGATGGCGACGGCGTGCTTGCGTGCGTCGGGCGCGAGGTACGCGTTGCGTGACGAGAGCGCGAGTCCGTCCGTCTCCCGCACCGTGGGGTGGCCAATGACCTCCACGGGAAGGCACAGGTCCGTCGTCATGCGCTGGATGACTTTGAGCTGTTGGTAGTCCTTGCGACCGAAGACCGCGAGGCATGGACCTGCCGTCGCGAAGAGCTTTGCGACGATGGTGGTCACTCCCTCGAAGTGTCCGGGCCGCGAACGACCGCACAGATGCTCGGTGAGCCCGCTCACTCGAACACGGGTCGACTCGCCGTCGGGATACATCTCGGCAACACTGGGCGCGAACACGAGCGAGGCGCCTGCCTCGGCACATTTTTCGAGATCTTCTTCGAGCCTGCGCGGGTACTGGTCGAAATCTTCGTTGGGCCCAAACTGCGTCGGGTTGACGAATATCGTCGCGGCGACTGTGTGCGTTTGCTTGGCCGCGTGCTGCACCAACGCCATGTGACCGGCGTGGAGCGCGCCCATCGTCGGCACCAGACCGAGGCGTCCGTGCTGGCGAGCTCGGTCGCACGCCGCCCGAAACCCAGCGACGGTAGTCTCGACAACGGGGGTCATTCAGTCCTCGGCCGGACCGTATCCCGGTGGCGCGGAACGGACGACTGGCGCGGCTCCGGTGGGCTCCGGGCCCCGGGGAGCGCCAAAGCTATGGGCAGGGTCGGGGAACTCCCCACCCTGCACCTGACGCACGTACTCCGCCGTCGCTTTCACGACTGCGTCGCCGAGCTCGGCGAAGCGCTTGACGAATTTCGGCTTCACCTCGCGGTACATGCCGAGAAAATCGTAGCTCACCAGCACCTGCCCGTCGCAATGGGGACCGGCGCCAATGCCAATCGTGGGCACGCCGACCGAGCTCGTGATGCTCTGGGCGACGGCGACCGGGAGCCCTTCGAGCACGATCGAGTAGGCGCCGGCTTCTTCCAGCGCTCGAGCATCGGCGACCAGCCTCGTCGCCGCTTCTTCGCTGCGACCCTGGACCCGAAAGCCTCCCATCGCGTGGACGGACTGGGGCAGGAGGCCGATGTGACCCATCACTGGAATGCCCGAGTCCACGATTCGACGCACCTGCTCGGCGACGACCGAACCTCCTTCGAGCTTCACGGCTTCGAATCCACCCTCCTTCATCATGCGTCCGGCGGACTCGAGGGCCTTTTCCGCGGACACCTGGAAGCTCATGAACGGCATGTCCCCCACGACGTGCGCCCGACGCGTCGCGCGACCGACCGCGCGACCGTGATAGCAAATCTCCTCGACCGTCACGCTGAGGGTGCTCGGATGACCTTGCACCACCATGCCGAGGGAGTCCCCAACGAGCAGAATGTCGGCCCCGCCCTCGTCGAGCAGTCGAGCCATGGTCGCGTCGTACGCGGTGACCATCGCAATCTTCGGGCCGGCCGCCTTCCGCGCTCGGATCGCGGGGACGGTGATCTTGTCGCTGGGCTTCACGGTACGCTCTCCTCGTGCCGGCGCGACCCTCGCGCCCGAGGGCCGAGCGACCCTTGGCTGGGTGCTCGGGAGCCGGCGGGGGGCACAGCCTACACCAGTATTGTCCCGCCGATGATGCGACAAACCCCGTGAATTTTCCGGGCATCCTCTGGGCCTCTGGCCCGTACTACGACGGAGGGTTAAATCGGAGAGAGCATGCCCAAAGGAGATCCGGAGCTCGGTCGTTTCCATAGCCTGTTCGAGCGTTGGGCTCGAAGAGTGCGTGCGCGCCTCGCCCTCCGGACCGCGCTCACTGGAATGGCCCTGGGGCTCGTGGGCGCTTCGGCCCTCGCCGCCGTCTTGTGGTGGCAGAGGCTCGGCAGCTTCCGTCCTCTAGCGGCGGGCCTCGCAGTGGTCGGCATGCTCGTGGCGCTGTTTCTGGCAGTGCGTCGCCGCTGGAGCGACACCGACGTTGCCCTCTATCTCGACGCCCGCCTCGGGACCCACGAAGCGATCAGCACAGCCGTGGAGCTACGTCAGCAAGTGGAGCGACCGGATCCCGCTCGCGAGGTGGTCGTTCGCGATGCGGCGCGCGCTCTCGACAGTGGTGACAAGAAGCAGGCGCGTCCGCGAGTCCTCGAGATCCTCCACGGGCTCGGCCCCCTCGGCGCCGCTGCCGTGGTGTACCTGTGCTTGATTCCGCTCCCCCCGGCGCCCCCTGCCCCACCGCCTCCGCCCGGCTCGGAGATGGTGACGATCGCCAACCTCAGCGGCCTGGAGAAGATCGAACGCCTCGAATCCCTGGATGCCAAGGATGCCGAGCAGCGCGAGCGCTTGAAGAAGATCGCGGGCGACGCAAAGAAGCTCCGCGCCGATCTCGCCAAGGGCATGGAAAAACGTGAAGCCCAGGCACGCATCGCCAAGCTCCGAGACGATGTGGCCGCCGAGCGCTTGAAGTTCGGCGATCAAAAGAACCGAGCGGGTCTGGATGCGGCCGTGGGCAAGCTCGCAGACAGCAAGCTGACCAAAGACGCAGCGAAGGCTCTCGGGGAAGGCGATCTCGTCGAGTTCGACAAAAAGATGGCCGAGCTGGCCAATCGCGAAGAGAAGTCGGACCGCGACGAAGCGAAAAAAGCGCTGGAAGAAGCCGCCAAAGCGGCTCGTCAGAAGGGCGCAGAGAGCGTTGCCAAGTCCCTCGAGGAGCAGCGCAAAGCGTTCGACGAGCGCGAGAGCAAAGGCGAGGCGCTCCGCGAGCTCGCCAAGGGTCTCGAAGGCAAGCTGAGCGAACAAGCAAAGAAGGATTCTCGAGGAGTTCGGACAGACCGGCGACCCAGAAGCGGAAAAGCGTTTGGCCAAGGCGCTCGAAGAAGCGCTCGAGGGGCTCTCCGACGCGGAACGCGAAGAGCTGAAGAAGAAGATGGAGAAGCAGCTCGAGAAGTCCGAGGGCGGCGCGAATCCAATGACCAAGAAGCAGCTCGAGGATCTCTCGAAGCAGCTGGCCACTCCCGAAGGCAAGAAGGAGCTCGCCAAACGGCTGAAGGAGCTCGCGAAACAGGACCCGAGCAAAGAAGCGGAACGGGAGAAAGGCCTCGAAGAGGGCGAGAAGGGCGGCGCCGAAGCAGAGCGTGAGCTCGGCGGCGCAATGCCGATCCCGATGGACGGCTCCGGCAACCCCGCCGGCGGAGACAAGGGCGACAAGAGTCAGGCCGGTAAAGGCAAGAGCGGCGGCGACAAGGACCAGCAGAGTGGAGGCCCCGGCAGCCACCACGACAAGGGCAAGGGCGATCACTCCGGCAACACCGCGAAGCTCGACAGCCAGGAGATGCGCGCGAAGGCCCACGCCAAGCTCAACCCCGGGATGCCATTGCAGGGCAGCTCGATGGGGCGCGCGCCGTCTCGACCCGGGGAAACCGCAAACCGAGCGGGCACCGGTGCTCTCGGACAAGCCGCGCCCTCGGAGCTCGGCGGCGTCGAAGGCGCCGAAGTCCCGGAGGAATACCGGGAGCAAGTCGGTCGCTATTTCACGCCCTGAGAGCCGGGCAGAGTCGTGTACCCTCGCCGGCGATGAGCGATCCGGGAAATAGCTTCGAGACCCGTCTGTCCCAGGCGAAGGCAGCGAGCCAGCGACTACGCGATGCCATCGCCACGGTGATCGTGGGTCAAACCGCGGTCGTGGACCAAGTGCTCTGGGCGCTCATCGCCGGCGGCCACGTGCTGCTCGAAGGTGCGCCCGGGCTCGGCAAGACGCTGCTCGTCAGAACTCTCGCATCCAGTCTCGAGCTCAAGTTCTCGCGCATCCAGTTCACGCCGGATCTCATGCCGAGCGACGTGACGGGCACCAACGTGCTCATGATGGACGCTGGAGGCGGAACCACCGGCCGCTTCGAGCTCCACCGCGGACCGATTTTCGGGCAGATCGTACTGGCGGACGAGATCAACCGCGCGACGCCCAAGACCCAGAGCGCGCTGCTCGAAGCCATGCAGGAGCACGCGGTCACCATCGCCGGAACGCGCCACGTGCTCGAAGAGCCGTTCTTCGTGCTGGCCACGGAAAACCCCATCGAGATGGAGGGCACCTATCCGCTCCCCGAGGCGCAGCTCGATCGCTTCCTGCTCAAGGTGCTGGTGCCCAACCCCAGCGACGACGAGATGACCGCAATTCTCGCGCGCACCACCGGCCACGAAGTGAAAGCGCCCGTCGAGCGTGCTTCATCGCGACGACGTTCTCGCGCTGCGCGCCCTGTGCCGTGACGTGGCAGTGGCCGAGCCGGTTCTCCGCTACGCGGCCCGCTTGGTCGCCGCGAGCGCTCCGGAGGCACCGAGCGCGCCCGATCTGGTGAAACGCGCCATCCGCTACGGCGCCGGAGTCCGCGGCGGACAATCGCTCGTCCTGGCCGCCAAGGCGCTCGCTCTGCTCGAAGGGCGCGCGCAGGTCGCCTTCGCCGACATCCAGAAGGTTGCTCCTCCCGTGCTTCGACACCGGCTGATTCGCAGCTTCGAGGGCGAGGCCGATGGGGTCACCACGGATCAGGTAGTGGAAGAGCTCGTGCGCGGGGTCCCGACCCGGCGCGAGGCGGTCGAACAGGCGGCTCAGGCAACTCGATGAAGCTCTGGAGAGCACTCGCTTTCCTCTGGTTCTTGTCCGGCCTGCTCGCGACATCGATCACGAGCGCTCAGCCGCTCAGCATCGACGCGGTTCCACTGCTCGGACCGAGCGCACCGGCGGGCGATCGCTGGCAGGGCTCTGTCGTTCGCATTCAGAACAACACCGAAGAACAAATCGAAGGCCACATCGAGGTATCGACGATTTTCGGTTTTGGGAGCGATGCCATCCCGCTTCCGTCCCGCGCCCCGTTCGCTGTCGCACCCAAGGGCCGGGTCACCATTCAGCTTCCGACTCACGGATTTCGCGTCGGCCCGCCCGAGCTTCGTGTGCGAGCGCTCGACACGAAAGGCAACGAGATCATCAGCGGCGAGGTGCCCGCCCCCACCTCGATCGAACCCATCCTGTTCGATCTCACGGTTCCGAGCCGGATCGGCCCGAGCCTCCGGGGCGCTCGCGTCGGCGTCCAGTTCACCACGCCCATGCGCGGCTCGTACGGATCGCCGACCCTCGCGGTGGCTTCGCCGCAGGTGAACGCCGCCACGAGTGATCCCGTGCTGCCGGATCGCGCCGCGGGCTACGCCCCGGTCAGCGTGGTCCTGGCCAAGAGCGCCGACGTGACCGCTCTTCAGGGAGCCGAGCTCGAGGCACTCGTCCAGTGGGTGCTCGGCGGCGGCGCCCTCGCCGTGGTGATCTCCCGACCCGAAGATCTCCGGTCGAACCTCATGACCTCGCTGGCGGGCGGCGCCATCACCGAGCGACGATCGCCCGCCGATCTGTCCACGGAGCGAACGTTCGTTCTGCCAACCGATCCGTACTCGTCCGGTGGCATGGGCTCGCCGTCGAGTACTCTGAAGCAGGCCGCGCCTTCCACGACGGTGAAGGACACGCTCGTCAGCTACTCGGGCGGGAACCTCCACGACAGCCCGTGGGGAACCAGCGCGAGCTACGGCCTCGGGGAGCTGCATCTTCTGGCTTTCGATGCCACCAAGGATCCGTTCGTCAGTGACGAGTGGGTACAGCTCGAGGTGACGGACCTCGTCCGGCACGCCTGGGACCGGCAGACGACCATCGCTCTCCAGCACGGCGTGACAGCCCTGGATTCGGCGGGCTCGGATGAAGTGCGCAAGGAGCTCGATCCCAACGAGGGCACCCGGTGGGCCATCGTGGTCGCCCTGCTGGTGTTGATCGCGTACTCGATGCTCGCAGGCCCACTCAACTTCTATCTGGCATCCAAGGCGGGGCGACCCCTGCGCGCCCTGCGCCACCTTCCCATCTGGGCGGGGGGCTGCATGGCGATCGTTCTGGTGCTCGGCTCGCTCTCCAAAGGGATCTCCGGCCAGGCAAGACATCTGTCCCTCGTGGAGGCGGGCGCGGGGATGGGTCAGGCGTCAATCACTCGCTTCCGTGGTTTCTACTCGCCCGCGGCGGAGCAACTCCTCATCCGTGCGACTGCCCACGGCAACGTCCTCGATGTGGCGGGAACACCGAGCGAGGCGGAACGTGAGCTGGTCGTCGACCGCGACGGGGCGCGCCTCGAGCACCTGCAAGCCAAGCCCTGGCAGACCGTGGTGGTGCGCGAAGATGGATTCACGACCCTCGGAGGCGGCGTCAGCATCGTCGACAAGTCGGGCGACATCGAGATCGAAGAACCGCTCCGCGAGAGATCTGATCGGCGCCATCCTCTCCCAGCCGAAAGGTCCGAGCGTTTATTTCGCGCGAATCGGCGATGGGCAGAGCGCTCTGGCATCGGCGGGGGAGAAGCTTCCCAAGAAGGTCGGCCGCACCCGGTACTTCGGATCGATGATGGGTCGGGATCTGGGCGCGAGCGACTTTTCGGCCAAGCTCGAGGGAGACGTGAAGGGCGCCGGCGGGGCGTGGCTGGCCCTCGAGAAGGTGGCCGAGCGCGCGAACTGGTGGCCGGACGACGTGCCGGTCCTGATCGCCCAAATCGAAGGCGGCGAAGGCAAGCCCAGCGACTCGGGCCTGCGGCTCCAGAGCGATCGCCTGTTTCTCCGCGTGGTGGGATTCGGAGGCGTTCCGTGAGCGTCGACATGGATTTCGGCCCCGAGCCCGCACCGATGCTCGTTGAAGCTCCGGCCATCCGGGTCCGGCACCTGTGGCACCGATACGGGATCCTTCGACGTGCTTCGAGACGTGAGCTTCGAGGTCGACCACGGAGAGATCTTCGGCTTCATCGGGCCGAACGGCGCCGGCAAGACGACCACGATTCGCGTGATGGCAACGCTTCTCGAGCCGATGGCAGGACGCGTCGAGATCGATGGCATCGACGTGGCAATCGATCCGGACAAGGTCCGCGCGATGATCGGGTACATGCCCGATCACGCGGGAGTGTACGAGCGGATCACGATCCGGGAATACCTGGCGTTCTTCGCCGACGCGTATCGAGTGCCGAACATCGGCGTCGTCGATGCGGTGATCGAGCTCACCGATCTCGGAAATCTCCAGGACCGCCTGGTGGCCGCTCTCAGCAAGGGCATGAAGCAACGCCTCGGCCTGGCTCGCATCCTGCTCCACGATCCGAAAATCCTGATTTTGGACGAGCCGGCGAGCGACCTCGATCCCCGCGCACGCATCGAAATCCGGGATCTTTTGCTGGAGCTCCGGGAGCTCGGCAAGACGATCTTCTTGTCGAGTCACATCCTCACCGAGCTGTCGGACGTTTGCACCTCCGTCGGGATCCTGGAGCGCGGCCGACTGGTGGTGGCGGGACCCATTTCCGAAATCAGTGAGCGACTGGAAGCCAAGCGCGCCGCGGACGCCGTCGGGCTCGCGGTGGGAGCGCCCGGTGCTCCCGCACCGCCTCAATCCTTCGTGCCAAAGGCCGTCGAACCGGTGGATGCACTTCCCGCCACCGAACCGCTCTCGCCCACGCCTTCGGCCGCGGAGGAAGTGGAGACCGCGGGAGGCGCCCCTATCCCTTCGTCCACCCGAAAACGCCTCCGTCTCCGGGTGCTCGGCGATGCCCGGCTCGTCGTCCCTCTGATTGCGGGAGGGAGTGGCATCCTGGGGGTCGATCCCGGTCCGGCAGGACAGCTCACCATCTGGTACGTCGGCAACGACCGCTTCGTTGCCGATGTGGTCCGCCATCTGGTGGCGAGCGGCGTGGGAGTGGTCCAGGTCGAGCCCGAGCGCAACGAGCTCGAACGCATCTTCCTCGAAGTCACCCGGGGGGATCTGCAATGAGCGCCCAGACCGGCCGACCCACGGTAGCCCCTCCCCCGCCGAACTCGAAACGGTACGACCGAGCGCGGATCGGACTCACCAAGCTCGAAAACGATCCGAACCCGATCTGGATGCGGGAGATGCGCCAGTCGGCTCGCCTCCAGCGAACCCCTGTGATTTTGGCCATAACGACGGGCCTGATGGCGCTCCTCATGTGCGCCATCGGCGGCTTCGCCAGCGTCATGACGGAGCCGGCGAAGGTCGGCGTGGGACTATTTCACACCTTCTTCAGTCTGGCATTCGCCGTCGTCACCTGGATCGCACCCGCAGTCGCCGCCAGCACCATTGCCAGCGAGCGTGGTGGCCGAACCTGGGAAGCCCTGCTTCTGACCGGCCTCGGACCGGTCACGATCGCTCGCGGCAAGTTCATGGCCGCGTTTACCTACATTTCCCTCTACATCGTGATGCTGGCTCCCGTCGGGGTCCTGCCCTTCCTGTTTGGAGGGGTGGGTGGGCTCGAGGTGATCATCGCGTTCGCCCTTTTGTTCTGCTTTGCGGTGCTCAGCGTGGCCTTCGGTCTGTGCATCAGCTCTCAATTCTCGAGCACCGCAGTAGCCATCGTGGTCACGCTGCTCATCGCCATTCCACTGTCTCTCCTCACCTACTTGCTGGGTGGCGTGCTGCTGAGTTTCGCGATGCACGACCTGTGGCCGGCGATCCCACGGGCGCCAGTCTGGCTGCCCACGGCCTACCTGCGGGCCGACTTCGGACTGGAGTACGTGGCCTTCTTGGTGGTGGCGCCCCTGGCCGCCATCCTCTTGCCAGCTTGGTTTCTGTACGAGGTGACCGTCGCCAACATGGCATCCATCAGCGACGATCGTTCGAGTGGGGTCCGGCGTTGGTTTCTCGTCGCCGCGCCCGCTCTCACGTTTGCAGCTATTTTCCCGGTGTTTGCGGTGCCCTCGGAGCCCTGGCTGGCGTCGCTCATCGGCATCGGTGTGAGCTTTTTGTTTCTGATCGTGATGGCGTTCGTGTTCGCGGGCGAGCCCCTCGGACCCTCTCGGCGGGTTCTGATTCACTGGAAGCTCGCCGGCACGGGAGCCTTGCGCCGCTATCTCGGCCCGGGAGTGATCCGTGCCGTTTCGCTCCTGCTCGTCGCGATCACGCTCTCCTATCTCGTCCAGATAGTCGTCGGGCTCGGCATGGAGCTTCAGGCCGGCGGCCCGGGTGCGGGTGACAACGCGACACGGGTCGTGGCCTTCGGGGGTTACCTGGCGGGTTTCAGCGTGTTCCTCGCGGGTTTCACTGCATGGATCCGTGCGCGTTCCCAAAGCTCGGGTGCGCCTCGCGGGTTGCTCGTGCTGGTTCTGTTCCTGACGCTTCTCGGCCCCTGGTTGGCCATGGCGGTCGCGGGCATTCTGACCGAAAGCGAGGAGGCTTTCGTCGTCGCCGCCCCCTCCCCTGGGTACGTATTCGTCATGCTCTCGGCCATCGGAAGTGCCAAACCCGCCCGTGACGTCCTGATCCTGGCCGGGACCATCGCGGCGGGCGCATGGACGATTCTGGGGCTCGGCCTGTTCGGAGCAGGAGCCGCTCGCTCTCGACGGCTCGTACGAGAACACCGCGAAGCGCAAGACAAGCTCGACCAGATGCTCGCGGAAGAAGAAGCAGCGGCCCCAGAAGAAGTCGACGAATCAGCTGAAATCCCGCCGGATCCCTCACCAGCGCCCAACGCCGACCCACCGCCATCGTGAGCCGAGTGTGGCAGAGCTAAGCACCCTTCTCGATCCCGAGTTCGTGCGCGAGCTCGAAGCGCTCCGGCGCCGGCTCGAGATACGTGCCCGGTCGGGAGGAGCCGGCGAGCACGCGGCCAAGCGCCGAGGTGGGTCGGCGGAGTTCCAGGAGCACCGTGCGTACGAGCCTGGGGACGACCTGCGCAGGGTGGACTGGCTTGCCTATGCACGGACGGGTGAGCCCGTCGTCAAGCTGTTCCGAGCCGAGGAGGACGTGGTGCTTCGATTGCTGATCGACGCCTCCGCCTCCCTGTCCTTCGGCGACCCTCCGAAAATCGACGTGGCGCGCCGGCTCGCAGCAGCCTTCGGCTACATGGCCCTCGCTGCCTCCCAGCGCGCTCAGGTCTTGGTGGCCGGAGCGCGCGATGATCAGGCCGGACTCTCTCGCGCGGGTACCCCCCGGCGCGGTCGCGGCGGACTCGCCAGTCTGCTCCGCGACTTGAGTCAGGACACTCCGAGCGGCCGGGTCGATCTCGCTCGAGCCATCGACGAGTCGATGGGCCGCAGCAAGCGCCCGGGTATGTTCGTCGTGCTGAGCGACTTCTTCGACTCGGGTGCAGTGACCGCTGCACTCGGACGAGCGCGGGCCCAGGGACATGACGTGACGCTCGTCCACGTACTCAGCCGAGAAGAAATCGAGCCTAATTTCGAGGGTGATTTCACTCTCGTCGACGCCGAAACGGACGCCAGCGTGGACGTGACGATGGATGCCGGCGCGATCGACGCGTATGTGCTGCGTTTGACCGGGCTCGTGGAAGAGCTTCGCGCCTGGGCACGCAAACACGGCGCGAGCTACGTACGCACCACGACGGACGAGCCTCTCGAGGGAGTGGTTCGCCGCTTCGTGGCGCGTTCGATCGATTGAGCGCTCGCTGGAGGTGGAGCGCGCCGGCAACGTTGCCGACGCGCACCCCTCCAGGACTCATCGCGCCGAACGACGCGATGGCAGATGCGCTCGAGAATTACTTCTTGCGGCGGCGGGCCTTCTTCTTGCCAGCCTTCTTCTTGCCGGCCTTCTTCTTCCCGCCCGCCTTCTTCTTGCGACGGCGAGCCTTCTTCTTCGGGGCAGCGGGTGCCGCCTCTGCCGATGCCTTCTTCTTCTTCGAGCGCTTTCGTGCAGCCATGTCTATTCCCTTCTGACGAGCTCGACGCGGAGCTCGTGTCGACACTTTCATGCATTCTTATGTCGGTCGTCAAGACATCCGTGCTTTGTCGACCGTACTTTGACTCGAGTCGAGTCGACGATCGCGTGCTGTGAGTACGTGCGCACGCTCGTTCGGAACGCACACGCGTCTCGTTTCCTTCCCCGTGTCGTGCTCCTCGAACGACGCGTACTCGACGTGGCAAGCAACACACGAGTCGCGAATTTCCCTGCACAATGCAGGGTTTTCGCGCTCGCGACAGCAGAGACCCAGTCGCACGCCTTACCCCGCGCACCTGGGCTAAGCTTCGCCCGACATGCCCCTCGAGCTCCGACAACCCGGCGGTCTCTGGCTGCTCGGCCTGATCGTTCCGCTCGTGGCACTCTACATATTGAAGATCCGACGCCAGCGCCTGCGTGTCGCTTCGACCTGGCTCTGGGCGCTCTCCCAGCGTGATCTGCTCGCCAAAAGCCCTTTCAAGCGCTTGGTGATGCAGGTGCCGCTGCTGCTCCAATTGGCTGCTTTGATCCTTCTGGCGCTGGCACTCAGCAGGCCCGCAACGCGCGGCGGCGCGCTCATCGGCGACCACGTTGCGATTGTGGTCGATACCAGTGCCTCCATGGCGGCGAAGCTGCCCGAAGGTTCGACGCGCATCGCAGAGGCCCGCAAAGCCGCCGAGAACGTCATTCGGCAGCTCGGACCAGGTGCCGACGCCCTCATCATAGAAGCCGGACGGGAGGCCAGGATTGCGTCGCCTCTCGATCGTGATGCGCGTCGGCTCGAGGCGGCATCCGCTCGACTGGAGGCCGGCGATGTCGAAGGCAACCTCGAACGCGCCATTGCCCTCGCGAGTGACCGCCTCCGCCCACTAGGAGGAGAGAAGCGCATCGTCGTCATCACCGATCGAGCGGTGACCGATCCGAATGCGCTGAGCGTCGCTCGAGTGCCCGTCGACGTCATCGACGTGGGCTCGGATACCGCAAATACAGCTGTCGTTCGCGTCGACGTGCGCGCGGGCACCGACCCGGTGACCAAGCGCGAGCAGGTGCAAGCGTTCGCGCTCGTCGCCCACTATGGCAGCGAGCCCCGTGACGTCTTCGTCACTCTCCGGCAGCGCAACATCAGCGAGCCGTTGGCCTCCCGCAAGATCACCCTGGCTCCGGGGGAGCGAGCCCCCGTCGTCCTGACCTTCGAGCCGACCCCCGGGGATCGCGGCAGTGGACTCATCGTAGAGCTCTCACCAGAGGATGCCCTGGGCCTGGACGACCGCGCGTTCGCACGCGTTCCCAGCGGTCGCAAGATCCCCGTGGTGCTCTCGCCAGCGGACAAGGCGCCCTGGCTCAAGCGAGCGCTCCTCGCCGATCCGGATGTCGAGCTGAGCGGAGCACCGCTTGGCGCCCTCACCGCCGAGAACGTCCCGGAAGAAGCACTGGTCGTGGTGGTGGGCGCCTGCCCCGCCGCTCCACCAGGTGGTGACCTCCTGGTCATCAATCCGCCGGCCGGACGCTGTCGAACGGCCGTCATCGGCAAGAAGCTGGAGCACCCCAGCATCACCTCCTGGAGCGAGGCAGACCCGAGGCTCCGCTTTCTCACCTTCGACGCGGTCGAGATTTCGTCCGCTCGAGACATCGAAACGGAGGGTCCCGCCGATTCGCTCGTGCGCGCGAGCGAGGGCACGCTCATGAGCGACATTTCGTCTCCCGGTCGGACGGGGACGCTTTTGTCCTTTGATCCCGGGGAGTCGAGCTGGCCTCTCAAGGCCTCGTTCGTGCTGTTCGTGCGCAATGTGGTGGAGCTCGCCCGCGCTCACCGTGCCCGGGGGATCACCGGTCCCGCACGCACCGGTGAGCCCATGAGCGTTCGCGTTCCACCAGATGTGACGGAGGTCGAGGTCGAGGACCCTGCCAAGAAGACGTTGAAGCTTCCGGCTCGGGGCGGTCTGTGCGTCGTTCCCGAGGTCCAGAAGAGTGGCTTTTACTTCGTGTCCTGGAAGGGCATCCGACCCGGCAGCGTGCTGATTGCGGCAAACCTCACCAGCGAAGCCGAGAGCGACATTCGACCGAAGGAGCTGAAGGAGGGCAAGACCGCGGTGCACGTCGCCGAGGCCAAGGATCTGGCCGATGCCCACACCGACTGGGGATGGCTCCTGGCAGCCCTCGCGCTCGCCTTCATCGGGTTCGATGCGTGGTGGCTCACCCGCCGGCCCCAAGCGCGGACTCTTCGCACTCCTCGCCTCCCGGACCGTGCCGACCCTCGCGAGCGGCTCACATGATCCCCCTCGCCCTCGCCCCGTACGTTTCGTACGCCGCTCTGGCGGTCGGACTCATCGTATGGGTGAGCTACCTCAGCTTTGCGATCCGGAAGGCCGGCCTCGGGCGGCGGCGGATCCTCCTCGTGGGCAGCGTGCTCGCGGTGCTCCCTCTCCTCTATCTGGGGCTCGTTTGGTGCCGCCTGCTCGAGGAGCACTACGTGCGGTTCGAACGCCCGCTGTTGGTCTTGCCGGCGGCGCTGGTGGTGGTCGCGGTGGCCCACCGCTTGCTGTCGCTTTCGGCCCGGCAGAGCAAGATCCGGCGAGCGCTGACCGAGCTCCTGATCATGACGTCGGCCCTGGCCGCGATGCTGGCCACTCTCGGCACGGAGCTCGGAAAGCCCCTGGACCGACTCGCCATCCTCGTGGCCATCGATCAGAGCCGCAGCATCGATCTGGTACCCGACGCCGAAACGCAGATCCGCAGTCAGCTCCAAGCTGCCGAGGTCGGGATGCGGGAAGACGATCGCATCGGAACCGTCGCATTCGCCGCCGACGCCGCGGTCGAGGATCCACTCCGGCCCCGAACGCGACTGCCAGCTCCCCAGAAGGTGGAGCTCGGACGCGACGGCACCGACATTGGGGCTGCCATACGACGCGCGCTGGCGGAGGTCCCGCCCGACGCAGCCGCACGCATCGTGGTCATGAGCGACGGCGTCTCGACCCGCGGCGATCCCCTCGACGCAGCCGCCGCCGCGGTCGCGGCCGGGATCCCCGTCGACGTGGTCCCCCTCGACCAAGAGAAGGTGCCCGACGTGCGGGTCGTCGCTCTGCGCATGCCTCCCCGCGCCTCGGAGGGCGAAACGGTCGAGATGCGCATCGTCACGGCGGCCAGCACCGAAGCTCCGATCGAGATCCGAGTCTTCCGTGACGGCAAGCTGCTCCGCAAAGGCAATGCGAAGGTCGCCGTGGGCGAAGACGTGCTCCGGCTGCGGGAACAGGCTCCGGGGCCCGGCCTGCATCGCTACGACGTTGAGATCACCTCGCTCGATCCCAAGGCCGATGTTCGACCCGAGGACAACTCCGGCTCCACGTTCCTGCGGGTACGGGGGCAAGCCGCCGCGCTGGTCATGGAGAAGAATCCGAACCTCGCGCGAGCGATGGCGGCGGCTCTCGAGGGCGCCGCATTCCGAGTCGATACCGTGGGCGCTTCGAGCGTACCCGCTGATATCGCCGGCTTCGCGGCCTACGACGTGCTCGTGCTGTCCGACATCCCCGCGCCCGATCTGTCCACCACGCAGATCGAGGCCCTCGCTACCTACGTACGGGATCTCGGCGGCGGGCTGTTGATCATGGGGGGCGATCAATCGATGGGTCCAGGCGGATATGGCAAGACGCCCATCGAAGAGATCAGCCCCGTCTCGTTCGACCTGAAACAGGAACGCCGGCGGGCCAGCTTGGCCGAGGTGATCGCAATCGACTACTCGGGCTCGATGGGGATGCGAGTCGGCAGCCACACGAAGCTCGAGCTGGCGAACGAAGCGGCGGCGCGATCGGCGGAACTGCTCGGCGGCGGGGATCGCCTGGGCGTCATGCACGTCGACACGGCGGTCACTTGGACCGTGCCCCTCGGTCCGGTCACGGACAAGAAGAAGATCACCGACGCGATTCGGGCGGTGGGACCCGGCGGCGGCGGCATCTACGTCGATCTCTCCCTCGACACCGGGTACGAGGCTCTCGCGCGAGAAAAAGTGAACTTGAAGCATCTGCTGCTGTTCGCCGACGGCAGTGACGCCGAGGAACGAACTCGGGCGATGGGACTGGTGACCAGCGCCAAGGCCCGCGGGATCACGACGAGCGTGATCTCCCTCGGGCGCGGCTCGGACAGCCCCGACCTCGAGCGCATGAGCCAGCTCGGCGCGGGTCGCTTCTACCTGGTGGAAGACGCCTCGCGCCTGCCGGCGATCTTCGCTCAGGAGACGGTGCTGGCGTCCCGAAGCGCCATCAACGAGGTGAGCTTTCGGGCGTCCGTCGGAACTGTCGGCCCGGCGATTCGGGGGATCGAGGTCAAAGACCTACCGCCGCTCAAGGGTTACGTCGTGACCATTCCGAAGGGTCGGGCGCAGATCCACCTTCGAGGGCCCGAGTCCGATCCAATCCTCGCCACCTGGTCGGTGGGCATCGGGCGCTCTGCCGCGTTCACCAGCGATTACAAGGACCGATGGGGCGACGCTTGGACCTCGTCCCCAGACGCCGCGCGCCTGTTCGGACAGCTCGCTCGGGACATCGCACGCCGCGCCGACGATCCCCGGGTGCGCCTCGAGGCAGACGCCACCGGCGGAGAGCTCCACGTGCGAGCGACGGTCGTGGGCGACGACGGCAGGACGGAGAGCTTCCGGCGCCTCCTGGTGCGCGTGGGCGGGCCGGACGGCTTTCGCCGGGACGTACCTCTCGAGGCGGTGGGCGCCGGTGCGTATTCGGCAACGATCCCTCTCTCACGCCCAGGCGCGTACATCGCAACGGCCCTCGACGAAGGCAAGAACGATCCGGTCGCGACCACGGGCGCAGTGCTCTCCGCGGGTGAGGAGCTCCGTCCGACCGGTACCGATCGCGGACTGCTCTCTCGGGTCGCCCAGGTGACGGGAGGCAAGATGCGCGACACCCTGGCCGGCATCTTCAACGAGCGCGACACGCTCCGCTTCGCGTACAAGGCCCTGAGCTTCCCCCTGCTCATCGCCGCCGCACTGGCCCTCTTGCTCGGCGTTGGCGCCCGCCGCCTCGCTCTGCCCGAACGGGTGAGCGGCTTCCCCGGTCGGATGCGAGCTTCGCTCCGACAGCGGAGCGAAGCGAAGCGAGGTGCGCGCGAAGCTGCAAGCCAGAAAGCTACCGAAACTCTGGATGCGCTCCGGGACAAGAAGGCCCGAGTGCCCACTCCACCCGTCGAACGAGCCGATCTGCCGCCGCCCAGCACGGCGCGCTTCGGTCGTGCGCCAGAGCCCCGGCGGGGCGGGAGTCCGGCCAGACAACCGGCGAGGCCCCGAGCTTCCATGCCGAAAGATGCTCCACCCGCCGACCCGCGCAGCGCAGCCGAGATCCTCCTCGCGCGCCGGCGCGGCCGACGCTCGTGAGTGATAGAGTCGTCGGCGAGGTCGATGCGGTTCCCTGCTCCTACCCGCCTCGCGGCGATCTGTCTGGTGACGAGCGGCGCTTGCTCGCTCGGGTCCCTCGACGACCTCAAGGGCGGTCGCCCGCCTTTGGATGCGGGAACGGACTCGCCCCTTTCGGACTCCGGGTCGGGCGGATCGGATGCGGCCAGCGACGTGGCGAGCTGTGACGCGACCCTCGCTACCGATCCCGAAAACTGCGGAAGCTGCGGGACGAAATGTGATGCCGGCGACATCTGTGTCGGAGGCAGCTGCGTGCCGTGCAACAGCAGTACGACGGACTGCGACGGCGACTCCTGGCTGGCCGCAGATGGCGATTGCTGTGACAAACCCGGCGCCTGTGGAGCCGAGCCGGCGATGATCAATCCGGGGGCGGTCGAGCTCGTTGGCAACGGCATCGACGACAACTGCAACGGTCTGCTCGACCTGTTCGATCTCGAGGATACGGTGTCCTGCGACGCCGGGCTCTACTCGAACACCACTGTCGCCGCGAACTACGCCCGGGCGATGGGGATCTGTCGCGGCACCGAGAGCAGTCCCGCGACGCCCCAGGAACGAACCTGGGGGTTGATTTCGGCCACCCTGGAGCTCGCCGACGGAACGCCCCTCGTCGACACGAGGGCGCGATCCATTCGCCAGGCCTTCGGCGCCATCAGCCCGAAGACGACGGAGGGCAGCTCCGTCGCCGTGCTGTCGACGGGTATCGCCTCCGACGCCACGCAAACCACTCCGGGTCCCAACGGCGGAGCTCCGACCGGCTTCAACGTCTCGACCATCCACACACCCGCGAGTCTCGTCGACCTCGCAACTTGTACCGATCCCAACTGCATCTCCGATTGGTTCGTCGCCGAGAATCTCCCGTTGAAAAAGGCAAGTGAGTTGCCGACCGCACCCGCTTGTCCGCCGAGCTCGTTCGCTGCGCCGAACGAAGTCCACGATTCGGTCATGCTGGATCTCGTGCTGCGAGCGCCGACCAACGTCAAAGCGTTCTCGTTCAATACGTACTTCTTTTCCGCCGAGTACCCGGAGTTCGTCTGCTCGGACTTCAACGACCAGTTCATCGCGCTGGTGGACACTCCGACCGGCACCCCCTCCCCTATCCCGAATCCGCCCGACAAGAATCTTCTCACCTACACCAACGCTGGTAAGAAGTGGCCGGTGGGAATCAACGTGGCTGCCGGCACCAGCTTGTTCGCGGTGTGCGAATCGGAAACTGCGAATCCGACCTGCTGGAATGCGGCCGTCGACGGGAATTCGTGCTCCCTCGGACCGATTCAACTCACCGGCACCGGGTTCGAAGCCAACAGTAGTGGCTGCCTGCTCGGAGGCGGCACTCACTGGCTGACGGTGGGAGGAAACGTGATCCCTGGACAAATCCTGCACCTGCGTCTGGCGATCTGGGACGTGGGAGATGCGAGCTTCGATTCCACGGCTCTCATCGACGGCTTTCAATGGTTGACCGCTCCCATCGAGCCCGGCACTACGTGATCGTGCGCTCGTCCTTCCTCACCCTCGCCCTGGCGCTCGGCGCGCTCTCGTGCAGTCGTGCGCCCGAGCCCTGCTCGACTCCCGGCACCTGCCCCCAGGGCCAGGAGTGCCTCGCCAACCGCTGCGTGATCGCCGGGGGAATTCCGGTGAGCGAAGACAGTCAGCGCCTGGTGTTCGAGCCCGAGCGCATCGCGGTCTTGAGCGCCACCCGCTCCTACGGCTCCGGGATGCCACCTGCCGTCACCTTTGGGAGTCGCGCCGAAGGTGCCAGCGCGCTCTACGTTCGCTTCTCACCAACCACGGGCGATCCGAGCCGCATCCAATCCGCGTTCCTGCTCCTGGAGCCCCTCGTCGGCACCCTGCCAGGCAGCGATGTCGACGTTCAGGTGTGGCGGGTGAGGGAGCCCTGGGAGCCCCAGCGCTTGAGCTGGCTCGCTCAACCCGAGCTCGCTCCGCCCCGCGGTCGAGGCATCGCGCGATCCCGGCCGCCGAGCACCCTGCGCATCGACGTGACCACGATCGTTCAATACCTGGCCAAGCACCCGGAGAGCGACTTCGGCATGGCGCTGAAATCCGGCTCCGGAGACGACGCCGGAGCGAGCTTCGCGACCGGCGCTGCTGGAGGCCACGGTCCAGAGCTCGAAGTGTATCTGCACTGACCAGCGGAGCTCCTCGGAGTTTTCACAGGGAGGCGGAAGGGGCGAGGAGATTTGGATGGATCGGATCGGTCGCATCTCCCGGCCGGGCTACTCGTCAACTGTCACGCGGAGACGATTCAGCGTGGATTACGTCGTCCCACCCTCGAACATCCTTCCACCCCTTCCGCCTTCCTGTGGATCCCCCTCTCGAGACCCCAAGATTGGGCTCGACGGACGATGGGCGGGTGGAAAACCGCGCTAGTCGAGGCTAGGGTCGCCCCGCATGGTCGAGCCTGTGCTCAGCGTGCGTCGGTTGACGACCACGTTTCACACGGACCGCGGAAGACTCGCCGCGGTCGACGACGTTCTCGTTCGACGTGAACGAGAGCTCGACGTTGGCCGTCGTGGGCGAAAGCGGCTGCGGAAAGAGCGTAACGGCTCTGTCCATCATGCGCCTGGTCCCCACCCCGCCGGGAGAAATCACGTCAGGCGAGGTGCTGTTCAAGGGCAAGAACATGATTGCCCTCGAAGAAGAACAGATGCGCAAGCTCCGAGGCGACGAGATCTCGATGATCTTCCAGGAGCCGATGACGTCCCTCAACCCGGTGTACACCGTCGGCTCGCAGATCGTCGAAGCCGTGCGGATCCATCGGAAGCTCAGCCGGAAGCAAGCCCGCGAGCGCGCCATCGAAATGCTCCGACTGGTGGGCATTCCGAGCCCGGACGAGCGGGTCGACTCCTACCCACATCAACTGTCGGGCGGCATGCGCCAACGCGTCGATGATCGCGATGGCTCTTTCGTGCGAACCTTCGCTGCTCATCGCCGATGAGCCCACCACCGCTCTGGATGTGACGATCCAGGCGCAAATCTTGGATCTTTTGCGACGACTCCAGAGCGAGCTCAAGATGAGCATCTTGTTCATCACCCACGACTTCGGCGTCGTGGCCGAGTTCGCCAGTGACGTTGTGGTGATGTATGCGGGACGCATCGTAGAAAGCGCGTCGGTTCGGGACATCTTCCAAAAACCGTTGCATCCCTACACGAAAGGCTTGCTCTCGAGCGTTCCGGACATGGAAGGCGAGCTCGGCAAACCCCGACGTTCTCCCGACCATCGAAGGCGTCGTTCCCGACATGGTGTCGCTGCCAAAGGGTTGCCGTTTCGCCGAGCGCTGCGCCCTTCGAGCGCAAAAGCCCGACGGCTACGAGCGTTGCACCGAGGAGGAGCCGGAGCTCCGGAGTAGCTCGGACGGACACGCGGCTCGCTGTCACTTCGCGGAGATTTCGCCATGAGCGCCGACGAAGAGCGCGACGAGCAGCCCGAGGAAGAGGGCGAGAGCGTCGGCGGCGCCAGCCGAAGCGCCGGCGCCCGAGGACAAGAGCTCGGAGCCGGCCGACGAGCCGACGCCCGAGGACAAGAGCGCGGAGCCGACTCACAGCGCTTCGACTCCCGACGAGCCGCGTCGGCCTTTGGTCCAGGTCGAGCGCCTCTCGAAATTTTTCCCGGTCAAGAAGGGCCTCTTCGGACGGACTCGGCTCGTCCGCGCGGTCGACGGAGTGTCGTTCTACGTGCGCCACGGCGAGACCCTGGGCTGGTCGGCGAAAGCGGCTGCGGCAAGAGCACTCTCGGACGCACCCTCTTGCGTTTGATCGAGCCGTCCTACGGTCGGATCCTGTTCGACAACGAGGACATCACCCCGCTCTCCCAGCGACAGCTCCGGCCCCTTCGCCGGCGGATGCAGATCATCTTTCAGGATCCGTACTCGTCGCTGAATCCGCGCATGACCGTCCGCGCCATCGTCGGCGAGGCGCTGTCGATCCACCGCTTGGTTTCGTCGCGCTCCGAAGAGGAAGCTCGAGTGAAAGCACTACTCGAGCGGGTCGGTCTACGCCCCGAGGCCATGAACCGATATCCCCACGAGTTCAGCGGCGGCCAGCGCCAGCGCATCGGGATCGCGCGGGCCTTGGCGGTGCAGCCGGACTTCATCGTGTGCGACGAGCCCATCAGCGCCCTCGACGTCTAGCATTCAGGCGCAGATCGTGAACCTCCTGCTCGATCTCCAGGACGAGTACAAGCTTTCGTATCTCTTCATCTCGCACGATTTGAAGATCGTCGAGTACGTGAGCAAGCGAGTCGCGGTCATGTACCTCGGTAAGCTCGTCGAAGTGGCTCCGAGCGAATCGCTCTACGAAAAACGCCATCACCCGTACACTCGAGCCTTGCTCAGCGCCATTCCCGTTCCCGATCCCGACCGCCGACGGCTGCGGGTTCTGCTCGAAGGGGACGTGCCGAGCCCGATCGATCCGCCGAGTGGCTGCTCGTTTCATCCCCGCTGCCCCCGTGCGGAAATCGGCAAGTGCGATACCGAGGTGCCGCCGCTCGTCGAGCTCTCGAAGGGCAGCCACCATCGGGTCGCTTGCTGGAACCCCCACGTATGACCCGCGCCATCCGCATCCATCAGACAGGTGGCCCCGAGGTGCTCCGCTTGGAGGAGATCGAAAGCGGGCCGCCCCAGAGCGGCGAAGTGATCGTTCGCCACACGGCGATCGGCATCAACTTCATCGACACCTATCATCGAAGCGGGCTGTACCCGCTCCCCGGGTTGCCCCACGGGATCGGCGTGGAGGCCGCGGGCACCGTCGAAGCCATCGGCCCGGCGGTCACGGATGTTCACGTTGGCGATCGCGTTGCGTACGTGGCTTCCACTCCAGGCTCGTACGCGGACTCGCGCCGCGTCCCCGCGGACCGGCTCGTTCGTCTACCGAGCGACGTGAGCGACGAAACCGCCGCCGCCATGCTCTTGAAAGGCATGACCGCCGAGTTTCTGATCCGGCGCACCTTCGCCGTGCAGAAAGGCCAGACCGTGCTCTGGCATGCCGCCGCTGGCGGGGTCGGCCTGATCGCCTGTCAGTGGCTGGCGCACCTCGGAGTCGAAGTCATCGGAACGGTGAGCTCGAAGGAAAAGGCGGAGCTTGCCCGAGCGCACGGCTGCCACCATCCCGTCATCTACACCGAGGAGGACTTCGTCGCGCGGGTCCGAGAGCTCACCGGCGGCAAGGGCGTGCCAGTGGTCTACGATTCGGTCGGCAAGTCGACGTTCCTCCCATCCCTCGACTGCCTCGCTTCCCGGGGTACCTACGTTGGGTTCGGCAACGCCAGCGGCAAGCCCGATCCCTTCGACATCACGCTCCTCGCGCAGAAGGGCTCTCTGTATCTGACCCGCCCCACGCTGTATCACTACACGGCGTCCCGGGCAGATCTCGAGCAGAGCGCGAACGTTTTGTTTCAGGTGGCTGGTTCTGGAAAAGTCCGGGTCGAAGTCCGTCAGCGCTGGCCCCTCGATCGAGCGGTCGACGCTCATCGCGCTCTCGAGTCCCGTGCAACGCTCGGCTCGTCCATTCTCGTGCCATGAGGACCAGCTCTCGCCCGGTCGCTCTCCTCCTCTTCGAGGAAGTGGAGCTGCTCGACGTTGCCGGCCCAGCCCAGGCCCTGTCGCTCGCGGGGCGGCAGTGGAACTGGCGTCCCTTCAAGCTGTTCGCCGTCTCTGCCGCGCCCGGGCCCATCTCGACCCGCGGTCAAATCGACATCCTGGCGGGCGTTGCCTTCGCCGATTGTCCGGATCCGGAAATCATCATCGTGCCCGGCGGCTATGGCGCTCGCCGGGCCCTCGACGACGAAATGCTCGTGGAGTGGCTTCGGGAAAAGGGAGCGCAGGCCGACCTCCTCGCTTGTGTCGGCTACGGAGCGCTGCTGCTCGGCAAAGCGGGGCTGCTGGGGGACACCGAGGTGAGCGTGCCGGCGGACGCAGTGGAGCTCGTCAATGAGCTCGCTCCCGAAGCGCGCCCCGATCCCTCGCGCACCCTCATCGACTCCGGAAAGATCATCAGCGCTCGCGGAGGCGGCGCGGCCATCCAGCTCGGCCTCGGCATCGTCGGCCGCTCCCTCGGACCCAAGCAGGTGAGCATCGTCGCCGATCAGCTCGCAATCGAGTGGGAAGCGGCTCAGCCAGTCCGCATGCGTATCGACATTCCCGAGAGCTGATTACTCCGCGGAGTCGCTGGGCATTGGCGTGTCCCCGGGCGGAGGGGCCGGCGGGCCGCGCCGGCAGTCGAGCACGCCGAGCTCGATCGCGAGGCCCCTCGGACGCGCGATCAGCATGTGGCCCCGAAAGAGCGCCAGGGGATCCGCGTTTCCCAGAAGCGGATCGGTGTCGAGGGTGTCCGCGATCTCGCCGCTATCGCCCAGCGCCGCGATGCGACTCGCGTCGCTGATGCTTTCGACCGAGAGCCAAGCTCGGTCCGCCTTCGCATCCGGTGGCGACGGATCGACGATGAGGACCGGCGCTCCCGCGCCCACCCGCTCGTCGGAGGCCTCGTGCCGCTCGACACTGCCATCCGCTCTCACGTGGGCGAGCACCGCCGCCTTTTGCTCACTGCCCGGCGCCGTGTCGTCGTCGCGCCACGCAACGAGCAACCCGCCATCTTGCGCGGGCGCGATGTCGAACACGAGCACGTGGGAATTTTCTGCGCTCACGTGCTTGGGCGGGCCCGCGGGTGCGCCGTTTTCGTCCAGCGGCACGATACAAAGCGCGCGCTGTCCCAGGGCGACCACCGGCGGATCGACCGCAGTGCTGCCACTGGGCGCGGGTGCCGCGGGGGGCTTCGGTGCGCGCGCGTCAGCGGCGTGCTCGACCCAGGCCGCCCAGAAGCCACCCGGTCTTCGGACGACGCGGGGGGCCTCGGCATCCATTCCCTCGAGGGAAAGCTCGCGAGGTCGAGTTGCATTGGAAACGTCGGCGGGTGCGAACGTGAGTGCCAGAACGACGCTGTGCTTCTTCCCCTTGTCGAAAGCGTCCCACACCACCACGCCTCGCTCTTTGCCGATCTCGACGTTGGCCACGTGGGATTCGTCTTTTCCTTCTTCGACCTCCGCCCCCCAGGTGACGGTCGATTTGGGGCCGAGCTTCGCCAAACGGAGCTTCGCGCCCTTCGTGCTGGTGTCGTGGACCAGCGCAACGACCGCGTCCCCGCCGGATGCGAGATCTGGCGGATCGACGTTGCCGTGAACCGCACCCAGATCGATGAGGGTGCCTTGGAGACTGTCGCTGGCTACTGCCGCTACGCGAGCGCGCGTCGCGCCGCTCTCCGTCGCGAGGACGCCCAAGAAAAACTTGTCCTTTTGACTGACGGCTCGACCGATTTCCACCGCGAATGGGAGCCGGAGCTCGTCCACACCCGAATCGTCGTCCCCGGCGTCGGGATTGGGTTTGGGCCGCTCTCCAATCACGAACTCGGCCCCGGCGCGCGCTCTCTTGCATCGCGGAGGCGCCTCGCTCGTAGGCTTCGCGCTCGAGCTCGTCGCCGAAGGCTGTGCCTCCGTCGGCGAAGGCCGGCGCTTGCAGCTCGCGAGCACGGCGCTGGTCGCACAAATCGCGAGAGCCGTCGCGAGGGTTTGGCGCGAATTGCAAAGCATGGCGCGGGGGCGCATGATGCCCCGACCAGACGGCGTGCGCCAGCGCGACCCGAAGCACGATGACGAAGCGCGAGCTGACGATACCGTACGAGCCAAACCCGGCCTTGGCCGCCGTCTATCGTCGCTTCTTCGATCACATCCAGGTGGACGAGAGCTGGGTCGCCGAGGTGAAGCGTCTCGCTTCCGAAGGCAGCGTCGTCTACGTGCTCCGGAATCTGAACTTCATCGATTTCTTCGCGCTCGATCACGTCACCAAACGCTTTGCGCTCCCCCAGGTCCGGTTCGCGAACGATCTGGGGCTCTGGATCCTCTCCCCCATGGGCAAGGGCTGGCTGAATGCGATCTTCCCCCGGCGCGGAGTCTCCCGGTCCGACGAGCTCCGGGACGCGCTCGAGCGAGGCGGGTCGGCGGCCCTCTTTTTGAAGCGCCCTCCCGGCGTGCTCGACGTGGCCGCGGGTTCGACCCGGGGCCGGGGCCTGCGGGAGGGCGACGGCCTGGTTCAGACGCTGATTCGGCTGCAGCGAGAGCGGGAAAAACCCATTCTGCTCGTGCCCCAGGTCTTCGTCTGGTCCAAAGAGCCCGACACGCGAGGAACGCATCCCATGGACGTCGTGCTCGGCCCTCGCGAATGGCCGAGTCCGCTCCGCACGGCGGGCCAGTTTCTCTACAACTACCGGCACGTCACGCTGAAGGCCGGTGAGCCCCTCGATCTCTCGAAGTTCCTCGCCGAGCAAGATGGCATCTCCGACGACGTTGCCGTGCGCCGCATCACGTACGCAATGCTGCGCCGATTGGAGCGTGAGCGACGCACGGTCACCGGCCCGGCGGAAAAAGCGCCCGATCGGGTTCGCATGGAGATCTTGCGGACTCCTCGTCTGCGTTCGGTGATCGAAGATCTCGCCGGGGAGCGTCCGAGCGATCGCTACGTCGTGACGGCCCGCGCGCTGGGGATGCTTCGGCAGCTCCAAGCCACGCCGGAAATGCGAGCCATCAAGGCGCTGGAAGTCGTATTTCACCGGGTTTTTCACAAGATTTATGCCGGTATCGATTACGAGAAGAGCGACATCGACCGCGTTCGAGACGCAGCGAAAGACGGCAGCCTCGTGCTCTTGCCGAGTCACAAGAGTCACATCGACTATTTGATCCTCTCGTACGTCTTCAATGAAGAAAATCTGCAACTTCCCCTGATCGCGGCCGGCGACAATTTGAATTTTTTCCCGCTCGGTCCGATCTTCCGTCGCAGCGGAGCCTTCTTCATTCGTCGCTCCTTCAGGGGCGACAAGCTGTACGCGACGGTCGTCGACGCCTACATCCGGCGCCTCATCCGTGACGGCTATCCCATCGAGCTGTTCTTGGAGGGTGGCCGCAGCCGAACCGGCAAGCTCCTGAGCCCGAAGTTCGGGCTCTTGAACATGATCGTGGATGCGGCGCTGGCGGTGCACCAACAGCCCACGTACTTCGTTCCGGTGAGCATTGGCTACGAGCGGGTCGTCGAGGCCGGCAGCTACGTCCAGGAGCTGGCGGGCGGAGAGAAGAAGAAGGAAGACGCGACCGATCTCTTGAAGGCCCCGGAAGTCCTGCTCCACCGTTACGGCCGCATCAGCCTACAAATCGGCCAGATCCTGGGGCTCGGGGAGGTGCGCGAAGAGCTCGGGCTCGGACCGAACGACAAGCTCACTCCAGCCAAGCGGCGGGCCCTGGTCACCCGACTCGGCAACCGGGTGATGGACGAGATCAACCGCGTGACGGCGGTGACGCCCGGTGCGGTCACTGCGATGGCGCTTTTGTCCCATTCTCGGCGCGGAGTTTCGTTTCTCGAGCTCGTCGATCGCTCGCGCAAGCTCCTGACGGTCCTCGAGCTCGTGGATGCGCGCATCAGTCCGGCCGTCGCGACACCGAGCGGCAGCCTGCGTGGAGAAGCGATCCGGGAGGCCGCGCAGATGTATGCCGATGCGGAGCTCGTCGAGATCCACTCGCCCGCGCCCCTGGACGGACCGAAGGAGCGGCGGCGGCGCGTGATCACCGACGACTCCATTCTCACTCCAATCGAAAAGCGGCGCCTGCTGCTCGATAGCAGCAAGAACATCATCATCCACTTCTTCGTGGAGCGCTCGCTGGTTGCGGTCGCGATGCGCGTGCCTCCCGGCCCGCCGACCCCGATCGACACCGTCCGGGATCGAGTACAAGCGCTCTCGCGGCTCTTCAAGCACGAGTTCCGGTTCCGAGCAGACGCGCCGTTCGACGAGATCTTCGCCGAAACCGTCGAGACCATGAGGAGCTCGGGCGTCATCGCCGATGGACCGGATCGCACGCTCGTTGCGGGAGCGGGTCGCGACGGGTGGAGCGGCAACGAGTGGCTCGAGCTCTACTCTTCGATCTTCTTGAATTTCCTCGAGAGCTATCGCGTCGCCGCTCGCGGGCTCACGCTGCTCAAAAAGGGCGGCCTCAGCGAAAAGGAGCTCGTGAAAAAGATCCTCGCCTTGGGAAATCGCATGTTTTACGAAGGGGAGATCTCGCGTCGCGAAGCCATCAACAAGGCCATGTTCGAAAACGCACTGCTCGCCTTCATCGACCAGGGGTACCTGATGAAGAGTGCGAACAAGCTCGAGCTCGCGGAGAGCTTCCGGACGCAGAAAGCGGCGAGCACCATCGAGGGGCGCATCGCCCTGTTCCTGGGAGACGGCTGAGTGCGGCGGCTTGCGTGCGTCGGGATTGCGCTCGGGCTCTCGGGCTGCATTGGAACGCCCACTCCCCTCGCTCCGGGGCTCGAAGGCTCGGTCGGAGTTCCCCATAACGGTGTTCTCACCGACGGCGTCGAGCTCCCGGCGCGCGGCGACGGGTTCGTTCGCTATCGACCCAAGGGCGACCACTACTGGGGCAATCCACGACTCGTCGCCAGCATCCAGAGAGCGGCGAGCCACGTGATGAGCGAGCTTCCGGGAGGAGCGCCGCTGCTCATCGGGGATTTCTCGGCCCGGTTCGGCGGCCAGATCCCCGGTCACCACTCCCATCGCACCGGGCGCGACGTTGACTTGCTCTACTACGCGACGACCCCCTCGGGGGCGCCGGTGACGAGCCCGGGCTTCGTGCACTTCGGCAGCGACGGCCTGGCCAAGGTCGGCGACGACCACTACATCCGCCTCGACGTTGAGCGACAGTGGCTGCTCGTCAAGACGCTGCTCGGCTCCCGCGACACCCAGGTGCAATGGATGTTCGCGAGCCGCAACGTCGAGGCACTCCTCATCGACTACGCCCGCGCCCGCGGCGAAGATCCGGAGCTCCTCTGGCACGCGGAAAGCGTCCTGCTTCAGCCGGGCGACTCCAGCCCCCACGACGACCACATGCACTTGCGGATTGCCTGCACTCCGGCGGAACGCCTCGCGGGCTGCGAGGGCGGCGGTCCGTACTGGGATTGGCTCGATCCAGCGCCCGTGCTCGGCGATCTCGGCAACGCCATGCTCCGGGACATTGGCAAGGAAGATCCATTCATCGGGACCGAGGCGTCGGGCGGAGATGTCTGAAGGCGTTCTCTGCCACGGCGATTGCCTGGAGCACATTCCAAAACTCGCCGTCCGCAGTCGCGATCGCTTCGATCTGATCTACGTGGACCCACCATTCAACGCGGGTGGACAGCGTCGAGCTCGCCGCGGAAAGGGCAGTCGCACGAATGGACCGGCCGCTTACGAGGATGCGTGGGGCGGCATCGATCGATTCCTCGCGATGCTCGAACCACGCCTTGCGGCGATGCGCGACGCCCTGAGCGAGCAAGGAAGTCTCTGGATCCACCTCGACCATCGCACGGTGCACGAAGCCAAGCTGGCCGCCGACCGCGTCTTCGGACGCCGGGCGTTCCGGGGGGAGATCATCTGGGTCCCGGGCAATGGGACGAAGAAGCGCTCCGGTCCTGGAGTCACGCATCAGACCCTGCTCGTGTACGCCCCCGGCGAGATGATCTGGAACGGCGACGATCCGATGCTCCGCGAGCCGTATGCCAAGACGAGCGTCGCGATGCATTTTCAGAACGTCGACGCCGAGGGTCGCTTCTTTCGCGAGCGTACGATCGGAAAGAAGACCTATCGATACTATCGCGACGAAGGCCGGCGCATTGGCAGCGTGTGGACGGACTGCCCGGCCATGCGCGCCAACACTCCGCTGGATCCGGAAACGACCGGCTACCCCACCCAGAAGCCCGAGAAGCTCCTCACGCGGATCGTCGTCGCGAGCACGACCGAAAAGAGTCGCGTACTCGATCCGATGTGCGGATCAGGAACGACGCTCGTCGCTGCCGCGAAGCTCGGGCGTCGCTGGGCCGGCATCGATGCGAGCCCCCTCGCCTACGAGCTCTGCCGCGCTCGCCTCGCACGGACGAAAGCCGAGACGCGGCTTCAGTTGCAGTAGCCGAGCGTGCCGGAAGTCCCGAGCGCCGTACACGTCCCGCCGCCGCAATCGGAGCTCGAACAGCAGAACTTCTTGCAGTTGCCGGGGGAGCCCGAGCAGTGAAGCGTGGGCTGGCAGTACGGGCCCGCCGAGTTGCTGCAGCTGCCATTGAGGGGCGTGGTGTTGGGGGGCCCGAAGCAGAAGATGCCCGAGGCGCCCGAGCTGCTGCCAAGATCGCAGGCTTCGCCCGTGCCCGTGCAACCAGAGTTGTTCAGCGGATTGCACTCCGGGGTCGCGCCGGTCCAACAACCGGGCGGGAGGGTCCCTGGCGAGCCGCCGCCACCGCTCGGGCCGCCGCCGCCACCACTCGGACCACCGCCTCCGCCGCTCGGACCTCCGCCTCCACCCTGAGGCGCGCCGCCTCCGCCGGTGGGACCGCCGCCTCCGCCGCTCGGACCTCCGCCGCCGCCGGGTGCGCCGCCGCCACTCGGGACGCCGCCGCCGCCGCTCGGGCCGCCTCCGTCACCGGAGATCCCGCCACCGCCGGGTGCCGCCGCGCCGCCGGCGGCTCCGCCGCCACCGGGCGCTCCGCCGTCGCCCCCCACGCCACCGGTGCCAGCGTTTTGGCAAGACGTGAACGCTTGAAGCTGACCTTCACAGCCGGTGACCAGCGGGAGACCGTCGGTCGAGCAGGTCACGCCACCCTGGGTCGCGCCGCAGGTCACGTACGTGTCCCAGAGCGGCTTGCAATCCCCCGTGACGAGCGGCGGGTTCGTGCAATCCGCCTGACAGCTCGCTTGCCCCTTGGCGCTCGGGCAACCCGAGCCGGAGAGCTTTGCGCAGAGTGTTTCGCACACGCCGCCGCTCGGGCCACCGCCCACCCCGCCGCCGGTCCCCGCTCCTCCGTCCGGAACGAACTGACCGCCGGTGTTGGTGGAGCTGCACGCTCCGACCGAGATCGCCAGCACACCGAAAAATGCAGAACCCAGAAGTATGCGTCGCATCGTCGCCAAGCCCTCGAAGATGAGCGGGCGCTCTAACACGTGAGGCCGGGCCTCGCAAACGCGGGCACAAAATGCCGCGAGCCCGCTCGAAACGCCGAGCAGGCCCGCGACTGGTCTCGATTCAGATCACTGCGTGCAGTGATATGCCGAGCCGCCCGTCGGTGAGCACCAAGGGCCGTTTGCGTTGTCGCACGTTCCGCCTGGAGCCACCG
This sequence comes from uncultured delta proteobacterium, assembly GCA_963781505.1. GTDB lineage: Bacteria > Myxococcota_A > Polyangia > Polyangiales > Polyangiaceae > JADJKB01. The sequence goes on along the minus strand of CAWAHB010000003.1, from coordinate 148,627 downwards.
TGTTGCCGTCGGTGTAGCAGTACAGACCGAGAACGCTCGAGTTGTTCCCGTAGTCGCATGCAACGCCCGAGGCCGTATCGCATCCCGCGTTCGTGAGCGGGTTGCACTCCACGGTCAAGGTCCCAGCACAACCAGCCGGAAGCGTGATGCCGCCGTCCCCTGGAGGACCAGCATCGGGAGTGGGGCCGGCATCGGTGCCGGTGCCGCCGGCGCTGCCGCCGGTACCTGCGTCGCTGGCAGTGGGAGTCCCACAGACGCCGAGGGTGCCTTTCGTGGCATCGAACGCGTTGCAGGCCTCGCCACTCGCGCAGTCCGAAGCTGCGCAGCAGAACTTCTTGCAGGTGCCCGGGTTACTGGGCGGCGGACACGCCGTGGCTTGGTCAGCACAGCAATCACCGGCGGCCACGCAATCGGGATCGCAATAGCACGCTGGATCGCTTCCCGGAACCGGGTCGGGATACACGGCGGTCTCGCACATGTCCACGCAACTGGCCGTGCCGCCCCCGCCGGTCCCGCCGCCACCCGTGGCTCCGGTCCCACCGTTGACGCAGGCGTCGTACTGCGAAGCCTGGGCCGTGCATTCCGGAACGCTGGGCGTGGTGCCGCTGCAGGTCACCGTACCGGTGTTCGCCACGCAAGCGACGACGCTGTTCCACTGGGGAATGCAGGTCGCCTTGGCGGCGCAATCCGTCGCGCAATTGGCCGGCGGACATCCCGCTGCTTCGAGCTTGCTGCAGTACGCGGCGCAATTGTTGGCCGAGCCGCCGCTGCCGCCCGTGCCTCCGCCACCCGTTGCCGCGCCGCCATCCGTGTTGCCGGCGCCGCCCGTATTGCCGTTGTTGCTGCTGGAACAACCGCCGGCAAGCGCCACGGCTCCAACGAACGTACCGATTACGAATATCGTTCTCATCTAAGACTCCTCCAGAAGAGACGCCGAGAGGCGTCCCAGATGGCCCGTTGGACGTGAGCCGGCCCGTCCGGCTTCACGCCGGAATTTGCGTTCTCTAGCAGTAGATCTTTCGATCTTCAACGTTTCCCTGTGAAAGCTCAGTTGCTGGGTGGTGCGGCGTCGAGACAAACCTGGACGCTCACCGTGACCGTTTGAAGCGAAATGGCGTAGCACTTGCCCGATCCGCAATCGGCGTCCGTGCAGCAGTAGTGCAGACACTGGCCGTCGACGCAGACGTTCCCCGCCTCGCAGAAACCCGTGGTGTCGCTGCATGCGCCACAGGTGGGAACGTCGTTGGGTGGATCGTAGCATTGAAAGCCCGTGTCGCCGACGTCGCACGCCGCCCCCGCGGCAGTGCATCCCTCGTTCGTCACGGGGTTGCAAGGTGTCCCTGGGTAGCAAGTTCCACCCGAAGCAGAAGTCGGGACGGTGCATGTCGGCGTGAGACTCGGAGCGGTTCCTCCGCTGCCACCGGTCGTGGTCGAGCCACCGCTGCCGCCCGTCGCCCCTCCGCCCGAACCTCCCGTGGATCCAGTTCCATAGCCGCCAGCGCCACCACTGCCATCGCTCTTCGAGCTCGAGCACGCGGATGCGGCGAGCAGGGCGATGCCTGCGACGATGACGCGCTTCATCAATGCCATTCCTCGGAGCCGCACCGGCTGCCCAGCACTGCCCACCTTTCCGGCCCAACCCGGAAGAGGGTTTCTTAACAGCGGCCGCGCATGCCAGCAACGAAAGCCGTCGGATCGACCCGATTCCAGCTGGTTGAGAGAGATTGCCGGGAGCGCTTCGAAGCCTTGCCCCGATTTCGGAGCCGTGCCTCGACACTACTCTCGTGAGAGCCGATACACCGGCGCCAGGGGCGGCGGAACCACGAGCACAGCCGGCTGGGGATAGCCGATGCCGATCCCAGTTTGCACGGGAACGAACGGACCGCTCTCGGTGTCCGCCGATTCGATCCGATACGTCCAATCCGGATCCAGCAGAGTCGTCGTGATACGGAGCGATTCTCCCTCGAGCTCGATGTCGGCGCTGCGGTACGGACGAGCCAGCGGCTCGCCGACGAAGAGGCCCTCGCCCGGCGCGGCCACGCTCTTCCAGTACGCCTCCAGCACACTCGCGCCCCGATAGTAATGAGGCAAAAGCACCCGCGGATCGGGGAACTTCGACAGATAGTTGCAGGGCTCGACGGTCGTTCCGTAGCTCGCCGTCGCTCCGGCCGCGAGCCACTCCACCACGCTCATCTGCCAGCTCGTCGGGACCTGTCCCCCGTACGACGTCAGATGATCGGCGACGGCGCCCGGTCGGTAGGTGTTCGTCTCGATGGCCGGCACGCCGCTGAGACCGGTGAAGTAAAACAGGATGTCACTCTTGCTCGTCGATGTAGTCCTGCCCGGTGCCACTCGAGTTGTCGATGTACTCGAGCTGCATCACTTCGGGGTGGTCCCACTGCCCGGTGAGGGCGACGAACTCGGGCCAGCGGACCGAGCGCGGATCATCAGTCGTCCTCAGGAGATACCCATCGCCGGTCGGATGCGTGTCATCGGCGGAAACGCCGCGGTCGATGAGGGCTTTGGCGTCGCTCACGCTCTTGGCCGCGAGCATCATCGCCGGACGGATGCCGTGATCGGCGAAGGGCAGCACCGATAGCGAGTCGAAGTAGTCGATGGACGCCGTCGGCCCGCAACCGCCTCCGGTCGTGTTGCAGTACTTCTGGTCGAATCCCAACGCGAACGCGCTGGTCACGCTCATGCATCCCACGCGGTAGGGCTGGGTCCACGTGATGACGAGCCCCTGCACCGTCGCCGGCAAGGCGTCGACCAGGGCCTTTTGCACCGCGAAGTCCGACTCGCTCATCACGTCGCTCGGGGTGAACGCGAGCTCCACGACGTTGGCCGAGGGAATGCCTCTCTTTTGAACGTAGTAGTCGGCAATCTCCACGCTCGCCGGATCGTTTGCGTTCACGAGCACGCCGAGCTCGTCGGGATCGAGACCGGTCTTGGGGAGCAGGACGACCGGCAGCGACGATGCTTCTGCCTCCTGACCTCCTTCGATCGGCGGTGCGTCGGATTCGGCATCGCCAGCATCGACACTCCCATCGGAGCTCGAGCCGGGTCTCTCGCTGGAATCACCGCTGCTGCAAGCGGCGCCGCAGAGGAGCGCGATTGCTACCGCGACGCCGAGGCGCAGAATCATTTGCGCCTCGGTCGATCGCTCGAGCGGCTCGTTGGAAGCTCCCGCACCACCCGAAACGTGAGTGCCATGCCTCGCGTGAGGGCGTAGAGCCCGCCCCGGGACGCCGAACGACACCAGCTGGCCTCGGTGATCCAGCCGCCGGAGCGAACCATTCTCCAGGTCGATTCTCCACGACTGATGGCGGCGTCCGGCTCGGGCTCGGCTTCGAGCTCCCCTCGGGTTTTCTCACCTGATATGTCACCCACCCACTCCCGCATCCCACCGGCCATGTCGTGGACGCCATACGGCGATACGTCGCTGGGAAACGAACCGATGGGCTCGGGCTGCGGCGGAAAGGGTCGCGAGTCGCGCATGTGACAGAACGTGGCGTCGAACCGGTCTCCCCACGGAAACAACCGACCGTCCGGCCCTCGTGCGGCCTTCTCCCACTCGGCTTCCGTCGGTAGACGCACCACGCCGCCGAGTCGGGCCCCGAGCCAGTGGCAGTAAGCTCGTGCGTCGAACCAGTCGACCAAAAATACGGGCACGTTCCACAGGTGCCCTTCCTCCGGCGGAAACAACTTGCGAGCGCCGCCCTCGATGACTTGTTCCACCGGCTCCCAGCGGCCGTTCTTTCCGATCCGGACCAGGTGACCTTCCGAACCCTTGATGTCGTGGGGCGCGCGCTTCTTCGCCAGCACCGGATCGACGCGCTGAACGTCGTCCAGGAACGCGCAATAATCGCGCATCGTGACCGGGTATTCCGCAATCGCGAAGTCGGACACTTCGACGTTGCCCCGGGAGACGGGATCGATCGCGTCCGAGTCACCGCCCACGATCACTTTGCCACCCGGGACGTAGACGAAACCGGACCCGATGTCGGCTTCAGGGTGGAGATTCACGATCCCTTCGTGGCGGGCGCCACGCCCCAGATGAACTGGATAGCGCGCCTCCCGCAGCCCCGGAGCACGCAACGTGATGAGATAGCTCGCCGGCTCGAGACGGGCGTTTTCGAATGGAGTCCGCCCGAGGAAGCGTTCCTCCGCAGTCTGCAGCCGGCGCTCCCGCTCCACCCAGCGCTGCGCGAACACCTGTGCTCCGGTGGGATTCGAGCCGAGCGAAAGGCTCGCGTCGGCGCGAATCATCGCGGCGTAGCGCCCGTCGTCGTGCTCCAGCACCAGAGCCTCGTAGTAGATCTGGGTGGCGGGTCTGCGCTGACTCTCCGCGCTCACGGCTCGTGACCAATACAGATCGGCAAGCCCTCGATGTGCCCCAGCGCACTCGGTGTCGTAGCCGAGAGCCTTCGTATAAAGCTCGATGGCTTGAGCCAGGACGAGGCCTGCCTCGCGTTCCGCCTCCGCGATGCGATCTTCCATCCCCCAAGCGGAGCGCTTCCGCTCGACCGACTCCCAGCTATCAATCTCCCGCGCGAGGCGCGCGAACACCCCGCCCAGTTGGTGTTGTTCGGTCTCGAGCTCGTGAAAGCGACGAACGGGCTGCTCGGCTTGGGCGCAGAGCTTGAGGGCTTCTTCGCGGCGGCGTTCGCGTTCTTTGGCGCCCTCGAGGTACTCTTCCACCTGCTCCGCAACCGCATCGGCGCTCGCTGGGCGCTGGAGCTTGTCCCGTGACATGAGCGCCATGCACAGGTCTTCGAGAAGCAACGGGCAGCCGGGCACCACCTCACGAGGCGGGATCGCGCCCTTTTCGTAAGCGGCGACCAGAGTTCTCGCGTCACCCGCGTGGCCGAAGGGATGCCGTCCCGTCAGGATTTCGTACAAGACCACTCCCAGGGCGAACAGATCGCTTCGATGATCGATCTCGTCCCAGCGACCGAGCGCGACCTCGGGAGCCAGGTAGCCGGGCGTCCCACCCGCCGGCGTCGCGTAGGCGGGCGGGGGCGAGGACTGACGCAGTCCGCGCCGCACCTGACTGTCGCGATGCACCTTCGCCAGGCCCCAGTCGGCGAGGTACACCTCGCCGAAGTCACCGAGCAAGATGTTGTCGGGCTTGATGTCGCCGTGCAAGACGCCGCGAGCGTGGGCGTACGCCAGAGCACGGCACAGCTGAACGAACGCCCCGAGCAGGCGCACCAACGGCCAGTGCCGCCTGAGCTCCGAGCGGTCGAGCACGTCTCCGAGCGACTGCTTCTTGACGACGCGCATCGTGTAGTACGGCTCGCCGTTCGACAGCGCGCCGAGGTCGTACACGGGGACGATGTTCGGGTGCTCGAGCTGAGCGGTGATGCGAGCTTCCTGGAGGAATCGCCGCACCATGACCTTCGGCGCATCCGAGCGCTGAAGCGTCTTCAGAGCAACGATGCGCCCGATCTCGCGATCGAGAGTGGCGGTGACTTTGCCCATGCCTCCCCGGCCGAGGGCCTCGAGCGGCGAATAGCGCTCCCCTTCGAACCGTCCGGGCAAGCGGCTGATCTCCCGCGACGATGGACCGGTGCCGAGCTCCTCGGCACTGATGGCGGCTGCGTGGGTGTCAGGAGTCGTGGCCTTCGTCGTGCCGAGGACTGGACCCCCAGCGGAGAATGCCGGAAGCGTCAACGCTGGCTCCGCTGGCTGAAGCTCGTGCTCGTCCGGAGGGCCGCGGGTCACTTCCACCACGCGCTCGTTCGGCAGTACTTTGGCCAGGACGGACTCGACCGGAGCGTTGGCTTCCGCATCCGCGAAAACGCGCGCAACCTCCCAGAACTCCTCGGCTGACATGAGCCCGCGGCTCAGAGCCTCGAGGGCCACCTCGCGCGCATTGCGAAGCTTCATCTCCGAGAAGTAGCGTAGCCCACTTCAGCGCCGAGGCGCGGTATGGATTCGCGTTCGCACTAGGGCGTAGGCGCGATCTGCTGGATGGGCGCCGGACTCTGGGTCTCGTCGCGGGTGAGGTCGGCACGACACTCGTGTTTCGCCATCGAGCGCAAGATGACTCGAAGCACGTTTTCCCGGGCCTTCGGGTTCTTGACCTTCGTGAGAACGAGGTTCCAGACCTGGGAGAGCGCCTTGCAGGGGCTCGGCGGCACGTTGGGGTTGATCACCGCAAACAAATGCTGCGTCGCCTGGGTGCGCTTGTACCAGCCGAGGGGCGGTTGTCCCCAGGGATAACCCAGCAGAGTCCCTTGATTCTGCTCGAAATCCATCAAGGTGACGTTGCCCTTGGTCGGGCTTGCGGATCCCCCGACCGCAGTCAAGGTCAAGATGCTCAGCGTAGTCAGTAGCGCTGCGATCCGGATCCGTTTCATCGTGCTTCCTCCGTTGCGAGTACAGAGCGCAGGGATCACCTGAGCCTAATTTTTGAAGCTAGCTTGTACGACGTAAATGGTCAACGCACTTTTCCGCGCACACACGCGCACACATGTGCGCCACCGGTCACGCGGCGCGTTACCTACACGCGTCCACACGTTCGATGCGCGTGCTTTGTCGCTTCTTACAGAAGCGCTTTCACGCACACTGGAAGCGCGCGCGCATACACGTCAGCACATGCGCGCAGATCGTCGCCGTCGTCAGGAGAGCTTCATCTCGACGACGCCCGCCGCGACGCTCAGAGACGGCTGGGTCTTGGCCTTCACATCGTCTGCGCTCACGCCCGGCGCGAGCTCGCGCAGGACCAGGCCCTCGGGCGTGACGTCGATCACCGCGAGGTCGGTGATGATGCGATGCACGACGCCGTTGCCGGTGAGCGGCAGCGAGCACTCTTCGAGGATCTTCGGCGTTCCGTTCTTCGCCGCGTGCTCCATGATCACGACCACGCGCTTGGCGCCGTGCGACGAGGTCCATCGCGCCGCCCATCCCCTTGACCATCTTGCCGGGGATCATCCAGTTCGCGAGATCGCCGTTCTCGTCGACCTCCATCGCGCCCAGGATCGCCAGGTCGATGTGGCCGCCGCGGATCATCGCGAAGCTCGTGGCGCTGTCGAAGATCAGCCGAGCCGGGGAGCATGGTGACCGTCTCCTTGCCGGCGTTGATCAGATCGGGATCCTCGTCGCCCTCGACCGGGATACGGGCCGATGCCGAGCAGGCCGTTCTCGCTCTGGAGCACCACCTCGACGCCGGCGGGAATGTAGTTGGCGACGAGCGTCGGCATGCCGATGCCGAGGTTCACGTAGTAGCCGTCGCGGAGCTCCTGGGCGGCGCGGGCAGCGATCTGTTCGCGGGTGAGCATCACTCGCCTCCTTGTCGCGCGCTTCTCGTACCGTGCGTCGCTCGATGCGCTTTTCGTGCTTGCCGGCTCCGACCACCATCGCTGGACGAAGACGCCCGGCAGTGTGGACCTGGTCGGGATCGAGCTCGCCGACTTCGACGAGCTCCTCGACCTCGGCGATCGTGACCCGGCCCGCCATCGCCACAGCGGGTTGAAGTTTCGCGCCGTCTGGCGAAACACGAGATTGCCGTAGCGGTCGCCCTTCCACGCCTTGACCAGCGCGAAGTCGCCGGTGATCCCGCGCTCCATCACGTACTGACGCCCGTCGAACTCGCGGGTCTCCTTGCCTTCGGCGACCTTCGTGCCGTACGCCGGCGGGCGTGTAGAACGCCGGGATGCCAGCGCCGCCCGCGCGCAAGCGCTCGGCCAGCGTGCCCTGGGGAACGAGCTCCACCTCGAGCTCGCCGGACAGGAACTGCCGCTCGAACTCCTTGTTCTCGCCGACGTAGCTCGAGACCATCTTCTTGATCTGCTTGGTCTCGAGCAAGCAGTCCGAGACCGAACTCGTCGACGCCGCAGTTGTTGCTGACGAACGTGAGGTTTTTCACCCCCCGCTCCCGAAGCGCCACAATCGTGAGCTCCGGAATGCCGCACAAACCGAACCCGCCGGCGAGCACTGTCGCGCCATCCGAGATGTCGGCGACGGCCTCGCTGGCGCTCTTCACCACCTTGTCCATACGCAAGCTCGTACCACCGCGAGCCCGGGGCGTCAGCGCTCGAGTTTGCGCGCCGGCGCTGGGCGGAGGCTGGTCTCTCCGGCGGTTTTTTCCCAGCGTTCTACCAGTGAGGTGAGCTTTTGTTTCCGCCACAGCATCACGCCCACGTACGCCGCGAGCACGAGCGGCGCGACGAGCGGCGGAATCGCTCCGATGAAGGACGCATACAAAGCCGCCGCGAGCAGCCCCATCGGCACGACCATGCGCAAGCGCCCTTCGAGCCTCGACGTCGAGCGCCGCACCAGATCCTCCCGCGCCCCGCTCGCGATGCGCTCCTCGCGCGCCAGGGCGAACACCCCCGCAAATCGGACACCCGCTCGAAACGCCAGGCGCCCACGATGAGATCCCCGTCCCTCCTGCCGGCAAACCGGATGATGTTGGACGGGTCGTAGGTCTTGCGGAATCGGATCACCGAGTCGTCGGCCTCCCCGACGAGGGAAAACTCACCGTAGGGATCGCGTCCCTTGCCGGTGAGCTTTTCACCGTCGAGCACGAGCTCGACGCTCATGACCTCGACGGGGCTGAGGAGCACCGCCGGCTGCAGGGATCGGCCGAGCCATTTGCCAGAAACCCCGTCGCTCGCTTCGCCTTCTTGGAGAGAGAGGTCCACGGCATCGAGGATCTCCCGAGCGACACTGGCCGGCGTCTCGCTCCCCTCCTCCTTCTTCTCTTTTGCCTCGTCGCTCATCCGAACCCGAGTGCGCGGCGTTGCGCGGGTCGCGAGCGCGAGTCACTTCGGCGCCAGAGCACGCCGTCGAGCACGTAGTGCGTCGCCTGGGGCAGAGCCAAGAGGGGAACCACGAGGGCCACGAGGAGGGTCGAGAGCGAAATGTTCGAGGCCCCAAAGAGCCAATCCCGATCATGCCAGACCAGTCGATCCCAGGCCATCTCCTCCACGAACGCGAACAGGAAAAGTACGCCCAAAAACGCCGCGACTCCCCCCGCGGCGATCTGAGAGCCGATGGCGCGGGGAGCGTCCTTTCGTCGCTCCCGCGCGTACGCCCAGAGCAGACCAAAGTAGGGCACGCCGTGGATCACGACGTTGGTCACGGTGAACTCGAAGTCGCTGTTGGTGGCAACGATTCCCCAGTACCAGACGCAGCGCGGTGCTCGAAACGACGACGATCTTTCCGAGGTAGCAGCACGCCGTTCTTCGCGAACAGCGCCGCCTGACGCACGAAGAAAACGGCGAGCAGCACCACCCACAGCGCTCGCGCCGCTGGCAACACGGGCGAGAGCATACGAGCGAGATCGACGAAGTCTCCCGGCACGAACCAGGAGAAGCGCGACTCGCCGAGGTGCGCGTGCCAGTAGAGCAGCGGGTAGAGCGTCGCGGCGTACACCGCACCGTCGTCGACCAGCCGATCGAACGAGCCGCGCTGCCCCGCACGGGCGCGATAGACTCCCACCCACCCCGCCTGCTGACGGACGAAGTGAAACAGCGCCATGTACGCGAGCACTCGCCAGAAGGTGAGCGAGCCATGAAGATGGAGCAACACGCCGCCCGCGTACACGAAAGCCGGCACGCCGAAGTACCGGAGCCGGTGCCGCCGGAGCTCTTCGCCGGTCGAAATACGTGCGGAACAGCGTCGACCAGACGTGGGCGACGTCGATCGCGACCACGAACACGAGCCAGCCCCATTCGGGGAGCACGCCGGGGGCAATGCCCGCCCCTCGACCGAGCAGCACCACCGCCAGAGCGATCAGGGCGCTGCCGCCGAATAGCGACAGATCCGCCCGCGCGCCGAACAGCCACGGCCCGCTCGAGAAGCGCCCCGCGGTCTTTTCGGAAGCAGCCTGGGCCGTCACTCGAGCCAGGGTACTAGTCGCATTCCCCCTGGCAAGGGACGTGTCAGTCTCGAATGCTCGCGATCTCCCGACCTTCGAGTGTGAGAGCTTCCTCGGCTGCGCGCACTCCGTGGTCTTGCGCTTCCTCGAAGAGCGCGACGCCCGAGAGGTCGGAGTGAGCGAAGTGGACGCGCCCGAAGGGCTCCGCCGCCTTCTTCCGGTCGGCTCCGCAAATCAAACCGACAACGGGCCTCACCATCGCGTGACCCCACTTCCAGACGTCGATGCGCTCGATGGCTTCGCGAAGCCCGCTGTGGGCGGGCTCGAGATCCCGAAGCAGCGCTTCGACGAACGTGGTGTGGTCGGCCTGTGCGAGCCAGCGGCGCTCCTTGTCCGGATCGGGGCCGGTCAGCGGCACGTAGTAGGTCCAGATGGTGGGACCGTAATCCGATCGCTTCTGGTGGGTCGCCACCACGTAGCCCAGCGAGGGACTGTCGTAGATCACGTTGTCCCAGGCGGGGCCGAAGCCGGGGCTCTTGGGTCGCTGGCGAAGGTGGACGTTGGCCACCCACCACGCGCCGTACCCGAACTTCGAGAGATGGGCGGGGGGCGAGTCGCGATAGGGTCGAGGATCCGCGGCACCACGAATTTCGGAGTGGCGAGGATCACGCGATCGGCCTGGTAGCGAGTGAGCTTGCCGCTCGCGGTCTCGAGCACCGACAGCTCGACGAACTTTTCCCCGGGAACGACGTCGGTCACGAGGGACCCGAGCTTCACCCGCGCTCCGGCGACCTTCATCAGATGCCGGACCAGATGACCGTTGCCTTCCGGCCAGGCGAGGAATTCCGCGCTCTCGTGCCCGGGCGCTGGGACGCGCGCGGAAAAATAGAACAGCAGTGCCCAAGCGCTGGTCTGGTCCAGGGCGAGCCCGTAATCGTCGCGACAGGCGTACTCGAGGTACCAGCGCAAAGGCTTCGAGGAAAAGCCCTGCGCATCGAACCAATCAGCCGCACTCGTGCGGTCGAGCGCCGTCACCTCCGCGTCGTCACTCGATCGATGCAGCGGCAGCGCGAACGCTCGCCGTCCCTTCGCGTCGCGCCAGCCCACCCAGCGATCGATCTCCCGCTGAAAACGCGCCAGCTCCTCGCGATCTCGGTCGCTCGCGAGGGCTCTCGGAAATAGTCCCTCCTGCCAGCTGCCATTCACGAACAGCCGCTCCTCGGGAGCTCGGATCAAGAGCTCCTCGCGCCCTTCGGGCTCGGGTGACTCGCGGGAAAGAGCGCCCATCTCGCCAAGCAACGAGGTGAGCGTGCGGTTTTCCTTGGTCGGGAGGGGAACGTAGTGGGCGCCCCAGGGATACGGCACGACGCCATCCGTGCCGAACGCGCTCGTTCCACCCGGCTGGGGCTCGAGATCGAATACGACGAAGTCCTTCTCGCCCAGACGCTCGAGCCGCCACGCAGCACTGAGACCGCTCGGACCTCCCCCGACGATCGCGACCTTGACTCGGATCGCGGGGCCCGAGGCGCGCTCGATGGTCGCGTCCCGCAAACGATGACCGACCGGCATGGACGCGCCGCGAATCGTGCCCGGGATGTCCCGCGCCTTTCTTTCACAGCCGCCGGAGTCGAGCACGAGGGTCGCCGTCGCGCCCAGGGCGAGGAGCTCGCGACGCGTGCACGGCGACATCGCGTCCGTCGTAACGCCCACGCGCCCGCGACGCAATCAGAGGCAACAGAACGTGATCGGATCGATCGGAAGCACGGCGCCGCTGACGCTCCCGCCTGCGGGCGGACAGTTTCCGGTCCCCGAAAGTGTCGCTCCGCTGAGAACCGCACTGCGCGTATCCGCCGGCAGGTTGTTGCACTGGAGGAGCGGTGCGCTCGGCGTCGGATCCGGCGTGAGCGCGTGGCAGCCACCGACGGTAAACGCCTGCTCGTTCACACCGCAGAAATCGTCCGTGTAAAACTTCACGGTCCCGCCCGAGCAAGTGGCTCCGCCGATCGCGCCGCAGGTGCACGCAGTACAAGTGCGGGTGTCCTGGAAGTTTTGGTTGGCGAGCTTCTTGGTCGGAAACGCCGCGGGACAGGAGTTGTCGCCGGTCTTGTAGATGCACGGGGAGCCCTCGAACGGAGAGGGCGGAGCCGGCACGCAAACTCCCGATCCACAACCGCCTCCGGCGGTGGGTGCGTCTCCGCAGGCACGCACGGTGTTGGTCCAGGTCGGCGCGGGGATCTGTTTCGTTCCGGTCGACCCGACCGTACAGCTCCCGTCGGCCGTCACCGCCGTGACGATGACGCCCTGAGGCTTCACGCCTCCAGGCAGCTGACAAAACGCCTGCGGTCCGCACGCACTGGTTGCTACGTTGGGCGTGGTACCGGGACAGCCCGCACCCGATCCCCAGCAGCTCCCCACTCCGCAGCTGGAGGACTCGAAAAAGACGAGGTTGGCGGAGCAAGCGAGTGTGGGGGGAGTCGTGCACGTGCAAGTCGGGCACACGGCAGTTCCACCATCGATCCCAGAATTCGCGCCGAGCTTCTGGGTCGGGTAGCCGCCGGAAGCGTTGCAGCCGGGCGCGGTATCACTGCCGTCGTAGAGGGCCACCGGTCCGGTCCAGCCAGCGGGGACGCTAGAAACGCAAGTGTAACCACTCTGACAATCGGGATCGGCGCAATCGACGAAGTTGTCGCCATCATCGTCGACGCCGTTCGTGCAGTTTTCGTTGCCGGTACCGCCACCGCCGCCGCCCGGGTTGCCGCCCGTTGCGCCCGTGGCTCCGGTCCCACCCTCGGTGGCGCCGGTCCCGCCGGAATTTCCCGTTCCTCCATTGCCGGCGCCCGCCGCGCCCGCCCCGCCTTGCGCGTAAAACTGACTGTCGTCGACGAACGTGTGATCCGGAAATGAGCAGCCGACGTAGCCGCCGAGGACGCACAGCAGCGCTGCCAAGCCGACGTGAGCTGGCTTTTTGGCGTCAGAAGCTGCCGACAAGGTTCACTCCGGTGTTGCGTGACGAGGCCGTTGGGATCAGGTGCAGGCTGCGCGCTGCGGTTCCGGGCTTCTTTTCGGCCTTCTTTCCGCTCGTCGCAAACAGGACGATGGCCGTGCCGATCCCGACGATGCCGACACCGAGGGAGATGTTGGTCAAAAGTGCGTAGCGCTTCCCGTCGTCCTGCAGGCTCTGCTTCGACGCCGGGCAAACGTCGTTTCGACATACGCCCTTGAGGTCGTCCTCCGCCTTGTTGCGCTGGAGGAAGAAGTAACCCCCTGCGGCAAGACCCACGACACCAATGCCTCCGACGATCCACGGCAACGCGCCCGGACCCTTCTTCTCGTCCTGTACCGGACCCGTATCGTCAGGGGGTTTTTCGACGTCATCGGGATCCGAGGTGCCCGACGAATCGGGTTTCTTGAGGTCTGCGGGCGCGACGAGCTCGACGCTCTTCGTTTCCCCCTCGGCCACCTCGATGTTTTGTTCCCACTCACCGCGATCGACCTTGGCCGTGATCTTGTGAGGACCGGGATCCACTGCGAATTCTTTGCCAACCTGGGCTTCGCCCAGCGCGACGCCGTCGATCTCGATCTTGGCGCTCTTCGCCCCTTCGCCCCGTTCGATGACCACCTTGGGCACGCGGGCCTCGAGCTGCTCTCGCGCTTTGGTTATTTCGGGCAGCTCTTTCGGTTGGGGCTTGGCCTGCTGGGCCTCGTACTCCGCCAGCCGGTACTCGCCGAGCGCCTCGTTCAATCGTCCGAGATTTTCTTTGCAGCGCGCAACGTGAAACCGCACCTGGGGGGTCGTCTTGATACGCGCCACGTCCTGGAACTTGGAGAGAGCGCCCGCCCAGTTCCCAGCCGCTTCCAGGGACAGTCCCTCCTTGTACTCAGCGCGAGCCTTCGCGAGCTCTTGGACGCTCTGTGCATGGGCGGTCGGAACCCAAGTCGTGACCACACCAGAAGTGGCCAGCGCCACGCTCAGGATCCCAGTGCCGAGCCCGCGCTGCCACGTTGACGCTCGACTGAAAGTCATTCGATTCTTCAAGACGCCCGCTGGCATTCTAGCACTCTCGGTCCACGGGCCTAGCTCCTTTTGCCTAGTGGGCTGGCTGCCCGAGTGCACGCGCGAGACGTGCGGCGCTTCTCTCCGCTTCCGCCACCAAGCGCGAATACGCGTCGAATCGTTCGGGCGTTTCTCTCCTTCCCGCTGCAACCTGACCGGGGATGGGCGTGGTCGAGCGGTGGGGAGCTGCCGAAGTGAACGAAGCGAGGCTCGACACCCTACTTGCGCGATCGACGCGTACCGAAGCTCGCTCCCCAATCAGGTCCGCAAGTCGCTCGAGGTCCTGGACGGTGTTGCTCGCCCCGTCGATGGCCGAAAAATCGAAGGTCCTCACATCCACGCGAGCTGCCCAGAGCACCGTGGCAAAGTGCAGATCGACCGCCGCGTAGGCGTCCGGTTGGCCGGATCCCGACGACTCCCGGAACACTTCGAGCTCCGATAGCACTCGGCACGACCGCCCGGAACGTCGAGCTCGATGGCATTTCTCGTCGTGGCCTGCTGCCAAGTTGCACTTCGCCCCGCACGATGGCGACCAGCGCGGGATAGGGGATCGCCATACTGCGCTCGGTCAAGTGAAGTACGAGTCCCGTCTCCGACAGCTCGATGGTCCGAAGCGGGACGAACATGCGATCGGGCTCTCCGGCCAGAGCTGGATCCACCACGCTCACTCGAAAGCCCTGCCCGGCCAGAAGACCTGCCAGCTCGAGAGCCTGCCGCTCGTCTCCCAGCGCCCGCACGACGCCCCAAGCATTCGGCTTGATCTTCGTCCTGAGCTCGTACGCCAGGATGCCCGTGGCCTGAGCGAGCCGCGCGTATTCTTCGTCCGTGCCCTGAAACGGGGGGCCGAGCAAGACCAACATGGCAGACCCCTTGGTGGCACAAAGCTTACGACGCCCCTGCCTCACGAGACGAATTCCCGGGCATTTTCGGTCGCGATCTCCAGGTTTCTTCGGCCGATTGGCCCGTTTCGGAGGTCGCGAAGTCGGGCCAGGTCGTGTTAAACGGGAAGACGGCGGGAGCGCCCCGGCCATTTATCGAAGAGGGCACACCACAATGAACATCAACTGGGAGCCGTTCGTAAAAGCGCTGATCGCTTCCATCGTCTACTCGCTCATCGGCATCGTGATGTTCGCGGTGAGCTTTCTGGTCATCCGACTGGTCACGCCCTTTTCGCTGAGAAAAGAGATCGAGGAAGATCAGAACACGGCCCTCGCCATCTTGATTGGCTCCGTGATCCTCGGGCTCAGCATCATCATCGCAGCAGCCATCGGCGGCTGACGACGCGTTGAGCGACGACGACGACGCAGCGGCTCCGGCGGGTTGGCCGAGAGCGAACGCGCCCAAGCAAGCGCGCGGGCGCGTCACGGTGCTCCTGACGATGGTGCTCGTCATTGCGACGGCGGGCCTCGTCTACGAGCTCTCCATGGCCGCCGTTGCCAGCTACTTGCTCGGCGACTCCATCACTCAGTTCTCGACCGTCATCGGCGTCTATCTTTCCGCGCTCGGGGTGGGCGCCTGGCTTTCCCGCTTCGCCGAGCGCCGGCTGGCCCTGCTCTTCGTGGACATCGAGCTCGGTACAGCGCTCTTGGGAGGCCTCTCGGTCCCCGGTTTGCTTCTGGCATTTGGATATACGGGCGGTTTTCGCTTCGTGCTCTACGCAACGGTGCTCGCAGTGGGCGTCCTCGTGGGCCTCGAGCTTCCGCTTCTCATGCGCATCTTGCGGAGCGAGCTCGAGTTCAAGGAGCTGGTCGCCCGGGCCCTCACCTTCGACTACGCCGGTGCGTTGATTGGTTCCCTCGGATTCTCTCTCCTCCTTTTGCCGCGTCTCGGTCTCGTCCACACGTCACTCGTGTGTGGCCTGCTCAACGCGGTGGTCGGCCTCGCGTCCACGTTCGTGCTCGCGGGAGACGGCACGGCTGGCGCGGCCACGGACTTCGGGCCCGCCCGGGTGCGCGCCGTCATCGTTTGCGTCCTGCTCTGTGTCGGGCTGGTGGAGGGAAACCGCTTGGTCGATCTGGCCGAGCGCGCGAGCTACACCGGCGCGGTCGTCCACGCCGAGAGCTCGCCCTACCAGCGCATCGTCTTGACCGAACGCGCCGGAGCCCTCGAGCTCTACCTCAACGGCAATCTGCAGTTTTCCACCCGGGACGAGCATCGCTATCACGAGGCCCTCGTGCATCCGGCCTATTCGGTGGCCGCGCGCCACGAGCGCGTCCTCATCGGCGGCGGCGGTGATGGCCTGGCTGCTCGAGAGATCCTGCGCTGGCCGGACGTGAAAAGCATCACGCTGGTCGACCTGGATCGACACGTTACCGATCTGGGTCGCACGCACCCGCGACTCGTGGCCCAAAATGGCGGCGCGCTCCTGGATCGTCGGGTGACCATCGTCAACGCCGACGCGTTCATCTGGATGGGTGAGTCGAAAGAAACGTTCGACGTCATCGTGCTCGACTTTCCCGATCCCAGCACATACTCGGTCGGCAAGCTCTACTCGAGGGAGATGTTCGAGCGTGTGAAACGTCGCCTGGCACAAGACGGTGCGCTCGTCGTTCAGTCAGCTTCTCCTCTTTTTGCGCGGCAGTCGTTCTGGTGCATCGTTCACACCGTACAGAGCGTTGGACTCTCGGTCGTGCCCTACCGCGTGTTCGTTCCCTCCTTCGGCGAATGGGGATTCACCCTCGCCTCCCCCCGCCGCATCAGCCCCGTCCAGAAGCTCCCCCCCGTCCCCCTCGTGTATCTGGATGAAAAAACGCTCCCGGCCTTGTTCGAGATCGCGAGTGACATGAGTGAGATCCCCACGCGGGAAAACCACCTCGATAACCAGGCCCTCGTCACCTATTACGTCGACGAATGGGAGCGCTGGAACTGAGAAGCGTCGGCCTGGGCTGCATGCGTCTCTCCACCGAGCCGGAGAGCGATGAGCAGACGGCGGCCGCAACGCTCCACGCCGCCCTCCAAGCGGGCGTCACGCTCCTCGATACGGCGCCGAGCTATTGTCGAGGAGAAGGCCGCGAGCACGAAAACGAACGACTGATTGCCCGCGTCCTCGCCGAGAGCGGCCCCGACTCGGGGAATGTCCGCGTCGGCACCAAGGCGGGCATCGTGAGGAGGGGCACGGGCTGGGTCCCCGATGGCCGAGCCTCGAGCCTCGAGCGCTCTTGCGAACAGAGCCTGGTCGCCCTGGGGAAATCCGTCCACGACCTGTTCTCGCTCCACGCTCCCGATCCCCGGGTGCCGCTGGCCACGAGCCTGCGGGCTCTCGCGCGCCTCCAGAAGGCAGGCCTCGTCCGCCAGGTGGGGCTCTGCAACGTGTCGCTCTCCGAGCTCGAGCGCGCGGCGGACGAGGTCGACGTCGCGTGCGTGCAAGTTGCCCTGGGTGCGTTCGACGACGACGCATTCCGGAGTGGCTTGGTACGAAAAGCTCTCGATCTCGGCATCGAGATCCACGCCCACTCCCCTCTGGGTGGACCGAAACGCGCGCGTCGCCTGGCACGCGACCGAGAGCTCGTACGGCTCTCGGAAAAATACCGCACGTCTCCTGCCGCAATCGTCCTCGCTTGGTTGTACGGCCTCGATCCCCGACTGACCTTGTTACCCGGCGCCCGCCGACCCGAAAGCGCTCGAACTGCCGTGGAGGCGGCAACGCTCTGCCTCGACGACGACAATCGCGCTCTCATCGACCGCCGCTTCGAAACCGGCCGCCCGTGCGTTCGGGCGCATCGCTCCCATCCGCGCCCCTCGGGTGGACGGTGAGGTGGTCGTCGTGATGGGGATCCAAGCAGCCGGCAAGAGCGAGCACGTACAGCGTTTCGTATCCCAGGGTTACGAGCGATTGAATCGCGACGAGCGGGGCGGGACGCTGCGCCGACTTGCCGAGGATCTCGACGACAGGCTCCGAGAGGGTGCGCGGCGGGTCGTCCTCGACAACACCTATCCGACCCGTGCTTCTCGCAGCCGAGTCGTCGAGGTCGCCGAACGTCACGGGCTCGATGTGGTGTGCGTGTGGCTCGACACGCCCCTCGAGGCAGCGCAGGTCAATGCCGTCGAGCGCTTGCTCGACCGCCACGGGAAGCTTCCAGCTCCCGAGGAGCTCCAGAAGCTTGCGAAGAGCGACCCGAATGCCTTCGGGCCTTCGGTGCAGCATCGCTATCAACGTCAGCTGGAGCCGCCTGCCCTTGACGAAGGCTTTCGAGAGAATCCGCGTCGTGCCCTTCCAGCGGCAGAGGCGCGAAGCACACAATCGCGAGGGACTCGTGGTCGCCCACGCCGCCCTCGAGACGGCTCGTCCCGCGATCGAGTCATTTGTCGGGCCGGTGCTCTGCATCGCCTGGCAGGACGCCGCGCCGGACGTCACCGGGTTTCGCGACCTCTTGGGCGAGCGCTTCACCCTCGCGGTCTGCCCTCATGGCGGCGGTCCGCCCGTCTGCTGGTGTCGGCCACCGCTGCCGGGGCTGGTCGCCGTCTGGATGCGACAGGAACGCATCGACCCGACGGCATCTCGGTTCTTCGGCACCGGCCCGGTGCATCGAGCACTGGCCGGCGCCCTCGGGTTCGTCTACGCCCAAGCGGAGAAGCGCTGATGCTGCTGTTTCAAAAGCGATTCCACGCGGGGCTGGTCTCCGGAACCATTCGGGTGACGTTCCGGCGCTGGAAGAAACCCCTCGTCAAGCCCGGCGGTCGTTACCGTTGCCATCCCATCGGCGTCTTGGTCGTCGAGAGTGTGGATCGAATCAAGGTGCGTGGAGATCGAAGACGACGACGCGCGCGCTTCGGGCTTCTCCTGCCGGGACGAGCTCGTCGCGTATCTTCGAACGGCTCCCGGCGGGCCCCTTCGCCCGACGAGCGAGCTATTCCGTGTCTCCCTCCACCATGGGGGCGACGGCGACCGGGTGGAGATCGCGCTCGACGACCGCTTGACCAAAGACAACGTCGTCGTAATCGCAAGACAGCTGGACAAGATGGATGGAAAGGCTGCCTGGACCCGCCGCACGCTCCGCCTGATCGAAAAGAACCCCCGCGTCGCTGCATCCCAGCTCGCCAAAAAACTCCGCCGCGAGACGCTCCCGTTCAAGGTCGACGTCCGCAAGCTCAAGCGCCTCGGACTCACCCAGAGCTTCGAGGTGGGCTACGAAGTCTCTCCGCGCGGACGCGCGTTCCTCGCTGCGCAACGTCGGTGAGCTGGGGATTTACAGGAAGGCGGAAGCGCGGAAGGGAGTTTGAACAGAAATCTTGCTTGCGGATCCACTCGTGGGACGTGTCGCTGTGGACCACGCATCCCGAGGCGGGGAGCACGCGAGAAGCAGTCCTTTCACTCAGAATCCAGGATCGGTCACTGGTGGTGGAACGAAACCGCCGCCGGGTTTCTTCACGACCGGTTTGTCCTTGGGATCTTTCGAGTCCTTCGGGTCCTTCGGGTCCTTCGCTTTCGGATCCGGTTTGGTCTTGCCCGCGACCGGGCGCCCGCCGCTGGCGTTCTTCTTTTCGACGGCGAGCTGACTCAGATCGATCGCGTCGCTGTCGTCGACTTTCTCGGGCTTGTCGGAACCCGGTTTGGGTTCTTCGGGAGTCTTTTCGACAACGGCCTCCGGGGAGGTGGGTTGCGCCGCGGGAACGGGGCTCGTGGTCTGGGGCGTGCGGAACGTGCGCGTGAGAAGCAGCGCACCGCCCACGAACATCGCCGCGAGCACCAATCCACCCAGGATCCAGAACGCGCCCCGGGAGCGCTGCACGACCGGGGGCTCCGAGGGAAGCTGGGTCCCAATGGGAGTCTCGGGGATGCTGAGAGCGCTCGAGGTGATTTCCGGGATGGAAGGCCGCTGGTAAGGCGCGCTGCCCGGCGTGGGGCCGGTCACCACCGACGGCATCGATCCGCGCGAGGGCTCGGGCGGCCGGAGCGCGGCGGGGATGACACGCGTCCCGAGCTCGCCCAGCGCACGCCCCGGTCCATGTTCTTCGATGGCAGCCGCGCGCTCATCGGCTTGCTTGAGCGCGTCGCGAAGCGCGTTGCGGCGTTCCTCTCCGCGTTCCCCGAGCATGGCCGTGACGAACTTGCCCGTGTCCTCGCTGCGTACGCGAGGAACGGTGGGCGGGAAGACGCGATCGAGCGCAGCCTCGAGCTCCGCGCTGGTTTGAAATCGCTTTTCGGGATCGCGATTGAGCGCACGCATCACCACGGCTTCGAGTGGCTTTGGGTACTCTTTGTCGTAGGCGCGTGGCGGAATGATGGGACGATCGGAGACGATGTTCTGCAGCGTGATGACATCGTTCTCACCGCGGAACGGATGTTTACCCGTCGTGAGCTGATACAAGATGATCCCGAGCGCGAACACGTCGGTCCGCCGATCGACGTCTTTGCCAAGAGCTTGCTCGGGAGACATGTAGGGCGGCTTGCCCTTGATCTGCCCCGAATTCGTGTGTTCCGCGGTTCGTCCTGCGGCTTTGGCCACGCCGAAGTCGACGATCTTCACGACGCCGTCGTACGTGATGAGAATGTTCTGCGGAGAGATGTCGCGGTGGACGAGCCCGATGTGTTTTCCCGAGTCGTCCTTGAGCTCGTGGGCAGCGTTCAGTCCCGCACACGCGTCCTGGACGATCTTCACTGCAATCGGCCGCGGGATCCCTTCCTTCTTGGCAGCGGCACGACGAATCGACGACAGCGGTTCGCCGTCCACCCACTCCATCACCAGATAGAGCAGATCGTCTTGCTCACCGAGGTCGAGGATCTCGACGACGTTGGGATGACGAATGCGCGACGCGAGCTGCGCTTCGTCGAGGAACATCTGCTCGAAGTTCGGATCGTCGCTGATCGTCGGCAGCATCGTCTTGACGGCGACGGTCTTCGAGAAGCCGCGTGAGCCTTTGAGACGAGCTGCCCAAACCGCGGCCATGCCCCCTTGGGCTATGGGCACGAGGAATTCGTACCGGCCCACTGTCTGACCGGGCTGGATCTCCCCGAGCGTCCTCATCGTCCTTGCTTCTTCGTGCTTGGTGGAGCGTGGCAGACCCACGCTCGGTGTACAAGAGAGCCCCGCTATCTTACATTGTAGTCAAGGGTGAGATGTAGCACCGGAGTCTTACCGGCGCGAATCCCGGAGGCCTTCGTGGGTCGAGTCGTCGTCAGCTGTCCGCTTCCTGGGGATGCCCTCGCCGTGCTCGCTGCCGAGCATGAAGTGGAGGTCCTCGGCAGTGCGGACGAGCCCGCGAAACCTGAAGCACTCAGCGACGCTCTGTCGACCGCCGACGGACTGCTCTCGATGCTCACCGATCCGGTGACCGCAGAAGCGATCGTCGCCGCGAAAAATCTCCGGGTGATCGGCAATTGCGCGGTTGGCTATGACAACGTCGACGTGAACGCGGCTCGGGCGAGGGGTGTCGTGGTCGTGAACACGCCGAACGTCCTGACCGACGCGACGGCAGACTTCACCTGGGCCCTGCTCTTGGCGGTGGCGCGGCGCGTCCCGGAGGCAGATCGTTTCGTGCGGGCTCGGCGCTTTCGGGGCTGGCGACTCGATCTCCTCCTGGGACGCGAGGTGGCCGGAGCCACCCTCGGGATCGTCGGCCTCGGACGCATCGGTGGAGCTGTGGCGCGCCGGGCCGCGGGATTCGGCATGCGCGTGCTGTACACGGGGCGAAAGCGTGTCTCGGACGAGCTCGGGGCGACCTTCGTTCCACTGGACCAGCTCCTCGCCGAGAGCGATTTCGTATCCATCCACGTGCCGTTGTCCGAAGAAACGCGACACCTGATCGACGCGCGCGCCCTTTCGCTCATGAAGCCGACCAGCGTGCTCGTGAACACGTCCCGGGGGGCCGTGATCGACGAAGCAGCACTGGTCCATGCTCTGCAGGCTGGGCGCATCGCCGGAGCAGGCCTCGACGTCTTCGAGCACGAGCCGGCGGTGCTCGAACCCCTTCTGTCCCTCGAGAGCGTCGTGCTCGCACCTCACGTGGCGAGCGCGACGGACGCGACCCGGGCGAAGATGGCGCGCGCCGTCGCCGACGACATCCTGCGGGTGCTGCGCGGCGAGCCCCCACTGCATCGTGTCGCGTGACTCAGAACGGGCTCGTGCAACTCGTGAATGCCGTGTTGCACTGACTCGACGGGTACAAGTACAAAAAGGCTTGGAGTATCTGAGACGGGTTGGTTCCCACCTGCACGTCCATCTGAAGGAGAGCGCCCGGCGGCCAGGGGGGGGAAGCAGCGAAGCCATCCCGAAACAATGGAACCGATGCGGCCGATCCGGTCGCAGCTGATACGCTCCT
The DNA here is from genome assembly GCA_963781505.1 of uncultured delta proteobacterium. Classification (GTDB taxonomy): domain Bacteria; phylum Myxococcota_A; class Polyangia; order Polyangiales; family Polyangiaceae; genus JADJKB01. The sequence continues at coordinate 126,485 of CAWAHB010000003.1, read as the reverse complement.
GCCAATGCTCGCTCGACACTTGGCCCTCGTCTTCGTCGGTCTCGCTGCGGTCGGCTGCGGGGGCAGCGATGACGAAGCACCCGCCGACCCATGCAAGAGATCCACTCCAGTCATCGACGTTCCGCCGCTTCATACGCCCCGCTGGGCCTTCGAGCCATGGATCAGCAAGGACATCTCCGATGCGGCGGACACCCGTGAGTTCGTGAAAGGCTTTCGAGATCGAGACATCCCCGTGGGCGTGGTGGTGCTCGATAGCCCCTGGGAGACCAGCTACAACACCTTCGTTCCAAATCCCGACCGCTACCCGGGGTTCGCCGATCTCGTCTCCGAGCTCGCGGCCGACGATGTTCGAGTCGTCTTGTGGACGACGCAGATGGTGAACATCAACTCCTACGACCTCGAAAAGGGCGGGGATACCTACGTGGGGCCCGCGGAAAACTACGATCTCGGTGAGCACTGCGGTTTCTATGTCGACGACGCAGCGGTCTACCCGTGGTGGAAGGGCGATGGCTCCGGCGTCGACTTCGAAAATCCCCAGGCCATGGCCTGGTGGCACTCCCTCCAAGATCCGCTCTTCTCGATGGGAGTCAGCGGCTTCAAGCTCGACTTCGGCGAGGAGTACGTGCGAAGCGACCCGGTTCAAACCCACGCGGGACCGATCTCCCACCAAGAATACAGCGAGGCGTACTACCGAGATTTCTACGCGTATGGCGTGAAGCGTCGCGGCCCGGAAGACTTCGTCACGATGGTGCGCCCCTACGACAAGTCCTACGGGTTCGCCGGGCGTTTTTACGCGAGGCCCGAGGACGCCCCGGTCGCTTGGGTGGGGGACAACCGCCGCGACTTCGTCGGGCTCGAGGATGCCCTCGATCACATCTTCCGCTCGGCCCGCGCCGGCTATCAGGTCATTGGCTCCGACATCGGTGGCTATCTGGATCGCGACGATCAGAATCTCCTGGGTCCCCAGATCCCGTTCGATCAAAACGTATTTGTGCGCTGGACCGCGCTCGGCGCGCTCACGCCGTTCATGCAGCTGCACGGACGCGCGAACGTCACGCCCTGGACGGTCCCAGAAAAGGCGGACGAAACCGTCACCATCTATCGCTACTTTGCAACGCTGCACCACGAGCTCGCCCCGTTCTTCTACAGCTTGGCGATCGAGGCCGCGGCCGCCCAAACGACCATCCTGCGTCCCATCGGTGACGAAGCGAGCTGGCCCGGCGACTATCGTTTCGAGATCGGCGACGCGTTCCTGGTCGCTCCCATTCTCGACGCAAGCGGAATGCGCGACGTCGCGTTTCCAAGTGGCGCTCGCTACTACGACTTCTGGGATCCCACTTTGCCCGCGATCGACGGGGGAACCACCCTCGCGGCGTACGACGCCTCCGATCAGGGAAAAATCCCGTTGTTCGTCAAGGAAGGGGCTATCGTGCCCCTCTCCGTCGACAGCGACGTGACCGGGCTCGGGTCGAGTGCGTCAGTGGGATACGCGACTGTGCTGGTGGTTCCGGGCGGCCAGATGTCGAGCTTCGTCGTCCACGACGCAGATGAAGCGACCACCACGATCAGTGCCAGCAACGGATCGATCACGCTGTCACGCGCACTAGAACCGACAATCCTGCGCGTGCGTGTGGACGGAACACCGTCCAGCGTTTCTGTCACCGGAGCCGCGGTCGCTTCCCATCCGACCCAGAGCGCGTTCGATACGGCGACGAGTGGCAGTTTCTTCGACGCCGCGAATCACGTTCTTCTGATCAAGGTCCCGGCCTCTCCCAGCGAGCTCGCGATCACTTTCTCGTAGCGTCTTCTTCGCTGCGACGGGTCTTGGGCGGGTCGTTCGTCTCGTCTTCGGCGGGCGGCAGGAGCGGCTCGAGATTTCCCTCGCAGCAGTGCGTCAGCCATCCACAAACCCCGCAGCGATAGTGGGCGCCCTCCTCGCGCACCGCCTGACCACACCGCTCGCACCGAACCGGTCCCGCCACCAAAAAAGTCTCTACGGGAAGCCGGAAGGTCGGAAGATTTCTTTCAAAAAAAATCTCCGATCCCCTTCCGCCTTCCTGTGAACCCTCTTCATTTTGGGGCGCTTGAATCGGGACAACCTGGGGTCGACTTGTGGCCGACCCCTGTACAAGTCGGGAGCAACTTGTGTTCACCCCGCTCGGGGGTTCAGTAAACCTGAATTGCATCGAGCTGTTACGTCGCGTTCACCAATCCGTCGTGGTTTTTTGTTGCCCCACCCCAAGCGATTGGGGTAACACAGCCCCTCGCCCACCAAGCGCTGCTGAGCGTGGGTACAGTCTTCTTTCGTCATCACGACTCGCGACATGGTGACGGCTGTTCAGGGGCTACGGCCCGCTTTTCTCTTGTGACTGACTTTGGGGAGCGAGCCCCGAAACGGGAACCGGCAGGGTTCCAATTCTTCTGACGAGACTTTTTCTTGTAGGCGCCCGGGCAAGCCCGAGCGCTTGGGCCCCCAGAGAGAAGCAGAGGACATCCACCGATTCTGGCCTCGTGGTCGGGATTCGTGGGTGGCAGGAGTCGTGTCGCCTCGTGGTGCGGACGGGCTTTCGCCCCCCGAGGCTTGCCGGAACCAGCTGAAAACGAGCCGGAGCCGCGGAAAAGATGAAGGAGAGAGGGATGGCGCAATCGACAGTGGTAGGTCAGGAGAGCGGAGTGAAGGCGAGCCCGGACCAGCTGGAGCCGAAAAAGCGAGCGGGGACTCGCAAACGGAAGGGTCTGACCGTCGAGCGACGGTACACGGCCGCCGGCGAAACCGGCTTCGAGAGCGTCACCTGGGAAGCTCGCAAGAGCGTCATCACCAATCCCGACGGCTCGGTGGTCTTCAAGATGGAGGGCGCCGAGATCCCGGCGAGCTGGTCGCAGCTCGCCACCGACATCGTCGTCTCCAAGTACTTCCGCAAGGCCGGCCTCCACGGCGACAAGCACCAGGGCGAAGCAAGCGTTCGTCAGGTCGTTCATCGCATCGCGCATTCCATCCGGCGCGCCGGTGAGGAATTCGGCGGCTACTTCGCGACGAAGAAGGACGCGGAGACCTTCGAGGCCGAGCTCACGTTCCTGCTCGTCAACCAGTACGGCGCGTTCAACTCGCCGGTGTGGTTCAACTGCGGTCTCTGGCACGAATACGAAATCGAAGGCTCCGGCGGCAACTGGGCATGGGAGCCGGCAACCGACGCCATCGTCGAAACGAGCACCGCGTACCAGCGTCCGCAGTGTAGTGCGTGCTTCATCCAGGCCGTGAACGACGATCTGATGTCGATCTACGAGCTCATGAAGAGCGAAGCGCGTCTCTTCAAGTACGGGTCGGGCACCGGCTCGAACTTCAGCGCGATTCGCGGCAAGCAAGAGAAGCTCTCGGGCGGAGGAACCTCCAGCGGGCTCATGAGCTTTCTCGAGGTCTTCGATCGCGCCGCAGGCAGCACCAAGAGCGGAGGCACGACCCGCCGCGCCGCCAAGATGGTCTGTCTCGACATGGATCATCCCGAGATCAAGGACTTCATCCAGTGGAAAGTCCGCGAGGAAAAGAAGGCCCAAGCCCTCATCGCCATGGGTTTCGACAGCGATTTCAACGGGGAGGCCTACAAGACCGTCAGCGGCCAGAACTCGAACAACAGCATCCGGATCACCGATGACTTCATGAGGGCCGCGCTCTCGGGCGGGAACTGGCAGACCATCTCCCGCACGACGAAGAAGGTCGTCGACACCTACGACGCGAACGAGCTGTGGAATCTCATCGCCGAAGGTGCCTGGGGCTGCGCGGATCCCGGCGTGCAGTACGACACCACGATCAACCAATGGCACACATGCCCGAACACCTCGCGCATCAACGCGTCGAATCCCTGCTCGGAGTACATGTTCCTCGACGACAGCGCGTGCAATCTCTCGAGCCTGAACCTGACGAAGTTCTTGCGCGAGGACGGGAGCTTCGACATCGAAGGCTACCGGCACGCCGTCGAGATCTTCTTCACGGCGCAGGAAATCCTGGTGGACTTCTCGAGCTACCCCACCGGTAACATCGCGAAGAACAGCCACGACTACCGACCCCTCGGCCTCGGTTACGCGAACCTCGGAACGCTGCTCATGCTCCTGGGCGTACCTTACGATTCGGACAAGGGCCGCGCCATGGCTGCGGCGCTCACCTCGATTCTGTGCGGACATGCGTACGTGACGAGCGCGAAGATGGCCGCCAGCAAGGGGGCGTTCCCGGGCTTTGCCAAGAACCGCGAGCCGATGCTGCGCGTCATGCGCATGCATCAAGAGGCGGCCTACGCCATCCACCGTGACGAGTGCCCCGAGCCGCTGTGGCGCGCGGCCTGCGAGGACTGGGAAACGGCCGTCTCCCTCGGCGAGCAGCACGGCTATCGAAACGCCCAGGCCACCGTGCTGGCCCCCACCGGCACCATCGGGCTCTTGATGGATTGCGACACGACGGGTGTCGAGCCCGACTTCGCGTTGGTCAAGTTCAAGAAGCTCGCCGGCGGCGGCTACTTCAAGATCGTCAACCAGTCGGTTCCCGCGGCTCTCGCTCGCCTTGGCTATTCCGAGGTCCAGATCCGCGAGATCGTGGCGTTCGTCTCCGGCACGAACACGCTCTTGGGAGCTCCCCACATCAACCGAGCGTCGCTCAAAGAGCGCGGGCTCACGGACGAAGACCTCGCGAAGGTGGAGCAAGCCATCGCGGGCGTGTTCGACCTCCAGCTCGCCTTCGGTTCCTGGGTGCTCGGCAAGGAAACCTACGACCGGATCGGTGTGACCGCCGACAAGCTCGGCATGCCGGGCTTCAACTTGCTCCGTCATCTCGGATTTTCCGACTCCGAGATCCAGGAGGCGGGCGACGTGATCGTCGGTCGCATGACCATCGAAGGCGCGCCGTACCTCCGGGACGAGCACTACCCCGTGTTCGACTGCGCCAACCGCTGCGGCCGTACGGGCAAGCGCTTCCTGGCAGCGATGAGCCATGTCCGCATGATGGCTGCCGTGCAGCCCTTCCTCTCGGGCGCGATCAGCAAGACGGTCAACCTTCCGAACGAAGCCACCATCGACGAGGTACGCGAAATCTACGAAGAGGGCTGGAAGCTCGGCCTCAAGGCGGTCGCCTTGTACCGAGATGGCTGCAAGGCGAGTCAACCGCTCTCCACCAGCTCGAAGAAGACGGAAAAGAAGGCTGAGACGGCCATCACTCAGTCCATCGCTGCGAGCGTTCGGCCCGAGGGGACACGGGTTCGGCTTCCGAAGAAGCGTCGCGGCTTCACCCAGGAGGCGCTCGTGGGTGGACACAAGGTGTTCCTCCGCACGGGGGACTACGAAGACGGCGCGCTTGGTGAGATCTTCATCGACATGCACAAAGAGGGCGCGGCGTTCCGATCGCTCATGAACTGCTTCGCCATGAGCGTATCCATTGGCCTCCAATACGGTGTGCCCCTCGAGACCTTCGTGGAACAGTTCACCTTCACGCGCTTCGAGCCTCACGGCGTCGTCGGAGGACACCCGAACATCAAGTTCGCGACATCGATCGTCGACTACATCTTCCGAGTTCTCGGCGTGGAATATCTGCAGCGCTACGATTTTGCTCAAGTGAAGCCCAACGAAGCTCCGAGCCGAAATCGAAGATCCGATGACACCGATCGTGGAAGGACCACCCGACTCGCTTCCACCCAGCCTGCTCCCGCCTGTGCGGGAGAGCGAACCGCCGCGTGCGGAAGCCCACGGCGCGCTCGATGCACAGCTCGAGGAGATGATGGGCGACGCCCCCGTCTGCGATAGCTGCGGCCACATCACCGTCCGCAACGGCGCTTGTTACAAGTGTCTGAACTGCGGAAACTCGATGGGCTGTAGCTGACCGCCGAGGGTCCCCCAGGAAGGCGACGCACCCCGAAGCACGTGCTTCGCGTCGCGCTTCCTGGGAAATCTCCGAGCGGCCTTCTCATTCGGCCTGCTGGCCGAATCTAGGTGAAAGTCCTGGGGGCTTTGGGGCGTTTTCCACTCCGATGGCTTCTCTTTCGAGGTCGAGAGCTAATCCTCCCGTTCAAGCTCTGGTAAAAGAGCGCGATGGATATCGGGCGGATGGGGCTGGCACTCGTCGTCTTGGGGGCGCTCCTCGCCTGCAAGAAGGCGACGCCCGCCGAGGAAACCCCGAGCGCGTCGAGCGTCGCCGAGCCGCCGCCCACGCCCGAAGCAACCGTCAGCGCGGCGGAAGACACCTCGGCTGCCCCGACAGAGGTGGACTCGGCAGCGCCCGCTCCCGTTCCGACCAAGGTGACCGTGGTCACGAAGAAGGACGCGGGCACGGTGCTGGACGCCGGTGCTGCGAAGGACGCTGGCCCGCCGCCGAACACAGCTGCGGACTACAAGAAGACCCAAGCGTGCTGCAACGCGCTGAGTGGAGAAGCCAAAAAGGGCGGCTTGAACGCCAACCGGTACACTTCCGCCGCGGCGGTGTGCAACGGCATTGCCCAACGAGTGAAGAACGGATCGGCAAATGCTGCGGCTGCGAAAACCCTCATACGGGCGCAGCTCCAAGGAATTCCCGTTCCAGGAAGTTGCTAACGAAACCAACTTTTGCGCGATGAAAACGTCAGATAGCGATGATCGAGCGGGACACCCGCTCTGCGGAGGACCGATGAAGAAAGCCCACGATTCCGTGACGAGAACCTGGATTGTTCCCCTTACCCTGGGGCTGACGATTCCGCTCTCGGCGCTTCTGTTTAACGGCTGCAAGAAGGACGAGCCCCCTCCACCCCTTCCCTCGGCGGCACCTGCGAACACTCCGAGCGCTCCCCTCGTCCTCGAGGTGGAGGATGCTGGTGAAGACGTGGAGGATGCCGACGCCGATGCCGATGCCAAGAAGGTGGGCACCGGCAGCGGATCGAGCATGTCCCGGTGCTGCGCGGCCATTCAACAGAACGCCGCCAACGCCCCTGAGCCGACCAAGACCTACATGACCCAGGCGGCTGCCACCTGCTATGCGGCAGTGAAATCCGGCCAGAGCGCGGGCAGCATCTCTGCCATCGCGCGCGGCGCCGGCGTCTCGTGCAAGTGAGTCTGTCTTCGTGAAACGCGCCCCACTGGCGATCATCGTCGGCCTGTTTGCACCCGCCGTCCTCTTCGGCGGGTGCAGCAAGTGCAACCCGGACAAGGCCCCACCGCCCCTCCCGACGGAAACGGTTCAGCCCGAGCCGCCGGAAACGAGCCTCGAGGCCGAGGACGCAGGCGAAGACGTCGAGGACGCGAGCGACGCGGACGCGGACGGGCCGGTGGTGGTCTACAAGAAACCAAGCGACATGAAGGCCTGCTGTCAGGCGCTGTCCCAAAATGCAAACAGCACGCCACCGCCGGGCAACGTCCTTTTGCAACAAGCTGCCAGCGCTTGCCTCACCGCGGTCGCGCAAAACAAGGACAAGAGCACCATCGTAGGGATCGCAGCGGGCGCGCTCAAGGCCGCTGGCCTCGCCGTCCCCTCCGTCTGTCGCTGATCACCGGAGGTGATCGAACCCGCCGCGCGCTAGGGTGCGCCGGCGGCCCTCGATCTCGAGCACGACGCCGCGCCCACGCTCCACCCTTCCGATCCGGCGCGCGAAGCCGGGCCGCCGAGCAGCCGGTCCGCTCGCCAGGAGCGCGTAGTCCTCGCCGCCCGTCAGAGCGAGAGCGAGGGGCTCGCGTTCGAGCAGTAGGGCCACTTTTCGGAGCGACTCGCTCACCAATCGCTCTCCTTCCAGCACCAGCCGGACACGACTCGCATTCGCCAAGTGATACGCGTCCCCGCCGAGACCGTCGGACACGTCGATGCAAGACCGAGCTCGACCGACGAGCCCTCGCCCCTCGACCAGGAGCGCACGGGGCCGTCGCCACGCCTCGAGAGCGCGCCGGGCCGGAGCACCGTGCCAGCGCTTCTTTCGACGAAGCATCTCGAGGCCTGCTCGCGCGAGCCCGATCTGTCCCACGAGCCAGAGCTCGTCTCCCACCCGGGCGCCATCGCGACGGAGCAGCGTCGCTCCGCGCCCGATCGCCGTCGTGGTCAGCGAGAGCACCGGACCTCTCGCAATGTTTCCCCCGATGATCGGACAGCGGGTGCGGCGCGACGCTCGCGCCTGCCCGCGGGCCAGGGCGCTGACCTCGGCTTTCGTGGTTTTCCGGCGAAGGGTCAAGCCCGACAGCGCCCCGACGGGAGTCGCTCCCATCGCCGCCACGTCGCTGAGCGCGGCCTCGATGGCGCGAGCGCCCACCTCTTCGAGGGAGAGCCAGCGTGTGTCGAAGTGCACACCCTCCACCGACGCATCGAGCGTCCAGCAGAGGTTTCCTGCTTCTTGAGAAAGGATTGCCGCGTCGTCCCCGATGCCGACCACTACATCGGCCGAGCGCGGCCGTCGAAACGCTCGCTCCAGGATCGCGATCGCTTCGAGCTCGGTTGGCGTCAGCCGATCGTGGTTCGCCGGCACGGAATGGTCACCACGAACACGGCTCCGTGGGGCTGGTTGTCCTCGACGTGCACGACGCCGTCATGGGCATCCACCAGGCGCCGGACGATCGAAAGCCCGAGACCCGTTCCGCCGTGCTCACGCGTCGAGCTGCCGTCGACTTGATAGAACGCGTCGAATACTTTCTGCTTCTCGTTGTCGGGAATGCCGATCCCGTTGTCCACGACCCGCATTTCCACTGCGGGTCTGCGATTCGAGAACAGGACCAGTCCACGCCCATCATCGTCGCCTTTGCGGTCGAGCAGAGTCGAATGAGCCGTCAGGCGCACTTTGCCCCCGCTCGGTGTGAACTTGATCGCGTTCTCGGTGAGATTCAGCAGCACCTGGCGCAGGCGTTCGGTGTCCGCCCACAGCGCCGGCAAACCATTTTCGACTTTGACGTTGATCTCGATCTTTCGCTTTCGAGCCGTGGGCGCGACGGTTTGCGCCACATCGGCAATCAGCGGGGCAACCTCGATCTCGGCTTTGCGGAGGCTCATCGTGCCGCTTTCGAGCTTCGACAGGTCGAGCAAACCCTTGATCAGATCGAGCAGCTGTTCACCCTTCTCGTGGATCGTTGTGACGAACTCCTTTTGCTCGCCGTTCATGTCGCCAGCGATGCCCTCGGCGAGCATTTCGCTGTACCCGATGATCGAGGTGAGCGGGGTTCGGAGCTCGTGGGACACGGTGGCGAGGAAGTTACTCTTCAGCCGATCGAGCTCCTTCAGGCGGTCATAGGCATTTGCAGCTTGTTGTTCTTTTCCTGAAGCTCCCGAAAGCTCTCCCGCACCGTTGCCAGGTGCATGCTGCTGGTGAGCAGCGCCTTGTGGCCGCTGAACAGGATGAGGTCGAGCGTCTTTACCAGGTGGAGCGCTACCCGCTCGACCTCGGATTGCTCGCGATGCGGGATTTCGAGAAACCGAGCCTCTACAGCACTCATCTCGATGCCGGCATCGAGCTTTGGGAGATCGTTCGGAGGCTTAGCGCCCGGAGTGGCGTAGGGTCCGACAATCAGCCGACCGAGCAGCCGTCCGTCGTAGGCGATGGCTGCCACCAGATACTGCGCACCGGTGATGCACGGCTGCGTGACGCTTCCGAGCCCCGGGTCGATGGACTTCACGGCGCTGACGACGGTGCCGAGGGCAGCGCGACCCGCCTTGAATCCATCGAGATAGGTATAAAGTGAGGGCGACTTGCTGGCGTCCGCCAACAGTGCGCCGCTTTCAGCAAAAATCCTCAAGGACAGGCCGAACAGCTCGTGGGCCGTCTTGGCCATTTCCAAGAGCGCCTCACGATCCACGAGGTCCTCGAGCACCACCCCTTTGCCCAGGGTCAGCTCGTCGAGAGCTCGCTCCGCCGCCGGCGTCGACGTCATCCCGCCGCCTCCGGTCTCAGCACTTCGAGCGCTCCACCCACGCAGGTCGCGAGCACCTCGGACAGTGACCGCTTTTCTCCCAGGTGCTTGGCCACCTGATCGAGGAACGCATCGGAATTGAATCCGAACTTCTTGTTCAAGTCGTGCTCGGCGTCGAGCGCGCTCCAGGTCAAATACAAGAGCCCGATGAAACTCTCCACCACGCCGTCACCGCGAGTCGCCACCGCGAGATACACGGGCTCCCGTCCCTGGGAAGCGAAATCCGCGATTTCCCCGTCGCTACGGATGTTGGGTAAATCTCGTTTGTTGAACTGGATGATGAGCGGCACCTGCTTGAGCGTCACTCCGTAGCTCTTCAAGTTCTCCTTGAGATCCATGAAGGCCTCGGTGTTGTGCTGGGTCTCGGAGAGCTGCGAATCCGCGATGAACGCGATCCCATCCGCACCCTGGAGCACCAATCGACGCGTCGAGCCATGGATCACCTGGCCGGGAACGGTGAACACCTTCAGGCGCACGCTGAGCCCGCCTCGGTCCTTGAAAGTGAACGGCAAAAGGTCGAAGAAGAGCGTGCGGTCATCACGCGTTTCGAGCGTCATGAGCCGGCCGGTCGTCCCTTCGTCGGAGGCGCGGTGCAGCGACTGAAGGTTCGTCGTCTTTCCGCTGAGGGCGGGGCCGTAGTAAACGAGCTTGATGGTGAGCTCGCGAGCCGCGAAATCAAGCTGCACGGAGCCTCGGGGGCCCTGGCTCGGCCGGCTGGTGGTTTCGTCGCGAAAAGCTCACGGGCCCGGATACGATAGCGCAGCCGGGCGTGCGAAAACACCTGTCTCGTCATGAGCTCTGTCTATGTCCTTGTCTGGCTCGGCCCGCTCGCTGCGCAAGCAGCGCTACAGCCCGATCTCGACTCCTGGGCCCATGCGCGGCTTGCGCGCCTTTCGGCGCCCGTTTCCAATTCGTCCCCGGCCGCCCGCTACGATGACGCGTTGGTCGACCAGGTCGAAACCGAACTCGAGCAAGCGCGGGTCGCAGCCGGGTCGCTGGATCTGGCCAGCATGCGACAGCGCCTTCGTTCCGTGGAACGAGCTCTCCACGGGCACCCCGAGTTGCCCCAAGCCGCGTGGCTGATGGCGGAGCGCCTGTCGATCGAGGCGCGCGCAATCGAGAGCGACAACCCCGAAGAGACGCGAAGGCTCGAAGCCCGCGCTCGGACACTCGAAGGGAAGCGGGCAGCGGCATTCGGTGCGACCGAAAGCCCGAGCACGCCGGCAACCGATCGCAAGATCGCTCTGGATGGACTCACCCCCCACGATCGGATTTACGTCGACGGCCTACTCGCTTCGACTGCGCCCACGCTCGCGATGGGAGAGCACCACGTTCGCGTGGTCCGACGTGGGCGACCCGTCTTCAGCACGTGGGTCACCGTCGCGCCCTCCACGAGCCGCCTCAGCCTCGCTGTCCCGCCTCCCCAAGCCTGCAGCCGCGACGATCTCGGCGCCCCGAGGATCCGAGGCGATCGCGTCATCGTGGGAGCGGGAGTGCAATGCTCGCGTTGGATCGCCGCCCGACCCCGAAGCGGCGGCGGCATCGAGGTCGCCACCTGCGCGGGCTCCTGGTGCGGCCCGTTCCAGCCTTGGACGCGGCGCTCCGGCAGCATCTACGACGGCCCTCCTCAGCCGGCGAGTGCCGACCAGGGCTTTCCGGAGTGGGCAGCCTGGCTCGTCGCCGGTGCTGCCACCGCTACGGTCACGGGCGTCGTTCTCTGGCGGGCGGGCGTCTTCGACGGCCCCGAACCGGGGGGAACGAAGTACACGTTCACGGGCCCACGGTAGCTGGCCCGCGCGAGCCCAGTCGACGTCAAACGCTGCAGCTTCAGCCCCAGCGCTTGCGCGCTTCGGCGATCGCTTCGAGGACGCGGGGCCGAGCGGGGCCGCCGATTCCGGTCCGACGCTCGACGGCAGCGGCTGGATCGAGGGCCAGCTTTGCCTCTGCGCTCGCGAGGGACGGGTGAGCGGTCCGGAGCACGTCCGCTTCGAGCTCGCCGATCTGCACGCCACGCTCTTCGGCTTGGCGCACGAGATCGCCCACGACGTGATGGGCCTCGCGAAACGGGACGCCGGATTGCACGAGGAAATCCGCGAGATTGGTCGCACACACGTGCCCCTCGCCGAGCGCGGCCTCGAGCTTTTCCTTCTCGAAGGTCAAGGTGCCGATCGCGCCGGTCAACGCTCGCAGCCCGACGATGGCGTTTTCGAATGCGTCGAACAACGGGCGCTTGTCCTCCTGAAGATCGCGCCCGTACCCGAATGCCAAGCTCTTCTCGAGGACCAAGAGACTCGTCGCCGATCCGATCAGGAGCGCGGCCTTTCCTCGCACGAGCTCGGCCACGTCCGGGTTCTTCTTTTGCGGCATCATGCTGGAGCTGGTCGAAAATCGGTCCGAGAGCGTCACGAATCCGAACTCACGGCTCGACCAGATGACGAGCTCCTCGCCGATGCGCGACAGGTGCACCCCGAGGATCGCCAAGGCAGAAACGAGCTCCATTGCGAAATCCCGACTCGAGGTGGCGTCGATGCTGTTGCGCATCGGAGCCGAAAACCCAAGCTCCTGGGCGCTCGCTTCTCGATCGAGGGGAAATCCAGTTCCCGCGACGGCTCCCGCGCCGAGGGGAGACTCGTTGGCTCGCGCCGAAGCGTCAGCGAGGCGGCCGCGATCGCGCCACAGCATCTCTTGCCAGGCGAGCAGGTGATGGGAAAGCCGGCTCGGCTGAGCGCGCTGAAGATGAGTGTACGACGGCATCAGGACATCGATCTCCCGAGCCGCTACGTCGACCAGGACGCGGCCGAGATCGTCGAGCGCCGAGATGGCTTCCTGGGCGCGCGCGCGGGCGTAGAGGCGAAGATCCGTCGCCACCTGGTCGTTGCGGGATCGTCCCGTGTGAAGCTTTCCACCGACAGGTCCCACGATGGCCGTGAGACGCGCTTCGATGTTCATGTGAACGTCTTCTTTTTTCGGATCCCAGCGGAGCTCGCCGCGCTCGATCTCTTTGGCGACCTGCTCGAGACCGCGGACGAGGGTCTGGACCTCGTCGTCGGTCAGCACCCGAGCGCGCCCGAGAGATCGCGCGTGGGCAATCGAACCCTGGATGTCCTCACGCCAGAGCCGAGAGTCGACCTCGACGCTGGTGTTCAGCGCCTCCATTGCGGCGTCGACCCCGTCGGGAAGACGACCGCCTCGCGCCACACTCATCCGCCGCCTCCGCCGAATTCCGCCCTGAGAGCCTGAAGCCGCGTGACCACGCCCGCGAGAGCCTCCGCGTCACGCTCGCATGCCTGAGTTTCGGCCTCTTGGTTTCGCTCGCCGTCGCCGAGCTCTCGGCGCGCGTGCTGGAGCACTTCGATGATTTCTCGGTGAAGCTCCTGCCCTGCCGTCACCACCCACTCGTCGAGTCGGGTGGCGAAATCTTCGACCATCTCGTCGATCTTCGGAGCCACCTTGGCGGCGGTCTCGCGCAGGACGACGGGCGCGAGCTCGAGCGCTCGCTTTTTCACCTCGGCTTCGGTCCGATCGCGATTCCACAGCGCGAGCGCCGGCGCCGCGGCGATGAGCAGGCCACCGAGCAGCGCGTTGGCGAACAGCACACCCATTCCCAGAGACAGTACCGCGAAAATGCCGACGTCGTACGCGAAGCGATCGACATTGATGGTGGGAGTTTGAAGCTCCGCACCCATCGCGGTGCTCACCCGTTTTCCGACATCGTGGGCGTCGTCTTTGACGAGCGCGACCATCTTCTCGGCGAGCTGTTCGAGGGCGCTGGCGATCTCCCGAGTCTCTGCTTCGGCCCACTGCTTGAACGAATGCTCGAGAAACGGACCCAGGTGCTGCTTCAAGTCGCTCGCGTTGGCCCGTTCGAGCACGGCCGGCAACTGGCGAACGACGTCATCGCAAAAGCGATCCAGATCTCGACGCGCCCAGGCCTTGATCGACCCGGCTTCCTCGCGGATGACGAGCTTGCGTTTCTCGATGGTGTCCGAATGCCCCTCGAGGTCGCGCTCCAACATGCCGATGCGCCGATCGAGTTGCTCCACACTCATGTGCGCCGCGCGCTTACGCGCCTCGATGCCCCGACCGAGAACTCCGGCGGCCGACAGCCCCTCGCCGAGGGCATTCGTGAGCAAGATCTTCCCGCGCTCTTCCGCGAGAAATCTAGTGAGATGGGCGACGAGCTCGTCGATACCGCTGTCCTCACGATGCCCGCCGAGGAGCGTCTGAGCACTCACCGCAAAGACCGGCGGATCGGTGACGAGCCCTCCGAGACGCGTCCGCACGTACTCGAGCGCTTCGTTCTTTTCGTCCGGGGACCAGATGTCGCTCTTGGAAACCACGAACACGATCTTGTCGCGCGACTTGCCGATCAGCTGGTTCTCGAGGAATTGGCGCTCGCTCTCCTTGATGGGCTGCCCGGCATCGAGCAAGAACAACACGGCATCCGCCTGGGGGATGTAGCCGTAAGTGATCTCCGCCCGGGTCAGCGACAGGTCGTTCACACCGGGAGTGTCCACGAGCACGATTCGCTCCCGGAGCAGCTCCGCGGGATACGCGACCTCCAGGTAGCTCACCTGGTCGGCGGCGCGACTGCCTCCGGTCGCGAACGCGCGCACGTCGTCGAAGGGAATGCTTTGCTCCTCGCCGCTCTGGCGCACGAGTTTAGCGCTCGGCTCCTCCCCGTACACGATGTGATGAATCACGGCGGTGGTCGGCGTCACGCCCACCGGCAGCACTGGCCGACCGAGCAGCGCGTTCACGAACGTGGTCTTGCCGTGATTGAACTCCCCGACCACCACCAGGTGAAATCGATCGCGCTCGAGCTTGTCGATGACATCAGCGGTCACACGGTGGCGGAGCGATTCGGCACCAACGCGGCCCGCCACGTCCGTCAGCCCGGCCAGCGACTCGACAACCTGGTTCTTCCGCTCGTGAAATAGATCCAACATGACAACCTCGATCTGGCCGCACCCGAAGCTCGGGTTCGACGATAGCAAAGGGCTAGCCGACGACCTTGACGATCTCGTGCACTTTCTCGTCGACCTCGGTCATCGTCAGGCCGACCGGGCCCGCCCCCACGTGAAGCTTGAACAGAGCGCTCTCGCCGAACTGCCGCAGCGCAAGCACGCGTTTGGGAAGCCATGGGTGGGTCGCCAGGACCTCCGCGAAGCGTCCCGGGTTGCCCTGGGCCTCTTCGTGCTGTTCGAGAAACGTCTCGACGTTGAGCTCTTCGTAGAGCTTGTGGGATCCGAGCGCGAGCTTCGTGAGCGCGCGTTCCGCGACCTTGAGATCCCCGGCACACAGCGCACCAGCGCGATCGCAAGTGATCTCGGCCCGGCGCGACCAGGCGCGGAGGGCGAACAGGACGGGAAACCCGATCCACGCAACGAACATCCCCGCCATACGGGTGAGATAATACATCACCGTCAGATAGACGACGTGACTGTTGTGGATGTGGCCGCACTCGTGACCAATCACGCTGAGCAACTCCTCGTCCGTCAAGTGATCCACGAGGGCAGAATGGATCATGATGAACGAGTCGTCGTTGGTGCCGTAGGTGGCCGCGTTCATTTGCGGGTTGTTCACGATGTAGAGCGTCGGCGTCGGGATACCGAGGGTCTTGGCGCAGCGCTCGGCCAGGGCGTGCACCCGCGGGAACTGCTTCGGTCCGACTTTCACTGCGTGCCCGAGGAGCTCCGCCTTTCCGAGGTGCTGAAATGCTCGCACCCCCGCTGCCATCGCGAGCTCCATCGGCTTCATGCGCTCGAAGGTCGCTCGGGTTTTTCGATCCCACGAGTAGGCGTACGCGTGGGCATCGTCCGAAGCGGCCACGCCGGGCTGGGCGCCCTTTTTGTCATCGATGAAACCGTCGAAATCCAGCTCCTGTAATCGCGCCACGTTTCCTCACTCGATACGCCCCGTCGGGGCGATTTGTTCCGTTCGAAAGAAACGTAACCGCGCCCCCCGACCAGCGCAATCGCTGCTCCTCCTCCATTGTGACGCGTTCGAGCTCATTTCGGCCCAAACAGACGCGTGTGAAGAATTGTGAGAGCTTCGATGGAGCTCGTGCGTATGGATCGTGTCGTCCATCGATGCCCGCCCGTTCGGGCGCCGCCCGCTCCCGAAGCGCGGCAAATCGGCCGCTCCCGTGGGTCGTGGGGGCCCGGTCAAGAGGGATCGGACGGGATCGGCTCGAAGTCGGCGCAGAGTCCAAAGTGATCCGACGGCCACGCCTCGCCGGTCGGGCTGTTGAACGCGAGTGCACAACGCACGATGCGCATGCCTTGGACCGGAGCGCGCACGAAGATGTAATCGATACGCTGCGAATGAACGTCGTGAGCGTGGGTGTAGGGATTTCGCCGGTCCCACGTGAACCCGTCGCTCCCGTCGCCGGCAGTCACCCACGCATCCAGGTAGTCGTCCGCGAGCGAGCGAATTTCGTCCGAGTGGGGCTCAGCGTTCAGATCGCCCATGAGAACTGGGGAAAGCACTCCGGACTCGCGAGGCGCTAGCTCGTCGATGCGGCGCCTGAGGAAGAGAACCTGCCGCTGTCGGGTGGCGAAGTCCTCCGGCCGCCACGCCAGATGCGTCACGAACACCGGCAGCCGTCCGCTGGGCGTCTCGACGAGGGCGTAGAGCATGCTGCGGGACTCCTCGCGATGCCCTGGCAAGGACTCCCATCGCGTCTCGATGATTGGATGGCGACTGAGGAGCGCGTTGCCGAAATACGTCACACCGTCCCACACGCAGGCCGGCGCGTACGCCGATTCGTAACCGAGCCCTCCGGAGATCTCCGCCACCTGGTCATCGTCGCCTTGGGTCACGTCCACGGCCTGAAGCGCTTCTTGGAGCCCGACCAGATCTGCATCCAGGCGAGTGAGCTCGCTTCGGATCGCGGCGAGGCGCTCCGGCCAAGGATCGGAGCGATGCCAGAGGTTCAAGCTCACGATTTTCACGGCCGTCCCCGAAGAGAACCATACGACTGACTTTTGTTCAATTTGGCCCGGTCGCTGTCCCGAGGTTTTCAGGGCAACCGGGGCTCCCGCTGTCCGAATTGCAGAGCCATGGCAGAATCATCCGACTTCGACATGAAACGCCTCGCCCGACTCGAAGGTGACGTCCGCGATGTGAAGGGCGCTGTGGTACAGATCGCGAAGCTCCTCGTCGACCAAAGCGAACGAACGGACTTGGGATTTCGCGAGGTGCACTCTGAGCTTC
Source organism: uncultured delta proteobacterium (assembly GCA_963781505.1). Lineage (GTDB taxonomy): Bacteria > Myxococcota_A > Polyangia > Polyangiales > Polyangiaceae > JADJKB01. The sequence goes on along the minus strand of CAWAHB010000003.1, from coordinate 109,382 downwards.
GGGACGTGCGCACTGAAATCCAGTCGACTCGCGAGGCACTCGTCGAGCGCCTCGACCGCCTGGTCGAGATCTCGATGCGAGAACGCACCATGGGGATCGAGCGCCTCGCAGAGATCGAGCGCCGGCTCGCCAAGCTCGAAGCTCAGGCCGGGATCTGATTCCGAAATCCGGTCAGAGTGCCGCGGCGAGCGCGCCCGCTTCCACCGCCTGGAGCCGAGCGAGGAAGCGCCGATAGTCCCGAAGCGGCGCTTGACCCTCGGGCGCTCGCATCGCGTAATCCGTGATGCGGGTCACCGCGAAGCGAAGAGCCGCCAGGGCAGCCTCGACAGAAAAGGCGGCGCGCTCGGCATCCGAGAGACGACGCTTTTCCGTGTATCCCGAAACGAGAGCGCGAACGAGCTCGAGGTCGAACGAATCGCCGTAACACCAGGCGTGGACGCAAACCGCGAGGTCGTACACGAAGGTTCCTCGCGAAGCGCTCTCGAAATCGATGAGCGCGACGAGCTCCCCATCGTCCCAGAGCACGTTGTCGCGGAACAGATCCCCATGTACGAGGCCGCTCGGCAGCGCTTCGCGCCGAGGAAGGTAGCTCGAGACAAGAGCGCGAATTCGACGCGCATCCTCCTGGTGCGCGGGGGAGTCCCGCTCGATGCGCGAAAGCCGCGATTCGAGGGCGGCCGGGGAGAATCGCCCCTCGGAGTGCGCCTCGACGCCCGCGAGATGAACGGCTGCCAGTGCCGCCCCGAGCTTTTCGGCGTGCAGAGCAGTGACCCGCTTTTGACAGAGCACTTCGCCCTCAATCCAAGGGAACAGGGCGACGGGCTTTTGTCGGTGTTCGCTCAGAAACGTCCCGTCCCCTCTCGCAAGCGGCGCCGGAGTCGGCACGCCTTTTCGGCCGAGCTCGCTCACGAGCTCGAGCTCGGCGAATGCCCCGTCCCTGTTCTGCTCCTCGTACACGCGGAGAAACAATCGCCTGCCATCTTCCAGGCTAAGGCAGAAGTTCGAATTCACGCTGCCGCCGGCAAATGGTTCGATCGATTGGACCGAAAGCCCGTAGCTGGCCGCTATCTCACGAGCTTCGTCGAGCCGGAGCGCGGTGAGAAACGCCACGACTGGTGACGTTAGCACCGGTTGCTACCTCGACGAACACCCGCTAGGTTTCGAGGTACGTGGCCTGTGTGGCCAACGGATGCACGAAGTCTACGGCAACACCACGGGTCTGGCGCCGAGCGCTCTCCGAGCTCTCGAGCGCATCTACCGAAGACGAGTGCCCCTCGATCGCATCGTGACGCCGGAGCTCGCGCGTTCGCTCTCCGAAGCGTCCCGGGAGAGCGGGCGACAAGTCGGCGCTCTCGTTCACCGCTCGGGCCAAGTCGACTACGTCGTGGTCGGAACGCCCACGGGCCTGCTGCTTGCCGGACATCGGGCGCCTGCGAGCCGCCGAGGGACGCTTCCGCGCGCTGCGCCTCGTGCACACGCATCTGTTCGGCGAAGCGCTGACCCGCGACGATCTCACCGATCTCACGCGACTCCGTCTCGATCTCGGTCTCCGCCATCTTGCTTTCCCCGGAGGGCGAGCCGCGCTCGCTGCACCTGGGCGTACAACGTGCCGCCCCGCGGGAGCGGCGCGACCAGCGAGAACCGATACGAAGTCAGCGGGCCCGTTCCATGGGGACAACCTCAGCCCAACTTCGGCGAGCTCATCGGCGGCGCTCGAGCGGGAGTTCGCGCAGCACGCGCGCGCTCGCGCGAGGTCGACGCCAAGGACGGGCGGGCGATCCTGGTCCACGTCGGCGAAAAGCGACAGCGGGAGCCATGCGACGCGCCGTGGCTCGCCTCGCGAGCTCGAGAGCCTGGCCGAAACCGCCGGCGTCGAGGTGGCCGACCGCGTGATCCAGCTCCGCGACCCGCATCGATCCACGCTTCGTCCTCGGCCGCGGCAAGCTCGAAGAGGTCGTGCTGCGCGCCATCGAGCTCGACGCCGAAACGCTGATCTTCGATCTGAACCTCACCCCGAACCAGGCGCACGGCATCGCGGGCCACACCGACCTCAAGGTCATCGACCGCACCCAGCTCATTCTGGACATCTTCGCCCAGCGCGCGGAAACCCGAGACGGCAAGCTCCAGGTCGAGCTCGCGCAGCTGAAGTATGCCCTGCCGCGCCTCGGCCCAGAAGGACGACGCGCTCAGCCGCCTGACCGGCGGCATCGGCGGGCGAGGCCCTGGCGAAACCAAGCTGGAGATCGGACGCCGGCGCGCGCGCGAGCGCGTGCACGCAGCTCGAACGAGAGCTCAAGCACCTGGCCAAGCAGCGCGCATCGCGCCGGCAGCGCCGCACGCGCTCGAGCGTGCCGGTCGTGGCCATCGTCGGCTACACCAACGCCGGCAAGAGCACGCTCTTGAACACGCTCACCGATGCCGGCGTGCTCGCCGAGGACAAGCTGTTCGCGACGCTCGACACCCGCGCGCGCCAGCTGCACCTGCCCGACGGGCGGCGACGTCGTGCTCACCGACACCGTGGGCTTCATCCGCGACATGCCCAAGGACCTGTTCGCCGCGTTCCGCGCCACGTTCGAGGAGGCCGCCGACGCCGATCTGCTCCTCGAGGTCGTCGACGCCGCCGATCCCGAGCGCACCGAGCACGAGCAAAGACCGCCCGGGAAATCCTGGAAGAGCTCGACCCTGGACCGCTTGCCGCGCCTCATCGTCGCAAAACAAGATCGATCTCCTCCCGCTCGCGGAGCAAACGGCGCTCGAACTGGCTCCGGACTCCGTCGCGCTCTCGGCTCTCGTGAAGGCTTCGACGAGACGCCTGCTAATCGAGGATCGTGGAGCTCACCGGCGGGCAGATGCCGGTGGAGGACGACGCGGCGCCGCACGCGGCGCACGCCGAGTAGCGCCAGGGCCAAGAGCCACAGGCTCCCGCAATCCTGGGTTTCGGCGGCGCGACAGCTGCATCCGCCGTCGTCGGAGGGAACGACGGTCGTGTTTTGACCGCCGCCTCCCAATCCGGTCTTGCCGCCCGAACCCGAGCCGCCTCCGCCAGCCGGAACCATCTGGGCACTCGACGACGTTGAAGGTCAGCGTCATCTCCGGTCCGAACCAAGCCCGGAGCTCGTCGACCAACTTCCAGCGAGTCGTGTACACGCCCGGCGTCGAAGGAGCAGTCGCCGGAGACGCGACGCTCGTCGAAAACAGCGTGCGCCGGCACTGGGGCTGATCGTTGCAATCGCCTCCAGCGGGGACAACCTCGTTGTTCGCGTTCTCGTTCAAGCTGATGCGAGTCTTGCCGAGGAAGGGATCGGGCGTGTCGTCGGGCACTCCGAGTCGCACCGATTGCCCCCATTCGCTGCCGTTCACGTCGACCCAACTGGCAGTGCCAGTATTTTCCACCTCGAACCAGAAATTGACCGCCGCCCCGGTGCAGAGCTTGAAGTACGCCTTTCCCTCGTCGTCGGCCGGCGCGTCGCTGCCTTGGTCGACGTACTTCGCGTCGAGCGCGGGAGTCGTCGGGCGTCACGCAGGGTCCCGGCGCCGTCAAGATCGCCGATGTCCGCGCCGTAGAAAAACTGGAGGATCTTCGTTGAATCGTAGCCGTTACTCTTTTCGAGACAGCGCGCGCTCCACTGGCCCATGCAGCCGCGGTTCTGTCCGAAGCCCGGGGGCCCAACGTAGCCCAGCGTGGTCTGGGTCACGGCGGTGCCGGTCTTGCCCTCGTTGTAAGTGACGTAGCCCTCGGTGCCCCCCGACGAGCCGACACAACCAGGCGGTGCGACGCTCGAGTCGCCCGAGACGTAAAAGCCGTACGTCAAGAGCCCCGCGTACGACAGGTACTGCCCCAACGTCTCCTGCACCGCCTGGATGTGCTTGGCTTGAGGAGACGCGCCGCACGAGTAGACCTGGCAACCTTGCCCGTCACAGATCGAGCCGGAGCTCGCCATGTTGTAATAGGCGACGGAGCGGGCTGCGATGGCCTGGGCTTTCAGTGCTTGGAGGTTCGCGCCGCCGTTTTCGCACTGGACGACGTGGGGCAGATAGTCGTTCTCCATGTCGAGGGTGCCCTTGCCGGTCACGTCGACGCTGCAGAAGGCGCTCGCCAGCGGAGCGGCTACCTCTTCGCGCGCCGTTCCGATCTTTTGTCGCTCGTCGTCGGCGCCACAACCAAAGAGGCCGAGCCCGAAAAGCGTACAGATGACCAGCCGGCGTCCCATTCCCGTTGGACAGGATAGCAGCCCGCTCTCCCCCGGGGGAACACGAACGAATACTTCGAGATCCTCGCCGCCTGAGTCAAAACCCACGCGAAGAACGGTAGAGCGCCAAGAGTGCGACGGCGTTCTGGAGCGCGTGGAGCATCATCGAACAATACAGCGAGCGTGTGCGCTCGACGACGAGCGCCAGAACCACACCGATGAAGAAGAACACCGGAATCAGAACCGGGATCCCGTGACCCACCGCGAACACCGCGGCGCTGACCGGCACGGCAGCCCAGATCGGAAGATGCTTCTTCAGCAACCGATAGATGAACCCGCGAAATACGATTTCTTCGACGATCGGAGCGATGATTGCGGCAGCCACGAACAGCGCAACGTAGTTGAACCAGTGATGGTGAGTGACATGCATGACCGTGTCGTGCTGGGGATTCTTGATGACGTGCCCCGCAATGCGGTTCTGGACCGCAACGACCACGCCCGAGCCAAGTTGCATCGGGAAGTACAGCGCGAGCATGACGAGATAGCGATTCCATCCCGCGGGCCGCAGATACAGCGCCGACCAAGGCAAGCGATACTTCTTGATGCTGTAGCGGTGAACCCCCAGCAGCATGCCGCCGTACACGAGGGCGGAGACCACGAGCGCCAGCACACCGATGCGATAGGAACCGACCGGTCGTAAGAGTCGTTTCGACAGACCGGGCTCAGCGAGGTGCCGGTGCTCGGCGAAGGAGAGCGCGAAGTACACGCCGGCGACCAAGAGCGCACAGCCCGCGAGCAAGCTGAGTGCAACGCCGACCGCTCGTGCGAGGTCGAGCCAGGTCCAAGGCGCAGGGTCTTCCGTCACCGTGGCCGTCGCCAGCGCCCGATCCTCACGCTCGCCAGATCGCGCTGCCCCAATGAAGCCCTGCACCCAGTGCCAAGAAGCACACGAGCTGCCCCTCGCGCAGGCGGCCATCCCGTCGCATCTCGTCGACAAGGATCGGAATCGTTGCCGCCGAGGTGTTGCCGTAGCGCTCGATGTTGGAGGGGACGCGCTCCGCTGGCACTCCCAACCGCTCGCGCACGGCAACGTTGATCCGATCGTTGGCCTGATGAGCAACGAACCAATCGATCTGGTCGCGGCGAACCTTGGCTGCAGCACACGCGCGCTCGACGGATTTCGGGAGCAGCGTGACCGCTTGCCGGAAAACGTTCGGCCGTCCATCCGGGGGATCCAGAGATCTTCGGCGACGGTCGTCTCGGAAATGAACGGTCGATTGCGGAAGCCGGCTTGAATGAGAAGCTTGTCCGCGTAGCGACCGTCAGCGTGGATATCGACCGCCAAAAGCCCACTGGTCGGGCGATCGCTCTTTTCGACCAGGAGAGCGCCCGCGCCGTCGCCAAAAATGATCGCGAGGGCGCGGTGCCGGGTGGCCCGTTCCCAGTCTGCGTCGCTCGGCCGGCGATCGCTGGTGCCTTCGAGGATGTCCCAATCACGCCACGGCATGAAGCCCGCGTGAGCTTCGGCTCCGACGATCAGAATCGTCTGCGCGGCGCCGCTCGCGAGCAGCGCATCGGCCAACTGGAAGCTGTAGATCATCGCCGCGCACTGCTGGCGCAGATCGAGTGCTGGAACCCCGACCATTCCGAGCTTTGCGCCCAACAGGACTCCCGATCCCGGAAACATGTGATCGGGCGTCATCGTGTTGAACAGGATGTAGTCGACGTCCTCGGGAGCCCGACCAGCGGACTCGAGGGCTTTTTCCACCGCTCCAACGGCGAGATCCGACACGCCTTGCCCCTCGGGGCAAAAGTGTCTCTGCCTTATCCCCGTACGCTGGTGGATCCACTCGTCGCTCGTCTCCATCACGCGCGCCAGGTCGTGGTTGGTGTAGGGCCGGCCCGGGAGGTGGCGGCCGGAGCCAATGATGCTGAGTCCCATGAGGGTGCCGAGCCTTTAGCCGAACCCGGCCGGTTCGTCATCCATCAGATTGGTAGAACCACCTGAATTCCCTAGGAAATCTGCCACGCAACTCGACTGCGGGCTCGGCCGATGTCCCGCTCTGTGAGCTGGAAAACCCCGATTGCCACCGTGCTGGTCGTTCTCGCCCTTCCGATCACGGGATGCGGTGGGGCGATGTCGGACGCGATGCACGCCTTCGACGAGTCCCGCTACCCGGATGCGGTGGCTGAATTTCGTGCCCTCGAGCCCGCCGCCCGGCACTGGTCGCCGAAGAAACGCACTCACTACGAGCTCTACCGCGGGCTGACGCACCTCTCGTGTGGCGATCTGCGCGAAGCAACCCACTGGCTCGGATCCGCCAAGGCTGATTCGGATCGGGATCCCGAGCTGCTCGACGAAAAGGAACGCGGCCGGCTTATCGCAGCATGGCGCAGCATGGGTCTCATGCCCGGCGAGCCCGTCCCCTGACGCATCAGTGGATTGCTTCGGGCAGCCGCTCGAGAGCACTTCGCACGGCCGCACGCATCGCCGAACGTTCTGCGACTCGCGACTTGGCGGGCGAGTCCGTCGCCCGGGCGCGGCCGCGGATGATCGCGGTCAAGTCTCCTCCGCGCTCACGCCGCAGTGTGGCGCTGACGACCGCAGTCGACTCACTCTTGCCTTCGCTCGCCTCGGTGCTCATCTGAACCAGCGCTGCCGAGAGCACAAAGCGATCTCGCGTGGATACGCTGCTCAAGTCGACTCGATCGAGCTCGCGCTTCACGGTTTCTCGAAACGTCCGCGGCAAATCGTCGCGATCGACCGGCGTGGTGACTTCGCCCAGAAAGACTGGGTTTACCTTGCCATCGGCCGTCGCGGCGATGAGCGTACAAGCGCACAAGCACAAAGCAGTTTTCACACTCGTCTGAGCGAATGACAGCACGCGCATCGTTCACCTTCCGTGCGGCGCCGAGATGGGTCTCGGACACGAAGCAGGTTCGCTTTGGGGGCTATCACTGGCCTTCGAGAACGGACAAATTTCCCTCTTGAGATTTCACAGGAAGGCGGAAGGGGCGGAAGTACGTTAGGAGATTTTTTGTTGTTTTCTCAGCGCAGGGCCGAGATGCGATCGACTTTGACGGTTTCGTCCCAGGCGGCTTCGTAGCCGTCGTAATGAACTAGATAACTATCTTGGCCGACGACGGCGACGATCGTGGCCGAGTAGCTCGAACCGCGCCACTTCACCTTGACGCGATCGCCGGCCTTGAACGGTGTCACGCGGGAAGCGGCGGCACCGCTCGCCTTGGGGCTCACGCCGAGGGCGCGGGCGACTTTCTCGGGGGGCGGTGGAGCGCTGACGGGACCATTCACTCGGCCCTTGATGCGATCGAGCGTCACGTCCTCGTCCCAGCGCGCTTCGTAGCCGTCGTAGTGAACGCGAAACCGCGCGCTGCTTTTCTTGTCGATGATGTACGCGGGGTAGTTCTTCTCTTCCCACTCGACCCACACGTAGTCGCCCACGCGGTAGGACTCCTTGCACGCCGTCAGGAGCAGCGCGACGAGCAAGATGACCGGGGCGAGGCGTAGAGGCCAATCGCGTTTGCGTTGCGAATGCACGAGATTTCACAGGAAGGCGGAAAGGGACGGAAGTAAGTTAGGAAATTTTTCTGAATTCTTCCATCGCTGGTCTTCATCCAGCCTTCACCCCTTCGGGTATCACCCTTTCCAGTGTCACGAAGCGCGGCGCGAAGCCGTCCTTTGGGTGTCACGAAGCGCGTTGAAGCGGGTTCTTCGGGTGTTACGAACGCGTCCGGACTTTCGCCTTCCTGTTTCCCAGAGTTGGCGAGGCGCGCCGGCTCAGTAAGGAGCGCTCTTTTCGAAGCCGACGGCGTGGGGGGCGTTGGCGCTGACGACCACCACGAGCTTTCGATTGTTCCAGTAGATGCTGTCGGGATTGCGACCGGTCACGCCGACGATGATCCCGCGCTGCGCGCCACTCGAATCGGTGACCTTTCCGCGTTTGACCTGCTGGCCCGACTTCACTTCGCTGAGGGAGCTCGACCAGACACCTTCCACTCGGCTCTCCGCCACCGACTCGGACGGGTAGACGAACAGCAGGTGGACGACACGCGTCCCATCGGGCGCGGAATAGATGGCGCCCACGCTATCGATGACCCCCGGGGGAACCTTGTCGAGGGGAGTCGTCGTGACGAGGGAGTAGACCCCGACGTTCTGACGAACCAGATCGCGGACCGATCCGCTCGAAGGAACCTCGGATGGATCGCTTCCTCCGCCGGTCGGTGGGACCGCTCGACGAGCTCGAAGAGGAACCAGCTGCCATCGCGATGAACACGATGAGGACGATGCCGATCAGAACCGCGACGCCCGCACCCAGGCAACCGGCCAGGCCGCAACCGCCGAGGATCTTCATGCCGCTCCCGCCTTCGGCAGGCGGAGGTCCGCCGGGCGCGCCCATGGGAGGCATGCCACCGGGGATCCCGCCAGGCGGCGGTCCGTAGCCACCACCGGGCGGCGGGCCATAGCCACCAGGCGCCCCGTATCCGGGAGGACCCGCGGCGAGGTGCACCCGGAGGCGCGCCGTATCCACCATAGCCTTGTTGCGGCGGCGGGCCGGGCGGCGGACCGTAGCCAGGCGGCGGTCCCGCAAACGGACGCGGACCGGGGACGGGACCAGCGGGAAGAGTCTGCCCGCAGTTGGCGCAAAAACGCGCGCCGGGATCCAGAGGAGCGTGGCAATTGGGACAAGCGCTCACGACACACCTCCCCCGGCCAGCGCCGCGCCGCTGGGCGCGAGTCCCAGAGCCCTTCGCTTTTCGACCAGAGCGCGCGCGAATGCGTCCCACCTCCCCTTCGACGTTGGCCTTGCGCTTCTCGTCACTTTCGTCGCGGAGCCTTGCCTTGGCGAACGCCAGCTGCACTTGGAGGTTGTGGAGATTCCTCAGACCGAAGAAGAAGCCCGAGCTTGAAGCTGAAGAACGCCTTCGTGTAGGCGAGCTGCCGCTTCATCACGCTCTTCAGGAGCACGCAGATCCTCGGCGCCGACCGCGCCGGTCGCGAGCTCGGAATCGAGCTCCTTGTGGATCGCGCCCCGCTCCGAAGCGAGAGCGTACACCGCCACGACCGCGATCAAGAGAAGCGGAATGAACAGGGCGATCCACGAACGAAGCGCGCCGGAATCGCCGAGCGAGTTGCCGAATCGCAACGTTCCGTACAGGCCATCGGTGACGATCGCGGCGATCAGCGAGAGCACCGGCACGACCCCGCGCAGCGCCGCGGACTTCATTCCCGCAGAAGCGCCGAAGCCCGCACCGATGATGGCACCGAAGATCCCATCGGCGAGCCCGGAGAGCGCTTGCTTGCCGAAGCCCGGTGAACACGCCGACCTGCATGCCGGGAATGTCGATCGCCGTCATCGGCATGCGTCAGCTGGTGAATGGCCTGCTCGGCGACGCCGAATCCGAGACCCGCGCACGTGCCGTACACGATCCCGTCCATCGTGCCGTTGAACTCCTCCCAGCCCCGACGCTGACCGTAGGCGACGAGCACGCCGACTCCAGCGCCGATGGCCATGAACTTCACGAGCTCGCTTGGTCGTCGCCGTCGCCCAGGTCGAAGATCGAGCAGGACTCGGCTGAGGCCGAGGGTGACCAGGACCGCCCCGCCCGCGCCGAGCACGAAGAGCAGGAGCATCGCCCAGAGCGGCTCCTTTTCGTTCATGTCGACGAAGCGAACGATCAATAGATACAGAACCGCCAACAGCAGCGTGGTGATGAGTGTGGACGTCATGATGGACTCCGGCGTCTGCCCCGAAAAGTGACCGAACGGTAGCCGTACTGTCGGCCGGGGCGCCAGAGCCTCCCGCCGGCCAGGCCTTTCTCCCAGCAATCCGGTCAAACTCGGCGGATCGGTTTCGCCCCGGCGGCGGGAGAACAGCTCGGAGGGCGTTCCAGCCTCGAACCACGTCGTGCGCTTGGCTCGGGCCGTGTGGTAGCCGTGCTCCAGGATCTTGCGCCGCGCCGCGAAGCTCGCCGGGTTGTACATGAACAGCATTGCGTCGGTCGGGTCCGGCTCGATGAGGACCACCTCCACGTCACCGCGCGCGCGGATCCGCGTCAACGTCTCGGTCATCAGCTTGTGGATGGCGATGCGAAACGCCTGATTCATCACCCACATCAGGCCCTTGTCGCGAACGCTGGTCTTGCGACCGTGGCCCGTCGGAACGATTTCCGCTGCGCACCGGGAACCATTGGGTTTACCACGACGATCACGTTCGCGCCTTCCGCGACGGCTACATCGAGGTGGGTCACCTGGGCGCCGGCAACGTCGATGTAGTGACGATCACCGATCCGGACCGGGGAGAAGATTGGCGGCACGGCCATGCTCGCGATGCAGGCACGGGTCACCGGGATGTGGTCGAACCCGTCGCTTCCGAAGCGCACTTCTTCTCCGGAATCGAGATCGTGCGCGATGATCCGGAGCGCCTTGGGCATCCCGTGAAACGTGTTCGGGATCCCTCGCCGAACGAAGAAGTCCTCGAGAAAGCGCTCGTATCCGTCGAGGGAGAAGAAACCCGCGGGGAGCGAGTCGTACAGACGGTCGAGCTCCTCCCAGAGTTGCGCTGGCGTTGCAGCCGGGCCCCGGGAAAACAGGCTGGTCGTCCCATGGCGCAGCGCACCCCAAGCGCTCACCACGGTGCGGCGCCACTCGTTCAAGTCCATGCGAAGCACGTGCTTTCGCTCCAGGGGAAAATACACGTCGGCCGGATCGAGAAACGCCCGATAGATGCGTTCGGGAGACAGCCCGGAAGCCAGCACGGCGGCCACGCTCGCGCCGCTGTTGGTGCCCACGTAGACATCGAATTGATCGGCCGAGAAGTCCTCGACTCCATCTTCGAGAGCGGCCAGCGCGCCGATCTGAAACATGGCTCCAGTGGCACCGCCGCCGGGCAGGCACAGAGCAACTTTCTTTCTGCCGATCATGACGCGTCCTCGGCTCGGGCCTCTTCGGCCTCTTCACTCGAACGAGCGACAGAATGCACCAGGAACCCGAGGGTGGCGACGCCAATCCATCCAACCAGGCTCGCAAGACCGCCGCCGCGCCCGAGAGGTTCCACCGAGCTCAGCGTCGCGATCGTGGTCACCGTGCCGAATCCGACGTGAAGCGCCAGCGGTGGGAGCAACGATCCGCTCGCCGCTCGAGCGTGGGCCGCGGCGAGGCCGATCAAGAGCAGAGCCGGCCAGCTCCGCCAGTGAAAGTCGCTGGGAACCGACAGAATCGCCGCGCCAAACGTCGCCGCCGCGAGAGAGCTCGAGCGTCGAAGCGCGCCGAACAGAGCACCCCGAAAGCAGAGCTCGTGCACCAAGGGAAGAGCGATGCTCGTTGCGATCACGAATCCGAGCGCTCGAGGTGTCGTGCCGGTCGAGTGAAGCAGTGCGTCCACGACCTCGGCTCGTTCGGAGCGAGGAAAGCGTGACAAGAGCGCCGCGTTCACCGACCCGACGGCGAACGGCAGCACGGCGCCGAGGCCGAGCGCGAGGGCCACCAAGGAGGGAGCCGCGGGGCGGACGCCGAGAGCCTGACTGGGGCTCTTCCCGCCGGCATGCATCGCGAGCAAGCCGAAGCTCGCCGAGAGAAGCACGATGGCCACGAGCGCCGCTTGCGTGACGAAGTCCGTCCTCGTTCCCGGGAGCACTCGCCCGAGGGCCTCGCGCAGGGCGAACAAGACGGCCCCCATACCCAGCGCCCAGACGACGGCGAGGACAATGGGTAAGGGACGCGAGGGGTCCGGTCGCATCAACGCCCGCGAAGATGCGGCGCCACACCTCGTTTGGCGACCGTGTCGAGGGCAGAGTCTTGTCGCGAGTCCTGGTGGTCGAGGGTGAAGTGAAGGCCTCGACTCTCCTTACGGCTCGCCGCACTCGAGATGACGAGCTCCGCCACGGTGGCGATGTTGCGAAGCTCCAGCAGATCGCGCGTCACCAGGTGCTTCCAGTAATACTCTCGGATCTCTTCTTCGAGCAGCGCCACGCGCCGCGCCGCGCGCCGGAGTCGGCGCGTCGCTGCGGACGATGCCGACGTAGTTCCACATCAGACGCCGGAGCTCGTCCCAGTTCTGGGACACGACGACGGCCTCGTCGCTGGGCACCGCCGAACCGATTTGCCAGTCGGGAACGTCGGGCGCAGCGCGCGCCGCTCGCTTCCGAAAGCAGCGAGCGATCTTGCTGTCGCGGCGCGCTTGCCGAACACCAGTGCCTTCGAGAAGCGAGTTCGACGCCAGGCGGTTCGCGCCGTGAAGCCCGGTGCAGCCACCTCGCCGATCACCCACAGCCCCGGCAGCGTGCGTCCGACCGTGCAGATCGCTGGTGACCCCGCCGCACATGTAATGCGCCGCGGGCACGACCGGGATCGGCTTCGTGGTCATGTCGATGCCGAACTGCTCGCAGGCGGCGCAGATGTTCGGGAAAGCGCTCTCGAACGAATCGGCGGGCTTGTGGGTGATGTCGAGCAGCACGTGCTCGCTGCCCGTACGCTTCATCTCGTAGTCGATCGCGCGGGCGACGATGTCGCGGGGCGCGAGATCGGCCATCTCGTGGTGCCGCTTCATGAACGGCTCACCGTCTCGAGCGAGTCGCAAGACCGCGCCTTCGCCGCGCAGCGCCTCGCTGATCAGGAAGTTCTTGGCCTGGGGATGAAACAGGCAGGTCGGATGGAATTGGTAAAATTCCATGTTCGCGACCTCGGCGCCCGGCGCGATACGCCATCGCGACGCCGTCGCCCGTCGCGACGTCGGGATTGGTCGTGTAGAGGTACACCTTGCCCGCGCCGCCCGTCGCGAGCACCGTCGCTCGGGCGAGCACGGTTTCGACCTTGCCGCTCTTCTCGTCGAGCATGTACGCGCCGGCGCACTGATCGGGCCCACCGAATTTGCTGAGCATGATCAGGTCGATGCCCATGTGCCATTCGAGGATGCGGATGTTCGCATGCTCGGCCGCGCGAGCGAGGAGCGCGCGCTCGATCTCGCGACCGGTGATGTCTCCGGCGTGAGCGACCCGCCGAGCGGTGTGGCCACCTTCGCGCCCGAGATCGAGCTCGCCGTCCTGGCCCCGCGTGAACGGGACGCCCGCGTCGAGAAGCGCTCGCATCGCGTCGGGGCCTTCGCGCACGCACAGGTCGACGACGACGTCGTGGCACATGCCCGCGCCCGCCGTCAGCGTGTCCGCCACGTGGCGCTCGAACGAATCATCGGGAGCGAGCACCGCGGCGACACCGCCTTGCGCCCACGCCGTCGCGGCGTCGTCCCGAGCGCGTTTGGTGACGATCAGCACCTCGCATTTTTCGGCTGCACGAAGTGCGAAGGTGAGCCCAGCGATGCCGCTGCCAATGACCAGGCAATCGGTGTGGACGGCCATGCCGCCGGGAGTATCCCATTTCTTTCCGCTGGTCGCGGTCAGATGAGGTCGACGCCCAGCCGAACCGTCAGGGTGGGAACGACGAAGGACTCGAGCGCAGCATCGGTCTTGTCGGCTTCGGCCGGCAGCGCTGCGCCGCCAGCGCCATCGGCCGTGATTTTCGTCTGGCTACCCAGCGTTCCCATCGCGCCGGCGCCGACTGCGAGGACGAGACGGCCTCCCACTTGAGCTTGATACCCGAGCTCCACGAGCCACATGTCGAGGGAGGTCGACGCGGAATAGCTGGGAGCCGATACGCCCGACAGACCCGAGAGCTCCTCGGCGCTGGCCGATCCGGACAGCGTCACGCGCGAGTACCCAGCGTCGAAGTAGAACCCGAGCTCGTGGAACGGGCGAACGCCCACCGCGAAGCGCCAAGCCGTGCCGCGGTCGAACGCTTTCTCCAACAAAGCTCGCGTGCCTGCGTCGACCGAGCCAGCCGCCGTGTTCGTGATCAAGCTCCGATACATTCCCGGCACGACCCCGTAGCCGCCGAACAGACGCAAACCGATCGGTAGCTCGAGGCCCGCCTGAAACCCGAGATCGATGGGCGCATGGGTCACCCCTTCGACGGACAGCATCCACTGGTCGGCGATGCTCTCGTTTCTCGAACGATCGCTTTCTGGAGGCAGCGTCGGTGGTGGCAATGCTCGCTGCGGAGGCGCGACCATGGGCGCAATCGCCGGGGGCTCGATGGGCGGGGGAGCTGGCGGGGGCGCCTCGAGTGGAGCCGTGCCGGGCGCATCGGGCAATGAGGCTCGCGAAGTGGGCGACAATCGATCGAGAGGCGAGTCGCGAACGGTACCGCCTTCATCCGGTACTGGTGGAAAGCTCGCCCGCGCTTCCGGTTCGGCTGCAAAGCCCGAACCAGCGAACGACAGGACGAGTCCAGCTGTCGCGATTTTCGCGAGGAGTTTGATCATTCGGACGTACTGATTGGTCGGATGCACGCGAGAGCGTTCGCGTTCGCCTTGCATGGAGCCGGAAACGGCAAAGCGGGAGCTTCCTCAAGCAACACGCGTGATTGACGCGACGCTCCAAAGACACTATCCGATGCGTCGGCGTGGCTCGGCCGATCGGCCGAGAAAAGCAGGAGGTTTCCGTGAAGATCTTGGTCCCGCTCAAGCGGGTCGCCGACCCGGCGAACCACAACAAGGTGAAAATCCCATCTTCCGGCGACAAGGTCGATACGGCAGGACTGGAATGGCAGATCAACCCCTTCGATCTGTACGCCCTGGAAGCGGCCCTCCGGCTCACCGAGGACGGCAAAGCCCCCAAGGTCCGCCTGGGCGAGGTGATCGCCCTCACCATGGGCCCCCAAGAGACGGAGACGAACCTGCGCTCCGCCCTCGCGACCGGCGCCGATCGCGCCATCCGCGTCGATGCGAGCGATGACGAGCTCGACGGACGACTCGTCGCGCGCGCGCTGGCGAAGATCGTGGAAGAGGAAAAACCCGATCTGGTCATCATGGGCAAGCAGGTCGTCGACGGCGAAAACAACCAGGTAGGACAGTTCACCGCTGAGCTCCTCGACTGGCCGATGGCAACCTTCGCAGCGACGCTCAAAGAGGAAGCGGGCGGCGTCCTGGTCGGACGTGAGGTGGACGGCGGCGTTTCGACCCTACGCCTGAAGCTGCCAGCGCTGGTCACCGTCGACCTGCGCATCGTCGCTCCCACCAGCGTCTACTCGCTGAAGACCGCCGCAGGCTTCAAGTATCCCTACGAAGAAGTGCGCTTCGCACCGCTGCCCGCGATCATGCAGGCCAAGAAGAAGCCCCTGGTCGTGAAGAAGCTCGCCGATCTCGTCGGCGGCGCCACGCTCACGACCACCTACACGAAGTTCGAGGCGCCGCCTGCACGTCAGGCTGGCGTCAAGATCAAGGACGCCACGGAGCTCGTGCACAAGCTCGCCACCGAAGCAAAGGTGATTTGAAAATGGCAGACGTACTCGTCGTTGCAGAGCTCACCGAAGAGGGCAAAGTCCGAAAGACCACGCTCTCGGCAATCAGCTTCGCAAAGGCCGCCCTTCCCGCGCTCGGCGGGAGCTTCTCGATCCTCGTTTTGGGCGACAAAGCCAAGGCTGCCGCGGCCGAGCTCACCGGGTTCGGCGCCGCGAAGGTGCTCGCTTGCGAGGACCCGAGTCTGAAGAACTACCTTGCAGAGCACTTCGCACCCACGGTTGCGGAGGTCGGCAAGGCGTTCGGGCTGGTCGTCGCGACGAGCTCGAGCTTCGGCAAGGATCTGATGCCCCGGGTCGCGGCGCGGCTCGACGCCGCCTACGCGGGCGACTGCGCCGGTGTCAGTGCGAACGGCAACCAGGTCGTCTTCAAGCGCCCGATGTTCGCCGGGAACGTCCTCGGCTCATTGCACCCTCGGCACTCCGATCCAGGTGGCGACCTGCCGCCAGAGCGAGTTCGAGCCCGCCGCGCCATCGGGCGGCTCGTCCAGCGTGGAATCCGTCTCGAAGACGGCGCCGGGCGGCGCGGCCGCTCGCGTCGAGTTCGTTTCCCTCGAGGCGGTCAAGAGCGAGCGCCCCGAGCTCGGCGAAGCCAGCATCGTGGTTTCGGGAGGGCGCGCCTTGAAGGAGAAGTTCTTCGAGGTGATGAATCCCCTCGCCGACGTCCTCGGCGCCGCAATCGGTGCGAGTCGCGCGGCCTGCGATGCCGGCTATGCGCCCGGCGACTACCAGGTCGGACAGACCGGAAAGATCGTGGCCCCGCAGCTCTACATCGCGATCGGGATCTCCGGCGCCATCCAGCACATCGCCGGGATGAAGGGCTCGAAAACCATCGTCGCGATCAACAAGGATCCGGAAGCTCCCATCTTCCAGATCGCCGACTACGGGCTCGTTGCCGATCTGTTCCAGGCGGTACCGGCCCTCGTCGAAGAGCTCGAGAAGTACAAAGCGACCAAGGGCTGACACGAACGCACAGCGACCTCCGGTGCCCAAGCGCCGGAGGCCGTCGTCGTTGTCGAATCTTTCTCAGCGGGCGTCGGCGGCCGGTGCGGTCTGAGGAGCGAGACCGTAGCCACCCTTCCCGAGCTCGCTCTGGCTCTTCTGAAAGCTCACGAAGCGCGAGGAGCGGTGCGGTTGCGAGAATTATCGAGCCAGAAACCCCTGTGACTTTCGGTGCGCTTGACAGAAAAGGTGCCAAAGACCATGTTCGCGCGCCCTCGGCCGCCGGGGGTTCGAGCCCGCCTGGAACGTCCGGGCGATCTCGGGGCGTAGCGCAGTTTGGTAGCGCGCACGGTTCGGGTCCGTGAGGTCGGCAGTTCGAATCTGCCCGCCCCGACAAAACCCAAGCGAAGAGCTGAAGAACACAGGCGAAAATCGAAGCTGCCGTCAGCTCGTTGCCAGGCGGCTCCTGCCGTGAAACCGCGAGCCGATTTGTCCGGCTCAACTCGATCCGGTTCACGCCTGCGCAATCGTTCGTTCGCCGGGCCGGTACGGTGCCAAGCACCGCTCGAGCAAGTCCGCTCGGCTCTCCAATCGACGTACTGGCGGATCGCCCGAAGCTCGGGTGGATCCCAATCCGCGGCGCGCGCGGCCATGACGAGGAATTGATCGAGGGGTTCGATGCTCGGCGACCAGGCACCGGCGGCTCGCGCTCGCAATGTCGAGACAGCCAGCGCACTCAGCATCTCGCAAGTGCCACTCGCTCCGTGCCATCGTGCAACACGAGCCGGCTCTCGTTGGCGATGGCTCGTATGCTACCCTCCAACCATGGCCGGTTCGTCCGTGCGTCCCGCCGTCGATCCCAACGCTCCCAACGACCGCGAAGTCGAGGCACGCTTCGAGGCCACGCCCGAGACGCTGGTCGCGGAAATTCTGGACGGCGAGCTGTACACCATGCCCCGACCGCGGCCACGGCACGCACGCGCAGCGACACGGCTCGTCCGCGGACTCGGACCCTTTGACGATGATCCGGGAAAACCCGGAGGCTGGGTGCTGTTGCTCGAGCCGGAGCTCCACCTCGGACCGAAACCCGACAAGCTCGTGCCCGACCTGGCGGGGTGGCGTCGCGAGCGCCTCCCCCGATCCGTGTTCGACGACGAGGCGCCGGCTGCGGTGGCGATCGCTCCCGACTGGGCGTGCGAGGTGATCTCCGACCGCACCGAGCGCATCGATCGCGGAAAGAAGATGCGGATCTACCGGCGGGAGAACGTCCGACACGTCTGGCTACTCAACCCCACTCTCGAAACCCTCGAAGTCTACCGGCTGGACGCCGGCAATTGGACGCTCGTCGAGACGCTCGAAGGCGATGCAACCGTACGCGCGGAGCCCTTCGAGGCCATCGAGCTCCCATTGTCGACGATCTGGGCTCGCTAGGTAGCGCCGGGCCGCTTCCATGTCACCAGGTCCCAGCTCCGGATCCCCTTCGCCGCGCGACACAGCAGCCAGCCGCCACGCCATTCGCTTGACCTCCGGATCCGAGACAGTGTGCTCGAACATCGCCTGCTTCCACTCAGGATCGTCACAAGAAACGCAACGGCGCCAATGGCGACAAGCGCGGCCGGCAACTTCCATCCTGGCGTCTGCACGCGAGCCACTTACCTCACGACGAGCTTCGCTCCATCGAGCAGGCTCGCCCCAGGACGCATAGGCGGACGTGAAGGTTCGACATCGCTCATAGATCCCCCCAGGCCGTCGTCACGGCATGGACACATGGAATGCTGTTGGCGTCGTTCGCAGCGTTCACGTCCAATACGCTCCCGGGAGTCGTGAACGAAGTCCAGTCTGTCCAGAATCCAGCTGAGTCCACGTAATTCAGGTACAGGTTGCCGGATGTCGTGCTCATGAGTAGCTGTGGCTTGAGATTCGTGAGGTACCCCGCGGCGAGTCGATCCGCGCCGGAAACGGCGCTGCTCTGATTGCCATAGATGTTCCAACCGTCGGTCAAGCTCGTCGACTTTCGCGCGCGTGCAGCACGAACTCCTGACGCTAGCCCCTACGCTGCTCGGTCCGAACGTGAGCCCTGCGTTACCGCCGTGTTACCAATTCTGCGGTCGCTTTCCGTCTCCTGCTGTCGTCTCCAGTCGGGACGAGCATTCCTAACTCCGCGAATGTATGCTGGTCACGCGGGATCGGCTGCTGCTAATGCGGAGGCAGTTCGAATCTGCCCGCCCCGACTAGACAAGACGCGAGACTCGAGGTGGCAAAAGTTTTGAGCGCCACTCTAGGACTGAAAAGTTTGCGAAGACGTGGGCCGGCTCTGGCCACGCTCGCGATAGGGGTCTTCCTTTCTTCGATGGCGTTCTTCGGCCTGGGGGCTCGGCGGCGGGCCTCCGATGCCCTCGAGTTCCAGAAGCGGGCCTCGGAGATCGCCGCCGCCTTGGTGAACGGCCTCGACGTACCGCTGGAAACGCTCCACGCAATTCCCGCCCTGTACGCCAGCTCCGATTTGGTTTCTCGGGACGAGTTTCAGCGCTTCGTCACACCCGCGCTCGAGAGACACCCGAGCATCTACGCGTTCGAGTGGATCCCCGAAGTACCCGACGCCAAGCGGGCGGCGTGGGAAGCGCGGGCTCGGCGCGAGGGGCTCGAAGGATTTCAATTCAGCGAAGTCGGCCCGGATTTGAAAATGGTCCCGGCCAAGCCCCGCCCGCTCCACGTGCCGATTTATTTCATGGAGCCTCGCGAACCCATGGCGCTCGGCTTCGACCTGGCATCCGATCCCACCCGGCTCGAGCCCTACGAACGCTCGAAGAAGCTCGGGCGCGCGGTCGCCACGGGCCGCATCCGCCTGGTCGAAGACCCGCCCGGGGTGCATTCGATTGCGGTGTTTCATCCGGTCTCGATGAAGGATGCCAAGGGCGCGATGGTGTTCGGGGGCACGGCAGTGGAAGTCTTCCGGATCCAGCCGGTCGTCGAGCGCGCCCTGCGGGGACACGACTTGACGGGCGTCTATCTGGAGCTGCTCGACGAACAAGAGGTGCCCGCTGCCGAGCGACCGCTCTTTCAGAGCGATGTGAAGTTGGATCTCCGCGACGTTCATCGATTCGAAAAGCCCTTCCCGTTCGCGGACCGAACCTGGGCGGTCGTCGTTCAAGCCGAGCCGGTGAGCGATCCCACGCGCTTCTGGGTGCTCGCGGCGGGGCTGCTCGTGAGCGTCCTCGGAGCCTTTGGTGTCCAGGCCACGAGCACGATCTTGCGTTTGCGGCGCGAGGTCCGGGCGGCGGCGCGTCTCGGGCAGTACACGTTGGTGACCAAGCTCGGCAAGGGCGGGATGGGCGAGGTGTACCAGGCGTCCCACGCGATGCTGCGTCGGCCGACAGCGATCAAGCTCTTGCCTCCGTCACGAACCGACGAGTCCCACCTCGCGCGCTTCGAGCGGGAAGTGCAGCTCACGAGCCAGCTCACTCACCCGAACACGATCGCCATTTACGACTACGGTCGTACACCGGACGGGATCTTCTACTACGCGATGGAGTACGTGGACGGGATCGCTCTGTCCGATCTCGTCGCCCGCGAAGGACCGCTGCCGCCCGGCCGCGTGGTGTTCCTGATGAGTCAGGTGCTCGGGGCACTGGCCGAAGCCCATGGCGTCGAGCTCATCCATCGCGACATCAAGCCCGCCAACATCATGCTGTGCGAGCGGGGAGGGCTCAGCGACTTCGTCAAAGTGCTCGACTTCGGGCTCGCCAAGAGTCTGCAGGACGACACGCAGCTGTCCGGCACTCGAGATTCTGGTCGGCACGCCTCACTACCTGGCACCAGAGAGCATTTCCGGAGACGAAGTCGGGCCCCCGGCGGACATCTACGCGGTCGGCGCCGTGATGTATTTCCTTCTCACCGGCGAGACGGTGTTCGATGCGGGCACGGTCGTGGAGATTTGCTCGCATCACTTGAGAACCCCGCCCGTGCCGCCTTCGGAGCGCACGTCCCAGCCCATCCCGGCGGATTCTCGAGCGCCTGGTGCTCGTGTGCCTCGAGAAGCGCCCCGAAGCCCGGCCGCAATCAGCGACCGAGCTGTCGGAACGGCTCGATCGAATCGAGGGCGTCGAAGCCTGGACCCGCGTGGATGCCACCGTCTGGTGGCAAGAGCGGGGGGAGGCCCTCGTCGCAGAGCTTCGCGCCAACCGCCAGGACGCCGAGCGCACCATCGAAATCGAGGTCGGGGGACGAAACCCAAGCAGCTGAGGAGCAACGAGTCACACTCGGGTCGCCCTGGGCGATGAACCCGAGATGAACCGCCCCGTAGCCCTCGCTCTCCGTCTGTGTGCCCTCTGGGCCCTTTTGTGTGGCAGCGCCGAGGCGGATCCCGACAAGCCCTGGGAGCCGAGCAAGGTCCGAGCCGATCTCCAGGCGGGCCGCCCGCTCGTTGTTCACGTGACGGTGGCGCTCTGCTCGAACGAGCAGATCGATTGCGGGAGCCAGGTCGCCGGCCGTCCCGGCGATCTCGACAAGAACATCTACTGGGGGGCTATCTTCGGCGCTCGCCGCTTTCTCGAGCGCAAGCGGAGCGAGTTTTCTCGCATCTCGCTGAAAGCGGTCGACCAGGTCGTGCTCCAGCGGGCGGTGTATCGACGAAAGGTTCCCGCGAAACGCTGGGGGCTTCGTCGCTCCGGAAGCATCGAGCAGATCGTCGTGCTCGACGCGGTCCACGGTAGCTCGATCGATCAGGCCGTCCTCGGATTTTGGGGCACGGCAACCGGCGGACAAAAGCTCACGATCGCCGACGGCGACAAGCCGCGCGAGCTTCGCGTCCACGTCGCGGGGTACGTCGGACACAACCGCCTGATGGACGGGCTCAAGCTCCCGAGCACGGCCTCGCCCAAGCGAGCGCTGCCGTCGTTCGTGCTCGCTTGTTACTCCGAGCAGTACTTCGCAGCGGCCTTGCGCGCTGCGGGCTCGGCGCCGCTGGTGATGACGAAACAGCTCATGGCCCCCGAAGGATACGTGCTCGATGCCGTCCTGCGCGGGATCGGAGATGGTTTGCCGAGCCGGGAAATCCGCAGGCGCACGGTCGCGGCCTACGCGAAATGGTCGAAGCTTCCCATGGGCCAAGCGTCGTGGATTTTCGCGAAGCCGGAATGAAAAAGTGAAGTAGCGTGGCCCGAGGAGGCCCGCGCTTGTCCGAAGTACGACTCACCCAGCTGGTTCAGGCGGGAGGCTGCGCACGCAAGCTTCCGGCCGACGAATTGTCGGAGGTTCTGAAGACCCTGCCCTCGATTTTACATCCGTGGGTGAGCGGCGAGACCGGTCCGATGGACGACGCTGCGCTCGTGACGCCCGATGCGAGCGGGCGCTCGCTCGTGATGACCGTGGACATCATCACTCCCATCGTCGACGACCCGAACTTGTTCGGGCGCATCGCCGCCGCCAACGCAATCTCGGACGTGTACGCGATGGGCGGTAAGCCCGAGGTCGCTCTTTCGTTCGTTGGCATGCCGGAGTCACTCGGGCTGGAACGTCTTGGCCGCGGTGCTCCGGGGCGGAACCGAAAAGGCGCACGAAGCGGGATGCGCGATCGTCGGCGGGCACAGCATCCGCGACGTGGAGCCGAAATTTGGCCTGGCGGTCATCGGAAGCGTGGATCTCGACAAAGCCTGGACCCACAAGCGCGGACGGGCGGGTCAGAAGCTGGTGCTCACCAAGCCCCTCGGAGTGGGGGTGTTGGTCCAAGCGTTTCGAGCCGACAAGGTCGATGCGAAAGCATTCCAGATCGCGACGGACTGGATGCAGCGCCTCAATCGCGACGCGGCCGACGCGGGACGGCGTCACGGCGCGACGGCGGCGACCGACGTGACCGGGTTCGGCCTTTTGGGCCACGTCCACCATATGGCGCTCGGCAGTGGCGTGGCCGCTCGCATCCACGTGGCCGATGTGCCCTTCCTCGACGGCGCCCTCGAGGCGGCCCGGGATGGGCTCATCCCCGGGGGGAGTCACCGAAACCGGCGCTACGTGGCGGCACACCTGCGGGATTCGGGAGTCGACGCCAATCGGCTCACGCTGGTGGCGGACGCCCAGACCAGTGGCGGGCTCGTTCTCGCCGTCGAAGAGGCGGGAGCCCAGGCCATCGTTCGGGAGCTCGGCGAGGGCGCGGCGATCGTCGGGGAGCTCTTCGACGGAGAGCCCGGCACGCTTCACTTGGTGTGAGGCTCGACCAACGCTTCGAGCTCCTCGACCATTTCCCGAAGCTCTTCGAGCAAAGGATGGGACCAACCCGTCCCGAGGGCGCTCAAGACCTCTCGGTAGTACCAGAGAGTTTGCGCTCGCGAAGCGGTGAAGCGGTCCCAGAGTGCTTCGCCTATGACGCGATAGTCGCGCACGAGGGCGGTCGCGTTGTGGAGCTTGTCGGCGGCACTGATCAGCCTTAGCTCCGTACTCTCGGCGCGGAGCGCGGCGATGTACCGTTGCTTGCGCTCCTCCCAGGGCGGCTTCGGACGCACAGTGGTATCCGACAGAGCTTCCACCCAGGAGCGCACGCGCGCGCCAAAGCGACGCTCGATCTCTTCGGCGCTCGAGCCTTCGACGTCTTCGAGGTAGTCGTGCAGGAGCGCGGCGATCATCTGGTCCTCGCTGCCGCCGTGTTCCGAAACCAACGCGGACACGGCCAGGAGATGCGACAGGTACGGAACGCCGGAACCCTTGCGACGGTGGGTGCGAAACGCACTCGCGACCAGCACCAGCGCTTCGTCCACCCGCTCGCTGTATTGGGCCTCAGACATGCCTCGAGCATATGAAAGCCGGGGATTTCGGGCGGATCTTTCGGGGTGTGGTGGAATGAAAACTCGGCTATTGTAGTGACACTGCAATTCGCGGGTTCGTGCGGGAAATCCCTCGACCGAGCCGTGAGGAGGTCAGGAGTGCCGATCGACGTTCCCTCCGTTCGCATCCTCATCGTCGACGACGACAAGGCCATTTGCGACTACATGCAGACGCTCCTGGAGAAGGACGGCTTCGTCGTCCACACCATCAGCGATCCGACGCTGGTCGAAGACGAAGTCCGACAGGGCAGCTACCACGTCATCATCCTCGATCTCGATGATGCCGAAGCTCGACGGCATCGAGGTGCTGCAGCGCATTCGCGGGGTCGACAGCGACGTCGCCGTGGTGATCTTCACCGCGCACCCGAATCTCGACAGCGCCGTGGCTTCGATGAAGCTCGACGCGGTCGACTACATCAAGAAGCCGTTCAACGTGGACGAGTTCCGCCAGGTGCTCGCCCGCGTGATGAAGAAGAAGGGCCTGGCCCGCACGCCCGAGGAGCAGCTCCACCGGATCATCGGCGACACGATCCGCAATCTTCGCAAGGGCAAGGAGCTCACGCTCAAGCAGATGAGCCGCCGCACCGGGCTCAGCATCTCGCTTCTGTCCCAGATCGAGCGCGCCGAATCGAGCCCATCGATCTCGAGCCTCTACAAGATTGCCCTGGCCCTCGACACGAAGATCCAAGAGCTGTTCGGCGACAATTGATGGGTGCCGCCAGAGCCCTGCCGCAACGCTTCCGGCCGAGATCCGGGCCGGGCAGCCGGTTTTACGCTAGGATCCCCGCTCCCAGGAGGTCGTCTTGACGCGATTCACACCCTTGCTCGTCCTCGCGGGCGCAGCCGTGCTCACGATGAGCGCGTCGCCAGTGAGTGCAGAGTGGCCGCCTCCCGAGAGTGCGACCGACCTCAAGGATCCCCAATATTGGCCGAACGACCCGGGCTACGCCTACAACGCGAGCGCCAAGCCCAAGGAGCGCCGGAGCGGCGCCTGGCAGTTCTTCTCCTTCATCCCCGATCGTTCCCCGGGTCAGTTCGTACCCCCCATCCGTCCGGGCGAAACCGCGAGCGGTATGAGCGTCGATCTGGCGTGGCGTCACACCATCGGCGACGACCGCGTGCTCATCGCGGTCATCGACTCGGGCATCAAATGGGACGAGTCCGATCTCATCGAGAAGGCGTACCTGAACCTAGGAGAGCTCGCGACGCATCTTCCGCATCGCGCCGATGGCTCGGCCTGCGCCATTCCGGCGGGCGCCACGCTGGCGTTCGACTGCAACGGCGACGGGATCTTCACCGTGGGCGATTACGCCGACGAGCCGAACTTCGCTGGCGATGCGAATCAGAACGGAATCATCGACGCCGGCGACCTCATCCTCGCGTATTCAGACGGCATCGACGACGACAAGCAACGGCTACGTGGACGACATCTCCGGCTGGGACTTTCTCAAGGACGACAACGACCCCTACGACGACACGCGCTACGGCCACGGCACCGGCGAAGCGAAGGATTCGACCGCCCAGACCAACAACAACATGGGCGATGCCGGGATCTGCCCGAAGTGCCGCTTCGTCCCCCTGCGCGCCGGAGACAGCTTCATCGCGGACTCGAACGACTTCGCCCAGGCCGTGGTGTACGCCACCGACAACGGCGCCAAAGTGGTGCAAGAGGCCCTGGGCACCATCAACATGAGCGGCTTCGCCCAGCAGGCGCTCGACTACGCCTGGAGCAAGGGCACCGTGATCGTCGCCAGCATGGCGGACGAAAACAGCCGCCACCACAACGTGCCGGCCACCTCCAACCACACGATGCCCGTTCACGCGATCACGATGCTGGGCCGATGAGCAGAGCACTACCGCCAAGAGCTTTCTCTCGTTCAACACCTGCACGAACTACGGCGCTCAGAACTTCCTCTCGGCCTCGGGCACGGGCTGCTCGAGCGAGGCGACCGGGAGACTCGCGGGGATCTCGGGCCTGGTCTACTCGATGGGCCTGCAGGCAAACCTCGATCCGCCGCTCGACGCCGGCGAAGTCCTTCAGCTCTTCTTGATGACCGCCGACGACATCTACATCCCCGAGTCCCAGCAGCCGAACTCGGACCATTTCTGGTCGCAGAAGGGGTTCGATCAGCGGTTTGGCTACGGTCGCATCAATGCCAACACGGCGGTCGAATGGGTCAAGCAAGGGAAAATCCCGCCCGAGGTCGACATCGTCAAGCCGCTCTGGTTCGAGGTGCTCTACAAGGACCGCGTCACCCAAGCCGTTCCGCTCATGGGCACCGTCAGCGCGCGTCGCGCTCCGCTCTACAGCGTGTTCGTGGAGTGGGCGCCCGGAGTTCAGCCCTTGGACGGCGAGTTCACCGTCATCAAGAAGATGGAGAACATCAAGTCGAGCGAGATGCCCATCCTCGGAGGGGACGGAACACCGCTTGCGACGATTGATCCCCGGGAGATCGACACCACTCACGAGCAGGATTCGGACAGTCCCCACGGTGAAAACGACCGCACCATCACGGTGCGCGTGCGAGCGGTGGCCCACTATGGCGGCGAGATGGGCGACGTGCCGGGTGAGCTACGGCGCGCCTACAGCATCCACGAGGACCCGGACCTCATGGAAGGGTTTCCGTTTTTCCTCGGCGCTTCTGCCGAGTCGAGCCCGAAGCTCGCGGACATCGACGGCGATGGCGTGCGCGACGTGGTCGTTGGAACCAGCGACGGCAAGCTCCACGTCATCAGCTTGAAGAGCGGAAAGCCCCAGGAGCTCAAGGGCTTCCCGTTCTCCGTGGATCCCCTTGACGGGCTCAATCCCTCCCTCGCCCCGCCCGTCGCTCCGAACTACCTGACCGCGCCGGCCTACGCGACGCCGGACAGCGGCGTGGACGCGGCTTCTGCGGGAGAGAGCATCACTCCGACTCCCGCCATTTACGATCTGGATGGCGACGGAAAGCCGGAGATCGTCGTCACCACGTTCGAGGGAACGATCTACGTCATCAAGAGCGACGGCACCCGAATGGACGGCTGGCCCGTTCGTCTTCCCAACGTTCCTTCGTGTCCCCTGGACAAGCCCAAGGACCCGAACGTGCCATGCATGGACACCAACGACTTCATCACCCGCGGAGCATTCGGCAGCCCGGTCATCGAGGACATGGACGGGGACGGAAAGTCCGAAATCATCCAGACCGCGTTCGACGGACGCGTCTACGTCTACAAGCTCGATGGAACCGTGGTCGATGGCTGGCCCGTGCTGGTGCATTTCGAGAGCACGACGGGCAGCGGCGAGTACAACCGCATCTTCACGACCGCAGCGGTGGGTGATTTCAACGGAGATGGCACCCCCGACATACTCACCGGCTCCAACGAGAAGCTCGGACAAGCAGGCGGCAGCGGTGCGTTTTATCTCATTGATGGCCACGGCACGAAGGCCGGCCCAAAGCCCTATCTCCCGGGCTGGCCCATCACGACCGTGTCATTCAACCTTCTGCCGTTGGTTGCCGAGGGCGTCGGAAACTCTCCGGCCATCGCGGACTTCGACGGAGATGGCAAGCCGGAAGGCGTCGTTCATGGCAACGCCAGCGCGCCATTCATCCTCCCCCTCGAGCCCGGCACCCAGAAGTACCCCGGTTCCACGCCTTCCAATGCGCTGCCCGAGCGTGTCAACGCGGACGGCGAGATCGAGCGCGGCGTGGAGCCCTCGAGCATCTTCGGCGCGGGAAGCAAGGCTCAGCCCGACACGATGTTCCCGCTCTTCGCTCAGCCTTCGGTGGGCGATCTCGACCAGGACGGCACCCCGGACGTCGTCGCGTCGGGCGCATCGCTGAGCGTTGCCCAAACCCTGCTCACGAGCCAGCCCAAGGGCGCGGGAGCGCAACACCTCTTGTCGATGTGGAGCGGGAAAACCGGCGCGATGATGCCCGCCAGCCCGATTGCCCTCGAAGACTTCACGTTCTTCAACAACCAGGCGATCGCCGACTTGACCGGCGACGGCTATCCCGAGGTGCTGACCGGAAGTGGCGGCTACTTCGTTCACGCGACGGACGCGTGCGGCCGTGAGCCAGAAGGTTGGCCGAAGTTCGTCGGCGGTTGGGTGACCTCGACGACGGCGGTCGGCAACGTCACTGGAGACGGCTCCCTCGACGTTGCGGTCA
Source organism: uncultured delta proteobacterium (assembly GCA_963781505.1). GTDB lineage: Bacteria > Myxococcota_A > Polyangia > Polyangiales > Polyangiaceae > JADJKB01. The sequence continues at coordinate 81,925 of CAWAHB010000003.1, read as the reverse complement.
CCACGCGCGCGGGCTGGCTCTTCGTGTGGAAGACCCAAGGCACTGTCGACGGAGTCATCTCCTGGGAGAGCTTCCACCACGACAATCGCAACACCGGCAACTACATGGTGAAGCTCGAACAAGGCACACTTCTGGGCACGAGCGGCCCGCTTCCCGTCGACGACGAAGGCAAATGCCGCGAGACCGGAGCACCGCAAACGCACGGCGTCCTCGACGCGTCGGGCGGCTGCAATTGCGAGACGAAAATGGCTCCCCTGCGCGCACACCGTGGCTCACGCTCGGGCTCGGCGCTCTCGTCCTGTCCCTGTTCCGCCGTCGGCGTGCGCGAAGGTCTTGACCGATCCGGGCGCGCCGACCATATTCGCGCTCCTTTCGGCCGAAGTAGCTCAGCTGGTTAGAGCACGCGCTTCATAAGCGTGGGGTCGTCGGTTCAAGTCCGACCTTCGGCACCCGAGAGAGATCCTCTCGGATCTCGTCGGGATCGAGCGACGCGAACGGCGCGGGCGGAGGCGGAGCGTGGCCGAGAGCGGCGAGGGACTTCTGCCAGAAGCCCACGTCGTGCCAGGCGCCGAGCTTGTAGCCGACATGGGGGAACACGGCGACTTGCCTAAAGCCCAGGGACTCGTGAAGCCGAACGCTCGCGGGATTGGGCAGTGTGATGCCACCGAACACGCTCACGAATCCTTGGCGCGCGAGCAGGCGGAAGAGCGACGTGTACAGGGTGCGGCCGACGGCTTTTCCCCGCGCCGAACTGTGAACGTAGACGGTCGACTCCGCGGACCAGCGGTATGCAGCTCGCGCTCGGAGCTGACTCGCGTACGCGTACCCGAGGATCGAGCCGCCGTCTTCGGCGACGATCCATGGATAGCGAAAGGCAGGGTGGTCTCGACGCGCCGCCAGATTTCCTCGGCGTCGGGAGGTTCGCTCTCGAACGAAATGGCCGTATCGACGACGATGGGCCGGTAGATTTCGGCGATGGCGTCAGCGTCCCGAAGCTCGGCGACGCGGATCACCGACGGCGTCCACCTTTGCCCCCGCCGTCGCGTCCGACCGCGGGGTTGGTCGCATCGAACGACATGCGCAACGCGAGGGGACCCTTGCCGAGTCGCGCCGGAAGCGGTCCGAACGGCGATGCCTTCTTGAGTGCTTCGAGCACGTTGCGATCGAACTCGACGACTCCGCTAGCGCGGACGACCGAAGCGCCGATGAGGGTTCCATCGTGGCGAATGCTCATGAGAACGACGGCCAGCCCTCCCCTGCCCTCGGCAATGGCCCAGTTCGGAAACGCGTCGCGCCAGTAGGGCTCGACCTTGCGTTCGATGCCGCGAAAGTATCCGATGATCCCCGGGATCCGCTCCGACATCCCGAAATGGTCCCGGGCCGGTGCCGGCCGGGGCCGAGCGCGAGCCCGCGCCGAGCTGTCCACCGCTCGCGGGGTTTTGGGGACCGTGCTCCCCGCCCACTCCGGATCGCACGCGTCCTCCCGCGCTGCTCGCGTGGATGAGCGAAGCGACCGCACTGGCAACGTCCTGGGAACTGTCTCGGGTGTCGTTCGGCCGACCGCGCTCGGGTGCCGGAACCGCCGCACGTCCGCGGGGTACCAGGGGTCGGGCCAGCGTGACGTTCGCGCTCCGCCGATAGTCTTTCCCCCGCGCTCCCGTGGGCACGCCCCGGGCATCGACCGTGCGTTCGGAGCCGGCCGTCGCTCCCCCGGGCTCGGGCTCGGGGCCCACACCGATCTCAACGTCGGGTCCACCCAGCTCCGATCCGAGGCTCTCCGCCACCCCGCCCTGGGCAGAGCCGAGGGAAGGATTGCGGGGCGAGGGCTCCCGCCGAAGTGCGAGGCTCCCTTTGCCCGAAGCCACGAAGGTAAGCTCCATCGGATTCGGGGTTGCGCGGCGATCGTCCCGGGTCTTGCGGTCGTCCGCGGTATTCAAGCGTTGCACCTGACTGCGGTCGAGTCGGTTCATGGCATCGCGGTCGAGGGTGATGCCATCCTTCGAATCGGCCAGATTCAGCGCGGGATCGGTGGCCGTGTCGGTCCCGCCCCGACCGGGATCGGCGATCTCGGGTCGCGGCATTCGATCCCCACCGAACGCCGCAGCGGGCTTGGGCTCGGGATCTTGCTTGCTCATCGTGCCGGGTGCTCGAGCCATGAAGGCGTCATTGCCGGCAGCTCGATGCCATCGCTGGCCAAGGCTCACGTCCACCATCGCCACCGGCATCGTCGCCGAGCGGGTCGTGTTCGTCGCCAGGGAGCGGGTCAGAAGCCACGCGCCGCTGGCGACCAGCACTGCGTGGAGCACCACGGAGGTGGCGAGGGCACCGGGTCCTCTGAGCCGCCGAGGCGTGGGCATCAACTTCCAGTCTGTATCGCCCCGGCGGCCACCGCCAGGGCTCCTCCCAAACGCCGAACGGCATTGTCGCTGGTTTTTTCAGCAATTTCTTCGAGACTCACTCCTCGAAGCTCCGCCACGAATCGCGCCGTGTGGGCCACGTAGGCGGGCTCACAGCGTTTTCCGCGAAGTGGGACGGGGGCCAGGTAGGGGCTGTCCGTCTCGACCAAAATGCGGTCGGCCGGCGCCCAGCGTGCGACTTCCTGGATGTTCGTGGCGTTCTTGAAGGTCACGATTCCGGAGAACGACAGGTCGAAGTCGAGCTCGAGGGCGCGCCGCGCGAACGCGAGATCTTCGCTGAAGCAGTGAATGATCCCGCCGACCTCCCGAGCATTTTCCTCCTCCAGAATCGCAAGGGTCTCGTCCGGCGCATTGCGCGTGTGAATCACGAGGGGCTTTTTCACATCCCGCGCGATGCGAATGTATCGACGGAAGACCTCGCGCTGCACGTCCCGGGGCGAGTGATCGTAGTGAAAGTCGAGCCCGACTTCTCCCACCGCAACAACGAGCGTGGAGTGGCACAGATCGCGAAGCACACCGTCCATCGCCTGCGTGGAAGTGCTGGCGTCGTGGGGATGCACACCCACCGTCGCGACCACGTCCTGCCGCTCGCTTGCCATGGCGACCGCTGCTTCGCTGGCCTCTCGGCTTCCGACTCCAATGCACACGAACGCCCGCACCCCCGCCTCCCGCGCACGAGACAGAACCTCGTCGGCTCCTTCTTCGAAGTAGTTTTCGTCGAGGTGGCAGTGGGTGTCGATCAGCATGCGAGGCGAGTCTAAGTCAGCAGCAACGGTTGTCGATCGGACTTCGCCCAGTGGCCTTGTGCGACCTCATCCGACGCGTCCGCCCGGAGACACCTTGCAGCCTCCGGGCGGTTGGTCGCGCGTCGTCAGTCGGCGCCGTAGACCTGGAGCGCGGGCTCGGGGAAGCCGAGCTGGGCGGCGGTGTCCCGCATGAAGTCCATCAAGCCCCGGTATTTCCGGAGCTCACTGCACTTCAGGCTATCGTCGCAAATCGCGCCGGACTTGAGGACAGGTGCGCCGTTGGCGTCGAGCGTCAAGTTGGCGGCGCCCGTGTCCGGATCGTACGGCACGTCGGGATCGAGCACGTACGAATCGCCGGTCAGGATGTTCGCCCATTGAATCATCTTGGCCCCGATGCCCTTGTCATAGGTCTTGCCGAGGAGTGTCTCGTCCCCGTAGCGCTTGGCGATGTAGCGCAAGCCAGACTCGGGATCCCTCCACTCCACGTACTGCTTCGGAAGGTAGTTCGGGTCGGAGTCGGGACCGACGACGTAGATCCGCATCATGTCCACCCAATCCATCTGTTGCTGGCCGGGTTGGTAGACATAGGTCCAGAACGCGATGAACTTCTGCACCTCGAACCCGAGCTGCGGATCGACCACGATCGATCCCTTGGGTGCCTCGTTGGGAACGTTGCCTCCGACCGCGTCGCTGCAAGTCAGTCGCTGATTGTGGCTGAAGCAGAGCTCAGGCCCCGCTTCGGGCACGTACGAGACCCATCCCAGGGAATCCCGCGGGTAGAAGATCTCGCTGTTCGGCTTCGATTCCTGGAGATAGGGCTGTCCGAACTCGCCGGTAACACGCGGGGCGTAGAGCTCCGCGTCGCCGGTGAGCATCACGCCGATCAAGCGGCGCATGCCGTCCGCGTAGAGATCGGAGTAGTTTACGTGATGGAAGCGAGCGTCCAGTCCGTCGAAGCGCCAGAAATTGAACGCACGCCAGGACGCCTCGAGCATCGCTTCGAATGCGTAGGTCTTCTCGTAGTAGGACCCGGCTTGATTGAAGTAGTCGATGCCGAAGTAGCCATGGCCGAACTGGAAATCGTTGTTCAACGGATGTCCGCCAAAGCTCACGTCTCCGTTCGGAGAGACGAACGTACCGTTCGGGATGTAGAGCGTCGTCGGACCGACGCTGCCGATCGCATCCTCCGCTGGCATCAGGCGCCCCGTCTTGTTGTCCAGGTAATGCGCGCCGACGTGAGGTCGGGTGAGCACGCGCATGAAGTGATCGAAGCCGAGTGAGGCGCCGACGCCGACATCGTAGAGGCCGCTCGTCGGGCCGAAATAGCCGTTGATGTATCCGTTGGCGGGATAGCCAGAATTCTTCGCCAGCTCCTTCAAGTACCAGCCGGCGATGTACGAAACGCCCTGGGTCAGGCTGCTGATCTTGTAGTGGTAGCGGCTGAGGGCCCGCTGGTAGGCGCCGTAGACGGTGAAATTGACGCGCCCGTTCCGGAAATTTTCGAAAATGTGCCGGTTTTCGTACAGGTTCGAGTGGAACGTGAGCTCCTCGTACAGATCCGCGCCGTTGTCGTGTTGATACGTGGAGGGCGACCAGCCGTTGACGTACTCGTCCGACGAGAACCCGTACGGCATGCGGGGTCGACCTTCGGCATCGCGTGCGCGGCGTGAAGCAAAGAAGCGGGGATCCGTGTTCTGATCCTCGGGACGCGAATCCGGGATCAGATCGTCGTACTCCATGTAGTCCGTCGGGATCCCCTCACAGACGGTGTTCAGGACCATGTGCCCGTCGAATACCGGATCGAACTCGCCGTCCTTCTCCACGTTCCAGTTCGCCGGAGCGCTGCCCCACTCCCCGCGTGCCGCGATCAGGAGCGTGGCAATTCCTGATGAAGTGGAAGTAGTTGTTCCACTCCGAGTAATGCATGATGTCGGAGAACAGAGCCGCGTTCGTGTCACTGCCGGGTCGGAAGAGCATCTGGCCGAACAAGTCCTCCCGGAAAGTCGACAATGCGAGCGACTTCGTTGCCCTCCGGCGTACCGTCCAGAAGCGGCGTCTTGGGATCGTTCGGGTCGGGGACCTCCGCGACGAAGTTGGGTCGTGGGCAACGTCGAGGATGTCCGCATAGAACATGCGTGCTGCCGCGTAGTCGTAGACGCCGAGACCCATCATGTCCTGGGTCAAATCACCGGGGTAATCCATCACCGTGGAGTGCTGCCAGGTCCAGATCGATCCATCCATCTCCTCGTCGGTCATCGGATCGTAAAAGCGAGGGCCAACGCATTTTGCCGGATCCTCGGTGTCCAGACCCTTGCACAGGTCGGTGACCTCGCCGTTGTGCGTTCGAAGCTGCCAGTACTGTGTTCGGAAGTTGAACTTGTCGTACGAGCTGACGAAGTTGTGTCGAAGCGACACGGTGTGACCCATTTCGTGGAGGATCACGGAGTAGTGAAGACGGCCGCGCAAGTAGTTGTACATGCGGTCCACGCGGTCCCGGGTCTCTTCGGGGGATTCGGTCAGGTTGCCGTCGGCATCCGTGATCGGCTTGAACTTGGCCTTCATGATCTTTGCGAGGGCGGGGAGACCCGTCGGCTCGGGCGCCCCGACGATGCACTGTCCTCGCTTGGCGAGCCGCATCTGGATCTGTTGCTCGGCCTCTCGAACGACGTACGAGCGCATGCCACGAAGGGGCGAAATCTGCTCTAGCAAGCCATCGTCCAGGGGCGTGTTCGCATCCGCGCCGGCCAGCTGACCCCACATCGCATTGGTGAGCTGGGCCTCGATTTTCGTGCCCTTGGCGGCGTTGATCCGCTGATCGAACTCGGCGCGCTCGGTGGCCAATGCGTCGGTCGGGAGCTGATTGTCGTACAAGTCCTTCTTCATCTCCGCGAAGAGCTTGCTTGCGTTGATCTTCGGCGCATTCTTGTCCGCGAGCTTCACGTTCGGATCGTAGGGCATGCCCGCGATCGCCATGTCTCGCTTCGCGACCTCGCCCCGGCCGAGGCGAGATCCGCCCATCGCTTGCGCCGCACGCTTGCGATCGACTGCGTCCTGGTTTTTGTCGTCGACCACCCAGTCCTGGATGTAGGACCCCGTCGAAATGTCGGAGCTCTTGATCTCTCCGTTCATCCAACGCAGCTGATCGACGAACGACTGAGCCGCCGAATCGGTCACCGAGTTGTAGACATTGATTCCGGCGGAGATGACTTCGCCCGTGAGCGGATCGGACAGCGTGGGACCGTAGCCCCAGGGCGAGAGATTCTGCCGCGTCGGCCACACGTTCACGTGATGGTAACGAAGGTCGCCCGGACGGATCTTGAGTCCCACGGCTCCGCAGGACGGGTCGTCGACATCGACGACCGGGTTGTGGCAGAGCACGACCACTGGCTTCAAGGCCTTGACGGTGTTGTCGGCGTGAACGGCCACGTCGACGAACGGTGCCGAACCGGCCGCTTCAGGAGTGACCGCCATCTGAATTTGGGCGGGGTATTCCACGCCTTTGTGCACGGCCTTGAGCTCCGCGTCCTGGCCTTGGAGCACCGGAAAGGCCTCCTCGCAGCTCTGACCCTCCCAGCGCGTGCCCTGGATGCTGGCGAGCTTGGTGCGACGGCACTCGACGAGTCGCGCCGTCTGCACGGCAATGCGGAGGGCGACGTCCCATTCCTTCGTGGCGTTGTTCGTCCAGTCGAAGATCACATCGTCGGCCTCGGGTCCCACCGTGTAGTGCCAGGCCACGGTACGAACGTCGCGCTTTGCGTAGGGGATCGTGCAGAGGCCCATGAGGCGATCACACCGGGACCCCGCGCCGGCTGCTTCACACTGGTCCTGGGTGCCGTTTCCGTCGTTGTCGACGTTGGGATCGAGCTTTGCCTTGCGAAATTCCGGAGTGTTGCACTCGACGTCCGTATGGCTTTGCATCCAGATGTTGTAGCGATTGGCCATCCGTCGCCACTCGTTGTCGATGATGCCGTATCGATCGTCCCAACCCATCCGGTCCGTGATGAAGGCGCCGAACGCGTTCATTCGCGATCCGTCCCACTCGACCGGCTCGTAATCGGTGAAGCCCTTTTCGCCCCGCTGCACCACCTGCTTGAACGAGTAGCGCACCGTGACCTCGGAGTTTTCGCAATTGCCCCAGGGCGCCGAGGCGCCGATCACGATGCTGCCGCGATACAGGCACGCGTTGACCGTCTGCCCGAAGACGTTGACCTGCTTGGGCTTGAGGTACAGCCGGCTGGTGATGTCGAAGTATCCCGCCTTGCCATCGAACAGCGGCGCATCCGGATGATTGGGATCATCGATGTAATACGCGAGATTTTCGGTTTCCACACTGGAGCCGACCGCACCCTGCTGGGCGATCGGGTCCCACATCATCGAGCTCGAGATCAGATTTTGGGCCCAATTGACGCGCATGTACTTGCGCTCGTACCAGGGACGATCCGTGGTGTTTTCTTCGATCACGTTCAGCTCTTCGCCGGTGGTCGGGTTGTAAGAGCGCTTGATGTCGAAGTGGGATTCGATGGGGAAGGCCGCGATGACCTTGCCGTTGTTGCTGCGCTGATTGCCGTGCCCGTCGGAGCCTTCGATCTCCTCGTAGGTCTGGCGCGCGTTCAGTACGTCCTCCAAAATCTCCCACTTCACGCGGCGAAGCCCGCCGACCAAGCCCGGGAACACTCCCATCTGGTCGGCGCCGTACGGCACGTCGACCACCGTCGCGGAGGTGTAAAACTCCGGATCGTCCTCCGGGCTCGAAAGGTTGTCCCCGACGAAGAAGCTCTTCGCCAAGGCGTTGGCCTGTACCTTGTTGATCGGTTCCCGCTCCTGGGCGCAGGAGCTCGCCAGAGCCACGACTGCACAGAGCGCACAGAGCTTCACCCAATTCGAAAGCATCGACATCTCGTCCTCCCGAGCAAACCCAGGGTGTTCGTCACCCGTGACGCACAGGGGCCCAACCACAAGCCCCACGCTCCCATCCGCGAAGTTTCGGAAGCGCGTGGAAGCCTACCCGGGACGGGGCCGGTTGCCAGCGGGAAACGCCGCAGAACGGTCATTTCCGGAAGCGTCGACGCAGCGCGTAGAGCGCGCCACCGATCGCGAGGACCAGCAGAGCGACCCCGAGCTCGGACCGGGTCGCGGCCCGACCAATCAACGCAATCGCGCACAGAGCGAGGGGAGCCGGCCACAGTTGCCGCAGGCGAAGACCCTTTTTTCCCCGCGCGGCGAGGACACCGAGCGCAGCTGCACTGACAGCATATTGCGTGAGCACTGCAACGCTCGACAGCGCGAATAGCTCCAGCAGTCGTCCGTAGACCACGAGCACCAGCACTGCGGCCGCCGTGAGCCACAGGGCCCGCAGGGGAACGCCTCGCCGATCCTCCTTCCCGACCCAGGCTCCGAGCGCGTCGTCGCGACCGAGCGCGGCGAGATAGCGCGGCGTCATCGCGAACATTCCGAACGCAATTCCGAGCGCCGACACGTTGGTACCGACGAGCACCAGTCGTCCGAGACCTGCTCCACCGAGAACCCTTGCCGCCGCCACCAGTGGCGCACCGCTCGTGGCGAGATCGGGTTCGGTGGCAACGCAGGCGGCGTGAAGGACCATGTAAAGAAGGGCCGCGAAGAGCAGCGATCCGATCGTGGCGATGGGAACCGCCCGCCCCATCGTGCGCGCGTGTCCCGCTGGCACCGGAACGATCTCGAATCCTTGCATGGCAAAAACGACGATGAGCGCCGCGCGACCGAGATCGGTGCTGCTCGGGGCGGCGTGGGGCAAGGCGGCGAGCGGCCGCCCGAGCCCGACCACCACGAACACGAGTGCCAGCACCAAAAGGGGGATCAGCTTCAAAACCGTGACGGAGCTCCAAACCACCGCGCTCGGCCGGAGCCCGCTCGCTGCCGTCGCTGCGAGGATCACCACGGCCGCCACCGCGAAGAGCCGCTGGGCAACGGGACCGCTGGCACCCAGATCCGGTCCTGCGTGGGTCGCAAGCCCGGAAACCACGGCCGAAGTGCTCAGCACGGCGGAGACGTAGGCGATCCATCCGACGAAGAACCCCGCGCTCGGGCCGAACGCGGCGCACGCCCACACGTAGGGACCGCCATCTTCGTCGAAGCGACTGCCGAGCGTGGCATAGGCAATGGCCACCGGTGCGAGCAGGAGCGCCGTACCGAGATACACCAAGATGCCGGCCATGCCCGGCACGAGTCGGCCGACGTCGCTCGGTACGAAGAAGATCCCGACTCCGACGATTCCGTTGATGCCGAGGGCGAGGAGCGAGAACAGCCCCAGTGCCCGCCGGTCGGCGGCAGTCGAGGTCATGGAGAGGGCGTCACGTCAGAAGCTCGGCGAAGCGCTCGCGCACGAGGACCGCGACGCTATCGGCCACGGATACGTCTTCGTAGCCGAAATCCCGGGTCAATCGCTCGACCGCAGCGCGGACCTCGCCCACCCGCGCCAGATCGAGCCCGGCGGTGTCCCCGCGGAGAAACATCATCATGTCGCGTGCGAGGCGCGCCAGGACCACGCGCCGCTCGACGAACACCGAGTCGCGCATCTTCTTCAGCTGGGTCGCGAACACCTTCGTGTTGTCGACGCTCTGCCCCGGATGATCGATCGCCCACGCCGCGACCCGGTTGATCAGTCGAGTGCCGAAGATCCTCGGGCTTGTCCACGGCTCCGAGCAAGGCTTCCACCTCGCTCATCAAACGCTCGTCCGCGTCCTCGTATTGCCCGGTGTGCGGATTGCGATTCTTCTCACCCTTGACCCAGTAGCTCACCTGGGAGATGTAGCGATCGAAGAGCTCGTTGTAGCGAGTCTCGTCGACCAGACCGCTGGCGACTCGAAGCTCGTCCTCGAGCTCGGAAAGCAGTCGCTCGCGGAGCACTTGCCGAAATAGGCGATGGTCGTGATAGCCGCCCGCCACCTTCTCCTCCTGCAGGAAGGCGTACTCAGCTGCTCGATCACAAAGCTCGTCGAGCTCGTCGAGCACCGCGAAGGGCGAAAGACATTCGTAGTGGGGGTTTTGCGCGGCATCGAGCAGCACGGTGCGCATCTCCCGCGGGCTCGCTCCGGTCGAGCCTTCGTAAATCGGGTACGCGTCGCTCTCGTTGTAAATGTTCGAGATGGCCGCGTGCAGGTGCTTGGCGCTGTCGTCGTCCAAGCGCTCCGGCGAGGATCCGGTCGCGTAGAGATCCATCTTCTCCACCGCCGTGAGATCCGCCACCAGCGTGCGCAACGGCTTGTCGTAGCGATCGGGGTTCGGGCGCCGCATTCGGGTCAGCACCGCGAACATGGCGGCGAGCTTCGTCGCGTGGGGGGCAACGTGTTTGCGCACTTGAGGCGCGATCTGCGACGTCGTAAATCCGCTGCTCCTCCACCCAGCTCCGGAGGTACGGCACTCGGACGAGCTCGAGCCGGCCGCGAAAGCTCTCGAACTCCGGATGCTCGCGAAACGCCGCCAGATGCACCTCGTTTCCGCTCGCGAGCATCACGCAGTTGACCTGCACGTTCTGGGAGCGCAGCGGCACTTCCCCGGTCTCGGCCGTGATCTGCAGGTACTTGAAGGCATCCAGCGGGCGCTTGAGCAAATCCGAGAACTCCAGCAGTCCGCCGGCGGCGTCGACGAGCTCGCCGAAGGCCTCGAACAGCGTGACCGACTGGAGCGACGCGGGCAGCGACCCGAGCGATCGATCCGCCGTCACCTGACGCTCGCCGGCATCCACCGAGAGCTGCGGGCCCGAGCGTCACCGCGCCCACGCGATAGCGCCGAGAGATGAAGTAGCGCTCGACCTGCACGTGACGGAGCACCTCGTCGAGAGAGCCGTCGTAGCTCGAAAGCAGCGCCTCGTAGACCTGCTTGCTCTTGTGCGACAGCGTGCCCTGCAGGATCCAGGCCGGCGGCGGGCTCGCTGACCGCCCGCCTCGCCGTACAGGCGCGTCGACCATCTCCCGGCGCGGCTCGCGGGGGATGAGAAACAGCGGGTGGTCGCGCACCTCCACGAACAGCCGCGCGTCGATCTGCTCGTCGGTCAGGTGGGCGTAGCTCCCGTCGTCGACGCTTGCTCGCGCTCGCCGCGTCGCCCGCCGAAGCCGATCGACGCCCTTGCAGCTGCGGTCTGATTGGGAAACACCCAATGGAAGCGGTAGAGCGCGCCCTCGTCCAGGTCGAGTAGTGCTCGAGCGCGCGCATGATGCACGCCGCGACGGTGCTCTTCGCCGAGCCGTTGGGACCGTGCATGCAGGAGGATCCGGTTGGGCCGCCCTTCGCGCACGAAGTTGTTGAGCGCGCGAAATAGCTCCGCCTGCACCGCCTCCTGGCCGACGAGCGCTTCGCGCGCGCCGCTCACCGTCTTCCGACGAACGGCAGGTCGAACAGCCGGAAGCGCGTGAGCGCGCCCCAGGGCCGCTCGAGCTCGGCCTTGCCGTAGTGGTCGAACATGTCGCGCAGATAGCGCGCGGCGTCCCGCGAGTGGCGCACCGGGTCGGTCGCCGAACAGCTCCAGGTACTCCGGAACGAGAGCAGGCGGCGCTCCTGCTCGAACTCGCGCTGAACCTGGTCGGAGATCTGGCGAAGCTCGTCGAGGATGCGCTGGCGGCCCATCGCCTGAGAGCGTATCAGGGACTGTCGCGCGGCGTGCGCGACTCGGTCACTTCACGTCGACGTCGAGCGCGAGGTCGCGCTTTTCGATCATGCACTTGTCGCTCGGTGCAGACCGAGAAGTGAAATACGCCCGTGATCTTCTTCTTGCCGGCGTCCGACGGCGTGAAGGCGACGGTCATGACCGCCTTCTTGTGCTCGAGCTTGACGTGTCCTTGCGTGACGACCTTGTCCGGATACGTCACGCCCGGCGAGTCTTCGAGCTTGAACTTGTAGGGGTACTTGTCGTTGACGTGAAACGGATCCTTGGCCTCGAGCACGATCTCGGCCTCGCCGGCTTGCCGGCCTTGTAGCGCACCCTTCGAGCTGAATCGCGAGAGCGAAGTTCGCTTCGTCGATCTTGGCGCTCGCGTTCTGCGGACGGCGCCGGCGGCTCGGCGCCGCTACGCTGGCCGTGTCGGTCGCCGCCGCCGGTGGCGGCTGGCGCTTCCTCGTGCTTGCGGCGGCGATGCGGCCGTGCGTGGCTGCTCGGCGCTCGGCGGCGTTTCCTTGCTGCAAGCCGACAGACGAGGACAGAGCGAAACCAACCGATGACAGCCGCGAGCTCAGAGCCGATCGGTCTATGCCACTGGTCATGAAAATCGGATACCACAGCGGCCGCCGCGGCGAGCCAGCCGGCGACCTCAGCTGAGCAGGATGACGACGCACGACGATGCCCGAGCACGAGCGCGAACCCGCCGACCAGCGCCGCGACCAGCCAATCCGTAGCCGCTCGACTTGGGAACGCCGAAGATCGTCGTCGGTAGCCAACGGTGCGCTCGGTAGGGGCACGGCTGCATCGGTGCATCGCCGCGCCATCGGCTTGCATGGGCCTGCAGCGGCGGCTGGCAGGCGGCGCTGCGGTGTCGGCGAACGGATCCGGCGCGACTCGCCAGGCGCCTCGGATCTCGCCGAAGAAAGCTGTCCGCGATGTCGCGTGCGCGTCGGCGCCGCCCCCGGCCTGCATCAGCGCCGGAAGCTTGCGCGTCGATCGCGCTTGCCGAGCTCGTCCTCGGGCGTCTTGGCCCACTCGCGCGTGAGTGCCCGTCAGGCCGTAGGCAAGCCCGAGCGAATCGGCGAACGCACCCACCGACGCGATGCGCATCGCTGGGTTCTTCTTGAACGCGTGGATCATCACGCGGTCGACGGTGGGAGGCACCGGGCTGCGTCGTGCATCCTTGGACGCGTTGCTGGGCGGCATCGGCTCCTTGGTCGAGGATCTCGAGCAAGATGCTGGGACCGTTGTTGCCCTTGAACGGAACGCTGCCCACGAGCGACTCGTAGGTGATCGCCGCGAGCGCCCACACGTCGGCGCGGTGATCGAGCGTCTCGAGCCCCTGCGCCTGCTCGGGCGCCATGTAGAACGGCGAGCCGATCGTCGTGCCCATCACGGTGAGCTTCTTGGCGGGATCGCTCTTGTCCTTCACCGAGCCGAAGTCGAGGATCTTCACGATGTCGCCCTCGCGCGTCTGGCACAAGAACACGTTGTCGGGCTTCAGATCGCGGTGCACGAACTTTCGAGCGTGGGCGCCGTCGAGGCCGATGGCGATCTGGCTCGACCATCCGCACCACGCGCTCGGGCGGCATCGTGCCCTCGCGCTTGAGCGTGTTGCGCAGCTCCTCGCCGTACAGAAACTCCATCACGAGCGCGTAGCTGCCGTCGTGGGTCGCCTGGAAATCCAGCACCTCCACGATGTGATCGTGGGGCAGCATCTTGCGAGACCTCGAACTCGCGCTTGAAGCGCTCGAGCGCGACGTCGTCCGTCGCGACGTCGGGGTGCAGGATCTTCAGCGCGACGTTGCGCCGATCCTGCATGTCGAGCGCCTCGTAGACGCGGCCCATGCCGCCGTCGGCGACGACGCGCCGAACCTGGTAGCGGTGAGCACATCACTGGCCGATGCGCGCGTCTCCGTCCGACGCGGCGATCGGCGCCTGCGTCGCGCTCACCAGCGCCTGACCGTCAACGGGACAAAACCCCGCGTCCTCGGGGTAGAGCCGTCCGCAAACGGCGCACGCCTTCAAGGTGCCTCCGGTGCGCTCATGGCGCGGTGAGCCCCCACTCTCGCCCTCCGGGGTCTCACGGTCCGCTCGACTGGCTGTCGGCGGGCTGGGCGTCGGCGGGAGCCGCGCTCTTGTAAGTACAGGATCCGGTGGCAGCTCGGGCACTGGCCGAACTCCTCGGCCCGCATCAGCTGCTGGTACATCATCGGCGGCAGCAGCATGTGGCACTCGCTGCACGTGCCCTCGACGGTGTACGCCAGCGCCGTGCCTTTGCGCTTTCGCACCAGGTCGTAGCGGCGGTAGAGCACCGGGTCGCACCTTGCCAACGAGATCGCGCCGAGCCTCGTGCTTTTGCTTGGCTTGGCCCGCCACGTCGCCGAGGTGCGTATTCACGTCCCCCTCGCTTTCGCCCAGATCTCGTACCGAGCGCATCGCGCTCCGTGTTGCGTTGCTTCGATCTCGCCGCGTGCCGCGTCGATCAGATTGTTCGAGCTTCTCGATCTCGAGCTCGCGGTCCCGATACAGCTTGCGTAGCTCCTCGACCTCGCGTTGAGCCGCATTCGCTTCACGCTCCGTCCGACAGCGCGAGAGCTTTTCGCGCGACTTGTCGATCTGGACGCTCATCTGCCGGAGCTCTTGCATGAGCTCGTTGCGGACTCGATCCATCTCGCCCACGCTGTCCTTGGATCGCAGGAGCTTCGTGTCGAGCTCGGCAAGGTGTTGTTTCTTGGCGTCCAGAGCCTCGCGCTCGCGGGTGAGCTCGTCCTCCAGTTCCTTGAGCTCTGCGTCCAGAGCTGCCAATCGTTCGAGGGCTTCTATTTGCGCCTGAGTCTTCACGACCGAAGTGCCTCTGCTATCCCCCGTTGGAAAGAAAGAGCTAGCCGTGGGCCCACCTGGATTCGAACCAGGACAAGCCCGGTTATGAGCCGGGGGCTCTGACCAATTGAGCTATGGGCCCGGAAATTCAGGGAGGTTGCGATCGAGGGCTGGATCTCGTTGGCAGCGCCGATGACCGACGCGTCCGGACATGCAATCTCCACGCCTGGAAACCTAGTCGAACCGGCCGAGCGTAGCAAGCGGCGCGCGAGGTCGCGTCAACGCCCCGGATCTGCACAGCAGCGGAACCCCACTTGGTAGAAGCGGAACCAGCGATTGTGCGAGTTGGTGATGGGGCGGCAGCGCGCCCGGATGGGTCCCCAGTAGCCCCCTTTCAATCCTGAAATGTCTTCGCCCCCATCCTTGTTCGGGTCTTCGTTCACCACCCACTCGTCCACGTTGCCGGTCATGTCGTACACGCCGAAAGGGCTCACGCAGCGAGGCATCGAGCCACTCTTTACGCGCTGATCGAGGCGCGTGACCTCGTCGGAGATCTTCTTGTCGTACGAGAATGCTTCGAGCTCCGGCTCGATGTAGTGCCGGTCGATGTTGCACGCCGTGGGGTCGCGCTCGTAGCCGTAGGGATACGGAAGCTGGGGGTTCCCTCGCAGGCAAACGTCCACTCGCTCTCGGTGCACAGCCGCTTTCCTTCGGCGCGACACGCCGACTCCGCATCGAGCCAGGTGACCATGACGGCAGGGTAAGCGTCCTTTTGATTGGGATACTCGTAGCGATCCATGCAAAACCGCTTTTCGACTTTTCGCCCCTCGCACAGCGCCTTCGTGTCGTAGCGCCGGCACCGGTCCCGCTTTTCGTCGATCCAATCGATGCAGCGGTGCCCGACGTAGGGACACCAGATCCCGGAGACCAACAGCATCTCTTCGGAGCACGGACCGGCAGGCGCGGGCTCTGTCGGTTCGGGACCGGAGGCTTGAAGCGGCATGGGCAACGAGTGAGGTCCCACGCGGAGCAACGCATCCGGCGCTGGCGGCCGAGAGAGCCCGATCGCCGCTCCGAGCCCGGCTCCGAGTGCGACTCCGATCAACGAGAGAGCGGTCCACTTCCCACGGGTCATCGCGAAGGAGCCCGAATGAGACAGGTCCGCGTCGCCAATTCAGCCTGCTCGGTCGGATCTCGTTCGCTCCGCCCAAGCTCCAGCCGATTCCGCGGCCGACTTGGGATCCGCATCGGGAGAGTGGCGACGGTGAGCATCCTCGTTGACCGGAATCGGCCAGCCGGCAGGGCCGTGGCGCTCCGCCAGGTCTTCAGGGGAAACGCCGGGCGGGGCCAGGGGTGTCGCAACGCCATCCCGCGGATCGGCGCAACACCGAAAGCCGATTTGGTAAAATTGAAATTCCGGGCCGTGGGTCTTGGTCGTCAGTCTACAGGTGTTGCGCACCGGTCCCCAGTACCCACCGTTGAGGGTCGAAACCTGCTCCCCTTGGATCTCGCCGTTGTCGGTCCACTCGTCCACGTTGCCCACCATGTCGAACGCACCGAACGCGCTCACGCAATCCGGATGGCTTCCGATTGGATCGGCTTGCCACAAGCGGGCGATCTCGCTCTCCCTGCTGCCGGGCGAAATCAGCTTCTTGTCGTCGGCTTCCTCTACGGGGCGACTCACGTTGCAAGGGCTGGGAAAACGCTCCCAGCCATAGGGATAGGGAGCGCGCTTGGGACCTTCGCACGCGAGGGACCATTCGCTGCGTTCACACAGTCGCTTCCCAGCGCCGGCGCAGGCTTTCTTTGCCTCGTACCAGGTCACGAAGACAGCCGGCTTTTCCCCCACCCGATTCGGCCATTCGTGGCGATCGATGCAGACGCGCTTGCTGGCGACGTTCATGCGGCACTCGGGCTTCTGCGCATACTCGGCGCAGCTCGGGCTCTGGTCATCCACGAAGCGCTCGCACTGATATTCCAGGGCCGGGCAGAACTCGCCGTCGACGAGGGTCATGTCGGACGGACATGCCTCGGGAAGCTCCGAAACCACGGCCACGCTCACCAGCGCCGCGGCATCGATTTGCGCGCGGGCGGGCAAAAGCGAGGGCAGCGGGCAAAGCGCCACGAACAGCGGCAAAAGTGGGGTGAGCTCCGGAAGGACCACGGTCGGCTGGTTCTTGCTCGGTCGGGCGCTCTCGGCCAAGTTCCGGGCTGCCCATCAAGGAGCCCAGGGGTCGGTTGCGCGAATTGCCCCGTCCAAGTTAGACCTGTTCGCTTGCCATGGACCGTCTGGTCGTAAGAAGTGCCTCGCAGCACAACCTGAAAAATGTGAGCTGCGAGATACCGCGCAACCGCTTGGTGGTCATCACCGGGCCGAGCGGCTCCGGCAAATCGTCCCTCGCCTTCGATACGATCTACGCAGAGGGTCAGCGCCGCTACGTCGAATCGCTGAGCGCATACGCCCGACAGTTTCTCGACCAGCTTCCCAAGCCGCGCGTCGAAAGCATCGAAGGACTGTCCCCCGCCATCGCCATCGAGCAGCGGGCACTCGGCAAGAGCCCGCGTTCGACCGTCGGAACCGTGACCGAGATCGCGGATTACCTTCGCCTGCTCTTCGCGCGCATCGGCATTCCGCACTGCCCGAAGTCCGGCAAAGTCCTCCGCGCCTACACCGTCCAGGAAATCGTCGACAGCGTCGTCGATCGGGGAGACGGAGCCCGACTGGCCATTCTCGCGCCGATCGTCCGGGGCAGAAGGGCGAGCTCCGGGCGGAGCTCGACGCGCTCCGACGAGATGGATTCGTCCGCGCGCGGGTGGATGGGCAGCAAGTCGACCTCGGCGACGAAATCGTCCTCGAAAAGAGCAAGCCCCACGATCTCGACGTAGTGGTCGATCGCATCGTCGTGAAGGAGGGCGTGAAGGGGCGTGTCACCGACTCGGTCGAGCTCGCGCTCAAGCTCGCCGACGGCACAGTGCTGCTCGATCCCGTCGACGGGAGTGAGCCGGTCGTCATGAGCGAACGGCTCGTGAGTTGGGAATACGGCATCACGCTGCCCCCGCTCGAGCCGCGGCTATTTTCGTTCAACAGCCCCCACGGCGCTTGCCCCGCCTGCGATGGTCTCGGCATGCGGTCTGGGATCGATCCCGCGCGGGTCGTGCCGGACGACACTCGCACGCTTCGAGAAGGCGCGGTCGCCGCGTTCGGCCGTCGCGGGTCGGTCGCCACCGCAACGGAAGTTTCGCGAGTCGTTCAAGCCTTGAAGGTCAACCCGGACGCCGCGTGGCGCGGATCTCCCCGAGGCTCAACGACAGGCGATCCTGATGGGCAGCGCGGGGGCAGGCCGGCGCAAGAAAAGCGGCTACCCGGGCATCATTCCGCGACTCGAGCGCATGCTGGACGACAGCGGCGGACCCGAGGAGGGTGAGGACCACGAGGCGGATGACGGCGCGATAGGTCCCGAGGATCTCGGCCGCTTCGTCGTGAGTCAGATTTGCGGTGAGTGTGATGGCAGGCGGCTTCGACCCGAGGCCCTGAGCGTGAAGCTCTCGGACAAGAGCATCGCGGAAGTCTCTCAACTCTCGCTGAAAAAGCTTCGCACGTTCCTGGTCGAGCTCGCGGGCACGGCGTCGCTCAGCGGACGCGACGCAACGATCGCGACTCCCCTATTGAAGGCCGTCACCGAACGCCTCGGCTTTCTGATCGACGTCGGACTCGACTACCTCACTCTCGATCGACCCGCGCACACGCTCTCGGGAGGGGAAGGCCAGCGCATCCGCCTCGCCACCCAGATCGGGGCGTCCCTCGTCGGAGTGCTGTATGTCCTCGACGAGCCGAGCGTCGGCCTTCACGCTCGGGACAACGCTCGCTTGCTGGAAGCCGTCCGCAGACTGGTCGACAAGGGCAACAGCGTGATCGTCGTCGAGCACGATCGGGATGCCATCCTCGCCGCCGACTGGGTGCTCGACATGGGGCCGGGGGCAGGAGCGCACGGCGGAGAGATCGTCGCCGAGGGGACCCCGAAAGAGATCGTCGATCATCCCCGATCGGTGACGGGTCCGTATTTGTCCGGAAAGAAGCGGCTCCCCCTGCCCGAGGCTCGCCACAAACCGACGAAGAAGAAGCTCACCGTCGTGGGAGCTCGAGCGCACAACCTCGACAACGTGACCCTCGAGCTTCCCATCGGGCTCATCACCGCGGTGACGGGCGTCAGTGGCTCGGGCAAGAGCAGCCTGATCGTGGACACGCTCCTGTCCGCGACCCGAGCGGAGCTCTACGGAGCGACGGGCTGGGTCGGTCCCTGTGAACGCATCGATGGTCTCACGCACATCGACAAGGTGATCAGCATCGATCAGGCTCCCATCGGTCGTACGCCTCGCTCGAACCCGGCGACCTACACCGGGATTTTCACGTTCCTTCGAGAGGCGTACGCGGGTCTCCCCGACGCGCGCGCCCGTGGCTACAAACCCGGGCGCTTCTCGTTCAACGTCAAGGGAGGGCGCTGCGAGGCCTGTCAGGGAGATGGAGTGCTCCGCATCGAAATGCACTTCCTTCCCGACGTCTACGTGCGCTGCGATGCGTGCAACGGTCGACGTTACAATCGGGAGACCTTGGAGATCCGATATCGCGGACTCTCCATTGCGGACTCCCTCGATCTCACGGTGGACGAAGCGTTCGACCTGTTCGAGTCGATTCCACGCATCGCGCAGCGGCTCGCTGCCCTCCGGCAGGTGGGGCTCGGCTACATTCAGCTCGGGCAACCGGCGACGACGCTTTCGGGGGGAGAAGCCCAACGCGTGAAGCTGGCGACGGAGCTGGCTCGCAAGGCCACGGGCCGGACGCTGTACGTTTTGGACGAACCCACGACGGGGCTCCACTTTCAGGACGTAGCCCTCCTCACCCACGCGCTGTTTGGCCTCCGCGACGCCGGAAACACCATCATCGTCATCGAGCACAACATCGAGCTCATCGGATGCGCCGACTGGGTCATCGACATGGGCCCCGAAGGGGGCGAGGGCGGCGGACGCATCATCGCCCAGGGATCGCCCGAGGACGTGGCCGCGGCCAACCAGGGACACACCGCGCGCTACCTAGCGGAGCTCTTCGAGCGCGAGCGAAAGCGCCGGCGCGCACCCGAGCCCAAACGCCCCCGCGCTACACGTTGACCGCGGCTCAGCCGAAGTCTTTTTCGACCCGCTCCTGATCCTCTTTGCAGCGGATGCAGAGCGTGGTTTCGGGGCGCGCTTCCAGGCGCTTGAGGGAGATCCGCTCCCCGCACTCGTCGCACACTCCGAACGTTCCCGCCTCGAGCTTCTCCAGCGCCTTCTGGATCTTGTCGAGGAACACCTTTTCTCGTCCGCGCAGACGGAAGGTGAACGATTGGAGATACTCGCTGGACGCGAGATCCATTTCGTCGGGCAGATCGTTCGCGTCGAGGGTCATGTCCTCGTCGAGAGTCTGCTGAGCTTTCTTGATGATTTCCCGTCGCTTCGATTCCAAAAGGTCCCTGAATTTCTTCAGTTGGGCCTTCGTCATCTTGGCTTCGGTAGCCTTCGCTTCCGTCGATTTCGTTGCCATGACCGCTCCGGGAAGAGCCCCAGAAGCTAGGTCGCGAACCGCGGCTCGTCAATCGACAGTGCACCTTTCCAGATTTCCGCCGAAACGAGGCGCCGTGGCGGGGTAGTCTGGGGCGTCGTGCTGTCTTTCGATCCGAGCCGCGAACCGGCGACACCAAAACCCGCGGCCACGGTGGTGGTCGTCCGTGAACCGCGTCCGGGGAAAATCGAAGTCTTTTTCGTCAAGCGCCATGCGGCCTCCGGATTCATGGGGGGCGCGCTGGTTTTCCCGGGAGGAAAGCTCGCCGACGCCGACGCGAGGCCCGAGTGGGCGAAATCATCGACCGGCGTGAGCGCGCGCTGTCTCGAGCTTGCGCCCACCGAACCCGAGGCGCGCGCATTCGCGATTGCGGCACTCCGGGAGCTCCTCGAGGAAGCCGCGATCCTCCCGCTCCGAGGCACGGCTCTGGACGACGCTGCCCTCCTGTCGTTGCGCGACGCTTTGAACGCGCGCACCAAAGAGGGCAGAGATGGGGCCGAGGCATTCTACGAGGCGTGCATGGAGCGGAGCTTGAGACTCGACTCCGGAAGGCTCGAGGCGTTTGCACGCTGGATCACTCCGGCGGCCGAACCCCGGCGCTACGACACACGCTTCTACTTGCTCCCGCTGGCGGAAGCCCAGAGCGGACGCCACGACGAGCACGAGACGACCCAGAGCTTCTGGGCGACACCCGAGGACGTGCTCGCCCGCTGGGCCAAGCAGGAAGTTTTCTTGGCGCCTCCCACGACTCGCGTCTTGGATCTGCTCTGCCCCATGACGACGATCGACGAAGCGAAAGAGCTGGCGCGAGCCCAGCGGCTCGAACCGATCTGCCCCTTCGTCGTGATGGACAAGGACCGCGTCGTGCTCGCACTACCGGGCGATCCCCTCTTTCCCGAGCCCGCGCCGGCCCCTTCCGACCCCCGCGCCCCCACGCGTTTCGTGATGCAGGACGGACGCTTCCTCCCCGAGCGCGCCTGACGCGCTTCGGGGTGACGCCCGACTAGCGTCCTTCGCGGAAGGCGCGCACCGCGTTCACGATCGCGTCTGCCATCTTCTGGCGGTAGTCGTTGGTGTTGAGGCGGGATTCTTCGGTCGGATTCGAGATGAAGCTGGTCTCGAACAGGACCGCCGGCATGCGAGCCCCGGCGAGCACGTAAAATCCTGCCCGCTTGACCCCCCCGTCCTGGGCGTCGGAGTACGACGCGGCGAGAGAAGCCCCTGCCGAGCGCTGCAACAGCTCCGCCAGCTCGACGGAGCGGGCAACCGAGCCGGCATCGAGCACCCGACTCATGACGTTGGCGAGCTCGGCAGCGGCCGCAGCGGAGGCGGCGTTTTCTCGGGCCGCGATCGACGAGGCCAAAGCGTCCCGGGAGTCGGCCAACACGAACGTCATGTAGCCGTGCGCCGCGGGGTCCTCGCTGGCGTTGCAGTGGATGGATACGAAGAGATCTCCGCCGAAGGCGTTGGCGCGCGCGGTTCGTCCATCGAGAGGGACGTAGTCGTCACCATCCCTGGTGAGCAGCGTGGTGATTCCGAGCTCACGAGCCAAAATGGGCGCCGCCCGGTGGGCGATGTCGAGGGTCACGTCCTTCTCTCGAAGACCCCCTGGACCCATCGCGCCGGGATCGTGCCCGCCGTGACCCGGATCGAGCACCACTCGACGCACCGTGCGAGGGCCGGTCGCGGACGCGTCTGGCGCCGTGGCGGCAGGTGGCTCGGTCGAGAACGTCGATCACGAGTCGGAACGGCTCCGGCAAATAGAACACCTTGCGATAAACGATGCTCGTGAGGTCCAGCACCACGCGGGTACTCTTGCCGCGCTTGCCGACCCGCACGCGTTTCACGAGCCCACCAACGGTGTATTCGAGCGGTCCTTTGTAACTCGCCCCGTCTATATCCACGTAAAGACGTGGATTTTGATTGCCCGCCGGAATGAAGCCCACGTCGAACAACGTGGGCCGGGTGACGAGCACCACGATGCGAGCGGCATCGCGTGCACCGTAGCGCTCGATACCGGTGATGCGCGCCGGTCCGAGATTTTGCCCGGACAGAGTCGGCACGATCACCGGTCCGCTGCGATCGATGCGCACCGATGCGGGACTCGGGCTCGCGTCCTCTGCTCCTCCGTCCCCCGCTTCGGCTCGGGCCTGGCGCTCGATCTCGGTGAGCACGTTCGGCAGCGGCCGAAATGCGGCGAGCACGGCCAGCGTACGGTCGGCGCGATCGCGACACGGCGCTGCGGTAGCCAGCACGCGAGCGTGATACACCGCGCGATAGGCGGCGCTGGGATCGGCTCGGAGCTCCCCTTCCAGCAAGGCGCGATCGAGGCGCGCTCCACATCCGTCCGTTCCCCCTTTGTCGGCGACGCCCGCGTACAGCTCGAGTGCCTCGAGCGCATCCGCCTCTCGACCTTCGATCCGCCACAGCCGTTGTCGGAGATCGGCGGCGCGGCGCAGGAGCCGGGACGCTTCCTCCCCGCTGGCACGAGATCCGAGGATCGCCAGGTCGTCCGCACGCGCGACGACCTCGGGACGGTTGGCCAGAGGTCCGAGGTCGGGGAGACCAGACGATGCCGAGCTCGACGGAGCACCGCCCTTTGCGTGACCCCGGCATCCGACGATCGCCCAAGCGGACGCGACGACGAGCAACGCACGGGCGATGGGGATGGCCAAGCTCATGCTCCCAATCAGGTGTAGCGCCGAGCGCGGTGGGGGGGCGAGTTCGTGGCTTTTTCGAGGAAATTCGGGGCTCACGGGTTTGCGCGCCCCGAGCCCTAGGTGCTAGCCTAGGGGCCCGCGCAGGCGAGGGGAAACCATGTCGGACGCAGCGAATCACGCAGGAAGCGAGCTCGACGCTGACGAAGCGGACGCGCTGGCGGATCAATTCAAGCCCGCGTGGGAAGCCGACGACGAGCTGACCACGGTTGCAAAAACCGACGCTCCCGCGGAGCCGAAGGCGGAAGCGGAAGCGAAACCGGCGGATCCCGAGCCCAAGCCCGCGCCCACCGAAGCGCCGGTGCAAAAGATTGTTCCTTCGCCGGTCGTCGCTGCCGGCTCCAAGCCTCCCCCCGCGCCCGCTCCCGAGCCCGAGCCCGAGCCCAAGGTCGATCCGAAGAAGACGATGATCGGTGGCGTCGCGCCTCCGGCTCCAGAGCCAGCACCAGCACCAGCACCAGCCGCTGTCGCACAAGCTCCGGCTGCCGATCCCGAGCCCGCTGCCGATCCCAAGAAGAGCACCATGATGCTCGGCAGCGTGGAAACTCCCGCACCGCCGGAGAAGACCGAGCCGATCGCTGCCGCTGCTCCACTCCCCGAGCCCGCCGCCGAAGCGCCCAAGCCGAAGCCGGCGAAGCCCAAGCCAGCGGTAGAGGCGGAGCTCAAGCCCCTCATCAGCCCCAAGGCTCAACGCCGGCGAGTCGAGGAAGACGACATTGCGCCGCCCCCACCCGCCAAGAAGGGGACGACTCTCGTCGTGTTCGGTTTCGTGGGTCTCGCGGTTCTTCTGCTCGTGATCGTCGGCATCAAGTCGCTCTTGGGCCCGTCCTCGGACGCCCAGCCGGAGCCCACTTCCCGAACGGAAGCGGTAGTTCCGAAAGCCGAGCCGCCGAAACCTCCCGAGCCCGCAGCAACCTCCACCGCAACGGCCGAACCCACCGAGGAGCCCGTTGCCCAAGCGACCGAGACTGCCGAGCCGGTTGAAACGGCCGAGCCGCCGGTTCTCGAAAAGCCCAAGAAGCCTGTCAAGCCAGCCAAGCCCATCAAGCCCGTCGTGGCGGCAAAGCCGGCCAAGCCCTCCGCCACCCCCGCCGCGCCGACCAAGCCCGCGGCTAAGCCTCCCACTGCCAACAAGTCCGGGTCTATAGTCCGGGAAACTCCGTTCTGACACCCGGTCGAGAGTCGAGTTCTTCCCCCATGTCGATGATGCTTCGTGCGCGTTTCGCCCTCGCTCTGTCAGCCCTCGTGGCGGCTACGCTCGTCTGCGCCACTCCCCGCCCTGCTCACGCGCAAGACGACGCCGCGCTGCAGATGGCGAGGGAACGCTTCCAGGAGGGCGTCAAGTACTACGACCAAAAGCAGTATGACAAAGCGCGAGTAGCGTTCGTCCAGGCGTACGCGCTCAAGAAGCACCCAACCGTGCTCCTCAACCTCGCCCAAAGTGAGCTTCGCTCCAATCACGAGGCGGACGCCGCCAATCACTTTGCCTCGTATTTGAGAGACGCGAAGGACGCCAGCGCCGCGGAGAAGAGCGAGGCTGAAAAGGGTCTCGCTGCTGCCAAGGCGAGCGTGGCGGAAGTCAGCGTGAGTCTCGTCGCCGATGCAGACTTTTTCGTCGACGGCGCCGCACAGGGTCGCTCACCGTTGCCCGGGCCCGTGTATCTGGCCCCCGGCTCCCACAGCTTCGAGGCGCGCAAGGATGGCAAGACCGCGAGCGCGACGCTGGCCACGACCGCTGGCCAGGTCACGAGCGTAGAGCTTTCGTTCGACGGTGCCGCGGCGGTCGGCGGCCTGCCCCCCGCTGGCCCAGGCGACGCCCCTCAGGGTCCAGGCGGACCCGGCGGACCCGTGGGTCCCGAAGGAGGCGGCCAAGGTGGATTCGTTGCCGATACCGGCGGCGGCGGACGACAGGGCTTCTTCCCCTGGTTCGCCGAGAACAAGATCGCTTGGGTCGGTAGCGGCGTGACGCTGATCGGTCTCGGAGTGGGGATCGGCTTCGCGCTCCAGTCCAAGCAGAGCTACGACGATGCAACGAGCATCAAGAACCAGATCCTCGATCACGCCAAAGCAGAGACTCCGCCCGTAGACGGACCCTGCGCAGGCGGTGGACAGATCACCAAAGGCGGCACCAACTACCAGCAAGCCTGTAAGAACTTCGACACCCGTACGAATGACGGCGACCGTCAGAAAGGCGTCGCGACGGTCGGATTCGTGATTGCCGGTCTGGCGGCTGCAGGCACCATCGCGTACTACTTCGTCGACTCGGGCAAGAAGAAGTCGTCTGCCAAGCGAGCGCCTCGCAAGGGCCTTCGGGCGTCTGTGTCGCCCGTCGTCGCTCCCCAGACCCGCGGTTTCGTCCTCGTCGGCGAGTTCTAGCCCCCCCGCTACTTCGCCTTCGCGAGCCACGCCCGAAACGTGCTTCGAGGCACCTTTGCAGCTCGTGCTGCTCTCGTCGTGTTGCCGGCATGGCGCTGGAGCAGGTCGATCGCCTCGTGGGGGCTGAGCGGCAGCGGTTTTGCGCGGCGAGCTCCAGCTGTTGGAGGATCGATGTGCTCGGCGTCGATCACGGCGCCGTCCGCGGCGACCGCGGCACGGTAGAGCACCGTCCCGAGCTGTCGAACATTCCCTCGCCACTCGCTCTCCACCAATCGCGCCAGCGCACGTGTAGAAACACGCTTGGGTCCAACTTCGTTCTCAATCCGCTCGAGAATCACGGCGGCGAGCGCAGGGATGTCGCTCTTGCGGTGCCGCAGCGGTGGCAACTCGATCACCACGGTCGACAGGCGGTGCAGCAGATCCTCGCGAAAACGACCTTCGTGCGCCCGGGACTCGAGCTCCGCCCAGGTAGCCGACACCAGGCGCGTCTCGACCCGAAGCGGATCGCCCCCGAGAGGTCGGACGATGCCATCCTCCACGACGCGCAGAAGCTTTACCTGCAGAGCGGGGGATAGCTCCGCGATCTCGTCGAGAAAGAGCGTCCCTCGGTGAGCGAGCTCGAAGGCTCCCGGACGCGCGCTCACCGCGCCGGTGAAGGCTCCGCGCCGATGCCCGAACAGCTCGGCGTCCGCGAGCGATTCCGAGACCGCGCCCATGTTGAGGGGCACGTACGAGCCGGACCGCTCACTCAAGCGGTGAAGCGCCTGAGCGACGACGTCCTTTCCCGTGCCCGACTCCCCGTGGATCAACACCGGCGCCTTCAATCGGGCATGCCGATGAATCGCTCGCGCTACCTCACGCATGGGAGCGGAGCTTCCAACGAGCCCGGGCACTTCGGTCACCGCGCCTTGGCAGTCGTCCGTGCGAACCGGTCGCACCACGACACTGGTCCGACCGATCACGAAAACGCTGTGACGGCCTCCGAGCACTGCACGCGTAACGCGAGCTCCACCGACGAACACCCCGTTTCTCGACGCGAGGTCTTCGACCACGACTCCGTCTTCGGAGCTGCCCAGGGCGCAGTGACGCGCGCTCACTGCGCGGTCTTCGATCGTGACGTCCGCCCGGCCGCTCGACCCGAGAACGAGTCGCGCGCCCGGCTCGAGCGTGGATTGACCAAAACCGTCCGCGGAGCCAATCTCCACCACCCACGGCCCCGAGCTGCCGCGCCACGTGACTTCCAGCGTGCTGTCCTCGCGATTCTGCTTCCTTGCCTCGTGCTGCATGGAAGACGCACATCGGCCGCCAGAGGGCGAAGTTTCCCCCTCACTCGATCCGCGAAAGTCGTGTCCCCACGCTCGCACGCCGTGCTAAGAGCACCGGCCATGTCGAGGCTCCACCTCGCCGCAATCGCAGGGCTCTTCAGCCTTTCCCCGGCCGTCGTGCTCGCGCAGCCGGAGGCCCCGGAAGACGCTGCCGCCGCGGAAGACGACACCGAGGCCGTCACCGGGGAGGACGGGGAGCCGCTACCGGGACAGCCGCCCCCCACGGAGAAGCGGCCGCACATCGAAGAACCGGAGGATGAGGACGGACCGGAGCCACCGCTGATCGTACCGGCTCCCGATCAGCTGAGCGGTCACTTCTCGCTTTCTGCTTCGGCGCTCTTGCCCCTGCCCTTCTCGAACCTGGAAGCCAATACTCCGCAGAAGGACCGGCTCGGGGCCGGCTACGGGTTCGGGCTCGACGCCGCCTACGGCTTGACCCGCACCGTCGCGATTGGCGCGTGGGGCCAGCTTCTTTCCTTCGGTGACACCACCGACTGCCGGACCTGCAAGACTTCCAGCACCGCATTCGGCGCGTTCGTTCGCTATCACCTCGTTCAGGGCATGCGCTTCGATCCCTGGATGAGCGCAGGGCTCGGATATCGAATCACCAAGATCACCGCGTCCGGCATTCCCGACACGACCTATTCGGGCATCGAGTGGCTGCGTCTGCAGGTGGGAGGCGATTGGTATCCGATCGACAACCTCGGCCTCGGTCCCATCATGGAGCTCGACATGGGCCGCTACGGCACGCGCTCGCCGGGCAGCATCGGCGACCAAGCCAACCACTGGCAGCTCATCTTCGGCGCCCGGGTCACCCTCGACCTGCCCGGCAAGAAATAGCTGAAATTACTCGGTTTTTCGCCTTCAAATCAGGTTCACAGGAAGGCGGAAGGCAGAGAGAATTTTTGCATTCTCCAACCCCGTCGCGCAGCGAATCGCGGGCGCTTTCCTGTTCGAGCTCCGGTTGGGGTTAGCCGACGGCGATGCCGAGTGCCTTGCGGAGTTGGGTGTAGCCCTCGCCCACGGTGAAGAGCAGGAGATCCTTCATCTTCTCTTGGGGAGTGAGGTCGCCGGGGAGCGACGGCTCGGCACCGATGATCTTCTTGGCGATCTCCGAGATCACCACAGACCAAGAGACCCGCGCGACAGCCAGTGGCTTCGACGGCCTGACTCCAGCGCTTGATGTTGGCCTTGGCGCCTTCTTCGATGAATTTCTTCACCACGATTCGAAGGCCTTCGAGCTGGACCGGCTGCAGGAACTTCGCGAGCTCCTGTGCCGTGGCGCGGATCTGGGCCGCCATGTCCGGGGGCATCGGAGTGTTCGGCGAGGCGATCATCACGCCGGCAAACAGCATGATCGTGAGCTCGGCCTGGGTCGGGAACAACGTCCGGATGTAGTGCTCACCGCGGTAGTGCGACAGATGCTTGCCGCAGATGAACGTCAGCTCTTGGGGCACGAACCCAGTGAGAACCGTCTGACCCGCCAGCGAGGCCGGCGGCAGCGCCGGAACGGGCACGATCGACCCGGGAACGTCGTTGCGGACGTAGAGATCCGGGGTCGGAATGCCAAGCACCTGAGCGGCCCAGCCGAAGGTCTTCGCGAAGGTGACCGTGCTGGTAGCTGGATCCTGCTTGAACCGCTTGTCCAAGACCGGAAGCTTTCCCTGACCCTGGAGCTGAGCCATTTTCGCTTGGAGAGCCGCCGGGGCGATCATCTCCATGATCTTCGAGACGTAGATGTTCTCGTCCTCGTGGAAGAGATACTTCACCCAGTGCTCGTTGGAGAGCTTGCCCTTCACCTGGAGCATTCCCTGGGGGCGGTAGTCCTCGAAGAACTGTTGCTCTTCCCCGCTCTCGATCTTCTTCATGAAGGCCATGGCGGCGGCCAAACACCAAGCTTCGTCGTAGGCGTGCTTCTGGAGGAAGAGGCGATAGAGGGCTCGGTAGGGCTCCACCTTCAGGGCGTCAGCGGCGAGGATCTTTCGCTGCTCGGCGATCGCCTCGTCGTAACGTTCGCTCACTTCGTAGAGCTCCGCGAGGATCTGATGCTGCATCGATTCGCCGGGCTTGAGGGTCGCGGCCATCTTGAAGGCCTCGATGGCTTCGTCGGTCTTCTGCAAGCGGTCGCGGTAGATGATGCCGAGCTGGTGCCACAGGGTGTGCTCGAGGTCGGTGTTCCCCTTGCCCGCGATGCGATGAATCATCTTGCGGTACGAGCGCTCGAGCTGTTTCCAGTTCTTCTCGGTCGTGAGGATCTTGTTGATGCGCTCGAACGCCTGGAGGTAGCTCGGGTTCAAATCGAGCGCTTCGTTGAACAGCTCGACGGCGCGGTCCTGATCTTCCAGCTTGTCGCGGTAGATCTGGGCCATCGTGTAGTAGTAGCGGCTCTTGATCTCGGGCTTCTCCTCGATCGAGGAGATCGACTGCAGGGTGTCGATCATCTTGTTCCACTCGCCCGCGAGCGGGTAGAGCGCCAAGAGCTTGTGCAAGAGGATGTGATCCTGGGGCTGAAGCTCCTGGGCTTCCTCGAGGGCCTCGAGGGCCTTCTGGGGGTTCTTCTCTTTCTCGCTCCAGATTTCCCCAATCTCGTTCAAGAGAGTGTACCGCTCATCGGCTTCGAACACGGAGTCGAGGATCTGACGCTTGTACGAGGCGACTTGCTTCCAGTCGTTGCTCGCTCCATACACATCGATGAGGGCCTCGAGCGTCGGGCGATGCTCGGTATTGAGCGCTAGAGCCTTCTCGAAGTTGTTGATCGCCTGCTTGACCTGTTGCTGCTCACGCTTGATGCAGCCGAGGCGATAATAAACGTCCGTGCGCGGCTCGACGTCTTCCTCGCCCAGGGCCGTGAGCACCTTCTGGTAGTTCGTGAGGGCGGTCGGCCAATCCTTCAGCCGGAATGCCATGTCGGCGATGCCGCGAATGGCTTCCTGATCGGTCAGATCGAGCTGGTTCGCAGTCTGATACGCCCGCAATGCCTTGTCGTCGTTGCCCAGCGAGGCGTGCACCTGACCGAGGAGCTTGAACAGCATGTGCTGCTCGTGCCGCTCGCGGTTCTTGGCCTTGCGTACCAAGAGCTCTGCCAGCGGCTCCGCTTCGGGCCAGCGCTCGGTGCGGAGGTATTCCTGGACCAGCGGCAAGGCTGCTTCTTCGCAATCCTCGTCACACTGCATCGCGAGCTCGTAGGCGAGGACCGCCTGCTCGTGCTCGCCGAGCATCTCGTCGCGGAGCTTTCCGAGCTCGACCAAGAGCTTGGCGCGGGCGCGCGGTGCCTGGGTGTTGAGCTGTTCTTGCTCGAGGTAGCGCGCAGCACGATCCCAATCCGATTCGTCGATCGCGATGGTGCGAAGGGCTGCCAGCGTCGGCAGGTGGGTCGGGTCGAGATCGAGCGCCATCTCGAAGCGCTCCTGAGCCTGCACACGATCCGCGAGCTTTTCGTCGAGCGCCTTACCGATGCGATAATACATCTCGATGCGCTGGGCGCCGTCGGTGGTGAGATCCGCGACGCGCGTCATCGAATCGATGGAGCGAGCCGTGTCACCCTGCTTTTCGTAGAGGCGGCTCAGAGCGTCGAGCGCGAGAATGTTCGTGTCATCGAGGTCGACGATGTTCTGGTAGGCGTCGATCGCACGATCAGTGTCGCCGACCTCCGTCGCATAGACCTCCGCCATTTGCGAGTAGAGGTCGATCTTGGTCTGATGATCCGCCGCCTCGCTGATATGCCGCTCGAAGGTGTTGATGAGATCGAGCCACTGCTTCAAGCGCCGGTAGCAGCGCTCGAGAGCCACGTATGCGGGCTCGCAGGTGGGATCGATTTCGAGGGCCTGCTCCAAGCGCTGGGCCGCCACGTCCGCCTTGAGGAACTGCTCTTCCTGAATGGCGGCGAGCTTGAGCAGCACGTCGACGCGCTCACGCTCCGTCTCGACCACGTCCAGCTGGCGCTCGAAGATATCGACGAGGTCCGGCCAATCCTGGACTGCCTGGTAGATGCGCTCCAAACCTCGGAGCGCGAAGATGTTGCTGCCGTCGAGCTCGAGAACCTCGCGGTACACCTTGCCGCCATGCTCGAAGTCGCCGAGCGCGGTCTCGTACAGACCTCCGAGTCGCATCTTGTGCTGCGCAATCTGATCGGGATCCGTCAGCGCTTGCACCTTCGAGAGCAAGATCTCCACGAGCTCGACGTGGCTTCCACGCTGGTCGTAGATACGTTCCAGTGCTTCGAGCGCGGGCAAGAACAGTCTGTCGACATCGAGCGCACGCTTGTAGAACGTGATGCCCTGGTCGATCTGGTTCATGTGCTTCTCGAGAAGCTCACCGAGATCACACAGGATGATCTTCTTGTCGTCGTTCGCGACCGCAACGTCCAGGGCGCGAGTCAGGGTCTCGCCCATCTTCTGCCACTGGGCACCGAGGCGATAGATCGCCGCCATTTGCCGCAAGACCTGAACGTTGTTCGGGTCGAGCTGCATCACCTGGGCGTAATACGGCTGCGCGTACTCGGGATGGCCGAGGTCCTCGCCGTACCACTTGCCGAGTCGCAGACAGAGCTGGATCTTCTTGCGCGCGTCTTGCTCGTCTTTGAGCCAGGCGTTCGCGGTGTTGATGATCTCACCCCAGCGCCCAGTCGCTGCCGCCATGCGCTCGAGGTACTTCACGCTTTCGTCATCGCCGTAGTCTTCGGCAAACGCGTTGACCAATGCGTCGAGGGCTTGGCTCTTGTCGTCGAGCTTCTCCTCGAACACGCGAGCGATTCGCCGGAGCAGGTCGTTCTTGTCTTCGACGGTCTCGCGGGTCTCGAGGCGGTTCAGTAAGAGCTCGACCAACGGTTCCCAGCGCTCTGCTGAAGTATGCAAGCGCTCGAGTGACTCGAACGCCTCGTCATGCGCCGGATCGATGGTGAGGACCTTCTCGAACGCGGGTGTCGCACGGTCGTAGTCGTTGACTTCCTTCTTCCAGATCTGCGTGACTTCGAGGAGCTCTCGGATCTTCTCGTTGGGATCCTCCAGCGCGTCGGAGCGACGGATCTTGACGTCGACGACCTCGGCCCAACGCTCCTCGGCGCGGTAGCTCTTCTCGAGCTCGTCCATCGCCTCGAAATCGCTGGGATCGACATCCAGCAAGTTGCGCCAGGCTTCGGAAGCCTCGAAGGGCTGCTCCAGGACCTGGCCATAGGTCTTGCCGAGCTCGCGATAGATCGCCACGAGCTCCTCGGCCTCGAGGAGCGCCGCCGCGCGATCGATCGTTGCGTGCAGAGCGCCCACGAGCTCCTGGGGATCCTGCCGCACGCGCCAGATCTGCGCGATGGCGCGGAGCGCCGCGATGTTGGAGAAATCGATGTCCAGGACGCGCTGCCAGGTTTCGAGCGCTTCGTCGTCGCGCCCGAGCTGCTCGTTGAACAGTCGCGCGCGCCGAGTCAGCACATTGACTCGGTCCTCGTCGCTCTCTGCGATGTCGAAGTGTCGTTCGAGGACGTCAGCGAGCTCTGCCCACTTCCCTTGAGTGTCGTACAGGCCCGCGAGCGCCCACAAGGCTTCGGGATCTTCTCCGCGCAAGTCGAGGACACGCTTCCAGCCCTCGATGGCTTCTTCGATCTTTCCCAGCCGGTCGGAGGCGAGGCGCGCCATCTTCGCGCGGATCTCTGCTTCCTGAACGTCGCCCACCGCGTTTTCGAGCTCGCGGCGGTAGACCTGATCGAGAGACTCCCACCGCTCGGTCTGCTCGTAGATGCGACCGAGCGCGAAAATCGCGTCCTCGTTGGTTGGCTCGAGCTCGTCGAAGATCTTCTTGAAGGCGCGGATCGCGTCCTCGACCTGAGCGAGCTGCTCCTCGTAGACCTGACCGAGACGGGTGTAGAGCTCGACCTTGTCCCGGGTGTCTTCGGCTGCCTCGGCACGCTGCTCGAGCACACCGGCGAGCTCCGGCCATTGCTCGAGAGACGTGTAAATCCGGTCGAGGTTTGCCAGCGCGTCCGGCTCGGTGACGACCACCGTGAGCACGTAGCGATAGGTCTCTTCCGCTTTGGAAACGTCCGCCAGCTCTTCCTCGAACACCCGCGCCAGGCGTTTGCCGATCGAAGCCTGGGTTTCGGCCTCTTGCCCTTCGATGCCGAGCACGTCCGCGTAGGCGTTGGCGAGCTGTTCCCAGCCGCCGTCGATCATTCCGCCGAGCCGTTCGATCTCTTCGCCCGTGCGCTCGTCGAGCGGGACGCTCGCGAATGGCGCGCACGTACACGTTGAACGCCAGCACCGGATCCAGCAGGCGCTCCTCGGCATCCTCCGCAATGCGGTGGTACATCGGCGCGCGCTCATCCGGATCCTCGGTGTGCTGGAGCTCCGCCTCGCGGACGCGGATGAGCTTTTCCCACTCGGCAGCCGCTTGATACAGCGGCTCGAGGATCTCGGCGACCTCCAGCTGATTCACGCCAGCCTCGAACAGGCCCTCGAGGGCCTGCAGGGTCTGATCGTGCTCCGGCGCCGCGTTGATCACCTCGCGGTACGCCTCGATCGCTTGATGAAGGTCGCCCAGTCGGAGCTGATACACCTGCCCGAGCCGGTACTTGAACTCGAGGATCTCCTCTGGAGTCTGGCCGATGTCGCTCTCGCGTCTTGAGGATCTCCGCCAGCTCCTGCCAACGCTCGGTCTGGGTGAAGAGCCGATCGAGGGAGCGGACCGCGCTCTGATTTTCGGGGTCCGCGCCCAGCACGCGGCGATAGCGCGCCACCGCGCTGTTCACGTCCTCGAGCTGGACTTCGTACACCTGCGCCACGCGCAGGCCGAGCTCCACCAGCTGCTCCGGCTGTTCCGCGAGCTTGTCGAGCTCAGCGTCGTAGATCTGCGCTACGGCCGGCCAGCGCTCGATGAGATTCGCGAGTCGCTCGAGGGAGCTGAGGGATTCCTCGTTCTGGCTATCGACACTGACCGCTCGCGCGTAGGTGTCGAACGCGCTCGCGTGATCGCCGAGGTTCTCTTCGTACAGCCGGGCGACGCGGTGAAGCAAATCGACCTTGGCGTAGGGATCATCCGCGAAGCGAACCTGCACCTCGAGCACGCTGACCAATCGCTGCCACTCGCCCATCGCATCGTACACGGGCTCGAGGACTCCGGCGGCGGCGAGCGGGGCACGCTCCCCGTTCTTGATGCCTTCGAGGGCCGTCAGGGTCGGCGCGTGATCGGGCAGGATGTTGAGGATGTCGCGATAGAGCTCCACCGCGCGCTCGACGTCGCCGAGGTGCTTTTCGTAGAGCTCCGCGATGCGGTACTGGAAGCTGACTGCCTCGGCCGGATCCTGGGTGAGCTCGGCCTCGTGCTGCAGGATGCTGAGGAGCTCCTGCCAGTTTTCCGCCGTCTGATACAGCACGTCGAGGCGCCCGAGAGCGGTCAAGTCGTCAGGATCGAGCTCGAGCACCTTCTGGTAGGTGTCGATGGCTCGGGCTACGTCGCTGAGCTCGCGCTCGTGGACTGCGCCGACCTGGTAGTAGATGAGCTTCTTTTCGTCGATGTCGAGAACCAGATCGACCTTCTTCTGATAGACGCCGAGCAAGTCCTCCCAGCGTCCGAGGCCGAGGTACAGGTTCACGAGCGAGTCGATGCTGCGAAGGTCCTCGGGATCGATCTCGAGGATCTTCATGTACACGTTGATCGCGAACTCTTTGCGTTCCAGCACCTCTTCTTCGATGCCGGCCGCCTGATAGAGCGCGTTCTTCTGATCGTCCATGTCCTCGAGAATCGTCGCCTTGCGCTGCAAGATCTGCGACATGTCGCTGTAGCGCTCGGTCGATTGAAAGAGCGCCTGGAGGGCTTCCGCTGCGCCGAGGTTGGCAGCGTCGATCTTCAAAACCTGGCGATAGAGCTCGATGGCGCGGTCGATGTTAGCGACATCCGACTCGAACACCCGAGCAGCGAACGTGTAGAGCTGACTGGCGAGCTCTGGATCCTGTTGCTGGCTTCCGAGCTCCTCGAATACCCGCGCCAGATCCTCGAAACGTCCCGTCACTCGGGCGAGTCGATCGAGAGCCTGCTGGGTTTCTTCGTGGGCGGGATCGGCCGCCAGCGCGCGAGCCAGGGTGTCGAACGCGGAGTTGATGTCACCCGCCGCGTCCTCGTAGAGCCCCGCAACCTGGTGCAAGAGCTCGACCTTGCGTCCGGCGTCCTCGGCCCGGCGCACCTGCACCTCGTGGACACCGATGAGCTTGCCGTAGTCGCCCTGCTGTCGATAGAGCGGCTCGAGGATCTCGGCAATCGTCAGCTCGTAGTCCGGCATCTGGCCGAGACGCTCGAGCGCGCCGCGCGCCGCTTCGCTCGTGGGCTCGCGATCGAGCACCTGGCGGTAGCCTTCGATGGCCGCCTCGATGTCGTTCATCTGGGTTTCACGCACGCCGGCGAGACGGAGCATCAGCTCCATCTGGGTGAGATCGTCGGGCGCGAGAGTGAGCTGAGTCTCGAGATTTTCGGCGAGCTCCGACCACAGTCCCTGGCGAGTGAACAGGCCATCGAGCGCAGACAGGGCCACTTGGCTCGTGGGATCGAGGGCGAGCACTTCGCGATAGGCGGCGATGGCCTCGGCCGGGCGCCCGAGGCGCTCCTCGAATACCGCCGCCATTTGACCGTACAGAGATTCACGCTCTCCGCCGTCTTCCGCCAGATCGATGCGGCGACGGAACACGCCGATGAGGTCGTCCCAGTGCTCCGTCCGCCGATACAGGGCGTCCATCGCAGCCAGGGCCTCGGCATCTCCGGGATCGAGTGCCAGCACTCGCTCGTAGCTCGAGGCAGCCTTGTCGACCATCGACAGCTGCTCCTCGATGGATGCCAAGCGCATCCAGTAATCGCGCGCCAGCACCGGATCATCGAGACCCGCGGCCACATCGGAGTAGATCGCGATGACCTTGTCCCAGGCGCTGGCGGCTTCCGCCAACTGCTCGAGCTCCAGCCGTGAATCGGGAAGTGCGGGATCCTCTTTCAGGGCCCGGGCCTGAGCGTCGATGGCGCGGTCGAGCGCCCCGAGCTGATTGGCCGCAACCAGCGCGATCTTGCGCAAAAGTTGAACGCGCGCCGATGGGTCACTGTCGCTCACCGCAAGGATTTCGAGAGCGCCGATGAGCTTTTCCCAATCCTCTCGGACCTCGTAAATGGCTTCGAGAATCGCGGCAGCGTCGGCCCGCAGGCTCTCGTGGGTGAGCATGTTCTCGAGAGCGAGACGTGCACCCTCGTGATCCTGGTTCAAAAACAGGATCTCGCGATAGTTGGTGAGGGCGCCGGAATCGTCGCCAAGATGCGCGCCCAAGGCTCCTGCCAAACGGTACTTGAGGTCGACCAGCTCGGCCTCACTCGCGTCCAGTTCGATGCGACGACGAAGAATGTCGGCGTACGAGTCCCAGCGCTCGGTCTCGCGATAGAGCCGATCGAGGGCTTCGAGGGCTACGGCATCGGCCGGGTCGTCCTCCAGGACGGCTTGGTAGGTCTCGATGGCACTCGGGGCATCGCCCACCTGACCTTCGTAGACCCTCGCGATTTCGTAGAGGATCGCCTTCTTTTCCTCGGCGTCGCCGGCGAGATCGCGCTTCTTGGCGTAGACGTCGAGCAGGTCCTTCCAGCGCTCGGTCTGACGATAGAGCTTCTCCAGCGCTTCGAGCGCCACGGTGTTTTCCGGCTCGTTTTCATAAACGGCGCGGTACTCGCTGAGCGCTTCGTCCACGCGCCCAGCTTCGTCGACCAGGATGCGGCCGAGACGTAGGCGGAGAGCATTCCCTCCGTACGCGTCGCCGTCACTCTGGGCCCGCTCGATCGCCGAGCGGTACGCGGTGACCACTTCTTCCCAGTTGCCGGTGAGCGCTGCCACGCGCTCGACATCGGCCTGGCTCTGGTCATCCGTTGGTGCAATCTCGAACGCAGCGAGGTAACGCTCGAACGACTTCGACTTGTCGTTGATACGAGTCTCGTACAGGCCCGCAACCTCGCGCAACAATCCGAGTCGCTCGGTCGGATCCTCGAGGTGACTGAGCTTCACTTCGATTGCGTTCGACAAACCCTTGGGATTGTTCGCATCCGTGTAGATCGGGATCAACCTCTCGGCCGCGGCCAGGTTGTTCTCGTCGAGACCGAGGATCTTCTCGTAGGCGCGCGCCGAGCGGTCGGGCTTGCCCTTCTGGGTCATCCACAGCTCGGCGATCTTCATCAGCATGCCGATGCGCTGCTCGTTGGTATCGGCTTTCGCTTCGTTGCTCTCGAGGACGCGGATGAACTCGTCCCACTTCCCGCTCTCTGCGTAGAAAACCTCGAGGTCGTCCCAGCGACCCAGGGAAACGTAGCGTTTCTTCAGCTGTTCCTGAGCGCGCCGATCATCGGGCGACAGGGTCAAGAGCTGGCGGTAAGCCTCCGCCGCTCGCACGTCGTCCTTGAGTCGATCACCGACGACCTGCCCGAGCTTGGTCAGGACCTTGAGCTTGTCGTTGGTGTCGTAGGTGATCTCCGCCTGCTTCTCGAGCATGTCGGCGAGCTTTTCGTAGTCGCGGGCTCGCTCGTAGAGCTGGGCCAGCGACTCGATCGCGTCGGCGTCCTCGGGGTCGTTTTCCAGCACGACCGCCCAGAGATCGATGCAAACGTCAGGCTTTTTGACACGTTCGGTCGCAAGCTTGGCGATCTCTTTGAATGCCTCGGTGCGCGCAGCACCCTGGGGCAGCTCCTTGGCCTCGCCGGTCCGAAGCTGGATGAGCTTCTCCCAGTCGCGACGCTTCTCGTACATCTGGCGGAGGTACTCAATGGCTTCCCGGTTCGCCGGATCCACTTCGAGAACACGCTCGAACGTGCGGACGGCCTCCGCCTGATTGACGAACTTGTTTACGTACAGGTCGGCCGCCTTGAGATAGAGCTCGACTCGCTCGGTCGTGTCGGAAAGCTCGTCGGCGAGAGCGATCAGCGTCTTGACGTATTCGTGGGGGCGCTTGCCTCCCTCTTGCTCCTCGAGCTGGGCTCGAAGCTCTGCGATCTTGGCGTCGTCGGGAACGTGGTTGGAAGCGGCGGGCACACTCTGGCGGGCGGGAGGCGGTGCTTCGGGCGGCTCGCTCGCAGGCGGCGGAGCGGGAGACTCGTCCGCTGGTGGAGGCTCGGGCGACGGCGCGACCGCCGGTGGCTCGGGGCTCGCGCCCGAACCGGCAACGATACGATCGCCGATCTGGGCCTCGAAGGCCGAGAGCGCCGGATGTTCCGGATCGGTTGCGGCCAGCCTCTCGAAGTAGCTGCGTGCGCGGATCAAATCGCCAAGCTCTCGCCAGAGCACGGTTCCCGCCTGGGCCAACATGAATGCGCCGGCGGGAGTGGCTCCCGCTCGACCTGCCAGCTCTTCAGCCAGCTCGATGACGCGTTCCCAATTGGATTCACGCGTGCCCCACGTCTCGCGCAAGAACGCGAACGCCGGCTCGTGTGAGGGATCGAGCTTCAACGCTTCCTCGATGAGCTGGGTGCCCGCCTCGACATTTTGATGCCGAAGCGCCCAACGCACGCCGTAGCGGAATGCGACCTCGGCACGCTCGCCAGTGTCGCCAATGCTGCTGAGCACTTCCTGCTGGACCTGGAGAATCGTGTCGGCGCGATTCGCGTCGGCGAGCAATCCCTCGAACAGGGCTGCTGCGACGAGACTCTGGGGATCGGAGGTGTAGGCCTTGGCCAAGATGCCCTCGACCTCTTCGGGGGCATAACGTCGCGCGATGCGCGCGGCGCGCAGAAACGCGGTCGCTTTGAGGGCGGCGTCGGCTGCTTCGTGGGCCGTCCTGAGGACGACGCCAATCCGCTCTTGCCAATCCTCCGTACCGACCATCACGTCGTCGAGCAGTTGCCCGACTTCGCCGCTTTGGCCGTCACTCATGGCGCGGGCATACGCGTCCGCCGCCCGCTCGTAGTCGCCAAGATCGCAGAACACGTCTCCGAGCTCGCGATACAGCGGCGGTGCCGAAGTCTCGGTGGAGTTCTTGAGCTGAAGCTCCAGGAGCTTCTGCACCATGTTGAGCTTGCCGAGATCCCAGTAGATACGACGCGCTTCTGCCAGCGCCTCACCCAATGCGGGATTGAGCTTGAACGCATCCTGGAAATGCTTGAGCGCTTTCACGCCATGCAGGAAGCGCTCGTGAAGGAGTCGTCCGAGCCTCAGATGCAGCTCGGCTTTGGCCACGGGATCCTGGGTCGAGGCGATCGCCTGCTCGAGGGCTTCGGCGAGGCCGGACCAATCGTGGTGGCGCTCCAAGTGATTCAGACGCTGCTCTAGATCCATGCTTCCTCGGACGAACCCGGGGCATGCGGACGAACGATCGATCGCCGATGCCCCTCCAACTTCGATAGAACTCGCGAGACGCTAAAACACGTGTGGTTTGGCGGTAACGCCACATCACGCTCGGTACGGTCTCGACCGCGAGGCCGCGAATCCAGAGATCAGTTGACCTTTCCGCCGAGCTTCTGGATGAGCGTGTTGCTGGTCTCGCACTGTTCCTTGTATTGCGCGGCCTTTGCACTGCGACACGCGCGCTTGACGAAAGATGACAGGAGCCGAACCGCCTTTTCCTTCTGAGGTGGTTCCATGACCGCATACGTGCTGCCGAGGTTGAAGGCGATTTCCGGGTGGGCGTCCCCAGCAACCTCTTGCGCCTTTTCCATCGCGACGACCATGCTGGCCTTGTCACCCTGCGCCTGGGCGACCTCGAACCGGAGCACGTACATCCCGTAGAGGTGGTTGTTGTGCTTTTCACCCGGCGCGATGATGCGCGTGCCCTCTTTGAGCACGGAATCCGCCTCCTTGTAGAACTTCAGAACGATGTAGAGCTCGGCGAGGGCCGGGTAGAAGTACGCGACCGTCGGGTCGTGTTCGGCCGCCTTCGTGTAGTTGTCGAGGGCGTTCTGCTCGTCCCCGGTCCAGAGGTACGACTCACCGAGATAGAAGTAGCATTCGGCCAGGTTCGGATCCTTT
Source organism: uncultured delta proteobacterium (assembly GCA_963781505.1). Classification (GTDB taxonomy): domain Bacteria; phylum Myxococcota_A; class Polyangia; order Polyangiales; family Polyangiaceae; genus JADJKB01. The sequence goes on along the minus strand of CAWAHB010000003.1, from coordinate 42,344 downwards.
TCGATGCACTTCTTCAGAGGTTCCTGGGCTTCGCTGTACTTGTCCGGATTGCCCGCCTCGGCCTGCTTCACCAGCGCGTAGCCACGCTTGAAGGAGTAGTTGGCGAAATCCGGAGCAATCCGCGTGGCATTCGCCAACGTGGAAGCCATCTTGTCCCAATCCTCTTGCTTCTCGTACGCCTTCGAGAGCTTCCACATGATCCGGTGGTTGCTCGGATCGAGCTGGATCGCTTGCTCGTATTTCTGAATCGCCCCCGTGGGATTGACCTTGATTGCCTGATCGCCCTCGTTGGCCAGGTTGATGGCTTCAATGTGATCGCGGCTGCAGGCCGAAACCGCCAACAAGGCGCAAACAGCGCCAACCTTCGTGACCGTGCCCAGTTTCATCGCGAGCCCTCTCTTTTTCAGAGCAGAGACCTTCGGAAAAGCCTGAAGAAGTCCACCGTCCGCGCCGTGCGAACGGAAAGCGCCGAGAAATTCCAGCGCCGCCAGGAAAGTGCTTCAGCATAGGCGGATGGGCCCGGCGAAGTAAAGGCGGTTCGTGTGGCTATTGTCCCCGGATTCCTTCAGATTTTCCGGGTTGTCCGAAGCCCCGTTGGCAGGGGGCAGCGAGCCCCGAAAGGCCGGGTTCCCTCACCGTCCCACCCGGCCTCGGGTCAATCCCCCGAAAAGCCCGCTCGGGTCAGTCGGTTCCGTAAGCAACTTCGATAAACGCGTGAACGCGAAGAGGAGCTCAGCTCCTCCTCGCGTTCGACACTGCCGACTGAAGACGGGATCAACCCGGCGAGAACATGATCGGGTAGACGACCGTCACGATGCCGCCTTCGGGCTGCGGGAACGACAGGCCGTAGTAAGCGCTGATCACGCACCCGACCACACCGCTGTCCGCGATGTCCGATCCACCGTTGGACACGTTCGAGACCGCGCCATCGCGTCCGATCACGAAGCGCACCTGAACGCGCCCTTCGAGGTTCGGGTTGCGCGAGAGGCCCTGCTCGTAACACATGCGGAAGCGGCCGTAGTTCTGACGAACGATGCGCTGGATGACTTCCGGCGGCAGACGCCCGCTGACGGTCGTTGCGCCCATGCGCACCTTCGGAGCGCGCGTTGCGTGAGCACCACCGAGTCGCCCGTGACCAGAGCCGAAGCCCTGACCGGTGCCCGTGCCCGCGCCATGACCGAGCGTGCCGATCGAACCGAGGCCGATGCCTTCGCCGCGACCACCACCACCTTCACCGATGCCGGACAGGCCGAGACCGCCGGCGCCGAACGCATCGCCGATTTCGTCGCCCCACATGTTGCCGCGAGCGCTCATGTCGTCCTGACCGAGCGAAGTGTCGCGACCCCAGGGAGCCGTCGGTGCGTTGGGATCCCCTGCGGCACCGGTGTTGAGGAGGCCGATCATGCCGAATTCCTGCGCTTCACGCAGAGCGGCCTGACGGGCGATGTGCGGATCCGGATTGTCCTTGGGACCCTGCACCGCGTAGCGCTTGTTGACGGCCTTGGTCGTTGGATTTCCCATCGACCCTTCCTCGCCCTTGGCGCGAGTGCCGGTACCGCCTTCCTTGTTGTCGGCCTGGTCCTCGGCGACCTCCTCGGTCTCCTTCTCTTCCATCTCGCGCTCTGCAGCGGAGTCGAGGAACTGCTGAATCAGATAGAGCTGATCCTTGTCGATGCCTTCGTCGTCCGTCAGACCGAGCGGCGGAACGAAGAACGCCATCGCAGCGATGAGGCCCGCGTGCGCCAGGAACGAAAGCGCGAAGTAGACGAATACCGTCCAATCGACGCCGGCGCCAACGCCGTGCTTCACGGTCCGCCCTGCGTTGACCGCAGCGACCTGGAACACGAACTGATCGATCTCCATCCGCGCCCGTGCACCACCCGGCAGTGGAAGCTGATGGCCTCCGCTCACCTCGGCACTCGGCTGAGCCTTGGCACGCGCTTCATCCAGCGTCATGCGCGGCTGTCCGGGCATCTCGATGAAGCCCTTCGCGCCCGGCGGGATCACCAGCGAGACGCCCGTGCGATCCCCGACGACGACCGGCATGCGAGTCGTGCCGATCTTCTCCGCGGGGATGAAGAAATCACACGCGAGGTTCTTTCCCTGCTCCTCGCCGACGTAGAACGTACGCGGAGGCGTGAGGTGGGAAACGTGGAGCACGTTGGTGCCCCAGAGGATCATCACTTCCACGCTCTGCAGGATCGGGATCCTCGACTTCGGAAGCCGGCACGTCCGGTCCGCTCTTGATGAGGGTGTAGGTGTAGGTGCCGGGCGGCGCGTCGTCCGGAACGCGAAGTGCGTCCATCTGCGCTTGCTGCTGTGCAGCCGGCGCAAAGGGATTGATGACGCCCGCATCGAACGGATTGCCCGTACCGACGGCGAATGGGCTCGAGGCGGCTGCAGCCGCGAAGGGATTCGATCCGGCAAATGGCGGAGCACCCGGTGCGGGGGGCGCAGCAACCGCGCCCGAAGCAAACGGATTGGGCGCGGAAGCGGGAGGAGCCCCGTCCGCGGCGACCGCGGGAGCGGGAACCGGCTGAGCTTCAGCCGACGCCGCCTCGGCGCGTTCGAGCACGATGGTCGTGCCGCCCACCTGGATTTGGTCACCCACGTGGAGCTTGCACTTGTTGACCCGTGCACCGTTCACCATCGTTCCCGGCTCGTTGCCGAGATCGATGAGTGTCACGTCCTCGGGACCAGCGACCTCGATCACCGCATGCATGCGTGATGCGAGCTCGTCGTCGACCCGAAGGTGGCTCTTCGGGATCCTTGCCCACCTTGACGATGTCCTGCGCCACGGACTCGCGGCGCTGGAGATTGTCCCCTTGGTAGAGTGCGAACGTGAGAACAGCCTTTGCCATTTGCTTGGTTCCTTTTGTCCCTCGCGGGACCACGCCATGGTGGCGTGTAATCCCCGTCAGATGTTCTCGACCGACTTCAACATTTCCGGCACGAACGATGTGCGCGGGCGGATGAGTGTGGTGCGAGCTGCGCGGGGACGAACACGAATCGTCGCATCATTGGGACCGAAGCCACCCGCGTTCAACGGATCATCGTCGAACGTGTAGCCGTAGCCCTCGTCGCCACCCTTGGTTTCTTTCGCTGCAGTTTTGCCTTGCGCGAATGCAGTGGAAGCGAGCACGAGTGTCGAGATGCCTACTGAGAGTGCGAGTCCTAGACGAAGGGGACGAGCCATGTTCCAGCCTCCTCGGAAATTTTCCGTGGGATTACAGTGACATTGTACGTTGGTCAAAGCCACAGCGTCAACTCAAACCGGGCAATGCCTGAAACACGGGACCATCCCATCTTGCCGGCATTGTCATTCGACTCGCCTCGTAGTGCCTAAATAACGCAGCACACGAGGTAGAGAGACACCTTCCAATCGCCAAGGTTCCCTCCTGATTGAGACCAGTGGGACAGGAGAAAGCTTGGGGGCGGTGAAAACGGCGTCCCCACATGGATTTTCCCGCGGATTGTGTGCGCGGGGAGTCCTGTCACTTCTTGTCGCCCCCGGCGGCCGGCGCCGGCGGTGGCGGCGGGGGTGCATTCTTCGTGGCCTCCCCCTCCTTGATGAACTTCACCGTGTCGTCGATGTCCTGGGTGCGCTCTTTGGCGCGCTTGACCGCGTCGGCGAACCCCGCATCGGAGCCAGCTTTCGAGATGAACTCGCGATAGAGCTGCGAAGCCTTCTCGAGCATCGGGATGGCACCCTTTTCGGACCCCTTCGCCTTGAACTCCTGGGTCAGGATCGCCTCGTTGTAATAGGTCTCCGGACGCTCCGGCGAGATCTTCTTGGCCTGGTCGAGAGAGGCCTGGGCCTTCGCGGTCAGTCCTCCGGGATCGCCGGGACGAATCTGCCCGCGGATCGCCAGCGCCAAGCCGAGATGCGCTTCGTACTCCTTGGGTCGAAGCTTGAGAGCGTCTCGATACGCCTTCTCCGCTTCCTCGAAGCCGCGGAACCCGAGGTTCACCGCGCCGTAGTTCATGTGCGCCTCGAAGAATTTACCGTCTAGGCGACGAGCCGTGCCGAAGCTCTTCACTGCGGAGTTGAAGTTTCTGAGCTCGACCTGAATCAAGCCCGCCGTGTTGTGAAGCGGTGCGTAGTTCGGGTTCTTCCGAATGCCCTGAGAGGCGACCAGCGCGGCGAGATCGAGCTGCTGGGAGCTGGCTTGCTTCTTCTTCGAGCTCGCAGCGACGAGACCTCGACGCTTACGCGCCTTGGCGCCTTCCGCCTTTGCCTTGGCTTCTTCCAGGTAGAAGATCGCCAGCTGATTGAAGGCGGCCATGTAGGCGTCGTCGATGGCCAGAGCACGCTGCAAGTTCCGCTTCGCGCGCTCCATGTCGTTCTTGCCGTCTTCGTCGGAAGCGTCGTTGTTGCGCTCCATCTGAAGGGCGGCGATGGCTACCAGGGCTTCGACGTTCTGGTACTTCGCGTCACGAATGATCTGGTCGAGGGTGCGAATCGTGCCCTCGACGTCCTTGGATTTTTCGAAGTCGTACAGGGCTAGCTGGGCCTTGGCACGGTAAAACTTCTGGTCGATCTGCACCGCTTGCTCGAACTGAGAGCGCGCTTCGGTGTGCTTGTCGCAACGCTGGTAAGCCAGCCCCGCGTCGTAGTGCGCCTCAGGGAGCTTCTTGTTGGTGGCCGATTCCTGTTTCTTCGACGCCTCGAGAAACGACTGAGCCACCGACGTGCAAGCCGACTCGTTCCAGTCGCCCTTCTTGTCGTGGCTCGCGAAGTCGTCGAGAGCGGCCCCGAACATGCGGGCGGCTTCCTGATCGACCGCATGTCCGCTCCGGTCCTTCTTTCCACTGGGGTTCGAGGGGTTCTTCGCACTTCCCCCGCCAGCACCCCCTCCGCAGCCGACTGCCGCCAGAAGAAGCGCCGCACCCGCGATTGTCTTGATGCGCATCATTGGAGTTCTCCTCGATATCCTGTGGCGAGTCCCGCTCACTTCTTGTCGTCCTTCTTCTCTTCCTTCTTCTTCTCTGGCTCGGGCGGAGGCGCGACAGTGACGAGTGGATCGCCACCAATGCGGAGCGGGAACGCCTGCTCGGAGAGTGCCGAGTTCACACGGGTTGGAGCGCCGCGGAACTCGTCGATCAAGTGGTATTCGGACTTGTAGTTCTTCGCGAGCCACACCTCGCACGCGCGGGTGAAGTCGTCGAAGTACTGGTACTTCACCGAGTAGCCCAGACAGGTCTCGAACGCGCCACGAGCGGTCTTCTTCTGCGGCTCGCTCGCGTCATCGAGAGCGCCGTAGTAGGCCGTCCGAAGCTCGTAGTCCTTCTTGATCGAGTCGGGAATGGGAGCCGCGCGGAACTCGTCCACGAAGCCGCCCCACATGTTTCCGACCTGGGAGCCTGCCGCGATCACCCACCGAGGCGGGGGAGTCGGCTGAAGGTCGACGATCTTCTTGTACTCCTTGGTCGCGTCTTCGATCAGCGGTCGCTTCTTGCCGATCCAGTCCTTCACCTTGCCCTGGATGTGCTTGAGAACCGCGTCCTTCGTTCCCGGGCCCTTGTAGGCAGGGAACTTCACCGCATCGACCTTCTTCTTCTTCTGCTCGGCGAAGTAGAAGACCGCCTCACCGACCGCTTCGAGGGAACGACCGAGGCGCCGCTGGGGGTCGCCCTCACCCGTGCTCTCGATTTCCTTCACGGCCTTGCTCGGGTCCGACCAGAGCTTGGTCACCTTGGCGTACTCCGCCGAGGCATTGCGGTTTTCGTTGCTCATCGCGCGACCCATCAGGGTGTGCGCTTGGAGTCGAACGTCGAGCGTCGCCTTCGAATCGATCTGGCGCATGGCACCGCCCAGCCGCTTGATGACGTTGCCCCACTCGTTCTTTTCGCCGTAGTGCGACGCGATCGCGAACGAAATCGACGCCACTTGATCGGGCTTTTTCGTCCCGAAGTAACGATTGAACTTGTTCGAGTCGTCGATGGCCTTGTCGTCCTGGCCGAGACCGAGACGGAGCAGCACCGCGTCGCTGAGGGCCTTGTCGGCGTCTTCGCCGCACTTGCGGAGCTTGCCACAGGTCTGCTCGACGTAGCGCTCGTAGAAGTCCGCGGCGCGATCGTAAACGGCGATCGCCTGGTAGTTGCCGCCGATTTCGTACGTGGCCTTCTGGGCGAGATCCGTCTTTTCCATCCCGTACTTGGGATCGAGCAAGATCAGGCGGGCCTGAATCGATTTGGCGAGCAAGTGCGCCGCCTGATAGGCCTTCGCCATGTTGTAGACGATCTCGTGGGCGTTCTCGCACTGCTTGATCTTTTCGCCCTTCGACATCGGGCCCTCGCAGTACTTCCGCCAGATGTCGAGATAGGCGTCGGCGCCCTTCTTGTAGTTCTCGACGGATTCGCGGCTGTTGCCCTTTTCCTGCTGCGAGTCCGCTAGCTCGACGATCTTCTGCGCTCGGAGGCGAGTGATGTCGAACTGAATGCGGGTCAATAGCTCGCAGTTGTCCTTGTTGTCTTCGTACTTCTTCCCTTCGCAGTAGAGCTTCAGGAAGGAGGGGACGTCGCTGCCCATGTCGTCGAAGCAGGTGGGCCGCGGCGGCTCCGCGCGGGAACCGAGAACGTTGACGCTCTCCAGGTAGAGGTTCGCGGCGTAGATGCCCGAGTCGTGGTCCGAATGGTTCAGAGCCACGTCACGGAAACCGAGGGCGGCCTCCTCCCAGTGCTGCGCTTCGTAATAGGTCCGGGCCCTAGCGAACTTCACCTCGACGTACTGCTCGTAGGCTTCCTTGTTCCCCTTGGGCGGCACGATGTAGCAGACGTAGCGATTGAAGGCGGTGATCATGCCCTTTTGCAGATCGGTGAGGGGCTTGGGCTTGAACTTCTCCCACTCGCCCTTCTTCGCCTCGCGGTCCTTCTCGTCCGCGCCCTTGGGACCGAGACCTTTGCCCTTACGGTCGGCCTCGCCCTTGTACATCTTGTCGTACATCTTCTGGTAGCAGAGCACCGAGGCGAAGGCGGCTTCTGCGGCGTCTTTGCCCTTGGGATCTTCAGCCACCACCGAGTCGAAGGCCGGACCGCACTCCTCCCAGCGCTCCTGGAAGTAGAGCAAGTCCGCCATCGCGTACTTGATCTTGTAGATCGTCGGCCAGTCGCTCTTGACGATGCGCGGGAACTTGAAGTTCGCGAAGTCCTGCTTCGAGAAGCTCTCGCTCACCTTCTTGTAGAGGTAGGCGGCCAGATCCATCGTCTTCTTGTCACCGGTGCCGCGCACGCCACCGGAGCCCACGGCCTCGAGATGCCAGGCCATCGCGCTCTCGGAGAGAAGCTCGGCCGTGCGGTTGGAGCACTCGAGCTTCTTGTCGTTCGGATTGCTGTCCTTGATGAAGGCATTGCGCATCGCGAGCTGCGTATCGAGCTCCTTGCGGACGCCTTCCTTGTCACCCGACTTCATCGCCTGGGTCGCGATGGTGATCTGGGTCTGGTAGTGACAGCTGTTCGGTCCCTTGTCGCGGCTCAAGAGGTCGCGATAAAGAACGATGCCTTCCTTGTAGTGACCGGTGTCGAGGTAGGCGAGACCCAGCTCGTTCATCATGTCGATCGTCTTTTTGTTCTCGCCGCCCTTGTCTCCCGACAGTGGCTTGAAGAAGTTGTACGCCCTGTCCGGAGCACCGCTGGCTGCGTAGACCGGAATCAGGTCGCGACGAGCGCTCTTGGCGAGCTGCGGAGCGTTCGGAAGTTGCGAGTACTGCGTTCCGTACTCGATCACCTTCTTGAACTCGTTCATCGCCTCGGGGAACTCGTTCTTGTTCCAGTGCACGTAGGCGAGCTTGTACCGGGCGTAGCCGTAGACCTTGTTGTCCGGCGGCGGGTACTTCGTCACTTCCTGGTAAGCAGCGGCTGCCAGATCCCATTTGGCCGGATCGCCCTGGGCCTCCTGGAAGAAGAGCTCGCCGAACGCCAGATACGCGTTGGGAATGTACGGCGACTTCGGCGCCTTTTCGATCAGCTCGTAGTAGACCTTGCGCGCATTCTTGAGGTCGCCGGCCTGCTCGTATTCGTACGCGAGGTAGTAGAGCACCTCGTCGAGCTTCGAATAGTTCGGGTAGGCGTTCTTCATCAGCGTGTAGTAGGCAATCGCCTTCTTCCGCGCTGCGACCATGATCTTCTTGGCCTGGGACGCCTGGCCGCGCGCAGTTCGCGCCTTGCCCGGATTCTTCTTCTTGAAGTCCTGCGCGATGATGTCGCTCCGGGTCTTGTCGCGGAGCGCGGCGCTCTCGAGCTCGACGTAACCTTCTGCCAAGCGACGGATCAGCTGCGGCCGGTCCGGCGACTTTTTCGGCGTGGACCGAAAGAGCCTCTCGAGGCCGCCGATCTCCGTGATGAGCAGTGCACGGGCGCGCGCCTTGAGCCGGTTCTTGCGGGTGTCGCGCTGGCCGGCTGCCATCGACTCGCTGGGATTCTTCGGCTTGATGTCCGTCGGGCTCTTGCGCTCACGCGGGGGTGGCGCACTCTTGAACGCCGCCGCGCGCTTGCCGCCGACCACCATCTTGGTCGGGCCGCCCGGACACTCCGAAAGATTCTTTTTCGCTTCGGATCCGACACACGCGCTCGACATCTCGCTCGCTGCCGACGCGACCGTCGGCAGTGCGATGATGGCCGAGAGCGCGAGGACCGCGAGGGATAGCACCCTCGGACCTCGGCTGGCGTGTGCGTTCGCGCAATTGGCGCGACGGTCTGAAGCAATTTGGGTGGATAGCATTGTTCGATTACCTCCCACAGGCCGACTCGACTACCTGGCGATAGAAGCCGAGCTCGTCGCGCCAGTACTCGCCGTCGAACGGCCAGAGCACGTGCTCTTCATCCGGTTTGACGACGCCGTAAATCTTCGATTCAGCTTTGCTGACCTGCCCCTTGCTGATCTTCTCGTCGAGCAAGTTGCGTTGGGCAGCGGTGATGTCGATGAGGATCTTTTCACCGTTCCGCAGATGCTCGTTGAGCTCGTCGACGTTGCGCTGGTAGCGGCTGAGGGCGAGCTCGCCCGCCTGACGGACGGCGAGGTCGCGCGCAATCTTGAGCGAGTCGTCCACGAACTGGCCCACGGACGAGCCGCGGAAGGTCGAGGGAGCCCGGGTGTAACGCGAGCGCTCCTCGTTCAAGAGGCGGACGTACTCGATGTTGCGCAGAAGCTGGCGATCGGAGAGGGCGATCTCGACGATGGGTCGGATCTTCGGGTCCAGATTCGCCTTGCCGTCCCGAACTTCCTTCAGGAACTTGAAGAACGGCTCTTCCTGGTTCTCGCCCTTGAAGCGCTTGAGCACCTTTTCGAGCTCGTCGCGGATCGGCACGTACTTCTTGTTGAACCGCGCCACGACGGTGGTGGCGCCCTCGTAGTTGCAGTTCGCGAAGTAGATGACGGCCTTGAGCACGTCCGCTTCCGGGTAGAACGAATTCGGGAAGTACGGCGATTGCATGGTGTGGATGTTGCCGAGCGCGCGCGGGTAGTCGCCGGCCATGAAGTACGCCCAGGACTCCTCGAACAGCGCGTCGAGCCAGTACTCGCTCGCGGGCTCGATCTGGTTCCAGTACTTGACCGCGGCGCTGAGCTTCTTCTCGTTCACGTTCGGAGCGTTGGTCTCTGCGTCGAGACGAATCGACGCCGAGTAGTAGGTGCGCGCCATCGACAGATACGCGAGGTCGCGCATGCGGTTCTCGTCCTCGACGCCTTCGACGCCTTCCTCGAGCGCCTTCTCGATGCGCTGGAACGACTGCACGGCGGGAACGCTCTTGCGAACCTGCACGTAGCTGATGCCGGTGAAGAACTGCGCCTTGACGTAGTACTCGCTGCGGCGGTCCACCTTCTTGAAGAGGCGGATCGCTTCTTCGTACTGCCGATTGCGGTACTTGTAGCGACCGAGCATGTAGTTGAGCTGCCAGTACAGATCGCGCTGCTGCTCGTTGTCGAAGCGCGCGACCTGATCGTCGGTGTACTTGCCGACGCGCTCGATGATGTCGGCGGGCTCCGGAAGCTGCGTGGCGAGCTTGGCCAGCCACAGCAGAGTCTCCTTGAACTTCAGGTGATTTTTGTTGTCCGCGATCTGCGAGAAGAGCGCGTAGCTCGCCCTGGTAGAACTTCAGACGGTAGAGCGAGATCGCGAGGTAGTACTGCGCGAGCTGCTTGTTGCCGGGGTCGTCGCCGGTCTCGCTGCGGACCACGCGGTACAGCGCTAGCGCGGCCTCGCTCCAGCGCTCCTTGTCGAAGAGCTTCTTCGCGGCAGCCATCTCTTCCGTCATCTGTCCCGCGACGACGGGTCCCTCTTCCTTCTTGCCACCGCCCTCTTCATCCAGGTCGATGTCGACGCCGCCCTTCGCGTCCTTCTTCTTGTCGCCCTTGTCGCCCTTGTCTTCTTTGTCTGCCTTCTCGTCCTTCGCGACGGCAGCCTTCGGCTTGCCCGCCTTGGGCTTTGCCGCCTTGGGTTTGGCCTTCGGTTTCGGTTTCGCTGCTTCCGCATCGAGATCGATCACCTCTTGTGCCGAGGCGTCGGTGGACGCGAGCGCGGCGAAGGCGAGTGCTGCTGAGATGCAGAGGGCGGCGAGGCGCGATCGAGACATGGTTCCTCTCTTTTTCTGCGTAGGAATGCGTCCAGGGACGACGCGCCCCACGCATGCGGGGCGGTGGGATCAAAAAAGTTCAATGAGAACCAATAGATACCACCCGTGGGCGGGCTGATGTTAGATAGCGTGGTGAACCGTTGTCAAGCGGCAGTGGCGGGGGATTTCCGCTTTTTTCCAAGGCGTCGCTGCCAGGGGGGCTGACGGCGGGGTAGACGATGGCCTGAGACCGAGTGCCTCTGGGACCTCCGCCCACATCGCCCTGCGGCCGGGAGTGCGGCCAGCATACCGAAGGCCGCGGTTCCTTCCGACACGGGTATCGCGCCCAGGCTTGGGCAACCAGCCCCAAGCGGCCACGAGCTCAAAATTTTCGCTGACTTCGCGATTGACGGGTCGAAGCCCGGTCGACTAGCGTCTCCAAACGCGGCGGCTCGGGGTGATCCTGAGACGGCGCTCTGGCGACTCACCCATGGCATGGCGAAGATGACCCGCTCATTCCCCGCCCTTTCCAAGCTCACTTTCCTCGCGGTGCCGCTGTTCGGGCTCGCAGCCATTGGCTGCAAGCCTGGTGGCGTCGGCGACCCATGCACCCCCGAAGACGAATATCAGGTCGACTTCGCGGGCTATAGCGAGACGGAGGTCAACGTCGAGAGTCGCTCGTTTCAGTGTGAAACGCGCGTCTGCTTGGTGAACCACTTTCGTGGCCGCGTGAGCTGCCCATACGGGCAGACCGAAGCGACCGCCGTCGCTTCGACCGACTTGGCGCAGACCCCAGAGGGGACTCCGACCGGAAGAAGTGCGTGCCGCATTCCCGGCACGACCGGCGCGAATTCCTACGATCGCATCACGGTGCAAGTCCCTCCGCAAATCATCGAGCGACGCGCCGATGAAACCGTCTACTGCTCCTGCCGCTGCGCCAACGCGGACGGCAGCAAGGACGACGGAGCGCGATACTGTGACTGCCCGAGCGGATACTCCTGCAAGAAGCTCATCGACGACCTCGGGTTCGGCAAAGCGCAGCTCGCCGGCAGCTACTGCATCAAGGACTCGAGCATCACCAACGGCGAACCCTACCGCCCGTCGGATCCCAAGACCGATTGCTCCGACGTCACGTACAACTGCGGCGGCAGCGGAAACCCCTGAGCCCCCGAATCAACGGGCTCTGCGCGGCTCGAGCGCTGAGCGAGCGGTGGCACACCATCTCGAAGCGGCGGGCTTTTCGATCCTCGCGTTGAACCTTCGAGTGAATCGACTCGAGATCGACGTTGTGGCCCGGAAGGACAACCTCGTCGTGGTGGTCGAGGTCAGAAGCCGAGGCCCGGGCGCGTGGACGACGGGATTCGGGAGTCTCGATGGAAAGAAACGCAGACGCATTCGGATCGCGGGCGAGCGCTTGTGGAAGCGAAGCTTCCAGCGCGATCCGAGCGTAGACCGAATGCGGTTCGACGCAGCCAGCGTGCGGTTCGAAGCGGGTCAGCCGATCGTCGACTACGTGCCAGCGGCGTTCTGAGCTGGGAATTTCCCGCGACGAAGCGCGTCCGCCGACCTCCGCTCACTTCGTGTCGAGCGCTGACTGCATCTCTGCGCGGAGCGACTCGAGGCCTGCGATGTCGCTGGCATCGGCCTTGGCCCTCATGTGTTCGATGGTCTTGTCGAGGAGCGCGATCTCGTTTTCTTGGCGCTCCCTGAGGTTCATCACCATGTGGATGAACGCGTCGAAGAATTCGACGAGCTCGTCTCCTTTGCGGAGCTTGCCAGGAATGGTGAGCTTTCCGTCGGCCACGTCGTTGATCTGCCGCTTCATCTTGTAGATCGGCCCCGCCACGCGGTGAGTCACGATGATGCCGGCAAATCCGATGCCGACGACGAGTAGCGAGAGCAGAGCGACCAGCGCCGTGAACATATTTCGCTGCTGACGCGTGAGATCTTGGGACTGGTGCTTGAGGGCCGCCGCCTGCGTCTCGAGCTGATCTTGCTGCTCTTTCAAGCGCTGGTCCTGGACGCTCGCGTCGGTCTTGAAGGCCTCGAGCAGCGCGGGATTGTCCGCGTAGACGGGATCTTTCACGATGTTCATCTGAACGACGGCGCTCACCTTTCGGCTTTCGTCGACGACCTTGCGACCCACGTCCACCACTTGCTCGCCCTGACTCACGGTTGCGTGGCTCTGGGCAATCACCTCCCGGCTGGTGAGCCAGAGGGCGGCGCCGAGGGAAATGCTGAGCACGACGGCGATGGCAACCAGATACCCGGTGTATTTGAACTGAAAATGGCGATCGAGAAGGTAGTTCTTCATCCGGCGTTGGTGACGCCCCCCCGCCGGTGCCGGTGCTGCCGCTTCTGCCATTTTCTCTCCTCGATGCTTTTCGGTGGGGGCCAATCGTAAAGGGTACGGGGCTATCGGAGGCCGGAGCAAGATTGAGGTCCGGGTTCAGCCCTGATCGACCAAATAATTCGGCGTTACTGGATTCTCTCCACGTTCTCGGAGAACTTCTCGAGCGCCCGAGCTGCTGCGCGTTCGATGAGCTCGTCTTCGCTGTCGCTGTCCTTACCCGACACGCCCTCCATGGTCAGGTTGACCGGGATGGTCCCCTTCAGAGCCTTACCGGGGTAGGTGAAGATTGCGATCTCGATCTTGATGACGAGGTTCCCCCCTGAGTATCGCGGCGCGAGAACCTTGGGCGACAGGTAGAACCCTCTGAGCTTCTTCCATTTCCCGAGGCGTGTCTTCGCTTCGGATGTGGTCTCAGTGTCGGGGGCAATCACGTAGCCCTCGAGGTCATCGGCCGCTTTGTTCATCGCCTTGCGAACGATGCCATCGACCTTGCTGCCCGAACGACCCGTCTTGTCGGCGGTCTTGGCGATGGCGATGTAGAACTTGGTGTTCTTCGTGATGTTGGGCTCGCCGCCACCTTTGAGGAGCGACAGTGCCTTTTTGATTGAGGACTTCACGGTGGAGTTCTTCTCCTCCGCAAGCCGGTCTTTCAGGCAGTCGTCCCCGCCCTTCTTCAGCTTGCCGAGTGCCGCCGCCGAAGCCGCGCGAACCGTGGTGTTCGAATCCTCCAGACCCGAGCACAAATGCTTGATGGCGCGCTTGCTCTTGGAGGACCCGAGCGCCAGAGCGGCCTGGGTGCGTACTCGAAAATCGTCGCCGTTCTTCAGCTGCTCGGCCGCCCGATTGACGGAGTCCGCGAGGCTCGCCTTCGTGACCCCGACGGTAGCGAGAGCGATGAGGACTGCGGAGAGCCGCGCGCGCATCTTTCGTCGCGAGCGTATCACGACCCCCGTGTCTCCTCTGCCCTTCCCACTCGCTCTCTCGTCACCTCGTATGGGTCAGACGGCTGACCGACGCGTTCCTTCAAGGCGTCGGTTTCAGCTCCCGCTTTCTGGGGGGTTTCTTCCAACCACGACGAGCCCACTCGTGGAGCAGCGGCTACGCCCACCTCGAAATCCGAGCTAGCCTTCGGGTCCGCCTACATGCTCCCACCCCGGAATCTGTCAGCGATCCTGGCCGCGAGCTCGCTCTTGTGGGCGTCGACGGCTGCGGCGGTCCGAGTGGAGGTCCGCGGCGCCGCTCGTATCGAGGCACGGGTGGTTCCTCGAGAGGGAGGAGTGGACGTGAAGGGTCGGCTCTCCGACGACACGGGACGACCGCTGGGTCAGGGGCGGCTTTCCTTCGCGAGCAGCGGACCGCTCGGCGTCCCGACCGCCTGCAATCCCACTCATCCGTCCCAGCTGCGGGTCGTGGGAGGCGTGATCAACGTAGACACGGATGGAAACGGCGGATTTTGTGTGACGCTCTCGAACGTCGGCACACGGGGCGCGCTCGACATCGAATTCGATGGAGATCGATTTTACGATCGCGCATCGGCGCACGTCGATCTCGCCGTATCTCGACGCAGCTTGCTCTTGTCCTTTCAGTCACCGCCGACCGCGCTCTCGCTCGAGCGAGAGACTCACGCGCTCTGGATCGACGCCCAGATCGATCCCGCTGACGACGTGGGACCGACGCTCCAGATCAGGGTCTCGATCGAAGAAGACGGCCTGTCGCGGGAGCTCGCTCGGGTTGCGACGCATCCCCCTGAGCAAGCCCAGGTCACGCTCCGTTCGAGCTCGCTGGGGCCACCTGGCCCGGCCCACTTGATCGCCGAGTTTGCCGGCTCCGACTCGATTCAACCCGCCCGGCGAGCGATCCCCATCCAGAAAACCGCTCACGTGACGCTGTCCATTCCGAGCGCCATTCCGACGGCCGACCCTCAGGACGGCGTGGATTTCGACGTGGCGGTGGGCTCCGCTCTCGGCGCAGTTCCGGGCGGTACGGTGGAAGCGCTGGTCAATGGGGAGTCCGCGGGAGCCGCACCTGTCAGCGCGGGATCCGCTCGAGTTCACGCCAGCTTCGTGGCGCCCGCGAGTGGACGGGTGCCCATGACGTTGCGCTACCTCCCCGATGCACCGTGGTGGCTGCCGGCCGAGTCGCTGACCGTGAGCGTTCCCATCGCTCCGCCGAGTCCCTGGCGACGGTTGCCGTGGGTGCTGGCGGCGCTCCTGGTCGCGGGCTGGGTCGTGCGCACTTGGTGGCGACCCGCGCGCACGGAGAAACCCGATCCGAAAACTCTGAGCTTGCCACCAGGGCGACCTTCGCTCGAAGTGCTGGAGCTCGGGCCCGTGCATTCCGGCTGGCGAGGTCGTGTGCTCGACGCCCACGAAGCCAATCCAATCCCCGACGCACGAGTGCAGATCATCTTGCCTTCGTTCGGGGAGGATGTGTCGCCGCCATCGGCCGTCTCCGACGAAGACGGTTTCTTCGAGCTCGCTCCCGTCGAACGGGTGGAGGGTGCTCGCCTCTCGGTGCAAGCTCGCTGGCACTCGACGCTCGACAGGGCGTTGCCACCTCCCGGTCACATCTCGGTGAGCCTCGTATCTCGCCGACGGGCGTTGCTCGCGCGGCTCGTGGATTGGGCCACTCGCATGGGCCGACCGTGGAGCGCTCCGGATCCCGACCCCGGGCTTCGTCGCCAAGATTGCCAAGAGTCGGCGAGCCGAGGACGTGGGCTCCTGGGCTCAGGCGGTGGAACGAGCGGCCTTCGGACCGGAGCCACCGGATGAGGAGGTCGAGAGTGAGATTGTCGACCAAGAGCCGTCGTGGCGTTCGCCGGGGGACGCCAAGCGCTGAAAGTCGCCCTTTTCCAGGGGGGTCGAGTTTTCTGGCGTGAACGACTATAGTCCGCCGCCACCTGGAGCGGCCTCTTCCGATGGAAATCGTTTACGTCGTGGCTGTGCTGGCGGTGCTCGCCGCCGCCTACTTTTTGTTCTTCCGCAAAGGAGCGGGTAGCCCCGAGAAAATCGAGGCAGCGCCCCCTGCGAAGAAGCTGCCAGAGAAGAAATCGGAGCCTCCTCGCAGCGCGCCGAGGGCGAAGGCAGAGCCCTCCGGTCGCGAGCCCGCTCCGGGGGCGCTCGAACCGGGCGATCAGGAGATCCCGGTCGAGGCCGATGAAGCGGCGAGCGAGCCCGCTCGACCATCACTCACTGGCGCTCGCGATCTCGAGGGAATGCGTCGAGGCCTCGCGAAGAGTCGCGGCAGCGAAGGATTCTTCGGCAAGCTCAAGGCGCTGTTCGCAGGAAAGCGCGAGATCGATCCGACGATCGCGGAAGGCATCGAAGAGGTGCTGCTTGCTTCCGATGTCGGCGTTGCCTCCACCGAAGCGATCCTCGAACGCCTGAAGGAGATGCTCTCCAAGGGCGATTTCACCGACTCGTCGAGAGTATGGGAAGCGCTCCGCGAGGAAGCGCGTCGCATCCTCGATGTGGGCGGTGCGCACGGAGCGTTCGTGCTTCGCGACAAGCCCACCGTGGTCTTGATGGTGGGCGTCAACGGCGCCGGGAAGACGACCACGATCGGAAAGCTCGCTACCAAGCTCCAGAACGACGGTAAGAAAGTCGTGCTCGCTGCTGGAGACACGTTCCGTGCTGCCGCGGTCCAACAGCTCGTCGTCTGGGGCGAGCGGGTGGGCGCGGAAGTCGTGCGTGGCAAAGACGGCGCCGATCCGGGCAGTGTGGTCTTCGACGCCATCAAGAAAGCCGAGGAGGTTGGTGCGGACGTTGTGCTCGCGGACACCGCCGGCCGCCTCCACACCAAGACCAATCTGATGGCGGAGATGAAGAAGATCGCAAAGACCGCCGAAAAGGCTCTTTCCGGTGCACCCCACGAGATCCTTTTGGTGATCGACGCCACGAACGGACAAAACGCTCTGGCCCAGGCCAAAGAGTTTCAGGAAGCCCTCCCCTTGAGCGGAATCGTCCTCACCAAACTGGATGGGACCGCGAAAGGTGGAGTGGTCCTCGGAATTTGCGATACTCTGAAAATCCCCGTCCGGTTCATCGGGCTTGGCGAAAGACCCGATGATTTGCATGATTTTTCAGCCGAAGATTTCGTGGAGGCTTTGCTGGGTAAGGAAAGCGAGGCCAGCGCTGCCTAGAAGCGCAAGCTCGCGAATTTTCGTGGTTGATCGCGAAAAAAAGGGCGTGATATAGTCGCGCGGCACGCGGGGTTCGCGGATTTCATCAATATTATTGGATAGTTGCAGTTGCTCTTCCTAGCGGTTTCGTCGTAGCGGTCGTTGTAGAGGAAAGCGGTAAGAGGCATCGATGAAAAAGACGCGCATCGGGCTCCTCGTTGCGGCTGCGCTCAGCCTAGTGCCCGCGGGTGCTTGGGCTCAGGGCAAGAAGCCAGCAGCGGAAGCCGAGAAAAAGCCTGCCGAAGGCGGTGACGAAGGCGGGGATGCGGCTGCAGCCGGGGAAGGTGCAGAGGGCGCCGAAACTCCGGAAGAGATCCCGGGCGGCGACGAGATCCCCGGGGAGGAAATTCCCGGCGGGGAAGGCCTGGGCGACATCTGCAAGATCGATCCGGCAGCCTGCCCCAAGCTCGACATGAACAAGGAGGCCGCCAAGCCTCTCAAAGAGCAGATCTACGCCGTACAGCAGCTCTTCGCGCTGCGCGTTCGCCGCGTCGAGGTCAACCCCTACTGGTCGTTCACCCTGAACGATCAGTTCGTCGGCCATCCCGGCCCGGGGCTCGCGCTCAACTACTACATCACCAACGTTCTCGCGATTGGCGCGAACGTGAACTACTACCGGCCGTTCAACGTCGACAGTAAGTTCAACTCCCAGGTGCGTCGGGCCGCGCGCGTCGGCGTTCCGCTGACCGAGTACAACTGGGGAGCGGCGCTGAACTTCACGTACGTGCCCGCCTACGGCAAGTTCGCCGGGTTCGGTGACTTCATCTTCCACTACGACGCCTACATCGTCGGTGGCGTCGGAGCCATCTCCACCCGTCCCATCCCGGTCATCGACCCCGATAACCGAAACTTCGCCTGGAAGACGGGTATCGCCTTCAACGCGGGCCTCGGTCTTCGCATCTTCTTCAATCGCTGGTTCGCAGCGGTGCTGGAAGTTCGCGACTACGTGTTCAACGACAAGCTCGAGAACACGCTCTGCGGCAGCGGCGGTCCAGACGGCAAGGGCGTCGACTGCGGTGGCGTCGTTCCCGTCCAGGAGCTCCAAGACGAGGGCACCTGGTACGGCGACTCCAAGCTCACGAACAACGTCCAGGCGCAGGTGGGTGTCGCCATCTTCATTCCGTTCTCCTTCGACTACAGGTTGCCGAAATGACGGAAGCGGAGACCCCGATGAGGAGCACAATGAACCCGAAAGCGAGCCGCGGAGTGAAGGCAACCTTCCGCAAGCTACTCTGTGGGCTCGTAGCCGGTGCCGCGGTCTTCGCCGCGAGCGAGAAGCCGGCCGAGGCACAGGAAATCCTGCTGACTGGGCCACTGGCTGGCGCGCCCGCTGTGCGCAAGCTCCGGCTCTATCGTGAGCATCGCTTCGAGATCGCCCCCACGGCGACCTTCACGCTGCTCGACGAGTACCAGCGCACGATCCTGTTCGGCGCTCGCATCAACTACAACATCACCGACTGGCTCGCGATCGGCGCCTTCGGCGCCTACGGAGCCGTGAAGATCACCACGGGGCTCTCGGACGAGATCCAGAAGGTGAACGAGGCTCGTGGCTGCCGTGATGGCAATGGCGAGCCCGCCCGGTTCGACGACGCGAACTGCCGTCTGACCGCCATCAACATGGGTCAGACCTTCAAGAATCAACTCGGCGCGATTGATTGGATTCTGGCGCCCCAGCTCACGGCGGTCCCGTTCCGCGGCAAGCTGGCGTTGTTCCAGAGCATCTACGTCGACACGGACCTCTATTTCTTCGCCGGCCCGGCGTTCGTCGGCCTCAAAGAGCGGAAGAACTGTGACGCGGACTGCCAGGCCGCCGCCTCCTTCGAGCGCACGAGCCGCGTAGCCATCGGTCCGACCTTCGGCCTCGGCTTCTCGTTCTACGTGAACAAGTGGAACGCCATCGGGTTCGAGTGGCGCGCCCTTCCCTTCGCGTGGAACACCGGCGGCTTCGACACGGCGGGTGGCGATCCCAACGGTGACTTCCCGGACAACAAGGTCAACGGCGACGACCGTCAGTTCAAGTTCAACCAGATGCTGACGGTGAGCTACAACTTCTACCTGCCCCAAGAGCTTCGCGTCAGCGAGTGACCCGCTCTCCTCTTTGACTCGGGTCAAAGAGCCGTCGCAGGAACGCGCACGCCCCTGCCGTGCTGTACCCTCGTGACACGTCCCTGGGCGCGGCTTTGCACTGGTGCTCCGAATCGCACCTCTCGGCGCCAACCGCCCCCATTCCTGCGGCCAGCCCAAGACGACCGGATCAGCTCCACGAGCACGCCGCCCCGAACGATTGACCTAATCCCCCCTAAAATTCTTCCGCCCTTCCGCCTCCCTGTAAATCCCAGAATTTCAGCTCAGTGATCCAGCCGAAGCTCGTTCGGATCCACCTCCCCATCATGGTCGAGGTCGCGGTGGAGGGACGCGGAGTGGTCCAGAGCGGCTTCGAATGCCGCCAGGAGCGACGGGTTTCGAGCGTCGTCGATGTAAATGACGCCGTCCGTGTCGACACTGGCCAAAGAAAGGTCGACGTTCGCGAACCAAGGGACCACGTCGAAGGCAATGAGGAGGCGTCGGGGCTCCACATCGAGACCCAGGCCGGCCGGTCCCACGTCGAGCACGATCTGTCGTGCCACCTGGCTCGCGATGATGACCGTGCGCCCATCTCCCCTTCGGCCGCGCGCGACGAGCACGTGATCGGAGAGCTCGGCTGGCGCGCCCGCGGGCAGCGGAGCGGACGCGGGCGACAGCGGGATCAGGATCCGGCAGAAGCGATCGAGATCGGTGTGGAGCGCGTGAGCGGCGGGAGGTCGGACGAGCAGATCCTCGGAGAGCGGGCCATCGACTGCGGTCAGCGCGGGAGGCCCATGACAGGGCTCGAGATCGACCTTGGCGTAGGACAGCCAAACGCCGTCCAGACTGTTCCCATTGCCCGCCCCGATGCGGATCGCGTTCGGGTCGCTCGAGTAAGCCACCAGGGACGCACTGGTGGTGAGCGAGGGATTTCCGGTTTCGGTCGGCGCACAGCCGACGAACGCGGCGAGGAGCGCGAGTAGAGCGAGCGCGGCAGTCCGGAGCCTCATCGACTCTCCTCCTTGCGGGCGCGGGAGAGAGGGAACAGCTGGAAGTTCACCTGGACCACCTGTTCTGGATCCTCCTCCAGCGTCGCCAATTCGAGAAGCTCTCGACGGAAGCGCTGGATGCGCTGCTTCAAACGCAGGAGGCCGTCGCGGCTCAGACACAGGGTCAGCGACGAGATGTCGCGATCGCTCGCGGGTACGGTGTCCATCGAGGTGACGGCGCATTCCATCATGGTCCGGTGGTAGTTGCGAATGTGGAGACCTCGGGTCTCGGCGCCCGTGGAAACCAGCGGCTCGCCCAGAGCAATGGAGCCCCGCTCGTCCCGGGTGAGTAGACCGAGATCGAAGAGTGTCGAAAGCGCCGAAGCGGCTTCGGCCTTCGTGATCGACGGCAGGAGCGTTCGCGCAATCCACGCCGGGTCCTCACGGAAGTCGCGTCGCGCCGCGAGCTCGCGGATCGCCGGCAGGTACCAGGTCGAATGGTAGGCCGCATGGGCCAGCTCCAGGGCCTGGGCCTTTCGATAGCCACGATATCCGGTCAGGCGCGCGTAGCTGTCGTTTCGCTCGGGCGTGGTGCGCGCCTGGCTGAAGCGAACGAGCTCGACGAAATACGCGGCGCCGTCGCCGTCGAGACCGACAGCCTTCGCGAACCGGGCGGCCATCTCGTCACTCAGGTTCCGCTCGCCGTCGATCACGAGCTTCAAGTAATTCGGGGAGCGAAGTCCTGCGCGGCGGGAGAACGCGCGGTAAGAAAGGCCGCGGCGATCCTTCTTCTCCAGGTAGTAGTCCCGAAGGAACGCTCGGTAGTCCAGGTAGGCGAACACCTCGAGAGTGCCGGGGCGAGCTGCGTCTGCTGACTTGGCCGAGGTCATCGGTCCTTTCAGCTTGCAGGGCGCGGCGAGCTCGGTCCAGGGCTTCGGACCAAAGAATGCATACAGCTAGTATACGATATTCGCAGGATATAGGCTAAAATTGGCAGCTCTTGCCTACCAACAGGCCTATTGTTGTCTACACCTTGCAGGAGGACGACCATGGGAAAAACGAGCTTTTGTGCGGCGGGTCTTGCGGTTCTTGCAGCCGGAATCGCCTGGGGATGCGGTTCGGGCGATTCGGGTCTCGACGGAGCTGGCGGAGGGAATACCGGAGGGGTCGCGGGCAACACGGCGAGCGGCGGAGCGGCGGGCACGAGCGGCAGCGCTGGTAGTGCAAGCGGCGGAAGCGCCGGCCTGTCGTGCCAGGGCGACCACCCTCTGGTGGACGCGGGGGATCGCTATTGCGGCGAAGGGGAGTGTCGCTGCATCGCGTCCGACAAGTGCTTCTCCGACAAGGATGCCGCGCGCTGCTGCGAAGGGGAGCTCGAGTGCTTCCGCGAGGGCGGACGGTTCGAGTGCAAGGGGGCTCATCCCCAGGTCGACGGCAGCGCTCGCTTCTGTGAAAACGGCGACTGCTACTGCGAGGCGCGCGACGCTTGCTTGCCGGCGGAGATCGCGGCGACTTGCTGTCCTGAAACGCCGAAATGCGACTGATACTTTGAGAGACCTCAGCCCTTGCGGACGCGGGTGCCTTCCAACCGGTAACCGGGGGGGAGGTGCTCCTTCGCCAAGGCCCGAAGATCTTCGGGGACTTCCCAACCGCGATCGACCAGGTTCTGGGCGATGCGATTTTTGACCCGCAGCGATTCTTCTTCTTCGAGCGCAGCGACGAGAACGGAAGCGCTCTCTATATCCTTCATTGCGAACACGGTCGTGACGGCGGCGAATCGCACCGGCTCACTCGCATCCTGAACGAACGGCTCCACTGCGACCCGCACGTCCTCCGAGGGAAATTCCTCGAGCAAGGCGATGATCTGGATTTTCGGTTCCGCATTGCGCACGTATTCGGTGTCGAAGAGATCGAGCACACTCAGCAGCTCCTCGACGAAGCGATCCTCGGGAACGACCTGACGCAATACCTTGAGAGGCCAGGTGAGGCTCTCCGCCTTCTTGCAGTACTCCCGGATCGGGTCGAGGGCACTCTCGCCGGCCGAAGCGATACCCCGGGCCGCCGCCTCCTTCTCTTCCTGGTCCGTGATCGACGGCTCCATGAGCCAGTCGAAACGCTTCAGCAATGCGGCCGCGGCCTCCGCGGTGCCGAGCTTGCCGAGCTCGTCGATGGCCTCCTGGCGGTCGTAGTTTTGGCTGAGCTTCGAGCCGACGAGCTTCGTGAGACGTGCCAGCTCTCGGTCACTCTTCTTGGGCGCGCGGTCGCTCTTGCCCTTGTCTGTCTTGCTTTTGCTGAGGAAATCGAAAAGGCCCATGATCCTTGCCTGCGAGCTATCGCTGGCGGCTTATAGCGCCAAAGGAGCGCATGCGCGAGACAAGACCCGGTCGGCGGCTGGAGCGTTGGATCTTGGCCAGGTCTCGCAGGAATTGCGCCCATTCGGCTTCGGTTTCAAGCATCAGCCATCGGGGATGGGCCGACGGCTGATCGGTGACGGCTGATTGCCACGAACCGTGCGCCCGATCCCGTTTGGGTCAGGCACGAGTGCTCGGAGCTCAGGGCAGCGGGACCGCGACCAGCGAGATCGCGCCATCGCGGATCTGGACCTGGTAGCGAACGGCTCGTCCGATGCGCGCTGCGGTGTCCTGCTCGTTCGTGCGGATGTGGGAGATGAACGAGGCTTGCGTGATGTGGTCCACCGGATCGCCGAGCTGGCGCTTGGCCGCGATGTACTCGTTGAAAAGCCGCTGGTAATACGCATCCACGGGCTCGGCGGCGAGGGCGCTGGCCGCTTCGGGAGACGCGCCGGCTCCCGCCTCCTGCATCGCGACGTCATCGAAGGACGCTGCGTTCGGAGCCACCGAGGGGCGGCCCTGATCGTCCGTCGTGTCCTCTGGCACGCCCATCAACGCGTTCAAGAGCGAGTTGATGCGGAACACCAAACCGCCGAGGTCGGGATGTTCGATCTGGAACCGCATGTCGGTCTTGCCGTTGATGATCGCGAGCAAGCCGTCCTCGAGCTCCGAGACCGGACGCTGAAAGTAATTGCCGATGAGCATGCCGCCCACGATGACGAGCAGCACGCCGAGAGCCGTGACGCCGAACACCGGCCAGAGCAAACCGCCCACGCTGCCGACGAGGGAAGCCGGGACCGCCGCCATGAGCACCGCGCGCTTTTCATCGCCGTAACCGCTGAGGGGCGCAGCGCCGATCACGAAGCCGGCGACCGGCGTGTCCGCGATGGTGACGTTTTGCGTATCGAGGGCCTTCTGGCCTGCGTCTTTGACACCTTGAGCGGCAACGGCTTCGCTCATCGCCGCGGCCCCGCCGCTGGTCGAAACGAGGTCCAGACCGTTGGCACCCGGCACGCTCAACGCGAGGAATTGGCCGCTGGTGAGGTCGCTCGTGCGACTGAGGCGATCGTCGCTCAGGGGGGTTCCCATGATGAGGGCCCCGATGACGGCTCCGTCATCGCCCCGAACTGGCGCATAGCTCACCAGCATTTGCTCCTGGCGCTCCTTGTTGAGCCACACGTCGCTCATGGTGTTTCCACTCTCGAGCGCTTTCATCACGGAGGGATAGGCTTCGCCCATCTTGTCGCCACGCATCAGCACCGAGCCGTTGCGACCCATGACGACGCCGGCCTTGTCGACGAACAGCACGAGGGACGGCGCGATCTTGGCGAAGGCGGTCTCGGCAACCGCTTCATCACGAACCTTGTTGGCTTGCGCGGTCGCTGCCACCTGCCGAGCTTCGGGGGTGCCGCCGCTGTAGACCGAGCGCACCGGCTCGGAATTGGTCTTGGAGTCGAGCCAGCGCTCCATTCTGAGCGCGTCGAGCGCGAGCTGGGCGCTTGCGGCGCGCAGCGCTTGGGCCACCACGACCTTGCGCTCCCCTGGGTTCGAGACGACATCCGAGAGCGAAGCGGCCAAGAGCACGTAGCTCAGGACCCCGACGATCAGGACGATTCCAGCGTTGACGACGATGATCTTCCACCGCATGGGTGACCCTCTTCACGGCGGGAGTGAATGGCTCATCCGTAGGCTGGGTGAGTCCGCCGCCCGTGCGTTCCTGCAGGGAACGCGGCGCGAGGGTATCATCCGGAACCGTCGGGATAAAAGCCCATGCAAAGCGCCCTAGCCCTGGTCGATGATCAAGTGTTTTCCTTGCGTAAATCGAGGGATCCACACCCCGAGCGCCCAGAACGGCTCGACGCGGCCCGAGCCGGAGTGGCCAAAGCCGACCTCACCCTCCCTCGGACGAGCCTGGAGCCTCGGGACGCCAGCGAGGACGAGCTGTCCCGGGTTCACACCGAGGAATACATCCAGGAGCTCGGCCAAGTGGCCGGCAAGCAAGGGTTCTTCGATCAGGACACGTACTTCGTCGAGGACTCGATCGCAGCAGCCACCCGAGCGGCGGGGGGAGCCATCGCGCTCGCTGACAGCTTGCGAGAAGGACGAGCTGCCTATGGTCTCGCGCTCCTACGTCCCCCGGGTCACCACGCCAGGCCCGACCGGGCCATGGGGTTTTGTCTCATCAACAACGTCGCCGTCGCCGCCGCTCACGCCCGCGCCCACGGAGCCGAGCGGGTGATGATCGTCGATTGGGACGTGCACCACGGAAACGGCACTCAGGAGATTTTTTACGACGATCCGTCGGTGCTCTACGTGTCGCTGCACCAGTTTCCCTTCTATCCCGGAACCGGCGCGGCCGACGAGTGCGGAGCGGGCGCGGGACGCGGCTACACGGTGAACGTTCCCCTCGGCGCCGGGGCTGGCGACGCCGTGTACGCGGCCGCGTTCGAGCGGATCATTGGACCTATCACCGAGCAGTACGATCCCGATCTGCTCCTGGTGAGCGCGGGCTTCGACGCTCACCGGCGAGATCCTCTGGCCTCGATGGCTCTTTCCGAAGCCGGCTACGGGAAAATGACCGAGCTACTCTTGAAGTCCCTGCGCCGCGGGGCCTCGGGCCGCTTCGGGATCCTCCTCGAGGGCGGATACGATCTCCGAGCGATCTCGGGCTCGATCGCCGCCACCCTGGCCGCGCTGGAGCCCCACATCCCTGCGGAACCGGTCGAAGGCTTGGTATCCCCCCGCCACGAGGCGGAGCTCGCCGCGGCGAGTCGCATCCAGAAGGAGTTTTGGAAGCTGGATTGAAGCTCGGCTTGCGAAGGCCCCGGACCCTGGATTAGACCTCCTGGCCCCACGGTGGGTGTAGCTCAGTGGTAGAGCACTGGATTGTGGCTCCAGTTGTCGGGGGTTCAATTCCCCTCACTCACCCCAGTTTTTCTTCGCGTCCCGCAAACCGGCCTCTGCTAAGCCCCCAGCATGTCGGTCGAATCGCATTTTCTGGAGACGCTGGCGATCCATGGGGGGCAAGAGCTCGATGCGACTCACGCCGCGGTGATGACGCCCATCGTGCTCTCGAGCACGTTCGCGCAATCCGAACCGGGCAAGCCTCTGCGCTACGAGTACTCGCGCAGCGGAAATCCCACGCGTGAAGCGTTGGAAAAATGCCTGGCCGCATTGGAGGGCGGGAAGCGAGGCTTTGCCTTCGCCAGCGGCAGTGCGGCGACCCTCTCCCTCGCCAACACTTTGCGTCCCGGTGATCACCTGGTGTCCGGCGACGACGTATACGGAGGCACCTTCCGCCTGTTCGACAAGGTGCTGGGGCCCCTGGGGATCGAAACCACGTTCGTCGACATGCGTCGCATCGAAAACGTGGAGGCGGCGTTTCGCAAAGAAACGAAGCTCGTTTGGATGGAGACTCCGACCAATCCCCTGCTCAAGCTGTTCGACATCGCGAAGGTGGCGGAGCTCTGTCGAGGCCGAAAGCTCCCGCTGGTGGTCGACAACACCTTCGCATCGCCCATTCTCCAGCGACCGCTCGAGCTCGGCGCCACGGTGGTCATGCACTCGACCACGAAGTACGTGAACGGTCACTCCGACGTCGTGGGCGGGGCGCTCGTTACCAGTGACGACGCGCTCGGGGAGCGCATCGCGTTTTTGCAGAACGCGATCGGCGCGGTGCCGAGCCCGATGGATTGCTATCTGGTCCTGCGCGGCATCAAGACCCTGCCGGTGCGGATGCGCCAGCACTGTGCGTCCGCTTCCGAGCTCGCCCGGCGCCTGGAGAAGACCCCGGGAGTCGCTCGGGTTCACTACCCGGGGCTCGAGAGCCACCCGGATCATGCGCTCGCGCTCCGGCAAATGCCCAGCGGCGCCGGCGGCATGATCAGCTTCGAGCTCGAGGGTGGGGTGGAGGAATCCAAGCGCTTCCTGAGCGCCCTCCGAGTCTTCACCCTGGCCGAAAGCCTGGGTGGGGTCGAATCCCTGGCCGAACATCCGGCGATCATGACCCACGCCTCGATTCCTCCGGAGATCCGGCGGCGGATCGGCATCTCCGACAGCCTGGTCCGTCTCTCGGTGGGCCTCGAGCACGTGGAGGACCTGTGGCAGGACCTCCAAACCGGCATGAAAGCTGCGGGGCTCTGAGGGCCGGTCCCCCCCGTTGTTTGATCCTTTGGGTGCCGATGGGCTAAAGATCGGGCAGCCTTAACGGAAGGGACGGTCGATGAAGCTTCGAGGATCGATGGGTGTGGCATTCGGTGCCGTCGTGGCCTTGGGCTGCAGCGATCCGGCGGCTCCACCGCCTCAAGGCGCAGTCTACATGCGGATCAAGTCGGCCCAGACCCCCGATACACCCCCTGGCAAGGTCTGCAGCATCCAGGCGCACAACGCGACGATCGGTGACCCGCCCAGCACGACCACGAAGGGCAAGCCCGTCGTGGACGAGGACACCGGAAAGGTATCCTGCAAGGTGACCGCCGGCGGCAGCTTCAGCGCCTCCGCGTCCTACGGCTCGACGTCATTCGCGATCAGTAGCGGCAGTCTCAAGGGCAAGACGGGGACCGCGATCATCCAGGAGTACGATCCGACGAGCGCGGTCAACCTGATCAGCCCCAAGGCGCCGGACGCCGATGGCTACGGCAGGCCCTGCAACGTCTCCGTGGACGTGGACAAGCTCTCGGTCGCTGCCGGACGCGTCTGGGCGAAGTTCGACTGCCCTGCCCTCTTCAACAGCGGGCAGCCCAACCTGTGGTGCGCCGGCGACGGCGTGTTCGTGTTCGAAAACTGCGAAGAGTGAGCCGCTAGCGGACGCTCTCGGGGGGCTGATCGGCGACTGGCTTCGGCTCCGGCTCCGAGCTCTGGGGAGGAGTGTCCGCGTGGGCATCCACGCGATCTTCCTCGATGCGAACGATGACGGCCGTGATGTTGTCCTCGCCACCGTGCTCGTTGGCGAGAGCCACCAGCTGTCGGCAGGCATCCGTGAGATCGTCGGTGTTTTTTGCCGTTTCCAGAATTTCCGAGTCCTCGATCATCCCGCTCAAACCATCGGAGCACAGAACGTAGAGATCGCCCGGCTCGGCGTCGTCGCTCTGTAGATCCACCGTCACGTGGTCCTGCATGCCGAGCGCGCGAGTGATGACGTTCTTGGGGAGCTCGCTTCGCTGCTCCTCGGTGAGCTCCGGCATCGCCAAGAGGTAGTCGTTGACCAGGGAATGGTCGCGCGTGAGCTGTACGATCTTGCCCAGCCGGACTCGGTACGCGCGACTGTCACCGACGTGACCGATGTACATCTTCTGCTTCTCCGCCGAAAACAGCGCGCCCACGATGGTCGTCCCCATACCGTGGCATTCGCGGGAGCGGAGACTGCGCTCGATGATCTGACGGTTCGCGATCCGGATCCCCGTGAGCAGGCGGTTTTCCTCTTCCGAAAGCCGAGCGTCGAAGTGGAACGGCCAGGTCACGTCTTCCGCAGCCGTCGCCCGGAAGAACTCGACCATGGCGTCGGTCGCGAGACGGCTCGCAACATCGCCTGCGCGATGACCGCCCATTCCATCCGCCACGACGTAGAGCTCCTGATCGTTCAAGATCGCGAAGCTGTCTTCGTTGTGGTCGCGTTGCAGCCCAACGTCGCTGATTCCCGCGGCAGCTGCGCGCAATCTCACCATGTTTCGCTTTCGGTCCGGCCGGCTGTCGGGGAAATCTTCCCGTTCGCTCGATGGGATGTCAAGCACGACAAAGCCTTGGATCGTGAGGGTTTATTCGCATCAAGGCGGATCAGACGGCGAGGATCTCCTTCTCTTTCGCCAAAATGATCCCATCTACGTGGGCCGACGCCTCGGCGACAATCTCCTCCGCCTTCTTCTTGGCGCGCTCCACTTCGTCCTCGCTGGCGTCCCCGCCGTCCTTGATCTCGGCCAGGATGTCCATCGCATCGTGACGAACTTTGCGGATCGCGACCTTGCATTCTTCGCCGTCCTTCTTCGCGACCTTCACCAGATCCTTGCGGCGCTCCTCGCTCAGAGCCGGGATCGGGATCCGGATGAGCTCGCTGTCGGTCTGGGGGTTTAGCCCCAGATCGGACTCGCGAATGGCTTTTTCGACCGCCTGGACCTGGGATTTGTCCCAGGGTTTGACCGTGATCATGCGGGGCTCGGGCACGCTCAGCGTCGCCATCTGGGACAAGGGCGTGCTCTGGCCGTAATAGTCGATGCGCACCGAGTCCAACATCCCGGCGTGGGCTCGACCGGTACGGAGCTTTCCGAGCTCCCGCCGCAGCGCTTCCGTCGCTTTTTCGATTCCGGAGCGAAGCTCTGCCAACGTGTCTTCGATCATGCTCCCTCTCGTCTTCGCGTCGGGAGCATATAACATGCGGAGTGGCCCGCACGGCCCCTGCCGGGCCGAGAAATGGGAGAGCTGTGTCGTTTTCGCGCTTTGGACCCACTACGCCCCTGGGAGCTCGCCTTTATCTGGCGATTCTCGTCGTTTCGGTGCTGCTCCTCGCGGCCTGCAAAAAGGAGGATTCTCCGCCGTCTTATCCGGCAGCTGGGCAGAGCGGGGGCGCCTGGGGATATCCCCCACCGGCGCCCAGCCCGACTCCCACGCCCATGGGCTCCGCTCCCCCGCCGGCTCCGACCTCGACTTCGACGCCCAGCTCGAACACCTGCAGCTGGATTTCCGTGCACCTACGACACGGACCTCCAATGTCCGTTCGGACGCTGCCTCGGGGGACGCTGCGGGGGATGTCGGAGCGAGACCGACTGCAAGCCCGGCGCGGCCTGTTTGAGCACTCCCATGGGGCAGGCGTGCATGCCCGGAAACCCCGCGACGGCGCCGGCCCCCACGCCCACGCCCGCGCCCCCACCCACGCCCACCGCACCAACACCGCCGACTCCCGCGCCGGCCAGCGACGTGTTCGCCGCCGCGCGAGATCGCTGCATCCAGAAGACGAACAGCTATCGATCGACCAAAGGTGTGGGACCGGTCCAGCGGCGAACCGATCGCGAATCGTGTTCCGACGGTCAGGCCAAGAGTGACGCGGAAACCTCCCAGCCCCACGGGCGCTTCGGAAAGTGCGGAGAGAGCGCGCAAAATGAGTGCCCCGGGTGGAAGGGCACACCCGAATCCACCGTGGACTCCTGCCTGCAAGCGATGTTCGACGAGGGACCGGGCAACGGTGCCGCTCACGGCCACTACAACAACATGATGAACGCGAAATACGGCTCGGTCAGCTGCGGCTTCTTCGTGACGAGCGACGGAAGCATCTGGATGGCGCAGGACTTCTATCGCTGACCGACGGTTGCCAGAGTCAACTCCGCGAGCTATGCCCTCGCCGGTCATGCGACGAGGGTTCGTGTTCCTGGTGCTCGCGACGACGACTCTTCGTTGCGCAACCAGCGAAGACGCGCCGGATCGCAAAGTGCCCGGTGGTGTCGTCGACAGCGGCGCCGATCAGGGCACCGGGGGGAGCGTCAGCGACGCGGCGAGCGATGGCGCAGAAGCCGCGAGCGACGCGGCCCTCGACGGGGGCACCGACGCGGTCGCCGACACGTCCGAGGACGCGACCGGCGATGGCTCGCCCGACGCAAATACGGAGGCGGAAGCAGCGGCAGATGCGGCCTCCGGCGATCGCCTGTTGGTCGTGGGACGAAATGGTCAGAGCGTGCTCTTTGGAGAGAGCGCGGGCGGAAGCTTCACCACGAACAACGTCACGTTCGCTGCGGCGAGCGTGCCGGCACTCGTGTCCACGGGCTTCGGCGCGCTCAGCGTGGTGCGACGCGCGTCGGACAACGAGCTCGATTCCGCCACCTGGTCCCCCAGCGGCGGATGGTCCTCACTGTCTGCGATTGGAACCGGTGGCGCGTCCATCGCAAGCCCTGCGCTGGCGACCCAAGGCGACGTACACCTCGTGTTCCTCGGAACCGACAACAAGATGTACGAGAATCGCTGGACGCAGCCCACCGGCTGGCAGGGATTCGGGCCGGTCAGCGCCAGCGGCGTGCAGAGCTTCGGCCCGAGCGCGCCGACCGCCAGCCCCCTTCCCTCCCCAGCGTTCTTGATCGCTCAAGAAGGCAGTGATGGAGACCTCTACACCCAGAGCTTCAGTGGAAGCTGGCAGAGCGCTCAAGCGCACAATCTACTGGTGAGCGTCCGCGCCGGCACCCCTCCGACCGCGACCCCCGAGGGCAGCGGAGCGCTGGTCGCGTACGTCGAAACGGGGACGAACAAGATCCTGTGGACCCAGGGCTCGGGCGCGACCTGGACGAGCCCGGCGGCCGTGTCGGGCGCCACGACGACCGATCCCGTGAGCCTGACCACGCTATCGAACGGAAACGTGGTGCTGGCGTATCGCGGCCAGGATCAGCTGATTTACGCCTCGATCTTCCAGGGATCGAGTTTTTCTACCCCAGGCGCAGTGTCCACCGCCTATCTGGCAACCGGCTCCCCTTCGCTCGCTCCGGGGATCGCCGGGCACGTAGCGGAGATCCTGTTCGTGAGCGGAGGAGCGATCCTGTCGAGCTCTCTTTCGAGCAGCGTGTGGTCGACCCCCGTCCCCCTCGCGACGGGCGGATACCAGGCCGTCAGCGCCACGACCTACACGCCCTGAGCTCAGCGCGGAGGTTTCGGAGGGCCGGCGCTCGCGGAAGTCGACGCCGAGGGAGCGAGAGCCGCTTCCGCACCCGCGTCGGCTGGGTCGTCCACCGCGCCCGCATCCTCGTCGGCGGGAGGGGTCGTCGCGGTTGCGCTCGCAGTCGCGTACTCGCTCATCGCGAGGTTCGTTTCGCGAGCCATCTTCGCAGCCCAAAGCCCGACTCCACCGATGGCCAGTGCAGCGACGGCCAAGATCCCCGCGAGGATCTTGGACCGATTGCTGGGTGCGGAATGCTGGAGCTCGAGCTCGAGCACGCTGGGCTGGATCTGGTCGCACCTCGAACGACGATTGCTCACGAGTGCTGGCGACCCACTGGTCGAGGTTCTGGAGCGCGACCGCGGCGTCCCGAGCGCTGGCAAATCGATGGCTCGGCAGTCGAGCGCACGCTTTCTGGAACCAGGTGTCGAATTCCTTCGGAACGCTGGAGTTGACCTTCGAGGGCACCGGCAACGGCGAAGAACAGACCCGAAGCACGATTTCCCCGAGCACATCCCCCAGAAACGGCGGCCGTCCGCACAAGGCCGCAAACGCGGTGCTCCCCAGGGACCAGATGTCGGCAGAAGAGGTGACCGGCTGAGAGCCCGTGAGCGACTCGGGACTCATGTAGTGCGGGGTCCCGAGCACCGTGCCGGCTTGGGTTGCACCCCCGGTCGTACTGGTGTCCTCGTGGACGAGCTTGGCAATGCCGAAATCGACCACCTTGACCGTGTACCCGAGACGCCCAGCTTCGGGATCCTTTGCCAGGAAGATGTTGTCCGGCTTCAGATCGCGATGAACGATGCCGGCCTCGTGCGCGGCCTCGAGCGCTCGAGCCACCTGCGTGATGATGGCGGTGACCTCCGGCAAGAGCAGCGGCCCCGTCTTCTTGATCACCTGCTCGAGCGTTTGGCCCTCGAGGTACTCCATCACGATGAAAGGATAGCCGGCGTCGGTCACGCCATAGTCGTGAACCTTCACCGCGTGACGA
The DNA here is from genome assembly GCA_963781505.1 of uncultured delta proteobacterium. Lineage (GTDB taxonomy): Bacteria > Myxococcota_A > Polyangia > Polyangiales > Polyangiaceae > JADJKB01. Next base: position 10,245 of record CAWAHB010000003.1, on the reverse strand, counting down.
CTGTTGATGCGAGCTGCCGCCTTGCCTTCGTTCTCGAAACGGCGACGCGCTTCGGTGCTTCGAGCGAGCTTTGGATGAAGGAACTTGATCGCGACCGGATGGCCGAGGGTCTGGTGTCGCCCTCGCCAGACCGTACCCATCCCGCCCTGGCCGAGCAGGACTTCGACCTCGTAACGGCCGGCAACCACGATGCCCGCGAGATCGGGCGGCGGTGAGGTCGTCACGTCGGAGCTACCTCGGTAGAGGGCGCTCGCCCGCGAAAGGCTGGGAAGGGTCGGGTCATCTCGAAGGCCGGGGGCTAGCCCGCGGAAAGGAACGCTCTTTTGCGAGCACTAGCTTACGATACGCTCCCGGACTCCCGCCACTCTGTCCACCCATGCGATTTCGAGTCGTTACGTGGAACATCCACAAGGGTATCGGCGGCCTCGACCGCAGATACCGCATCGAAAGGGTGATCTCCGTCCTCCGCGAGATCGCCCCGGATGTGGCGCTCCTCCAGGAAGTGGCCGCCGGCATGCCCCGGGCCGCCAAGGACGACCAGATCCACCTGCTCTCCCACGAGCTCGACATGCGGCACTTCGCCTACTCGCCCCAGCATCGCTTCAGCCTCGGGGGCTATGGCAACGCCGTGCTCAGCCGCTGGCCGCTCTACGACGTGCATCATCTCGATCTGACGATCGGGACTCGCAAGCGTCGCGGCGCGCTGTCGGCAAAAGCGAGGATCCGCATCGGTCGTCATTCGCGAAGCATCGTGCTTTCGTGTCTGCACCTTGGGCTCGCGGGCTCCGAGCGCGGGCTGCAACTCGATCGATTCCTCTCGGCACATCCGTTCCGTGGTCTGCATCAGCGAACACCGATCATCTTGGGTGGTGACTTGAACGACCTGTGGGGAACCCTCGGGCCGAAGTTTCTCCATCCAGCGGGGTTCACTCGCGCCGGTACGCTCCAGAGCACCTTCCCTGCGTGGCTACCGGTCCGGCCCCTAGACGGCATTTTCGTGCGGGGCGACGCCATCTCGGTGCGCGCGACCGCGGTCAAGGCTACTCTCGCCCGCGCGGCATCGGACCATCTGCCCCTCGTGGCGGAGCTGACGCTGCGAGGGATCCCGCGATAATCATGCTGGCGCCGGTGGAACCCGGAAGCACAATCGACGAGAAGTACCGGGTAGAGCGCGTGCTCGGGCGGGGTGGCATGGGTGTGGTCGTCGCCGCCGAGCACGTCGATTTGCGGCAGAAGGTCGCCATCAAACTGCTCTCCGAAGGCGTCCTGGAAACCGACGCCGCGGTGCAACGCTTCCTGCAGGAGGCACGCGCCCTCGCGAGCCTGGGCAGCGAGCACGTGGTCCGAGTGTTCGACGTGGGCCGGCTCGAAAACGGTGCGCCGTACATGGTGATGGAGCATCTGTCGGGCTCCGACCTTTCGGCGGTGCTCAAGAAGCGGGGGACCGCTCCCATGTCGAGAAGCGGTCGGATACGTTCTCGAGGCATGCACCGGTCTCGCCGAAGCGCACCGGGCCGGGATCGTGCATCGCGATCTCAAACCCGGGAATCTCTTTCTTGCCGAAAAGACCGACGGCACGACTCAGATCAAAGTCATCGACTTCGGGATCGCGAAGACCGCCGAGGGGCCGCATCTGACGGCCGACCGCATGGTGTTGGGCTCTCCGCGCTACATGTCGCCGGAGCAGCTACAGACTCCGCGTGATGTCGATCTTCGGACCGACATCTTGCTCCCCTCCCCACCGTCGGTCCCCACGCGGTCGAAACCACCGACCTCATCGAACCGGCGCGCGCTTTGGCAAAGAAGCTCGACCCTGGAGCGGAGCTTTCGGGAATCGACATCGAGGATCCCATCCAGCGAGGTTTGGTCGACCTCAGCAAGAACCAGTCGATCGTCTTTTCGTTCGACTACCGCGAAAAGACTTCGCTGGGTGACATCAGCGTCGACGTGACCCAAAACTCACTCCAGGCAACGCGCGTCCCGCACATCGGTGTGGGCGAACGTCTGGCCGATCCGAAATGCAAGGTCGGCGAAGCGTGGAAAGCGGCGACCCGAGCCGGCGTTAGCCCCGAAAGCTCGGCAACGTTTCGCTACGGTGACGGCGGTCGAGGGACCTGGCTTTTGGAAGTTCCAGGGCGTCCCGAGCTCCGGCGAGAAATCGACGGCCAGACCTGTGCCGTCGTGCCCGCGAAGCCCTGAGACCGGCCTGGCGCGAGGCGAGGTACGCTGGACCCGATGCTGCGCATCCCCGAGCCCGAGCTGATGGACACGGCACAGGATGCCGAAGAGTACGACGCGATGGACTTCACCGAAGCGAATACGCGCTTCGCGGAGGATGCGCTCGCTCTGGTCGCTGAGCTCCCTACGCTGGAGGCCGTGGACCTCGGATGCGGCACGGCCGAAATCCCCATTCTGATGGCCAAGCGGCGCCAGGAGATCTCGATCCTCGCCGTGGATCTCGCGAGCGAGATGCTTCGCGTAGCAACGCGGAACGTCGCACACGCTCAGGTGGTGGAACAGATCCAGCTCGCCAAGATGGACGTGAAGAAGCTTCGCTTGCCCGCCGCGCGCTTCGACCTCGTGCTCTCCAACAGCACGATCCACCACATCCCAGAGCCCATCGACGCCTTTCGCGAGATCGCACGCATCGTGAAACCCGGCGCGGCGATCATGATTCGCGATCTGATCCGCCCGGGCTCCTTCGAGGACGCGTGGGCGATCGTGAAGCGTGTGGCCGCCGGCGAGACCCCGAAGCAACAGCAATTGTTCTTCGATTCGCTGTGTGCCGCGTTGACGCTGGACGAGGTGAAGGCCCTGGTTCGAGAGTCCGGCCTGTCGCGAATGACGGTCGACCGCTGTTCCGATCGTCACTGGACCGCGGAACGACGCCCACTGCGCTCGACTCCGCGCTGACAGCGGCCAGGGACATCGGACGAAACGCCGCGTACACGACCAGAATCAGCCCTCCGAACAGCGCGGCCACGATCCATGCCTGAACGTGCGTGCTCGGATGCAGGACCGGGACCGAAATCTGTCGAGCGAGATCCCACGGTTCGAGCAGAGCGTCCCAGGAGTTTCGGCGGAGAAATCGCCCGACGTAAATTCCGAAGCCGCTCGCACCCGCTACGAGAGCCACGAAGATCCAACCCGCGATCAAACCGAGACCGCGCTCCACGCGGGCGTGCATGGCGCGCAGGGACGTGACCGCCAAGAGAAGCCCCGCCCAGGCGAAGGCAGCGAGCATCCCCACGTCGAACCAGACGGGAACCCAGGAGCGCGAACGCAAATGGACGAAGTCGGTGACGAGATAAGGCGCGTTCGGGAAGAACAAGAACCAGAGGGGCACGAATACCCAGCGCCAGCGTGGAGGGCCGGCATCGCTCGCGAGGCTCAGGACCCACGGGATCCACGCCAACGCCAGATTCCACAGCAAGAATGCGTACAAAGCGCTTGTCGTCCGCCCCATGCGCCCCGCCAAGAGCGTCACCGCCAGCGCCGACGCGAGGGCCGCGGCCAGCACTTGCTGCGTCCTCGCTGCTTTCCAAATCCTCGCCACTCGAGCGCAATACGCGGGCCACGAGGGATCGATTCCGACAGCCCGGCGGACTCCTCGGAATCTCCACGAAGCGGGGATCAGTCGCCGGTGGCCACGACGGTCTTCGATTCCACCATCAGGACGACTGCCCGCTCGGGAGCTCGAGTGCGGTGAACCGTGCCCCGGGGCACGACCATGCCCTGACGGGCGTGAAGCTCGACGCTCCGCCCCTCGAAATCGAGCCACAGCGTACCTTCCAGAACGTAGAACAGCTCGTCCTCGAGGTCGTGCTTGTGAAAGTGAAACTCGCCCTGAAAGACTCCCAGGCGCACGACCGAGTCGTTGACCTGACACAGGCTTTGATTCCACCACGGCTCTTTGCATTGATCCGCGAGCGCCCCGGTGTCGATGAGCTCGAGCGGAGCGAACTTGATATCGGTGTGGATCGAGTAGTCCATGCTTCCTCCGGGGGCGGAGGGTAGTCGAGGTCCGGCGCGCTATCGATCCAGAACGGCTGCTTCGACGGGGGCTCGCTTTGGCAAGAGATCTGGCAAAGCCAAGACCGCGCTCACCAAGATCCCGATGGTCGCTGTGACGGCAGGATTCAGGGAGCCGTATCGCGAGAGGCCGAAGTATGCGGAGGCGTAGAGCGCGCAGTGGGTCCCGAGCCCGGCCAGGGCTGCGAGCCACGCGGTCCGCTTGGACGCGCTCGGGACGAAGATGCCGACCAGGAGCGGCACCGCGCTCGCTGCGATGATTCCGTACACACCGATCTGACCGAAAATCCCCAGAAGTTTCGGCGGATGGAGGGCGATGAGCGCGACGAGGACGCCCATCGCCACCAGCACGCCCTGGCTCGACGCGTTTGCCGTCCCGACCGACGAACTTTCCGCCGAGGCCAATCACGAGATCGTTGGCGGCGATGGTCGACAGGGCCACCAGGATCCCGTCGAGCGTGCTCATTCCGGCGGCAAGCATCGCGACGGTGACGAACGAGAGCGTGATGGGACCGAAGGTCTTGGTCAGATACACAGCGACGACCCGGTCCTGACTGAACGCTCCCGTGCGCGGGTCGATGAACGCACTCGCCGGAATGTGGGCCAGGCGCGCGTACAGGCCGACGAGCAGAAGTGCGGTGAAGACGACGGAGACACCGACTGCGATCGCCAGATAGCGACGAACCTCCCGGTCGGTCTTCACGTACAGGGCTTTTCCGAGAATGTGCGGCTGGCACACCAGAGCAAAACCGATCACGAACCCGCTCACGTACACGCTGAAAAAGCTGCCAAACAGCGGGCTCTTCGCGTTGACGAGGGACACCAGCCCGGGATCTTGCGCGGAGAGCGACGCCAGCACGTCCCCATGAAAGACGAGATGAAGCCCACTGCCGACAATCACCACCGCGACCACCGCCATGATGACGCCCTGCAGAGTGTTGGTGTAGGCGTGGGCGTAGGTCCCGCCGACGAACACGTACCCGAACACGAACGCGATCGTGAACAGAACCGCCTCGGTGTTCGTGAGGCCCAGGGTCTGCTGCATCACGATCGAGATCCCGCCGACGATCAGCACGATGAAGGTCAGCGACAGCAGATTCACCAGGGAAAACAGGATGCGAAGTCCGGGCGAGCCGAACCGCTGCGCCATCCATTCCGGGAGCGTGAGCACGTTTCCGCCGAGTCGTCGAAAACCCGTCGACAGGGCGAACAGGCCCGTCACCAGGCCGATGCCCGCCGCGACGCCGAGGTGCATCAGCGCCGAGATGCCGTGGACGTAGACGAACCCCGGATTGATGACGAAGGTCGCCGTCGAAGCGATGCTCGACGCCAGCGTCACGCCGATGACGATGGGGCCGAGATCCCCGCCGCCCAGGGCAAAGCTCTTCATGTCCGTCGTCTTCTTGTGACCGCGCCACGCGAGGTAGCCCGTGGACGACGCATACAGCAGGAACAAGAACCAGGTGAGAGGGCGCGCCGCAATCAGCTCCAGGTAACGCATCGGATCCTCACATGCTGAGACCGCCGTCGACGTCGACGGTGCGGCCGTTGAAGTAGTCGCATTCGATCACGAACTTGACGGCGAGCCAGATGTCCTCCGGCACGCCCACGCGTCCCACGGGAACGGCGGCCACCAGCGCATCCCGCGCCTTCTGGTTCATCCCCTGGGTCATCGGCGTTTCGATCATGCCTGGCGCGATGGCTCCCACGCGAATGCCGAAGGGCGCGAGCTCGCGAGCCCAGGTCACCGTATTGGCCGCGAGCGCAGCCTTGCTGGCGACGTAGTTCGACTGACCGCGGTTGCCATGTCGCGAGATGCTCGACAGGTTCACGATGACGCCCGGCCGGGTTTCCGCGCGGGCGATGTGCACGGCCACCTCGCGCGCCATCAGCGTGGCGCCGGTGAGATTCACGCGCGAGAACCGCGTTCCAGTCCTCGAGGCCGAGGGTGCTGAGCTCTCCGGTCGTCGCGATCCCGCTTCACCAGAGTCCATCGCGAAGGATGCCAGCGTTGTTGACCAGAGCGGTAGAGCCCGCCCATTTCCCTTCGCCGCCCAGGCAACGAAGTCGCTTCACGCTGGTCTCGCTCTTCACGTCGAGCCGACGGACAGCGATCCCGTTCGGCAGAGCTCTCGAGGCCTGCCTCGTCGACGTCTCCAGCAGCCACGCTCGCGCCTGCCTCGGCGAGTCGCGTGGCGAAGTGCGCGCCCATGCCCCGGGCTGCGCCGGTGACGATGACCTTGAGTTCGGAAGTTCCATTTTTTCCCCTTGCGAGGTTTTGACGGAAAACCTCGGCGAGCTTCGGGAGTACAAGAGCTTCGCGCCGATGCCGCCGACGACTGCACCGACGTGACCACCGGGGATCGTGAGCACGCTCGCGTCGTCGCGAACGCGCTGCTCGATTCAACGCCTGGACCGCAGCCGGCGGCGGACAGATGATGTCGCGATCGGTGACGACCGTGAGCACTGGACATCGATGACTCGAGAGATCCACGCGTCGGCCGCGACGCGATGCTCGCCGCGGACGCAGGCAGTTCTTGCTGGTAGAGCTCGCTCGATGTATTGGACGTAGGCCGCGGCAGGGAACGGAATGTTCGCGCTCGCCCACTCCTCGAGAGCGATGAAACGCCTCGAGCCGCTCGGGCTTCGCTCAGGCGATCGAAGAATCCGACCCACTTGGCGATCTGAGCCGTCGGACGCAGCGCCACGAACCCCGCTCTGCATCTGCCATGGGCTCACGTTGCCCGCTTCGGCGATCGCGGCATGCGTCGAACCAGCGCGGATTCGTCATCTCGCGCCAGGATTCCGGCCTTCGAGAAGTCGATGGGCCCGGCCAGGTTCACCAGCGCGCGCGACCGTCTGCCGGCTCGAGCGCGGTCTGAATCGCAGCCAGCGTTCCGCCGATGCAGTAGCCCAGCAGGCCGATCGTCTCCTGGCCGGCTGCGCGCGGGACACGGCGAACGCGTGCGAGCGAGACGGTCGACCAGCGTGTCCCAGTCGAGGTAGCGATCTTCGTCGTTGGGCACGCCCCAATCGAGGCAGTACACGTCGAGACCCGCCGTCGACGAGGCGCCTCGCCAGCGAGGCGCCGGGCCGCAAATCGAGCACGTACCAGCGGTTGATCAACGAGGGAACCAAGAGGACCGGCGGGTCCGGCTTCCGCCCGAGGCTCGGTCGGGCGGAAGCGAACCAGGCGTGCGGATCCCTCCGAAAGAGAGTGTCCCGGGCCGTGGGCATCGTCGGCATGGGTCTCCTAGACGCTCGCGGTCGCCTTGCGGGTCATCTCGACGCCGATCTTGCGCCACTCGTTCGCGAGCTGATTGCCCGCTTCGAGCGACGCCTTCATCAGCTTGGCGCTCTCGTCGATCGCCGTCTGGGCGCGCTCGACGTTCTGGCCCTGGAGCTTCGCGAGCTCGACGCCGAGCTGCTCCATGCGCTCGACGTGGGCCTTGGCCATCTCGGTCCAAACCTCGAAGAATTGCTGCGGTTGCGTAAAGTTGGGGAACAACATGACTGCTCCATTTTGGCGGCTTTTGTGCCGCTGTTGGAGACGGATGTAAATCCCCGTGCCCAGCCTGTCAACCGGAAATGTTGCATTGCAACATTTTCTCAACGCTTCTTCCGCTTCAGATCCCGCTTCAGCTCGTCGAGCTCGCGCCGCAACGAGGCCACGTCCTCGCGACTGGATTCCCGATCGGCCGCGCCTCCGGCGCGACGGGCGGAGGTGGCTCCGGCCAGGCGTGGGTATTGAACAGGCGCGCAATGGCATTGGTGGCACTGAACGGCATCGTCGCAAACGGAAAGTAGGGTGCGACCGACTGCGCCCCCTGCTTGGCCGTACGATACAGCTCCAGGGCTGCGGAGACGTATCGGCTGAAAAACTCGGCCAATGCGTCATCCTGCATGCGGACGAGCTCAGTCAAGAGCGACACGGGCAAGACGCGTGCGGAGGTCCTTCCAAGATGATTTGCGTGAGCGTTGCCTGGGTCAGATCCTCTCCCGACTTGGCGTCCACGACGCGAACGTCCGCGCCCTTCCGGATCTTCTCCGTCAGCTCGTCGAGAGTGATGTAGCGACTCTCGTCCGTGTCGTAGAGCCGCGGTTCGATACTTCTTGATCACGATCACGGCGTTCCCGAGGCCTTTCGCACTGCACATCCTAACCCAGAAATTGGCCCTGGCGAGCCCCTATTTTGCGGCGGTGCAACATGGCCCTTGACCGGTCAGCAGCCCGAATGGCAACGGCATCAAGACGACCAATGGCTTGGTCGAGATGAATTGGGATCCATCACCAGGGTCATCGGCAGCCTCGGCATCTACACCAAAATCGACTTCGGCAAGAAGCGTCGCCGAATGCCACAGCACTTCATCGATTTTTCGCGGCTATAGCGTTTTCATGAAAGGCAAAGATCCGCGCGATGCGCACTTCATCACCAGCCGCATCTGTGGGATCTGCGGGGACAATCACTGCACCTGCTCCGTCTACACCCAGAACATGGCATACGGAGTAAAACCGCCGCCTCTCGGCGATTGGATCATCAACCTGGGCGAGGCCGCGGATTCATGTTCGACCACAACATTTTTCAGGATAACCTTGTCGCGTGGACTTCTGCGAAAAAATGGTGCGCGAACCAACCCCGGCGTTTGGGAGAGGGCGGAGAAAGCCGACGCGCCGCGAGCAGAGGCCCACGGCTACGGACGATCGCCGACATCATGAAGGCGCTGAACCCCCTTGAGGGCGAGTTCTATCGCGAGGCCTTGGAGGTGAGTAGCTACTCGCGCGAGATGTTTTGTCTGATGGAAGGACGGCATGTCCACCCGTCAACGCTGTATCCTGGCGGCGTCGGTACCGCCGCGACGATCCACTCTTCACCGACTACTTGAGCCGACTTATAAGCTACGTGGATTCCTGAAGCGTGCGGTGCCGATGCACGACGACCTGTTCGACTTCTTCTACGAAGCATTGCCGGGCTACGAGCGCGTGGCCGACGCCGCGTGCTCGGCTGCTGGGGGTCTTCCAGGACCCCGAGGTCTGCAACTTCGAATATGGCGACATGTCGAACTGGGGGCGGGCAATGTTCGTGACTCCCGGAATCGTCATCGACGGTAAACTCGTCACCAACGACCTGGTGAAAATCCATCTCGGAATCCGCATCCTTCTTGGCAGCTCCTCTACGATGATTGGGAAGACCAGGAAATATTCGTCACGGACGATGCGCTGCGCAATCCCATCGACCGGCGCCATCCGTGGAACCAGCACACCCTTCCGGACCGCAGAAGCGCGACTTCGGGGGCAAATATAGCTGGGTCATGTCGCCGCGCTGGTACGACGGCAAAGATTATTTGGCACTGGACACCGGCGGCGGACCGCTGGCCCGGCTCTGGCCGACCGCGCTGGCCGGCCTAGTGGACATCGGCTTGTGAAGTCGACCGGCAAAGCGTCATGATCAATTTGCCCAAGACCACGAATAAGGGCCCCAGTCAACATTCGAATGGAGGATCCCCAAGTGGTCCAACACCATCGAGCGAAATCGGGCGCGCAGCTATTTCCAGGCATACGCTGCGGCCTGCGCGCTGCACTTCCTGGAAAAGGCGCTGGCCGAAGTGCGCGCCGGCCACATGACAGACCTGGGGGCCTTTGAACTTCCCGACGAAGCGATCAGCTGCGGCTTCACCGAAGCGGTTCGCGGCGTGCTCCCACCACATGGTGATTCGCGACGGCAAGATCGCCAACTACCATCCGTATCCGCCGACGGCGTGGAATGCCAGCCCCCGGGACATTTACGGCACGCCGGGACCGTTCGAATACGGAATTCAAGGGCACACCCATCTTTGAAGAAAACCCGGCGGGCGATTCAAAGGCATCGACATCATGCGTACCGTCCGAAGCTTCGACCCCGTGTTTGCCGTGTGGCGTTCACATGTACCTGGGGGGCGGCCGGGTTCTGGAGAAGATGCACTCGCCGGCAATGCTGAACACGCCATAGGAAACCTGGAGGGCGCCGCGCCGTCGGCGCCGTGCTTGCGTTCACGCCGCCGCTGCGCGGCGAGCACGGCGCCCTCCAACTAACGCGGAAGGACGGAGATGGCTCACGGCGGCACCCTGCGCCAGGCCGGCGATCAGATCGAGCACCTCCTCGAAGAGGTGCGTGGGATGGTGAGCCCGCCGTCGTGGGAGCGCGTTGATCGATTGGTGCGATCGATCGTCGAGCTG
>CAWAHB010000002.1:0-65332 GCA_963781505.1 uncultured delta proteobacterium | reverse complement strand
GTTGCACACGCGCGAGCGCGAGCCGCAGTTTCCGCACGCCTCCGACTCCGAAGTGGCCGGCGCGCACACTCCCTCACCGACGCACTCGGGCGCTTGCCAGGCGCCCGCATCGCTGCATGTTTGAAGGAGCTTCCCGCATTTTCCACAATCCCCCAGGGAGTTCACGAGCCCTGGCGTGCAGTCGAGGTTGGAAGTGTCCGCCGTGGCGTCGACGTTCCACGTCGCGTCGGCAACCGTGACGTCGATGGTGGCTCCGTCAGGAGGACCCGCGACCTGTTCCCCTGCGTAGCCGTCCACCGAGTCGACGAAGGTGCAGCCAACGGTGAGCAGACAAACGGCGAACGAAAAGCGGGGGGTCGTCACCTCGCGCCAAAGCGTACCAGCTTCGAGCTGGGCGAGTAGCCAGAGCCCCTGTGCGGTGCGTCTTCCGCCTCGGCGCCTTGGCCACAGAGCAGCATGTGGGCTCGATGCATGCACGGTAAAGGCGCTCATTCCCCATCGACTCCGAACCACGAACCCAGCCGCGCTTCCTCGAAGGCACCCTTCGCGCTACATTTCGAGCATGCGCTCGCGGCTTGCTTTGGCGCTCGTCGCCGGTCTTGCTACGGCGGGACTCGGGGTCGTCGCGTGCGGAGACGACCTCGGCACCGCGGAACCGCCGCCAGCGCAAGACTCAGGGGGATTTGGCAACACGGTTTGGGACGCTGCGTTCCCAGATGCGGCAACGGGTGGGGCGGGCGGAAGCGCAGGCACAGCCGGCGCGGACGCGGGTCCGGAGCCCGCCGTGGATCATAGCGATCTGCTTCCCCCCGGAGTGAGCCCGCCGGTCTTGTGGTTTTGGCGTGGTATCAACCAAAACAACCTGGGCAACTGGCACACCGACGACCAGGGACGAATGTGCGCGGACGGCGACACGACCATGTGGTTCAAGTCTCCCGGCAACGGTGCTTGCAGTGGTGCCCCCTCCTGCGATCCCGATCACTTCGGCACTCCGGAAGCGCCGTGTACCGGCGTGGATTGCTCATGGCGCAATTGGGACGATCCCCGCGGGCCCGAGTTTCGGGTCTCGAACAACACCGGGCCCGTCGAGATCCACAACTTTGGAGCCAAGGGACTGAACGGCAAAGTCCCCGAGTACGGCTTCGGGGTGACGGTTTGCGCCGCTCCTGGAACGGTGGCCGACATCGATACCTGCCCGCGGTCGAACATCTACAGCTGCGTCGAGGACCGCTACCCGCAATTCGTCGACGATTGCACGACGGTTCTGCTTCCGGTCGCCGTGCCCCCGGCGCAGTTCGCTCCCACGCTCGCTGGTTGCTACAGCACCAAGGGGAATGTGACGATTACCTTCTGAACGACGCCGAGCTCGCGCGATCACTTAGATGTTGCCAAATGTCGAGGTGTTGCTGGATCGTTGACCCATGAAGACCTGCTGGGTGGTGTTGTTCTTGTGCCTGTGGGGTTGCGGGCGAGAGGCGCGGACGAGTACGCCGCAGCCGAATGAAGCGAATCCACCCGCTCCGAGCCCACCGGGCTCCACATCGCCGCCGCCGGCTCCAGTCTCTCCCCCTGCGGCAACCGCCGCGGCGCCCCCCGACCCGTGCGCCGACATTCGCTCGCGCTTCGCAGCCGAGCTCGCAAAGCGCAGCGACAAGTGCACGACCGCGGCTGACTGTCGTTGCTACGGCGCGGAGGGCGGGGGCTGCGGCGGTGTGACGGATAGCGCGACCGCCGAGCGTCTCGCGCCGATCTCGAAGGAGTTCCACGACGCGAAGTGCCGATACACGGCAGAGTGCGCTGCGTGGGCGTGCGCGCCAAAGTGCCAGAACGGTCTTTGCCGGCGCTGACCTCGGTCCGCTGGAGATCGCCCGTAGGATCGTGCGATGCGCGGCCAGGCGCGCTATGCGTTCGGGGTGTCGAGTCCCGTGAGTCCTCGATCGAGAGGGCGAAACGCGCTGCCCGCCGGAGCGCTCGGCGTCGGTCTCCGGCCGGCGCACTACGGATACGTCTTCGAGCACTGGCCGAAGGTCGACTACTTCGAGATCATCAGCGAAAATTTTCTCGGTCCCGCGCTCCTGCCGAGGCAAAAGCTCGATCGAGTGCGGGAGCGCTACCCGATCGTGCTGCACGGCGTGGGGTTGAACTTACTCGGCCACGCCCCACTGGACGATGCATACCTCGACCAGCTCTGCCGTCTTGCAGATCACGTGGACGCCCCGTTCGTCACCGATCACTTGTGCTGGACAGGCGCCCACGGTGTCTCGCATCACGACTTGTTGCCGACTCCGTACGTTCCCGAGCTCGTGGGGTATGCAGCCGAGCGGGCTCGGGAGGTTCAGCGTCGCCTCGGTCGTCCCTTCGGGCTCGAGAACCTTTCTAGCTACGTCGAGTTCAAAAGCTCGACGATGCCAGAGTGTGAGTTCTACCGAGAGGTGGTTCGAGAGTCGGGATGCTGGTTCCTTCTGGACGTCAACAACATCTACGTTTCGAGCGAAAACCACGGACTGTCTCCCGACGAGTACCTTGGCACGATCGATTTTTCGCGCGTGTTGCAGGTGCATCTGGCGGGCTTCACCCGAGAGCCGAACGACACACTGGTCGATACGCATGATCATCCGGTATCGAGCGAAGTCTGGTCGCTCTACGAACGCGCATGGAAGCTGGGCGGACCCTTTCCGACACTGCTCGAGTGGGACGATCACATTCCGCCGATGCCCGAGGTTCTCGCAGAGCTCGACGAAGCGAGGCGGGTGCGGGCATGAGCTCTCGCCCTGCTCCGGCGTGGCTTGGAGAGTTCCAGGCGCGGTTCGGCAGCGTGCTCCGAACGCCGCTCGATCGCACCACGGGTACTTTGCGTGCGATGACGTCCGAGTACGATCCGGAGATTGGAGCGAGCGACGGCCCGCGCGCGCTCGCTCACGAACGCCTCGCCGTCTACAACCGACAGTACTGGTTCCGGCTTTACGGTGTTTTCCAGACCGCGTTTCCTCTCGTGACGCGGCTCTTCGGCCACTGGCTGTTCAATGACTACGCCGCGCGGTTTTTGATCGCGCATCCGCCAAGCCACTGGGACATCGACCACGTGACGACGGGGTTCGAGACATGGCTTCCTCGGGCCATTGAACAGCCGAGCGTCCGTGTGGGTCGATCGGAACGGGTGGTCGAACGAGACGCGTTGGTCGAAGCGGCCCAGATCGACGCCGCTTGGCGACGCGTATTTCTCGCCCCGTCGACGCACCCCTATCGGCCCTCAGCCGAAGACGCCGCTCGGCTTCTCCGTTCACGGCTCACGCCTTCCACTGGGGTGGCGGTGATCGAGGAACATTGGCCGCTCCTCGAGCTCAGGCGTTCGCTGTCTAGAGAGACGGGTGAAGCGCCCGTTCCCCTTCCGTTGGCACTCTCCGCCGTTCGATTCTGGGCGCTCGTGCAACGGCCCGAGGGCATCGGTCAGGTTTCCCTCGAGGCGCGCGAGGCCGAGCTCTTCCGTCTACTCGAGAAACACGTGGTCGAAGACGCGCTCGCACGGCTCGAAGCAGCGTGCTCGGACGCGGAGAGAGTCGATCTCCCCGCCCGGGCTCGAGCCTGGCTCGCGCGGAGCGTGGAGCTCGACTTCTGGACCGGGATCGAGACGGCCGACTGACCGCCGTGTCAGCTGCAGACGACGCAGCTGTATCCGGCACAGGTATTGAGGCCCTTGCAGGTGTGCTCGGTGAAAAGCTGCGTGCCTTCGTCGTACGACATGCCCTTGCAGGAATTCGATCCGCCACAATGCGGGTGAATTTCCACCGTTCCGCCGAGGTTGTCGCACTGAGCCGTGAACTTCTCCAGGGTCATGTCGGAGACGACCGTAGAAGAGGTGATGACGCCGCCATCGGTTCCCGCTTCGCAAACAATCGCTGCGTCCACGGCGCCCGCATCCGAGCTCGGGTCGGCGTCGGGCAAGCTCGTGGCGTCGGTTTCGGCTTCGATTTCTGCATCAGCCGCCGCTGAGGCGTCCGATGGGGTTCCGGTATCGGCGGTGGGCTGTGCATCCTCCACGCTGGCAGCGTCGGCGGTGACTCCGGCATCCGGCGTGGCATTCGCTTTACCGTTCGCGTTGTCCTCGTCGGAAGCCTTGGAGCTGCAACCTGGAGCCGCGCATACGAGTCCGGCGAGCGCAGCGGAGATCAGTGCGCGACTAGCCGTGAATCGAGGGTCATTTTCCGACACGGTGAGTCACAACCATAGCGTTTCGGGCGGGGGGCATCAACTTGGCCTTCCGTTCGGCCTCGTCCGCTGTCCGCGGACGATTGTCCGCTCCCCGACCAGCGTGGGAGGCAATCTGCGTGATTCTTCCTCGGCACGCCGGATGCATTCACGCGGGCCATGGACCTCGACGTTTTCTCGCCCCAGGAGCTCCGCGCCGTGCTCCGCTCCCTTCGTCACATTGCGATCGCGAACGATCGGTTCACCGACGCCGAACGCGCTCTCATCGAGGGCATCGCGCGAATCCACGAGATCGAGATCGATGCCGACTCGCTCGAGCCAATCTCGCTAGCGGAGCTCGCGGCAACCGTCACCGCTCCGCATCCCCGAAAGCGTGCCATCCAGCTTGCGATCGTGACGGCGCTCATCGAAGGCACTCCCACTTACAGAACGGAGTGTGCCGTCCGAGAGCTGGCCTCGGCGTTCGGCCTCGACGAAGAGGGCCTCGATGTCCTGTACGAAATGACCCACGGTCGAGCCTTTCTTGCGCGCGTGGACATGCTGAGGCGGCTGAGCCGATTCATGCGACACGTGGACGGATTTCCCGGGATGCTGAAGTTTGCCCTTCCGATGCTTGGAATCGGTGGGAACGAGCGAGTCGCAGCGAGTTATCGCGCGCTCGAAGCCTGCCCGCACGGAAGCTTCGGGCGCGCCCTTTTTGATCACTTCGTGGACAACGAGTTCAAGTTCCCTGGTGAGCCCGGCGGGGTACCCATGGTCTTCCACGACGTGGGGCATGTACTTGCCGGCTACGGTACGGACCCCCAAGGTGAGATCCAGCAGGCGGCGTTCCAGGCGGGCTTTGCGCGCCGTGACGGATTCTCGTTCTTGCTGTTCGGGATCCTCCAGTTTCACTTGGAACTTCGCATCACGCCCATCGCGAAGGGTTATCGTGGATTGTTCGATGTCCCGCGGGTGCTGACTGCGCTCCACCGTGGCGCTTCCTGCAACGTCGATCTCAGCGAGGGGTTCGACGCCTTCTCCTACCGGGATCGCCCGCTCGACGAGGTTCGTGAAGAGCTGGGCATCCCGCAGCTCGTCTCCGTGGCGAAAGCAGGCTGAGCTTATTCGCGTGCAAGCGCAGACTGAGGTCGCTAACGTCGCCGGCCGTGCACGGGGTCCACGCCGCAATCACGATGATCCACGTGCTTTGTGGGACGGTGGCACTCGTGTCGATGTGGGTGCCGATGTTCAGCAAGAAGGGGGGGCGTGCCCATCGCCGAGCCGGACGCATCTTCGCCTGGGCGATGGCCGGGATCACCGTTACCGCGATCGTCGCGAGCGGCCTTCGTCTCTCCTTCGATCCCTCGAAGCGTGAAGGACCGATCTTCCTGATTCTGGTGGCCGTGCTCGGCGGCACTTCCACCTGGTGGGGGCTGACCTCACTCCGACAGAAACGTCGCGCCGCGCCGAGCCGGGTCGTTGCGGATTGGACGGCCAGTGTGTTGCTGATCGCGTCGGGCATTGCGGCGCTTGGCTACTGGCTCCTGGGAGCAATGCCGCTATTCGCGATTTTCGGCGCGCTCAGCGCGTTCATTGGAGCTCGGTTCGTGCGGACGCTCCGGGCCGCACCCGTGAGCCGCTGGTGGTGGTGGTTCGAGCATTTCTCTTGGAATGATCGTGGGGTGCATCGGCACGGTGACGGCCTTCTTGGTCGTCAACTATCGCTATGCGCCGGCGGCAGTGCAGAGTGTGATCCCGGCGATCGTGGTGTGGGTGACCCCGGGTGTCGTCGGCGGCGTTGCGCTGACGATTCTCAAACGACACTATCGCGGCAAGCTCACCGGCTGATCTCTGGATTTCGCGCCTCTGCGCGGCCCGAAGCGGACTTCGATGGCGCTGCTAGCGCTTGCGGTGCAAAGTCGAAAAATGGCCGAAGCGATCTGGAAGCGAACCGCGTGCATCCTTTGCGAGTGCAACTGTGGTCTCGAGGTTCAGCTGGGTGGCGACGATGGGCGACGGCTCGTCAAGTTGCGGGGCGATCGCAACCATCCCGCTTCACGAGGCTACGCGTGCGAGAAAGCTCACCGGCTCGACTACTATCAGCACGGTCGCGATCGACTCACCGCGCCGCTTCGCCGTGGCGCTGACGGGAGCTTCGAGACGATCGACTGGACCACGGCGATCCGGGAAGTCGCCGAACGCCTCGGGCGCGTTCGCGACGAGTACGGCGGTGATACGATTTTTTATTACGGCGGCGGCGGCCAGGGGAATCACCTCCCGGGGGCCTACTCGACTGCTACGCGCCGGGCACTCGGCTCGCGCTACCGTTCGAGCGCGCTCGCTCAGGAAAAGACGGGCGAATTCTGGATCGCGCATCGAATGTTGGGCTCGATGACGCGCGCGGACTTCGAGCACTCTGACGTTGCGCTGTTCATCGGGAAAAATCCCTGGCACTCCCATTCGATCTCGCGAGCTCGGGTCGTCCTCAAGCAGGTTGCGGGCGATCCCAAGCGCACGTTGATCGTCATCGATCCGCGCCGGACGGAGACGGCGGCACTGGCCGACATTCACCTGCAAGTGCGACCGGGCACCGACGCCTGGTTGCTGTCGGCGTTGGTCGCAATTCTATTGGAAGAGGATCTGATCGACCGCGAGTTCCTTGCCGCTCACGCTGGGGGTACGGACGAGGTGCGAGCGGTCTTTGGCGCGCTATCGATTGCCGACTTCTGCCAGCGTTCGGGAGTCGCCGAGGCACTGGTGCGCAAGGCTGCGCGCGCGATGGGAAACGCACAGCGTCTATCGACCATGGAGGACCTCGGCGTGCAGATGAATCGCCACTCCACGCTGTCGAGCTACCTTCATCGGTTGTTGTGGATGTTGACGGGGAACTTCGGAAAGCCCGGCACTCACTACATACCGACACCCCTCGTCGATTTCACCAGCGGCGCGTCCAAGCGACACGAGTCCAGTGGTCGGCGCCCCCATCATCAGCGGCCTCGTGCCCTGCAATCGCATCGCTGACGAAATCCTCACGGACCATCCGAAGCGCTATCGCGCGATGATCATCGAGGCGGCCAATCCCGTGCACTCCCTCGCGGACAGCCAGCGCATGAGGGAGGCGATGAACGCGCTCGACACGGTCGTCGTCATCGACGTGGCCATGAGCGAGAGCGCGAAGATTGCCGACTACGTTCTCCCGGCCGCGAGTCAGTTCGAGAAGGGCGAAGCCACCTTCTTCAACTTCGAGTTCCCCGAGAACTACTTCCACCTGCGGCCGCGCCTGTTTGCGCCGCCCGCGGTCCGCTCCCCGAAGCGGAGATCCACGCGCGCTTACGGAAGCGCTCGGTGCCGTTTCCCAAGACGACTACGCGCCGCTGCGAGCCGCCCGGCAGCAGGCCGCTCCAGCGATACGCCCAGGCCTTCATGATGCACGTGATCGGCGACCCGCGGCTGACAGGTCTGGCAGCGATGATCCTCTATCGCACGCTCGGGCCGACCCTGCCCGAGGATCGGCGCGAGGGCGCAGTGCTGTTCGGCCTCGCCTTCCGCTTCGCCATGGCCCACGGACCGTCGCTCGCCCGTGCGGGCTTCGTCGGACGCCAGCCGAAGCAGCCGACGCGCTGTTCGCGGCGATCCTCGACAGCCCCACGGGCATGGTGTTCGCGGTGGACGAATGGAGAGAGCGTCGTCGCGAGCGCATCGGCACCAAGGACCACAAGCTGCACCTGGCGCTCGACGACATGCTCGCCGAGGTCGCTACGTTGCGCGCCCCGCGCCCATCCGATCCGCAGCTATCCCTTCGTGCTGTCGGCCGGCGAGCGCCGCTCGTTCACGGCCAACACCATCATCCGCAACCCATCGTGGCGCCGCAAAGACGAGCTGGGCGCGCTACGCATCAGCCCCGAGGACGCCGCCGCGCTCGAGGTCGCCAGTGGCGACAGACTTCGCCTCGTCACCAAACGCGACCGCGCCGTGGTGGCCGTGGAGGTGTCGAGCAGCATGCAGCGCGGGCACGTGTCGCTTCCCAATGGCCTGGGCGTCGGCTACCCGGACAAGGAGCACGATCTCAGCGGTGGCATCGCGCCCAACGAGCTCACCGCCGTCGAGGATCGCGATCCATTCGTGGGTACCCCGTGGCACAAGAACGTCCCGGCTCGGCTCGAACGCATCTAGCCTCACTGGATCGCGCCGATTGCGATCGTCAGCGTGGCTGGCAAACGCCCGAGCACGAATAGCCGGCTTGGGCGTTGCAAACGCACTCTGCATTGGGACCGCAGGGGTGGTGTCGACCCCAGCGGGCGGCGGGGCATCTCCCTTGGGTCCACCGCTCCACACCGAGCAGCTCTTGCCCGTTGGTGCAGTCTCCGGATCGGGCGCGGCTGTGGGGGAGGTCGGTGCGGGCGCCGGGTCTTCCGCTGCTGGTGGCTCCGTCTCGTTCGGCCGCGTCGACCCACCCGTCGGGGAAGTGGGTGCGGGCTCTGAGTTGGCACCGCAGCCGCTGACGAACAGGGCCCCGAGCAGTGCTAGCGCACTCGATAACGTTCTCATCGAGTGATCAACGCGGGCAATCGCCAGCGCTTACGCTACTTGCCCTTCTTGTTGGCCGCCCCCGCGGAAACGGTGTTCGCCTTGCTCGTAGCGACTTGCTTCTTCTGGTTTTTTTGCGCCGCGTCCTGCTTCTTGGCTTTATCTTTGGCCTTTGGTGACTTGTCGCCCATGGATACACCGCTTTCGATTGTTCTAGATCGATGCTTCTACTCCAACCAAGTACCGAAGTCACATTCTGCCCCGTCTTACCTCGGGTTTCGACCACGCGGGGAGACCGCTACACTCTCGCAATGCGGCGTCAGATTGCACTCGGCGCGCTTGCGGTACTCGTCGCGGCATGCTCGGCGAAACCGGCGGCCGTTCGATCCCCGACGGGAGCGGGCCCCGTGGCGAGCACCGCAGCTCCTGGCAGCCTGAAGGCCGAAGATCTCCGCGCGATCGCCCAGCGCATGGCTTCCCTCGAAAGCTGCACCGACACTTGTTGCGTGGGAGAGATCCCGAAGGCTACCAGTCGTCGCTGTCGGCGGCGGAAGTCTCCCAGGCGCCCGCGCTCCGAGCGATTTTGGGCGCTCCGGCACGTCCGGAAGTCCATGCACTCGCCGCAACGTGGCTGTCACGCGCACGAGATCCGAGCGACATCCCGCGGCTTGCAAGTTGCTTGGACTCGGCCGAGCCCGCTGGCGTTTTCCCGGTCGTGGTCATCACGCAGGCCGCACAGAGATGCTATTCGCTGCACTTTGCGCCAAAGACCCTGGGTCGCGCCTGCATCGACGCAGTGGGTAGGATAACTTCGCAGGATTTCGCGACCGCGGCCGACGTGCGGAGCTGGATGAAGTCCCACGCGGACCCCCTCGATAGCTACGACTACTGGGCGAAACTGCTGAGCATATCGCACCCCGCCCCAGACGACTTGCTGGAGCGCCTCCATCACCACAGCCCCGAGCTCTACTTCCGAGTGGCGGTGCTCGAGCCGGACATTCTCGGCAAATCGGCGTCGTCGGTGTTCGACGACGTTGCGCGCAATGGCATTGGCGGGGATCGCATCCTCCGACTGCTGCGCAAGCAGGAGACCTTTCCCGAGCTCGCTACGCCAGGGCATCTCGCGACGTTCTCAACGACTGTGCTTCGGCGAGCTCGAGAAATCTTCGGGCCTCAGCACGGCCCGGAGCTTCTGGCGCTGTGGGAAAAGCGAGCTTGCTGCAGCGAGGACTACGTTCGCGCTGCGCTCGCGGTGGCGGTGAGCCGTCTCGTGCCGGACCAATCACAGCGGGTGCTGAGCGAGACCCTGAAGGAGCTCCGGAGCGCTCAGGCTCCCGTGCTCGAAGAGCTCGCTCGGGTCCATTCTACCGAGCAACGGGCGACGCTCGGCGAGTGGTTCTATGGTGAAGCGTCGAAACACGCAGGTGACGAAGACGAGCTCGCGACCGCCATCCTTCGCGGTTTGCAAGGCACGAACGACCGAGCCGGTCTTCGCTTCTTGTTGCAGCACAAGACACCCAATGCCGATCGCGCGGTGGTCGAGCAGCTCATCGCCACTGCATCAGCCGCGGGGTACCAACCTGCTGATGGCTGCCGCGGATACCTGGGCGCCGGAGTCGGCAAGACCTGGAGCACCGAAGAGCGGCAGCGCAAAGACCGCGAGGCGACCGCGACTCGGCAGAAGTGCATGCAAGCCACTCTGAAGTGGATTGGGCAGAAGGGTGCAAAGTGAGGCCGCGTGTCGGACGACCTTCGCCACTCTCTCTTCGCTCGTGATATCCTGACCCAGGAGGCGAAGATGGTGGGATCCAGAATCAGCGCGGGGATTTTGCTGATCGGAATCGCGGCAGCCAGCGTGGGTTGCGGTGGAAGCGATGACGCGAAATCTGGAACCGGCGGCCAGTCGGGTTCTGGTGGCAGCGCCACGGGAGGAAGCTCCTCTGGCGGAACTTC
Source organism: uncultured delta proteobacterium (assembly GCA_963781505.1). Lineage (GTDB taxonomy): Bacteria > Myxococcota_A > Polyangia > Polyangiales > Polyangiaceae > JADJKB01. The sequence goes on along the minus strand of CAWAHB010000002.1, from coordinate 54,664 downwards.
CTCGGGCGGGACGTCTTCGGGTGGCACCGGAGGGGGCACTGGCGCGACCGGTGGGATCGCCGAGAAGTATCCCGGAGACCAGGGCATCGAAAACGATCCCGACGTGATCTTCGCCGACGACTTCGAGAGCTACGCCGACGCAACCGAGCTCTGGAATCGCTGGGACAACACGTTCCAGCAGACCGAGACGCGCATGGCGACCGAGCCCGGCAACTTCTACGCAGGCAAGCAGGCCGTGGAGTTCACGCTGCCCGCAACAGGACCAGGAGCTCAGCAACGGAGTCCAGAAGATCCTCACGACCGAGCTCGATCCGATGTACCTGCGCTGGTACTCGAAGTTCGACGCCAACAACGACATCGTCGGCTCGAGCCACAACGGCGGCGGCATGTCCGCGCACTACTTCAACGGCTTCCAGGCCACGCCGGGGGTCCCGGCAGACGGCACGAACAAGTTCCTCACCGAGTACGAGCACTGGCGCGGCGACGCAGCCACGAAGGCCCCGGCGAGCTCAACATCTACATCTATCACCCGGAGCAGCGCGACAACTACGGCGACCACTTCTTCCCGTCCGGGCTGGTGCAGCCGAACACGAGCATCCCGTTCGACTTCGGGCCCGACTTCGTGCCGCAACCCGACGTCATTCCCGACCTCGATCGCTGGTACTGCTACGAGTACATGGTGAAGGCCAACACGCCGGGACAACGCGACGGCCGCATCACGCTCTGGCTCGACGGCAAGCAGATCGCCGATTTCCAGAACCTGCGGCTTCCGCGACATCGACACGCTGAAGATCGATCGCTTCAATCTCTCGCTGCATGCCGGGACAACCCGAGCGGCGAAACGAAGAAGTATTACGACAACGTGGTCGCCGCGAAGTCGTACATCGGACCGATGGTAGCGCCGTAAGGGGCCAACATCGTCGCGTCAGCGTGCGGGTCTACGGCACGCAGGTACCGGACTGGATGCTGCCGAGCTGCGATTGGCAGCTGCTGCCAACCGGGCAGGCGTTCTCGGCGGTCGGGTCGCACAGGATCACGCTGTTCGCTCCGTCGCAAGAACCGGGCAGCGCACATTGAGCGCCCAGTATGCACGACTCGATATTCCCGTCTGCGCACACCTGTTTCAGGTTCGCGCAGCAGAAGCTCTTGGGAGCGCCTTGGGCGACACAGTCGGATGCATCGTCACAGGTGTTGACCGAGGGAGAGCTGGCGTCGCATTTCGTGCTCAGCGCCGCGCAGTGCGCGCCGACGACGCTAACGTCGTTGTTGGCAAAGCAACACTTCTCGGTGACTGCGTTGCAGGTCTCCGTGTCGCAGTGAATCACCGCGCTGGGAGCACCCGCTCCCCCGCCCGTTCCCGTCGCTCCCGCCGCAGCGCCCGCGCCGCCAGTGCCAGTATTTTCTGCGCTCGAGCTGCATTCCAATGCGAACAGAGCCGAGACGACAAGCAACGCGTGACGAGCTCGGGCTGGCGAAATCATGCTGAGACTCTGGTTCATTAGCGCAGAAACGCCGGTTCACTGTCAACGGCCCCCGAAACCTCAGTGCCCAGTACGGCGAGAACAGGGCCACGCGCCCGGGGAGCGGGTATTCAAACGATCCAAAAGTGATAGCCTGAGTGTGCTTTCACGCGAGCCTCGGATGAAGGGTCAATGAGCATCGAGAATCCCATGAAGTTCTGCCGCTCGGCGGTACTCGGAGCACTCGTAGCAGTCGCTTGCGCGGGTAAGAGTGAACCGGCGCCCGCGACTCCAGCGCCGGAGTCGACGAGCACTCCCGCGGAGTCTTCCGCTCCGGAACCGGAGGCGAGTGAAAGCACCGAACCGACCCCCGAGCCCGAGCCGGCGGCGGAAGGACCCAAGGAAGACAATCCCGGTTTTGCCAACATCCGGGAGCTCTCGCCCGACAGGCAGAAGCAGCTGCCGAACGGATTTTACTTCGTCGAAGGCACCGTCACTCGGCTGCCGTGTGACGCGTGCTCCAAGGACCCGGCCTGCCCACCCGGTCAGCCCTGCGGACACATGAAGCCCTGCATGTACTGCAACGCGACCGTGATCATCGACGACGGAACGGGCCGCGACATTTCCATCGACCACAAGGACCGCGACAACATGCCGAGGTATCGTCTCGGTGAGCACGTTCGCATCGTGCTGAAGAAACGGGGCCTCTTGCGGTTGTTCGTCAAGAAGAGCAAACCGTGCCCGCCCTCAGAGTGCCTCGAAACGGAGCCAGCCAAGAAGCTCGATCGCGCGCCGAAAGGCGTCGAGGTCCGGCGCGACGGCGAGCGTTGCTACGCGCCGGAGAAATGTCCGCCCAAGGCGAAGTGCAAACCCGACGCAGAGGTTCGCGTGCGTTGCCCGTGAGCGGCGGTTGGGAATAGGTCGTCGTTCGCTGGCACACGGCGTGCATAATCGTCGTTCGTGAAAGCACGGCCATGGTTGGCCCTCGCACTGGCAGTTGCGATCAACGCTTGTAGTCTCGGAGACTTCGACCTCCAGTTCGAGGACGCTTGTGCGTCGGACGAGGCGTGCCCGACCGGCACGGTGTGCCGAGATGGCTTTCTGGGAGCTTCGTGCGAGTCCGGTGTGTGCGTCGAGGCCACCGATTGCAAGCCACCCGACCAATGTCGATTGCGCTCGTCGCAGGCTGGCGTGACCCGGAAGACCTGCGAGGAGCGCTCTTGTCAATGCGACGCCAACTGCCCAGCTGGCTTCGTTTGCTCCGACGCAGGCTGGTTTTCGGACTCGAAGTGCACCTCGTTCGACCCGAACGCTTTGTGCGCGTCCAATCAGGATTGCGGTCCCAAGGAGGAATGTCGGCTTCACGGCCAATGCCAATCGAATGCCAAGCTTTGCCAGCCTTTCCTCTGTCTCTGTGACGACGAGTGCCCTGGCGGGCAGGTTTGTCCCCAGGTGTGGGGAGGTACGGAGTGTAAGGACGCTCACGTCTGCGAGAGCGCAGCCGACTGCTCGGGTGACGACCAGTGCTCACCCCGCGATACGTCCCAGGATCTGGAACCCTGTGCGCCGGAGCACGTTCGGTCGGTGTGTCAGGCGCCGTGAACTCCGCACACGCCATCGGCCGGATGCACGTCGGGCATCAACGCGATGCGCTCGACATCGTCAAATCGAAGAAAGCGCTCCGTGGCCCGCAGGACCTCTTCGGAAAGCGGTCCCGCGGGCCACGCGCGCACCTTGGGTGAGAGAGGACGGCTCACGGCGCCGCCTCCCAGCTGGGGAACACCTGGAATTGTAGGTCCGGGGTTCGTTTGCGATGGATCTCGGCTGCCACCTGTTGGCGGAGCCATGCTCGCGCGGCCGCGAGCGCTTGGTACGCGTGCTCGATGTCCTCGAACGAAACTTCGCCCGATGGCACGACGCGCACGACCATTGTGCTCCCGTCCGCGCTGGCGACGACGGAATGAACGACGAGGTCGCGCAAGCGAGCGTCACTGGACGCTCCGAGCGCGAGGGATACGACTTCCTCGATCTCGCGAGAAAGACGCGCTTGATGATGATTCTGGACGTTGCGATTTCGACTCACGGAAGACTCCTGACGCCTCGCGGGCGCAGATTGGCCATGCCGTCGTCGGGCTCTGACGACAGCGAATGCGTCGAGCCTCCTTGTCCGAGCTCCATCGAGCTCCTGACGCTGGGCGGACGTCTCCAGCGCAGCCGCTTCTGCTACTGCGCGTGGTTTGCCCTGACCTCAGCCGAGAATGGACCGGAGGTTCGACCCCAAAAAGCGCGGCAAAATAGGCATTTTCGTGAACCTCCTTCCTCGGAACGAGTGGACAAGATACCGCCCGGCGCGCGTTGTGGCAAGCTCGCGCGTCGTGCGAGGGGCCTCTGCTTTCTTCTTGCTCCTGGCGCTCGGTTGCGCGCCGAGTAGCAATCGTGCGGCGAGCACCAGCTCGAGTGCGGGCGCGGGTGGAAGCTCTGAAAGTGACGCTGCATCCGACGTCGAGGCTCCGAGCTCACCCATCGGATCGAGCACCACGCAGCTCTTGACGGTCGTGTCTTCCGATTGGAGCAGCGTGCCGGCGACGCTTCAACGCTACGAATCGGCGGCGAATGGCGGCTGGACCCCAGTCGGGAGCTCGGTTCCGGTGGTCATCGGAAAGAATGGCCTCGGCTGGGGCATTGGGCTGCACCCGATGACGGAAGAGGGCCCCGTGAAGCACGAGGGGGACGGTCGCTCCCCCGCTGGGGTGTTCACGCTGGGCACCGTGTTCGGATACGCGGCGCCGAATGCGGCGGACTGGGTCCACATGCCCTACCTGCAATCTACCGACGACCTCGAGTGCGTCGATGATCCCGCATCGTCGCACTACAACACGCTCGTCACCAAGAGCGGGGTCCCGAGCGTCGACTGGACGAGCTCGGAAATGATGAAGCGATCCGACACGCTCTATCGCTGGGGCATGTTCGTCAATCACAACGCGGATCCGCCGCAACCAGGCGGCGGCTCGTGCATCTTCCTCCACTTGTGGAGCGGTCCTTCGAGCAGCACGGTCGGTTGTACGGCCGGCGAGGAGTCTCAAATGAAAGAGGTCTTTGGGTGGCTCGATCCAGGCGCCCATCCACTTTTGGTCGAGCTCCCGGCAGCGGTCTACGAAGCGCACCGCGGCGATTGGTCCCTGCCATGAAGGCTCTCCCGTTGGCGCTTTTGGCGATTGGGTGCGGTGCTTCCTCTTCGAAGCCAGCCCAGCCACCCGAATACGCTCCCAAGGGCGAGACGAAGTGCTCGGTGATGAAAAGCCAATCCGCTCCATTGATCGTGGAGTGGCCCAGCACCGAGCGAGCGCGCCTCGAATCGTTGGCGAAAACCAGTCTCGTTGCCGTTCACTACACCGGTTGCGAGATGCAGACGCTCCCGAATTGTCGTATCGACGCCAAGTATTCGTACACCGCGCTCACACCCAAGCGCGACCAGATGCGGATCAAGAACCAAGACGAGCTCTACGCGTCGATGCCCATTCATGCGGTGAGCTTCGAAGGAAAACTGGAACAGGCCGGCGAGCTCAACGTGAGCATGACCATCGTGGGACGGTTCGAAGCGGATCCGGCAAGCCTCGACGCCGGGGGACTGAGCGGTGATTGCAGCGAGGCGACCCATGTCATCAGCGCCATTACGGCCGGTGCATTTCGGTTTTTCGCAGGCGCGGGATCGGCGACGGAGGGCGGTGTTTCCGTGCTGGGCGCGGGAGCCGGCACCAAGCAATCCCAGTCACAAGAGACCCTCGCCCAGGATGGGGACGAGAAATCCTGCAACGATTCCGGCGCTGGAGACACGGCACCGCCGTTCGCCTGTGGCGCGTTCATTCGTCTCGAGGTCACGCCGATCGCTTCCAGGAAGACCCACTCGAGCGCTCCGGTTTCCAAATCGGCCACGCCCGCTGCCAAGCCGACCCAGGCCCCCAAGACGAAGAAACCAACCGCTCTTCCTTCGCTGCCGCCCGGCTCTCGCTACACCATTGCCGGCGACACGGTGGTGGACTCGACGACCCACCTCACGTGGCAACGGACTCCCGAGAACGAGCACATGACCTGGGAGGACGCCAAGGCCTACTGCAGCGGCCTCGACCTTGGGGGTGCGAAAGGTTTTCGGCTGCCAACGAAGGAGGAGCTGGTCGGGAGACTCGAGTCCCACGTCGCCCCCACTCAGGAAGAACGGGAAGCCGTCTACGGCTCGATCTCCCCCAACGTGGGCGAAGTCGGTAACCCCGCTAACCACGAGTTTTTGGAACAGAGCGTGTCGTCCGACCTGGACGAGGCCACGCTCTTCCGACTCGGCTTCCTGATGGCGGCAATCAGGGATTTTCTGGGACGTATCCGCCGGACGAGCTCGTACACGCCGATGGCGGGCCACGCGATCTCTACGTCGATCGCGACGACACGATGTGCGGGACGACGCTTCTCGAGTGGAATTGGTGGTCGGTGAAGACGGCACAGGATTGGACGATCACGCCGGCGACGATTCCGGCGAGCTTGTTCCTCTCCGACAAACCCGCGTCGTTCGGATCGCTCGCGTGGCCACCCGTGGATCCGGAGCACCCGGTGACGGACGACCCGACACTCATCCCGCCGGATATCGCTACGTGAGCGGCGTCGATCCGTGAGCTCAGTCAGTGCGAGCTCCTCTGCGAGCGCGCGCTCGGTGTACCGTGAATCGCCGAGCAAGAATTCGAGAGCGAGGACGTGCTCTTCCTGTAAAGTTGCGGCGTGAAGGCAGGGGATCTCGTCGCTGATCGCTTTCGCGTCGAGCACCAGGCGGGCAGCGGCGGCATGGGGATCGTTTACCGCGCCGAGGATCGCGTGACGGGCGAGCCCGTCGCCCTCAAGCTTCTGCACGGTCGCGGTCATGATCGGCGATTCGCTCATGAAGCACACCTCCTGTCCCAGCTCGCGCACCCCGCGATCGTGCGATACGTTGCGCATGGCGTTACGGCCGACGCCCGTCCTTATCTCGCGATGGAGTGGTTGGAAGGCGAATTGCTCTCGCACCGGCTACTCGGCGGGCGACTCGAATGCGCTGACACCGTTGTGTTGGCGCGCCGGCTCGCCGAAGGGCTCGCTGCGGCCCACGCGAGCGGCGTCGTCCATCGCGACCTGAAGCCCAGCAACATCGTCGTCACGAACGGCGACTTGGCGTGCGCCAAGCTGATCGACTTCGGCCTTGCCCGACGAAGGCTCGACGCCCGCATGACCGACGCAGGGGTCTTGATCGGTACGTTCGCCTTCATGTCGCCGGAGCAAGCTCTCGCCTCTCGAGATCTCGACGAGCGCTCCGATTTGTTTTCGCTCGGTGCCGTGCTCTATACGTGTCTGGCTGGTCGCCGACCGTTTCGCGCCCAGCAGGCTTCGGCTCTCCTCGCCAAGGTCGTGCTCGAGGATCCAATTCGCGTGAGCGAGCTTCAACCGGAAGTTCCACCAGAGCTCGAGAGCTTGGTGCATGGACTCTTGGCGAAGGCACCGGAAGAGCGACCGACCTCGGCCGAAGTCGCTGCCTTGCTCGTACGGAGCGGGTCGCCGCGACCGATCGTGCCCCGCGCACTGAGCACTACCGAGCAACGGGTGGCCTGGGTCATCGTCATTGGGCGCGTATCGGACCTTCCAACCGTCGAGATCGATTCGGACGGTCGCCAACCTGACCCTGCCAGGACCCTGGCGGGCGTTGCGCGGGAATGGGGTGGTCGCTTCGACCTCCTCATGAGCGGCGCTGGAGTCGTCACGTTTCCGGGAACCAAGCTGCCGACGGATCTGGCACCGGATGTTGCGCGTGTCGCCCTCGCCCTGCGCGCGAAAGTCCCGAATCTGCCGATGGCGCTGGCGCTCGGCCTGGGCGTCGTCTCCGATCACGCGCCGGTCGGTCCCGCGATCGATAGCGCGGCTCTGGGCTTGGCGAGCGCTTCTCCCGGTGAAATCCGACTCGATGCCCAGACTGCCCGCCTCCTCGGTCACCGCTTCGAGATCCGTGCCGACGCTGGCTTGCTGTCGCTCGTCGGCGAGTCGAGGAGAACGGACAAGACCCGCAAGCTACTCGGGCGTCCCACGCGCTGCGTCGGTCGCGATCCGGAGATAGAGATGCTGCTGGCGAATTACGACGCTTGTGTCGACGGCCCCGCCGCGCGTGCCGTGCTGGTGACGGGACCGGCCGGATGCGGAAAGTCCCGCCTGCGCTACGAGGTCGTCACGCGCCTCCGCCAATCCCAAAATCCTCCGAGCATCTTGCTGGCACGAGGCGATGCGATGAGCGCGGGCTCAGCATTTGGGCTCGCGAGTCAGCTCTTGCGGGGGCGCTTTGGGATCGCGGACGGCGAGCCCGAGGAGCGGAGCCAGGACAAGCTCGTCGCCAACGTCTCGAAGATGTTTCCAGTGGAGCAGGCAGTGCGCGTTGGCTGCTTTTTGGGCGAGCTCATGCGCTTGCCTCATCCCGTGAGCGCGCTCACCGCGCTGGCATCGCTCCGTCGCGATCCAACGGCAATAGGTGACGCGATGCGAGACGCCTGGCTCGACTTTCTTGCCGTGGAAGCTCGCGAACGAGCCGTCGTCCTCGTGCTCGAAGATCTCCACTGGGGAGATCTGCCAAGCGTCCGACTGGTGGACGCGGCACTCGGCACCCTCGCGGAATCGCCGCTGCTCGTGATCGCGCTCGCTCGCCCAGAAGTCCATGATGCCTTCGTGGAGCTCTGGCGAAACCGAGAATGCGAGGAGGTCCGGATCCCGCCATTGTCGCCGCGCGCGGCCAGAGAGCTCGCGCGAGAGGTCTTGGGATCGGACGCGACCGACGAGACGGTCTCACGCTGTCGTGGAGCTGGCGGAAGGCAACGCGTTTTATCTCGAGGAATTGATTCGCCAAGTGGCTGACGGAAAGAGCGCTCTGCCGGACAGCATCCTCGGCATGACTCAGGCCCGGCTCGAAGCGCTGGCGCCAGCAGCCCGCCGGATTCTTCGCGCAGGAAGCATTCTTGGCGGCCGATTCTGGCGCGGCGCGAGCGCACGGCTTTCGGGAATTTCCGAAGAAGAGATTCGAGCCTTTGCTCGAAGAGCTCGCCACCCGTGAGCTCTTGAGTCCGCGATCGAACAGCAGTTTTCCGGATGAGGTGGAGTACGTATTCCGGCACTCGCTCCTCCGGGAGGGAGCATATGCCTCACTCACCGACGAGGACCGCGTGCTCGGTCACCGGCTGGCCGGTGAATGGCTGGAGCAAAAGGGCGAGCGCGACGCCTTCACACTCGGCCAGCACTATCTTCTGGGACAGAGCCCGGAGCGCGCTGCGACGTTCTTTCGCGCCGCCGCCGAGCACGCTCTCGCGGGAAACGATCTCCAGGCGGCGGTCGAGCGTGCGGAGCTCGCGCTCACTTGCGCGCCCAGCGAAGCAGTCCGCGCCGAGTGCAACCGTGTCACCGCACAAGCCCTGCATTGGCTCGGCCGACACGATGAGGCGGCTCGCGCCGCTCGGGAGGCGATGAGTCACCTTTCGCCGGGCAGCGCGGCGTGGTTCTGGGCGTTGGGGGACCGGGTCAGTGCTGCCACGCGCACTGATCGAAGCCAGGAGTATCTGGAGTGCGAAGTTCTGGCGCTCGGGACCGACCCCGCGATCTCCGACGACCCATCGGCGGCAATGCGCTGTCTCGCGCGCTGCGCTGGCGGCACGCTGAAGCACGGCCGCCACGAAGCGCTCGTGGTTCTGTCACGTCGGGTCGACGAGCTCACCCAAAGCCGTTCACCGCTGCCGCCTCTGGCGGTCGGATACGCGCAGCACTTTCACGCGGCGGTGGCGTACTACTCGGGCGATGCAGCCGCGCACTACCGCGCCAACGAGCTTGCGGTCGCCGCGTTCGACGAGGCGGGGGACCTGCGGAGCGCGTGCAACGCACGTCTGAACCTCGGCTGCGCCTGTGCCGAGTTCGGTGAGCTCTCGCGCGCCGAAGAGTTGCTGCGCGATGTGCGTCAGGTGGGCGAACGTTTGGGGCTGCCGGCTATCGCGGCCTTCGCACTCAACAACTTGGGTCCGGTCTTGGCAGGGCTCGGCCGTTTGTCCGAAGCCCTCGAGATTGAAACCATGGCACTCGACCGCGCACGAATGCACGGGGAGAAAATGCTCGAGGGTGCCGCATTGACTGAGCTCGCTCACATCGCGTTGGGCACGGGAGATGCCGAGCGCGCCGAGCGCGACGCCCGTGCGAGTGTGGCTCTGTTCGAGCAAACCCCCATGCATCGCTCGGCGGCCCACGCGGTGCTGTCCCGTGCCTTGACTCGGCAAGGGCGATTCGAGGAGGCGCTCGCCGAGGCGCGGCAAGGACGCGAGCTCGTGGATCGATTCGGAGCCCCGCACGACGCGGAAATGCACGTCTGGCTCGCCCTTGCGCAGGCGCAGTATTCGCTTGGAAATCGACTGGCCGCGGCGGAAGCGTTGGACGGTGCGCGAGATCGCGTGCAGGCGCGCGCCGAGTTCATTTCGGACCCCGAAAAGCGCCGCAGTTTCATCGAGGGTGTGCCCTCGCACGTCAGCTTGCGGGCGATGCGCGAAGAGTGGGCTCTCTGATCGATCTCATGGAGAGAGCGAGATGAAGCGGGGGGCTAGGCCGGACAGACGACATCACCGTGTACGCAGCGCGCGACGCTCTGCTGTTTTTCCGCGTCGAACTGAACCTGACGTCCTCACCCAAGGCGTTCGCGCCGTTCGCGACCCGCTTTCGTCGCCTGCCGCATGGGCGCGTACCCTGGCGCACAGTGGGTTTTGGCAGTTCATTCTTCCTACGCGCCGAATCTCCGGAAATTTCTGGGGGCCTGAGCTCGCACCCCCACGCCTCCGCTCTGGCGGATCTTGGCGACCCTTCGCACCGAGCGCTCGCTTCGCTGTCGTACGCAGCGGGTGTCAGCGCGCCTTCACTGACGAAATCCTTCCGCGTTGGAACGCGGTACGAGCAGGCGATTGCGCTTCGGGTCGAATCCCATGTCGGCACATGCTTCGAGCCCCGAAAGCACAGCTTCGAAGGTCGTGCCGAAACGTCGCTCAGGGCGCCTCGCCAACCGTGACGGCGCGAAAGAGTGCATAGCCATCCTGCGCCGTGACCCTCCACTCGCATTCACCGGTCGTGGGCGGAATCCATGCGGGTTGGGGGAAGTTGCTGAAGCCGGGAGTGGAGGCGCCGGGAATTCCGAGCACGGAGCTGCCGACGGTGTCCCCACATGCCGTCACGATCGCCGTGCCCGCGCTGGCATCGGTGATCTGCCCGAGCTGGACGCTGAGAGTCGAACCGCCCTCGAAGCGTCCCCAAACCGAGCCGCCTGCTTCGATGCGTGTCACTTGCTCCGTGCAACCGGAGGAACAACTCCCGCCGCCCTCGTCCGGCGGGAGCGAGGCCTGGTCCTTGTGCTGGATCGTGACCGCCGAGACCGGTCCCGACCACGCGATGTACTGGAGCTCCTGGTCGTAGGTGCGGCCGATTGGCAAGAAGTCGGGTGGCGGCTCCGAGTATCCCCCCGAGCCGCCCGGCCAGTCCGCATCCGCCAGCATCGAAGTGCCGCCGCTGCCCGACGTGGATTCGCTCGTGCTTTCGAGCTCGAGACATCCCGCGGAGAGGAACGCGACCACGCCGAAGAGCACCGCTTCGGGGATCGCACCCATCAGTCCTGGGCGCACGTCCCCCACACCTTCACCTCCTTCGCAGCGGCGACTCCATCATCGAGGGCCGCAGGGCGGTCGAAGCTCCACGCCTCGCCGGGGACGAGGGTGTTCTTGTCGCCTTTCGGAACGGCGCTCGTCACGTCGTAGAGCTTGCCGTCAGCCGAGTAGAACGCGATCACGGCCTGCGGAAAGCGACAGGGCCGATCCCCTGCGTTGGTGAGCGTTCCCGATGCTTTCCACCAGCCAGTCGCTTCGCGGGAGCTCGCAACGTTGGTCACGCTGATCTTCTCCTCGTGCTTCGCCGCGCGCGCGTGAGCAGCGAGCTCGTGGGATTTGTAGGTTCCGGACAGCTTCTTCACGTCCCGGAGGTACTTGAACGGGCTCCTCGCTCCGGGAGCGAGAACGCTGCGCTCGGGAACCACTCCTTCGGAGCGACCGTCCGCAGCGGCGATCGAGTCGACGTTGATCGGTTTGCCGGAATCGTCCAGCAACGTCACGTCGACGCCGAACGTGTCGATCCAGGAACCCGTGTCGTTCACGACCTCTCCCAGAATGATGACGAAGCCGGACTCGCTCACGTATCCGCGGCTGTCGATGACGCGAAGCTTTCCGGAGCTCGCCGGATCCGATCTCGGCGTCGGCGCGGGGAGCCCCAACGCCGGCGAGTCACTTTCCGCGGTCGCGCTCGTGGTCTCTGTTCTCTGTCCCTCGCAAGCCAAGAGTGCGAACAGCACGGGACCCAACATCCACGATGAAGTTCGAAACATGAAGGCGCTCCTTGCATCAGTCACAGATCAAGTCGTCCTTCGCCATGTCCCAATGACCGTTTCCGCTGCAGCACGTGTCGATCCATCCGCAGCTGCCGCCGCTCGGTACGCAGCACTGGTCGCTCCACGAGCACGAGCTCGGGAGGCAGCACTTGATGCCCGTGTAGCCGCCCTCGGCTGTGCACGACTTGCAGTCACCCGGGCTGCAGCTCGGTTTGGTCTCCCACTCGCACTTCTTGTTGCAGCTCTCCTGGTCGCAGCCGCTCCCTTTCGTATTGCCAGGCTTGCAGCCCTCGCCGTCGCACGTTCCCCAGGTGCCGTCGGATTGACAGCTCTTCGTTCCGCAGTTTCCACACGAGTCGGTCTCTCCCGGGGTGCACTCCCCCACGACGGGCCCGCTGCCCGCACTGCCCCCGACACTCGCGCCGGCGTCGCCGCCCACAGCGCCGCCGCCACCCCCGTCGCCGCTCGCAGGCCACCCGGCTTGACCTCCGCTGCCCGAGCCGCAATTGCAGGCATCCCAGGATTGACCGTCGGCGGCACACACCTGTGCACCGACTCCGTCTTTGCACACGCACTCCTGCGTCGCGCCGGGCTCGCACACCCCGTCTTCCGCGCTCGGCGTGCCAGCGTCGCCACACGCGGCCGCTTCCAACCCGCACGCCAAGATGAAACCGACCCGTCCCATGAGACCCAACCGCAACGAGCTACCAAACATGAGTGAACCTCCTGGGCGGTGGGAGAGCAGCTCCCGTGCCAGGAGGAAATCGGCGCAAAATGCCGGGGACAGCAGCGAGTCACGCAAGCTCTGCTCGATTGCGAGCAGACTTGGCGTACTCAGCTTCGTGAGGGCCTGAGCCCGTACTGCGTGAGCTTGCTGACGAACGTGCGAAGCGGCATTCCGATGAGCTGAGCAGCGCGCTTTTGATTTCCCCGCTGGCTTCGAGGGCCGCGACGATTCGACTCTGCTCGAGCTCACGGATCTCGTCGTCGAGGGAGCGAAAGCCGGCGTCACTCGGCGCTGGCGCGGCAGCCTCCGCCGCGCCGCCAGCAATGCGCGCTTCGAGATGCCATGGCTCGAGCACCGGTCCGTCGAACGCAGCAGCCGCAAATTCCATCACGTTGCCAAGCTCGCGCACGTTTCCCGGCCACGAATGAGCCGCGAGAAGCTGCATGGCGCCGTCGGAAATACGCATCGCGGGTTTTTCGAGACCCGTGCGCGCTCGGTCGAGCGCCCGCTTGGCGAGAATGGCCAGCTCGCGGGGTCGATCGCGGAGCGGAGGAACCCACAGCGTGGCCCCACTCAACCGAAAATACAGATCCTGACGAAATCGCTGGGCAGCGACCTCTTGTTCGAGGTTTCGATTCGTGGCTGCTACGACTCGAACGTCGATCGGGCGCTCGTGCACTTCGCCGACGCGAATCACCGTTCGCGTATCGAGCGCTCGGAGGAGCTTCGCCTGGATCGCCAACGGCAGCTCGCCGATCTCGTCGAAGAACACCGTCCCGCCACTGGCTGCCTCGAGGTAGCCCGCTTTCGCCTGAGAGGCGCCGGTGAACGCGCCCTTCTGGTGGCCGAACAGCTCGCTCTCCACCAGCGACTCGTGGAGCGCTGCACAGTTGATGGCGACCAGGCGCTGGGGCGCTCGCTTCGAAGCGTGATGCAACGCTCGAGCCGCCAGCTCCTTGCCCGACCCAGTTTCTCCGTGAACCAGAACCGGCAAGTCCGACGCCGCCAAACGCTCGATGAGGTCGTACAAGCGCTGCATCGCTGGATCCGCTACGACCACCGTGACGCTGCCGAGCTCGAGCGTGCGATACAGCGCGCACGCTCCTCGGCGACTCCCTGCAGCGGCTTGGGCGACTGCGTCCCGAGCCGCGGCGACCAGCGCTCCCGCTTCACACGCATCTCGCGGATAGCAGGCGACACCGGCGCGAGCAGCAACTCCTCGCTCCCGGAGAGCGTGAAGCATCGCGTCCGCGCGAGACTCCGCCTGCTCCGAGCCGGTCTCTGGCAGGACGATGACGACGCGGTCGACGTCCGCTCGGGCCGCGCGTTCCAGCCCGACCAGCTCCTCACCGATCACGGTAAGCACGGTTTCACTCGTGCCCTCGATTGCGATGACCGCGAGCGCTCTTCCGCTCCGGACTGCTCGAGCGAGCTCGTGCTCGAGCTCGGACTGGAGACGATCGAACGACGTCTCTGCGCCCTCGCTACCGGGAGCCGAATGAAATACCAACGCAGATCGCCCGATTTCGATCACGTCGCCCGATACGAGCCGGTGGCTTCCTTCGAGACGCGCTCCGTTCACGAACGTACCGTTCTGACTTTCGAGGTCCGTGACGACGGCGCGGTCGCCGGCCAGCTCGAAGCGCAGGTGCTTCCGCGATATCTTGGGGTCCTCCAGTCGCAGGCCGCACTCGTCGCCGCGACCAACCACGAGATCCCCCTCGTCCGGCAGCCCAATCACCTGACTCGTTCCTTCACGAAACAGAGCGAGGTAGCGCGCTCGAAGCGGCGAACGCCTCTCGCCCGTCTGCGCGGTGGCCAGCGTGTCCCGGGGGATCGACCCGCTCACACTCCTCCATTACCCCGGCGCCGGGCCGCGCGAAAGGTTCGCTGCCGCAGCACGCTCCAGTCGACCGGCTCCGACGCGGAACGCAACGATGAACGCAGCCTGCATCAAACCCGTTGCTAGCATGTGGACGAGCGAAAGCCCGAAGCCGAGTGCCTGAGCCTGGACCTCGTGCCGCATCGCGGTGTTGAGCATCGCGTTCAGCGGCAACACGACGGCGATCTCGATCAATGTGCCGACCACGACGGCCACGAGCGACCAAGTACTCCAGATCCGCGTCAGTCCGTAGGCGCCCGGGGACTTGCGTAGAAAGCGAATTCCGATCCAGACGAGCGCAGCGCCGATCGCGGCCAGCATCAAGTATCGGACGATCTCCACAGAAGCCCCAAGTCGGGTATAGAGCGCGATGTCGCCGTCGGGGGGCGGTGGGCCCTTGTACGCCGTGACGAAACCCAGCGGATCGACCAGCGCAAACACCTCCATCTGGATCGCGACGGTGTTCCAGGCCAGATTGGCGACGCCCGCGAGAAGTGCACCGATTCCCAGCGCTTCTCCCCAACCCCGCGATACGCTGCGAGCGGCTTCCGGGAATTCCGGCGGCTGGGCTTCCTCGCGCGGCACGGCCAGGACGGTCTGGCCCGACGGCAGCCTCGGCATCGGAGGTCCGCCCGTTGCCACGGTCGGCGCGTCGGTCCTCGGGAGAGGGCGCGGCTCTGACGTCAGCGTTGGCGCGGTGCGCGAGTCCAGGCTCGCTGGCGTCCCGGAAAGCACGGCTTCGATTTCGCGCGCCAGGTCAGCGGCAGTGACAAAGCGATCGGCCGGCCACTTGGCCATGGCTCGAAGCACCAAGCGATCCACTTCGGGAGAGATTGGTTGGCTCCCGACCTCGGATGGACGCCTCGGCATCTCGAACAGATGCGCGCGCTGGATGTCTTCGAGGTTTTTCCAGTGCGCAAAGGGATGGCGTCCCGTCAGGCACCGGTAGAGCACGATGCCGGCTGCGTAGACGTCCGTTGCCGGGGAGACCGGGCCGCCCGTGATCTGTTCCGGCGCGCTGTAGCGAGGGGTCCCCATGGTGAAACCCGTGCGTGTCACGAACTGTGGCGGGAGCACGCGCGAGAGCACGGCATCCTCCACTACTTTTGCGATCCCGAAGTCGAGCACCTTGACCAGGCGCGGTTCGGGCCCGTGGCACAGGAAAAGGTTTTGCGGCTTCACGTCGCGATGAACGAGTCCCAGTGCCTGGGCTGCAGCGAGGCCGCGCGCTGCCTGGGCGACGATCCCGAGCGACTCCGATACCGGCAGCCAGCCGCGCCTTTCGAGCTCGAAAGCGAGCGTAACGCCGTCGAGTCGTTCCATGGCGAGGTATGCTCGCCCCGCGGGGGTCATGGCGAAGTCGAGGACGCGGACCAGGTTCGGGTGCTCGATTCGCGCCAGCGCCTGGGCTTCGATGCGCATGCGATCGATGAGCTCCGGACTGTCGCACATCTCCTCCAGCAAGAGCTTGAGGGCGACGGGTTTGGCGAGCCCGGTGTGCTCGGCTTCCACCACGCTGCCCATACCCCCACTACCGAGGAGCGCGACGTAACGATACGGAGTCCCAGCCAACGCCTGTTTGAAAGCCTCGTCGGCGACGTGCTTGGAGAGCCCCATGCCCGGACGGGAGTATAGCCGCGATATCGTTGGCTGCGCTCAATTAGGGACAGGCACAGGTTGGAGAGCAGCCAGGCCCAACGCTTGCGGCGCGGCGGCACTCGAAGAGCTCGCCAGCGCAAAGGACAATCGAAGCTGAAAAAGCGCGTGTGAGTTCCGAAGTTTGGGCCAAGAGCTTCGGAGGCACCGCCGACGACTACGGTTTCGGAGTCACCGTCGACTCGAGTGACGCGATGCTGATCGTGGGACAACACGCAGGCGCCGTGGGATCGATGGATTTCGGCGGCGGACCCGTTCCCTCCTACGGTTCGATCGACGCCTTTGCGGCGAAGCTCTCGTCGAACGGCACCCACCTCTGGTCTCGTGGCCTCGGTGGGTCGTCGATCGACGGGAGCGCTCGCAGCGCGGTCGACGGGCCCGACTTCGTGGTCTTCGGCTACTACACGGCGCAAAGGACAATCGAAGCTGAAAAAGCGCGTGTGAACCCAGTGGGAAGGGATGCAGGCCAGGTGGCCGGGGGGATGGGGACTGTCGGCTGGTACGCCAAAGCGCCTCGCAGACCCCCACCAGAACGGACGGGCGGCTCTTATCCTACGCGCCAAGGGCAGCAGCGTTCAGGTTCCGCGGGCCTGACACTAGCTACACGCGCAATGTGTCGTATCACCTGTGACAGTGGAGACCAGAAACCCTGTTCTCTCTCCGCACGACACAATTGCAACCAAGCTACTACCCTGCATCAGCCAGGTACGATAAGTTTGATACCCTGCGTATCCGGCACACCCTTTCCACTCAGGTAGGCTGAGCCTATACTCTGGGCAAGAGCGTTGAAAAAGACTGTCATCCATCAACACTAGATTCTCTCGAAGCACTTCTGCCCTGCTCGGATCCGGGTTCGATGCTGGAAAATGACCATTCTCGATGCTGGGAAAGGTTACCGCCTGGGAAGTCGTAGACGACCCAGTCCTTTCCGTCGCGACCCACCGCGCTGCTCAACACTAGCGTATCCGCGGAGACTGCGAGACCAGGGCGAAAATCCATTGGGGGAAGCCATTGGAGATTCGGTGCCGTCCATTCATCCACTCCTTGCCCAGTCCTTGGGTCAACGGCGTCGATACGGAGGCCCTTTCTCGGTCCGACAAAAAGAATCGACCCCGCATTCCGACCATCTCGCCCAAGCTACCGTAAGGGTCGAGATCTTCGGCCGAGATGTTCTTTAGAACTCGGTCCCATAGGACTTTGCCGGTCGACAAATCGAGACCGGCTAGGTGAGCTTTGCCGCCTTGGGCGTTTCCGTCGTTGCCTTTCCAGTACGCCAGCGCAACTACACCGCTCTGCACGCTGACTTGACCGCCTCGAGCTTCCTTCGCGACAACCACGGGGCTTCCGCTGGCATTGAATTCATTCAATCTCGTCAGCGTTAGCTCGTTGAGCCCCGCTTCCCGCTGCATGCTTGCCACAAGTGCGATATCGCCGGATGCTACGGCGAGAGCCAGAAAATCATTGCTAAACGAGACTTGCTCAGACTCTCGCAGGATGTCCAGGGACCGCAAATCGATTTCAATCACTTGCGCTCCATGGTTGTCAGCGGCGAGCAAGCCAGTGCCACCAGGCCGCCGGGGGCTTGGACCTGCGCCGAGCTCTCCAGAAAGAACTACCATCCCCTCCGTTGTCTTCCATTGCTTGGGCGTCTGAACCTGCCAGCACCCAGTGCGGTGGGGGAGGGTGGAGCTCGCCGGGGTGACCGAGCCATCCTTTGAGCTTGCAAGGATTGGCGCTCTCGTCACCTTCGCCGCGCACGCCGTCAACACGACAGAGAACAGACTTGTGAGGCCCCGTCGGTTCACTTCTTCGGCTCGTACGCTCTATTGCGATAAACGCCACCTATGTCGTAATTACGATACAGTTTGTCACTCACCGGTGCGACACCGCCTTTGTATAGCGTGAGGTCAGGATTCATCGGATCTAACCATTTGCCAGTGGTCTCATTAAACCACATGTGCCTTGTTCCAGGTCCCGTCTGCTTGCCAAAATACCACGAGGATCCAAACTCAAAGTGGTGCAAGACCTCGCCCTGCTCTCCAAATCGCACTCCATTGATATAAGTTATTCCATCTACTACTTCCGATTCGTGAGCAATGACACTGATCTTATGCCCTGTTAAGTGCTGCTTTCCATTCTGAAATTTGCCAAGAATGATGAGATCGCCCGTCTGCGCTTCCGCGAGACCAACCAGACGCCAGCCTTTCACCGGATTCGGATTGTTTTGCTTCATGCCATGAACGTCGAGACCTCCGGCTGCCCCTCTGTCGTTGTTTCGGCGTAACGCGCGTTTTGACCGTCTCGTTGGTCCGCGCGGGCATGGCGCGCCAATCGGGTGAACGGGCGCGGCAGGTGGCGATTTTTCGTCGCGCGTAGCGTTCCGCGTTTTCCGTTTGTTTTTCTCCATACGCCACGCCGTCGCTCATGTTCAGCATGAAGTCGCGGCGGGGAAAAAGTTGCGCCTCCTTCCATTCGTCCCGTACCGCAAGAGTTGGGAAAAAACCTCCGCTGCGGCGGAGCAAACGCAAGGAGGCGCTGATGGCAAACACTATCAGGCGGATACGGAATTCTGTCCAAAAAATCACCGAGCGGGCTGGATTCACCGAGGCGCAACGGGAGCTCGCGCGGACATTCGTGCAGGGAATTTCCCAAACGAGCACGAGCCATTTGAGCGAGATTGCTCGCGCACTGGACGAAGACGAAAAGCTGATCACGACGGAGCGGCGATTGTCGGAGGGCCTGGCTCGTCCCAGCATCGACCTCGAGGCGCTGGCGGATGCGTACCTCCAGCGTGTGGCCGGCGCCGCGCGCCGCATGCCGTTCGTCGCCGTCGATCCGACGGAGTTGGTCAAACCGTACGGACGCGCGTTCGAGAATCTCGATACCGTGCGCGACGCCAGCGATCGAGCCAAAGCGTTGGAGTCCGGCTATTGGACCGTCCGCATCGAAGCGCTCAACGACAACAACGACACCTTGCCGCTGTACACCGAGGTCTTCTCGACG
Source organism: uncultured delta proteobacterium (assembly GCA_963781505.1). Taxonomy (GTDB): domain Bacteria; phylum Myxococcota_A; class Polyangia; order Polyangiales; family Polyangiaceae; genus JADJKB01. Next base: position 35,489 of record CAWAHB010000002.1, on the reverse strand, counting down.
AAAGCCGATGAATACGGCGACTGGAACACGACCTTCCTGGCTGCGGCTCAGCGCGTGCGTGACCGCCTCGGAAACGACGCGACTTCGATCTTCGACCGCGCGTTCGATGGCATCGAATGGATGCGCCACTGCGAAGCGCTCGAGTTGCCGTGGCTGATTCGCCAGCAGCAATCTCGGAACATCCGGCTCGCGAGCGGTGCGATCTACGAGATGCGCGTGTTTGCTTCGAGTCTCTCTCGTCCAAACCGGCTCGACATTCCGTACGTGGACAAGTCGACCCACGAGCGCAAGCACTTCGCAGTCCAGTTCGGCTTCGCGCCCGTGCGCGTGCCCGACCTCGATGCCGATCTCTTCATGATCGTCGTTCAGCGCCCCGCTCGCGAGCCGCTCGTTTTGCTCACCAATGTTCGCATCCGCACCGTGAAGCAGGCGGCCCAACTCGTTCGGGCCTACATGCGACGCTGGGGCATCGAAGATTCCATCCGCTTCTGGAAGCAGAAGACCGGCATCGAGGACTTCCGCGTCCGAAACTGGCACTCCATTCGCTATCTCGTCGCGCTCTCCATAATCTCGTGTGGCATTCAGGCGCTGATGTTGCTGACAAGACCCTCGCTCGCCCAGCGCTTCATCGACCGCGTCAAGGTCTTCATCACCGACGTTCCCTTTCGTCAGTACCGCCTCTGGGACGGTGTGCGTGACGCACTTCTCGTGGGGAGCTAGCGCAGCCGGTCGCCACCGTTCCGCTTCGACTTGCTTCCCTTGAGCTCTCACGCCGCCTCGCGACCACGGCGTGACGCTCCCAAATCCAAAACGCACCGCCCCGATGGGGAAAGGGGGCGTGCTCGCTGCGCTGATCGCTTTTCGCCACAGCCGTCGGCTTCACGTTCGCATTGACCACCGCGATCAGCTCACGCCGAAACTCCAGCTGTCGCCAGCCGACCCACACCCGCCTTGATTCCGTAGTAGGATGCACCAGAGCAATCTGCGCCCGCGTGATTTCTATCAAGAAGCGCTTGCATTGTCTCCTGTGTGCGAACGCCTTTTGCGTTCGCAAGGGTCTGAGCGATTTTCGTCATGTCAGTATGTGTGGCCTTGCCACCGGCTGGCGCAAAGGACAATCGAAGCTGCGCAAAGGACAATCGAAGCTGAAAAAGCGCGTGTGAACCCAGTGGGAAGGGATGCAGGCCAGGTGGCCGGGGGGATGGGGACTGTCGGCTGGTACGCCAAAGCGCCTCGCAGACCCCCACCAGAACGGACGGGCGCAGGATTTGGCGGTTCGAGAATGGAGCTGTGCCGGCACCAAAGCAGCCTCGGGGGCGAGCGCGCGCTCAGCAGCGGATGAACGGCAGCGCGAGCTGCCCAGGCGGATCGCAGCGCGGCGCCGGTGGCGGCTGCGGCGCGAGCCCGAGCTCGGACAACAGTCGCACGCTCGCTGTTCGCGTCGATGCTGCTTCAACCCAGCGCATGGGACCACCGCATTTTGGACAAGTATCCAAGTCGGCTCGCCACACGTGCCGGAGCAGCCATGCCCAACGCTTGCGGGGAGGCGGAGTCTCGTCGTTTGCGAAGAGCTCGAGTTGGTCGCCCTCGGCCGGCGGTGGTCGGAGCAGAGCCGGGTCATGCGCCGGTTCAGGAGCGACTTCGCTGCGTAAAGCGGAATGACTCGAGAGGATCCCGAAGTAGCGAAGTAAATGAAACGATGGTGGCGGAATCGCGGCGATCAAGCGCGCCAAAAATCGTGAGGTTGGAAGACGACGGCACGCGTGCCGTCGCGCCAAACGCTCTTGAGAGTGAGCTCCACGCGGCCGTCGGGACGAAGCTCGAGCCGATCCTGACTGAACGGCGGACGGGTGATGTAACGGCAAAGTCGCTCGAGCTGTTTCCGGTCGCGCCCGTCGACGAGTTGTTTTGCATGAACATTGACACCGCGCACTTCGGCGAGCGGCTCTTCGGCATCGGCCGAAAGCGGCTCATTTTCTGGCTGATCTTGCGAGACGACCAACCGGAGCGTGGCCTTTTCTGACTTCACCGAGGCGCCGCGAGCCGCCGCCGCGTAGCAAGCGGCAAGACCCGGCTGGTCGCGGCAGAGCTCGAGCTCAGCGGGCTCGTCGTCTTGCATCTCGGGGTCGAGACTGCGGCCGTGCGCGCGGAGAATTTTCTCAATCCGCTCGGCCGTGCGACGCGCGACAGCCGCGACCTCCGCGCGCGTCGGTGTTGCAAGCGGATGGAAGACAAGCGCAGCGCTCTTCTCGTCGCGAACATAAACTCCATCCAAGGCGAGCAGCATCTCGGAAAGCTGGCGAGACAATCCCCGGGAAGCGCTCAAAGGTCTGCCGACGCTCACCGAGAAGCGCGACGAAGCGGGCGTTACTCTCTCGACGGACCACACCACTTATACGCTTCGCCGCTTGTACACCGGGCTCGACGCGCGCGGCGTTTACCATGCGTTCGAGTCAGCGAAAGATTCCTACGCCTATAACGTCGCGAGCTTCACTCCGGCATCGAGCACGACCTCGCTCGCGGATGTGAAGGTCGAGCTCGACAGCAGCGGTCCGGTTGCTAGCCTCGAAGTCGATTCCAGCGTTCCGCTACGAAGCACGACAGGGCGTGTCCGCACTCAATCGCAGAGCACCGTCGACTTCTTCGGCAATCAGACCTCGGGCATCGCCCTTGGTTGCACGGAGGGCTGCCCCTCGACGGACGAGACGATCACAACCACCACGGAGCCGGCGCTACCGGATAATGATCCGACCGGCTGGCTCTGGCGGACAGAACGGTCGTACGTGACCGGCAGCGTGTACTTTCTCGGCAATCAGAAGGACACCGCGTTCGACTACGACGAGCACGGCGCGCTCGAAACCACCACGTACACGCTGACCGACACGGTCGCTCTCGATCGATTTCACGCGACCGGCGGTAACGTGGCCGCCACGCCGTCGGACGCCTCGGAAAACGGCACAATCAGCTACTCGAATACGTACTCGGACTTCGGCAACCTCACCCGCGAAACGGGACCGGACAGCCGTTGTCGTGACGTTTCCTACGACGAGGACTACGAGCAGCTGGCGGACGCCGAAACCATTTACACCGGAGGGTGTGACCAGGGACAGGAGCTCGCCACGGGCGCTGACTACGATCGCGGTCTCGGCTTGGTCACGCTGGTGACCAACATCCAGAGTCAGCCGACGCAGGTCGCATACGACGGCTTTGGCCGCATGGTCTCGCTCACGAAACCGGACCCTGATTCGGCGATGGCGAGCTCGCCCCATCCAAGCGTCAAAATTGAGTACTTCCTCCCGCCCGACCTGACGACCAGTCCCTCCGCCCCGGCGCGCTACTCGATCATTCACACGATGACGCAGGACGCCGCTGACCTCGAGGACGAGGACTACCTCGAGAGCTACAGCTACGTCGACGGCATGGGCCGGACGCTCGCGACGTTGGCGGAAGCGGAGACGAGCGGCGACTGGATCGTGAGTGGACAGCTCGCTTACGACACGAAGGGCGCCGTACAGCGGAAGTTCCTAGAGTCTTACTATACGGGTAGTCCGATGAGCTTTCCGTTCGGCGCAACTCCGAACACACCATACGGCTCGAAGGGATACGACACGTTCGGTCGCGTCGTGTTCATCACCGACCTCGACGGAACGGTCACGCTCTTTTCCAACTTTCATGCCCTCTCGACTGACATCTGGGATGCCGCCGATCTCGGCCCCGGGCCCCACCAGGACACCTACGCAACCGAACGAAAGGATGGCCACGGTCGCACGGTCCAGACGACAGAGCGCTTCGGCGCAAGCGAACGCGACACGTTCACCACCTATCTACCAACGGGCGAGCCCCAGGTAATCTCGCGCGAGCTGGCCGGTACGAGTGAGAAGGTGACGCGCTGGATGCGATATGACTCCCTCGGCCGGATGGTGCTCAATGTCGAGCCAAACACGAGCAACAACTTCACCGACGACTACGAGGACCTGCCGGAAGATCTCCACGCTTGGCGCTACGCTTACAACGATGCGGGCGATCTCGTCGGGACGAGCGATGCACGGGGCTGTGGCGAGAACTTCAAGTACGACGGGGCCGGCCGGCTTTACTGGGAAGATTACTCACCGTGCGAGAGCCATCATCTGGCTTACGGAGCACCGAATCAGGCGCAGTGGAACAACATCGAGGTCTACTATCACTACGACACCGACCCCAGCATCATCACGAACGATACGCCGACCAACTACTTCTCGTCGACCCCTTCCGCCTTCCTGAAGGGCAAGCTCGTTGCCGTCTTCGACAAGGCGGCGATTAACGTCTCGAAGTATGACGGGCGCGGCCGCGTGATCGGCACCGCACGAAGGATCGCGAAGCCGGGTATCTTTCAGGCATCTCTCAGTGGACGTTACACGGAGCATTGGTTCGAGAAAGACACGACCTACGACAGCGCCGATCGAGAGATCAGCACCACAACTGGCGCGACCACCAGCGAGCTCCTCGGAAGTGGCAGCGCAAGCGAGATCACAACGACGTATTCTAATCGCGGTACCGTTGCTTCAGCGGGCGGGAGCTACGGCACGCTTGTGGCGAGCACCACGCGCGCAGCGGATGGGCTGATCGAGCAAGTCGTCTACGGCGACGCGGCGGATACCACTACGGACTACGCCTACGACGACCGTCGCCGCCTCTCGATTGTCCAAACCTACCGCGAACCAACAGACGATTGGCAGAGCCCACCTGGTAACTACTTGCCCGCCCCGAGCTACGACTCGACTCACCAACCGACCTACCAATCGATTCTCCAAGACGACGAACTCACATACGATGTCGTTGGGAATCCGACCGAAATCCACGACTGGCGCACGGCCGATGAGTGGCCTGACGACGCCAAGCCCGTCCACCGAAGCTTCGAGTACGACGACCTCTACCGGGTAACGCGTGCAGATTACGACTACGTCGACGCGAACACGTGGAAGTCTCCGTTCGATGCCGAAAACACGGGAGCGACGGACCCGCGTCTGCAAAAGCCGCTACCACACGTCACGTTCAGCAACCGCGTCGCTTGGCAGACGTACGACTACGACTGGCTCGGCAACACTTCCTCGACCGACGATGACGACCATGGCTTCTTCGACCGCTCGATTGGCAGCGTCACCAATTCGTCCACCAAGCCGTACCAACTCGACACCGCGAGTAACGAGACGACCCCAGGCTCGCCTATCAACAAGGAAGGAAACGTCGCGACGGCCTACGACGCGGCCGGCAACCTCACCCGCCTGTACGTCCTACGCAACGGGACGTGCATTCCGAGCGGCTCGCAGCCTGCAACCACATCTTCGAATACCGCTGGGATGAGGTCGGCCGCCTAGTCAAAGCCCACCGCTGGGACGTAACGGCCGCGAACCTCGGCGGACCCGGCGACGCGCTCCCAACCACGAGCCAGAGCGGCATCCTCACGCTCACGTACGACGCGAGCGACGAGCGCGTGATCAGAGCACTCGTACGGTCCCGGTGGCTCGAAATACACAGAGTACATCTTCGACACGCTCGAGCTCCATCGAGCGGGCTTCGTCACCACCGGCTCGCCCCCCGTCAGCGACTACGTCGTCGACAAGTGGTCAGAGGTCCCATACCTGACAGTGAACGGCGTCCGCCTCGCGCGCGTCGCGTACAACGACGCGTCCCCGGAAATCGGCGGCGACGAAACCCACGTATTCTTCGAGCTCGGCGACCACCTTGGCTCCACGAGCGTCGTGCTCGACAAGGCGACCGGCGAGCTCGTCGAACGCGGCACGTACCAGGTCTACGGCGCGACGGAGAGCGACTACCGGCCGGACAGGTGGCAGGAGTTTCGGGAGGACTACGAGGTTCACGGGGAAGGAGGAGGACGTCCAGGTTGGGCTCCAGTACTTCGGGAAGCGGTATCTGTCGCCGTATCTGAATCGGTGGGTGAGTGCGGATCCGTTGGAAGTGCATGGGCCCGGTGAAGCGGATGCGAACGTGTACGCGTACGTGAGTGGGCAGACGCTGAAGGCAACAGATCCCTTGGGCCTTCAGGAAGCTAAGGTGGAGCAGGTAACCGGAGGGAGCCAATCAGTGGGCGTAACCGAAATCCACGGCTACGACCAAAATGGAGACTTTGCCGGGGAGTCCACACAGTATCCAATAGGAACGGCGGCGTTCTCGGACATTCCAACCGCACGTTTCCCCGACGCAGGTGCGAGCGCCGGAGGGTCCGGGACAGGGCGCGTGGGCGCAACCACCGGAGCAGCGAACGGCACTACCTCTGCTGGTTCAGTACAAGGAACAGCGGGGGTCGGGGTCGGTGGGACCGAGAATGGTGTGCGTAGCCATCGTGGCCAAGGATGGTCTTGGCTGGACGACGTTGAGACCGCTCTCAACATCCTGTTGCAGCAGGCACCGAGTTCCAACAAGGAGACCCGCGACAAGACTTCGAGCATGGGAGGAGGAATCCGATCCTGACGCCGTCGACGACAAAATAGCGAAGGGCATTCGAATTGCCCTAAAGGTTGGCGCGCTGCTTCCCGCGCTTGTGGGTGCGGTCAAGGGAGCGGTAGTCGCTGGTACGGGCAAGAAAGCGGGGCGTGCTTTCCCTGCACGAGTGAGACGAGGGCGGCCTGGCCCCCCAAAGGTGGTGAGCACCAAAGCGGTAAAGAAATCGGACGCCGCCAAGATTGCTGGTCGCGGAGGCAGGCACGGCGGCGTTGTTGGATCGAAAACCCAAAGCAAGCAGATGGGAGGTCGACGTGACGGGCCGACTCAAGGGGGCCCACCCCATGCTCATCCCGAGAGAGGTCGTGGCCATTTTTGGGAAGACGAGTAGAACTACGTATGGATTTTGAGTCAGTTGCGGAACAGCTTCGTCAACTCGGCTGCAACGTGATGCGCGAGGACGAGCGCGCGTTGGTTACACGCGACGACGTTGCAAGTTCCTGGGTAATCTTGTGCGCGCAAGATTGGATTCAGATTGCGTCCGTGGTTCTGGAGCACGACGAACTAGCCGAAGAGGCCAGCCGGGATGTGTTGAACGAATTTGTCATGCAAATCCACGCTCGATATCTCGGATGTCGTTTTGGTTACGACGACGACGGGGCACTCGTGATCATGAGCGATGTGTACCCGGAGGACATTCATGCAACTCACCTGGTGAATGTGATGCTCCAGATGGATGCCGTCGCTAGGGCACTTCTTCCCCTGCTGCGCACCGCTCTAGAGTCGGGTGAACTGCCGTCCGATAGAGAGGTCGATCGTGCATTTTCGTCGAACTAACGTCTCAGGTCTGTCGGGTCGTCCGGGCGCGTAGGTGAGACAAGCGGGGGGCAGTTGGAGAGCTGGCCCGTCTGAACCGCGAATCGGCTGCTGCTGAAGAGGCTGAAGAGCGAGCAACGGGCGGAGCAGTCCTGATTCGCTTTCCGAAACCATCCGTCTCACCACTGGCGCCGCTCATCGTCCCCGTGTCGGAGAATACCAGGCACACGTCCGCCGTGCACGTCGCGTGCTGGTGGTGCATCACCCGTCGAACATGCCCATCTGAAGGCGGGAGTCGCCGTGGAGCTCGCCGAGCTTGCGGCGCAGCGCCTGGCTCGTGAAGAACGGCGGTTTCCTCGCCGGCGCGATGGGAGGAGGATCCGGATCCTCACCCAGCCTGTGCAGGAAGCGCGTCACGGTCTCGGCCGCGGTGACCAGCGCGCGCAGTAGCATGGGTGCGCCGCACTTGGCGCACTTCTCGATGTCAATTTTGAATGTGCGTTTCAGAAGCTCACGCCACGGGCGATACCTCGACCGATGGGTCGCCGGTCGCGCGTCGGCGGTAGCCTCGTCATGACGGTGGACATGACCATGCTCATCCGTTTGCGTGGCGGCACTTTCGTCCACCGGGGGAGGAGGTGGAACGACTCTCGGCCTCCAGCGGTGAGCCGCAGCGAGCACCCCCGAGTAGTGAACGCGATGGGCGCGCGGGGCTGGTACCGAGGCGGCTAGCCGGCAAAGCAGCGACAACGGATCGAGATCGATGGCCGTGGTGCCATCGGAGAACGGTCGCTTGAGCAAAATGCGCACGAGCCCGTTTTCGAGTCGGCGCACTCGGTCTTGTGCAAGAGGCGGGCGTAGGACGTATTTGCAGAGCGTTTCGCGAGCGCGCGCGTCTTCGCCGGGAGCCGTAGTGGCCGCATGCACGGAGAAACCGTCCTCGCGAGCGGACAGACCCGAGACGGAGCGCTCGCCGCGATCGGGCAGGACGATGGCGGGACGCTGCCGGTGCTCGGGCCCCGCGGGAGGGTTGCCGGTGACGGCGGCGGTGGCGAGCGCGGCGAGCTCGGGCTCGCGCTCGGCGAAGCCGTCGTCGGTGAGGCGAAGCTCGCTGTCGCGTTCGACCACGCCGCGGCGCTCGAGCAAGTCGAGGATGCGCACGCGGGCGGCGTGCAAGAGATCCGCGACGTCGGAGTTGGAGAGCGACGGGAGGCGGTGGAAGACGAGGCTCCCGTCATCCGTCTCTACGAAGACGCCGTCCAGGGCGATGAGGTGGAGGTGGGGGTTGAGGCGCAAATCGGAATTCACGCGTTGCACGACCGTGACCGCGCCACTCTGGCCTTTGCCCACGCGGTAGAGGTCCCGCATCGTGCGGCGGTAGAAGCCGAGCACGCTGTTGGCGAACAGGCGCGTGATTCGACCGAGCAGCTCGCGGTCGTAGGCGACGCGAGCGCGCAGATCGAATGGCAAGGTGAGAACCCACTGCCTCAACGGAGCGCGAGACGGCAAGACGTGGTCGATCCAGTTCGCGGCGGTTTCGGCCATGGTTCTGCCCAAACACGAGCAGCACCATCCGCGACCTTTGCAAGAAAACGCGATCAGGCTTTTCTCGCGACACTCTGGGTTTTCGCATTGAAGAAATCCAAAGCCGTGCGCGAGCACGCCGCACTCGAGGTAGCCATCGAACTCGTCCTTCACGAACGACGGCAGCGGCGCGATGACTCCTTGGTCGGCCGCAGCTTCGAGCGTGCGGTAGTTTTCGGCGACGACTCGATAGAAGTCGCTGAGCTCCGGTCGCCGCCGTCGATACTGGACGCCGGCGCCATCCGACGTTGCATTCGAGACCGGTAGCGCGGCGGCCATGCGCGCGCCCAAGCGCACGCCGCGTGCCGAGCTCGCACGAGGCGAAAACGCCTCGAATTACCGGACTGAATGCGCTCGGGTGGGTGGCGAAACGCCCGGCCGCCGGCGGCGGCCGCCACTCGCAGCCGTCTTGGCTCGCCGGAGCACTTCTGCCCCGCTAACCGCCCAGCGCCGCGACAGCTCCGAACCAACAATCCTCTCTATGCGCGGCTCAAGAAGGCCGCTTCACGTTCTTTTCCAAACAAAGCCGCGCGGCGGGCTTGAATCCGGACATCTGGAAAAGTGGAGCGCAGATCCACCGAAGGGCAGGCAGAAGCGCCGAGTGCGGCGACCGAAGCACCTCTGCCCGCGCAGCGATGAGCGGCGAGCTTTTGCAACCGAGCTTGGGACGAACACGCATGGAAGCCTCCGAGGCCCGGCAGCGCGGCCGGGCTTTGCCCGGAAACGGCGCAGGATCTGTGACGCGCCGCGAGCGCCACGCGTGATCGACAGAGAGGCGACTTCGCGAGCGGCAAAGAGCGGCGCGGCGCAGAGCGTGCGCCATAGGGCAGAGCTCGGTCGCGCTGCCGGGCCGAAGGCAATGCGCGTTCGAGCTCGGTAGAAGCGCACACCACGACGCGCGAAAAGTAGACAGCCGAAGAGGACCGCGTCTCCCCCATTCGCGCGCAGCGCGCGTGGAGGATCGCCATGCGATCGGCAAGACCGAGCCAATGATCTCGAACGCACCAATGAGCGAGCACGCGCGTTGCGCTCGAATAAGGGGGAGACCGCGGGCCCGCAGGCCCAAAGGGCCGAGGACCCGCGAGTGGGGGCACCAAAGCTACAAAGAAGACATCGACAAGGGCGTGATGAAGAGCCCCCTCGAGCTCAACCAAGTCTGGCCGGAAAACTACTCCGCCAACAGCGCGCAGAAGGTGTGGGCAGCAAACTTCGCCGCGCATCATCCCAACGTGGCGGTACTGGACCTGTCGAGCTTCAAGTGCGGCCACGACGCGCCGACGTACGGGTTGATCGACACGATCCTCCAGACCTCGCGGACGCCGGTGGCGGCGCTCCACGATCTCGACGCCAACAAGCCCGGCGGGAGCATCAAGATCCGGGTGAAGACCTACGCCCACTCCCTACGCCTGCAGCAAGAGCGCCTCGAGGACATCGGGCAGAAGAAGCGGGACCTCGGTCACGCGATCGACCTGAAGCGGTTGGAGCTTCTGGAGCTCAAGACCCACCAGCTCGCTGCGCTGCATCAGGGTGACGTGGCCTTGCAACGGCAGCTGGAAGAACTTCGCGAAAAGGTGCGGGCTTACGAAGCGCCACCGGAGAGCGTGGAGCTTCCGAAGGGCGTGGTGCGGCTTGGTCGCAAGACGGATGATGGGCGGGTTGTTCCCGTGGGGACGACGGCGGCGGGGCCGGCGGAGTAAGACCCGGCCATTTCAGGATGATGGCTTTTCGGCGCGTAACAGCGCCTCCATGATTGCCTCTGTGCATTGCTGATCGAGACCGGCGGATGGGTCCTCGTCGCTCGCGTACTGTCCGACGACGTAATAGCGCCGGCGTTTCCGGGCCAGCATGCCGCAAAGCTGGACGCTGCTCCGCGCCTCTGCTTGCGAATCGCCGCGCAGCTACGGCGCCCAGCTACGGCGCCGAGCATTCTGGAGCTGGCGCGATGCAGGTGCGTTTGCCGCATTTCCTAGTCGAAAGCAGCGTACGCTTCATACGGCCATGTCCGCGCTCGGTCGCCGAAGGCGATGATCGCACCTGCCGACGGTTGTGCTCCAGCCGGTCTCTCCGCGGCTCCTGCCGCCGAGCGGCGAGATCGTCTGGCACTCGGGCGCCTCGCCCGAGGTACATCTCGTGGGGGTCTGCCCGTCAAACGCACTTGCGGCATTCGCTCGTAATGTTCGCTCACGTAGAACTCGACGAGCGTTCCAAGGCTGGAACGCGCGGGTGGTGTATGGCTTCGCCCAAGCGTACACTAGGGAGCCATGAGGGGGCGGTTCAGCTGGCTCGACCGCGAAGCGTACGAGAGCTGGACGGCCCGAGTGCGGGCGCGGTCGCCGGAATTGCTCGCCGTTGGTCTCGAGCCAGCCGAGCTCGACGCCGTCCGCGGCTGGTCCAGGACGAACGGGCGACGGCTCGATGTCATCCCATCGCCCCGCTGGGTGCCGCGACTTTGCAAGTGCCCCCCCCCTCGCTCGATCTCTCCGTCATGGACGTTGCAGAGTGGAATGAAGTTGCCGGCACCGAAACGTTCGGTGCGCTTTCGGTGTTTTGCGTCGGCAGCACGACAGGCGGCCTTGCCGCAGCAGTGGCGCTTCGGGCGGGCGCGGTCGAATACGTTCTGAGAGGCTGTGATCCGGAGGAGCTTTGGGCGCGACTCGATCGCGCAGTAGCGCGCCGTCCAGACTATGGGCAGCTAGATCGAAACGTCGTTCTGCGCCTGCACCCAGAACGGCGCACCGCGGAGATCGCTGGAACCGAGGTGAGGCTCCGTCCAGCCGAAGTGGCCGTCCTCTCGGAGGTCGTCAAGCCTGGATGGCATTCGCCGAAAGACCTCGTCAAGACCGCGCTTCGCTCGAATGGCAACGGCCAGAGCGCGATCAATCAAGTGTACGAGATCCAGCGAAAGTTTCGACGTGCGGGTTTGCAGAAGCCCATCCGGAGCGTGCGTGGCGCGGGCTAATGCCTGGCGGACGGAATTGTCGTCGAGACCGTGGAGGAAGCATGAGATCGAGCCCAGGTAGGATCCTCGCGTTCGTCCTGTGGAGCGCGTCTGCGTGTGCGCCCACCCGGGCTGCTGAGCCCTCCGCGCCGCCGGCCGCTTCGACTGCTCCGTCGGCGACGCCGGATGCCGGCGGTCTGGACGGTGCGGCCGTGGCAGCGAACGACGCCGGGGACGGCGCAGTGACCGAGGCGCCGCCCGAACCGATGGTGCCGCGAAGCCTCGCGGATTCGATCAATCTCTTGGCTCGGGATCTGCACAAGGAGCTCGGGAAGAAGCCGGGCAACCTGTTCTACTCGCCGCTCAGCGTGCACCTGGCGCTCACGATGACCTGGGCGGGGGCGCGCGGGAAGACCGCGGACGAGATGGCCAAGGTCCTTCACATCCGTCCGGATGACACGCGCGTGCACGAGGAATACGCGAAGCTCGTCCAGGCTCTCGAGAGTGAGCCAAAGGATGAAGCGCCGGAAATCCGGATGGCGAATCGGCTCTGGGTGCAAAAGGCGTTCGAGCTCGTACCCGAGTACGTGGCCCTCACGCGAGACCGGTACGGCGCTCCCATCGAGCTGCTCGATTTCATTCAGCAACCGGAGGAGTCCCGCGTTGCGATCAACACCTGGGTCGCTGCTCGAACCAAGAATCGCATCGAGGAGCTATTGCCGGAAAACTCCATTGGCCCGACCGTCCGTGTCGTCATCACAGACGCTATCTATCTACGCGCCCAGTGGATGGCGCGGTTTTCGAAGAAGGACACGCGCGACGAGCATTTCTTCGTGAACGGTGTGACGCCACGGGAAGTTCCCACGATGCATGCCAATGTGGCAGCGGAGTACGTCGACCTCGCCGATGCGCAGGTGATCGAGCTGCCATACGCTCGAGCGAATGGTCCGGATCTCACGATGCTCATCGTGCTTCCGAAGGCGCGCAACGGCCTCCGGGCCGTGGAGAGACGCCTCGCACGAGACGGCGTCACCGCCTCTCTTCGTGGCGCACGGCCCAAAGGTGTGAGCTTGTCGCTTCCTCGGTTCAGCGCCCACGCAGCTTTCACGCTCAAACAGACACTCCAGGCGCTGGGCATGAGATTGGCCTTCCGTGCAGCTGATTTTTCTGGGCTATCGCGCTCTGCGCCCCTCCACGTTGACGAGGTCTACCACCAGGCGTTCGTGCGCACAGACGAGGAGGGATCCGAAGCGGCCGCGGCGACGGCCATTGTCGCGGTTGCCATCACGGAAGGCCCGCCGCCCGTCGAACTCCGCGTCGATCACCCCTTTCTCTTATTCATTCGCGATCGTCTCTCGGGCGCCGTTCTCTTTGGCGGACGTGTTGTCGCACCAGGTGGTTGAGTGTAGTTTCCAGATCTGACGAAGATCTGATGCTCACGTCCGCGCAATGAAGGCGAACATCGGAAGGCTGGGAGGCGTTCCGACATGGTGAAGCTAGCGCGATGGTTGGCGGCGTGTTGCCTGGTTCTCGCTTTCGTGGCTTGCACGTCCGGTCCCGATCCACACGACGAGAGTGGCTCGCATCACGACCCGATCATCGCCGGAACGCTCGCTACGGGCGCGCAACTCGAGCAGCTCAAGAACGTACACATCGCAATCAAACAGAGCGGCTGAGATGGTGAGGATGCGGGTGTGCTCAAGGCCTTGGTTCGGCGGGTTCATGGTGTCGCGAGCCGGATAGCCGAACGCGTGGAGGCGGCCATGCGGACCGCTACGCGCCCCGTCTCGGTAGTCGGCGGGCTGCTCAGGGACGTGACCCGCTCGCGGGAGGAGCTCATCGCGGAGAACACGCTGCTCCGCCAGCAACTCATCGTTGCGGCACGGACGGTCAAGAAACCCAGGTTCACAGCGCACGAGCGCGGGCTTCTCGTGCTTCTGGCCCGTCTTGTCCCTCGGTGGCGAGATGCGCTTCTCGTCGTGAAACCAGAGACGGTCCTCCGCTGGCACCGGGGCGGCTTCCGGCTATTCTGGCGAGTCGAGATCCAGGCCACCCGAAGCCTCGGCCCCCCGCGTCTCGCAGGAAGTGGTCGATCTAATCCGACGGCTCGCCGACGAGAACCGGCTGTGGGGCGCGGAGCGTATTCGCGGCGAACTCCTGAAGCTCGGTATCAGGGTCGCCAAGCGGACTATCCAGAAGCACATGCGCCGGCTCCGAGGGCCGCGTCCCTGGGGGCAGAGCTGGTCAACGTTCATCGAGAACCTGTCTTGGCTACTTGGTGCATCCGCGTTCGTCCACGCCATTACTATCACGCTGCTCGCCGGTAGTCGTGATGCAGTCCGTTCAAGACGGGGCGCGTGGTCACCGCGCCGCGCCCCGCAGCCGCCGTTGAGCAGCCGGCCGGGACCAGTTGAGCGATCCCCTGGTGAGTCCGGTCCTGATCAAAGTAGCGAACGTACTCGACGAGTGTCTCGAGCAGGTGACGCTTGCCGAGCACGAGGACGTGGTCGAGGCATTCGCGACGGACACTCCCCATGAAGCGTTCACAGAAGGCGTTCGCCTTCGGCGCCCGTACGGGTGTTTTCAGCACCCTCGTGCCGACACCGCGAGCGACGCGGTCGAAGTCACCTCCGTACTTGTCGTCGCACCCCTTCGGGTATCACGAAGCGCGCCGGTCTCGAATGATGAAGCGAGGCCCAACGCCGAACGCGGTGGCGTTGCGGAGTTGCTGCGCAACCCAGCTCGAGCTCGGGTTGGACGTGACCCCCACGCTCACGACCTTGCGCGACCCCAGCTCGATGATGAAGAACGCGAAGAGCGGCCGGAACCAGATGTCATAGGCCTGAAGGAAGTCGCACGCCCAGATTTGGTGCATGTGATTGCGCAGGAAGGTCGCCCAACTCTGGCCCGACGGCGGGCGCGATCGCGCCGACCGCATGTACTTCTGCACCGTGCGTTTGGCGACCCGGATTCCGAGCTTCAGGAGCTCGCCGCGGATGCGCTCCGCGCCCCACAGTCGGTTTTCACGAGCCATTGTCTGGATGAGCTGCACGGTTTCCGCCGCGACCCGCGGTGCAGCGGTCCTGGGGTGTCGTGATTTCCAACGCCAGAAGAGGCGAAACCCATGACGATGCCAGCGAAGCACGGTCTGTGGCTGAACCAAGAGAATTGCGCTCTGCCAATGGCGAACGAGCCGTGCCAAAAGCACCATGAGCCCGCGCTCGTGCGCCTTGAAGCTCGGGCGCGTGACCGAGCGCGCGGCGACCATGAGCTGCTGGCGCAGAAGCGCGTTCTGCGCGAGGAGCTCCTCGCGCGACCGGAACGCGTCTTCTACGAGCCCGACGAAAAGAGACGTTGGCCGCGTCGCCGCCCGAACGGCGTAGTGCACCCGTCCCACCACGCTGGCGACGACGACCCTTGGAAGTCCCAGAAGTGGGACGCCTCCAGCCCATCGCGCAAACGCGGTCAGCACCCGCGGGATTGTCGCGATCCCGCAGAACCGTTCAAGTCTTGTTCGGCGCGCATTTCCGCGCGATCATGCGGCGGATGCGACTGGTAGCCATGGCAGGCTAGCCGGCAAAGCAGCGACAACGGATCGAGATCGATGGCCGTGGTGCCATCGGAGAACGGTCGCTTGAGCAAAATGCGCACGAGCCCGTTTTCGAGTCGGCGCACTCGGTCTTGTGCAAGAGGCGGGCGTAGGACGTATTTGCAGAGCGTTTCGCGAGGGCGCGCGTCTTCGCCGGGAGCCGTAGTGGCCGCATGCACGGAGAAACCGTCCTCGCGAGCGGACAGACCCGAGACGGAGCGCTCGCCGCGATCGGGCAGGACGATGGCGGGACGCTGCCGGTGCTCGGGCCCCGCGGGAGGGTTGCCGGTGACGGCGGCGGTGGCGAGCGCGGCGAGCTCGGGCTCGCGCTCGGCGAAGCCGTCGTCGGTGAGGCGAAGCTCGCTGTCGCGTTCGACCACGCCGCGGCGCTCGAGCAAGTCGAGGATGCGCACGCGGGCGGCGTGCAAGAGATCCGCGACGTCGGAGTTGGAGAGCGACGGGAGGCGGTGGAAGACGAGGCTCCCGTCATCCGTCTCTACGAAGACGCCGTCCAGGGCGATGAGGTGGAGGTGGGGGTTGAGGCGCAAATCGGAATTCACGCGTTGCACGACCGTGACCGCGCCACTCTGGCCTTTGCCCACGCGGTAGAGGTCCCGCATCGTGCGGCGGTAGAAGCCGAGCACGCTGTTGGCGAACAGGCGCGTGATTCGACCGAGCAGCTCGCGGTCGTAGGCGACGCGAGCGCGCAGCTCGAATGGCAAGGTGAGAACCCACTGCCTCAACGGAGCGCGAGACGGCAAGACGTGGTCGATCCAGTTCGCGGCGGTTTCGGCCATGGTTCTGCCCAAACACGAGCAGCACCATCCGCGACCTTTGCAAGAAAACGCGATCAGGCTTTTCTCGCGACACTCTGGGTTTTCGCATTGAAGAAATCCAAAGCCGTGCGCGAGCACGCCGCACTCGAGGTAGCCATCGAACTCGTCCTTCACGAACGACGGCAGCGGCGCGATGACTCCTTGGTCGGCCGCAGCTTCGAGCGTGCGGTAGTTTTCTGCGACGACTCGATAGAAGTCGCTGAGCTCCGGTCGCCGGCTCGCTGCAGTTGGTCGTTCGCGTAGTCCGAGCTCAGGATCAACTGCCCATCGGGCGCATCCGGTCCTTTCCGGGTTCGAATCTGTCCGCAAGCCCAGCGGGGAGGAGAACGAGCTCGTCCTTGCAGAAGCGGGCGCGCAACAGCGCCTCCATCATTGCTTCTGGGCGTTCCCAATCGAGACCGGCAGGATGCGTCCTCGTCGTTCGCGCCTGGCGCCAAGTCAGCTGCGTGACTCGGTCTTTCGATCTCTCGACGAGCTTTGGGTCGAACGCCCGCGAACGGTGTCGGTCTAGACGGCGACGCGGTGATTTGATCTAACACCTACATCGACGCCAATCCGAGTGACGCCTGCGCGTTGACAGCAAGCAAGACGTCACTGAGACTGTCAATGCTGGGGGTGGTGCGTCGGTTGCAGGGAGGCGAGCATGGCGAAGTTGATTGGGGGCACACGCGCGGTCGCATTCTTTTCGGTGCTTCTCACAGTTGGGCGGGCACACGCGGGTCCGAGCGATCCTATCCGGGCGCGCATCGTGAACTGCGAGCCGCAACAGTTCAGCGCACCGTCGGCGTCGAGTGGCGGCTACGGAAACTCGCCGGCGGATCGCAGGTTGTTCGTACGTCTCTACTTGCAGATCGCTGGTCCGAATGATGTGAAGACAACTGCGATCGACAATACAAATCGGATCGAGGTCTGCAGGCTCAACCAGGACACCACGCTGGATTGCCCCGGCCAGCAAGGCTGGGTATTTTTCGACAAGACTGATCCAGTCGCGAAGGTCCACACGCTCAGCCCAAGTTGGGTTTTCAACGACGCATCGGTTGCGCCGCTCGCGAGCGTGTACACCTCGTTGATTGCAGACCCGGACTGGGCGGACCTGGACGACGCGAACGTTCACCTCACCCTCAGAGTCAACGGCGAGGGAACCGGTCTGCAGAACACGGCCCTCAGCGGCTTCTGCGCGAACTGGCGGCAGCTCGCTGCCAACCCACTGGAGGACACGTTTCGCGTCTACGGTGTTTTTCCGACCGCCAAGCCCCTGAATGGGGTGCTCGACGTGTGTACCGAAGGCTCTGACATCTACTGGCAGGGCGGCGGGCCGCCGGTGCTTCCGGGAACGAATACACCGAGAAATATCTGCATCCCACTCACGATACCCGAGTGGATCCGAAACGTGATGACCTCAGAGGACGCGGCGCACCAAGCGCAACTTCAAGGCGCCCTCGCTGCTGCGGACCAGAAATCTTCGTCGTTCAATGGCTCGTTCCCCGGAACGTCGATCAAGTTCCCGTTCCGCATCTTTGCCGGACCGCACCAAGGCAATTTCGGCAACGCGGGCCTCGGCGCCTTCTACATGGAGATCGACGATCTTCAGAACGTGAAGGCCTCGGATCCACCGACAACCGCGGTCTCCGGCAGTACGCTCTACGCGCTCTCGGTTCTCACCCACGAGTACTTCCACGAGATGCAGGGCGCGTGGGATCGCGAGGCTCCGCAGAGCGCGGTGCACATCGACAGCTACCTCAGCGAGAGCTTTGCTGCCTCGGTCGAGCTGAACCTTTGCCTCAAGGACTTCCCGAATGCAGACAAGCTGCCCCCAGGCGACCTGCGCAACCAGTGCATCTCCGCCGGCAAACTCGGCGACTCGAACGGCGGAGTGTACCGGACTACCTTCTTCAACTCGCCGGAACTCAACATTCTGCAGCAGCCGTACGAGTCGGCGGTGTTTTTTCGTTACTTGTCCGAGCAGTTCGCGTATCCGCGCGGCACTCCTCCTCATCCGAAGTTGGATAGCGAAATCTCAGTGATTCCGCGCGACGCGGTAGATGCGGTTACGAACAAGTTGAAGCCACTCACCCAACGCCCGTCCTCGGACGAAGGCGTCGACATCATTGGCCTGATTTTCCACGATTTCGAGAGCATGAAGGGGCCAACCAGTACCGTGCTGGACAACTCGGTAACCAATCACCTCGGGCGGAGTCTCGACCGGGTCGTGCTCGACCTTCACACCGCGATGGTTCTGAAGGACTTCGTGGACACCGACCAGGAGGTTCCCGCGTCGGGCGGCCGGTGGCGCTTCGAGTGGACCAACGCGGCGGGCTACTTCACGAACACCGTGCTCGCGGCCAACAAGCCGTTCACCATCCCGTCCCCCGACCTCTTGGGGCCGACATGCAATTCCGCGACCGGGGTCTGCGACGGCTTGACGCGCGCACGCCGCATCCACGACTCCTGGGAGGTAGTCTCGCTTCCCGGTTTCGGAACAGTACCGATTCGCAAGTACTTGCAGCCGTCCGACACGGTTTCGAGCCCGCAGCCAGCAGGTATCGGTGCATACGGCGCTGCCTATCTCGGAGTCAGCGTCGATCCGACCGCATGGGGGAACAAGAAGCTCTACTTCAGAGCGCAGATCGAGAATGCCTACCCGCTCCCGTTTTTCCGCGTGTTCACCATCAACCAGCCGTCACCCGGACAGTGGGTCCCCACGCCGCTATGCGAGAATGGGGACGATTGGATCTGCAAGGTGTTTCAAACCTCGGACGGTACGTGGTTCTTGGGCGTTCCGGTTTCGATCACGAACACGACGCGCGAAGTTCTCGTAGTCGCGAGCGCAGGCTCGCAGCCCGCAAAATTCTCCTGGAGTTTCGGGCCGACTGCGCCCTCGCTCAACATTCTCGATCCCATCGCGGCGACGCCGGCCCTGGTCGGCTCGAGCTCGTTTCCGCGAAAGTTTTCTATCAAGCTTTCGTACCGAGACCAGGACGGCAAGCCGATGCCCGTAGTAAATCTCTTGTCCAGCGACGTGAAGATCTTTGCGCCGGGCTGCGCGACCGGCGGCACGTGCGAAGTCACGAACTTCCAGCTCTGGCCGATCTCCGCGGGCAGCCTGTTCGTAGTGGCGTCGCTGCCGACGAATTTCTACCCAACGGCACCAACCATTGGGACCTTCGATCTGCGAGTGGAGCTCCAAGGACTTCAAGCGACAGAGCCGCACGCGCTGCGCTACAACACTCAATCTCAGGTCGATGCGACCGTGCTCGCCATGGACGCGAGCGGGAGCATGAATAACCCGCCCACGAAGATCGACGCGGCGAGAACAGTCGCAAAGGCGGTCGTGCGCTCTTTCGTCTCGACGACGGCGATTCCGACGACTTATGCCGGCGTCGTCACGTTCAACCAGGATGCAAGTACGGCGCTTCCGCTGACCGGCGTCACGTCGTCGACGCTACCGAGCTTCGACGCGGCGATCGACGGCATCACCGCCGCTGGCCTGACCAGCATCGGTGACGGCCTGTACGAGTCGCAGTCCATTCTCGCCGCGGCATTCGACCCGAACGATCTGTTCGAGAGTCTCGATCGCCAGTCCGTCATTCTCGTCTCGGATGGAGTGAACTCCGCGTCCGCAACCCCGTTCGAGTACTACGGCAGCAAGCAAGTGTTTACCGAAGACCAGAACGGGTCCTGGTACAACCAGAGCGGACCGCTCAATCGCATTCTGAGACTCGCCCACCACCCTGTCCCGATCATCTCGACAATCGCCATCGGGCAAGACGCGGATCTTTCGGAAATGGATCACCTCGCCCACCTCGGCGGTCCTGCCGGTACGATGGTGTACGTTCAGGACAGCTTGGTTTTTTCATTGTTCGAGCAAGTGCTCAACCTAGGCGATTCGTTCTTTCAGGCTTCCGCAAGCGCGAGCGCTTACGAGCGAGCAAAAACCGGGCGGGTGCCGGGCGGCAGTCCCCTCCAGTTCCCGGTGGAACCCGGTGCCCAGGAGCTTCGAGTGAACGTCGTCAGTGGCTTGCCGGAAGCCGGCATGGCCACTCTCACCTCGCCTTCGGGCTTGTCCGTTGCGCCTACGGCGATGGACCCGGCCGGCAATTCCACGGCGTTTCGGATTTTGGATCCCGAGCCGGGGACCTGGCTCGTCGTCACTCAGCCGATTCCCGAGATCACCCATCCGATTGCGTTCGTGGAAGCCTCGCTGAGAAGCCCGGTCCAGTTGTTCTCGACCTTCGACACCAGTGATCGCCTTCCGCTCGTGGGAGACGGAGCGCCCGATCCGGAGGAGCTGAATGCTTGGGTTGGGTCCGATCTCGCCCTTCGAGCGATGGTCATCGAAGACGAGCCGCTCACCGGATGCTCTGCACGCGCAACGATCACTCGGCCTGACGGGACACACATCGAAGTCTCACTGCTAGACGACGGAAAGCACGACGACGGCGTAGCATCAGACGGCATTTTCGGCCTTCTCTACACCGACACCGGTCTCGCCGGACTCTACGCCGCGGATCTCGTCGTCGAGTGCACCCTGCCCTCTGGCGCGCTCGTTTCGCGTGAGAAGCGCCATGCCGTCTCGCTCAGCGCCCTGCGCGATCTCGATGCCGACGGCCTCCCGGATAGGTGGGAAGAGCAGTTCGGCGTTACTGATCCGTCCGGTGACGCTGACGCGGACGGCCTTCCGGAGAACCTCGAGTTCGGGCAAGGGACGAACCCGTTGCGCAGCGACAGTGATGGAGGCGGTGAGGCCGACGCTTCCGAGGTGAACTCCGGAAGAAATCCTCGGGATCCCGCCGACGACGTCGTGGGCACCCCCGAGCTCGTGCCGATCGCGGGCAACTCCGTCGTGTACTTACCCGCAGCGATGAATTCCGAAGGGCACAGCTTCGTCGTCGAGCGCGCCAGCAACCCGGACGGGCCATACGCACCCGTAGAGGTCGACGCTGCACAAGGACGTGCGTATGCCGTAGACCTTGCAGCGCCGAACGATGTCGCTTCCTGCTACCGCATGCGTGCCCAGCTCGGAATGGCGAGCAGCGGGTGGTCGACTCCCGCTTGCATCACACCACGTGTAGATCCCGTTCCCCCGCGCGTGGATGTTGCCAGTGCTCCAGCGCGCACGCACACGCGCGACGTTGCCATTGCAATTCGCGTCACCGATCCTCCGCTCGAGAGCGATTCGTTCCCGCCCCCAGTCGATCTTGGAGTCATCGCGACGGGCGCCGACGCGGTCCGCTTCTGGTTTGGCTCGGATCCACCAACAGGCATCCAGTGGCAACCCGTCAGCCAGACGCTCGAGATCCGTATCCCCGACGCCGAATCCGTGGTCCTCAACATCCAGGCACGGGACCGGGCGGGCAACTTGAGTCGGCCCACACCGGTAGTGCTAACTCGCCCCCTCTCGACTGCTGTGGATCGAGCCATCGCTCTGGAGGAACGCGCCACGGACTTGCTCGACGCGGGGAGCGTGGATGGGGCGCGAAGCGAAGTGGCTGCATCGGTCCAGCATGTCGTGACCGCGTTTTCCGCCTCGTTGAAGCGACTTGCCCTCTCCAAGGGGAAGGACAAAGACGAGCTCAAAATTCTGGTTGGCCTCGCGAAAGTGCACGGGCTGAAGCTCGCCGCAATTGCCCTGCTCCATCCGAAGACACTGAACCTCGGGCGGCATGCCCTGGAGCACGCATTGGACATCGAGATAGAGCTCGCGCGATTCGCCGAGGAGAAAGGTATCGCTTTATGAGATTGCGCCGCTTCGCGTACGGGCTACCATCGCTCGTTTGCATGGCGTGCGGAACTTCGGAACGTGCGGAGTCCGCCGAAGCGGGGGCGGGCGACCATTGCGTAGATATCGTGGTTAATCGGGCCATGTTCGAGGATCGCGACGCATGGTTTGTCAACGGTGACAGCTTGCCAGGCGGGCTCTGGGCTAGCGATAACGTCATTCATCTCGCTTGGACGAGTTATCGCTTTCTGGACGGGCACACGACTGAATATCTCACCGACACGGCCCCGTGGCTAATCCTGAGCAGCTTCGACGAAGCGACTGGCGCGGTGATCCGAAACGATCGATATGCACCCTTTCCACCGAGTATCAAATGGGGAGAAGGCGCGATTAGATCCTTCGCTGCTCGTGCTGACGGAACGTTTGTAGTCGGTCACGAGTGGGTCACGAATTCCGGCATGAGCTTTAGCGCTGGAATTGGCCGGAGTACCGACCCAACGATCTACACGAGCGTATCGCTGGCAGAGGTTGGACCGGAGGATACAATCGCTGCTCAAACATTCGCAGCGTGGGACGGCGAGGCATTTGCGCTTCACGCCTACGGAGCCCCGCCGCAATTCTCGCTGCACGTCGCGCGGGTCGACGATCAGGGCAACGTGCTCTTGCCGTTCACGCAGTACGGCATCACCGCCAACGTTCCGCCGGCGGTCCTCTCTCATCGCACTGCCACGAGTCCTGAAAGCGGTCGCACATACAGCTTCGATGCCGAGGGCGACACGATCCTCAACGGACACCTTCGTGACGGAAGCCCCTTGCCAGGGACCGAGAGCGGTCCGAAAACCGTAGTGGCGAGCGCCGAGCCGCTCTACTCCGCGTCCGATCCCGCTATCGCCGCAGATGCGAGCGGCGCATGGGCACTCTGGTGGCAATTCGCCGGGGGCTCGCCGACGGTGGACTACAAGATCCTCCTTCAACGACTGGATCTGGATGGCGAGGAAATCGGGGAGTCCGCCACGCTTCCGCTCTTCCCGCTTTCCGATCCCGGGGGTATCGCGCGATGGACCTTGCTTTCGCGCGGCGAATCCGTCGAAGTGCTCGCAGCATCCAACTACTCACTCTACAGCTTCCGCTACGATGGTGCCTTGGGTCCACCCAAGCGAGTGCTCACGCTCGCGCCGGACGATGCGCTCGACATTCGCGACATGCAGGCCATCGAATGGCAAGGCGAGACCTGGCTCAGCTATTCCCAAAACAAGGGGGATTTCTACGTGCGCGTGCTCAAGGTGAAGGACGGGTGCGTCTACCCTGCGAAGCCCGATCTGCCCTGAGGCAAGCTGTACGCCAGGTACCGCGACGGCAGGCGAAACGCCGCCGGCCGTTACTGGAATAGTAATTCTGGCCGGACCTCTAATTCACACGCGTGCTGAGCGCAGCGCTTTCAGAATCGGAGATCGACTCCGAATTACGCCAAGAAACGCGACCGGCGCTATCATCACCGCATGGCAACCGTTCGCCGTCTTCCCGGCCGCGTCCCGAATGTTGCAGTCGCACCCATCGCCGCGCCAGGCCGCGCATCCGCTGTGGGCGGACCGCGCGTGCCACCCCAAGCGAGCTTGTCGCGGATGACGGCCGAGCAGGTGATCGGCGAGATCGCGCGGTACGAAGCATCGTCGACCAGCAACGCCTACGCGCTCGGCCTCTGTCTCCGCGAGCTGTCGCAGCCGAAGCGCTACCGCGACGAGCTCGGCTTCGAGAACTTCGAGGCGCTCTTGATGGCACGCGAGCTGCCCTCGCGTGTTACGGCCTTCAAGCTGATCAGCGTGGTCTCGACGTTCTCGGAAGAGGAAGTGAAGAAGCTCGGAGGACCGGCGAAGGGCTACGCTCTCATTCGTTTCGCGAAGCGCCAGGGCGCGAGCACCGACCCACGAAAGTTCCTGAGCCCGAACGCCCGGGTCGGCGGCCGGAGCGTCAGGCTGGTCTCTGTCCGTGAAATCAACCGAGCCTCGAGTGCAGGCGAAAGCCCGACCGCGAGCCCCGGTCACAGCAAGGCTGCGAAAAATATCTCGAGCGAGCTCGGCGCCGCGCTGAGCCGTGCCGGGATCGCACACCGGATGCTGTGGCGGCTACTTCGCGCATCCGCTCCAGGATCACCCAGGAATCCGTGACGCACAAGACTTGAACGGGGCCGGTGAGATGGTGAGGATGCGGGTGTGCTCAAGGCCTTGGTTCGGCGGGTTCATGGTGTCGCGAGCCGGATAGCCGAACGCGTGGAGGCGGCCATGCGGACCGCTACGCGCCCCGTCTCGGTAGTCGGCGGGCTGCTCAGGGACGTGACCCGCTCGCGGGAGGAGCTCATCGCGGAGAACACGCTGCTCCGCCAGCAACTCATCGTTGCGGCACGGACGGTCAAGAAACCCAGGTTCACAGCGCACGAGCGCGGGCTTCTCGTGCTTCTGGCCCGTCTTGTCCCTCGGTGGCGAGATGCGCTTCTCGTCGTGAAACCAGAGACGGTCCTCCGCTGGCACCGGGGGGGCTTCCGGCTATTCTGGCGAGCCAGATCCAGGCCACCCGAAGCCTCGGCCCCCCGCGTCTCGCAGGAAGTGGTCGATCTAATCCGACGGCTCGCCGACGAGAACCGGCTGTGGGGCGCGGAGCGTATTCGCGGCGAACTCCTGAAGCTCGGTATCAGGGTCGCCAAGCGGACTATCCAGAAGCACTGCGCCGGCTCCGAGGGCCGCGTCCCTGGGGGCAGAGCTGGTCAACGTTCATCGAGAACCACCTCCACCAGATCTGGCGAGTCGACTTGGTGATCCGTCGCCCGAATCGAGTCGCAGTCCGTCGGTTGGTGATTCGCATCCGCGAGTCAGCTCATGGTAACGTGAGCGTGACCGAGGCCGGCGCCACATGGCAGGTATTTCTTCCTACAGTGACCGTCGCTTCTGTGCTCGCGCCATCACTGCGATACGCCGTCAGGTGGTAGGTTCCCTGTCGCTCGGCCGCTCCTCGGCAAACACAGGTTGTTTCCTCGACACCGCACTCGAGGGTCTCGCTGTAGTTCCCGTCCACCGCCGTAACGGAGACATCGCACTGCCCAGCGGTATCGAGGCCGTTGACGACAATGACGTGCAACCCGTACACGGATCGGTCCGTGCACGTGACAACGTCGTCCGAACCGCAGCTTGCCACTGCCACGAGCGTGAAGAGGATCATCCAGGGCGTGGCGTGGCGGTGAAGCATCACGAGCGACCCGTTGCTCAACTCAGTCCGGAGCAATTCCCGGCCCCAATGAGTCCAAGCGAATCCGAAGGATCGTATTGGGCTCGTCGGCAAAGTTCGCGGTGGCGAAAACCTCGTCGCAGGTCAATCCGAGCACGAAGCCAAAGCCCATCCCTTGCTCGACTGGAGGTGCCGACACGATCCACGAAACGCCGTCTGATAGGCGGACCACCAGCAGATCGTTCGAGCCCACGCTCGCGCTGGTGGTACTCGGGGTGAAGACTTGCCGCGCCGCATAGCCACACCCAACGCCGAAAGGGTACGGAACCAGTTGACCCGGGTCCGACCGAAGACGTTTGGCCGTCGTTTTGAGTTCTCCCGCGTCAGTCGTGAACGGAGCCGTCATGATTGAGCGGATTGGGTATTCGAGTGTCCCGTCGGGCTGTTTTCCGCTTCCCTGCGTCCACACCATGCTGATGCCATCGGTATTGAAATTTCCGGCCCCTTGCGTGTAGTCCCCATACCATCGAATGAGTGGTTGCGAGCCACTGGCTGGGGACCACACCATCACGCCGTTGTATCCAGCTACTCCTACTTCCCAGAAGATATTGGGCCCAAGCGCGCGAACGTTTGATTTTGGCATGTGCTCGGGATCCTGCGATGGGTCGTAAACGGTTTGCCACGTTTCGGCATCCCAAGCGCGGGCCTTGATGTCGCCGTGAAGCGCGAGCAGCCAGTCGCTGCCCGCGATCCAGTGCGTGTGAAGGCTCGGGTCGCTTTCTTGTTTGACGACGAGCGAGGGCGGTGAGCCAATGTCGCCAGCAATTACACCCTCGATATCAGCAATCGGGCCCGAACTCGAATCTCCGAGGATGCCAAACGCGTATTTGCCTCCGCTCAAGCTGTGCTCGAGCACTTCGCATCCCTGGTTGGCGGGGTTCAGCTGGAGGAAAGCATTTGCGATCGGACCATCCACGTCGGCAACGAGCCGGTAGCGCACATTCTTGTCGTCGTTGTAATAGGTGCGACCGAATTGAATGAAGGCCTTGCCAGCGGTCGGGTCGAACCAAAACTTTGGCGTGATCGTTACGGCGATTTTCGTCGACCAAAAGGTGTCCCATTCTCTTGCAGCTCGTGTTCATCGGACCGGGCTGAGGACATGGCTCCCAATTCACGGCGGTTGGTGATTCTGCCGATGGGCCGGGTACGTAGAGGCGGCATCCGCACGAGTATTCTGTGAATTCATCCCAGCCGGGGGGGAGTCCTTTCGGAGCAGTCTGCCACGCGCAGGATCCATCCTCTAACCCCCCGGCACCGCCTGCTGCGGTTCCGCCGACACCGCCAGTCGAGGCGCCGCCCACCGAGCCCGTGCCTGCAACAGCCCCGCCTCCTCCCCCGGTCTCGCGGTGGTCTTCCGGGCGTTCATTCGATGTACACGCGTGCCCAAGCGCGACGGTTCCTACCAGGACCGCCATCGCGAAAACGTCCCGGGCGAAGCGTCGACTCATAGGCACTCCGCAATGAACGACCACGGCTTCGTTTTGAGCTTGAGGTTGGTGAAGCGCGTCGCCTCGGCCGGCTTGTTGTTACCATGGCTCGTTACAAGCCAATAGCCGGCCATGTCGACGACCGGGCCCTGTATCAAATGGTCCTTGCCGAAGTACACGCCATCGAAATGAGGTGCAGGCGAGGCAATATCCAGCCTGATGATGGCGTGCTTTTTTGACTTGGAGCTCGATGCGATCAGGAGCAGCGCGCCATCACGATCTATGCGAAGCCAGTGCGAATCGAAAAGGTTTGGCACAACCCACGAGCCAACAACCGTCCCGCGCCCACTGCCGGGATCTATCCGAACCAAACGGCGTCTCACGATCACCTGGCCTATCACGGGGTCCTCGTCAAGAACCCACAACTTCCCTTCCGTGGACGAATACGTCGCTCCGATCACCGGCGCCGGCTTGTACCCAACTAGCGGAAGCTTGCTCCAGGCCGCATCGGTGTCAACACTCTGAGCCCACAGCTCGTTCATGGCGCTGCCGGTTCCATCGACGCCTCCGATTAAGAAGACTGCGCCAAGCGCTCGGCTGTAAACGGGCGTGAAATCGTGCCTCACATCGCTGGTGCTTGCGTTGAGCGTCAGCGTCTCGGTGCGTGTCCGGAAGTCGCGCTCGGCCAAAAGCCGCCCTCCAACGGCGAACGCTCGCTCCGCAATACGTGTACCATCTGGTTCGAGCGCGACCGCAAGCGGTGCAGTCGCACCGTGGCCGAAGAGTGCGGAGGGCTCGGCCTGATCGACCCACAGCTTCCCGTCCTCGAGTGTCGCCGCTAGCGTATCCGTTGGAGCAAACCTGAGCGGCTGAAGACCACCAGCAATCGAGAGGACCCCTGGCGTTCCGTCGGCGGGCGCGGCAACGACGCGCGACGCGTCGCCAAGCAGTTCGGGGAACAGCTCGATGCCGCATTCAGCGCACTGATCGACGACACCAAGAGCAGGTCCGCAGTACGGGCACTCGCGACCGATCCACAAGAAGTTGATGTAAGCGTAGAGCACGATTTGATACTTTCGGAAGGGAATGAGAGACTCATAGTGGTTGGACAACCCAGTCGCGGGCGCCGTCGTACCGAGGTAGTTGTGAGAGCCCGTACCCAGCGAAGTGTTTGTCGTTCCGATCGAAGTGTTGCCGTTGGCCCAAAATCGCCCTTCGAACGTGAAGAAGGGGTCTGAACCGGAGAACGCTCCGGGCGCGTCCGGTATCCAACTTCCCCAGGAAGTCTGCGTTCGCCAGTAGTTGAAGTCCTTCTGCCAGAGCCACGTCTTGGTGAACGGCACCGTGGTCGAGTAGATGCGCAACGGATCATTTGCATCTGGAATCAAGTCGCTGAACTCGACCCGGTGGAACAGCGTTGAGGTTGTCTCTGCCGCACGGTTTGGCGCTAGCGAGAGGTAGTTGTCGTTCACAGAGGTGTCGTCGAAGCAGTCGGCTGTTTGGCTGAGGTCGTGAATACAATAGCGGTATCGAGTCGACGGCACCGACGCGGGCACTTGAACGGGGCTACCTGTCGCCGCGCGGTCGAACGAACCAAGCGGCTCAAAATCGAGCGTGTTGAGCGCGAGCGTCACGGTCTTGATGCTCCCAGTTCCGCCGCCCGAAAGTGTCAAATTCGGAGCGAAGCCGGGACAAGGTACAGGGTCGCACGCATCTCCAAGAATTTCCGCGCCGCGAGCTGTTTCCGCGTCGCTATTGCAATTCGCTTGGTCGCTGTTTGGTAACCCGTTCACGACCGGCGTATCGACCGGGCCTTGCGGAAAGCGTGAGAAATGGGGCGGAGGCCTGGCTAGACGCGCAGCACGGATAGCGTGGTTCGTTCGCGGCATGAGAGCTCCGCTGGAAGGAACGGAAGGAACCCTGCTCGAGAAGCTGCGCAAGATCGAAGCGCTGCACGCCGGGACGAAGATCGACGGAGAACGCGAGGCAGCGCGGCGCGCAGCAGAGCGGATCCGCGCGCGGCTGGCGGAGCTGCGGGGTCGAGAGCGAGAGGAGGTCTACCGGTGACTCGCTGCCGGATCCGTGGAAGCGGAAGCTGTTCGTGGCGCTGTGCCGGCGCTACGGCCTGAAGCCGTACCGCGAGCCGGGACGGCGATACAGCACGGTGCTGGTTGCGAGCGCCGAAGACGTTCCACGAACGCGACGCTGTGGCCGGAGTTTCTCGCGCTGTCCGAGGAGCTCGACGCGCATCTCGAGGAGCTGACGGATCGAGTGATCCGCGAGGCGATCGACGAGGATGTGAGCGAGCCGCCGGACGCGGAGCCGCCGAAGGCTCTGCCGGGCGAGCGACGAATCGAGGCAGGATGATCGGTGAGCGCGAGCTCACTGCGGTGGCGAGCGATGCCGGCAGCCGAGCGCACCGGCTCGCCGACGTGAGCTCGGGATGAGCGGCGAGCATGCGATCGGGCAGCAGCTCGCGGAGCTCCGAGTTCGGGCCAGCCCTCGACGATGAGCTTGGTGACGAGGTGGAGGTAGGCGCGAGGGTTGACGTCGTGCGCGATGCAGGTGGCGATGATGGTGAGGATCGCGGCGGTGCGCTCGCCGCCGACGTCGAGCCAGGTGAAGAGCCAGTTCTTGCGACCGAGGACGAGCCTGCGCAGCTCGCGCTCGCGGCGATTGTTCGTCAGCTCGATGTTGCCGTCTTCGAGGAACAGCATGAGCCGCTGCCATTGCCGGTGCAGGTAGCCGAGCGCGCTGGCCGAGCGGCGTCTTCGGGCGGGATGAGCGCGCGCTGCTCGTCGAGCCAGGACGCGGAGCTCGTCGACGATCGGCTTGCTGTGCTCGATGCGACGCGCCAGTCGCTGCTCGGCGGTGTCGCCGGCGAGCTTGGACGCGCGCTCGATCGGCGAACAGCGGCGCGATCAAGCGCAGCGCCTTCGAGCGCGATGGTGTCGCCGGCGCGCGCGGCTTCGACGAAGCGTCGGCGCCGTGGGCCATGCAGCCCGGGCGTTTGCCGCCGGCGCGCTCGAGGCAGTTGGTGACGCGCGTGCCGTCGCACTGAACGGTGCGGCGCGAGGTCGTCGCCGAGGAAGTCGCGCACGCTTTCCGAGTCGCCGTGCGCGGCAGTAGAAGAAGCTCACCCAGCGCGCGTTGGTCCAGCACCAGATGGTGCCGGTGCGGATCCCTTCGGTGCTGGTCGGATCCAGCACGGGGATGCCGGTCGCGTCGGTGCCGAGCAAGCCGGGCTGCGCGCGTCTGCTTGGCGATGAGCTCGGCCACGGGCATGAGCAGGTCGATGTGCGCGGCGACGCTGCGGCCGAGCGTCTGCGGAGCGACGTCGACGCCGGCGCGCGCGCAGCGCAGGCACTGCCGCTCGATCGGCTGGTGCTCGAGGTACTTGTCGCAGGTCGCCTCGACGATCAGCGTGTCGCCGAGCTTGCCGCGCTCGACGATGGCGCGGCGGCGTGCGGAGCCGAGACGATCGTGTCGTCGTTGGGGCAGGCGACCGTCTCGTCGAGGCGGTGCTCGACGAAGAGCCGCGCCGGGACGACGTTGAGGGTTTCGCAGACCGAGTGGACGACGGTCTTCATCTCCTCGCCGCAGAGCGGGCAGATGCCGCAGTCTGGCGGGACGGGATTGGGCACGTCGACGCGCGGGATGTGAGCGGGGAACGCACCGCGGCCGCCGCCGCCGTGGCGGCGCTTCTTGCTATTGCCGTGGGGTCGGAGTCGTCCTCGCCGGCTTTGCGCATGGAGCGCAACCAGACCTGTCGAAGCGGAAGCACGAGCTGGCGCTCGAGGCGCTCGAGCGTCTCAGACCGCGGGCGCTTGCGCGTGAGGTGCGCGACGCGCTTGGTGAGCTCCGAGTTGATGTCGCGCATGCGCCCGATGAGCGCGACGACCGCCATGACCAGCTCGACGAACCTCATCGCCGCGACCATCTTCTCGAGCCAGCGCGCGCAGCTCCTCGAGGTCCGGCGCGTACGGCGATGTCGGCGTCTGCTTCATCCGACACGCGTTAGACGCGTCGCATGCGCCAAACGGATCACCTGAGGCGAGAAAGAATTCGACGGTGCTGTCGCGGCAGCTGGAGTCGTCTTGCGCGGCTCCCATCGCGGGCGGCGCCGCGCACCGGCGAGATCGATCCCTTCGATGATCAGCGCGAGCTCGGCGGCCTCGATCGCCGTCAGCCGTCGAGCTTGCCGTCTTCGGACAACGTGGGGCGAAATCGACCGCGCTCGAGACGCTTCGTCCACATCGCGATTCCGTTGCGATCCCAGTACACGATGCGCACGCGGTCGCGCCGCTTCGAGAAGAAGACGAACAGATGGCCGCTCAGCGGATCGTGTCGCGAACACGTCGCGCACGATCACCATCAGGCTGTCGGCGCCCTTGCGACCATCGACCGGCTGCGTCGCCACGAACAGCCGCACGCTCGGCGGCAGGCTCAGCACGCGCCGTCCTCGAGCACCGCGACCAAAGCGCGCAGGGCGCTCGAGTCGATCGACTCCGGCACACGGAGAACGCGACCGTTTCGCAGAACGACCTCCACGGCCCCCGTCGCCCGGGGCGTAAGCTCCACGAACTTCGCTGTCGGGCGAGCCTTCGCTCCGCCGAGCCGGCGTTTCCAGAAATAGAGGCGCTGGGGATCCAGTCCCTCACGCTCCGCGAACGTGTTGACCGACAATCCAGAATCCTCGAGCACCGCCAGCGCGATGCTGGCCTCTTCGCCCGTCCACCGAGCCCCCGACGTGAACGATCCTGGCAAACGCGATCTCGACATGGCGGACATCCTCCGTCCGCACGCGTGCCACCTCAGCTGACCACTCGTCTACACGCCGTCCGTGGACGGGTTACGATGCTGTCGACGAAGTTCGAGTTAGCGGCGCCAGTGGGCGGTCAGCTGGTGTATTCCTCTGCGGTGTTTTCAGCCTTCAACGGCGGAGAGATTCAGTCCGCACTGGTCGAGCAATGGAATGCGATCAGTGCTGACCGAACGATTTGGCCTGGATGCTCAAGCAAATGGACGCCGCACAGGCGGCGATGGCGACGTTGGCGGAGGCGGTCTATTCGACCAACGTGGTCCACACACACCAGTGTGGCTTCGACGATGATATCAGAGCGATGATCCATGGAGTCAACTATCAGAACTTGGCCACGTCTGTGGTGGAGGGCGCTTTTGGTCTCGGAATCGGTTCGGACGATGCGAAGCAACAACTGGAACATTGCGAAGAGCTTAGTAATAGTGTCGATGTGGCGGTGCAAAAGGAGTTCCAAACGGCGGCGGAGGGATGCTAACGTGGCGGGAACCCTCATCGGTCTGACAAGCGACCAAGCGGCCATCGTTCAGAGCGGCGCTCGCATCCAGCAACTCACCAATCAAGCGAGGTTGGAGACAGAGAGCTATCAGCTCGAGCTCGATTTGTTCAAGAACCAAATCGGCGCTGAGAAAGCTCAGCTGACGACATCGTTCGGCTTGTACCGCCGGTACCGAAGTTACGATGCGTGGCGAGCGAAAGCGCTGCTCGACAACGCACGTCGCTACGCGCTGGCAGCGCGGCGCGGAATCGAAGCACACGATGTCGTCGACCTCTCCCGTGTGACGCAGAACGAAGCATTTGTAGCGAGCCCGTCAGTTGGCGGACCAAATCTACGAGTACGATTTCAGCCTGCCGGCAGCCGTAGGGCTGTCAATTGGGCAAGAAACGCCGGGTGGAATCTTCAGCAACAAGGTCGGCGACTACGTCGGCAACTTGAACAATTTCGTGGACGGTTTCGCGGTGACTCGCCCGTCTGCAGTTGCCGAGGAGGACGTAGATGTCATCACCATCAAGGGCCTCGGTCTGGCCAGGAGCTCGACTTTGATGACGGCTCTGGCGAAGTAATTCCGACGTTCCCGACTTCCGGCACGTGGCAGGTGAACTGTCCCGACAGCGGTTGGGGTAGTGTCCCGCCCGTCGCAAGTGGCGGCGCAGCGGCAGCGTGCATCGATCTTGCTGCGTGCGGTTGTCCCGCGGGAGACCTCGACTGCCTGAACTCGAATACCACGTGCCCGAAGCCGCGTCCGGTGGCTGCGCGAGTGGTGTTTTCCTTGGACCCTTGGGTCGGGGTGAACGAGCTGTCGCTCGCCGAGCCTTATGACGCGCGCTACAATGCTCGCTGGTCGCGCCTGGCAGTAAATCTCGTTGGTACCGGTATCCGTGATTGCAAGCTCGCCGCCGATCCGCTTAGTTGCTACGGCGAGGGTTTTTTGCCGTTCAATTTGCCGGCATGTGGGACGGGCATGGGTCACCGACTACGCCGGGCAGTGGCGTGTGCTGGGTGTTCCGCCCGGGCAGATTGAAGCTGGCAAGGCGCTTGCTGCTGAACTCTGGCTCGATCCGCTCAAGGATGGCTGGAGCACGTCCTACATCAACTCCGTGGCGCGCACGGAATTCTTCTGGCGCCCGCTTGGCGGCTCCTATGTGCTCGAGATCCAGGCCGGGCCGGAAGTGCGTCTCGACCGGCTCAAGCGCGTGCAGATATTGATAGGCTCCTCCTACTGGGTGAAACAACAGTAGCGCGGAGCGGGCGATGTCCGACGCCGCACAAATCGCCGTTCGCGAGTCGCGCTTTGCGTAGCTGCGCTGTAACCCGTCCACGGACGGCGTGTAGACGAGTGGTCAGCTGAGGTGGCACGCGTGCGGACGGAGGATGTCCGCCATGTCGAGATCGCGTTTGCCAGGATCGTTCACGTCGGGGGCTCGGTGGACGGGCGAAGAGGCCAGCATCGCGCTGGCGGTGCTCGAGGATTCCGGATTGTCGGTCAACGCGTTCGCGGAGCGTGAGGGACTGGATCCCCAGCGCCTCGATTTCCTGGAAACGCCGGCTCGGCGGAGCGAAGGCTCGCCCGACAGCGAAGTTCGTGGAGCTTACGCCCCGGGCGACGGGGGCCGTGGAGGTCGTTCTGCGAAACGGTCGCGTTCTCCGTGTGCCGGAGTCGATCGACACTCGAGCGCCCTGCGCGCTTTGGTCGCGGTGCTCGAGGACGGCGCTTGCTGAGCCTTCCGCCGAGCGTCCGCCTGTTCGTCGCGACGCAGCCGGTCGACGGACGCAAGGGCGCCGACAGCTTGATGGTGCTGGTTCGCGACGTGCTCCGGCATGATCCGCTGAGCGGGCATCTGTTCGTGTTCTTCTCGAAGCGGCGCGACCGCGTGCGCATCGTGTACTGGGATCGCACCGGCTTTGCGATGTGGACGAAGCGTCTCGAGCGTGGTCGATTCCGCCCGACGTTTTCCGAAGACGGCACGCTCGACGGCTGAGCACGATCGAAGCCGCGGAGCTCGCGCTCATCATCGAAGGGATCGATCTTGCTGGTGCGCGCCGCCGTGCGCGATGGGAGCCGCGACAAGACGACTCCAGCGGACTCGGCGGCGCCACATTTTTTCTTCGTCGAGGTGATCTGTTTGGGCATGCGACGCGTCTAACGCTTCGGATGAAGCAGACGCCGACTTCGCCGTACGTGCCGGACCTGGAGCGAGCTGCGCGCGTGGCTCGAGAAGATGGTCGCGGCGATGAAGTTCGTCGAGCTCGTCGTCGGCGGTCGATCGCGCTCATCGCGCGCATGCGCGACATCAATCTCGAGCTCACCAAACGCGTCGCGCATCTCACCCGCAAGCGCCCGCGTTCCGAAACGCTCGAGCGCCTCGAGCGCCAGCTCGTGCTGCCACTGCCAGGTCTGGTTGCGGCTCCTATACAGCAAAGCGGTGAGCGACAACTCCGACCCCACCGGCAATAGAAGAAGCGGCGCCGGGGCGGTGGTGGACGCGGTGCGTTCCCCGCGACATCCCCGCATGTCGACGTGCCCAATCCCGTACCCCCAGAGCTGCGGTCTGCCCGCTATGCGGCCAGGAGATGAAGACCGTCGCACACTCGGTCTGCGAAACCATCAACGTCGTCCCGGCGCGCTTCTTCATCGAGCGCCGCATCGACGAGACTGTCGCTTGCCCCAACGACGACACCATCGTCTCCGCTCCCACGCCACCGGCCATCGTCGAGCGCGGAAAGCTCGGCGATACGCTGATCGTCGAAGCCACCTGCGACAAGTTCATCGAGCATCAGCCCGATCGAGCGCCAGTGCCTGCGCTGCGCCCGCGCCGGTGTCGACATCGCACCGCAAACGCTCGGCCGTAGCATTGGCGCGCACATCGATCTGCTCATGCCCATAGCCGAGCTCATCGCCGACCCGCACGCGCGAGCCCGGGCTACCTCGGCACCGACGCCACCGGTATCCCCGTGCTGGATCCGACCAGCATCGAAGGCATCCGCACCGGCACCATCTGGTGCTGGACCAACGCGCGCTGGGTGAGCTTCTTCTACTCCGCGCGCGGAAACGCCCAAAGCGTGCGCGATTTCCTTGGCGACGATCTCGCGCGCATCGTTCAGTGCGACGGCACTATCGGTGACCAATTGCATCGAGCACGCCGGCGGCAAACGCCCGGGCTGCATGGCCCACGGTCGTCGCCGCTTCGTCGAAGCAGCACGCACCGGCGACACCATCGCGCTCGAGGGGCTGCGCTTGATCGCGCCTCTGTTCGAGATCGAGCGCGCGTCCCTGCTCGCCGGCGATACCGCTGAAGAACGACTCGCGCGACGCACGGAGCACAGCAAGCCCATCGTTGACGAGCTCCGGACCTGGCTCGACGAGCAGCGCTCGCTCATCCCGCCCAAGACCCCGCTTGGCCGCGCGCTCGGCTATCTCCACCGGCAGTGGGCACGCCTCACGCTGTTTCTCGAAGACGGCAACATCGAGCTGACGAACAATCGCCGTGAGCGTGAGCTGCGCAGACTCGTCCTCGGCCGCAAGAATTGGCTCTTTACCTGGCTCG
>CAWAHB010000001.1:0-97844 GCA_963781505.1 uncultured delta proteobacterium | reverse complement strand
AATCGGACCGGGCGCGGTGATCGAAGGCGACGCGGTCATTGGAAGCGGAAGCTCGATCGGACCGAGCGCGGTCATCCACGGTGGCGTTCGCATCGGCAAGCGGGTCTGCGTCGGCCCCCTCGCGGTCATCGGGCGTCCCGGTTTCGGATGGGTGGAAGCGCCCGACGGGTCGACCCGACGCATGCCCCAGCTCGGTGGCGTGATCGTGGAAGACAACGTCGAGATCGGACCGCTCACGACCGTGGACGCCGGGACGCTGGGGCCGACGCGCATTGGGCGCGGCGCAAAGCTCGACGCCCATGTCCACGTCGGGCACAACGCAGGAAATCGGCGCGGGCGCATTGATTGCGGCGCAGGTTGGTTTTGCGGGCTCGGTGATCCTCGGAGCTCGCGCGCTCGTGGGCGGCCAGGCGGGCTTCAAGGACCACGTACGGATCGGCGACGGGGCGCGCATCGCGGCCAAGAGTGGCGTCATCGGGGATGTACCCGCGGGGGGCGTCGTGGCAGGATTCCCTGCCGTGTCGCGCATGCGCTGGTTGCGCGCCATGGCCAAGCTTCTCGAAAAGGCATCGAAGTGAGCACGCGCGTCGAGCTGGACATCCAGAAGATTCTGGAAATCCTTCCGCATCGCTATCCATTCGTGCTGGTCGATCGCGTGACCCGACTCGACAAGGGCAAGTCCATCCAAGGGCACAAGATGGTGAGCATGAACGAGCCCTGGACCGCTGGACATTTCCCAGGCCGTCCCATCATGCCCGGTGTTCTGATCATCGAAGCGTTGGCACAGATCGGTGGCATCCTGGCCTACGCCTCGGAGCCGTTCGATGCGTCGGACAGCCTGATGTATTTCTTGGGTATAGATAAAGCCAAGTTTCGTCACACCGTGACGCCAGGGGATCGTCTGGAC
Source organism: uncultured delta proteobacterium (assembly GCA_963781505.1). Classification (GTDB taxonomy): domain Bacteria; phylum Myxococcota_A; class Polyangia; order Polyangiales; family Polyangiaceae; genus JADJKB01. Next base: position 96,937 of record CAWAHB010000001.1, on the reverse strand, counting down.
CTGGCCGTCGAAGTGCTGCATCACCGCAGCAACGTCTGGAAGCTGCGGGGGGAAGCCACGGTCGAGGGCACCCTGTGTGCGCAGGGTGAGCTCTTGGCATCCATCGTCGACCGATCCGCGTGATTTCATGGTGGTGCGCATCCATCCGAGCGCGGTGATCGAGCCGGGAGCGGAGCTCGGCGAGGGCGTGAGCGTCGGTCCGTTCTGCCACATCGGTCCCGGTGTTCGCGTCGGCGAGGGCACGGAGCTGTCGAGTCACGTCACGCTTCTTGGACCCGCTCGCATCGGAAAACGCAATCGAATCTTTCCCTACGCAACACTGGGCGCGTCTCCCCAAGATCGCTCGTATGCCGGTGAGCCGACGAGCCTCGAGCTCGGCGATGACAACGTCATCCGGGAGCAGGTAACACTGCACCGCGGTACGAAAAAGGGCGGCGGTGTCACTCGCATCGGGTCGCGATGCTGGTTCATGGTGGGTGCTCACATCGCTCACGACTGTCTCGTCGGCGACGACGTGACGCTCACGAATCTCGCGACCCTCGGGGGGCACGTGGTCATTTCGGATAGCGCCGTTCTCGGATCTCAGACGGCCATCGCTCCATTCGTGAGGGTGGGGCGGGGCTCGTACATCGCCGCGGGCTCTTGTGCAGAGCGGGACATTCCCCCGTTCGTGATTGCAGCGGGCGATCGAGCTCGGGTGCGAGCACCGAACCGGGTGGGGCTTCGGCGCATGAACGTGCCGGAAGCGTCTCGCCGCCAAGTCGAGAAGGCCTTCCGGATGATCTGGCGCTCCGGCGAGCCCATCGCACGAGGCATCGAACGGGCTCGGATTCGAGCTCGGCTCCGACGCTTACGTTCTCGAGCTCTTGGATTTTCTCACGCGCTGAGCGATCGCTTTTTCGAGCGACTCACCAAGCTCAGAGCGAGCGCGAGGAGCAACCATGCGCCGTTCGCAGTCCGCTCCGATCCGGGGGTCGAGCAACCACAGCCCCCGTCGTCGCTGCTCGGTGGCGTCTTCGTGGTCTTGCCACCGGTTCCTCCGGTTGCGCCTCCGCCGGTTCCACCGGTTCCGCCGGTGGCTCCCGTTCCGCCACCCGAACCGCCCGTTGCTCCGCCACTCCCGCCGCTCCCGCCGCCGGTGCCTCCAGCGCCGCCTGTCGCCGATCCGGCGTTTCCGCCCGATCCCCCGCTTCCGCCGCGCGCCGGAGCCTCCGCCCGCGCCAGCGCTTCCTGCGGATCCCGCGCTGCCTGCTGCGCCCGCCGTCCCCCCGCCCCCGTCCGTTCCGCCGTCGGTGGCAGCGCCACACGGTGCCGTCGCCGAGGCTGTGTTCTTCGGCGTCGCTGCTCCGGTTTCGAAGTCAGCGGCGTTGTCGTCGGTTTCGGTGCAACCACCGTTCTTGCGATGAGCGCTGGTCGTGTTGTCCAGTCCCGTGATCTGCCCGGAGCCTTCGTATTGCGAGCCGGTCCCATAGCCAACGAGATCGATGATGTTCGTGGCAGCGCACGGGCTGCCCGCTGAGCCGCAAGCGTCCAGAGGAGCGGTGACCAGAGCGACCTTGCCGTTGTTGTTGGACAGTCCGATCGTGGTGTCGCTCACATCCGGTGTCGGAAGAGCGATCCCAACGGCGCCGTTCGAGTTGAGCTCGATCAGATAGTACTGTCCCGGTTGGAGCGAGACATTTGAAAGCGCGAGAACGTCGGTCGTGGCACCGAAATCGTTGCTGGCGCTGCGGTATTGTAAGTAGAGGCCATTGAGCGATGCAGCCGTGGTGCCACGGTTGAAGAGGACGACGAAGTCGTTGGTGTAGGTCGCACTGGAGTTCCCTCCTCCGCCGTACACTTCTGCAATCACCAATCCCGTGCTGAGCGCTGCTTTGGTCTCGGCCACCGGTTCGGGCAGCGGGCTTTCGCCGGAACATCCCGCGACCAGGCTGAATCCCAAAGCCCCTGCGATGGCGACCCATCCAAGGAGTGCAGAGGAGGCGTTCTTCATGGGAGCGGACGCTACGCAGCTCGCATGACGAGCGAATGACGGGTCTGGGAAGAAGTCACGACGTTTTACGCTTCCGTTCTCGCTCCTTGGATTTCCTCGCACGAGCCAGGAACGACCTGGCCCTACATCGACGCCACCACTTTTCTTCAACCGACGACCCCCCTCGGCCCACCAAAGGAGAATGAACCCGAGAATCGTGGCGGTGATTTGCTCGTGCTTGGTCTTGTCGTGCGGCAGCGATGACGAGAACAAGGACGAAAACAAGGACAAACCCTGTGACGTGACCGGCCAGACGGGCTGCGATGCCGGGCTGGTTTGCGAAACGGTGCAGGGGGGCGATCCGGGCTGCTTTGCTCCGGTCTCGGTTTCCGGGAAGGTCTTCGACACGGTGACGGATGGGGCGATCGAGGGCGCCCACGTCGTCGCGCGGGATCCCAACGACGCCGCCATCTCGGGCGTTGCGATCAGCGACGCCCAGGGACAGTACTCGTTGCAGGTTCCAGCGCCTCGAAGCGCCGACGGCAAGCCCCTCGCGACTCAGTACACGTTGCGAGCCGACGCCGACGGATATCTCACCTTCCCCAAGGCTCCGCGAGTCGCTTTGCCCGTCGACATCTCGACGGCGACCGGAGACCCACCGACGGTGCAGTCGGCAGCAACGGACATCGGATTGATTCCCCTACCGGACAGCGCCAATCTAGGAAGCGTCTCAGGCAAGGTGCTGGCCGAGCACCCTGGCGGCACGCTCGTCATCGCCGGCGGGAGCTCCGGCACCGCGGACACCAGCGGGGAGTACACGGTGTTCAACGTAGCTGCGGGAACGGTTTCGGTGACCGGCTACCTCGCCGGCACGAACCTCGCGCCAGCCAGCGCGGACGTGAAAGCCGGCGAAACGACCCCGGGCGTCGATCTCGACGTGGTCGGCGACGCAACGGCGACGGTGAGCGGCACCGTGCAGATCGTCAACCCTGGGGACGGCAAGAGTACGAGCGTGATCTTGACGGTGGAGGAGACGTTCGTGGAGAACGCCGCGCGTGGTGAAGCACCTCCCGGCCTGCGAGCAGCGAACGTGACCGGCGCCTGGAGCATTTCCGGGGTTCCCGATGGAAAGTACGTCGTTCTGGCGGCATTCGAGAACGACTTCTTGGTCCGCGACCCGGACACCAACATTGGTGGCACCGACATCCAGCACATCAGCGTGAACGGCGGGAACGTCGACGTTCCCGGTTTCAAGATCACCGGTGCGCTCGCTGTGTTCTCGCCGGACGACGGAGTGTCCGTGAGCGGAACCCCACAGTTCCAGTGGGAGGACGATTCGAGCGAGGACGACTACACCCTCGAAGTGTACGACGCTCTCGGCAATCTCACCTGGGAGCTACCGGGGATTGTCGGACCGAACGGCAACAAACCCGTCGTCCAGGATTATGGAGGCCCGGCACTTCAATCCGGCATGTACTACCAGTTTCGTGCGACCAGCATCAAAGCCGGGACGCCCATCTCGCGCACCGAAGATCTGAAAGGCGTCTTCGTCTACGAGTGAGGGTCACTCGCCCGCGGTCGCGCGATAGTTGCCAGCTTTTCCGGCTTCGGCATGCCGGGTGCGAAGCTGCACGAGGCCATCGGTCATCGTGCTCTGTTCGGTCGGCGGGCGGCGCCCGTTCGGCCGATACTTCGCGATGTACGTGCAGTACTCGATGCCGGTTCGGGCCGCTTCCAGTGGTGAGAGGCCATGAAAGCCGGGCCAGAAGTTGTTGCAGGTGCCGCACGGCTCGATCTCGCGGCGGCGTCCCGTACGATGAAAATCCCGATAACGGACGGCGCCCGGGTGATTGAACGCCTCGAGCACGCTCATCTGGTTGAGATCGCCCCAGCCGTACTCGCCGTCTTGATCCATACAGCAGAGCGTCACCCGTCCGCTCGCTAGGATGTCGAGGCGCGCGACGTGCTCGCAGCCGTAGCTCGGAACCGGCAGGCGGCTGTTGATGTCGCCCTTGTAGTTGAACAGGCCCACGATGAACGAGCGGACTTTCTTGTCCTTGCAGTAGCGGACGAAGTTGTCCTGTTCCTCCAGGGTCGTGTCCCCGAGGCGCGTCATGCGAAACGTGATCTTCTTCGCAATCCGATCCTTGCGGGCGGGATCGGTGAGGTAATCCATGTTGCGCAGCGTGGGTTCGAGGGGGATCCCCATCACGTCGCGGTACTTGTCTTTGTCGAGAGTGTTGAGGCTCACGTAGAGATGATCGATTCCGAGATCGAGCATTGCGTCGATCTTCTTCGGACCCATCCCGTAGCCGTTGGTGTAGAGGCGGAGCTTCGTGTCCGGCAGGCGCTTTCGGATGTACTCGAGGCGCGGCAGGATCTTCGGATCCGAGAAGGGATCGCCCTGCATGAACGGCTCGATGGCCTCGAGGGGGAACTCCCGGCAGTCCTCGATGATCTTCTCGAAGAGCTCCTGGCTCATGGGACCCTTGTCCCGGGCCAATGCGTTGTTCGGACAGAACACGCACTTCGCGTTGCAATGATTGGTGGTCTCCACGCACACGAGTCGCGGATGTTCGGTTCGCCCCGGCATCAGGCGGCGGAAGCTAGCTTGCCCAGGGTGGGAGGTGCAAGAAAGGCTTGGATTTCCCGGGAGATCGGGCGGGTGGGCGGGGGTTCTGGTTCGTGAGTCCTGGAGCCTGGTTGGTGGCGTTCCTCCAATCTGGGATTTGGTTCGCAGCTTTTCTCGCGGATTGGGGGAGCGCCGCCGCCAATTCACTTCGACTTGCGAATCTGGGTTTCGGATCCGTGCCCGAGTCCGCAACCGAGTCCGTGTCCGCAACCGTGTCCGAGTCCGTGTCCGTGTCCGAGTCCGCAACCGTGTCCGTGTCCGAGTCCGAGTCCGAGTCCGAGTCCGAGTCCGAGTCCGAGTCCGAGTCCGAGTCCGAGTCCGCAACCGTGTCCGTGTCCGTGTCCGTGTCCGTAACGGTCCAGGAACAGGACAGGACATCGCTTACACTTGTTGACAGGGTAGTTGACACCCGCGAGGAGCTCCTCGAATCACCTGTTCCGAGCAAGGTGACTCGCTCCCTCGAAAACAGCTCCCGCTCCTGCTCGACCGATCGGGGCGAGGGGCCATGAGCTTCTCTCCGGCCGGCCAACGCGGCGGCCTTCCCACCTATCGCGCACGCGGCGCGCCAATCCGCCGCGGGATCGGGTGCGTTCATGCACGACGGTTTTGGCGCGAAACTTGTCACGCCGCCTGCTGTACGACCGACGCGGAGGCGATCCGCGACAGTCGCGGGTGAATTCGGTTGGCGCTGTACGACCGACGCGGAGGCGATCCGCGACAGCCGCGGGTGAATCGGGCGCATGGATCGTGACCTTCACGATCCGATCCGCTGCGCGTCCAACAGCATGGGTCTCAACATCGGGGAGGCTGCGGGCTCGCTCGGGGGCAACTCTCGCGTCCGGTTTCACACCGCGCTCGGGTAGTGCGCGGGAGGTCCGCTCCGGGCTCGCGCTCGCTGTGGCGTGGGGCCACCTCGAGACTCAGTCAGTCGCAAAGGTCGAAGCTCTGCTCGATCGCGTCTGCCCCATGCTCTGGCGGCTCACGCACGGCCGCGGCCAGGTCCGGATTGGCGTAACTACTTGAAATCACTAGTTATTCTCACGTAAAGGCGCCTTTACGTGAGAATCCCTCGAGCTTGCGAAGGTGCGCGAGTAACTCCGAGAGCTGATTCGCAGCGGCTGTCTCCAGATGCGTACTCTCGCACACTCCTCGATGATTGTGCACGTGCATGTGACAACGTGCTCCCTACCAGTGGCATCGCGCCTCCTTCATTCGTGCTGGTCTGTGGTCAGGAACACCTTGTCGATGAACGGCGTCCGAGGCCACTGGCCGAGCACGGGCGTGGACGGGATCGAAGCGCCAATTCGCAACTCGCGCGCCCGGGCTGCGCGCGGCGTGGGAGGGGCGAACGCCTTCCGATTTGGACGGGCTCGCGCTCTGCAGGCGCATGTCGAGTCACTCGACCTTGAAGCGCATCAGGTAAGGATCATCGCCGCCGACGCGGCCACCGACCCACAGGTGCGTATGCGATACGCCCAGGAGCTCCTGAAAGCGATCCTTCGGAACCTCGTACGTGAGCGCTGACTTCTTGGCAATGCTCCAAACGGCCAGACCCAGCTCGTCGTTGGGAGGAATCTTCGTTCCGGTTCCGAGGTGCCCCCAGCCGCCCACCAGATACGAAGTACTCGTGTACGGAAAGGCCCCCACCTTCTCGGGCTGTAGCTCACTCGGGTTCGTGCTGTACGGAGTCGCCCAAATCTCGACTGAATCGTATAGATTCAGACCCTTGCGGCCGATGCCCTTCATGAACCCTACGTGCGTGTGGGCAAAGGCGGGCTCGCCGTAGTCATCGTTGGGGTCGTTCGGAACCAGATAAGCCTGCGTCGGGGAGACGCCGTCCGAATACGCGATCCTCGCGTGGATTCCCCCGCCATCGTCGAGAGTGAACTCTTCCGCCAAGAACAATGCGCCGGTTGTGGCGGGCCCCGAGTACTCGACCACCGGTCCTTGAAGAGTCGCCTTTGCGAAGATCTGGAAGTCGGATCCATCCGTGGCGGAGACGGTGCTGAGGCGATCTCCAGGCGTCCACCACCAGAGCCAGCGCTCGTCACCGAGCACGAACTGCTGCGTCCCACCAGGCGGTGGCGGCTCGGGGATCGTGAAGACAACGGGCGCAGTCGTCATATTGCCAATGTCGCCGACGATTCCGGCGAACTGTTTGACGTTGAGATCCTGTACATGGATCGCGAAGCGCTGCTTCCAGATTGAAGTGGCAGCTATCCTGCAATCGAACTTGCCACCGGTGACGCGAATGGCGTCGAGCCCCATGCCATCGTCGTTTGCGACCGTCGCGATATTTTTCGGGCTCCACATGGTGAGCCCCGCGCGCACGGTGGTTCCGTCATCGACGACGATGCTGGTGCGAATGAAGGTGGCGTTCTGTCCGAACACGCTCTCGTTGAAGACCGCCTGGTCGCAGCCGTCGGTCCAAGAGCAGGGCTCCCATTGGAAGAAGCGCACCGACGCGGCGTTGGTCATGCGCTCGAACGAGCAACCGACTGCGGTCCCGGGGATCGGCTCCCAAGTGGGAGAGGCTCCCCAGACGCCGCTCGAGCCGCCGCTGCCACCGCCTTGACCACCGTTGCCCCCGGTCACCCCGCCGAACGCGCCGCTACCACCGAGCCCGCCGGCGCCCCCCGATTCGGCCCCGCCATCTCTCACCGGCTCTGCGGATTCGTCGCTCGAGCAAGACGCTCACGCTGCCCCCAAGCCGATCACGGCTATGGATCCGATTGCGTACCAAGCTCGCTCGGGCATCGGCTCCCCGCTTACAAGCACTCCCCAATCGATCCGGGAGGCTTGTGGAACCAGCTCTTCGGTTTTCCTTTCTTCCCCTTCTTGCCCTTGTTGGGCTCCGGGTAAACGTCCTCGAAGGGAATGAATTCGTTCGTGATGCCCGATGGAGCCGTGCTCGCGAGCGGCAGCGTGAGCCCGTTCTCCGTGAGCACGGGCCGGAGCGCCAGCACGCCCTTCTCGAAAATCCCGCCTCGACCTTCACCAGAGAATCGTACGGCCGGACGACGACGCCCGCCACGAACTTCAGTTTCGTCGACGAACCTGCGATGACGAGGCTTCCTCCAAACCGCCTTTCTCACGGGTAGCTGATCACGCGCGCATCAGCGCATCGAGGGTCTGGGCGGTCAGGAAGAGGCGCAGCGGGCGGCCGGGTATCTCGCGGAAATCCCAGCGGCGATAGAACACCTTGGCGTCGTCGTCGATGCAGTCGACGACGACCGCGACGAAGGCGAACGTTCGGCCGGCGGCGTGGCAATCGGCAAGGGCCTGCGCGACGAGACGCGTGCCGAGATGCTGGCCCGCGAAGCGCGTGTCGACGCCGAGCCATGCGAGAACCGCGACAGGCAGCGCGCGCCGCGGGAGCCTTTTTGCGAGCTCGACGGGTAGATCCCCGAAGTCGACCTGCCCGGTAGCGAGCGTGTAGAAGCCGGCTATCTCACCGCCCCGCGCGACGAGAACCCGCGTCACGGAGAGGTGCTTTTCCTGGTTCTGGAGCGCGTGCTTCGCGAGCCACGCGTCCACCGGCGCCTTGCCGCACGCGAACGTGGCGCGCGGATGGCTCTTCTGAAGCGACTCGAGCGAGAATCCCTCCGGTAGACGGACCACTCAACGCTTGCCACGCATGATGCGCCCGAGCGCGCGTTGCCGCGGCGTCAGAGCGGGAACCTCCTGGAGCGCCTGCCAGAATGCGAGCTGCTCCTCAGGGGTTAAGAGGATGGTGCGCGCCCGCGACTCCTCCAGCTCACGACGCGCTTGCGCCACGACCACGGAGCGCACGTAGTCGCTCGAGCTCACACCGCGCAATCGGGCCGCGCGCGCAATGACACCCTTGCTGGAGCGATCGACGCGGATCATGAGGCTTTCGGTCTTGCCAGTCGCCATGCGGATAGTGTATGTCGATCTGCAATACACGCAAGCCTCATTCCATGACGCGGGATCCGCTACGATGGGGCGCCCGACGTCATCGCACAGTCGACCCCACCACATGCCTAAAAGCGATCGTCGACTTGCGCGACGTTTCGACCAGGGGCCCTCGTCTCGTTGCTCACGCTGTCGTTCTCGAAGCCATCGTTGCTCTGCGTCCTCTCCTTGCCCAGATCGGGCGCATGAATCGTGACCTTCACGATCAGATCCGCTGCGCGTCCAACAGCATGGGTCTCAACATCGGGGAGGCTGCGGGCTCGCTCGGGGGCAAGTGACAACGTCCTCCCTACCAGTGGGATCGCGCCTCCTTCATTCGTGCGGCGCGGGCTACTTCATCGACAAGACCGGAAAGCGTGCAGCCGACATCCAGGTCCAGGACGACCATGCGTATCACGATGGCAACGTCTGGCGAGTGCTGAACGTGGCTGGACGCTACCAGGTGTTCGACAACGACTTGAAGCCTTTGAGCGACGATGGCTTCACGTTCGTCAATCCATTCGTCGCCGGGTACGCCCTGTGCACGCGGGCCGAAACCAAGAACGCCGTGGGCGTACTGCACGAGAGTGGCGAGCTGGTCCTTCCGACCGAATTCGACGAGCTCAGGCCGTTGATGGCGGGCCAAGCTGCAGCTCGCACGGGAGACCGCTGGTGCCTGTACGACCTGGACGTCCGCAAGTATCTGGTCGAGCCGGGCGACCGCTTGATCGGCACACCTGGAGAAACGCGCACCACGTTCAAGTCCCGCGAGGGCCTGTATGGCTTTCTGGGCCGTGACGGCGACGTCGTCATCGAGCCGCGCTTCAAGGGGTTGGGGTGGCGGTTCAGCGAAGGCGTCGCCGCCGTGTCGCTCGACTGACGCGCAGCCGTCACAACCAGCACGCTGCTGCGCGATTTCCGCGGGCTCGGACGGCGCGAGGCCCAACGCGAGGGGCCGAATGACCTCACGAAGCGCCACGTGTTGCAAATCAGCGCGCTCGTTGGCAGTGAGCAGGCCGTGCGAGCGCATGGCAGTGAGCGGTAACTCGGGCGGGATGTGATTCAGGATGGCGTCTTCGAGCTCGGAAACCAGATCCATCCGCTCGAGGAGGGTGACCCGGTCGAGTGCCCAGCGAAGAAAGCGCCAGCCGAGAACGGCATGGCGCATTTCGTCCTTTGCGATTCGTTCGAGGATGCTGCGCACCTCGGGAACGGTCGCGCACTCTGCGCATTCCGCCACTTCGATCGCCGCGAGCGTTTCTCCGATGCAAGCCTCGTGAATCGTCGCTCGCGCCACACTCATGAGGCTTGGCGCCGGAAACACTTCGCCGAGCGCCAGCGGCCCCGGACCGAGCGGCACACCGGCGTAGCTGCTCGCGAGAGCGAAGCACAGGCGCGCGTGCTGGATCTCGTCACCGAGCGCGGCCTCTGCAGCTTCCACTAGCTCCGCCGACGCGCCGAGAGCCAGAGCTCGCGGCGCGCATCGTCTCCGAGCTCGGGGTGAGCTTCGCCACTCATGGTATCCGCAACGCTGCCAACCGCGAGTTGGCATTCGGGGTTGGCGATCACGCCGATACACCTCAGCGAATGCGGCGATTTCGGTCGTCTCGCCGTGGCACGAAACTGGCTCCAAAATCGGCATGCGGCCGACGTGGCAAGTCTCGGTTTTCCTGGTTTTTTCCTGGACTTTCCTGGTTGGTTGTGGAGCCGCGCCGCGTGACGAGCGCGATCACGAAGAGGCGCCGCCCGCGGTCGTGTCGAGCGAGCTCTCATCCATCGATTGCAACGAGCATTCCGACACCGGCTACAAGTCGGGCTCTGCGTTTCCAATCACCGTCGTGACCGTCGACGGCAAGCCGGTCGAGCGCGACACCGCGAACGCGTACTACGTCATGGCGCAAGCGGCCGCGGCCGCCGGAGTGAACATCCAGATCGTCTCCGGCTTTCGAACGATGGATGAGCAAAAGTATCTCTACAACTGCTACGTCAACTGCAACTGCAACAACTGTAACCTCGCCGCGAAGCCCGGCTACAGCAATCATCAGAGCGGGCACGCGCTCGATCTCAACACGTCGTCCGGCGGCGTATTGAATTGGTTGAACGCCCACGGAGCCGCGTACGGATTCTCCCGAACGGTCCCGAGCGAGGCATGGCACTGGGAGTGGTGGGGCGGAGGCCCGGGCGGCGGCCCCTGCGGCAACCATCCACCCACCGGCCATCTCGACGCCGCAGACTGCGATTCGATCCGAGGATGGACCCAGGATCCGGACGATCCCGGCAAGGCCCTGGACGTACACCTCTACTTCGACGGCCCCGCCGGCTCCGGCGCACCGGCCAAAGGCTTCACCGCGAATGTGCATCGCGACGATCTGTGCAGCGCGATCGGTTCCTGCGAGCACGGATTCTCCGTCCCACCCCCGCTCTCGCTCTTCGACGGCAGCCCACACGACGTCCACACGTGTACGGCATCGACGCGACCGGCGGACCGAACCCCGAGCTCGGTTCGAGCCCCGCAACGCTCGACTGCAAAGCGCCCACGCTGACCGGAGTGCGACGCCACGTCGTGAATCCCGACAGCCTTGCCGCGTGGGAATTCGATCTCTTCTGGCAAAAGCTCCCGCTCGACGACGCGGCGATCGCACTCTTGCCCGAAGGTGTCGATCTCCCGCAAACGCCCGCGCTCGTGCAAGCCGACGATGGAAGTCCCGAGGTGTGGCTCGTCGACGGCGACTACCGCCGGCACGTCCCCGATCCGACGGCGCTGGCCGCGTGGGGCTTCTCGTTCGGCGACGTCCAATCTACATCCGCGACCGAAGTGAACGCGCTCACGCTCGGCCCGCCGCTCCGTTCGACGCCGGTGCTGGTGAGGAGCTCGAACGGCAAGGTGGATCTCGTCGACGATCCGTTCGACACGGGCGGAGGCGGCACGAGCGGCACGGGAGGAACCGGCGGCGGCGTCTCCGCGAGCGGCGGCAAGACGGGAAGCGGCGGCGCGAAATCCGACTCCGCCCAGCACACGTCGCTCAGCGACGAAGACGGCGGATGCAGCATCAGCGGCCGTTCGAGCGCTCCGGTCGGACTCTCGTTCTGGCTCGGTCTCGGTCTCGCGATCGGTCTCACGCGGAGAAATAGGAGAAGTGCGACATGATCTCTCGACTCACTCTGCTCTTCGTTTCGCTCGGATTCCCGCTCGCTTGCGCGGGCGCGGATCCGGATCCCGATCCGTCGAACGGCGGGCTCGGTGGACAAAGCAGCGGAGTCGGAGGACAAGACTGGGGCGGCTACGCCGGTGAAGGCACTGGCGCGACACCGGGATCCGCCGGCAGCGCAGCAGGCGGCAGCGCAGGCTCGCCCGATCTTCCCGGCTCGGCCGGCGCTCCGTCAGGAACCGGCGGTGGCGGCGGCGGCTCGGGCGGAGCTCCTCCCACGACCCCCAATCCGAGCTTCACCGCCGAGATGGTCTACACGACGGTCAACATCGGTCGCGAATACGCCACGAAGGCCGATGTCCAGGCGGTGATCGACAAAGTTGGCGACGTGGTCGGAAGCAAGACCGGTCCGAAGTTCATCGGTTGGCAGGAGATCAGCGAAGACGATCCGTGCGGCAACACGTGCGAGATCGATTCCATTCACTCGCGTTTCCCAAGCGCGAACGGCTGGACCACGAATCGCCCCGCCGGAAAACGACCCGATGGAGGAACGGAGCTCGTCAAGGTCCCCATCACCTCCAAGGGCTCGAACGATCTCGTCGCGCGCGCGGAGTTCGCCTCACCGGGATGGTCCGGCGTCAGCCCCACTCGCTTCGTCACCGTGGTTCGCTACAAGGACCGCGGCCTGGCCGTGCTCAACACGCACTTCATCGCCGGCGCATGGTCGTGCAAGTCCAACGTCGCCAAGCGCAAAGACTACTGGCAAGCGGCGTGGAAGGTCCTGAAGACCGAAGTCGCCAAAGAGCACGATCTCGCCCGAAACGTCATCGTCACCGGCGACCTGAATCGGCCACGCGCTCAGAACAGCTGCAACCCCGCGTGGGATCCCGAGTCCCTGCACGCGCAAGCGAAGATCGTCGGCGGTGAGAACATCGACTACATCTTCGCGGTGCCCGCAGACGGCAACAAGTTCGTCGTCTCGACTCAGAACGGCGCGAAGCTCACCGGTAGCATCGGCCTCGGGATCGACGGCCACAAGGGCCACTGGGTGATCGGTCGCTTCCTGGACAAGTAGTCGAAAGGGACTGACGCGACTGCGAAGTGGGTCCGGCTTGATCGAACGTCCGCCGGACCACGGAATAGGTGCCGACGCGGACGACGATGCCGGACCAAATGCACTGTGCAGCGACCGGGCATGGAGAGACTCGATCGGTGATCTCGATCGCGCCATCCGCGGCGATGGTCGCCACGCGCTGGTAGCTGCGGCCAGGGCACGCCGGACTGACGTAGGTACCGACACCCGGCCCGTGGGGTGGGGCGGAAGCGGCGTTCTGCGGGAGCGGGAGCCGGAACGTCGGCGGGGCTCGACGGAGCGGAAGCATCACTGACGGTGGGCGAAGGCTCGGAGCTTTCTCCGGGACGATTGCAGGACGACACCATCAATAGTGCGAGGGCGGCGCCAGCGAAGGGTGGAGGCAGGTCGGGAAGCATTCGCGGCATTCGGACCCAACTTTCTCGATGGGGTACACTATCGTCGGACCATGCTGAGCATTGATGGGCTGTGGGTCCTCGCCCTGTGCGTGGGGAGTGTGGGCTGCTCCAACGACTCGGGGGGGTCACCGGCGTCTGGCGGCACGGGAGGGTCCGGGGGAACCGCAGGCTCGGCAGGCATGGGCGGCGGCGCGGGCTCCGGCGGGGCTGCGGGAGGGGCTTGCGCGGAGACATGGGTCGAAGACGGCGACAATCCTCACATCAACTTCAAGGACTTCGGCGCGTTGCTCTGGAACGACCCGTGGGTACTGAAAGAGAACGGCACCTACCGCATGTGGACCACGAGCGGCGCGGGAGGAAAGGACGTGAAGGTCTACGAGCTGGCGTCGTCCGATGGCAAGGCGTTCATGCCTGCGCAGTCGCCCTTCGCGCCCGTGCTCGTGCCGGGTCCCGATGCTTTCGACGCCGTCGCCACGGAAACGCCGAGCGTGGTCAAGCTCGGCAGCGAGTACCACATGTTCTACACGGCCGTGCCCGACGACAAGTTCATCAACTACACGATCGGCCACGCGATCTCGAGCGACGGCAGCACGTGGGTCAAGGACTCGACTCCGCTGATCGCCAAGCCCAGCGATCCGGCGGCCTGGGGATCCCTCGGGGTCGCTGAGCCGGGCGCGACCATCAAAGACGGTGTGCTGTATCTCTACTACGCGATGGTGCGCTGTCGCGGCGGCGTGGCGCCGCCCTGTCCCGAGGCTCCGCCCGCAGAGCGCGGCATTGGGTTGGCCACGTCCACCGATGGGAAGATCTTCACTCCGAGCGCGCAAAACCCCGTGCTGACGCAAACCGCCAACTATCCCCCGGAACAGGAATACGAGGGGTATTCCACGCCGGCGGCGCTGTACGCCGACGGCAAGATCCACTTGTTTTACGACGTGGCGCAACTCGTCGAGGGTAGCTTCCGTCAGGTGGCCCTCGCCCACGCGGTGAGCGACGACGGGCTGACCTTCGTGGAGACGCCGAACATCCTCGAACGTGAGGCTTCTGGCTGGACGGCGTTCGAGATTCGGGCGCCCACGGTCGTGGACGAAGGGGCGTCGTACTCGATGTGGTTTGCCGGCAACAACGGCAACGATCCGTCGGCGCCGGGCTTCCTCATCGGAATTGGCCGGGCGACCTCACCGAAGTGCCCCTGACTGGCGCGGCTCGGCTATCGGGTGCCGCATCGCACCGGAGGTCGTGCATCGCGCGCTGCCGGAAGCTGGCGCGCGCATTCGGGCGGCAGCCGGACGTGTGGCGCGTCGACAAGCCCGGTGGAAACGCAGCTCGCATCCAGGGTATTGGAGTGAATGGTCGGACCAGTCGTCCTCGTCGTGGTGCTGTTCGTGGTCGCCCTGGGGATCGGGCGGGGGGGCGGGGGTTCTGGTTCGTGCGCTGTGGAGGCTGGTTGGTGGCGTTCGTCCGATCTGGCGGGGGGAGCGCCGCCGCCAATTCGGTTCGACTTGCGAATCTGGGTTTCGGATCCGGATCCGGATCCGAGTCCGAGTCCGTGTCCGTGTCCGAGTCCGCAACCGAGTCCGAGTCCGCAACCGAGTCCGAGTCCGCAACCGAGTCCGAGTCCGAGTCCGAGTCCGTGTCGGTGTCCGTGTCCGTGTCGGTGTCCGTAACGGTCCGGTCCAGGAACAGGACAGGACATCGCTTACACTTGCTGACAGGGTAGTTGACACCCGCGAGGAGCTCCTCGAATCACCTGTTCCGAGCAAGGTGACTCGCGCCCTCGAGAACAGCGCCCGCTCATGATCGAGCTCGACGTTCGTTCGCCGACAACGCGCCGTGGGAAATCGGAGCGCGGGATCGCGCGGAAGCTCCGGGCAAGCGTGCTCTATCCGCCGCACCCCGTCGTGGGATCGCGTCTCGCCTTCGACGTGTACGAAGGCGAGCACTGGATGCTGCACGTGACGGCGCCCGATTCGACCGCGGACGCCGTTACGATCAAGGACGTCTTCCTCTGGGACATCTTGGACCTCGACGGCGACGGCGTGGACGAATGGATCGTGACGCCGAGCCGCGATCCCCTCGATGCGCGCCGCAGTGCGGGAGGACACCTCGGCGATGTCGGCGTGCGTGGGCGTGTCCAGCTCACGAAACTCGAGCGGGGCGCTGGGGTCACCCCGTTCGTGCACGTACACCCCGTCGAGCACGAGCGCGTGGAAGTGGACGTTGAGCCGGAGCGCACTGTCAGTTCTCTGCACGGCGACCACCGAACCCGTGTGCGCGTCCGCGACGCTCGCGAGCCCGAGCTCTCGCTTTGCTCTCCACCGGAGCGAGTGGTCCACCTCTGCCATGAACGCGCTCACCACCTCGGAGCAGAGCTTGCGGTCGTAACCGAGCAATGCCCCCCTCCGGGGATTCCCAAGGGTCACGCGCAGGCCCCAGGGCAAGCTGCAGATCCAGTGACGGATGCGCACGCGTGGCAGGACGCTCTGCTCCAAGTGCAGCGCCGTATCCGCCATCCGTCGGCCCAAACATGAGGGGCAAAAGCCTCGCTTCTTGCAGCTGAACGCCACAATCTCGCGGAGTAGCGAACGAGCGCATGCGCGGCAGCACAGACTCAGCTCGACAAGAGGTTCTGTAGATTGGCTGCCGCTGGAAACCCGACTCGTTTGAGGCGCTCGCGGGTCTCCTTCACGGCGGGCTCGGCGCGGTACGCCGAGATACCGCTCGTGGGATTGAGTCGGGTCGACTTGCTCCAGCTCGCCAGGGCGGGATGTGCGCTACGCGACGCCTCGCCAGCCATCAGCGCCAGAAACGAGGACAGGTAGTCTTCGTTCTTGTCCCAGTAATGGATGGGCGCACACAGCCGATTCTTTTCCTCGTCGCTCTCGATCGTGGCTTCGATGAGCCCCAGCATTGCTGCTTGGTAGCACACGAATCCCCATTGAAAGGGTTGGGGCGTGATGCGCATGGGCTCGAAGATGGGTCGAAGGGGAGGACGCGCCAATGCCGGGGACGCGCAGTGCACGTGGAGCGTTCGCTCGTCGGTGGGAACACGGCCCTCATCGAGCACGATCGCGTCACGCTCGATGCGACGAACGTGGCCCATGCGCACGACGTCCGTGATTCGCCGGAGGAGCTCGATCTCGCGCTCGCTCACGATGGCGCCATGGAGCATGGTGGGCGTTCGGTTGGTATCGACGCGGAGAAACACGGTCTCCTTTTCGAGGCGAGCGAAGACATCGTCCACCGACGAGCCTTCTGCCATCGCCTCGAGCTGGATCGCGAGCCCGCGATAGAGGTCCGGGACGAGCGTATGCGGTTGCTGGAACTTGCGATTCAACCACCAGCCTTCGCGAGACTTGATCCATCGAATGCTGGAGGGGGCCACGCCCTGCTCGATCAGCCAGACGCATGCGTCGAGCGCGGTCTTCCCGGCACCGACGATCACGTACCGCTCCGGGTGTTTCTCCAAGCGGGCGACTTCGCCCACCGGCACGCAGCGAACACCGGCCTCGACTTCGAACGGCGGTGGGCTCGTCGCGGGGATCCTGCCCTCCATGTACGTCGTGTCCACGAGCTTCTTGAGAATGCGCGCTTGAAACGACACGCCGCTCAGTCGCGAAACGAAGCGGCCGTCGCCGGTGTAGTCCGCGCTCGGGAAATAGCGAACGCGTCCCGTCGGCAGAAAATGCCGATGCATGACCTGCTCGTAGTAAGCCCGGATTTCATCGGGCCCGGCGAGCTCGTAGAAGCCCGCATTCGTTCCGCTCTCGTCGATGCGGTCCTCGCCGAGCGGTACCGAATCGACGCCGTAGAACGCCGAGGGCTGGTGAAGTCGAACGAACGGATACGCATCCAACCAATGGCCCCCCGGAGCGTGGCGTCGATCGACGATCGCAATCGTTTTATCCGAGTGCGCGAGCAGGGTGTCGGCGAACGCCATCCCGGAAGCGCCCGCTCCAACGATGAGATAATCGGCTTCGATTTCCTGGAGCATCGGGAAAGAAGCCTACATCACATCGGCCAGAGCCCGCGCCCCGTGTCCCCGCGTGCTCGGCGTACATGCGACGCCGAGCCAAGCCATGAGTGACAACCGGAACGTTCTCATCCGGGGATCGCTTGCACTTCCGCGAAGAAATCACGCTATCCTCCGTCCCCTTGAAGATGCTGGTCGAGAAAACATCCCACAGCATCGAAAACGACGAGGAAGCTCGCGCCTTCCTCCAAGCCAGGGTCGCCCTGCTTTGGAAGGTCGCCTGCCTGTTCATGGTCTTCGCGAGCGTGCTCGGCTCGGTAGGCGCGCTCGTGAACCCGGGGCCGGATCTCGCCGTCGACGTTGCTCTCGCCGCGTTTGCAGGAAGCCTTTGGTGGCTCAGCCGGCGCGGAAAGCGATCCGTTCGCTTTTCACGAACCATAGAAGGCGCCGGCCTGTTGCTCTTCTTCGCTGGCTCGTCGTTTCTCGGACGCTTCGTCCTGGTGAGCTTCACACGCGAGCGGGCGCTCACCACGGCCGAGGGTGCGTTGATGGCGGACGCGTACCTGGCGGTCCTCGGGTTGGTAGGTACCGCGTTGCTGGTTGCGATTCGCGCTGCTTTGATCCCGTCGTCCCCACGACGCACGATCGTCTACACCGCGGTGGGCGGTCTTCCAGCGCTGGTGACGCCGACGCTGTTCGTCCCGTCTTCGGAGGGCGGCTTCGCCCTTCGCGCCCTCGATTCCGCCGCGTTTCCATGGATGCCTGGGGCGCTCGTGATCGTGTGGAGCTTCGTCGTCATCACGTGCGCCGTCATTTCGCGGGTCATCTACGGGCTCCGCGCGGAGGTACGCGAAGCGCGGCGTCTCGGCCAATACGTGATCGAGCGGCAAATCGGTGAGGGCGGGATGGGGGAAGTGTACCTCGCGCACCATGGCATGATGCGGCGACCCACGGCGCTCAAGTTGCTGCGCGCGGGTCACACGAAGGAGACCGATCTCGTTCGGTTCGAGCGCGAGGTCCAGCTCACCGCGCGCCTGACACACCCGAACACCATCACGATCTTCGACTACGGGCGAACCGACGATGGCGTCTTTTACTACGCAATGGAGCTGCTCGACGGCGCGAATCTCCAACGCATCGTCGAGACTTCGGGCGCACAGGCGGAGGGTCGCGTGGTGCGGATCCTGAGCATGGCCTGTGGAGCGCTGGCCGAAGCGCACGCGCTCGGTCTGATCCATCGTGACATCAAGCCGGCGAACATCGTGCTCTGCTCTCAAGGAGGAGAGCACGACGTGGTCAAAGTGCTCGACTTCGGTCTGGTCAAGGAGCTCGAGGTCGGAGGCGACGCCAGCGTCACGGTGGCGAGCACATTGATCGGCACCCCGCTCTACATGGCGCCGGAGAGCATCGTCGATCCCGAGTCCATCGATGCGCGCGCCGACATCTACGCTCTCGGCGCCGTGGCCTACTTCCTACTGACCGGCAGCGAAGTCTTTCGAGGCGACACGATCGTCGAGGTCTGTGGACAGCACCTGCATCAGGAGCCTCAGCCCATGGCGGAGCGTGGAGTCACGGTCTCGCCCGAGCTCGAAGCGATTGTGGGCGCGTGTCTGGAGAAGAAGCCGGAAAAGCGTCCGCAGAGCGCGAACGAGCTCCGACAGCGACTGCTCGCTTCTGGCGTCGAGCCCTGGGACGAACGCCAGGCGCGCGCATGGTGGCTCGAGCACGAACGTGCCCTCGCGCGCAGCGAGGAGCACGGCATCGAACGGTCGCGCACTGTCGAAATCGACGCTCGCTCGCGCGTGTTGCCAGCTGCTTGAAGCGGTCGATGGCTCGGGATCAGCCGCCCGGATCTGGCGGAGGCTCGCAGCAAGATCCGGCCTGGCCGTTCGCGCCGCTGCAGCCGAGCTGGGTCATCGTCATACCGGCCGGACAGGGAGTCCCGGGCGCGACGCACACGCCGCCCGGACCGCACTCTTCGGCGCCGCCGTCGACCAGGCACGTGTTCGACGAGCTAACGTCCGTCCCCGCCGCGTGCGCGGCGCATTCGTCGCAGTACACCTTGCCGTCGCAACCGCACACGCCGATGCAGCCCGTGGAGTCGCAAGCGGCCGGGCTCTTCAGGCAGATCCCCGTCGAGTCGTCTCCACCGCAGCTTGCATTCGGTGGGAAGTCGCAGAACTCGCCCGCGGCGCAGGGTACGCCGGCAAGTCCGCCGCAAATCGAGCCGGTCACGAATGTGTAGCAACCGCCCGTGCACACGAGAAGGCCGCCGTCCACGGCGCTGGTCGCGCCCTCTCCACAGGAGCAGCATCCGCAGGTCTCGGTGCACCCCGTATCGCACATCGGTGGCGGACCGCAGCCAACGCGAGAGCAGTCGATGCCCCCACTCCCACCGCCGCTGCCGCCGCTGGCGCCGCTGCCACCCGCAGCGGACGCGCCTCCAGCATTCGAGGAGTCGGAATCCGTGTTGCCGCCGCACGCCACGATCGGTCCAAAGACCAGGACGCACCCGAGCAGATAGGGAAAGAGCTCGCGCTGTTGCATGCTCTTCGCCCAGCAAGCTCCGTGCCGCTAAGTCTTGGCAAAAAACCTGGGGATCCTGCTGTGCCACAGCCGAGTGTGCCGCGATCCGCACGTCGCATGCGCCACCCAGGCAGCATTCACGCCGCGCTACTTCACCGGAACCGTGATGGTCGCGAGATCGAGCCCGGCTGGATACATGTAGCTCGTGTACCTGCCGTAGCCGTAGCTCACGACTCCGACGGGCTCGTTCGATTCGATGGTGTGCGTGCCGCCGGGGAGCTGATGGCGTGCGATCGCGTCGCCGCTCTGTCCGATGGGTTGGAACTCGTCGGCGGAGATCGGCATTCCGTCGATGCTCACGCTCACTCCGGACGGCGCGATCACGTTCACGAAGTTGTAGCTGTAGGTTTCTGGAGCCAGGAACGTATAGTCCTTTCGGAACTGCTCCTTGGGGATTGCGAGGGAAACGCTCGGATCACCAACACGCTTCGGGTTCGGCTCGGGGGAAAAGTCGCCGTGCTCCCCGAGGAGGTACTCTGCAACCATCAGCTTTCCGGTTCCCTTGACCAGGAAGTCGACCTCGGTCGGCCCGATTTCGAGCCACGCACCAGCGGCGAGAGTGACGGGAGCGTGGACCGACGGCGGATCGAACTCGATCTCGTTGTCGTCGCTGGCGGAGAGGATGCGGACGACCATCGGGTCGGCAGTACTGGTGCTGGTGTCGATGCTCGCGACGGCTTGTGGCGCGGTCACGTGGAGCTCGGTGCCGAGCGACTCGACCGGCATCTGGCTTTCCTCCACGTGATCGCAAGCCCAACGGCTGTATGGCATGAAGGTGCAATCGTGACCCGCAATCACGCTGACGGGTTTGTCTGCATCGATGTGCGTGCCCGTGAGGTCGTAGTCCGCACCGCTGGGACATAGAGTCCACAGGTTGACGCCATCCGAGACGGTTCCGCAGGGCTTGTCGGGAGCTGGGCTGTTCACGGGCGGCGGTGCATCGGACACCAGCTGCAAAACGTCACCCTGAGAGAGCGTGAAGCTCGTCTCTTCTTCGGGTGAGAGCTTTTGCACGCCCTTTCCGGACCGAACATAGGCGCTCGATCGCACCTTCACGACGGTGCTCGACTGTGTCGCGGTGATCGAGACGAACCCCGGTTTGTCTCGCCACTGGTATCCACCGCTGAAGAGCGAAACTCCCAAGTGATGAGTGGCCTCGGCGATCACGAAATACTCGCCCCGGAGCGCGCTCGTTGGCAGAAGGAGCGAGGCGTCGTTCGAGAACGAGTAACAGTGACCCTCGGTCAGCGGACAGGTCGATGGTGCGGGCCTGACTGAACTCGAAATCATGCAACTTGCTGGATTGATTTGATAGATGCACGATCGGGACACTGCTCGACACGTGATACGCGCCGCCCGAAATCAAGCCGCCACGCCTGTTCGACGGTCCGGGCACGGGCTCGGTTCGCCTGAGCTCCGCCACCCACGGAAGCTCTCGATGCTGGTGAGCTCACCCGGCGCCAGAGTCTTCTCCGCAATCTGCTCCTGGCCACGAGTGACCGTGATGACCGCGTCGCTCTTGGTCGGATTCACGGCCACGACCGCGAACTGAAACTCCTCGCGCAGCACGCTGTTCAGCGTGACGGTCGGCCAGTAGTCGCAGCCGATGTAGCTCCTAGCCTCGAGTGCCTGGCCGCAGGTTTGGGGAACGCCCACGTGAGTGCCCGTGCCTGCGCCTGCGTCCACAGCCACGCTCACGCCGCCGGAGCCTCCACTGCCACTACTCGCTCCCGCCGTCCCTCCCGACGGGGATCCGCCACCCGGACCCCATGTCGTGGGCCACCGTATCCTGGCTCGTCGCGCACCCCACGACGCTGCAAACGAGCGAACCCAGCGTCAAAAACCCCCAGCGGCGACGATTGTTCATTGGCCTCGTACTTTAGGTGACCGCTGTCGCCGAAGGCGGGGCCTTAATCGGACCTTAAACTGTGAAGAAGAAGCCCTGCGGGTTTCCCGCGCTCACGTTCCGCTGAGCCGCCGCCGCAATGTCTTGGCCAGGTCACTCACCCAGAACCGCAGAAGATCCTGCACCGGCGCGCTGGACGCGGTGCCGTCTTCGCTGAGCCTGGTCAGGGCGACCGCGTTCGGCAGATCGTCGGAGAGGACCAGTGCCGCGCGCCTGGCAGTGAGGAGCACTCGATTTCGCCAGGCGCTGAAGTCGGCGCGAGGAGCAGCGGCGTACAGCGGGGCGAGCTCCTCGACCGAGCGGCGCTCGCGTCGCGAGATGACCCGGCTGACCTGGCGCGCGAGATTGTCGAGGTAGGTCGCGTCGCCGAGGCCAGCTCCATAGCCCGGAACGACGCTGCGTACGATTCCGGCGAGCGCGAGCTCGAGCTCCGCGGGACCCAGTCGGAGCACCGCGTGATGTTTGCGTGCGACGTTCGCGATCGCGCGTGCCAGCAGAAACACTTGCGCGGATTCGGCGTTGGGTACCAGATGTGCCGGAACCATCAGAGCGGGAGTTTCAGCGAGCTCGACGCTGACGTTGACGGATTGAGCGCGGTGGACGTAGAGGTCGAATTCGGGCGCACCAAATACGGTCGCAATGCGATCGGCGACCACGCGCAGCGGGTGCCCCGAACGGCTGGTGAGGCGGTCGCGAGAGGCGAGACCCCAGCGCTCGAGATCGGGCGGGAAGAGCTTGGTCATGCACTCCGTGCTCGCGGCCAAGAGCTCCGCCACCAGATCGCGCTGTCGGGTTGGCTCGAGGGAAAACAGGACCGCGGCGTCGAGTGCGCCGTGAGCCCCGAGTGAAGGACGAGGGAACTGCATTGCGAGAGCGTTCTTCTCGGCTTCGCTCGCGAAACCGAGGGCCGCCAAAGGCGCCGTAGCGAGCAACGCGTCACCGGGGCGGCCGAGTGCTCGATACGCTTCGACGAGGTAGCGCCAGACCTCGGCGCGAGTCGCGTCGCGTTCCAGCAGTCTGCGCAGGTGTTCTTCCGCGGCTTGGTATTGCTTCGCGCGCAACAAGCGCGCCGCGAGCTCCAAGCGGAGCGCGTCGTCGTTTGGATCGGAGGAAAGCGCCGACGCGAGCGCTTCGATCGCTCGGTCCGGATCTCGGAGCTCGTCGGCGTACACACGCGCGAGCTCGCGCAAGAGAGCCGTGCGCTCGTCCGCGCCATCGGCCTGAGATAGCCGTCGATTGAGCGCAGCCGTGTACCCTCCCCAGGGAGCGTTCGCGCCGGACCGAGCGATTTCGGTGAGCAGCATCGCGTGCTCCTCGGCGATGCGCCCGGTGAGACCCACCAGGGCCACGGCCTCCGCATATGCCTCCACTGCTTCCCCGATCTCGCCTTTGGCCTTGAGCAATCGCGCTCGGCGAGCGAAAGCGTCGGCGCGCAGATCGGGATCGGTCGTAACTGCCAGCAAGCGCTCGGTGGTCTCCTCGGCTGCCTCGAGCTTTCCGCTCATTTGCTGGAGCTCGATCAAGCGCTGGAGCGCACCGGGATCGTTCGGTCGCATCGCGAGGACTGCGTCGACGTGCTTCTCCGCGCGGGCCGGATCACGGAAGTGGTCCAGCAGGATGTCGGTGCGGGCGAGGTGGGCAGCAATTGCAACGTCGTCGGGTGGGCGCAGCGAAAGCAGGCGTTCGAGTTGCTCCGCCGCCGCGGCCCACTGCCGATCGAGGATCAAAAGTCGCGTGAGCTCGCGCCGAAGCCCAATGTGATCCGGGACGTGCTCGACTGCACGGCGGAGCGTAGCCAGAGCAGCGGGCGCGTCATTTTTCTGAGCGAAAAATAGGCCGCTGACCAGGAGCCAAAGCTCCGCAATCCGATCGGTCGAGGTGGCCGCGCTCGCAGCACGCGAAAGCACGTCGATGGCTCGGTGGATCTCTCCCTGTTCGAGCAGCAACCCATGGAGTCGGATGGCGACGTTCTCGATCATCCGGATGGAGCTCGAGGGCCCGTGCCAGCGCCGCAGAGGCACCCTCGCCATCGCCACGACCGGCGAGGATCTCGGCCGCACTCGCCAGCATGCGAGCGCCCCGCGCCGGCTCGCGCAAAATGCGATGGCTTAGCTCGGAGGCCTCGGCCAGAAGCCTCGGATCGCCGCTCTGCTCGGCGAGTCGCACGATGCCCCAGGCAGCGCCGACATCTTTGAGGTCGAGTGCCATCGCCGCCCGGTAGGTCTCCAGCGACCGGGGATCGTCGGCGCGCTCGAGTCCTTCCGCCAAACGCGTCCGATGGGCGCCAACGAGTGCGGAAGGTGCTGCACCCGCGGCGAGCCGCGAATCGACGAGCCCAAGAAGCTTCGGGTCCTCGTGTGCGAGCGCCAGCCGTTCGAGCGCTGCGAGGGCCAAAGGATCGGCGGGTAAGAGCTCGAGAATTCGCAGATACGTGTCTTGCGCTCGTGAAGCGAGATCCGCGGAGCGCTCCTCAGTCAACGCCAGCTTCCGCAAACACGCGACGCGCAGCGCCGGATCCGGTTGAGCCTCGGCCTCCGCGCCGAGAACGCGAGCGAGCGCCGGGAGGTCGCCGAGCTCTTCGTGAAGCCGCCCGAGCGCACGCAAGGCGCCGAGGTGCGCGGGCTCGAGAGCGAGCACGGCCTCGAATGCTTCGATCGCACGCTTCGGGTCGCGCATGTCGTCGCGCAAGAGCTCCGCCCGCTGCAGGAGGGACGCGACCGCACGTTCCGGCTCGGAGGCCGCGGATGCTTCGGCTGCGAGCTCGCCCTCCAGCCGAGTTTTGTCCCGCGCGTGGAGCAGGCGCAGGCGTGCATCGCGCGCGGTGCGAAGCGCGGAAAACGCCTCGATTGCTTGATCGTACGCGGCGAGCGCCTTTTCGGGATCCGACAGCCGATGCTCGTACAGCTCGCCCAGGCGAAACGCCGTTCGGCCTTTCGGCTCGCGCCCGGTGACGTTCGAGAGCTCTAGCACCAAGAGCTCGGCCAGCTCGGCCCACTGCTCGCGCTCGACCAACATTCGGTCGAGCGCGCGAAGCGACGGTTCGTGAAGGGGATCGCGCTCGAGGGCGCGGCGGTACCACGCGAGAGCTTGATCCTTTCGACCCGTGCGGCGCTCCTCGAGGTTTCCGATCTGATGACACAGCGGCGCGCCAGCCGCACCGCGCTGGAGCTCGAGCTCGCGGGCGTAGACCCCGAGCAAATCCTCCCAGCGTCCGGCCCGATGGTAGGTCCGGGAGAGTCCCGCGAGTGCCGACTGGTGCACCGAATCGACTTCGAGCGCCAACGTGAAGAGCTCTGCCGCGCGTTTGGGATCTCCGATCTCGTCGGCAGCGACCTCACCGGCTCGGACGAACAGCGCCGCAATCCGTTCCTTGCCCGACGCCGATTTCGTCTCGAGCGTGAGCGCCTCGATCAGCGCATCCCAATCCTTGGCCCGCTCTGCGGCTCGCTCGAGTGCCCCAATCGCGCCGAGATCCCCGGGCGCCACCTCGAGAATCCGCCGATATACGGCGATCGCTGCCGCGGGCGTTTGCAGTGCATCTTCGAGAATTGCCCCGATCTTGAACAGGAACGCGATCTTCGAGGCAGCGTCCGGTGCCTCCTCGACCGCACGCTCGTAGATCTCGATGAGCTCCCGATGTCGGCCGACGGTCTGATAGATGCGAGCCAGCGCCTTGAATGCGGGGGGATAGCCGGCCACGAGAGCAAGAGCTTTCGCGTGGTGTGCGATGGCCTCGTCGATGCTGTCGAGCTCACGCTCGAAGAGGGAAGCAATGCGTTCGTGGATGGCCGCGCGTCGCGTCGGATCGTCGGTGACGCCCACCTCGGCCAGATGCATGGCGCAGAGCTCGCCCCACTTCTTGCGGCGGGTCAAAACTGCGGAGAGCGCATCGATGCTGGGAGCGTGTGCTGGGTCGACTTCGAGCGCACGTCCGTATGCCGAGATGGCCGCGTCCTCGTCGAGAACCCGTTCCTCGTGCAGGCCGCCGAGCCGATGCAGGAGCACCAGGCGTTCACCGGGTCGTTCCGTGAGTACTGCGATGCGTTCGAGCACCGAAGCGAGATCGCGCCAGCGTTCGGCACGTTCGTAGAGTCGCTCGAGCTCGCCGAGCACCATCCGATCCCTGGGACTTTCCAGCGATGCAAGCTCGAAGGCCGCAATCGCTTCGTCGACGCTCCCGAGATTCGTATCGAGCACCCGCCCGAGTGCATAGAAGCTCGCAGCGCGCAGCGCGGGGTCTTGCGAGCGCTCCGCATCGAGCCGGAGGACGGCGGCGAGATTGTTGAAGCGACCGTGAGTGTGATGAAGCCGTTTGAGCGCCGCGAGAGCCCCGGGAGCCGAATTGTCGAGAGCGAGGGCAACCTGGTAGAGCTCGCTCGCAATGCGCGGGTCACTCTTCCGAACCTCCATGAGCCGCGCTCTCTCCGAAACCAGGACCGCACGTTGCTTCGGCTCTGGTGCGACGACGGCCTCTCGCTCGAGAGTCTGATCGAGCTGATCCCATTGCGAAAGAGCCGTATCGGCGTGTTCCAACGCGGATAGGTAGGTCGGGTTCCTCTCGTCGAGACCGAGTGCGGCGGCGTACGCATCGCGCGCCGTGGCGAGCTCGCCGAGCGCATCCTCCAGCACGCGCCCTTTTTCGTAGAGCAGCGCGGCCTTGTGTGCGGTCTCACGCACGAGACGTATTTCGATGTCGAGCAAGCTCAGGACGGAACGATGCTCGCTCTTGGCTGCGAGAACCCGACGTGCGCCGCGCAAGGTCGGCACGTGGTCCGGAGTGAGCGAGAGCGCGAGCTGGTAGTGCTGGGCCGCTGCGCCCCGATTGCCCAGGGGCCATTCGAGTAGCCGCGCCATTTCGTAATGAAGGCGTCCTGCGCGCGCTGGCTCGGGCTTTCGCTCGAGCTCCGAGGTGAGTGACTCGAGTTGGCGCGTGGCGCGCGCGCGATCGGGGTCAGGCGGTGGCTGTCGGTCTTCGCTTTGGGTCGCTCGCGCCGGTGGGCGACCGTGCGTGGGATCGCTCTTTGGGGGCACTCGCAGCGGTCGCGGAGGAGGAGGAGGCGTCAGCGAGCGCGGTGCTCGTGACGGGCGCGGAGGCGGCACGGGCGGACGCTTGAGCGGAGGTTTGCCTTCCATGGCGTCGAGCCCTCGATGCTATCACGCCGGGTTCTGCCCGAGACTGAGGGTGTGCTCAGTGGGTGGTCGCATTGGCGCGACCGCACCCTCATTTGGATTTCGAAGAGATCGTCGAAGATCTGATCGAACTCGGTCTCGTCGTCGACGTTGCGGGATACTTGGCTCGGTGCGGTTCCGGGCTGGAGCGCGGCAATGCGATCGGAGACTCCGCGGTAGCCGGGATCCCGCCGAGCTACCTTCTGGAAGTAGTAGAGTGCGTCTTTCACGCTGTTCTTCATTTCGTAGACGTTGCCGAGGTCGTAATAGAGCGACATCTCTTGATCGACCGTCTTCTGCGTGGCCTCGAGACCGCGAACGTACGCTTGAGCAGCGAAATCGAGCTCACCACGCTCGAGGCGAATCATCCCAATCATCGCGAAACACATGCACTCGCGAGTCAGATCGCGGGCCGCGAGCTCGAACTCGGTGATCGCGTCCCGCAAGAGACCCATCTCCTTGTAGGCAACTCCGAGATCGTAGTGCGTGGCGCTGTCATTTTCCGAAACCTGCGCGCGTACGCCTTCCTTGAATTTCTGGAAGACTTTGTCGATATCGACGTTGCCGCTGAGACTGCTGTGAATGGCGCTGGGCGGCGGGGCGCTGGGCTCGAGGCTGTCGAGAGCTTCGAGGGAGGCAGCGATGTCGTAGGAGCGATCGGGGACGTCCTCCCGGACTTTCCGCCCGAGCTGAGAGCGATCGATGGTGACGCTCTCGACCGAAGCGGCAATCAGATGCTGGATCTCCCGGAGGCGCTCCAGAAGCAGGGGGTGATTCGGCGACCGCGCGAGTTGATCGCTGATGATGGCTTTGGCGTCGTCGTACAGCCCGCGCGATGTGAAAAACTCTGCTTCCTCGAGGGCCTCTTCGACAGCTTCGTGAGTCGCTTCACTGAGAGGCGCTGATTCTTCGTACGCGCCGTGGGTGGGCGCTTCCTGGACCGAGTAGGCGGCCGGCGGTGGAGCTGCGGGCTCGGAGAGGTACGCTCCCGGCTCGTCGACCTCCATCGAGTCGTCTTCACCACCCAAGGGAAAACTGGGAAGCGGCGAGCTCGGACTGGCGACCTCGGGGCCCGAAGCGAACGGATCGTCCATCTCGAGGGCGCCCGACTGTTCGGGGGCATCGATGATCTGGGACTCGCCATCGCGCTGGACGCACTGACCTCTTCCAGATCGTAGGAAGGCAGCGGGCCTCGAGGGCGATACTCGTTGTACCCGGTCGCAGGGGGTTCTGGCTGTCTTTCTTCGGCGTAATCGTAGTCGCTCGGGTCGATGGTCTCGGTCGGACCGTCCGCTGACCAGCGACCAGCGGGCTCGGCCCCGGAGTTGAGCTGCGCCAGCATCTCGAGCGCCGCTGGGTGTTGCGGAGCGGCCTCCAGCACTTCGTAGAGAAGGGCTTCCGCTTGGCCAGAGTCACCGTTGTCGAAATACAGCGTGGCCAGCGCGACGGTCTCGCCGATGGCGGCGTCGCGATCGCCAGATTCGATCAGGATGTCGCGAAGTCGCTCCCTCGCTGCAATCGCGTTGGGGCTGATTTCGAGAGCGATGTGCAAGGTCTCGATGGCCTTGCTGTAGAGGCGAAGCTTTCGAAACGCTTCGGCGTCCACCATTGCCTTGTGAACGTGAGCATCTGCGTCGAACTGGTCGTCGGCTGTGGCGTCAGCGAACTCCTCGGCCACCTCCACTGTCGAGTCGACCATGACCACGTCGGGCGGGCTCGCTTGGCCGGGACGCATCTCCGGATGGCTGGGTCGGTTCAGCGCAAACGGCGACTCGTTGGAAACTGGCTCATCCAGATATTCTTCGACCACCTCGACATCCGCGTCGTCGACGTGAACCGCCGACGCCTCGACGGCGGGCGGAGGACCGGGCGCGATGGAAAGTAGCGCGCGCACGCCCTCGTCGTTGGGCGCCACTTGCTCGAGGTGCGCGATGAGCTGCTCGAACAGATCGTGCCGGCCGTTCTCGCGCGCGATGCGCGCCATCTCCTTGTAGACCTCGATGGACTTGTCGGCCTGCCCGATGACGGTGAAGGCTTGAGCGAGCAGCGCCAGGGTGTCGAGATCCCGAGGATCTGCCTGAAAGCGACCTGAAGCTTCGCGAGGGCCTGCAGGCCGTCTTCCCGCCGGCCCTTCTGCAGGTAGAGCTCCGCTGCCATGCGCGCGTACTTGGGATCTTGGCGGAAATGCAGGATCCGCTCGATGACCTTCAGCGCGTCGTCGCGCCGCTCGAGCTTGAGCAGGAGCTCCGCCGCGGTCCAGAAGGCGTCGATGGCCTCGTCGAGGTTCTGGACTCGGCAGCAGGCCTCCGCGAGGCGCAGAGTAGGGCAGGGGATTGGTGGCGTCCAGCTCCACCATCTTGCGGAAGACGTCGATGGCGTCGCGATCCTGCCCGTTCCTCTGATAGCGCGTCGGCAACCTCGTCGTACGCGGCGAGCGCGTCGCTGGTCAGCCCGAGCTGGGTGTAGATCTCGGCGAGTCGGGGAACGATGTGGCCGTAGCGATCCGTCGAGCTGCGGCGCGTGCTTGCGGATCAGCTCGCGGATCTGCTTGTAGACCGCGATGGCCTTCAGCGCGAAGCCCTGCTGCGCGTAGAACTGGCCGACCCGATCGTAGGTCGCGATCGCTTGCTCGTAGTCCTGCATTCGCGCTTGCAGGTCGCCGATCTTCAGCAGTGTCCGAGCGTCGTTCGGATCCTGCTGGACGATCTTCTGGTACTCCTCGATCGCCCGGTCGAGCCTCTTCTTGTCGACCTACTTCTGGGCGGCCTGGAGGATCTTTTCGCGATCGACGGACACGAAGAGCCCTATGCTTCCGACGCGCGCCCACGCGATACGCTGGACGTAACTGGAAGCGCCAAATCCTACGCGATCTGCAGCGATTCGGTCAAGAAAGGCCCGAAATTGCGGGGGAATTTCCGCGCCAGGCTCGACGCTGTCAGAACGGCTTCGCGACGGCCAAGAGAGCTGCGCACGCGGCAGCGACGAACAGCGCGATGCCCAGAGCGGCGGATCGGACCGATGTCCTTCGTCTTTCCCGTGGCGAGTCGCCTTGGCGCGGGCACCGATCACGTGGTGGAGCGCAATGACCACCAGTGCCAGGGTGAGCTTGGCGTGCATCCAATGCGTCACGACGAGATAGAGCTTCCAGTGCATCACCAGCATTGCGGCTCCAGCCACAAATGAGCCGACGAATGCGGGCACGCTGAGCTTCAGGTAGATGCTGCGCGCGATGGCACCGGCGACCTCCGGCGTCTTGGCTCGCGGCGACGAAGCGCCACGGCCACGGCGAGGATCGAGCCGATCCACACGAAGTTGGAAAGCACGTGCAAGAACGAGGAGGAGGGTAGTCGCGTCCATGTCGGCGTTCCCCGTTGCACATCGTACGGAGCCGGCGCATGGTCAAGGGTGATGACGGCGAGCGCTACCTATCGTGCCCCTTTCGCCCCCGGGCAGACCCTGAACATCGACGCGGAAATCTGTCGAAAGCTCCTCGGAATCGCGCTCTCGCGCGGGCGGCGACTACGCCGATCTCTTCTTCGAGTACCGCGCCGGCGGCGGGCTCAGCTTCGAGGAGGGCATCACCAAGAGCGCGTCACGCGGGGTGAGCATGGGCCTCGGCGTTCGCGTCCAGCGCGGCGACGCGACGGGCTACGCCCACACCGAGGATCTCGACTGGGACGCCATGCAGCGCGCCGCCGAGACCGCGGCGCGCATCGCGCGCCGCGGGCGCGAACCCGCCGCCCGTGCGACTCGATCCGATCGTCGCTGCCCAGCCGCTACGAGCTCGACATGCCGAGCATCGACGTGGCGGGCATCGACAAGCGGCGCTTGCTCGAGCGGGCAAGCCGCGCCGCGCTCGCGTTCGATCCACGCATCGTGAAGGTCGAGGCATCGTTCGCCGAAGAGATCCGCGAGATCCTCGTCGCGACGAGCGCCGGGCACATCGCGCACGACGTGCAGCCGCTCATGCGCTTCGGCGTTCGCGCCATCGCCGAGGACGGCGGGCGGCGCGAGCAGGGCTCGAGCGGCGGCGGCGGGCGCATGACGCTCGGCTACTTCGACGACAAGTCGCCGGAGTGGCACGCCGAGCGAGCCGCGCAAGCAGGCGCTCACGCATGCTCGACGCGCGCAAGGCGCCCGCCGGTCAGATGGAGGTCGTGCTCGCGCCGGGCGACAGCGGCATCCTGCTGCACGAGGCGGTGGGACACGGGCTCGAGGCGGACTTCAACCGCAAGGGGCACCAGCAACTACACCGGGCAGGTCGGCAAGAAGGTCGCGAGCGAGCTCTGCACCGTGGTCGACGATCCGCACGCTCCTGCAGAGCCGCGGCACCATCAACGTCGACGACGAGGGCATCGAGCCGCGACAAGAGCGTGCTCATCGAGAACGGCATGCTGCGCGGCTACATGCACGACCGCCTGTCGGCGCGGCACTTCAAGGTCTCGCCCGCGGGCAACGGCCGGCGCGAGAGCTTCCAGTGCGTGCCGATGCCGCGCATGACCAACACGTGCTGCTTGGCCGGGCCGCACGATCCCGAGGAGATCGTCAAGAGCGTGAAGCGCGGCATCTTCGCCAAGACCTTCGGCGGCGGGCAGGTCGACATCTCGAACGGCGACTTCGTGTTCTCGCTGACCGAGAGCTACCTGATCGAGGACGGCAAGCTGACCGCGCCGCTCAAAGGCGTGAACCTGATCGGCAACGGTCCCGAGACGCTGACCGAGGTCACGATGCTGGGCAACGACGTCGAGGTCTCCGACGGGATCTGGACCTGCGGCAAAGACGGGCAGAGCGTGCCGGTCGGGGTCGGCTGCCCGACCATCAAGATCGCGCGGATCACCGTCGGTGGAACCGAAATCGGCTGACACCGGAAGTCGTCCCGCGCGAAGAGCTTCGTTGCCGTCGTCGGCCACGGGCCCGCTGCTCGAACGGGAAGACGGTGCCGCTGCAGTGCTGCGGCAGCTCGGCGCTCGCGTGCGCACGCTCGACCTGTGGGACGACCCCGGAACGTCTCGACGAGCGACGATGACGACGAGCGCGGGAGTTCGTCCGCGCGCGCTGGTGTTCGAAGCGCTCGATCGCCCCGACCTCGCGGCGTTCGCGCTGCGCGCGCTGCGAAAGGAACCCGCGTTCGACGGCGTCGGCGCGCTGGTCGCGGTCACCGTCGGCCAGATCGCGCGCATCGAGCCGTCGAGCGGCTTCGACGACTTCGTCCTGCATCCCTACGTGCCCGAGGAGCTCTACGCGCGCATCCGCGCGCTCGAGTGGCGCCGGAGCGAGTTCGCGACCGAGGAGCGACAGAAGGTCGGCGAGCATCGTGGTCGACAAGGCCGCGCACGAGGTCAGCGTCGGCGGCCGCCCGGTCTCGCTCACGGCCAAAGAGTTCGCGCTCCTCGCGTACCTGTGCGAGCGACGCGGCCGCGTCCTCTCGCGCGAGCATCTCCTCGCGCACGTCTGGGGCAACCGCTACGAGGGCGGCGCGCGCACGGTGGACATCCACGTGCGCCGGCTTCGCGCCAAGCTCGGCGACGCACTTCCCCTCGAAACCCTCCGCGGGCTCGGGCTACAAGCTGCGCGCTCCCGGCGACTACGGACAAGAGCCCGAGAGCGAACCTCCTCCGAGCGATCGATGATCGTCATCAGTAGCGGCTGTCCCGCCGGCGTGGGTCCCGAAGTCAGCGTGGCTGCGGCGCGCGCGCACGCGATCCCGTGCCTCGTCGTCGGCGACTTCGGGACGTTGGTCGACGCGGCGCGGGTCGTCGGCGTTCCCGAACGCCGCCTCGTCCCGTTCGCGGGCAAGCGCCGTTCGCGGGTCGCATTCACGTCTATCACGTGGGTCCCGCGCTGGAACCGAAGGACCGACGACCCGGTCATCCCTCGCGACGCGCCGGTCGCGCGGAGCTCGACATACGTGCGCGTCGGCTACGATCTGGTGAAGTCGGGTCGCGGGCGCGCGCTCGTCACCGGGCCGGTCAGCAAGCACGCCATCGCCAGCTCGGGTGCCAGAGGACTTTCGCGGTCACACGGAGTGGCTGCAGGACGCGACGGCGCCCGCCACGCCGTCATGTGCTTCGCCTCGAAGCGATTGGTCACGAGCCTGGCCACGACCCACGTGCCGCTCGCGGAGCGTCTCCCGGGTGCTGACTCCGGCCAAGGTCCGGGATGCAACGGTCGAGCTCGCGCGACTCCTATCGGCTCTCGGCGTCGACGTCCCCCGACTGGCTGTCGCGTCGCTCAATCCCCACGCCGGCGAAGGCGAGCTCCTGGGATCCGAGGAACGCCGCGCCATTGCTCCCGGCATTCGCTCCGCGGAGCGAGCTCTCGGACGCTCGGGTCGGATCATCGGTCCCATGGGCGCCGAGACCGCATACCGCTTGGCGTTTTCCGGAGAGTACGATGGCGTCGTCGCGATGTATCACGACCAGGCAACCATCCCGACCAAGCTCGTTGCCTTCGGTGACGCGGTCAACGTCACGATGGGCCTGAGCATCGTGCGGACGAGCGTCGATCACGGAACTGGCTACGATATCGCCTGGAAAGGCCGAGCGGATGCCACGGGGATGCTTCGTGCCGTCGAGCTGGCCAAGCGGCTTTCCATTCGAGGCGGCCTCCGCTAACGTCGCATTCCGTGGCGAGCACGGGGATCCCCGAGCTCCGGCGACTTTCGCTGGAGGCACTCACGGAGCTGGTCGCTTCCCTTCGTGCCGAGGACGTCGAGAGGGTTCCGCTGATCGCGGAGCTGGTACGCATCGCCGCCCACGCCATGGTCACCACTCCTGCCGAGGAGTTGCGTCTGCTGTCCGATCCGCGCTTTCGAGTCCCGGGGCCCGTCCCCCGCGGCCCGGCAATCGCGCGCCTCGAGGAAGCATTTCGCGACGCGCCTCCGGAAGCGATTGGACATCTGTATGAGGCCACCCTCGACGTGGAGATGGCTCGCGCCGACGGCGAGGTCCTGCTCTCCCTCGGTCGCGGCAGAAAAACCACCGGGAGCTTCTACACGCCGCGCAAGATCACGACGCGGGTCGTGCGAGCCGCTCTCGACGCTTCGTCGAAGGGCGTTCGTCGAGTCTGCGATCCAGCCTTCGGCGGCGGAGCGTTCTTGCTCGAGACCGGTCGTCAGCTCGTGGAGCGAACCGGGAATTCACCCGGTCAGATCGCGGAGCAGTGTCTCTTTGGCGTCGACTCGAGCCCGCTCGCTGTCGCCGTCGGCGAAATGGCCATCTGGCTCTGGGCACCCGACGCCGACATCCGAACGCTTCGCACGAACCTCTTGGAAGGCGACTCGGTGCGCGAACACGACTTTGGTGACACTCACTTCGATCTCGTCATCGGCAACCCACCGTGGGTCGCGTACGCAGGTCGAGCGGCGCAGCCCCTCCCACCGCACGTGCGCCGCGGATACGCGTCGCGCTACGATTGCTTTCGTGGATATCCGACACTCCACGGTCTGTTCGTCGAGCTGGCGACCTCTCTCGCGCCCAGCGGAGTGATCGCTCTGGTTCTCCCGAGTCCCGTTGCCGATCTGGCGGGGTACGCACCCGTTCGCCGTGTCCTCGCCGAAAGCCACACGCCCAGAGAGCCGCTGATGGAGTTCGGGCAAGACGCCTTCAGCGGCGTAACCCAGCCGTCTTTCGCGCTCCTCGCCCTTCCCGGCCCCGATTCCCGAGGCGGCGATCGAGAATGGCAACTCGTCGAGCGCCAACGAGCGCGGGTCGAAGCGAGCTCGGTCGCCATTCCCGAAGCGATGTCCCGGATCGCGAGCGGACCGAGCTTTCCTCGGGAGCTCTTCGGAGAGATGGGCTTCCAGAGCGCGGGCGACGTGGCGCGCACGCTGTTTTTCCGAAGCGACGAACCGGACGATTTGCACACCGTCCCGCTGCTCGAAGGCCGGGACGTGGGAGAGTTTCGCCAGGGTCCACCACGCCTCTTTCTGAATCCGGATCGCGAAGCGTTGACGCGGGCAAAGACTCGGCTGCGGGACGTCGCCAATTATCAGCGAGTGCGATTCGTCACGCGCCAGACCGCCAAGTTTCCCATCGCGGCACTCCACTCGGGCTTGCCATTTCGCAATACGCTGCTGGCAGGGTTCGATGTCGAGGGGTTCTCGCCCGAGCTCGTGGTGGCGCTCCTGAACTCGTCACTGTACCGCGCGCTCCACATCGGTCTGCGCCGCGACGCGCGCCAAGCCGCCTTTCCCCAGGTGAAGATCGCGCACCTCCGAGCTCTGCCCCGCCCCCCGGGCGATGCCGATCGACGCGCTCGCCTTGCTGAGCTCACTCTGCGAGCGACAGCCGGACAATTCGACGAAGCCCTGCGCAAGGAGCTCGACGACACGGTATTCGACTTGTTCGGCCTGACACGCCCGGAACGCGGGGAGGTCCTCGAGCTCGTCAGCATTCTGTCCGCAGGCTCCCGCCGCGCCCCGGCCGAGAGCGCTGTGTTTGCCTGACTGGCCGACGTTGGCGCCGAAAGGATCCAGGCTGGTCTCGTCAGGGGTGGGTTCTACAGCTGGCAACGCCCTGACGATCGCCTTGCAATGGACCACTGGGCTCGACTCGTCCATCCCGGAGCGACCACCCGGTGTGAAGGTGCAGCGGCGGGATTTCTTGCCGGCAAAAAGCCCGTCCATACTGCGGGCTCCCATGCGAAGCGTCGCCGCACCGTCCATCGCCCGCACGCGGTACGGTCGCAAGAATTGAGCCTCGGTTCCGTCTCGACCACCCAGCGGGTTGCCCCAGCAAAAGACGCTGCGGTCCGACGTGATCACGCACGCGTAGCTCTCGCTGGCGAAGAGCGCGATGGCGTTCGACAGCTCCGCGACGGGCGCGGGCTTGCCGTGAGGCGGCTGAGTGCCGCGACCGAGCTGACCGTAGTGACCACGGCCCCAACAGCTCACACTGCCGTTCCCCTCGAGCAGAGCGCACGCAAACTCGTTTCCCGCCGCAACCGCTCGCACGCGGTTGAGGGAGGAAACGGCTTGGGGTTTGCTGAGGTTTCCCGTGCCTTTCTTGGGGTGCCGGGCCGACGCGCGGGTGAGGTCTCGCCCGACCTGAAATAGCCGGCCGTCGTCGAGAACGGCGTACAGCGTCTCGCCCGAGGTCGTGAGCGAAAGCGAGAGGACCTTGCGGGGAAGGGTATACGTCGAGCTCGCCTGTTCCAGGCGCGAGCAGCTGAGCTTCTTGCCGCTAGCGTGGCATTTCACGAACGTGCCCTTGTCCAAGGGCGAAATGCTCTCCACCGTGATGGGCTTGGCGCTGGCCGAGAAGGCCACGAGAGCGACGGCGAGAGCGATGGTACTTGCGCGAGCCACACCGCATCTACCGCTGCTCGGCTGGCTCCGGCAAGTGTCGGGCGCTCGTCTGGTGTAGCTAAAAGAGCGTGTAGATGAACGGCGCTGCCGCTCCGCTGCCGAGCAGCACCAGAAGCCCCACGCCAACGAGGATCAATACGACGGGCCAAAGCCACCATTTCTTGTTGTTGCGCAAGAACTGCCAAGTCTCGCCCAAGAGACCGGTCCGTTTCTTTCGCGCCTCGAGCGCGAGCTCGTCCTCGCTCGAATCCTCCGGTTCAGCCACGCCGCCTCCCTCTCCCTAGAACTGACGAAAGTAGCTCGACTTGGGGCGCTTCCGGCCGTCGCGCGGGATCCAGTAAGTCGGGGCCTCGGGATCAAACGATCGATTCATGGGATCCTTCCCACGCACCCTGAGAAGCAGCGACACCGGTGTCAGGACCAGGAAGTATACCGCCGCCAAGACCAGATGGGACACCACGAACGCAATCGGGAAGACGGCGTACATCCAACCCACGTAGATCTTCTTGCGAGCTTTTGGCACGAGCGCGAAGGTAATCGTCAGGATGCCGCCGAGCGCCCAGATGGCCCATGCGACGTCGACGGACCCGTGGAGCCAGCGCTGCCAGCCCAAAAGCCCGAGCACGATGGGAAGCCCGAGACCGAAGACCGTGAGCTCCTTTCGGGTGGGATGCTTGTTGATCGCGACTAGCGCCATGGCTTTTCGTCAGTCGAGCTGAAACCCGGACACGTACTCTTCGGCAGCTTGCCGGTTCATGGCCGGCTGGTCTTCCTTCATGAGCACGAAGCTCTCGAGAACCAGCACGTCGATGTTCGTCGCCCGGAAGCAACGATAGGCGTCAGCCGGCGATGCCACGATGGGCTCGCCCCGCACGTTGAACGACGTGTTGATGATCACGGGACAGCCGGTCTTTTTCCGGAACGCTTCGATGAGTCGATAGTATCGGCCGTGGCGCGAAGCATCCACCGTCTGGATGCGCGCGGAATAGTCGACGTGAGTGATGGCTGGCAGCACCGAACGGTTCACCTTCAATAGATCGAACCCGGTGGCGGATCCCTCGTCGTCCGCGGCCTTTCGCATCTCTTGTCGCACCGGGGCGACGATCAGCATGTAGGGGCTCTGCTCGTTCGCACGCACTTCGAAATACTCGTGAACGTGATCCAAGAGCACGCTGGGAGCGAACGGGCGAAACGACTCCCGGAACTTGATTTTCAGGTTCATGACCGACTGCATGTCCCCGCTGCGCGCGTCGCCCAGGATGCTCCGACAGCCGAGGGCGCGCGGTCCGAACTCCATGCGACCCTGAAACCAGCCGATCACCTTCTGGCGCGCGATGAGGTCCGCGACGCATTCCGTGAGCTCTCCGTCGTCCACGATCTCGCGGTACTTGGCTCCCTCGGCATCCAGGAACGCGCGGATCTCGGCAGCGGAGTAGCTCGGGCCGAGGAGCGACCCGGCCTGGCTGTCTCCGACCCCGACGCTGCGTTTCTTGCCCAAGAGCTGGTGCCAGGTAAAGAGCGCGACGCCGAGCGCCCCTCCGGCGTCGCCCGCGGCGGGTTGCACCCAGATGTTGTCGAAGGGTCCCTCGCGTAGGATCCGCCCGTTCGCCACGCAGTTGAGCGCAACACCGCCGGCCAGGCACAGGTTCTTCGAGCCGGTCCTTGCCTGAGCGTGGCGCGCGCAGCGCAGCATGATCTCTTCGGTCACGACCTGAATCGATGCCGCCAGATCCATCTCCCGCTCGGTCACCTGGCTCTCCGGCGCGCGCGGAGGCCCACCGAACAGGGCGTCGAACTTCTTCGACGTCATCCTGAGACCCTGGCAGTAATCGAAGTAGCTCATGTCCATGCGGAACGAGCCATCCGCCTTCAGATCGAGGAGCTTTTCGTAGATCAGCTCGACGTACTTGGGCTTGCCGTAGGGTGCCAGACCCATGAGCTTGTACTCGCCCGAGTTGACGCGAAAGCCGGTGAAGTACGTGAACGCCGAATACAGCAATCCGACGGAGTGGGGGAAATGCATCTCGGCTTGGAGATGCGACCTCGTTCCCCTTCCCCAGCCCGATACTCGCCGTTGCCCACTCGCCAACTCCGTCGAGGGTGAGGATGGCGGCCTCCTCGAATGGCGACGGAAAGAACGCGCTCGCAGCGTGCGACTCGTGGTGCTCCGCGAAGATGAACCGTTTTCGGTACTCGTGATGGAGGCCTCGGGAGAGCTCCCGCGTGGTGTGCAGCTTGTGCCGCAGCCAGAGGGGCATCGCGGCAAGAAAAGAGCGAAACCCCGCGGGGGCGTAGCTGAGGTACGTCTCGAGGATGCGCTCGAACTTCAAGTAGGGCTTGTCGTAAAATCCGACGTAGTCGAGATCGCCGACCGACACTCCCCCTTCGCGAAGGCAGTAGTCGATGGCTTGCACAGGGAAGCCGGCGTCGTGCTTCTTGCGCGTGAACCGCTCTTCCTGAGCGGCAGCAACGATCGCTCCATCGACGACGAGAGCCGCAGCCGAGTCGTGATAGAAGGCGGAGATTCCGAGGATTCTTGTCATCTTGTCGACCGAGCGCACGGCTCGACTCAATCAGGCGTCACGCTAGCTTCGTACGCGTTCAGGACCTGGTCGACCGAGTCGTCCGCCTCCAGGTGGCCTGCTCGAATCCACAATGCACGGGAGCAGATCTCGCGTGCGACCTGCAGATCGTGGGTAGCGATGAGTAGCGTCGTGCCCGAACGCTGGAGCTCTCGGAGCCTGGCCAGGCACTTGGATTGAAAGCCCACGTCACCGACGGCCAACACCTCGTCGATCAGCAGGATATCGGCGTCGACGTGCATCGCCACACCGAAGCCCAATCGCGCCTGCATTCCGCTGGAGTAGTGCCGAACCGGAACGTCCGCGAAATCGCCGAGCTCGGCGAACGCCAGCATGGCCGAAAGACGGTCGCGCACCTCGTTCCGCGACAACCCCAAGAGGCTTGCATTGACGTAAGCGTTTTCCGACGCGGTCATGTCGGGCTCGAATCCGACCCCTAGCCCCAGCATGGGCGCGATGCGTCCGCGCACCGAAACACAGCCGCGACTCGGGTGGCTCGCGCCGGCCAGCAGGCGAAGCGCCGTACTCTTGCCACTACCGTTCTCCCCCACGATGGCGACCGCCTCGCCCGACGACACCGCAAAGCTCACCTCGCTCAGGGCCCAGAACACGTCGGTGTCGTCGATTCCGTCTTCACGACCCGGCCAGAGCTCCCGCAGGAGGAACGACTTCAGGTGACGGCGCCGATACGCCTTGCTGACATCGCGGAAGCGGATCCGGAGCGAGCCATCAGACATGGTCTGTCACCGTCTGGGCAAAACGCCGATACAGCACGATCGAAACCAAGAGCACGCCCAGGCAACTGAGAGTTGCCGCCGCGAACACGGCTGCCGGAGGGAGGCGCCCGCCGATGATGATGTCGCGGATACAGGTCAAGAGGCTGGCGATGGGATTGATGAGAACCCAGCGCCGGGTGTGCTCCGGGATGTGGTCGAGCGGGTACACGATGGGAGTTGCCCAAAACAGCACCACCAGTGCCGAGTTCACCATGTAGCCGACATCGCGATACACGACGTTGAGAGTCGCGCTGGCAAGGGCCAAGCCGAGCGCCAACGCCACCAAGAGCACCAGCACCACCGGCAAGAGCAGAAGGGCCGCCGAAAAATGGAAAGCGCCCGGGTAAAAGACGATGAGCGGCAGAATGCTCAGGGACGCGAACCCCAGATTGAGAACGTGAGAGAGCACGATGCCCGTCGCCACGACCCAGCCGGGCACGCTCGTGCGCTTGAGGATCTCCGCGTGCTGGAGGAATGACGTTGTTCCATCGGTCCAGGCATGGGACAAGAAGTGCCAAGGCACGAGGCCCAACATCAAGAACACGGGATATGCGGACACGGTCGTGCGGAACACGACACCGAACACCACGCTCATCACGACCATCAAGATGAGAGGATCGGCGATCGGCCAAAGTCTGCCGAGCGCGTGGGCGCGGTAGGTCGCGCGAAAAGTCCCGTGAGTGAACACGGCCAGAGCGTGCCTGTTGGTCGAAAGCTCGCTCCTCATGTAGCGGAGCGTCGCGCGCCAAGAGGGCTTCGAGCCTTCGTCACCCTCGTAGGTGCCGTTGCGCGTCCGGTGGCGCCACGGCGATTCCTTGACCATGTGCCCTCTCATAGCGTGAGCACGCCCGCAAACCCAAGCACCCCCTTTCGGTGATAGCGTGGGCGCGTGCCAGGTGGCGTGAGCAAGCGGGTTCCCGGGTTCCGCCAGCTACCGCTCCGGCGGCGCGCACGCGTCCTCGGTTTGGCGGCGCTTCAGCATCTGCTCGACGAGCGTCCCGGGGCGGCGGCGAGGCTCTTCGACCGCGCGCCGGCTCCTGTTCGCGAGACCCTCCGGACGCTGGCCGCACCGCTGAGAATTGCCCGCGCCTCACCGGCGGCGAGCCTCGATGTGTCGCGGGCCATCGAGGAGCTCGAAAGCGTGGCACGAGCCCCCGTTCGTGAGGGCACACCGTCGGTGAGCATCGTGATACCGACCCAAGGCAGCGGGCGTTGGCTCGCGCTGTGTCTCGCTGCCATCACCGCCCACACCCGAGCGCGAAGCTACGAGATTGTCGTCGTCGATGATGGGGCGGCCGAGCCGACCGTCATCGCCGACACCGTACGGCGTCATCCCCGCACTTCTCTCCTGCGACTGGACCCTGCCCGAGGGTTCGCCGCAGCCGTGAACGCTGGTGTCGAGCGAACGGCCACCGACCGGCTGGTGCTCTTGAACGACGATGCGGTCGTGACCCCCGGGTGGATCGAAGCACTCGACGCGGCCCTCGACGACGACGAAAGCGCTGGCTTGGTGGGACCTACGAGCAACGACACGGGTGATGTCGCCACCGCTGTCTCGCGATACACCTCCCTCGCCGGGCTGATCGATCGAGCTCGCGATGCGCACGGACAGCCGGTCGCCGTCGACAAGCTATCGCTGTTCTGCGCCTTGCTCCGGCGTTCCACGTTCGAGGCGGTCGGAGGTCTCGACGACGGATACGGCAGCGGGATGTTCGAGGACGACGACCTGTGCATGACACTCAGGGCGCGCGGCCTCTCGGTGCTCCTGGCTCCGAGTGCCTTCGTGCATCATGGCGCGGGAGCCACTCTGCGTCGCCAGAGCCCGCTGGAATACCTTGCGCGTTTCGAGGTGAATCGCCGGCGCTTCGAGCAGCGCTGGAACGTGCGCTGGCGTGCGCCACGCGTCGGACCATGAGCGCGCTCATCACCCGCAAGCGTCTGATCGGCGCACTGCCTTTCGTCGTGGCCGTGCTGGTCTTCTTGCCGAACGTGAACGACTTCTACGTTTCCGACGACTACGACCACCCGTACCTCGCGGGCCTGGGTTGGGCCGAGCTCCGCCATCATCTTTTTTCGCCCAGCCTACCGGGCCAGTTCTTTCGACCGCTGAGCTTGGTCTCGATGGGGCTCGACCATGCGCTGTGGGGACGGACACCCGCGTTGTCTCACGTCACCAACATCGTGATGCACGGCCTGAGCGCGCTTTTGGTCGCGGCGCTCGCCCGGCGCATCAGCGGGCGCGATGCGACGGGCATCCTCGCCGGAGTGCTGTTCGCAGCGCATCCCATCGATCCGGAGGCGGTTTCGTTTCTGGGCAGCCGCTTCGACGTGCTCGCTACCCTGCTCGGGCTGGGCTCGATGGTCGCCTACGTGAAGTATGCCGCCGGCGCATCGATTCGCTGGCTCGGGGCGTCGACGTTGCTGTTTCTGTGTTCGATTTCCAGCAAGGAATCCGGCCTGCTGATCCCGCTCGTCCTCGTCGCCTACGAGCTCTTGTGTGCAACGACGCGACGACTCGAAAGAGTC
The DNA here is from genome assembly GCA_963781505.1 of uncultured delta proteobacterium. GTDB lineage: Bacteria > Myxococcota_A > Polyangia > Polyangiales > Polyangiaceae > JADJKB01. The sequence continues at coordinate 54,953 of CAWAHB010000001.1, read as the reverse complement.
GCCCCGTTCTTCGCCGTGTGCGCCGTCTACGTCCTCTACCGCGTCGTCGTGATCGGAGATGTCGGCGGGTACACGAACGCTGCCGGGCAAAACCGGCACATCCCCGCGCTGACCGCCCGGTATTTTTCGGAGCTCGTCCGCTTTTCGAGCTACGGGCTCGTGACTCCGGTGAACAGCGCGATCTTCGGCGCGCGCTCGGCGCCGATCGTGATTCTTTTGGCAGCTCTGTGCGGTATTTTCGCGGTGTTCACGCTGGTCCGACGCGACCAGTGGCGCCCGCTGCTGTTTGCGCTCGCATTCACGGGCTTTGCTCTCGCACCGCCCAGCACCCTGTTCAACAGCGAGGGGCTCGTCGAGCGTCTGGAAGGTGCGCGCTACCTCTACTTCCCGTCGGCTGGCTTTTGCATCGCCCTGGCGCTCGCGGTTTCGAGTGTCGCTGCCGGCCGGCTCCGCTCTGCTCTCGTAGCGGTCCAGGTCTCCACGTATGCAGTCGTCGCGCTCGTTCAAACTCTGCCGTGGCATCACGCCTCGGAGCTGGCTCGGTCCACGCTGCAGACCATCCTCGAAAAGTGCGCGGATCTGCCGGGGCCCACCCCGACCGTGCTGATCGAAGGCGCGCCGGACAATACCCAGGGCGCCCACGTGTGGCGCAATGGCTTGGGGTCGGCGGTGCGCCACTACCATCCACAAGCGCCGAGGACGGCGTTCATGCGCCCGGTCTTGTCCCCCGACCTGGCGGAGGAAGACACGTTCGATCTTCGCGACTACGTCGCGCAAGAAGGGACCTGCTTCCTCGTCTGGAACGCCAAGACCGAGGCGCTCGACGATCGGAGCGCCGAGCTTCGTGCATCCACCCTTGGGCCACCCAGCGCATCGCAGCCGTTCCAGACACAGGGCGAGAAGTGGTGGACGGACTGGAAGATCGTGAATGGTGAGGAGCAGCCTGGCGATACTGGCGTCTGGGTGATCGAAACCCAGAGCGACGACGTTAATCTCCTTGCTCCTCCCATTCCGATCGGAGCAGCCAGCATCACGCTGGAAATGGCGATCGATGCGCCCGACGCGCCCGGCGCGCTCGGAGAAGCGTTTTGGGCGGTCGGCGATCGACCCTTCGCTTCGGAGACCCACTACCGCATGTTCGGTGTGATATCCGACGGGCAGTTCCACGACTACCACCTGGCGCTGCCGCTCACGGATACGAGTGAGCTCGGTCAGAGCACGCTGCGGTTCCGCATCGATCCGACGACCTTCCCCGCGCGCATCCGGGTGCGGCGGGTCGAGCTCTCGATGCACGATTGACGCTCGGATCGGGACAGCCGCCGGCAGAAATGCGATTCTTTGGCCCTTCCGAGGACCATCGAATTGCCTCGCCTCTCCATCCTGGTGCCCGTCTTCAACGGCGCCCACTTTCTCGACGACGCGGTCGGCACCGTGCTCGCGCAGAGCTTTCGGGATTGGGAGCTGTTGTTGTTCGACGACGGATCCACCGACTCGAGCCGAGAGATCTGCCAGCGATACGCGGCAACCGATCCGCGCATTCGCTGCTCGAGTCATCCCAAACGAGCCAACCGGGGACAATTTGCCACCCGGGTCGCCGCGGCCAACGCGGCAGAGAGTGAGCTCGTCGCACTCTTGGACCAAGATGACCTGTGGGACCCGCTCTACCTGGAGAAGCACCTTCGCATCTGGAACGAAGTGGAGCGGTCGAACGTCCAGCTGAGTTACGGCCCTGGTGCGTACTGGCATCCGAACGCGCCGGAGCGGGACTACGTGCAACCCATGCCGCCGACAGCGCCCCGCGTCTTCCAGCCGCCCGAGCTCCTGGCCAGCTTTTTCGAGCGACACTACGCAGCGACGCCGCTTCCGAGCTGTACGCTACTACGTCGTGACGCGCTGCGTGCCGTCGAGCGCTTTTCCGAGTTGGCTCGCGGCAGCCAGTGCGAGGACCAGTACCTTTCGTGGTTCGTCGCGTCTCGATGGCCGATCGCAATTCACTCCGAAGCGTGGGTGCGCTACCGCCAGCACGACGCCTCTGCGCTGGCGCGCATGCTTTCGGCACCCAAGAGCGCAAAGCGAGCCGAGCGGCGCTTTCTGGAAGTAGCCCAGAAAGAGCTTCGCCAGCTTCATCCGAGCCACCCACTGCTCCGGAGTGGAAGACTCGAAGAGCGGCTTCGCGAGCTCGGTGCAGGCCAGAGCGCCCGGCAACGGCTCGTCACCCGTCTCGGTCGCGCGGCTCCCCGCCCGCAGGGAATGGTCGGCGCCTTGCGCCAGGCGTGGAGCGTCGGACGCACGCTCGGCGCACGCTCACGACTCGCGTACGGTGTGTTGCCCCTCAGCGAGGCTTTTGGCGAGGATCGCGGGGTCCCGATCACGCGCCACTACGTGGGGCAATTCTTGGCCGAGCACACTGCCGATGTTCGCGGACGCTGCCTGGAATTCGAGGGTGCCGACTACACCCGGCGCTATGGCGGAGCGGCCGTCGAGCACTCCGACGTGCTGCACCTGGACGCCTCCAACCCAGCGGCGACCATCGTGGCAGATCTCACTGCCGAGAACGACATTCCGTCGGAACGATACGACTGCATCATCGCCACCTTCGTCTTGCACGAAATCTTCGACCTGGATGCCGCGGTCCGCGAGCTCCATCGCATCTTGAAACCTGGTGGCACACTGTTGATCGCTGTCCCGCACGTGACGATGTGCGAGCCGAAGTACAACGAGCTCTGGCGTTTCACGGTCCAGGGCATCACCGAGCTTCTCGCGGAGACGTTTGGCGCTGACGGCACGACCATCCGCGCCTACGGCAACTCGCTGACGGCCGCGGGCCAGATCCGCGGCCTCGTCGCTCACGAGTTCAGCGACAGAGAGCTCGAAGTACACGACCCGCGGTTCGCGGTCGTGATCTGTGCACGAGTGACCAAAGAAGGGCGCGCGCCGACCCCGTCGCTCACCCCGCGCTCGGCAAAACCCGAGCACGGAAGTCAGGCGCTGATCCTGCTCTACCATCGCGTCGCGGCACCGCCCCAAGACGCTCACCTTTTGTGCGTGCCCCCGCCACGTTTTCGCGAGCATCTGGACGTGGTCTGCCAGCTGGCGCGCCCGCTTTCTCTCGGTGAGCTCACCCAGCGCATGGAGGCCGGAACGCTTCCCCCGCGCGCGATTACGATCACTTTCGACGATGGTTACGCGGACAACCTCCTGTCGGCCAAGCCGGAGCTCGAGCGCTACGGCGTTCCGGCGACGGTGTTCGTCACGTCCGGATACGTGGGGGCACAGCGCGAGTTCTGGTGGGACCAGGTCGAGCGTTTGTTCCTCGAGACGCCAGAGCTGCCCAGCGAGCTTTACGTGGAGCTCGTCGGGACGCGTCGGACGCTGTCGCTCGGCGGTGCGGCGCGCTGGACCGAAGCGGATATCGCGCGCTATCGAGGCTGGAACGTGCTCGATGCGGAGACGCCGACGGAGCGTCATCACGCCTTCCGCCAAGCGTTGGAAGAGCTTCGACCGTTGCCCGACCTGGTGCGGAGGCGAGCGCTCGCTCGACTCTTCGTCCAGGCCAGCGCGCCGTCGAAGCCGCGGCCGAGCCACCGAGCTCTCGATCCCGGTGAGCTACGGGCTCTTGCCGACGGTTCTCTGGTGGAAGTCGGAGCGCACAGCGTAACCCACGCGAAGCTGTCGGCCCTGGCACCGGATGATCAACGAGTCGAGATCGCGGCGAGCAAAGCGCGACTGGAAGATCTGATCGGTCGGCCCGTCACGAGCTTTGCTTATCCTTTCGGAAGTCCCGCGGACTACACACGAGACACGGTCGCCATCGTTCGTGAGGAAGGCTTTCGTGCGGCGTGCTCGAACTTCCCAGGTGTCGTGACGACCGGCAGCGCCCCGTTCGAGCTGCCGCGCATCATGATGATGAATTGGCCGCCCCACGAGCTGGCGCGTCGCTTGGAAGAAATGTTCGCACAGCCGCAGCGTTTGGCCGACTCGTCGAAGGCCGGCTGGTGAAGATTCTGTTCCTTTCCCACACCGCAAGATGGGCGGGCGCGGAAGCATGCCTGTATCAGTTGCTGCGCGGGCTGGATCCCGAACGACACGAGGCGCTGGTGATCCTGCCGGAGAACGGCCCGCTCCAGAAGCGACTGGACGACTTCGGTGTCCCGATCCATTTCGGCAACGTCGTTCACTGGATCGGGCAGGCATCGACCAGCGACTGGTCTCGATTCTCCGACAATCTGACGCGTCGTGTGGAAGCCCTGGCCCGACGCATCGAACGCGAACGCTGCGATCTGGTCTTTTCCAATACCTCGGTGGTGCTGGAGGGTGCGCTCGCGGCGAGCTGGGTGGGCGTTCCGCACGTCTGGCGCATCCACGAAATGCTCGCTTGCCACACGAACTTACGCACGACCTTGAGCCTCGACATCTACCATCGATTGCTGGATACGCTGGCCGATCGGGTCGCAGTGGTCTCCCGGAGCGTTCGGTCCGTACTTCGACCCCACGTGAGGGACGAGGTCATCGAGGTCATCGAGAACGGCGTCGCTCCGTTCGAGACACCCCGGGCGACGCGGGCAGAGCTCTGTGGCCTCGATGCGTCGCTTCCCTGCGTGGTCTTCGTCGGCACGCTCTCGGAGGAAAAGGGCGTCCCGCTCCTCGGCCCGGTGATGCAAGAGGTAGTGCGGCGCATCCCGAAGGCTCACTGCGTGCTGGTCGGCGCGGACGCCGGCGCGAAAGCCGGCCTCGAGAAAGACGCCCGATCGCGCGGGCTCGAGCACGCATTTCGGTTCCTCGGATTTCGAGCGGATGCCCAGGACCTCATCGCACGAGCGGACGTCCTGGTCTTGCCGTCGAAGGTCGACTCGCTGCCCTCTGCCGTGCTCGAAGCGATGGCCGCGGGTGTGCCCGCGGTCGCCACGCGAAGCGGCGGCGCCGAGGAGCTGATCGTCGAGGGCGAAACCGGCCTTCTGGTGCCCATCGGCGACGTCGATGGGATCGCTCGGGGACTCGTCGAGCTTCTGTCGGACGCCGAACGCCGGCAGAAAATGGGGGAACGCGCCCGGTTCCGAGCGCGGTCCGAGTTCTCCGAGCAGAGCTACGTGCAAGGTTTCGAGCGGCTCTTCAATCAGGTCGTCCGGAGCCACCGGCCCGACGTATCCGGCCGAGCTCGAGAGCTGACTCGGCTCCTCGAATCGGCACCCGGACCCGCGAAGCTTCTGCAATCCCTCGCGAAGCTCAACCCAGGAGCACCGTCTCTCTGAACAGCTCGAGGTGCCGTTCGACGAGGCGGGTCGTGTCCAGAACCCGGCGAACTTTGACGGCGGCATTGATCCCCAAACGCCGCCTCGACGCCGTATCGAGAAGGAATCTTCGGAGCGCTCGCCGAACCTCCGTCGGGGAGCTCTCGTCGATGATGATGCCCTCCTGCTCGTGGCCAATCACCTCACCGGCACCCGGCACACCCGGAGCTGCCACCGGGACGCCCAACGCCATGGCCTCGAGCAGAACGCGGGGAAAGACCTCGCGACCGTCGGCACTCATCACCAGCGCGTCCGCCATGCCGAGGACATCCGAGCGAGCCAGTGCCGGGCCGCGCCCGCTGAGTGGAACCGCCAGGCTACCGGCAAGCACGTAGCAAGAACCTTCGGCCCGAACCTCCTTCAAGAGAGCGTTCACGTGCCTTTGTAGGGAGCCGCGCTCGTCGGCCAGCAGCACGATCAGCTCCGCGGCGGACTTTCCGTAGCGAGCGCGGAGCGCGGAGCGCGGGTGGTTCTCAGCAAACCCTTCGAGTCGTGGAATCGAAATCCCGATGGGCAAAACCCGCTGGTGGTCTCTCCGGTTCAGCGCTTCGTACGAGCTCCGGGTGAGCTCGCTGTCGAATACGACCCGCGACGCGGAAGCAATGGCTTCGGCAACGAGAGCTCGCGTCGTGTCGCCGCCACCGAGTGCGAGCGCCAGCTCGTCCAGCCCTTCGCGGGTGCCCAGATGCCAAATCGAGGGACGCCCCAGCATCCTCGCCAGCTCCACTCCCCACAGCGCTTCGAGCCCTTCGACGAGCACCAGGTCGCAGGACCTGCCACCGAGCTCCTCGGCATGGCGAAGGACCCGACGTCGCCAGCTCACCCGATCGTCGCCGGCCGGAGCGATGCGCCGGGACAAGAGACTCACCTGGCAACCGTGCTCGGCTCCCGCCAGGGCGTCCAACCAATCGGCGAAGGCGGACGCCGGATCGTGATCGAGCCCAATGGCGAGCACGTTCAAACACCGTGGAGCGTGCTCGCCGTGGGAAAAATGGTGCGCATCGACCGCCAAGAATCGGCGAGTCAATCTCGAGATTCGGATTGACGTGCGGATCCGAATGACCGCGGTACTTCGTGATGAAGTTCAGATGCTCCGACGCGTCGTACCAGGCTCCGCGAGAAGCTCCACCAGCGTGAAGCAGTCGCGCCTGGGGAGTGACCACGACTCTTTTCCCCGCCGCGAGCGCGCGCAGGCAGTAGTCGACGTCGTTGTAGTCCACCGAGAACAGCGTTTCGTCCAGCCCGCCCAGCTCTCGGAAGAGAGCGGTCGGGGTCGACAAGCAGGCGCCCGTCACGGCCGACACGTCCCGGGCGCTGCGGGCCAAATTCAGGTAGCCGGGCGCCTCGTCGGGAGCGCCGCGCCACAGGTGGTCCGCCAGCCCCGAGTGCGAACCGACCACGACGCCCAGATGCTCGACCCGGCGGTCGGGATAGAGGAGCTCGGCCCCCACGACTCCCACCCCCGGTACGGACAGCCATCCGACCATGTCTTGTAGCCAACCGCTGGCCAGTGCTTCGGTGTCGTTGTTCAAGAGGAGGAGGTTCGGCGTGGTGACTTGGCGGGCGCCGAAGTTGACGAGTCGAGCAAAGTTGAACCTCGTTCGCTCCGAGTCGGGACGGAGGACGCGACACTCTGGCATGCTTCGTCGAAGTCTCTGGAAGTACGCGAGGGTCTGGGGGTCTTCACTGTGGTCGTCGACGATCAGAAGCTCGAAAGATTGACCTTTCAGCGTTCGACTCAGGCTCTCGATGCAACGCTCCAAGAGCTCGACCCTGTCCCGCGTCGGGATCAGAATCGTCACCGGCCTCTCACGCACTAGCTCCGGAGACCAGGCGAGTCGCGGAATCGAATCGAGCCTCGAGTCCAAGGCGGGGCGTGCTCGGAGGCCGCGCCGTTCGAGAGCGCGCGTGATGGAGCGCAACGCATCCGCATCCGGTTTGTCGCGAGCTTCGGGAAATCGGTGACAACAGATCTTCGGGATGTGGTGGACTCGACGGTCCTCCGTGAGCTCTACGCATCGGAGCGTGAGGTCGTGCTCGAACGAGGTTGCTTCTTCCGAATCGACCTGCTCGACCGCTCGCGCGAGCAGAGAGCGCCGAAACACAGAGAGCCGACCCAGGTACGCGGTGGTGAGTGCCAGAGCCGGATCCCACGGAGGTTTGAAGCGGGGCGAATGGCGCGTGCCTCGCTCATCCAGGCAATCTTCGTCCGTGTAGATCAAGTCCAGCGTCGGTTTTTGGCGGAAGGCGTGGGCAACGTTCAGGAGTGCATCCGGTGAGAGCAAGGTATCTGGATCGAGCATCGTCACGAGCTCGCCGCTGGCGACTCGGAGCAGGCGCTCGAGCGCCGCGCCGGGCGCTCGGTACGCTTCTTTCACGAGCTCGATGCGTGGATCGTCGCTGGCGACCTGGCGCAGCGCTCGACTGAGATATGGCCCTGACGAGCCGTCGTCGAGCACGCAGAGCTGGAAGCTCGGGTAGAGCTGCGCGCGCACGGACGCGATCAGGGACATCGTGCGCTGGGCGGACGCTCGGCGCAGCCAGAGCAGGATACTGATGCGCGGGCCCCCCGTGGTCGCTTCTTTTGCAACATCGCGCAAGCGCACCCGGAGCGTCGGTGTCAGCCGATTGGTTTCCAACCAGCGCTGGTATGCGTGCGCCCTCGCCGCCTGCTCTTCGGCTTCGATGTCGGCGGCCGTTCGTTGGGTGGACACCAGGCGCTTCGGTACCAGCCGTGACCCGAACTTTCCGAACGCGAGACGTCCAGCTGCCTGCAAGATCCCTCGCGACGCCGAGCGTTCGCCTCGTGCCGGTCGCACGCGTACAGAGCGGCTGAGGACACGATGCCGCTCGCCGTTTTCGAGCTCGGTCCACAGCTCCAAATCCAGTCGCCTCGACGCCCGCGGCGCCTCGAGCTCACCCCGCAGGCCAGAACGATCCGCGATGACGCTGTCCGGAAACGCTTCTGCCACGTCGGGCCGGGCGATTCCCGGTTCGAGCACCGTCTTTTTGCCCTCGGCGTCCTCGATCCAGGCGGAGACGACTGGGCTTTGGGTCGACCAGATCCAGCCCTGAATCGCAACACCTTTGCCCGCATCGAGCTCGACGTTCGACCCCAGGAGTGTCCAAGCTGCCGCGAATCACGCCTCCATCCGCGAGCGGAAGCACGCTTTGCTCGGACGCTTGTCGATGCTGGACTCGTCCCTGCCAGCTGTCGCAAAGAACCCGGACGGAGGTTTCGAGCTCCACCCACAACTCCACCGAGAGCTCGCTCAGGCCGGCTGGGATCACGAAGCTTCCGCGAACCGGCACCTCGGCGGGCCCCGACTTGTTATCATGGCGGACCGGAATCGTTCCCACCCCGTCAGCCCACAAGAAGACTGCATGAACGCGGCCCTGCTCGACCCGCACCCAGCCCTCTACGTGCACTTGCCCGTTGATCGCCTCGACCTTCCCGAGAGGCAGGTCGAGGGCGCCGGCAACCGTGCGGCGGCTGGGAAGGCTCTTCACCGTCGACGATGAATACTACAGATTGCGCTCGCGGCTCGGAGCCGACTCCCCGGTGCTCGGTGCTCGTCGTGAATTTCAACGGCCAGGCGCACCTGCGTCGCTGTCTCCAGGCGTTTGCAGCGCAGTCCTTCCTGCGGTTCGAAATCCTGGTCATCGACAACGGCTCGGACGATGGCTCGCATCGGGGCCTGGCCGACATCCACCCTTCCCTGCGGGTGCTGTCGAACCCGGCGAACGGATACGCCGCGGCACTCAATTTGGGCCTGCGCGAGGCTCGCGGAGAGTTCGTCGTGTTCGCCAACAACGACGTCTTTCCCGAGCCGGACTGGATGGCGAAGCTCGTCGAAACCCTCGAGCGGAAGCCCGCTGTCGGGTGCGTTGGGGGAAAGTTGCTCTTCGAGGACGGCCGCATCAACAGTGTGGGCCACCGCCCGCTGCCCGACTTCTACTGGGAGGACGAAGGCTTTGGTGAAGAGGACACCGGCCAATACGAGACTCCCCGCGAGGTCGACGGCGTGTGCTGGGCGGCTGCGATGTTTCGGCGAACGTGCATCGACGAGCTCTGTCCGATCGACGAAGACTACGTGCTCTATTACGAGGACGTTGACACCTCCCTGCGCTGCCGGCAGGCGGGCTGGAAGATCGAATACGTGCCCGGGGCCCGGGCGCACCACCGCTTTCACGGCTCGAGCAAAGGGCCGTATCTCACCGAGTGGTTTTGCGATCGGAACCGACTGCTGTTCTTGGCGAAGTTTCGTCCGGACGAGCTTCCGAATGCCATCCGCAACTCGCGCTTCTTGGTGCGGAACGAGAAGGACTCGCTCCAGCGAGCCCTCGTGGTCGCCCTCACGAAGCTCCAGTCACATCATCCCCGTGAGGTCGTCGACGCGATCTCACCGGATGTACGAAACGCGGTCGCGGAGACGCTCGGAACGCTCGCGTACGAGCATCTCCTGCGGCGGGTCGAGGTCATCCGCGGCAAGCGCCGGATGCGAGTGACCCTGTACGACCACGCGCTTCACGTCCTGGGAGGGGGACAGCGTTACGGCCTGGAAATGGCAGCGTGTTTGGCGGATGAGCTCGACGTGGAGCTCATTTCCAATCAGCCGATCGACCGCGCGAAGCTCGAAGCCTGGTACGATCTCTCCCTCGCCAAGTGCACGCTTCGAACGATCCGGCTTCCGTTCTTCGAGCGTCGCGGAGGAATGCCGGACGCCAATCTCGTTCGCTCCACGGACGAAAACCCCTTCGACGCCATCGCCAATGCTTCGGCCGAGACGGACGTGTTCGTGAACGTGAACATGTTGCCGCTGGTTCGCCCACTAGCTCCGTTCTCGATCTTTCTCTGTCACTTTCCCGACATCCAGCGTCGGGATCGGTTTGCCGTCGACGACTACTCGTATCTGATCACCAATTCCGAATACACGACTCGCTGGACGAAGCTCCGATGGGGGCTCGACGCCGACACCATCTTGTATCCCCCGGTCGCGATGCAGGCGGGACCCGGCGAAAAGCAGAACATCATCCTGTCTGCGGCGCGGTTCGAAGTCGGGGGCAGCAAAAAGCAACACGTCCTCGTTCACGCATTCGAGGCGCTGCGCAGAGAGCACCCGGATCTCGCACGCGACTGGAGCTTGCACCTGGTCGGGGGCAGCATCGACGAGAATCCCTATCGGGATCGCATCGCGCGACTGGTGGAGCACAGCGACGCTCCCATCGAAATGCACGTGAACGTCCCCGCATTCGAGCTCAAAGCCCTGTACGCCCGAGCGCGGATTTTCTGGCACGCCTGTGGGCTCGGGGAGGATGATCCCCACCTCGTCGAGCATTTCGGCATGACCACCGTAGAGGCGATGCAAAACGCTTGTGTCCCCATCGTATTCGACGGCGGAGGCCTCCAAGAGATCGTCGAACGCCAGCGCTCGGGCCATCGTTTTGGGTCGCTTTCGGAGCTCGTGGAGCTGACCCATGCGGTGATGTCCGGCGACAATGCCATGCGAGCCATGAGCGAAGCTGCAATGGCCCGCGCCCAGCGCTTCTCGCGAGAAGCCTTTCAGAGCTCGGTGAGACAGCTCTTTTCCGAGTTGGCAGAGGACTACGCGAAGCTGCCGCGACCCGACCCCCGCGACATCCTTCGAGAAGCTCCGCCGACGGATCGCTTCCTCTGTCACGCAGCGCGGCGCGGAGAGCCTGCACCGCCCCGACCCGTCCCGGTGCGGGATCGATTGCGCCCCCGAGCAGTCGTCAGTCGCCTGGGGAAGGCCTGGCAGCGCGCCTCGAGCCAGCTCAAAGCTTTGGGGAAGAGCCTGAAGAAGACCCCGTAGCGGAGCGTGACGCAAGTGGTAGCCTCGATGCTTGGCCACGCGAGGGACGAAGCTCGAGTTCGTGATTCTCGAGACGACGCGCCGATGTAACCTCCGTTGCACTCATTGCGCCGTGAGCGAGGAGAACAACCAGGGTAACTACGCCTGGGAAGATCTCCCGATCGAAGGATTCCGGAAGCTTCTTCCCATGCTGCGGGAGCACAAGCCCGAAGTGCAATTGAGCGGGCATGGGGAAACGCTGCTGCATCCGCATTTCGAGGAGATGCTGGAGGAAACGCTGGCCGCGGGTTGTGCGGTTCGGTTGCAAACCAACGCGACAATCCTCACTCAGCGGGTGATCGACATCCTGGTCAACGCAGGCGCCGCGCTCGTCGTGGTGTCGATCGATGCCGCGACGCCCGAGCTGTTCGAGAAAATCCGGCGCCGCGCCAAGCTCGGAAAGATCCTCGCGAACCTCGAGCGATTGAACGAGACGAAGCGGCTCCGCGGCCGCGAGCTGCCGCGCTTGGCCATCGAATTCGTGGCCATGCGCCAGAACATCCACGAGCTCGTGGACGTCATCGCGCTCGCGGGACGCCTGGGCGCCTGCGAATTTTCCGTGACGGAGCTCAAGGAATACGCGCTCACCACGGGCCAATCCCTGGCCGGCGATCCCGCGATGGCAAATTGGGCAGAGCGCGCGGAGGCCGAGGCCGGCAAATGGGGAATGGCGCTGCACCTTCCGCCGATCCCCGGTCGTGAGGTAGTCGGCGTCGAGCGCTTGACCATCGATCGCTCCGAGTCGTCGAGCTACCAGGGCTTGCGCAAAACCTGCCGAGAACCCTGGGAACGAACCTTCGTGCAGTACGACGGCGACGTGTGGCCTTGCTGCTGGATCAGCGAAGCGTACGGCAACCTCACCCAGAAGCCGTTCGAGGAAATCTGGAACGGCGAACGGTACGAAGCGCTTCGCACCGCCCTCGCCGGCGATCGACCACCGGAGAGCTGCGTGCGTTGTCCCGTCTACGGCTGGGAGCCCATCGATTCGGAAGGCTGAGCCTGACGTCACGGACGGAGCTTGCGTCGTTCGTGAATGCCGTACATGAGCCAATGCTCCGCCGGGTCCATGCCCGCGCGCGCCACGTCGGGGTTGGCGGCCAGATACAGCTGCGGGTCGAAACCGCTCGGTAGCTCCTTGTCTCGTTGGCTCACCGCTGCCACGAATTCGGCGGGGATCGGCCGTCCCGCGTAGCGGTGCTCGACGGCTCGCCCGGTACGGATGTCGACGGGCTGTCGAAAGTCGATGCTGCCGTAGAACGGGTCGGAGCGCATGGGCGTGTAGTAGGCACAGTCCTCGAAGAAAAAGTGGGTCACCTGGGACCAGCGTGTTCGATTCTTGTCCCGCTGGGGCTCCCCACCGTGCAACAGATTGGCCGCCCAGATCAGCGCCTGACCCTTGCGCGCCAAGAACAGCTCCGGCTCGGCCCCGTGGGCACGGACGAGCGCCTCCCACAACGGCTCGTACATGCTTTGTGTGGTCAAGTATTCGAGCTCGGCGGAGCAACGCCCCAAGTGCTCGTTCGTGTGAATCGGCCAGGCGTGGCTCCCGGGATAGTAGACGAGCGGCCCCGAATCCTCGTCGACGTCTTCCAGCGCGACCCACACTCCGCACATGAACCGCTCCGGCACCGAGCTGAAGTGAACGGCATCCGTATGAAAGTGCTGCTGGGTGCCGACGGGGAAATTCAGCGTTTGAAAAGGCCAGGCCCGACGCCCATACAGCCGCGACAGGAGATCGATCACGTTCTGGTTCGCGGCAATGCGCCGCACGTTCTCGTCAAAGCTCCACGCGTCCTGGAGTCGGAGCCCCGTCCCCAAATCGTGTCCCCGCTCCCGCCAGTCCTGCCAGGAAAAGTGAGAATCGAGGCCTTTTTTCAGCGCTTCCGCCAGCGCGTCGAGCTCCGGTTCGGGGAAATCGATCACCGCGTAGCCCCGCGAGTGGAGCTCGGTTGCCACTCGACGCGTCTCTTCGTCGCAGCGATCGACGGCGAAAATCTCCGAAAAGAACGGCGACTCGACCCACGGCACGCCGGGCAACGGATGCTCGAATTCCTCTTTCATGCCGTTACCCGCGCGTCGGATCGCGACCCTTCAGGGCCGGAGGACGGGAAGTCTCTTCGTCGCCGATGCGGTCGACCATGCGCGCGGCTCCGTTCGCGAGGCGTCGGATGGCGAAGCGGCCTGCCGCGGTCAGTGTAGAAGCCGGTCCGCGCTCCACCCAGTGACTTCTCAAGAGCGTCGCTTGCCGGCGCAGGGTGCCGGCCGCGCTGGACTTCCACTCCAGGTCGATTCGGGCTTCCCCGGCAGGAGCGCGCTCGGGTGCTTGGACCCAGCTCAGCAGGGGCTCGAGCCCGAGCCGTGCGCGATAATGCTCGCGGACGAACCTCCGGCCACGCTGCGAGCGCTCCAGCGCTTCCTTGGGATCGGTCAAGAGACGGCGAATCGCATCGCGCAGTCCCAACGTGTCCCCACACGGTGCGGTCACGGCAATCCCAGCCGCTTCGAGCTCCAGGCTGATTTCCGAGAGCCGCGTGCTGACGATTGGCAAGCCCGCCGCCAACCAATCGAGCATGCGCGTCCTGGCTCCGAGAACGCCCTCGTAGCCGAATCGATCGACCAGGATGGCCGCGTCTGCGCAGGCGTAATACGTGGGAAGCTCGGAGCTCTTGATCCATCCTGCGAGCTCGAAGCGCTCGCGAAACGGTGACCTGAGAACGCGCTCCTCGAAACGCGCGTAGGACTCCGTGTGGTGACCTTCGATGGCGCCGCCCGTGCAAACGAAGCGCACCTGTGCGGCTTCCACCATCACGAGCTCCAGCGCATCGTACAAGAGATCCGGATCGAACCAGGTGTTGAATCCGCCGCTCGCGAGCAACACGAAGCGCTCGTTCGGACGGCGTAGACGGCGCTCGATGCGCTCCAGAGTCTGGAGCTCGTCATCGTCGATGGAGTTCGGGATGGCGCTGACGAAATCATAGCCATCATTCCGCGCCACCAGGCGGCCCAGCATGCCTAGCTGTCCGATCAGGGCATGTTTTTGCGCGAGCGAGCAGGTGGAGAACCGATCGCTGCGCAAAAGCACGGGAACGAGCTTTCGATACCACTCGTTGATGAGCCAGTCGCCTGCGCCCCGCGCTGCCTTGGCTTGTGCCTCCGCCATCGGATCGCCATTCACGTCCGACCAAAGCGGCAAGTCCCCCGCAAAGTTCACCGCGACGGCGGCGGGGTCTCGATTGACGCCGACGACGCAGTCGGGGCGAAACAGAGCGAGCTGGCGCTCTACGACTTCGGGTCGCTCGTGACATTGGTGCTCGGGAAGCGACAGCACGCTCACGCCATTTTCTCGACGCGGGCGCCGGTACCGCCACCATCGCTTCGGAGTGCCAAAAGAAGCACTTCGTGTCCGGCCTGAGCCAGAGTGCCAGCGAAGTGCCAGCTGCGCAGGGCCAGCGCGCCGAGGTGCGTGGTGTTTTCCCAGCGCATGGGTCCCTGGCCGAACACGACGACCTTCGTCACGCGGAAGCCCCGTCCCAGCTGTCGCTCACCACGACGTCCCGACCGAACGGATGGTCGGGCGCGCTCGCATGGCGGCGCCAAGCACGCAGGTATGCACCGAAGCAAATTCGGCGTTCCTTCTCCGAGCACCCCGCTGCGAGGTACTGGAGCTCCCACGGCAAGAAGCGTCTCACGAGATCGCGCGCCGAGTAGTTGCGAAGTACGAAACGCAACCGATTCTGATGGTAGTGCTGGAGGTAGGCAGCCGTCCTCTCGCCACCGCTCGCCACGCGTTCGTGATGCTGCACGACGGCTTTGGGAGCGTAGGTCACGCGAAACCCGGCTCGACGTGCCCGGACGCAGAGCTCTGTCTCCTCGTAGTAGGCAGGGAAATAAGCGGGCGACAGGAAGCCCACCCGGTCGATCACGTCGCGGCGGACGGCAAGCGCAGCGCCGCACACGTAGTCGACGTCACACGGAGCGTCGAATTGGCCCCGATCGAGCTCACCGCGCCCCCGGTGCTCACTACGCCCATTAGGGAACAGGATGCCGCCTGCGTGCTGCAGCACGGAGGTACCTGGGTACAGGATCTTGGAACCGACGACGCCGATTTCGGGATTGGAGAGCGGCTCGAGAATTTCCGACAGCCAGGTGGGGCTCGGAATGGCGTCTGGATTGAGCAGGGCGAGGTGGGTTCCGCGTGCATGCCGGAGCGCCACCAAGTTTCCCCCGGCGAAGCCCAGATTCTCCCGCAAGGTCAGAAAACGAGCCCGCGGAAAGCGCTCGTGGAGATCGGCGACGGGGGTCGGGGAAGCGTTGTCGACGATGATGACCTCGAAGCTGTCCCGTGGCAGCATGCTGGCTTCCAGCGCGGACAGGCATCCCGGCAGAGCCTGACGGGACGCGGTATTCGACGATCAAAACGGATGCTCGCACAGCGCCGCCTCCATAGTCACTTGACGACTCGCGAGCGGTCAAGCGGAGCCTCGGTCGCGTAATCCATGTCCGGGCGGGAGAGCGAAGGCAAGGCCGAATACGAGCCGGAGATGTCGCTGATCATTCCGACGTTCAACGAGGCGGCACGCATCGAACCGACTCTCGCGAGCATCGAGCGCTTTACCCGAACCTACCGTCGCGAGATGGAGATTTTGATCGTCGACGATGGATCGAGGGACGCCACGGTCTCGAAGGTCGAGCGCTTTGCTTCCCAGTTCTCCGGGCGTCTCGAGCTCCTCCAGCTCGCGCACCGCGGCAAAGGCCACGCCGTGCGCCATGGCATGTTGGCGGCACGCGGCCGGATTCTCGTGTTCTGCGACGCGGATCTGAGCACTCCGCTGGAAGAGCTCGACAACCTGCTTGCGCCCATTTTGCGCGGCGAGCAGGACATCGTGATCGGCTCACGCGCGGTCGATCGCAACTTGGTCCGCAAGCGACAAGCGCTACTCCGGGAAAGCCTCGGGAAGACGTTCAATCTCGTCGTGCGAGGGCTCCTCGACCTTCCGTTCGGCGACACCCAGTGCGGCTTCAAGGCATTCCGCCGAGAGATCGCCCGCGAGATCTTTTCACTTCAACGTGTCGACGGCTTCGCATTCGACGCCGAGGTATTGCTCATCGCTCTGGGGCAGGGTCGGCGTGTCAAAGAGATCGGGGTCGAGTGGTCCAACTCCGAGGACTCGCGAGTGCACGTCATCCTGGCGCCTCTCGAAATGCTCCGAGATACGCTGCGCGTCCTCGTCTATCGGAACCGCGGTCGATATCGGACGAACCAACCGGTCGGATCGAGACGATGACCCTGGTTCTCCTGGTGGTGTTCGAAGCTCTGCGGCTCGCGCTCCGACTGATGCTGGTGGTCCTGGTTCTGCATTTCCTGCGATCGACTTGGATGGCGCGACGTGCCAAGCAGCCGTCGCCTCCCGATCCGGATGACTGGCCCAAGGTCACCGTCCAACTTCCGATCTGCAACGAATACTACGTGGTCGAGCGCGCTCTTCGCGCGGCTTGCGCGCTGGATTACCCGCGGGAAAAGCTCCAAGTCCAGGTTCTGGACGATTCCACGGACGAGACTCGGGAGCGCGCCCGAGCTCTCGTCGAAGAGCTCTCCCACGCGGGCCATACCATCGTCCACGTGCCGCGAGATCAGCCCGACGGCTACAAGGCTGGAGCGCTGAGCCACGGGCTTCGGACGGCGAGCGGCGAGCACGTCGCGATGTTCGATGCGGACTGCGTGCCTCCGCCGGACTTCCTGCGCAGGGTCATCCCGTACTTTCAGGATGCGGACGTGGGCTGCGTTCAGGTGCGCTGGAGCTTTTTGAATCGGCGTCGGTCGCTCTTGACTCGCATTCAAGCCATCGTGCTGGACGGACTACTGGCGATCGACCAGTACGCGCGATCGACTTCCCGTCTTCCGCTCCAATTCAACGGCACGAATGGAGTCTGGAGACGCTCCGCCATCGAGGCCGCCGGTGGTTGGCGAGCCGACACGCTGGCAGAAGACGCGGATCTCGCTTTTCGGGCCTACCTCGCAGGCATTCGAGTGGTGCACGTGCGCGACTACGCAGTCCCGACCGAGGTTCCCGAAGACATGGCGGCGTTCCGCGCACAACAGCAGCGTTGGGCGCGCGGCAGCGCGCAGATGCTCCGCCTGCTCGGCGGGCGAATCCTCCGCGCACCCATTCCGGCCTACGCGAAGCTGATGATGTTCATGCACCTGGGACGCCATGCCATCGATCCGCTGATCGTTCTGGCCTGTGTGACGTCGCCCTTCACAACGCTGTATGGGATGCCGTTCCTGATCGACTACGGGACCGTGCTGAACGCGGGTTTGGTCATTCTGCTCGCTTTCGCTTGCCTGGTCTTTTATGGGACGGCGTTGTGGCGCGTTCATGAAGCGTCCGAGATCTTGCTGGTCCCACTGGTTTTGGTGCTCGCGATCGGGCTGGCGCCGGCATACACGGTCAGTTTCATCCGCGGTCTCGCCAGCTCCGGTGGAGCGTTCGTCAGAACCCCGAAGGCCGGAGCCGGACAGGTCGCCCAGGGTGGCCCCCGCTACCGGGCGGCGCGGGATCCGCTGGCGGTGGCCGAGATCGGTTTTGCAGCGGCGCACGTTACTTCGCGCTCCGCGCTCTGGAGCTCCGAAACTGGCCCTACGTGGCGTTTTTTGCCAGCGTCGCCGTGTCCGTTGCCTGGGTCGGCATCGGCACGCTGCTGAGCCCGGGTTTGGGGGGCCGTGCTCCGAGTGCGCGAGCGTAGCTTCCGCCGCTGCGGCTTCTCTTCGCCGCACTCGATCGCTAAGCTGGTCCCGGACACCGCGCACTGAACTCGCCGAAGAATCATGCTCCATCGCCTGCGCGCCGCTTTTGGCGATCGGTACAAGATCCTCGCCGCCATCGTGGTGGCGCTCGTGGTGTTTCCTCTGTGCCTTCAGGGCGTGCGCCTCGAGCGCCAGTTGGAGCTCCAGGTGGAACTGTCCACGTCCCTCGATCACCCCACCCAGGCCGAGGTGTTCTGGCGAACGGTGCGCAATCCAGGCGAGTTTTCTCAGGAAAACAGCGCGCCGTTTGCGGTCAATCCCGGCGCAAACAATCAGCGCCGAGTGAAGGTCCCCGACGACGTGACCTCCCTCCGGCTCGATCCCATCGGCGAATCCGGACACATCCGGATCACTCGCATGGGTTTGTACGGCCCGTTCGGCATTCCGCTCCAGCGCTGGGACGCGACGCGGGGCTTCGCTGGCTGGGTCCCGATGGTGGACCTGTCCGGCATGGAAGTCCGGGACGGCGCGCTGCAGATGGATTCCACCAACATCGACCCGAACCTGACCATCGACGACCTGACGGACGTGCGACGCAAAACCCAGGAGCTCAAATGGGGGCTCTGGGGCGCGCTCGCCCTCGCGCTCTCGCTGTTTCTGCATCTGGTGGTGACGACGCTCGTCGGTCGTGGGGCGCGGGCAGGCGCAACCAGCGCGTCGGACGCTCCAGATCCGGCGACCCCTCCCCCGAAGCGAACGCGTGCCCAACGTCGGCTTCTCTTTTTCAAGTTGTCGACGCTGGGGATCTCCGCTCTCGTCGGCGCAGTCATTCTCTACGCCGCCTGGCGACTGTTGCGACCAGAACCGTCCGCAGCGTTTTCGACCTACGGGTACTCGACGACGCTGGTGGACCAGCATGGGCAGCCGCTCTCGAGCAAACCGGGGGAGGTCGAGCTCGTGCTGGATCCGCTGAGCGGCTTTCGGCACCTTCCGAACCAAGAAGCCGAGCTTTTCACCATCGATGCCCGAGGATTTCGCGGTCCGCCTCCGAAAGAAGATCGGCCCCTGGCGATCGTGGTGGGTGGGTCGACGGCGTTTGGTCAAGGTCTGACCTCGGATTCAGAAACGTTCTCCGCGCAGCTGAACGAGATCGAGCCGCGCTATGCGTACGCGAACGCAGCCGTGATTGGATTCGCGTCGGCGCAGGAGCTCGGATTGATGGTTCATCACCTGGATGACTTTCACCCCAAGCTCTACATCGTGATGGATGGCTGGAACGACCTGAACTCACAACTGGTTCATTCCGGGGTCCGCTGGCCGACCTACGGCATCAATCAGCAGATGTTCAGCGAGACGGAGCAGAGCCTGCGCGCCAAGGTCCCGTTCACGCCCAGCTCGAAAGCGCCAGCGCCGCAACCGATCAGCGACTCGGACAACCTGGAGCTCATCCTCTCCACGTACGGCGAGAACCTGAAGCGCATGCAGCGCTTTGCCACGGCCAGCGGCGCCGAGCTTCTGGTGGTGTTTCAACCCGAGCTCGGAAACAAGCACCGGTCGAAGGCGGAGGAAGAGCATTGGAACGCGGAGCGGGGCCACATGGGTCCCGGCTTCAGCGAAAAGTACCGGCTCCTGATCGAAAGGACTCGCACGTTGTGCGAGGCCTCCCACATGAATTGTTTGGATTTGAACGACGCCCCGGAAATCAGAGACCACTCGGGCGATCTCTTCGTGGATGTCGTCCACCTGAACCGAGCTGGACACCGCATCATGGCGGAGGTCATTGCCCGCCATCTCGCGCCCCAAGATGAGCAAAAACGCCAGTAACCCCACGCGGCTCTACCTGGCCGGCGCCCTGTGTTTCGCGCCTGCCGCAGCCTGCCTCGTGTTCATCGCGTTTCACGCCGTCAATCTCCCGACTGGCGACGAGTGGGACGCGATGGTGCCCGCGGTGGTGTCCCTCGCAGACGGTGATTTCCCCTGGCACGCGGTGTGGCAACAGGACAACGAGCACCGTCTGGTCGTTCCTCACTTGCTCCAGCTGTTGTTTGCCCACTTCACCCATTACGATAACCGCGTCGAGCTCTACTTCGGATGGTGCTGTCTACTCGGTACGAGCGTTCTGTTCTTGCTCGACTTCATCCGTGAGCGCTCGCTCTCGCCACGCACGCTGCTGCTGTTTCTGCCGGTCAACGTGGTGCTATTCACCTGGCGACAGTCCGAAAACTTGATCTTCGCCTACCAGATTCGACGTTCTGGTCGCTGTCTTCCTGGCCGTCCTCACGTTCTTCTTGCTCGGCCGCCCTACTCGGCCTCGGTTGATGGGCGCCGCGCTGACGGCAATCGGCGCGACGTTTTCCCACCTGCTCGGGCTCGTCGTTTTCCCCATCGGAGTGATCCAGCTCGTCTGGCTACGGAAGCGCGCGTCCAATTCGGGCCCGCCCTCGCGAGCGCTCTCGGTGTGGCTCTTCGCCGGAGCGCTGGCATACACCACGTACTTCTTTGGCTACCACCTACCGGCCTACAACCCGAGTCGTACTCATGCTCTCAGTCATCCCTGGGAAGGCGCCGCGTTCTTCTTCGCCGCACTCGGCTGTCCGTGGGCCGTCGAACCCACCACCGCACTCGTAACCGGCGTCGTGCTGGGCGTGGGGTACGTCGCTTGTGGCTTCGCCCTTCGGCGACAGCCCACGCTGACACTGATCGCGCCGGCCATTCTGCTTTCCCTCGGCTCCGCCGCGCTCGTCGCCATCGGGCGGTCGGGGTTTCGCGACCTCTCCGCGGCCATCCCGCTCAGGTACACGACCTACGCGACGCCCGGACTCGCGGCGCTCTACCTCTGGGCGTTGCTTCGCGCGTCGAGCTTGCCGCGGGCCAAGCTCGTGCTGGTCTCCTGGCTGGCCGTGGGCTCGGTGGCCACGCCGGCCGCCATGCTGCTCGGGCTAGGATACGCTCGCGAGCAATCGGCGTTCCGCCGAACCGTTGCGCGAGGACTCGTCTCCCACGGTGCTCTGACGGACGAGGATCTGATGCTCGTGTGTCCGTGGGATCCCACCAAGATCCGAGTCCAGGCAGCGGCCCTCGAGCGCGTGGGTTGGAGCGTGTTTCACGGCATCCCAGAGCCGGCGCCCGCTCCACTGCTCGCGGGCTCGACGCCCTTCACCGTGGACATGATCAACGGGGTGAATGCGTCGTCAGCTCCGATCCAGGTGCCCTCCGCGGACGCCGTGGTCGTCGATGGATGGGCGGTGGACGAGCAGGCGGGCCTGGCCGCGGGCGGTGTGCGCATCGGGATCGACGGCCGAAACGTGACCGCTGCCTACGGCATCGACCGCATCGATGTCGCCGAGAGCCTGGGCAACCAGAGCTACCGCTATTCGGGATTTCGTGCGGTATTTCCGCCGCGTGACCTGCGAGCCGGGACTCACCAGGTCTCGATCGAGGTGCTAGCGGCAGACGGACGGGGTCGGTATGTCTCCGCCTCGTCCGTAGAGATCGAGATCACCGAATGAAGAAGCACGCGCCATGCTGAGCGACCTGGTCGTCGTGGGCTCGGCCAGTGGTCTCGTGCTCGCTGCCCTCGTCATTCGCCACCATCTTTGGTTCATGGCGAGCTGGGCGTTGACGGTCGTTGCATTTGCCGTGTTCTACGACTCGCTCTCGCCACGGCCCGTCGACTACTGGCTCGGTCTCACGGGACTCGTGCTGTTGGGGCCGGGCCTGCTGGGAATTCGAGTCGTTCTGGTGCGCAGCGTGAGTGTCGCCCTCCTGAGGGGGGACATCGACGAAAGCGCTGCGACCTTGCGCATCGCGGAGCGAGCTCGCGAAGTCGTTCGTCTCGGGCTGGCGGTGGAAACCGAGCGCGGGCTCACGCTCACTCGGAGCGGGCGACTGCTCGGGCAGCTGATGCACGTCCTCTACTCGATCCTGAGGCCACACGCGTGATTGGGCTCTGGTTCGCTTGCGCTGCTTTCGCGCTGGCCATCACGCTTCCGGAGATCGTGCTTCGGCGATCGACGATGCTGGCCGAGCTTCCCAAGGTCGTGCTCATCCACGCGATCGCCGCCACGGTCGCCGCCGCCTGCTTTTGGTGGACGAAAAGCGGGAGTGTCGCAGCGCTCGGCGTGGCCTGGTTCGGTGGCTTCCTGAGCTGGCTCACCGCGAGAAGTCACGTTTCGAGCTCGATCCTCTTGTGCATGGTCCACCTGTTGCGAGGCGGCCCGCTCCGCGCCTCGGAGCTCTTGGAGCGCTATCAGAGCGGTCATGCTCCCGGCGAACGCAGCCGACAGCTGCGGAGCGCCGGGTTGATCCGCAGCGAGGATCCCCGCCCTACCCCCACGCTCGCCGGTCGCGTGCTCTCGCGCCTGGGCCATAAGCTTTGGTGATACCGTTTCGGAGCAATGCGCAAAGTCCTCGTGACGGGCGGCGCGGGCTTCATCGGCTCGCATCTGGTGCGGGCCTTGGTGCTCGATCAGAGCCTGTTCGTCGTCAACCTCGACGCCCTCACCTACGCCGGGGATCGGGAGCTGCTCGCCGACCTCGAAGGCAACCCCAGGCATCTCTTCGTGCATGGCAACATTTGTGATCGCGCGCTCGTGCGCTCGCTCTTGGCGGAGCACCGGCCGCGGGCGGTCATTCAGCTGGCCGCCGAAACCCACGTTGATCGCAGCATCGACGCGGCTGACGTGTTCGTGAAGACCAACGTCAATGGAACCTTCGAGTTGCTCGAAGCCGCGCGGGTGAGCGCGCTCGGTCCGGACTTCCGCTTCATCAACGTGTCGACGGACGAAGTCTACGGCTCGCTGGGCGCGACCGGGACGTTCTCCGAATCGAGTCCGCTTTCGCCGAGCTCGCCCTACGCGGCCAGCAAAGCCAGCGCCGACTGCCTCGTGAACGCTTACTTCCGTACACATCGGTTGCCCAGCGTGACGCTGCGCTGCTGCAACAACTACGGGCCACGCCAGTTTCCCGAAAAACTGATGCCGCTGGCGCTGCTCAATGCGCTCGAAGGCAAGCCCGTCCCGATCTACGGGGATGGGCTGAATGTGAGGGACTGGATCTACGTCTCGGACCACGTCGACGCGATCGTATCGGCGCTCGAGCGCGGCCGACCCGGTGAAACCTACGTGGTCGGCGCCCGCACCGAGCGGACGAACCTGGATCTCGTGCACGCGCTCTTGGACACTCTCGAAGCAGCAAGGCCGGCTCGAGAAAATGCGGCGCTCGGCGGCAAGAGCTATCGCGACCTCGTCACGTTCGTCGCCGATCGACCCGGGCACGACCGGCGTTACGCGGTCGATCCCCGAAAGGCGGAAGCCGAGCTCGGCTTCCATCCCAAGGTGACTCTCGCCGATGGCCTGCGGCGCACGCTCGACTGGTACTTGGGCCACGAGCAGTTCGTGCGACGAATCAACGAGACCCGCTATGCGCGACAGCGGCTGGGCCTCGGCGGAGCGCCGGCTTGAAGGGCCTGGTGCTCGCCGGCGGTTCGGGAACCCGCTTGCGTCCTCTCACGCATTCCGGAGCCAAGCAGCTGGTGCCAGTCGCGAACCGGCCCATCCTTCACTACGTCATCGACAGCCTGGTGAAAGCCGAGATCCGCGACATCGTCGTGGTGATATCGCCCCAGACCGGTGACGAGATCCGCGCCGCACTCGGCGACGGCAGCGAGTTTGGCGCGCGCTTCGAGCTGGTCGTGCAGGAGCGTCCGCTGGGGCTCGCGCATGCCGTCAAGACCGCCGAGGCCGCGCTCGCCGGTCGAGACTTTTGCATGTATCTCGGCGATAACCTCCTGGGCTCTCCCATCGATGGAATCGTGGCGAGCTTCCGCTCTTCGCCCGAGGTGGAAGCGCTGATCATGCTGAAGGAAGTAGCGGACCCGAGTGCCTTCGGCGTCGCGGAGGTGGACGACCACGGGAACGTCGTCAGCCTGGTGGAAAAACCATCGGCACCGCGCTCGAACCTCGCGCTCGTGGGGGTGTACCTTCTGCGACCGAGCATTTTCGAGGTGATCGACACGCTCGTACCCAGCCCGCGGGGTGAGCTGGAGATCACCGACGCCATCAGCGGGCTCATGCAGCGGGGCAAGCGCGTGCGCTTCGAGCGAGTCGACTCCTGGTGGCTCGATACCGGAAAGAAGGACGAGCTCATCCGAGCCAACGATACGGTGCTCGAAGCCTGGCTCGAGGCCAAGAACGCCGGAACGGTGGACGCTTCCAGCCGGATCGAGGGACGGGTGAGTATCGGCGCGGGTGCGATCGTCGAGAGCTCGACGCTAGTGGGTCCGACGATCATCGGGGCGGGCGCGCGCATCCTACATTCGCGCGTGGGACCGCGTACCAGTCTGGGGGACGGCGTCGTGGTCGAACGCTCCGAAGTGGAACACTCGGTCGTCTTGCGAGAGAGCGTCATTCGTGACGTGCACCGCCTCACCGATTCGGTGCTCGGCCGTCGCGCGCTCGTGCAAGGGTCGGAGGGAACGCGCGCCCAGCTCTGCCTCCTCGTCGGAGACGACTGCCGAGTGGAGGTCGACTCGTCATGAGCGAGCTTTTGGTCTTTGGGGCGGGCTATCTCGGGCGGCGCCTGGCCCGCGAGCTGGCGGGAGCCGAGCTCTCGCTTGCCGACATCACCGACCCCAGCGCGATCACAGCGGCGCTGGCCGAGCATTGCCCCCGCGTGGTGATCAACGCGGCGGGAAAAACGGGTCGGCCCAACGTCGATTGGTGCGAGAGCCACCAAACCGAGACCCAACTGGTCAACGTGGTGGGCCCTCTGCTTCTGGCTCGAGCGTGTGAAGCGAGCGGGGCGCACCTCGTACACCTCGGCTCCGGCTGCATCTTCTATGGTCGCTGTCCCCACGAAGGCGGATTTCGTGAGGACCATTTCGCCAATCCCATCGCGTTTTACTCACGCACCAAGTACGCCGCTGACCTGGTGCTGTCGCGGTTGCCCCATGTGGCCATCGCGCGGCTTCGCATGCCAATCGACGGCACACCGCACCCGCGCAACCTGATCACGAAGCTCGCTGGATACTCGTCGGTGATCGACGTTGAAAACTCCGTGACCGTGATCGAGGACCTCGTCCAGGCCATCGCCCGCATCGCTGAGGTCCGGGCCACGGGCATCTTTCACGTGGTCAATCCCGGAGTCATGCGGCATCGGGATCTGATCGACCTGTATCGTGAGTTGGTCGATCCGACGTGTCGTCCGGAGCTGATCGCCGAGGACGAGCTGGTGAAGCGGGGCCTCGCACACAAGGCCCGATCCAATTGCATTCTTTCGGACGCGCGGCTCGCGGGGCTCGGTGTGACGATGCGTCCGATCGAGGTGGCCCTTCGTCGGGCGATGGAAGAGTACGCGATCGCGGCTCGTCAGACGTAGTCTCGCCGCTCCGCGGAGTCGCACGATGAGGCCCAAACAGACCAAGCCGAGGAGGAGGAGGCACGCTCCGACCCGACCGCGGGTCGCTGCGGCCGTGGTGTGCGCGATCAGCCTGGCCGCGTACCTGAAGACGCTCGGCTACGGATTTACCTACGACGACCACAACCATTTCGTAAAGAACGCTTTCGTCCAGGATCTGTCGAACCTGCGTCTGATGCTGCCGTGGAACTACTTCCAAACGGAGTTTCCCGACCAGGTGCGGCCCATCTACGTCCTGAGTCAGTTTCTGGACCGCGCGTTCGGGGGCAGCGCGGCCGTCTGTCATCTCCAGAGCGCGCTCTGGCACGCGCTGACGGCAGGGCTGGTATTTTTCCTTGCGCTCTCGGTCGGGCTCGAAGTGTTCGCAGCGGGCGCAGCCGGAGTCCTGTTCGCGCTGCATCCCATTCAGGTCGAATCGGTCGCAGGGATCTCGAACCGGGAGGATGTGCTCGCGACGTGCTTCGTCCTGCTCGGCCTGATGACCGCGCGACGAGCTCTGGCCGGAGGCCGCCGCTGGCTCGTCGTGCTCGCGCTCGCTCAAGCCCTTGCGCTCGGGTCCAAAGAAAGCGCTCTGTCGCTGCCGTTCTTCCTCGTGCTCCTGGCGTTTTGTTTCCCGAGCTTTCGACCCACACGCGAGCCAAAACGCGTTTGGCTCGGAGTAGCGCTGTCCCTGGGCTTGGTCTTGGCCGGATGGGGCGCGTTTCAGCTCCGGTTGGGAGCGCCGTCGCTCGTGCCCGCCGCGGGTGGAACGAGCCTCGAGCGTGCGGACTTTGCCGCGGAACCCATGCCTTTGGTACGGAGCCTGGTCGCTCTCGCCCCGGCGGATGCGACCAGCGCCACCGCGCCGCGCCTTGCCCCGAATTCGAGTCCCGCGCGGCGGCCGTACGGCGAGGTTCGCGTATCCGACGCTTTCGCCCTCGAGGCCTTCCGAGCCTGGCAGCTGCTCGTTCCCTGGCCCACCTCGCCGGAGTACGAGCTGGCTCCGTTTCGCACTGGCGTGGCGCGAGTGGCAGGAATCGCAGTGCTCGCGCTTCTCTTGTGGCTCGGGCTCCGAGACACGAAAAGGAAGCGCCGAGTGACGTTCGCGATCGGGTGGTTTTTCGCCGCCACGGCCCCGATCGCGATTCCGACACTCCTCCTCAATCCACTCGCTGACCGCTATCTGTATTCGGCAGTAGTGGGCGTGGCGATACTCCTCGGCTGGGCGTTGGGTCAGGCGCTGCCTGCACGCATTTCACGTCCCGATGTCGGAGGCTGGGCAGTGAGCGCCGTCGCTGCGACGTACTTCGTGCTCATGCTCGGCGATCTGAGCGCGTGGAAGGACGACATCAGCCTGTTTCGCAAGGCCGCTCGCTACGCGCCGCGCTCGGCGCGGGTCGAGCAGAACCTCGGGAGCGCGCTGCTTCGCGCGGACCAGCTGGACGAAGCCGACGTCGCGCTCCATCGCGCGTTGGCTCTCGACCCTTTCCTCTTGGCGGCGCACTACAACCTGGGTGCGCTCGAGGAGCGGCGCGGGCACTGGCGGTTGGCGATCGATCACTATGCCGGGGCGCTATCCGTACCCACCATCGTCGGGGAGATCCCACTCAGAGAGCGTGCTTGCGTGCGTCTCGCATTGCTCTTGGGCCAGCATCATCGAAGCGAGGAGGCGCGCGGGCTCTGGGAAGCCGAATCGAAAGACCCTCGGGGGCTGGAGTGCTCGAAGGCTCTTTTGCAGGCGATTGACTCGAGGTAGTTTCGAGAATTTCACGGGAATCGCCCGAACGGACCCAAGAGGGGTCCCGTCGACCTGGCGGCGCAGGGTGAGAAAGCGCGTGCTCATCGCCCAAAGGGGGTATGATTCGAGAGATGGTGCGCGGGAGTTCGTTCTTCGTTGGGTTGGCGGCCCTCGTCCTTGCGGCGTGTGGATCGAGCGGCGATGAAACGGTCAGCAACGTGCCCATCACCAACTGCAACAAGACCGCGGACTGTCCGGCGGGTACCGCCGCCTGCGTGGATGGGTTCTGCGTCAAGGGTGGCTGCGTCGACCAAGACGGGGACGGCGCTGGGGTAGGTCCGGGTTGCACCGTGTTCGATTGCGATGACTCGAACGCTGCCATCCCGGGCGTGGAAATCTGCGGCAACGGCATCGACGAAGACTGCAGTGGTATCGCAGACCAAGGCTGTCCCTGTACGGACGATACCGGCAACCCGCTTCCGGATGGCTCCACGAAGACATGCGGCGGTTCCGGTGATTGCCAGGGCACTGCGAAGTGCGCGAACGGGGAATGGGGCACCGTCTGTGAAGGTGCGAAGGTGCCTTCACCCAGCGAGATCTGCGGCAACGACATCGATGACAATTGCGACGGTCAGCAAGACGAGAACTGCTGCACGGGCACCGAAAAGCCGTGTCCGGGCACTGCCGTCTGTAGCTCGAATGGCGTGTGCAAGTGACGTGCGCCCGCCCCGAGCCCCGCTTGGGCTGATCTCCCTCCATTTCCGCCTGCTCGCTCACCGCTGGGCTCGATGACCTCAAAGGGGATGTCGACGCCGGGCTCGGGGGATTGGGCGCCGGCGGTACGGCTGGTCTGGGAGGGAGCGCTGGGGCATCGGGGCCATCGCCGGCAGCTCCCCTCAGCGCACTCTGCGCCGGTGGTCAGCACGGCTGTGTCGTCGATGCTAGCGGCGCCGTCTTTTGCTGGGGCTCGAACGTCAAGGGAGAGCTCGGGAACGGCGAGGTGGGAGGCAAGAGCGGATTCTTCGTGAAAAGCGGGCTCGCCGAACCCGCCACGTACATCGCGTGCGGCGCGTTCCATACGTGTGCGGTGACCCTGTCCGGCGCTCTGTACTGCTGG
This sequence comes from uncultured delta proteobacterium, assembly GCA_963781505.1. GTDB lineage: Bacteria > Myxococcota_A > Polyangia > Polyangiales > Polyangiaceae > JADJKB01. The sequence goes on along the minus strand of CAWAHB010000001.1, from coordinate 26,797 downwards.
GGTGCTGGGGCTGCAGGCCAGCTTGGTGTCGGAGCGGTAGACAGCCCCTTGCCGACCAAGCTCGGGCTTTCGCAGGTCACTCGAGTGGCGGCCGGAGCCAATCACACCTGCGCCATCAGCAACGGCACCTTGAGCTGCTGGGGAGCCAACGGCAACGGACAGATCGGTACGACCGGTGCGGGTCCCATCACGGAACCCCAAACCGTGCCCTTGCCCGGAAGCGTCACAGCGATTGCTGCTGGCTCCCAGCACACCTGCGCCGTGGCTGGCGATCAGGTGTTTTGCTGGGGAGCGAATTCGTTCGAGCAGCTAGGCAGCCCGGGTGGGGATCAGTCGACCCCGACGCTGGTTCCGCTCCCAGTGGGTACGCAGCCGAACCAGATAGCCGCCGGCGGCACCCATAGCTGCACCGTCACGGCGGCGTCGAGCGTCCTGTGCTGGGGAAGCAACGCGCAGGGTCAGCTCGGCATTGGCAGCATCAGCCCGTCCGAGGGCCCATCGACAGTCGGGAGTTTGTCTGCCGCGACGATTGCGCTCGGTGAACAGCACTCGTGCTCTCAGGGCAGCGGCAAGTCGGCCTGCTGGGGTGCGGACGACAAGGGTCAGCTCGGCAACGGTGTCGGAGGCCAGGATTCGCTTCCCGCTTTCCACGAGCTGTCCCAAGTCACCGCGGTGGCCGCGGGCACCGCCTTCAGCTGTGCCATCGCCGCGAACGGCGGAACGCTGTGGTGTTGGGGTGACAATGCGACCGCCCAACTCGGCGAGCGCACCTCCTCGAGCGAGCCGAGTCCCGTCCAGCTACCACTCACTCATTGAATTGAGTCCTGGCCGCCGAGGCGAAGGGTTTCGAATTTATCGCACTGGTGGAGCCGAGGGGGATCGAACCCCTGACCTCTTGCATGCCATGCAAGCGCTCTCCCAGCTGAGCTACGGCCCCGGGAAGGAGGCGGAACCTGACACAGGCGCAGAAGTCTCGCAACCGCCTTGTGGGCGTCGAGTCCCGCTCTTTCTACTTGCCCACGCGACCCGTGGGCTCAGTGGCCTCAACCGCCTTGGCCAGGAGGTTGTTGCGGGGGCGGTGCGTCGGGGGCGGACGGAGGCGGAGCCACCGCAGCGGCAGCGGCGGCCTTCGCTTGGGCGATCTTTTCGGCAGCGACGGTCGCCTCTTTCCGAAGCTCATCGGTCGTCTTGCCCGCGGGACGCGTCGCGACGAACGCGATCGCAGCACACAAGAACAAGATGGCGCCGAGGAGCGGCAACCATGTCGGTGTCTCGGGCTCGTCGGAAACGAGCGCTTCGGAGTCGTGCTCCCGCGCGACACTGACGCCATCGGCTTCGGAGTGATCAGCCATGTTCGCGTTATGCGTCGCTTTTATCGGCTGGTCAAGGGCGGGGTGACTTCAGCGAGTGGCTGGGTACACTCCCTCGCCGTGCCGTCCGTGACCTTCGCCGTCGTCTCCCACGCGAGTGAGACCAAGGAAAAGCTCTCCAGCTTTTGCCGGCGAATCCAGGGATCGACGGGCCTCCGGGTCGCGCCGGAAGTGTACCCGTCGTATGCGGAGCTTCTGAAGAACGCTCTCGAGGGGCGCGTCGACGTGGTGTGGGCGCCGCCCCTGGTGGCGATCGAGCTCGAGGATCAGGGCGTTGCTCAACCGGCGGTCGTCGTCCGACGAAGTGCCCGCGCCGGCTACTACTCGGCTCTGTTTTGTCTGGCCAGCGCCAGCTATCAAAGGGTCGAGGAGCTTTCCAAGCTTCGTGCCGCTTGGGTCTCGAAGGAAAGCGCGTCGGGATACGTGGTCCCGCGCTGGCACCTGCGCTCTCTCGGGGTTCGACTGGCCGACGCTTTTCGCAGCGAGGAGTTTTACGGCTCCCACGAGGCGACGACGGACGCCATCCTCGAGAAACGAGCCGACGTGGGAGCCACGCATGTGAGCCTGGATCCAGTGACCGGAAAACTGGCCTCCGCTCCGTGGCTCCTGGTCGGAGCGGCTCCTGGTGACGTGAGAGTCCTGCTTCTGGTGGGCCCCATTCCCGGCGATGTGGTCGCGATCAGCACGCGTATCGGCGCTGAAACGCGCGCTCAGCTCACGGCGGCTTTCGTCGGTCTCCGCGACGACGCGGATGGCCGAGCGCTCTTCGAGGCAGGCGCATTCGAGCCAGTGCCGGACGGGCATCTGACGTTACTCAGGCGACTTGCGCGCTTCAACGAAACCCGGGCGTGACATCGGCGGAGGTGAGCCCTTCTTGACCCCCCTCCCCCCCGGGTCCTACGCTTCGTTCTCGCGCCGAGAGCCGCGGCCGACGTATGGCCCAACAACAACGCTATAGGGTCCTCGAAAAGATCGCATCCGGCGGAATGGCCGAGGTGTTTCGCGCCGAAAGCGCGGGCCTCGAGGGCTTCAAAAAGACCGTCGCGATCAAGCGCGTTCTTCCCCACCTGTCGGAGAAGAAGCAATTCATCGGGATGTTCCTGGACGAGGCGCGCCTCTCCGCGCACCTCTCCCACTCCAACTGCGTCCAGGTCTTCGACATCGGCGTTGGCGACGACACCTACTTCATCGTCATGGAGTACGTCGATGGCGCCGATCTCAAGGCGATCATCGAGCAGAGCCGCAAGACCGGCTCGCCGCTTCCGCTGGAGATAGCGTCGCTCATCTGCGTGCGCATCTGTGAGGGTCTCGCCTACGCCCACGAGCTCAAGGACGGAAAGGGTCGTACCCTCGGGATCGTTCACCGCGACATGTCGCCGCCCAACGTGCTCATCACGCGGCACGGCGAGGTGAAGATCGTGGACTTCGGTCTCGCCAAGGCCAACAGCCAGCTCGAGCACAGCGAGCCGGGCATCATCAAGGGCAAGTTCAGCTACCTCTCACCGGAAGCTGCGCTCGGTCAGGGCATCGATCACCGCACGGACATCTTCGCGGTCGGCATCATCTTGTGGGAAATGCTGGCGGGCCGTCGTCTCTTCCAAGGGGAAAGCGATCTGGAAACGGTGCGCCAGGTCCAAGCCGCGCGCATTCCGGACATCAAGCAGTTCAATCCGTACATCACCCCCGAGCTCGAAGCGGTCCTCGCTCGTGCGCTCGCGCGGGATCCGCTTCAGCGCTATCAGGCTGCGCGGGACTTCGGTCAAGACCTGAACCGCATGCTCTTCCATGCGGGCAAGCCGGTCTCGCATTTCGACATCGCGTCCTTGGTCGATCCGATCGTCGCAGAGCGCGACGCGGCGCGTCGCAAGGAGATGAAGAAGAGCATCATCGGTGCTCTGATCGAAGACGCTCTGTTCGAGTTCACCTCTCTGCAGGGCAGTGAGGCCGGAGGCGATCGTTCCTCGGCGGATCTCGGAGCCACCCCGCTCAACATCGGCTCGTTTCATGGCGCCGAAGGCGTGCCGGACTGGGGATCGGAGCTGGGATCTCGTCACCCGGGGCCCGCAACCAGCGCAGGGAGCCACGAGCTCGTGAGCCTCGCCGACGCACTGGAAGCGGACACCGCGAGTGGGCGTCGACCTTCCTCCCACGCTCCGCCCACGTCGCACCCCATGCAGTCGGCGCCCCGGAGCGCTCCCCACCAGGCTCACCAGATCATCGCGCCTCAGCAGCCGCTGCCGCAACCCATCCCGTCTCAGCCGCCTCCCATTCCGAAGTCGGGTCGCGGGGGCCTCATCGCGCTTCTGCTCCTGATCGTGATCGTTGGCGGCGCGGTCGGCGCCTACTTCGCTGGCTTGATTCCCCCGAACATCATCCCGCGATTCTGATCACTCCCCGTGGCGAGGGCGTGCCAGTCCCTCCCCGTCGGATTCTGGAACACGCGGAGGCCGAAATCGGGAATGACGGCGAGCACGTGATCGAAGATGTCGCCCTGGATGTCCTCGTAGTGAACCCAGCGCGTGTCCTTCGAAAACGCGTATACCTCGATGGGGATCCCGTCCGGACCCGGCTGAAGCTGGCGGACCAGGAGCGTCATCTTGCTCCGCGGATGAATGTTGGGACTGTGCAGCAAGTACTCGACCAGATAGCGCCGAAACGTTCCGAGGTTGGTCAGGCGTCGCGCCTCGTTTTCGAGCACTCCGTTCTTGCCCTGGTTGTGCTCCTCGATCGCTTCCCGCCGTTCCTTGATGTAATCGGACAAAAGCTCGTAGTCCGCGAAGCGATCCAGCTCTTGGTCGGTCAGGAATCGGACGCTGGTCATGTCGATGAAGACCGAACGCTTGATGCGGCGACCGCCCGATTCGCTCATCCCGCGCCAGTTCTTGAACGAATCTTCGATCAGCTTGTAGGTCGGGACCGTGGTGATGGTCTTGTCCCAGTTCTGCACCTTGATCGTGTGAAGGGCGATGTCGATCACGTCGCCGTCCGCACCGTACTTCGGGATCTCGATCCAATCGCCAATCCGGATCATGTCGTTCGATGCGATCTGAACACTCGCGACGAGTGACAGGATCGTGTCCCGAAAGATCAGGAGCAGGACCGCCGTCAGCGCACCCACACCGGCGAGGAAGCCCAGAGGCGATTTGTCGAGCGCCACCGCGACCAGCACGATCCCGCCGAACAGGAAGATGAAGAGCTTGACGACCTGGATGTAGCCCTTGATGGGGCGGTCCTTCGCAATCTCGTGTCGCGAGTAGACGGTGTTGATCGCCGAAAGGAGCGAGTTCCCCGTCAGCATCGCCGAGAACACGAGGAGGACCAGTGCACCCCTCTTTAGAAACACGTCGAGATTCGACGGAAGGTTCGGGACGAGAGCCTCGCCGAAGTAAATGACGAGCCACGGGGCGGTGGAGGCCGCGTGGCGCAGGACGTTCGCCTCCAGGAAAGCGTCGTCCCACTTGAACTCGGTCTTTCGAATGAGCTTCGTGAGGAGGCGAAGCAGGTATTTGCGAACGATCAGGTACGAGAGGAACGCCGAAAGGAGGAGTGCCCCGATACCCAGGGCGGTTGCCGCGGTTGGGTTCTCTCCGAGCCACGCGGTGAATCCTTCGAATCGATCGTTCACTGTCTCCGGCATAACGCGATGCTCGGCTTCGATCCAGCACTCGGCGGCGTTGACTGATTTTCGAAAAGCGTGCTGATCATCGACGCAGGAGGATCGTGCTCAGCAGAGTCGGTAGGATTTGGGTCGGTACCGACAGTTCGACTTGCTGGGCTCTTTTCGGACGGTTCGCCGTCGCTTTCGCTTGGGCGCCCTGCCAATTGGGTGGTCGGGGGCGGCGCCCTGCCCCCTGCACTCGGGGTGCCCGCGCGCCGAACGTAGTATCCTGGTCAGCATGAGCAAAGACGCACTGGTCGCCGCGGTCAAGGAGGCCGTCACTCTCGATCGGAGTGGCAATGCGGATGGCTCCTTCGACGCGTACTCGGCGCTTTTTGCCCGCGCCGACTTCGGGGCCAATCGCCCGGAGGACCAGCGGCAGGCACTCAAACTCCTCATCCTGGCAAAGCGCACCGGGCCCAAGAGCGAGAAGCTCATCGCGGCGCATCGTTCCGCAATCGCACCGCTCACGGAGCTGGTGTCGAAAGAGAACGAGCCTTCGGACTACGAGATGCTCGGCATCTGCCACCTCCTCATTGGCAACGCCGAAGCTGCCGCCAACATGTTTCGCCAGGGGCTCACGCTCGAGCGTACGCGGAACGCGGGCTCCGACCTGTGCGGTCGGCTGATGACCCGCATCTCGGCGCTCTAGCTTTCGACCGCCTGCGCCGACATCATGCTCGGAGATCGACCTAACTTCGTGCTCGCACTGGCTTTGGTTGGCTGCGCTTCTGCTCCCGCGTCGCGCCCGCCGGCGGCCGCGGAGCCCACGCAACCACCCCCCCTGGCGGAGGTCGACGAATCGGACGAGCCGACCGCTCCGCCGGCGGAATCGAAGGACGCGCCGGAGAGCATCATTGGCATCGCCAGCTGCGACGCTTACCTCGCACTCTATGAAAAGTGCGAGGCGCGGTTGCAGTCGGAAATCGATGCCGGCGATCGCCGAACGTACAAGGCCGAACGCGGCTGGTTGGAGTTCATGAAGACTCAGCCGGAAGGGGCGAAGCTCGAGTCTACGTGCGACTCGATGCTGTCGCAGCTCAAGAAGGACTGCGACTAGCTCGTCGGCGCCGGCGCCCGAAGGCGAAGAGCGCGAGCAGCGAGGAAACGGCGAGTAGTCCGGTTGGCGTGCGTCTTGGCAGCGAGCATCCGCAGCCCGAATCGGCAGGCTCGGTCGAGCCTCCGCCTGCGGATTCCGCCCGAGCCGGTCGTGCCGCCCGTGGACAGGCCGCCGTCGGACCAGCCGCCGTCGACTCCGCATCCGTCATCGATGGTGCCGTTGCAGTCGTCGTCGATACCGTTGCAGCTGTCGACCGCGCCTGGATGAACCGAGCTGCTCGAGTCGTCGCAATCGGGGCCGTCAGGGTAGCCATCGCCGTCGCCGTCCGTCACGATGACTTGCAACAGCAGGTAGGCTTTGAGTGTTGGGGACGCTTCCTTGGATAGGAAGTGCGCGGTGTCGGTGTCGGTTGCGGCTGGCGCCAGCGAGAAGGAGTACACCGCGGGGCCGGCGAATGCGCTGGTCACGTCGACGGTGTTCCACTGGTCTGGTGAGACGCCGTCGATGCGGCCGATTTTCGTTCCGAGCGCGGGGCGGGCATCCCAGGTGAGGGTCGTTTCGGACCAGCTGGAGTCTTTCACCGCGTATACGTCGGCGCCCGTGCCCGCCGATGACGAGTCCGTGCCGCTGTGCACGAAGAGCTTCGCCGACGTCGCCTTGCCGGCAAGCTGGCTGAGATCGAATTTCAGATACGTCGTGCCGTCGTTGTCGCCGCACGCGAGATCGCTGTCGTCGGGATAGACGGACGAGGGAAACTGCGGCGCAACGGTAACGTCCTCCATCACCGGGATGGTTTCCGATCCCACCGGCGGGCCACCGAGCTCGAAGCAGATCTGGACGTTGGATGCCGAGGCATTCGTCATTGGGTGACCGCCGGTCACCTCGGATAGAAGCGCGGCCTTGTCGATCATCATGGCGTCGTGATTGCCCGCCTCCGCGTGGAAGGTCGTGCCGCCATCGCACTGGACGTTGTAGCTCACGGTGGTGGTCGTCACCGCTTCGACCACATTGCAGATCTGAGTCGGCAGGAAAAAGACCTGAGGCCCCGGATTCGGATCCGCCCAGTATTCGACCGGGCACGTTCCGGTTGCACAGCAGTAGGAGCCGTACTCGAGCTTCAAGGTCCCCGGAGGGTGCGCAGTATTGAGAGGCTCGGACGTACCGTATACCTTGAGCGCGGCGGTCCCCGACCCCTGCGTGCATCGGGTGTCCGCAAGCTCCGCGAGCCAGCCCTTGCCGTTGTAGTAGTCGTTCAGATCGACGCCGGTCACCGTGAAGCTGAGCGTCACGCTGCTCGCTGACGAGACCTGCGTATCCATGAACGCATTGAACTCGTCGATGGACGCGAAGCATTGCTCCGCGGCGTGGGCGCTCGGCGCCACCAAGAACGCCAGGCCAAAGAGCAAGCACGCTTTCCGCATCCCATGAGAGGGTACGGCAGCTCGCTCACTCTGTCCCCTCAACAACCGACGAAGGGTGGAGATTGACCAGTTCCGGCCAGGAATATTTCCGCCGGGCGGGAACGCGACGGCCGATCCGTCACCCTTCCGCGGTGTCGCCCGCGGTGTCCGCGGTTCCCTCGTCCATGGGCATGTCGTACCCAGCGCCGCTCGGCACGTCGTGGGACGTTTCGCTTCCGCGGTCTTTCTCCCGCTGGGCCCGCTCCTGCGAGATGCGCTGCATCACCTGGGGTTTGGGCGAAAGAACTGCCGCCATGTTGCGGCCTTCCATCGTGGGGTTTTGCTCCACGTTGACCAGATCGTCGAGCTCCCTCAAGAAGATCTCGAGCTGCTGCTTCGCGATCTCCGGATGGGTGATCTCGCGACCGCGGAAGCGCACGGTGACCTTCACCTTGTTCCCGCTCTCGAGGAACTTGCGGGCAGCGCGCGATCTTGAAGTCGATGTCGTGCTCGTCCGTCTTGGGTCGGAGCTTGACCTCCTTGACCTCCACGACGGTCTGCTTGCGCTTCGCCTCGCGCTGCTTCTTCTTCTCCTCGTACTTGTACTTTCCGAAGTCGAGGATCTTGCAGACCGGCGGCGTCGCCTTCGGGTTCACCTCGACCAGGTCGAGACCTGCCTCTTGGGCGCGTCCGGAGCGCTTCTTCGGTCGGGCATGACGCCCAGCGTTCGAGCCGTCTTCGCGCGACTACGCGGACCTCCGGAACGCGGATGCGGTGGTTGACCCGAATTTGGGGGCCGCGGGTATCGCGGGTCGAATCGTCGACCATTCGATAGCTGTTACTCGTCACTTTCTCCGGCTCAGGGCCGGCTTACGTCTTTTTCGCATCAGCCAGGCGAGGTGGCTTGGCCTCGGCGAGCAAGCGCTCGGCGAACGCCTCGATGCGTCATGGCGCCGAGCTCTGCCCTCGTCCCGGGAGCGGGGCGACACGTGCCCGGCTTCAGCTTCTTTGTCGCCGACCACGACCGATGTAGGGATGCGCATCAAGCGCGCGTTGCGGATCTTGGCGCCGAGCTTGTCCGCACCGACATCCAGCGTGACGCGAAGCCCTCGCGCCGCCAGCGCGGCGCGGACTTCGTGCGCGTACTCGGCTTGCTTCTCGCTGACCGTGACCAGCGACCGCTTGCTCGGGCGCGAGCCACACCGGGAACTTTCCCGCGCAATGCTCGACGTATACGCCGAAGAAGCGCTCGACGCGACCCGAGGATGGCGCGGTGCAGCATCACCGGCCGATGACCGGCGCCGTCCGTCGCCGATGTACTCGAGCTCGAACCGCTCCGGCAGGGCGAAGTCGACCTGGATGGTCCCGAGCTGCCAGCTCCGGCCGATGGCGTCGTTCACGTGAAACTCGAGCTTCGGACCGTAGAACGCGCCCTCGCCCGGCAGCTTCTCGAACGGCAGCCGGCGTCGGTCAGCACGCTTCTCGAGCACGGCCTCGGCGCGGTCCCACATGCTCGTCGGTGCCGACGCGCTTTTCGGGTCGGGTGCCAGCTTGGTCGAGACGTTCGTGAAGCTGAACGCATGGTACACCTCGAACAAGAGCTGATTGAAGCTGCGACTCTCGCTTCCATCTGGTCCGGAGTGCAGAAGATGTGCGCGTCGTCCTGGCAGAAGCTGCGCACGCGCGCCAGCCCGTGCACGACGCCGCCGCGCTCGTAGCGATGCAGCCGGCCGAAGTCCGCCACGCGCCACGGCAGCTCGCGGTAGCTCCGCTTTCGCTGTCCGAAGATCAGGCAGTGGCCCGGGCAGTTCATCGGCTTCTGGCGCGAGCTCTTCGTACGCCGAGCGCTCCGTCTTGTCCGTCGTCGAGCATGTCCGCGGTGACCGGGAGGTACATGTTCTCGCGGTAGTTGGCGATGTGACCGCTGGTCTCGAACAGCTTCCGGTCGAAGATCTGCGGCGTGATGACCTCTTCGTAGCCGTAGTCGACGTACAGGCCCGCGCATGTAGTCGACGAGCCGGTTGTAGATGCACGCGCCGCGCGGCAAGAAGAACGGCATCGCCGGCGCGTATTCGTGGAACGTGAAGAGCTCGAGCTCCTTGCCGAGCTTGCGGTGGTCGCGCGCCTTGGCCTCCTCGAGCTGCTCGAGGTGCGCGTCGAGCTCGTCTGGTGCGAAACGCCGTGCCGTAGATGCGCTGGAGCATCGGGTTCTTCTCGTCGCCGCGCCAGTAGGCGCCCGCGACGCTGAGCAGCTTCACTGCGCCAAGGTGCCGGTGTGGGGCACGTGGGGTCCACGGCACACGTCGACCCAGTCCCATCGGGCGACCGGGGCTGCCGTGCCGGTAGATGCTGATGTTCTCCCCGCGCTTGGCGATGTCGTCGATGGTCTCGCGCTTGAAGCTCTCGCCCATCTTCTCGAACATGCTCTTCACGTCGGAGTACGGCAGCTCTTCCCGCACGAAGGGCTTCTTCGAGGATGATCTTGCGCATCTCCTTCTCGATGCGCTGGAGATCCTTGTCGGTGAAGTCCCCGTCCGGGCGGTCGAAATCGTAGTAGAAGCCGTTGTCGATCGCGGGGCCGAACGTGACCTTCGTGCCGGGGAACAGCCGCTGCACCGCGTCGGCCATCACGTGGGCGGCGGAGTGGCGGATGACCTCCCGCGCACGCGGATCATCGGCACGCATCGGCTCGAGCTTCGAGCTTTCGGGGATCGGCGTATGCAGATCGACAATCTCGTCGCCGACGAGCACGGCCACGATGTCCTCGCTGAGCTCCTGCTTGGACTCGAGGAGCTCGCGCGGCGTTCGGAGCGCCTCGGTCATGAGCAAGGCGGCATGACGCGCTTCGTGACACCCGAGGGGGTGAGAGACGTGACCGGGGGCGAAAGCGGGAGTCGGTAGGCGCGGGCAGGATTGAACTGCCGACCCCTACCGTGTCAAGGTAGTGCTCTACCACTGAGCTACGCGCCTCTGGAGCGGTTGTGGGACCGTCCGAGAATCTTTCTCTTCGGAAAAACAGGGGGAGTTTGAGTACATCCCGGCTTTATCGGTGTCAAGCCGAGAGGCCGGCCCGAGCTTGCGGACGGGGGAGTTTGTCGGTATAGCCGGCTCCCCGCGCGGCCCTGGGAAAGCCCACGCCGAGTGGGGCTCCGCTCGCCTCCTTTGCGGCGCTCGGGGAAGCTCCTCGCGCGCAACGTGTTGAAGGCGAACCCGAGCCCTCGACATCCTTTTCCGTTCTCGCTCGATTCGGGTGAGAAGGAGCATCTCGTTTGGCGTCGTTCTTCCAAACCGTACCTCCCGCACCGGGGCGACCCGAAGGACCAGGCGCGCCCGCACCAGCGCAGCCGGCCACTCCGGCTCAACCCGTGCCGGACAAAGGCGCACCGACGCCCTCGGAGGCCCCGAGCCCGATGGGCATGATGTTGCCGGTGCTTCTGATGTTCGCGCTCCTCGGCTTCATGTTCTGGTCGACGAAATCGAACCAGAAGAAGCAAGCCGCAGCGCTGAGTGCGCTCAAGAAGGGCGATCGGGTCGTCACCCAAGCCGGGCTGGTGGGCAAGCTCGTCGAGGTCGGGGAACGCTACGCCAAGGTCGAGATTGCGCCGGGCGTAAAGGTCGAAATTTTGCGTTCGGGTCTCGTCGGCAAGGATGCCGGCGAAACAGAACCGAAGAAGAAGGACTGAGCAGTGGCGGGCTGGGAGCTATTCCGTTTCATAGCGATCTGGATCGTCTGCTTCGCCACTCCGGCTATCGCGCCGGAAAGCCAGCGCCGCGTGGTGATTCCCGTGGTGATTCTGCTGCCCCTCGCCCACTTCGCGGACCTCTTCGTCGTGGTGAAGAGCTCCCCCATCGTCTACGTGTTTCTGGGGGTCGCGTACGCTTTCTTGATCCTGGGCACGCTGATGCGCGCGAAGCGCCTCTCGTTGATCTTGGGCGGAATGTTCGCGGTAGCCGCGTCACTTTCCTTCATCTACGGCGCCTTTTGGCCGATGGTGCTGCTCAGCATCTGTGCGCTCTGGAGTGCGTTCACCGCACTCGATCTCGTGGATCTCGGATGGCGCGTGCGGGCTGGCCTCGTCCTCAGCGTGTTCACCGTTGGCGTACTGGTTCTCTGGCCGTCGGTTCACAGCATGTCGGGTGGCAAGGTGCCGTGCCCCAGGTACATCCAGGACCACAACGAATTCCGCTTGGTCGCCGGGCTCGATCTGCGCGGAGGCCTCCGCCTCGTCTACACGGTCGACGTGGAAGAGGCGATCAAGGACAAACGAGATCGCTACTACGAGCAGATGCGAACCGAGCTCGCAAAGAATTTCGGGCTGCACTCGGGAGACGAGATCCCGAGCGAAGAGAGCCTTCAGAAGCTGCGGGACAAGGTCACCCTCGAGGCGCCTCACGCCTCCCCCAACGCGATCAACCTCGTGATCAAAGACGCGGCGGATGTCGGCAAAGTCGACGAGCGTTTCCTCGCGCAATTTCGCGGTGATCTGGCGTACTCCCAGAGTGCCGACAAGAAGACCTGGAACTTCCGCGTCCGCGAGACGGCCGAGTCCACGATCCGCGAGCGTGCAGTGGCTCAGGCCAAGGAGATCATCCACCGTCGCGTGGACGAGCTCGGCTTGCGGGAAGCCGCCGTCTCCACCCGCGACGAAGACGTGATCATCGAGGTCCCCGGGGAAGACGAAGCGAGCTTCGCCAACATCCGAGAAATCATCAGCCAGACTGCTCGTCTCGAGTTCAAGCTGCTGGACGACGAAACGGACTTCATCGGCGAAGTTGCCAAGAAGGCCAGCGAAGGCAGCTTGCCGGAGGGGCTCGAGTTCCTCGGGGAAGTTGCGCCCGTCGGGCTCGACGAGAGCGGTAGCGAGCAGCGCAAGGAGATCAAGTACGCGTTCCTGCGCAAAGGCCCCAAAGAGCAGATGCGCGACACACTCCAGCGTTTCAAGGAGTGGGCCGCTACCCTGTCGGTTCCCCCGGACCGCGAGCTCGGCTTCGAGATCGTGCGGGAGACGAATCCGGACACCCTGAAGGAGACCGAGATCGGCTGGCGCACCTACTTGCTCAGGAGCCGCGCCGACATCACCGGCGATCAGGTGTCGGATGCCCAGGCTGCGCCGGAGCAAAGTGGTAGCGGATCACTGGGCGGATGGCACGTCGGCATCCGTTTCACCGATGCGGGAGGCAACGCCTTCGAGAAGATCACCGGCGCCAACGTGAAGAAGCGGTTTGCGATCTTGCTCGACGGTCGGGTGGAGAGCACGCCAGTGATTCTGGCTCGCATCGCCGGCGGCAATGCGCGCATCACGATGGGATCCAACGACCCCGATGTTCAGCTCCGCGACGCGCGGAAGCTCGAGCTGGTGCTGCGTTCGGGCGCTCTTCCCGCACCGATTTCCCCTTCAAACGAGCAGCGCATCGGACCGTCCTCCGACGAAAGTCGCACATCGCGATGTGCTCGCGCGAGAGTGGGAAATCGTGCAGGCCGCGCGCGATGGCATCGGCGCATACGCGCCACTGTCTCCGAGAATCGCTGGAGCCGACAATCAACTGACGCCGGAACAATCGACCGCTTTGGACTCGATTCTTTGGTCCGCCGATTTCATCACGCTTTTTCGCGGCGCCGCCGGCACTGGAAAGAGCTTTGTTCTAAAGCGAGTTCAACAAGCACTCGATGCCGCGGGAAGCGCGTCCGTCGTTCTCGCGCCGCAGCGACAACAAGTCCTCGATCTCCTTCGCGATGGTCTCATCGGAACGCAGACGGTCGCCGAATGTTTGCAACGGCGTGAACTTCCTGAGCGGGCAGTCGTGATTGTCGATGAAGCAGGACAACTCAGCGGGCGGCAACTTTTCGACCTGATTGATTTGGTAAGGGAGCGGAGCGGACGGTTGATTCTTTCCGGTGATACTCGACAACACGGCCCGATTGAAGCCTCAGACGCGCTGCGCGCCATCGAGCGTTATTCCGGTTTGCGCGCGGCCGAGATTTCCGAGATTCGACGGCAGGATGCGCGGCGAGGGCGAACGATGGCGGAACGCAAGCGGATCAAGACTTATCGCGAAGCCGTTGAAGCTGCGGCAGCGGGAGATTTATCGCGTTCATTTCGAAAATTGGAAGCGCTCGGCGCCATCGTCGAGTGTGATTCTGCGGGGCAGAATGAGCGCCTAACGAACGCTTATCTGGAGATCGCAAAGAGCGGCGAGTCGGCCATCGTTATCTCGCAAACGCGCGCCGAAGTTCGCGCCGTGAACGACGCCATTCGCGAGCAGCTACGAAACCGAGGTTTGCTGGCGGGCGACGAATCAGCCGTAACCGCGCTCGAACAAGTCGATCTGACAGAAGCACAGAAGCTCGACCTGCGACATTATCCCTCAGGAAGCGTCGTCGTTTTCAATCGCGATTTTCGCAACTGCACCCGCGGGGAGCACGGAAAAATAATCGGGCTTACGGCAAGACATCTCGTCATTGAGGTCGCCGATCGAGTGCGACAAATCCCGCGAAAGGATTTGGGAAAGATCACGGTTTGCTTGCCGCATGTGCTCAGCCTCAGCGTTGGCGACAAGCTGCAGTTGAAAGCAAACAGCAGGACTCTGGACGGTCGTAAAATCGCGAACGGCGAAATCGTTTCGGTTGCAAAAATTTCACCAGACGGTCGGATTCACCTGAGAGATGGTCGTGTTCTGCCGCCGCACTATCGGCAGTTTCAGCGCGGATATGCAGTCACCTCATATGGCTCGCAAGGGAAGACGGTTGATCACGTCCTGTTTTCCGATTCGGGCGTGCGGGCTGCGTCAAGTGCGCAGCAATGGTATGTGACGATCTCTCGTGGCCGAAAGAGCATCCGAATTTTCACGCCTGACAAGCGGGCTCTGCGCAATGCAATCGCGCGCAGCGGCGAGCGCGAACTTGCGCTCGATCTAATCCCGCAACAAGACAGCGGCACGAACAAGCGACACAAGATTCTTCGCTCGCTCCGACGTGGCCGTGAATTCGCGCGACGTGTTTGCTTTATGACGATGCATTCCTGGAGCAGCCAATTTCTCGGCATTGATTTGAATCAAAAATATGAAAACCGAAAATCGCAGACAAACCGTGCAAGCAACGCCCGCGTGCTGGCAGCGTGAAGCGCCGTGCCCATGCCTTCGCATCGAGACATCGCCGAACGAATCGCACGTCTTTCCGTACCAGCATCTCGTCACTGCCTCGCTCACATCGGCTGAGCAAATCGAAACGCTTCGCTTATTGTTTTCCTCGCATGATGTAGAGCTGCAAGGTCGCAATCTCCGAACGTTGCTTCTCGCGTTGCAGGATTTCGCAGTGAAGTGGCTGCGGACGATGCCCGAACGCTATGAGGGTCTAGAGACTGGCGATGGCGGCGTCATCACAGGAATTCAAATCGAGGAAGCAAGGTAGCTCGCGAAATTCGCTCGTACTCTGATACGGACAATGTTATTGTTCGCCTGTGAAGACCTTGGTATGCCCGCATTGCCACACGCAAGTTCCTGAGAATGCGAGCGTCTGCACGGGGTGCGGCGCTGAAGTGGTGCGCGGTCTTACTAGAAGGCAGCGTTCATTCGTTGGTTTGGTGTTCGTCGCCATCGCTATTCTGATCTTCGGTGTCTTTTTGCGCGGCTATGAAGTCGCAAACGGCCATCCGTTTTTGAGATCGCCCAAAGCCGAAGATGGATTGCTCGTTATTGTTGGCCTCGTCCTCGTAGTGTTCCTGCCCTACCTCGTGGGAATTAACGCGGCGCGTCTTTTCTGGCGGTCGCGCGTGCGTTTCTTCCGCTCGTATCAACATCAATAAAGTCCGCTCCAAAGTGGGAGCCTCCTTGATCGTGCTGGGCCGCAACATGACGACAGATGGAAACGACAACTGTATCGTCGCCTTCGGCCGCGAACATCGCGGAGACGGAGCGACTGGCCTATTCAATCCAGGAATCTGCCGATTTACTCGGCGTCGATTATTTCAGCGTCTATCGACTCATCCAGCGCGGGAAGTTACGCGCCTGTCGCGCACTTCGGGGAAAGCTGCTCGTTCCGCGCACGGAATTGTTGCGACTTTTAAATCGTTAGCGCGTGTACGGAATCTCAGGTCGCTCAGCTCTTGCTGATTACAAGCTAGAGCGGCTGAGCGCGGAGACGTTTTTACGCTTGGACGATCTCGCTGCAAATCGACCATAATGTTACGAGCCAAGTTAGACTTTCTTGGGCAACGGCGGCGAAAACACGCCTACCCCGAGCCTCGAAAAGTAAAGAGTTCCCGATTTCGAAGAAAGCGGATTGAACAATTGCCAGACTTAGGATTGCGAAATCATCGATTTCAGAGCGTCGCTTTTCATTTCAAAGCGAGTGCGTCTTACGAGCGGAAAACAGGTTTTTCGTGTGAAATCGTCGCGGCCGCGAATAGTGAGTAAAATGCGCCTCGTTCTAGCACAAATTCTAGTCCTTTTTCGGCAGACGAGAAGGGATTATCGGCTCTAACGATTCGCACAATTAATGACTGGTGGTTCTGAATTCACGGTTTTCCAAAGGGAAATCGAGATTAGGTGGCTAAAAGCGGGCCGCAGGCGATGAACCGCAGCATCCGAACTTCAGTGAACACCTAAGTCTCCGCCTGATGACCAAATGCAGGCTTGTAATTAGGCGTGTTAATCTGTAAGGCTCGGCAGAAATGGATGCGGAGCGGAAGGGTGCAGATGCGATTCCGCCGCGAAGCCTCGCGGCGATCGAGCTGCTCGAGCGGCTGCACCCGCGCGCGGGCCGAATCTCCGGCGGCGAGCGCCGCCCGGAAAATGATTCAGGAGCTCTGCGTGAGATCGCGGAGAAGCAGACAATGGCCGATTACTTGGACCTCCAAGCGCTCATGTTGGTGCAAGAAACAACCACGGTGCTGGTCAACGCGGAGGAGGCCGACGCCAAAGCCCTGCGAGTATTTCGCGACACCGATGAAGCCTTGGAAAAGATGACCACCTTTCTCCTGCCGAGGTTCGGGGACACTCCTCGACAGGCATTCCCTTGAGGAAGGATACCGGCCCGCGCATGAATATGACAAAATGTCAGCATTCGAAGCATTCTGGCAGGGATGTGTCGCGCTGTAAAACGAAGCAAAAGAGTAACCATGCCGCGCCGCGCCGCAGTTTGCATTGGAATCGACCACGCCGGGTCAATGATGCCTCTCAAGGCCGCCGCGAAGGGAGCGGATGATTTCTTCAAGTGGGCGACGGACCAAGGCTGCAACACACAAAAGCTCGTGGACGGAAATGGCACTCGCGTCTCAGTGGGCGACATCTTCGATGTCGTTACGACTTATGTAAAGGCAGGCATCTACGAGCAACTGATCATCTATTTTGCCGGTCATGGAATCCTTTCCGCACCCGGGGTGGAATACTGGCTTCTGTCGCGCGCCCCCGAGAACCCCAACGAGGCGGTGAACTTGTTTCGCTCGATCGAAGATGCACGAAACTGCGGTATCCCCCACGTCGTTTTCGTCTCCGACGCCTGCCGCTCCGCAGTCAATGGTCCGCCACTTAGTGCCATTTCCGGCGCCACCATTTTTCCCAATCTCGGTCGTCGCCCAGTCCGGGGCGAGATTGACATCTTCTACGCAACTAGACCAGGCGATCCGGCATGGGAGCTCCCGTTGGCGACTGCCGCAGGGGCTTATCGCGGGCTGTTTACGGAACTCCTGCTTGAGTCGGTTACAAAGCCCGCCGCGGATTTGGTCGAGCAAACTCCCGGACCGCCGCCACTCGATGTCATTACCTCCCGAAAACTCAAGCCGCTCCTCGAATCCAGCGTTCCAATGCGCGCTGGCGAGGTTGATGTGCGCGTCCGGCAGACACCAGAGGTGCAAGTGGGAACGGCATTGCCACAGTATTTCTCCGCGATAAGTCCCGAGTCGATTCGACACGAACTGCGTGCCGTTACGCCTGCCGCGCTGGCGGCACCCACGCTCAACACTGCGCTCAGGGCGATCCGAGCGGAGAGCTTTGATCGCGCGGCGCCCCGAACCTCGGCGCGTGACTCTAGGTTGGCCAGGCGTCTGGGCCTAACGACCGAAATCGAACGCCTGAAAACAACACATGGCCGGGCAAGGTTCGAGACGCGCACCGGGTTTTCCTTGCACGGGGCGGAGCCGCTCGATGCGGTGGCGCCGGGCTGGGATATCGATCCCGCGTTCAAAGAAGAAAGTGCGTGGCATTGGAGATTCCGTCCCAAGCCGGGACATCGCGGCTCGTCGGCTGTATTGAGTTTTAAGACTGGCGTCGGCCCGCGCGGAATGATGCTCGCCATCCTGCCGGAGTTTATCGGGAGTGCGATCGTGGACGAATCAGGCCGCGTGATTAGCGTCAACTATGTGCCTTCGCAGAATTCGTGGCGCTACGGCGACTATGAACAGCACGCGGCCGAGATTGAAGCTATGAAGGCCTTTGCCGCGGTAGCGTCGCGAAATGGACGACTAGAACCTCCGATCGAAAATGCCGCCACGTTCGCCGATCGCATACGACAAAATAAGGGACTCGATCCGACTCTTGGCATTTATGCCGCATACGCCTACGCCCAGGTAGGCCGATATCAGGATGCCCACAGCATATTCGTCTGCATGCGGAATGACGCTCCGGTTTTGGCCGTTCCTTTCGATGTTGCAATGCTGGCGACACGCTTCGATCCCGACGCTGCAAAGGATCGGCTCATCGGTCCGTTCGCACCCATGCTCTCGCAAGGCTGGGCCCTTCTCGCCGCGCGGGATCCATTATTCATGTCCATCCATCGAACCCTCCGCGCGCATCTAGTTCCATCGCTCTGGACGACACTCACGGCAGAAGGCGTGGCGATTGCAGCGCGGTTTTTGAAAGCGAAAAAGTAACGATGAAGTTGATCATGATCCACGGTCGCGCCCAAGGTGACAAAGACCCAGCGGCGTTGAAAAAGGAGTGGCTGGACGCCCTCGGCTACGGGCTTCTTCGCGGGGAAAAAACGCTGCCACCAGGAACGCCCGTAGAGTTGCCCTTCTATGGCGACACCCTTGACGCGTTAGTCGCCAAAGTGGACACGCCGCTGGCTATTGACGGCGCCGCGCGAGGCACAGAGGGCGACGTCGAGAAAGAACTGCGCGGCGAGATTCTCGAGGATCTCGCTCTCGCGATGGGCGTGAGCCGGGCGGATATTGAACGCGAGTTTGCTGGTGAGCCAAGAGAGCGGGGCCCGGCGAATTGGGAGTGGGTACAAGCCATCTTGCGCGCGGTCGATCGTATACCCGGTGTGAACGGTCCCGCGATCGATGCATTTTACTCGAGATGTTTACGTTTATCTTAGCTATCCTGGCGTGCGCAAAAAAATCGACGCCGTCGTCGCCGCGGCTTTCAGCCACGAACCGTGCGTCGTGCTCGCCCACTCGCTGGGGACGGTCGTGGCCTACAATGTTCTGGTGACGCGTGCAGCGGTCCCGCCCGTAGCGCGTTTCATCACCGTCGGTTCGCCATTGGGGATTCGCGGGATCAAACGTCATCTGCCTCCTCCGCTACGGTCGCCGGCTTGTCTTGGAAATTGGTTCAACGCCTACGACGACCGTGACGTGGTCGCGCTCGTGCCACTCGACGCACGAAACTTTGACGTAACTCCGCCGATTGAAAACAAGCGCGATGTGCTCAACTTTACCGACAACCGCCACGGGATCGCCGGCTACCTAGCCGATCCAGTTATTGCCGGCAAAATCGTCGAGTTTTTGTAGTCCGCGGAACTGATAAGGAGGGCTTTAGCGAAGAGATGAGTCGAAAAGAAGCGCGACCCCGTCGGGTCTGCGGGACAACAAACTTATCTCAGGTTGGGCAGAATACTCAGAAACTGTTCGCGGTCGTCCTTCAACTCTTGACAGACTTGATGAGTTAGTGCCGTCCGGTCGGTAGTTTGCCATTCCCAGAATGCATCAGCCGATGGCGGCAATACCCGCATCAGTTGAGCTATGGTTGCGACATCCTTAAACAACTTTACACGTTCCATCTCCGGTGCCCTCTCAGTCTGGTCGGCGAGATGTGCACTCAGCGCATCTAGGACGTTCAGCATTCTGGCTTGCGGTGATGGATGACTCCGGTCGCTCGATTCTCCAAGTGATTCATCGGCGACTGAGAACAGGATCATGACGGATAATGCAGAAACACTCACAATCCGCGTCCATTCCCACTGGTTCGTGATATTCTTACCAAAGGGGCCGAGGACAACGTCTCGATCTTCGAATGACGTGATCAGGGTCATGAAAGCCGAGCCGTCGGCATCCAATTCCAAGGCTCGCCGTTTCGCCGAGCTAACGATCTTTTGGGGAGTGGCAGGAATCTCGTCGAATGCGGTCGGCGCGTCTTTTCCATAAAGGTAATGCAAATGACCACGGATAAAATGCATTTGCTCGTGCAACATCAGGAAGCGACATGTCAGGTCAAACAGCACACCCCGAAGTGCATCTCTTACCGGATCATTAAAGACTGCGCGAAGCGGGATCAGCGGAATCGCCATCCCATGTTTGCCGGCTAGCTCGTAATACTCGAGGAAGTGGCTCGAATCATATATAGTCCGGGTTTCGTGAACAACTCCAGTTATCGGTAATTCAGGGAAAAACCCCTCGGTAGCTGAGAGGCTCGCAGAAACATCCATGAGAGCGGCAATGGCTCCAGCAGTAATGGTATAATGAGCATAGCCGTCCTGAGCGCGGCTCACCGAAGCATTGACCGCCAAGTTCTTATCTAAGGTTACAGGTCTATTACCATACCGAGCATCCGCATTGGCATTCCGATCGCGTATAAGGAACCTGCTGGCGTGCCTTAAAAAACTCTGCAGAAGAGCATTAAACTGGGGATGAAATTCAGCGTTTGCCATTGTCGGTGCGCGTAAAGACAGACAGGGGAACGAACAATGCAAAAGAAAAACAAAATTGTAAACCTAATCGGAGCGATCATTTTGGAGAGAATTGTTTCGCGCGTTGTGGGGTCAGCGAATGCCCTGAGTTGGCACTCGTTACAAACTGGTCGCTTCGTAAAAACACACGGTGGCGTTTCAATGGCAACAGAAATGACCGATCCATTGTCGCCGCAGGCGCTCGCATTCGAACCAGAGCCGCTCGCATATTCAATTCATGAAGCCGCTGATCTTTTAGGCGTCGATTATTTTAGCGTCTATCGACTCATCCAACGCGGAAAGTTCGTGCCTGTCGCGCGCTTCGGGGAAAGCTGCTCGTGCCGCGCTCGGAACTGCTGCGACTTTTGAAAAGTTAATGCACGGAAGGTCAAGCCGCGATGCCGAAGCTCACTCGTTGGGCCTGCGCGAAGCTGTGATCTTGACGCAAATGTCCGTACGTTTTCATGCACAACGCGCCGCCGTCTTTATGCCCGAGCCATCGCGAGACAGTAGGAATATCCACGCCGCTCTCGATGCAAATCGTCGCGAAAAGATGGCGGAGATCGTGATGCGTAATGCGCTTCATCCCAATCTTCGCTGCCGCATGCGTCATGCTGTTCTGGCATTCAAAGACGCGCATCACGGTTGCAGTTGCAGGTTCATTCGGCTCGTTCTGCTCGCAATTCGGTTAGCATTTGCTCAAGCTCGGGAATCATCGGCACAAAGCGCGTTTCTCCGTTCTTCGTGGCAGTTTCGGGGTCTCCTTGTACGTGCAATTGCCGTGACGCGCGAAATTCACGTCCGCCCAAGTGACGTGCTTTGCCTCGCCAATTCGCAGTCCGCTGTAGGCGAGAAAGCCGCACGAGGTTGGCGCAATCCTTCGACTGCCTCGCGCCTGCATTGCGGATCGCATCCACAAATTTCAAGAACTCTCCGCGGGACGGAAGCTCTAGTTGTTTCTGCCGAATCTTTACGCGCGATAGCCCGGCAGCTGGATTGTTGAATCGCGCTCCGGAGCCGATCGCTTCATCGAAGATAGCTCGCAACGTGCCAATGCTGTTGTTGATGACGCTTGGAGAGTACCGCTGTTGATATCGGCTGAGCCAAAGTTCGCAGTCGCGCGGAGATACCTTGCGCACGTCGGTCTCGAAAAGCGACGGCCAGGAACGGCGAATGAAGTCGATCATTAACTCGCGGTAATCTTTTGATCTCGGCTTGAGTGATATGCTCGCGCGTACTTTCTGGAGGTAAACGTCCGCTGCATTGCCGACCGTCATTTTCCCTTCGGCAAACGCGGTCAATGATTCGATCTTCGAACGGTGATCGCGCAGCGTGTCGGGCAATCGTTGTTTCGCGACGGAAAACGTCGCGGTTTTCAAACTTTTCCAGACAAGTTTACCGCCAACGCGGAAGCGCGCGAAATATGTGCCCGACGGTGCATATCTGACGAGATTCTGCACGGCAGTTGGCTGCCAAACCTTTTCATCTGACGCGCTCATAGACGCTCTCCCATCCGTCCAGCATTGCTCGGACAAATGCCGTTGCCGCTCCAAGCTGGGAGCCATTGCGTCGTTGCAGAAGCGCCAAAACGATGCGAATTACGGCCCGTGTGCTCCGGTCGAGTCCAAAATGATGCCTTAAGAGGCGTCAAAAGTTGCCGTATAGAAAAGGCGTATAGAAAGAGATTCGCCGAAGCCGCGTCAGAGAGTATTTTCCCTCGTAAACGCCGGCATAGCTCAGCTGGTAGAGCAGCTGATTTGTAATCAGCAGGTCGTCGGTTCGAATCCGACTGCCGGCTCATCCGTTTAACGCTACGGCGCACTTACATCTTCAACGCGGCGCGTAGATGCAGGACCAGACGTTTACTGAATTCGACTGAATCGCCCGCAGACAAATGCGACCATTCGGGACAGTTGAATCCAGAGAGCTCGGGAAAGTCAGAGTAATAAATTCCGGGCGCGCGAGTCATTTTCAAAAGCGGGTCCCAAGTTTTTGCGCGGGGCGTGATCCGATCCTCAAGTTGTTTCAATCCACCAGTGTGAGGAAACCGAATGAAAACAATCTTTCCCCCGCGCGACCGAATTTTTTCGACGGCAGCAGTCACGTCAGCGAAACGCTTTTGAATACCTTCATTCATTTGCGCAAAGAAAACGTCCTTGGGGATGTAAGTGGGCGGTGGTGGTGGCGTGAAGAGCGGAATCCAGATCTGTTGGACTTTTTTCGCTAATTCGCTCCCGGGTTCAGCGCATTTCTCCCACATTCGGGCGCGACGTTCCCGGTCTTCAATTTGAAAGTAGGGGGGAAAGACCGGAGGCACGAGCGCGCCGGGACGATCCGGAATCGGTAATTGGTTTAAAAGCGCTTGCAGGGTTAAATCATCCGGTTTCAAAAACGCGAGATGCTCCTCCAGCGGCATCGCGAGATATTCGCTGACACGCTGGGCGGGCGTTTGATTGTGAAACCGCTTAACTCCTTTCTTGGCACGCTCCATAGGCGGAGCACCGGGCGGCGCGAAAAACAAATACGGGACAACACTACAAATCACTGTGCCATGAAAATTTTTGTCGTCGGCCAGATCGGCTAAAGCAGGCAAAACAGTCGAGCCGGCCATCGCAAGTTGGATCGGTCGTTTGCCCAAACCTTTTTGGAATTCATCAAGATCTACATCGAACCAGGCGCGGGAATCGCCGATAATCACAATCGATTCCGGCGCAACACTACGTCGCCACAGCGCCCAAAGATCTTCGTTATCATTGAGCGTCAGTCCGTAGCCAAGCGAGCGGCAGTATAACTCCCACGCTGTGGTCGCAGCGATTACAACGATGGTGATGACAACCGCGATTCCGCGCCAGGGCGCTGGCGGAATCGGACGCTCAAATTCCAGAGGCGGACCGCCGTGAATCTGTTCCTCGCGTGAAGGTTTACGGAAGAACAAGCGCGGTAGTCTGAGCCGTCGCTTAAAATTGGAAATAGATAAACGCATTACTGTTCACTTGAGTGAAAATGACTCCACACGCCATCGCGGCCCCGATCGCGGTGATCGCCCAGTGCGGCAAACGCAGCACCGCGGTCTCAAACGTGTTATCGCGCATCGCCCAATGCATGGCGATCACACCGGCAGTGATGCTTCCAATCTGCAATAATTCGCGCGTGGTAAGAATCGCGTCGCCGTGCGGATGTTGCCCGAACATACCGCCGAGCATCCTGCTCGCGATCGTGAAATCGGACGCGCGGAAAAATACCCACGCAACACAAACCGCCGCGTAAGTGGCGAACCCGGCGATGACGCGGACCGGCAACGTGCTCGCCCATCGCTTGGCTTCAAACAAAACGCGAAGGACACGTTCGACTACTAAATATGATCCGTGCAATAGGCCCCACACAACAAAGGTCCATGCCGCGCCGTGCCAAAGGCCACCGAGGAACATCACGATGACAAGATTAAGCGCGGCACGGAACGGTCTGACCTGATTGCCACCGAGCGGAATGTAAAGGTAATCGCGAAGAAAAGTGGAAAGCGAAATGTGCCAGCGTCGCCAAAAATCCGAGAAGCCGATCGCGGCATACGGGAAGCGAAAGTTGTCTTTGAGATGAAAGCCGAGGGTTAAGGCAGCGCCGATCGCGCAAAGAGAATAGCCGGCGAAATCGAAAAAGATTTGCCCCGCAAACGCGAGAACGCCCGCCCACGAATCGAGCGCGACCAGTGGGCCGGGATAATCGAACACGCGGTCGGCCGAACCGGAGAGCAACGTGTCGGCCAAGACGATTTTTTCAAACAGACCCAGAGTCATAAGCGCCAGTCCCCAAAAGAACTGATTTTCTTTGAGGCGCGGAGGGTGTTTAAGCTGCGGCAAAAAATCGCCAGCGCGCACAATCGGTCCAGCAACTAGCTGTGGGAAAAACGAAACCGCCAGCACGAAATCACGCAGAGATCGCGTCGGCTGAAGCACACCACGATAAATATCGAGCGTGTAAGAGAGCGAATGGAACGTGTAAAATGAAATGCCGACGGGCAGCAGAATGTCGAGATGCGGCGGTTGGTAAACGATCCCGATGCGCGCGAGCAGCCATTGGAAATTCTGCAGTAGAAAATTACCGTATTTGAAGAACCCGAGCATGCTCAGGTTCATGCAAACACTGGCAACGAGCCACCGCCGCTTTCGATGTGGAGCTCGCGCTTTGGCCATTTGGCGGCCGAGCCAGAAATCCATGCAGGTTGTCGCAAAGAGCAATGCGGCAAATGGCGGGTTCCAGGCGCCGTAAAAAATGTAGCTCGCTACGACCAGCAGGTTTTTTCTCAGCTCCCAGCCGTGAAGGCTCCAATAGAGCGTGACGACAATCGTGAAAAAGACAACGAACGTGAGCGAGTTGAAAAGCATTGGGACCGGCGACTGAAACGCAAACTTCTAAAGATGATTTCGCCTAATGCAAGATGGACACGTTGTAACCAGAAGGTCGTCGGTTTGAATCCAACTGCCGGCTCACCTTCATTTTCGATTTTCGACTGACGATTTTCGATTAGCGCTTCGTTCTATTTCTTTTTCAAACGAGCGCGCCAGTAGATCAATCCGCCGATCAGAATAAATCCGGACGCTCCGCCAATGACCTTTAACCGAAACAGCAAAGGATCTCCCATATCCGGCGGCGGGATCGTCGCGATAATCATCGCAAACAAGGTGACGATCAGACCGCTCAAGCCGGTGACCCATGCGCCAATCGACCCGCCAGGCGCGTGCACGACTTCACTGGCGTTTTCGTCGCGTCGGCGATGAATCAAAAAGACGATGAACAAATAAAGGTACGGGATGAAATAAATCAGAATCTGTGTGTCGAGCAGGATCAGATAAACGTCCTCGACGTTCGTGCCCTTTCCCAGCACCGAGAGCAACAGAAATATGGTCCCGAGCGTCGCCTGAACGAGGATCGCCACATATGGCGTATGCCATCGAGGATGCACCGCTCCGAATGCTTTCGGGAAATAGCGGTCCAGCCCGATCACAAACGCCACGCGCGCAGGCCCAATCAGCCAGGCGCCCACGCTGCCGAGATTACCGATGGTGTAAAGCACCGCGCACAGCGCAGCGACCCAGCCAAGCGTCGGGGAAATGTTATCAGCGCCAGCCTTGATCGCCTGTAGAAATCCTGAGACTACGTTGACATCCTTATTAGGCAGACGCCACAGCACCGCGGCTGTTCCGAGAATGTAGACGATGGCGATCAACGGTGCGGAGATGAAGATCGAGCGAGGCAGATTGCGTCGTGGATTTTCGACCTCGTCACCCATTGTGGAGACCAACTCGAGCCCCGCGAACGCGAACGCGATCGAAGCCAGGAGATTCAACGCCGGCAGGTTGCTCAGATCGGGCTTCAAAGTCGCCAAGCTGAGTTCATTCGCCGGAGGAGTGGTCATCACGCCGTAAACGCCAAGCAAGATCAGAATGAGTCCGGGAACGTACGTGCCGATGCCGCCGGCGTTTTGCAGCCATTTGCCCGTGCCCAGGCCGACGATGTTTATTAGCACGGCGATCCACAGCGAGCTGAGAGTCACGGGCAGCACATAGGCCCAACTGTCAGTCAGCCCGCTTCCATTTTTTCCGAAGATAAAAGTCGCGATGACCGCCGCCGAAATTAAGAGGTTCGGGTAATAGAGGACGTTGTTGACCCAGTAACACCAGCCGCACAAGAATCCATTACCTTCCCCCAACGCGCGTTTCGTCCAGAAATAGATGCCGCCCTCTTTCGGAAAGCGCGATGACAACTCGATCACCGCCAATCCTTGCGGGATGAAGAAGAAGACGGCGGCGATCAACCACATCAGCAACGATCCGGGACCGAATCTCGCCGTTGTCCCAAGGTGCCTGAGACCCAGGACGGCGACCAGATTGAACAGGATCAGATCGCGCAGTTTGAGCGCGCGTACGAGCTGTGGCGTGGTTTGTGTCGCCCGCGTAGTCATAAACTTCGAGAAAAGGGATAAAAATAAACGCTCGACAGAAGGTATGGCGACTTCGATTTCCGGCGGGTCTCGTGATGTGCCATTCAACGGAACTCGCAGCTGGACACACGCGAATCTCCGATGAGATGATCAACTACCATCGCAAGCACAACCTGCAATTTGCCAGAGAATGGGATGAAGCGAGGTATGAGATTTCGATTTCGGATTGGCTCAGTATTTGGTGATCGAAAGGCAGTCCTCGATTTTCCTGAGACAACCAGTCTGCAAAATCATAAGGGGATGCGCTGGGGCCCAGAATCTTTGTTCGTGGCCGACGGGCATGCTAGAGCTCGAAGCGGGAACAATCATCAGGTCAAGCGGCGTCCAGATCGACGTAAACTGGACGTACGCGAGGGATTCTGTATCGCCATTCAGGGAGGTGAGAAAAGAGCTTTTCGGTCGCATTTCCAAACAGCCAGGCTTTCTGCTAA